>NZ_CP101505.1:1447500-2647500 GCF_024362345.1 Polaribacter dokdonensis | reverse complement strand
ATATTATTCTTTAATTACATCATTTTTTGCATGGCCTTATACCATCTTTCTGGTATTATTTGTTTGGTAGCCTCTGTGTAATCTTTAAATGTACATGGTATTAACGCATGTCTTTTGTATTTATTATCTGATAAAATATTTATCTCTATCCACCAACGACCTGTTTTATTACTTTTATAGAACACTAAAGGATCATCATCTTCTAACATTACAGTAAACTTTTGGTAGTTTTCTTTGCCTGAAAAAGGGTAATCTTTTACTCTATAATTCACACCTTCAATAAAATACCAAATCATCTGAGCCATCAAATTTGCTGTTTGATGATTGTTATCTAGTTTCGAATTATACTCGTAAATTCCAAAGGATGATACTTTATCACTCAAACCTGCATATCTAGATATTGCACAAATTTCTTCACCATAAAATCCGTTTGGAGAGGCATTATTATTAGCTGGTGCTTCACTCTGTCTAACAGCCCCTAAGTCTATAGAAACTATATCTGCATTTCTAAAAGCTGGTTCAATATTTTCTAATTCTTTAGCATTACCTAATCTGTAAGCATCGAAAAATAGACTATCTAAAAGGTGAATAGCTTCTTGCGAATTAAAATACGTCTGATAACCAACATTACAATAGTTGAAAAGATTGTTAGGCTCTTGCATAATGATTTTACTCAAGTAAGATTGAGAAGTTAATTCATCATCTAAATTACCTAGATCAAATCTACTATCTACTGCTGTAATATTTACAGATTGCTCCAAAGTGTCATAAGCCCTGTAATTTACATATGTAATGTCTTGACCACCTCCAATAATTATTGGAATGATATCTTTTTTAAGCAAAGAGGTAATTACCTCTGAAACAGCAAAATACGTATCAGAAACCTTATCTCCTTTAGCTACATTACCAATATCTGCAATCTCTGTATGCCAATTTCCAGGAAAAAGTTCGTAAATTTTTCTTCTTACAAAGTGTAAATCATCTCCACAACCAAAATTGTTTTCAGAGTTTCTATCTTCCTGAACACCAAAAATGGCAATTTTAACGTCATCTAAATCTGGAAAACCTGTTTGATTTGAATGAATTCTAATTTTATTCCCTAAACATAAAGGTGAGTGTAACACCAAATGAGCAAGCGCAGTTTCTTTTATAGGGGATAAGAAGTCTTTATTCATTAATTATAATTGTGTATGCAAGATACCAAAAATACTATTTCTTTTTTACTGTTTTTCTTTTTGTCGTTTTTTTCTTTGCTGCTTTTTTCTTCGGCGTTTTTGCTTCAATCATCTTAACAGCCTCTTCTTTAGATAGTTTCTCAATATCTGTAGTTTTAGGAAGCTCAATTTTTATTTTTCCTTTTAACACATTAAACCTACCCCATCTTGCTTTTTCTACACGAATACCAACATCTTCCCAATTATGGATAACTTTATCTATCTCTTTTTGCTTTTTAACTTCTATAAGCTCTACAATATCATCATCAGAAAGGTTATCAAAATCGTACTTTTTATTTACGTTGATAAACATGCCATTCCACTTTATGAAAGGACCAAATCTACCCACACCTTTTTGCACAGGTAAATCTTCATAATGATAAATAGGAGCATCTGCTTTTTGCTTAGCTCTTATTAATTCTTCTGCTCTAGGTAAATCAACCTCCATTGGGTTTTCTCCCTTATCTAAAGAAACAAACATTTTTCCAAAACGAATGTAAGGTCCAAATCGCCCATTAGAAACAATTACTTCTTCATCTTCATACGTTCCTAAAGTTTTAGGGAGCAAGAATAATTCTAAAGCTTCGTCTAATGTAATTGTACCTAAATTTTGATCTTTATTTAAACTAGCAAATTGCTTTTCCTCATCATCTGGAGCTCCTATTTGAGCAATAGGTCCAAATTTTCCTAAACGTACCAAAACTGTTTTACCAGATTTTGGATGCTTTCCTAAAATGCGTTCACCACTTTCTCTTTCTGCATTTTCTTTTACATCTTCTACATTATCGTGGAACTTAGTATAGAAATCTTTAATCATCTCTATCCAATCTTCATCACCTTCAGAAATATCATCAAAAGAATTTTCAACTTTTGCTGTAAATCCAAAATCTAATATATTAGAGAAATTGGCCACTAAAAAGTCGTTTACAATGTTTCCAATATCTGTAGGAACTAACTTATTTTTATCTGAACCTGTTTTTTCTGATAATTGCTGACTTTTAACAGCTCCATCAGCTAAAATCATTTGTTCGTAAGTTCTTTCAACGCCTTCATTTTGGCCTTTTTCCACATAACCTCTTCTCTGAACTGTCGAAATTGTTGGTGCATATGTTGATGGACGACCAATACCTAATTCTTCTAACTGTTTTACTAAAGATGCTTCTGTAAATCTGTAAGGAGGACTTGTAAAACGCTGAGTTGCATTTATAAAAATATAATCTAGACTTTCATTAACTTTTAGATTGGGCAGCATTCCTGCTTGCTCTTCTTCATCATCATCTTTACCTTCTAAATACACTTTTAAGAACCCTTCAAACTTAATCATCTCTCCATTTGCAGTAAAGATTTTTGAGTTTTCAGAGTTTTCTATTTTGATATTAGTTCTTTCTAATTGGGCATCACTCATTTGTGAAGCCAAGGTTCTTTTCCAAATTAAATCATACAATCTATTTTGATCATATTCAGTATCAATAGAATGCATTTTCATATTGGTTGGCCTAATGGCTTCATGGGCTTCTTGAGCACCTTTTGCTTTAGACTTAAACACTCTTTGTTTACTATATTCTTTACCATAAGAAGCTATAATTTCTTCTTCAGCTTCGTTTCTTGCATCTACAGATAAATTTACACTATCTGTTCTCATGTAAGTAATTAAACCTGCTTCATACAAACGTTGTGCAACTTGCATTGTTCTACCCACTGCAAAGCCTAATTTACGAGATGCTTCTTGTTGTAAAGTTGATGTTGTAAATGGTGCTGCAGGTGATTTTTTTGCTGGCTTTTTGGTTAAATCTGCAATGTTAAAATCGGCATTAGCACAGGACTTTAAAAAGTCTTCTGCAGCTTTTTTAGAATCGAAGTTTTTAGGAATAGTAGCTTTAAACTTTTTACCTTCATTATTTGAAAATTCAGCAACTACTTTATAATGTGTCTCTGGTTTAAAATCTTGAATACTTCTCTCTCTTTCTACAATTAAACGCACTGCAACAGATTGCACTCTACCTGCAGATAAACCTCCCTTTACTTTACGCCATAAAACTGGTGACAATTCATACCCTACAAGTCTATCTAAAACTCTACGTGCTTGCTGAGCATTTACCATATGATAATCTATATCTCTAGGATTCTCTACAGCTTTTAGAATTGCTTTTTTAGTAATTTCATGAAAAACAATACGTTTTGTATTATCTTCTTTTAAATCTAATTGCTCTTTTAAATGCCAAGCAATAGCCTCTCCTTCTCTATCTTCATCACTTGCTAACCAAACAGTTTCTGCTTTTTTTGCTAAACTTTTTAATTTTTTAACAACTGGTTTTTTATCATCGGAAACTATATATTTAGGACTAAAATCACCTTCTACATCTATACCTAATTCTTTCGATGGTAAATCTGCAATATGCCCATAACTTGATTCTACTTGGTAATCTTTACCAAGAAATTTTTCGATAGTTTTAGCTTTTGCTGGTGACTCTACTATTACTAAATTCTTTGCCATATATCTCTCATTTATCACTCAAAACCCGTTAAATAAGGGCTATTTTAAAATGCAAAAGTAGTTAGTTTTTTGTTAAAAAAAATTTTTTAGTAAATATTAGATGAATAATTAACAGAAAAACAACATTAATTTTCTGCCAATTTGTCATAAAAATATAAAATTGGTTGTATCTTTGCCCACCTTCAAATTACAAATTGAAAGATGCAAGAAGTAGAGAAAATTATTGACGAAAAAATACAAGGAAAGGCACTTGTAACAGAAAATAAGAAAGAGAACACTAAAAAATTATTCATAGAAAGCTATGGCTGTCAAATGAATATGAATGATAGTGAAATTGTTGCAGCTATTTTAGATAAACAAGGTTACAACACTACTCAAATTTTAGAAGAAGCAGATTTAGTTTTAGTAAACACTTGTTCTATTCGTGAAAAAGCAGAAACTACAGTTCGTAGAAGATTGCAAAAATATAATGCTGTAAAGCAAGTTAACAAAAAAATGAAAGTAGGCGTTTTAGGTTGTATGGCTGAACGCTTAAAAGAAAAGTTTTTAGAAGAAGAAAAAATTGTTGACTTAGTTGTTGGACCAGATGCCTATAAAGATTTACCAAACCTTTTAGAAGAAGTATACGAAGGTAGAGATGCTGTAAATGTAATTTTATCTAAAGAAGAAACGTATGGTGATATTTCTCCTGTTCGTTTAAATTCTAATGGAGTATCTGCTTTTGTATCTATTACAAGGGGTTGTGACAACATGTGTACTTTTTGTGTTGTACCTTTTACTCGTGGACGAGAAAGAAGTAGAGATCCAAAAAGTATTTTAGAGGAAATACAGTCTATGGTAGATAAAGGTTTTAAAGAGATTACTTTATTAGGCCAAAATGTAGATAGCTTCTTATGGTATGGAGGAGGTTTAAAGAAAGATTTTAAAAAGGCTTCAGAAATGGCACAAGCAACTGCAGTTGATTTTGCTCAGTTGTTAGATATGTGTGCTACCCAATTTCCAAAAACACGTTTCCGTTTTTCTACCTCTAATCCTCAAGACATGAGTTTAGACGTAATTCATGTTATGGCTAAACACAGGAATATTTGCAAGTACATTCACTTGCCAGTTCAAAGTGGAAGTAATGCCATGTTGAAAGCCATGAACAGACAACACACTCGTGAAGAATATATGGAGTTGGTTGATAATATATTTAAGATTGTTCCAGAAATGGCCTTGTCTCAAGATATGATTGTTGGCTTTTGTGGAGAAACAGAACAAGATCATCAAGACACCTTAGATTTAATGGAATATGTAAAATATGATTTTGGATTCATGTTTGCCTATTCTGAAAGACCAGGAACTTTAGCTGGTAAGAAAATGGAAGATGATGTACCTGCTGCTGTAAAGAAAAGAAGATTAACAGAAGTTATAGATTTACAACAGAAACACGCTTTATACAGAACTCAACAACATTTAGGAAAAGTAGAAGAAGTTCTAATTGAAGGTACTTCTAAGAAAAATCCTAATGAGTGGAAAGGTAGAAACACACAGAATACTGTTATTGTATTTCCAAAAGAACACTATAAGTTAGGTGATTTTGTAAATGTAAAAGTAGAAGATTGCACCTCAGCAACCTTAAAAGGAACTGCTGTTGGTTACTCAGATAATAATTAATTTTTAAAAAAGAGAAATTAGAGATCAGCACTCACCTTTTCTCTCAATTCTTTTTTATAAATTCTTTTTTATAAATTCTAAGAAAAGAAAATGGAAAACTTACAAGCATTAAAACAACGCTTTGGAATTATCGGAAACGATATTCACCTTAATAGAGCTTTAGAAAAAGCTGTAAGAGTTGCACCTACTGATATTTCTGTACTTGTTACAGGAGAAAGTGGTGTAGGTAAAGAGAATATTCCAAAAATTATACACTCATTATCACACAGAAAACATGCAAAATATATTGCTGTAAATTGTGGTGCAATTCCAGAAGGTACAATTGATAGTGAACTTTTTGGTCATGAAAAAGGTGCTTTTACAGGAGCAACTCAGGACAGAAAAGGATATTTCGAAGTTGCAGATGGTGGTACCATTTTTTTAGATGAAGTTGGTGAATTGCCATTGACTACTCAAGTGCGTTTGCTACGTGTTCTAGAAAATGGCGAATTTATAAAAGTTGGTTCATCAAAAGTTTTAAAAACGAATGTTAGAATTGTTGCAGCTACCAACGTAAACATGCAATCTGCCATAGAAAAAGAAAAATTTAGAGAAGATCTATATTATAGGTTAAGCACTGTAGAAATTAACCTACCTCCTCTTAGAGAACGAAATGAAGACATTCATTTACTATTTAGAAAATTTGCTGCAGATTTTGCTCAGAAATATAGAATGCCATCCATTAGATTAGATGAAAATGCTGTAAAAGTATTAATGAATTTTCGTTTTCCAGGTAACATTCGTCAACTTAAAAACTTAGCCGAACAAATTTCTGTTATTGAAGAAGAAAGAAGTATTGGCGCTCAGAAATTACAACAATATTTACCAAATAATTCAGGTAATCTACCAGCTATTATTGGTGGTAAAAAAGAAAATGATTTTTCTACAGAACGTGATATTATGTATAAAATTCTTTTTGATATGCGTAATGACATTAATGATTTAAAGAAGCTAACACTAGATTTAATGAAGAATGGAAACGTAGAAGAAGTACAAGAAGAAAATCACAGGTTATTAGAAAAAATCTACAATAATAAGGATTTAGAAGAGCTAGATATTGAAGTTTTAAATGTTCCTCAAAATTCACCTTCAGAAAAAGATTATGATTTTATTGAGACTATAGAAGAAGATGAATCTTTATCTTTACAAGACAAGGAGATAGAAATGATTAAAAAATCTCTTGAAAAAAACAATAACAAACGTAAATTGGCTGCTAAAGAATTAGGCATTTCTGAAAGAACCCTATATCGAAAAATTAAACAGTACGATTTGTAATTTTATAACATGAAGAATTTAATTTTATCTATCTTTATTCTAGTTACTCTTATAGGATGTGGACCATATTCTTTTACAGGAGGTAATACAGGTGATGCAAAAACCATTCAAGTTGATTTTTTTCCAAATCAAGCACCTTTAGTAGAGCCTGTTTTAACTCAGCGTTTTACAAATGATTTGCAAGATCTATTTACGCGTCAAACAAACTTAACACTTACCAATTCTAATGGTGATTTATATTTTAGTGGAGAAATAACTGGGTACAGAATTACACCAATGAGTGGAACATCAAACCAAACTGCAGCCCAAAACAGGTTAACAGTTTCAGTAAATGTTCGTTTTGTAAATAAACTAGAAGAAGATGATGACTTTGAAAAAACATTCTCTTTTTATTCTGATTTTGATGCAAATGCACAACTTTCAGGTAGCGTTTTAGAAAATGCTTTAGACGAAATTCTAGAAAGAATAATTCAAGATATTTTTAATGCTTCTGTAGCAAAATGGTAATGCAAATTAATTTGGAAACTTCATCTCTTACAAAAGCCTTTAAAAGCAAAAACGAATTAGAAAAAATAGAAATTTCTGATTTGAAGGCTGTAGTAGAAAAGTATCCATTTTTTCAAGCAGCTAGAGTTTTATACCTAAATAAATTAAAGCAGAGCAACAGTTTTAAATACAACCAAGAATTAAAAAATACTGCTGCAAATACAAGAGATAGAGCAATACTTTTTGAATACATTACCTCAACTAATTTTTCTAAAAGTGAATCTCTTACAACCCCTAAAAAAGAAAGCAGTCCAAGTACAGAAAGTATTAGTTCAAAAGTAATAAACAGTGGAACTTTAGAGAGTTTAGTCAGCCAAACAAAAGAAGAATTAGAAGTTGGCAAACCTATTGCTTTTACACATTCAGAAAATCATTCTTTTAATCAATGGCTGCAATTATCATCTAAAAAACCTATAAATAGAGTTGATAAAACTTCTTCAAAAACTTCTAAAAAAGAGGAAATTATTCAAAAATTTATAGCGAATAATCCTAAAATAGAACCTTTAGCAAAAGATAAAAACATTTCTGTTTCTATTGCTAAAAACCAGCAAGATACTAGCTTAATGACAGAAACCTTAGCCAAGGTTTATTTAGAGCAAAAGAAGTATGAAAATGCAATTCAGGCCTATCGAATTTTAAGTTTGAAATATCCAGAAAAAAGTGGTTTCTTTGCAGACCAAATTAAAAGAATACAAATTTTACAAAAACATAAATAATGAGTTATACAGCTTTTATCATATTAATTTTAATTGTAGCAGTAGCTTTAGTATTAATAGTAATGGTTCAAAATCCTAAAGGAGGAGGTTTATCTTCTTCATTTGGTGGTGGAGGTGCACAATCTTTGGGTGGTGTACAAAACACAAACAACTTTTTAGACAGAACAACGTGGACGTTAGCTATTGCAATGTTCGCATTAATTTTATTATCAAATGTAGCCATTCCTAGAGGTGGAGAAAATGATGTAAACTTAAACAATACTTTAGATGGTGTAGAAACTACGACTCCAGTAGAAAACACTTTACCATCTTCTAACGATAGTATTAACTAAATACTATCTAAACAATTTAAAATGCCAACGTAAATGACACGTTGGCATTTTTTTTTGCACTGATTTTCCCTTTAAAAATCAATCAAAGAAAAATTGTCAGTTTTTAATCGATGGCATAATTTCTGACTAATTAAAAGCATAAAAAATAATTTTATTAATCAAAATTTATAAAACAATGGGATTAAACATTAAACCTTTAGCAGACAGAGTTCTTGTAGAACCTGCACCAGCAGAAACAAAAACGGCATCTGGATTAATTATTCCAGATAATGCAAAAGAGAAACCACAAAAAGGAACTGTAGTTGCAGTTGGTAATGGTAAAGTTGATGAGCCTTTAACTGTAAAAGTAGGAGACACTGTTTTATATGGTAAATATGGTGGAACTGAATTAAAGTTAGAAGGTAAAGATTATTTAATGATGCGTGAATCTGATATTCTAGCAATTATATAAATAAAACTATTTGCTTTTGGCTATTTGCCTGAAGCAAAAAAATAAAAATTAATGCAAACTATTTTAGCAAAAAGCCAAGAGCTTTCAGCTAAAAGCAAAAAAAATAAAAACAAAATGGCAAAAGATATTAAATTTGATATTGAAGCAAGAGATGGTTTAAAACGTGGAGTTGATGCATTAGCTAATGCAGTAAAAGTAACTTTAGGACCAAAAGGAAGAAACGTAATTATTTCTAAAGCATTTGGAGCACCAACTGTAACAAAAGATGGTGTTTCTGTAGCAAAAGAAGTTGAATTAGAGAATGAGCTTGAAAATATGGGAGCTCAAATGGTAAAAGAAGTTGCTTCTAAAACCAATGATTTGGCTGGTGATGGAACAACAACTGCTACTGTTTTAGCACAAGCAATTGTAAAAGAAGGTTTAAAAAACGTTGCTGCAGGTGCAAATCCTATGGATTTAAAACGCGGAATTGACAAAGCTGTAGAATCTATAGTTTCAGACTTAGAAAAACAAACTCAAAAAGTTGGTAACTCATCTGATAAAATTCAGCAAGTAGCTGCAATTTCTGCAAATAATGACAATACAATTGGAGATTTAATTGCACAGGCATTTGGAAAAGTTGGTAAAGAAGGTGTAATTACTGTAGAAGAAGCAAAAGGTACTGATACATATGTAGATGTTGTAGAAGGTATGCAGTTTGATAGAGGATATTTATCTCCTTACTTTGTAACTGATGCAGATAAAATGATTGCAGATTTAGAAAATCCTTATGTATTATTATTTGATAAGAAGATTTCAAACTTACAAGAAATTTTACCAATTTTAGAACCAGTTTCTCAATCTGGTAGACCTTTATTAATTATTGCAGAAGATGTAGATGGACAAGCATTAGCTACTTTAGTAGTAAACAAGTTAAGAGGAGGTTTAAAAATTGCTGCTGTAAAAGCACCAGGATTTGGAGACAGAAGAAAAGCAATGTTAGAAGATATTGCAATTTTAACTGGAGGAACAGTTATTTCTGAAGAAAGAGGTTTTTCTTTAGAAAATGCAACTTTAGATTTATTAGGTTCTGCAGAAGGTATTACAATTGATAAAGACAACACAACAATTGTAAATGGTTCTGGAGATGCAGATGCTATTAAAGCAAGAGTAAATCAAATTAAGGCGCAAATAGAAACTACTACTTCTGATTACGATAAAGAAAAACTACAAGAACGTTTGGCTAAATTAGCTGGTGGTGTTGCAGTTTTATATGTGGGTGCTGCTTCTGAAGTAGAAATGAAAGAAAAGAAAGACAGAGTAGATGATGCTTTACATGCAACAAGAGCTGCAGTAGAAGAAGGTATTGTTGCTGGTGGTGGTGTTGCTTTAGTACGTGCTAAAAAAGTATTAGAAAAATTAGCTACAGAAAACTTAGATGAAACTACAGGAGTTCAAATTGTAAATAAGGCAATTGAAGCTCCTTTAAGAACTATCGTAGAAAACGCAGGAGGTGAAGGTTCTGTAGTAATCAATAAAGTTTTAGAAGGTAAAAAAGACTTTGGTTACGATGCTAAAACTGAAACTTATGTAAACATGTTAGATGCTGGTATCATAGATCCTAAAAAAGTTACAAGAGTTGCTTTAGAAAATGCAGCTTCTGTTGCTGGTATGATTTTAACTACTGAGTGTGCTTTAATAGATATTAAAGAAGATGCACCAGCAGGTGGTGGAATGCCTCCAATGGGTGGTGGAATGCCAGGAATGATGTAATATTTTAAAAAAGATTAAGTTTTAACTTAACTTTTTGAAATTTTTTAAAAGCTCGATAGAATAACTTCTATCGAGCTTTTTCTATTTTATTTACAATTAAACTAGTAAGTTCAAAATAAACAATGATTTACTTGAAATATATTTTCTTAGCATAAGCCTAGTAATGATTCAGAAAAGACAATATCTTTCTAGAAGCTATAAATAACGAAGGACTATTGCATGAAAATAAGCAAAAAGGATTAACCAATAATCAAAGAGTGTCATGCTCTAAATTCTAAGTGATAAAAACATTACTAAAAGTAATACTATTATTAATGTTTTTTTTAGTATATTTATAAAAACATAATACCTCCAGCTATGAGAACTAAAATTAATGTATACTTAATACTTTTATTGGCCATTTGTGCAACAAGCTTTGGGCAAGATAAAGAAATTGAAAACTCGTTTAAAAACTATTTTGAATACACCAGAGAAATACCTCACCTTCAACTTAATAAAACCACATTTTTATCAGGAGAAAAAATTTGGTTTCAAGCTTATGTAAAAGATCAGAATTCAAATAAACTTCATGTAAATACAACCAATTTATATGTAAGTATTTTTGAAGAAACTGGTAAAATGAAAGACCAACAGCTAATTGAAATTAAAAATGGAATTGGTAGAGGATCTATAGCCATAGACTCTTCATTTACCAATAAAAACTATTACATAAAAGCCTCTACAAATTGGATGCTAAATTTTAAAGAAAATAATTCTTATCAACAAAAAATTACAATAGTCTCATCTGAAAAATACAAAGAAGAAATAGTTTCTACTTTCAGTGAGGAAGATTATTTTGAATTTAAACTATTTCCAGAAGGTGGTCATTATGTAACAAATGCAGAAAATACAGTGGGTATTTTACTTAAAGATGCCAATAATAAAGGTTTACAAATTAAAGAGGGTATTATTAAAAATAGCGATGGTGAATTTATAGAAACCTTCTCCATCAATAAATTTGGTTTAGGTAAAGTATCCTTTTATTTACCTGAAGATGATAGTTATAGTTTTATAGCTGAATTACCCAATGGTATTAAAATAGAAAGAAAAATTACAGAACCTAGAACCATAGGTGTTCTTCTAAAAACAGTGCAGACTACAAATGGTGTAGAAATTTTAATAGAAACAAACCCAATTACAGCTGCCCTTTTAAAAGGTAAATCTTACACGTTATTTATTCATAATACAAAAACCTACAAACAATTCAATATTGAATTTAATGCAGAAAATGCTAAGTATTTAATTGCCTTAAAGAAAGAAGATTTAGAGCATGGTATCAATATAATTACTCTTTTTAATGAAGAGCAAAATGCAATAAGTGAACGAATTATTTATAATGAACATCAAGATTTATTTTTTGATGTAAATATAAACCAGTTAGCAACTTCCAGAGATTCTATTGCTCTTAGAATTACCAACAATTCTAATGATAAGATTCATTTAAGTGCTTCTTTTTTACCTATTAAAACAAAAGCTTACAGGCCTATAAATACTATAAAGAGTTCTTTTATTTTAAATCCTTATGTAAGAGGACAAATAGAAAATCCTGAATATTACTTTAATAGTAGTAATGAAAATCGACTGGAAGAATTAGACTTGCTTTTAATTACCCAAGGATGGAGCAAATATAGCTGGAAAAATATTTTTGAAAAACTAGAAAAGCCAACCTATGAGTTTGAAAATGGAATAGACATAAAATTCAGCCTGAACAATCCTTTGAAAAAAAACCATACTGTGGTTGTTTATTCTGATGCAAATAACTTAATTACCGAAATTAAACCTGGAAGTCAAGAATTGCTTCTAAAGAATTCTTTTCTTATTAAAGACTCTAAATTTCACTTCGGATTAAAAATCAGCAATAATTTCGTAAACAAAATTGGGCCAAGCCTTACCTACTCCAATAGTTCTATAACAGATGTTTTAAAAACTGATTTTATAAAAGAACCTAATAAAGCTGAATTAGAAGTTTCTAATTTTAAGACCTTAACAGATGGTGTTAGCACCTTAGATGAAGTAATTGTTAAAACAAAAAGAGTTAAAGAAGAAAATAGCGCTTATGGTTTTGCAACGATGCTTACCACTTTTAAGATGGATAAAATGGTGGTTACAGGAGGTGATTTAGTTTTAGACTTTTTAAGCTTTAAAAGATTTGATGTACAAATTACAAATGGAGATATTTTCATAGGAAAAAGAAGGCCAGATAGAAATCATAGTATGTCTTCTGGAGAAAGTGATAATTATACAAGGCAATTAAGAGCTGTAAGAGTCTATTTAGATGGTAATGAAATTACACAGAGTTTATGGCTTTTAGACGGACTTTATCTAAACACCTTAAAGAGTATATCTTTTGGACAAGATCCAAGTCAGTTTAATGAGGTAATCTATATGTACTCACTATCTGCCAAAGAATACAGTAGAAAAAATTCTACATTTAATGAGTTTTATCTTCCTGTTGGTTTTTCTAAACAAATAGAATATTACAGCCCAAAATACCCAAGTTATTTAGATCAAACCTACCAAAATTATGGAGCTATTTTCTGGAAACCATTTATTACAGTTAATGCAAATTCTACATACGAATTTAGAGTTCCCATTAATCAGCAAGAAAATATTAAAATGTATTTAGAAGGTATTTCTAACTCAGGCAAACTAAGCACTAAAGAACTAACCTTTAGTACTAAAAAGGCTATGTAGCCTTAAATGATTTTATAATTGATTCATATAAAAAATCCGCTATTAAATAGCGGATCTTTTTTTCGAATTAACTTTTATTAAACCAATTTAACAATCATAAAAATTGCCATAAAAATCATAATAGAATTTTCTATAAAAGTAGCTTTTGTCATTGGTAAATTTAAGACTGAGCCTAGGCAAGCACATTTAATGGATTGTTTACTCAATAAAGATTTTGTAACTCCAACAGTTGTAATACCCAAAATTACAATAGTAAATATTAAGGCTGGTATTATTTGAAAATGCATTAAAAAGCACAATCCTAGTGATAATTCTATAAAAGGATAAACCAGACCATACTTAGGTAAAATCTTAGCTAAAGGATCGTACATAGCAAAACTTGCAGCAAAACCTTTTACATCTAAAAACTTAAAAAAACTAAATACCACATAAAAAAGCCCCATAAATGTATACATGAATTCAGCAATTTGCCAATCTCTAAAATGTATTAAAATGGATGCAGAAGTAATAAAAGTAAATATTAAAAATAGCGGATACAATTGCTTTAATTCAGATGTTTCTTCCTCTTTAAAAGCGTTATCTACCTGCTCTTTCTTTTCAGAAATTACAAATTTATCTGCTAAACCAGACTGCAATTTCTGAACTGAAATTTCATCATTCAACAAAACTTCTACTTGCTTTTTTTCTAGGTTAACTGTAGCTTCAACAATTTCATTAAATTTCAATAATGATTTTTCCACAGAATTTTTACATCCATTGCAAGTCATACCAGAAACTGTATATGTTTGTTTCAGCATAATTTTAATTCTTTTTTTGCTTTTTTAATTCTCCTTTATGATCTTCTACAATTTCATGATCTCTATATTTACAACAAGGATGAACAGAATTATAAGCTTCAGTTTTTGCTACTAACTTTTTACCTTCTTCTAATAAGATATCATGACCAACAGCTAGTATGTTTTTTTGAATGGCTTCAACATCTGTTTTTCGCTCATCCATAATTAAATTAAGTTGATGTGTTTCTGGACTCCAAATAGCAAACTTTACTCCTTTTGTTTTTAACGCAGCTGTTTCAATTCGCTTTTTACACATGCCACAAATTCCATCTACTTTTATAACTTCCTTTGCGTTTTTATTTTTCTTAATTTCTTGAGATTGTACTGAAAAGCCAATCAAAATGATACTTAAAGTTAAAATTAATTTTTTCATTTCTGTATTTGTTTTTAATTTAATTTAAATCTTAATCCTGTATAAATAGACCTGCCAAAAATTGGAGCGTACACAATTGTAGTATCAAAATTTGGCCCAAAAGGATCATCACTTGCCAAAACAGGATTGTTTTGTTGTACGTTGGTTAAGTTCTCAGCACCTAAATAGACTTCAAATTTCTTAGAAAATACTTTTGTAATTTGTGTATTTAATAATTGATAAGGCTCTGTAATTTCTGGCAATTGGTATTGTACAGGTTTTGTGCTTGTATTTGGCAAACGCTGTTTACCAATATTATTAAAAGTAACATCAAATTTCCACTGAGCATTAGTAGCAGTTAAATCTGTTTCATAAGATAAATTGGCAAAAAATCGGTCTCTAGGCTGAATAGGTTTTTGCAGATTTCCAGATTTATAATCTGTAGAAATATCAAAATACTTGTAAGCCGTTCTTAAATTTAATCTTTCAGATAAAGCATAGTTTACCTCTATTTGAAAGCTATTTGCAACACTCTTACCATCTAAATTATAAAAAGACACTGCTTGCGGATTTTCCCAATCTACAATTACTTGATTATCGAATTTTGTTTGATAAAAATCTAAAGTGATGTCTCCTTTGCTATTGACTAGGTTAAATTTCTGAAGATAAGACACTCCATAATTCCATGCAATTTCTGGATTTAATCCATAGATATTACCACCAACATTATCTATATTTATTTGCCTAGAACTTGCAAATAATTGCTGATTTTCCGCAAAAATATTGGCACTTCTTTTTCCTCTTCCAACAGAAGCTCTCAACACACCTTTATCCCAGGGCACAAATCTAAGATGTAATCTTGGTGTTAGAAAAGTGCCTAGTAAATTATGAGTATCTAATCTTAAACCTGCAGTTATACTAAAGTTGTCTAAATTATCAAAAGCGTATTCAAAAAAACCTCCAAAAGAATTTTCTTTTCTATCAAAATTAGTGGTATTAACAAGTTCATCGTATTTATCGTAAGTAAAACTTAAACCGGTTTTAAACTTATTTCTTGTATCACCAATAATCGAATTAAAAATAAGATTAGAATACATGCTTTGATGCTGAATGTCATATACATTTAACCCAAAATAAGAATCTTGCTGATGATTGCTGTAAGCCATTTGAAAACCTATACTTTGAAAAGGTAATTCAGGAAACACATACCCCAATTTAAGAGAAGTATCAAATCGTTTTGTATCTATTTCACTTCCCCAATTATTGGTTGTGCCTTTATCTATATCTGGATTAAAATTGATTTCACCTGTTTGTTTTTCATCATTCAAAAAACGAACATTTATAAAACTAACCCAACCTTTTTCTGCATCTGTAAATTGCCATCTGTTCATTACATTTATTTGATTGGCTAATGGCATATCTAAAAAATTGTCATTATTCCTATCCAATTTTTGGCCTCTATAATTGCCATGAATATATAAACCTGTATTCCATTTATCTGATACTTTTTGATTGAAATGTGTATTCAGTTCAAAACGCCCCATTTGAGATCCGTATGCATTTAAAAAGAATGCATTATCTGTTAAAGGCTTTACCAATTCTGCATTAATTTGACCAGAAATACTCTCATAACCATTAACAACAGAACCTGCACCTTTGGTAATTTGTATACTTTCTACCCAAGTTCCTGGAGTAAATGTGAGTCCAAAAACCTGACTTGCACCTCTAACACTTGGTATATTTTCTTGGGTAATTAGTAAATAAGGACTAGTTAAACCCAACATTTGAATTTGTTTTGTACCTGTTAAGGCATCAGAAAAACTTAAATCTATAGAAGGATTTGTTTCAAAACTTTCAGCCAAATTACAACAAGCAGCTTTTAATAATTCTTCTGCATTTACTGTAAACATATTTGTAGTAGACAAAAATGATTTCTGAACAGCATTTCGTTTGCTATTAATGGTAATTTCTTCTAACTCACTTTCTAAAGTCAAAAAATGATGAATTGGCTCTAAACTAGTTATCGTTAAAGTATCTATTTTATAGCCTAAGTAACTAATTACAAGTTTTTTATAATCTGATTTATAATCAATCGTAAACCAACCTTTATCGTTAGTTATTGTGCCAACATTAGTATCTAACCAGTGCACACTAACACCTTCTACTCCTAAATTATTCTGAGGATTGTTTTTGTCCATAATCATTCCTTTAAAAGTGTTTTGCGAAAAGATTATGAGTGGTACAAATAGCAATATGCTATTTATAAATATTTTTTTCATTTCTATTATTATTTAATTAACAACAACTATTTTTCTTCTAACTCAATAGAAGACTACTGTTTGTAATTAAAAAAAAATCAGATTAAAAATGTTTGATATTGTACTTGATAATCTATAGGAATATCAGGTGGAGTAAAGTCTTTATAAAATTTATTTCTTGAAGCTTGTTCTATAAATAAATCTCTATAAGTAATAAAAAAAGTAGCAACAAATTGCTGCTCCTTAAAAGTAAATTCTTTTACTTCTTGATTTTGAAGTTCTTCCTGACCTTCTATTTTTTGAACCTCATCTTTACAGCAACTTTTCATAACTACGTTTGCATCATCATCCATCTGCATTCCACAACTATTTGTTTTTCCTGTAAGTGAAAAATCTACTAAAAAATCTCCACAATAATGAGCATCAACCGTAAAAGAAAAGGTTGAAAACAGCACTAAAAATGATAGTGATAAAATTGATATTTTAGTAAAAAAATGTTTCATTTTAGAAGTACAAATTTACAAAAAGTTATTCTAACTTTGTGTTAAATATTTACTTGTAAGTTTTATTAAAAAATTACGATAATATCTATACAAAATTTACATAATTACGTGATGAATATAGCACCATTAAAAGAGAACATCGATCAAATTATAGCATCAAAAACTTCTAAAGAAGAAAAATTACAAAGTATTTGTGATTATTTAGAAAATGAAATTTCTTATTATGACTGGGTAGGTTTTTATTTTAAAAACGGAGATAAAAACGAGCTTAAATTAGCTCAATATACAGGAGAGGAAACAGAACACACTATAATTCCTTTTGGAAAAGGTATTTGCGGACAAGTTGCTGTCAGCAATGAGAATTTTGTAGTACAAGATGTTTCTGAACAAGATAACTACATCTCATGTGGCTGGAAGGTAAAATCTGAAATTGTGATTCCAATTTTTGTGAATAAAGAAAATATAGGCCAAATAGATATAGATTCTCATACAGCCAATACTTTTACTGAAAACGATGAGGAGCTTTTAGAATATGTGTGCAAAAAAGTGGCGAATATTTTATAAAAATTTGTTTTTATAAAAATATTCTATAAATTAGTTCGCTGAAATACATTTTTATAATCATTAATACCCCCACATGATGAGAACTAAAGAATACTTTACCTCGTACGCTAAATCTAGCAAAAAATTCAACCTAAAAGAAGAAGACACTGTTTATGACCAATTTGTTTATTGGTTTCGAGATTTTCTGGACAGTGCAGAATAATTAAGAGCATTTTAAAGAAATCAAAATGTTAATTACTTAGTACTTTTGTTACTATCTTTTCATTGCGATTTCTTTAATGATTGCTTAGATTTGCTCGCTTAACAATACAACTTGTAATGAGCACTTCAAAAACAATTAAATCAGCATTAATTTCGGTATTTCACAAAGATGGTTTAGCACCAATAGTTCAAAAATTAAATGAACTAAATGTAACTATTTATTCTACAGGAGGTACAGAAAAGTTTATTAAAGAATTAGGTATAGATGTAGTACCTGTAGAAGATGTAACTTCATATCCTTCTATATTAGGAGGTCGTGTAAAAACACTACACCCAAAAGTTTTTGGAGGTATTCTAAACAGACAAGATCATGAAGGTGATGTTGCTGAAATGAAAGAATACAACATCCCTCAATTAGACTTAGTTATTGTTGACTTATATCCCTTTGAAAAAACAGTTGCTTCTGGAGCACCTGAACAAGATATTGTAGAAAAAATAGATATAGGTGGTATTTCTTTAATTAGAGCATCTGCCAAAAACTTCAAAGACACTTTTACAGTTTCTTCTATGGAGCAGTATGATGAGTTTTTAGAAATATTATCATCTAATAAAGGAGAAACTTCAATAGAACAACGTAAGAAATTTGCAGCAAAATCTTTTAATATTTCTTCTCATTATGATACTGCAATTTTTAACTATTTTAATGAAGATGAAATAGTATATAAAGCAAGTGAAACAACTTCTAAAACTTTAAGATATGGAGAGAACCCTCATCAAAAAGGATATTTCTTTGGAGATTTAGATGCCATGTTCGATAAATTACATGGTAAAGAATTAAGCTACAACAATCTTTTAGATGTTGATGCAGCAGTAAATTTAATGAATGAATTTATTGGAGAAGACCCAACCTTTGCAGTATTAAAACATAATAATGCATGTGGTTTTGCGCAAAGAAATACAATAAAACAAGCTTATATAGATGCTTTAGCAGGTGATCCTGTTTCTGCTTTTGGAGGTGTTTTAATTTCTAATACAGAAATTGATGAAGCAACTGCAGAAGAAATTCATAAATTATTTTGTGAGGTTGTAATTGCACCTTCGTTTTCTGATGAAGCTTTAACCATATTAAAAGGAAAGAAAAATAGAGTAATTTTAGTACAGAAAACTACAGAATTACCTTCTCAAAATGTTAGAACAGCTTTAAACGGTTTATTAGTTCAAGATAAAGATGCTAAGACAGATACTTTAGAAGACTTAACTTACGTTACCAATACAAAACCAACAGAAGCTGAGTTAAAAGATTTATTATTTGCTTCAAAAATATGCAAGCATACAAAATCTAACACGATTGTATTTACTAAAAACAACCAACTATTAGCAAGTGGTACAGGACAAACAAGTAGAGTTGATGCCCTAAGACAAGCTATAGAAAAAGCTACAAGTTTTGGGTTTGATTTAAATGGAGCTGTAATGGCTAGTGATGCGTTTTTTCCATTTCCAGACTGTGTAGAAATAGCTGACAAGGCTGGTATTACAAGTGTTATTCAACCTGGAGGTTCTATAAAAGATCAGTTAAGTATTGATTACTGTAATGATAACAATTTATCTATGGTAATGACAGGTACAAGACATTTTAAACATTAATTTAATTCGCTTATTTACAAGATTAATTTTTGTAAATTTGTAAGAATACACACTTTCAAATAAGAAATAATTTCTATGGGTTTTTTTGATTTTATGACAGAAGATATTGCGATTGATTTAGGAACCGCAAATACGCTTATCATACATAATGGAAAGGTTGTTATTGATAGCCCTTCTATAGTAGCCAGAAATAGAGTTTCTGGTAAAATCATTGCAATTGGTCAGGAAGCCAACCTAATGCAAGGAAAAACTCATGAAAATATTAAAACAATTCGTCCATTAAAAGACGGAGTTATTGCAGATTTTCAAGCCTCAGAAGAAATGATTAAGGAATTTGTTAAACAGATTCCATCAATAAAAAAGAAATTATTTCCACCTGCTTTAAGAATGGTCATCTGTATTCCTTCAGGAATTACAGAAGTAGAAAAAAGAGCGGTTAGAGATTCTGCAAAACATATGAATGCTAAAGAAATATATCTAATTTACGAACCTATGGCTGCTGCTATTGGTGTTGGTATAGATATTATGGAACCTAAAGGAAACATGATTATAGATATAGGTGGTGGTACTACAGAAATTGCAGTTATTGCTTTAGGTGGTATTGTGTGTGATCAATCTGTAAAAGTTGCTGGCGATTTATTTACGAGTGATATTATGTATTACATGAGAACTCAGCATAACTTGCATGTTGGTGAAACTACAGCAGAGAAAATTAAAATTCAAATTGGTGCAGCAACTGAAGATTTAGATAGTCCACCAGATGAAATGTTAGTTCAAGGTAGAGATTTACTTAGTGGTAAACCTAAGCAAGTTCAGGTTTCTTTTAGAGAAATTGCAAAAGCATTAGATAAATCTATCTTAAGAATAGAAGATGCTGTAATGGAGACATTATCTAAAACTCCACCAGAATTAGCTGCAGATATTTACAACACAGGAATTTATTTAGCTGGAGGTGGCTCTATGTTAAGAGGATTAGATAAACGTTTGTCTCGTAAAACTGATTTACCTGTATATGTTACTGAAGATCCTTTAAGAGCTGTAGTTCGTGGAACAGGTATTGCCTTAAAAGAATTAAATAAATACAAAAACGTTTTAATGAACTAGCATTATTAATTTTTAAGAATGCAACAAATTATCTACTTTTTTCAGAAGTTTAAATACTTCTTGTTTTTTCTTGTACTAGAATTTATTGCCCTTTTTCTTATTTTTAATAATCTCAGTTTTCATAAAAGTAAGTTTGTAAACTCTGCTAATTCAATTACTGGAGGCTTATACTTTCAATCTTCTAAGATTTCTGAATATTTTGGATTAAAAGAAGAAAACAAACTTTTAGCCGAAGAAAATACTCGACTTAGAAATTTGCTCTCAAAAATCAGTAATAACCTTGACTCTAAAGATTCAATAATTTTAGATACCATAAATTTTAATCAGAAGTACACATTTACCACTGCAAAAATTATCAATAATAATTATGCTAAAGACTTTAACTTTATAACAATTGATAGAGGAGAAAATCAAGGCATTAAAAAGGAAATGGCTGTAATTAACAGCAGAGGTGTTATTGGTATTACAGATAATACTACCAATAACTATGCAAGAGTTCAGTCTATTTTAAATAAGAATAGTAAAATAAATGCTCGACTAAAAAATAGCAATTACTTTGGATCTTTAGGTTGGGATGGAAAAGATTACAATACTGTTCAACTTTCTGACATTCCAAGGCAAGCTCCTTTAAAAATTGGAGACACTATCGAAACTGGTGGTAAATCAACCATATTTCCAGAAGGAATTTTAATTGGTACTATTTCTGAAATTAATAAAGGAAACAGCGCAGACAATAAGGTAAATGTAACTCTGTTTAATGACATGAGTAATTTAGGATATGTGCATATCATTAAAAACTTTGATAGAATAGAAATTAATCAATTAGAAGCACAGAATGAATAGCAACGTACGTCTTATTTTTCTATTTTTTGGTTTACTGTTCTTACAGGTATTGATTCTAAATAATATTCTTTTTTTAGGTCATATTAACCCATATCTCTATATTATTTTTGTTTTTTTATATCCACTAAAAGAAAATCGAATACCATTTTTATTCTATACATTTCTTCTTGGATTAGGAGTTGATTTCTTTTCAGACTCTGGAGGTATTCATGCCTTTTCAATACTAATAATTGCTTATGCAAGACTGTTTTTTATAAAACTATATTTTAGAAAAGTGGCAACTGATTATGCTTTTTTCAAACTAAAATCTGAGCCTTTTGGAAAAAGATTTAACTATGTAGTAACTTTAACCATAATTCATCACCTTATTTACTTTTCTTTTGCTAATTTTAGCCTACAGAATTTTTCTGAGGTTATTTTAAACACACTATTTTCTAGTATTTTTACGTTAATCTTATACTTCTTAGGAAGTTATATTTTTACTAAAATTGAATAATGCAAAAGAGTTTTTTACTTTATTTTTTAATTACCATTACTGGTTTAGTTTTTATTGGACGATTATTTCAACTGCAAATAATTAAAAGTAAAAATTATGACCCTATTCATAATGCTGCAGTAAAAACTGTTTATGATTATCCAGAACGTGGCTATGTATATGATAGAAATGGAGAATTATTGGTTGCAAACCAATTATCTTATGATGTTATGGTTCAGCCAAATCAAGTAAAACCATTAGATACTATTGAATTTTGCAATCTTTTAAAAATTGATAAAAAGGACTTTTTGAAACGATTTAAAAAAGCCGAAAGATATGCTTCTTACCTACCCTCAGTATTTTTAAAACAATTGGCTAAAGAAGATTTTGCATTTCTACAAGAAAAACTGCACAAGTATTCAGGTTTTTATATTCAGAAAAGAATTATTAGAGATTATCCATTACCTGCTGCAGCAAACGTTTTGGGTTATATTGGAGAGGTAAATGAGCAAAAAGCAAGAACAAACAACTATTACCAGCAAGGAGAATTAGAAGGAAAAGATGGAATAGAAAGACAGTATGAAGATGTTTTAAGAGGTAGAAAAGGTAAAAAATACCTACATAGAAACAGGTTTAATAAAGTTACTGGCTCATATAAAAATGGTTCTAAGGATACTTTACCTGTAAATGGTAAAGACCTAATGTTAACCTTAGATATTGAGTTACAAATGTATGCTCAAAAATTAATGAAAGGTAAACGTGGTGGTATTGTAGCCATTGAACCATCGACTGGAGAAATTCTAGCATTAGTTACTGCTCCTTCTTATGATCCTAACATGTTAGTTGGTAGAAAAAGATCTCCAAACTCATACAAGTTATTTAGATTAGATAGCATCGAAAAACCCACTTATGATAGAGGGTTACTAGCTGCATATCCTCCAGGTTCACCTTTCAAAATGATGAATGCATTAATAGGTTTACAAGAAAATGTGATTAATAAACAAACTACATTTAGATGTTATCATGGTTATAGATATGGAAATAGACCCAATGAATTTATGGGCTGTCATTGTGGAATTTATAATAGACCTATAAAATTAAAAACGGCCATAGCTAGGTCATGCAACAGCTATTTTAGCAATACCTATAGAAGAATCGTAGAAAAAGATAAAAACGCTTCTGAAGGTCTAGATAATTGGAATAGACATGTAACTAGTTTTGGTTTAGGAAACTATTTAGGTTATGATTTACCTGCTGGAGTTCCAGGCTTAATACCTGATGGTAAATATTATGATAGTAGATATAAATACACTTGGAATGCTGCTACTAACATTTCTAATGCAATTGGTCAAGGTGAAGTTTTAACCACTCCAATTCAGTTAGCAAATTTCACTGCAGCTATAGCTAATAGAGGTTATTTTTACACGCCTCATATCGTAAAAAAAATAAATGATAAATTTATTGATGACCCAAATTATGTAACTCCAAAACAAACCACGATTGATAAAGAAAATTTTTTACCTGTAATAGAAGCTATGCACGAAGTTTTTAAAAGCGGTACAGGTAAATATAGCCAAGTTAAGGGCATAGAAATTTGTGGTAAAACAGGTACTGCAGAAAACTTCGTAATTAAAAATGGCACTAAAGTTCAGTTAGATGATCATTCAATTTTAGTTGCCTTTGCTCCAAAAAATAATCCAAAAATAGCTTTAGCCGTTTTTGTAGAAAATGGTGGTTATGGTTCTACAATTGCTGCTCCAATTAGCAGCTTATTAATTGAAAAGTATATTAATGGAAAAATCTCTGAAAAAAATAAATATAGAGAAAAATCCATGTTCAATATGAGTTTAGAGCACATTTATGCGAAACAATTAGAAAATCCAGAAGAGTTTGCGTCAGGAACGAAATAACATTTTTGCAGGTATAGATTGGCTATTAGTTTTACTATATGCTGTTTTAGTTGGATTTGGTTGGTTAAATATTTACGCAGCTTCTGTAACTGAAGAAAACAACCAGATTTTTGATTTCTCAACCAAATATGGCAAACAATTAATTTGGATTGTACTTTGCATACCTTTAATAATTGGTGTATTGTTCTTCAACTCAAAGTTTTATGAAAGATACGCACCACTTTTCTATGTACTATCACTTATAAGCCTTGTATTGCTTTTCCCATTAGGAAAAGAAATTAATGGCGCTAAATCTTGGTTTAATTTTGGAGCAATGAGTTTACAACCATCTGAGTTTGTAAAAGCGTTTACTGCTTTAGCAATCGCAAAATTACTAAGTGACAGGCAGTATAACTTTAAGTTGATAAAAAATCAAATTAAATCTTTTATAATAGTATTTTTTCCTGCATTTCTAATTTTCCTGCAACCAGATGCAGGTTCTGCCTTAATTTATGTATCCTTTTTCTTTGTATTACATAGAGAAGGTCTAACACTTAATTATATATTATTAGGAGCTGTTATTATTGCTTTATCTCTGTTAACCATATATTTTAGTTTTAAGATTGTTTTACTATCCGCATTTTTATTATTAACTGTACTTTCTATTTACCTAATTTATAAGGGAGGAAAACGATTTATAAGATTTAACTGGTATAAGGTTTTAGGCACTTATTTGGTATTAGGTATTTTTATTTTTGGAACGGGTTACATTTATGAAAACGTTTTACCTTCCCATCAAAAAGATCGTTTTGACATTTTATTAGGAAAAAAAATAGATAATAAAGGAATTGGTTATAATTCTTATCAATCAGAACTAACAATAAGTTCTGGAGGAGTTTATGGTAAGGGATTTTTAAAGGGTAACCTAACTCAAGGTGATTTTGTTCCAGAACAACATACAGATTATATATTTAGTACTGTAGGTGAAGAATGGGGTTTTATAGGTAGCAGTTTGGTAATTATTATATTTATGCTTCTTATGTTTCGAATTATTTACCAAGCAGAAACCCATACAAATAAATTTGGTAGAATTTATGGTTATGGATTAGCATCCATACTATATTTTCATGTAATTGTGAATATAGGAATGGTTATAGGGTTGTTACCAACAGTAGGTATCCCTCTACCCTTTTTCAGTTATGGCGGTTCTTCTTTATGGGGATTTACGATATTACTATTCATATTTATTAGATTAGATGCTCATAAAAATTATGATTTTTAATAATCCATATCAAAAATATAAAACAAAAAAAAAGCTCTGAAAAATCAGAACTTTTAATATATATTTTGAAAACTTAAAATCTACAATGCAGCAACGTGCTTTGTTAATTTAGACTTTAAATTTGCAGCTTTGTTTTTGTGAATAATATTATTCTTAGCTAACTTATCTAACATAGAAATAACATTACTAAGCATTCCTTCAGCTTCTTTCTTATCTTCAACTACACGTAAATCTCTAACAGCATTCCTTGTAGTTTTGTGCTGATATTTATTACGTAATCTTTTAGATTCGTTACTTCTAATTCTTTTTAATGCTGACTTGTGATTTGCCATAACTTTGTTTTCTCGTTTTTTATTTAAAACTTTTGTAGTCCGTACGGGAATCGAACCCGTGTTACATGGATGAAAACCATGCGTCCTAACCCCTAGACGAACGGACCATAACAATCAATTATCTCTCAATTGCGGATGCAAATATACAACGTTTTTGAAATTCTGCAACCTTTTTTTATTTTTTTTTCAAAAAAATTAATAAGCCTTAGCAAACAGTACTCTCCTAGTAGAAGGATTCCCCGTTAATACGCATACTCCTGGCTCATTTTCAGCATCATTTGGGATACATCTAATCGTAGCTTTTGTGTATTCTTTAATTCTATCTTCTGTTTCCTCTGTACCATCCCAATGAGCAGAAATAAAACCTCCAGTATTTTTTAAAGCTTTCTTGAATTCTTTAAAATCATTTACTTCAGTTGTATGCTCTTTTCTAAAACTAATTGCTTTATCAAATAAGTTATTTTGAATATCCATTAATAAATCCTGAATGTAAGTTACAGCTTCATCAATATTAATTGTATTTTTTTCTAATGTATCTCTTCTGGCTACTTCTAAAGTGCCATTTTCTAAATCACGACTTCCTAATGCAATTCTTACAGGTACACCTTTTAATTCATATTCTGCAAATTTTGCACCAGGTCTAAAAGTATCTCTATTATCAAACTTGACTGAAATGCCTATTTTTCTTAAATCCTTGGTGATACTATTAACTCTTTCAGTGATCGCATCTAATTGTTCATCATTCTTGTATATAGGAACTATCACTACTTGGATTGGAGCTAATTTTGGGGGTAATACCAACCCATTATCATCTGAATGAGTCATGATTAACCCTCCAATTAAACGAGTGGAAACACCCCAAGAGGTAGCCCAAACATGCTCTTGCTTACCTTCTTTAGATGTATATTTTACATCAAAAGCTTTAGCAAAATTCTGTCCTAAAAAATGAGATGTACCAGCTTGTAATGCTTTTCCATCTTGCATTAAAGCTTCTATAGTATAAGTATCTTCAGCACCTGCAAACCTTTCACTATCTGACTTTACCCCTTTAATAACAGGCATAGCCATAAAATTCTCAGCAAATTGAGCATATACGTCTTGCATTTGTTTTGCTTCAGCTACAGCTTCAATTTTAGTAGCATGTGCAGTGTGCCCTTCTTGCCACAAAAATTCAGCGGTTCTTAAAAACAGACGCGTTCTCATTTCCCAACGAACCACATTAGCCCATTGATTAATTAGTAAAGGTAAATCTCTGTAGGATTGTATCCATCCTTTATAGGTATTCCAAATAATAGCTTCAGAAGTTGGTCTAACAACCAATTCTTCCTCTAATTTAGCTTCTGGATCTACTCTTAATTTACCTTCGTTTTCAGGATCATTTTGTAATCTGTAATGAGTAACAACAGCACATTCTTTAGCAAAACCTTCTGCATTCTTCTCTTCTGCCTCAAATAAACTTTTAGGAACGAATAATGGAAAGTATGCATTTTCATGACCTGTTTCCTTAAACATTCTATCTAATTCTGCCTGCATTTTTTCCCAAATCGCAAATCCATAGGGCTTAATAACCATACAACCTCTCACTGCAGAATTTTCTGCAAGGTCCGCTTTAACCACTAATTCATTATACCATTTAGAATAATCTTCTGCTCTTTTTGTTAACTTCTTACTCATAATTAAAACTTTGGCACAAATATTGTTACCTTTAAAGTGAATATAATATTACTGAAATCACCTTAATATTGATGAAAGCAAAATTACTATAATTTGGGAGTTTTCAGTAATGAATTTTAGAAATAAAGTATAACACTTAAAACATAAACAATTATGAAACTACATTATAAAAGCATTAAGCTTACTCAAGTTGTACTATTTGTAACTGCAAATTTATTTTTAGTTTCATGTGGTACATATCAAAGTGTATATAATGATGATGGAATTTACGGAGATACAACACCAAAAAATGAAGAAAAGAAAATTATTGTTGTAAACGAAAAAGAATACCAAGATTATGAAGAAAATTATTTTTCTAAAAAATTAGTAGACCTCCAGAATATAGACAACAACGAAATATTTACTGATGTAGATGACTATTATTATGATGATGGATTGAATAATGGAGAATTCTCTGATGAAAACTCGAGTTACAATGGCGCACAACCTTGGGGTTATGAAGATAATAATGTGGTTGTAAATGTCAATTTAATGAATAACCCTTTTTGGGGAGGTGGTTTTAATAATTGGGGATTTAATGTTTTTGCTGTTGGTGGTTGGAATAACTGGGGCTGGGGTTATAATAACCCTTGGAGATGGAGAAGAGGATTTGGAAGACCTTGGGGATTTAGCACTTGGGGAAGAACCTATGCGAATTGGGGATTTATAGACCCTTATGCAGGAATAGGAGCATGGAATGGCGGATATTTACACCCTTTCTTACCAAATTTTGGAATAACTGGCTTTAGAAATAACAGGTATAATAACATCAATAGAGGTGTAAGATATGGTAGAAGAAATGTAGTTGCAAATAACACTAGAAGAAACAACACCTATACTACAAATAGAAATAATACAAATAGAAGAGCAACTACAACAACTGGTAGAAGAAATACCAATACTATAAAAAGAAACACAACTACAAACAGAAGAAGAATTGCAACTCCTACTAATAGAAGAGGAACCACTATTAATAGAAGAGGAAACTCTTCTTCTAGAAGAAGCTCTAATATTGGTAGATCTAGTTCTAATAGTAGAAATAGCAGGGCATCCACATCAAGATCATCTTCAAGAAGTTCAAGCAGAGCATCTACATCAAGAAGTTCTTCAAGATCATCATCTTCAAGCAGAGGAACATCTAGTAGAGGTTCATCTAGCAGAAGTTCATCATCTAGAAGAGGAAATTAAAAACAGAAAGTAATCATTATGAAAAAATTATTAATACTGGCGATTTTATTCGCAACTACAACTGTGTCTTATGCTCAATCTTTAGGATATCAAGATTTAGCCCTTTTATTCTCTCAAGATGATAACGTAGGTACTGCAAGGTTTACAGCAATGAGTGGAGCTTTTGGAGCTTTGGGTGGAGATATTTCTTCACTAAATATCAATCCAGCAGGTCTATCTGTATTTAATAATAGTAGTTTTTCTGGAACATTAAATTCTAGAAATTCACAAATAACTACTGATTATTATGGTAATTCATTAATGAATGACAATCAATTTATAAACCTATCTCAGGCAGGAGCTGTATTAGTATTTAGAGACAACAATGATTCTGGTTGGAATAAATTTGCAGTTGGTTTCAACTATAGACTAACTAAAGATTTTACAAACGATTTTAGTGCTAGAGGTAATAGTGGTGTTGCAACATTTACTGAGTTTCCTTTAGATACCAATGACCCAAACTTTAACTACAACATTGCTGATGAACAAGTTTTTGATAATTCTTATAGAGGTGAATTGAGTGAATTTAATATCGGTTTTTCTTCTGTGCATAAAGAAAGACTACATGTTGGTTTAGGTTTAAATTTTTATGATTTAAACTTTAATCAAAGATCTACCTTAGTAGAGTTTAATAGTGATGCAAATGGAAACGAATTAGACGCCTATTTATATCAAGAAAATTTTACCTCAGGACAAGGATTCTCTGCAAATCTTGGTTTTATTTATAAAGCAAATGAATACTTTAGATTTGGTTTATCTTATCAAACACCTACTTGGTTTTCAGAAATTATTGAGGAAAGTAATGTTTTAGATAATGATGGTTATTTCGGAGATACAGAAATCTTTGTAAGTAATGACAGTGCTATTTACGATAATACTTCTGGTGGATTTTTTCCAGTTCAGGCTTTAGTTTACAGATTAAGAACACCTAGTAAATTAACTGCTAGTGGTGCTTTAATTTTTGGTAAAAACGGTCTACTAAGTTTCGATTACACCAATAAAAACTTTAAAAATATTAGATTATCAGGTGATGACTTTTCTGTAGAAAATCAATCTTTTCAAGATGATTATCAAAACACACATAACTTTAATGTAGGTGCAGAATGGAGAGTAAACAGATTAAGTTTAAGAGGAGGTTATCGATTTGAACAAAGCCCAGATATTAACGCTCTAGAAACTGATGATTTAAAAGGTTATTCTTTAGGAGCAGGTTACAATTTTGGAAACTTTAAGGTAGATTTATCTTATAGCGATAGTAATAGAACTGCTGCATATAATTTTTATTCAGGCTTTAATGTAGATGCCGCAAATTTAACATTAGACAATAAAGTTATTACTGCTTCAGTATCACTTAGTTTATAAAGTAAAACAACCCCAATTTGGCCTTGCGTTTTTAAATAAATGCAAGGTCTTTTTTATTTAAATTGAGTTTTTTACCTTAATTTTGCAACTTACGATAAGCACATGCAAGAGACAAAAATTACTATTCAAGAAACTACCAACGAAACTATACTAAAATTTAACAGTACAAAGGTTTTAATTAATGGTGGTAGTTACGAATTTTCGAACATAGATGAAGCTAAAAACTCACCTTTAGCGCAACAATTATTTTACTTACCATTTGTAAAAAAGGTCTTCATAACTGCAAATTTCATTGCTATTCAACGCTTTGATATTGTTGAATGGGCAGATGTACAAGATGAAGTTGCAGAACAAATTGAAGCTTATATTTCTGATGGCAATGTAGTTGTAAATGAAGAAACTTCATCAACTAAAAAAGAGGCAATAGAGGTTTATGCAGAAGTAACACCAAATCCTGCAGTAATGAAGTTTGGCACTAACAAAGCGTTAACCCAAACAGATGTTGAGTTTAAAAACATTGAAGAAGCTAGCAAATCATCACCTTTAGCACAAGCAATTTTCAATTTTCCATTTGTAAAAGAAGTATTTATATCAGATAATTATATTTCTGTAACTAAATATGATATGGTTGAATGGAATGAGGTTTTTGCAGAAGTTAGAACTTTTATTAGAGAATATTTAGTTGATGGAAAAACCATAATTAAAGATTTACCTACAGTAGAAAACAGCAAAACTCCAGAAGTAGTTGCCCCTGTAGTAGAGTTAGAAGGTATACCTGCCCAAATTTCTGATATTTTAGATGAATACATAAAACCTGCTGTAGCTGGTGATGGAGGTAATATTGCTTTTCGTTCTTATGATGAACAAAATAAAGTAGTAAGCGTAATTTTACAAGGAGCTTGCAGTGGATGTCCATCTTCTACAGCTACACTTAAAAACGGAATAGAATCTCTTTTAAAAGAGATGTTACCAAATCAAATTAACGAAGTTGTAGCAATTAACGGATAATAAGATAACATGTCAGCAGAAAAAATCAATCCTTATAAAGATTCAAAATTAGGCAAGAAAGAACAAGTTGCTCAAATGTTTGATAATATTTCTGAAAATTATGATGGTTTAAACAGAGTAATATCTTTAGGGATTGACATTAAATGGCGTAAGAAAGTTGTAGAAATTGTTGGCAGAAACAAGCCAAAACAAATTTTAGACATAGCAACAGGTACAGGAGATTTAGCTTTAATGATGTCTGATTTAAATCCTGATAGAATTGTAGGTTTAGATATTTCTGCAGGAATGTTAGAAGTTGGTAAACAAAAAATTGCCAAAGCAAATTTATCTGAAAAGATAGAAATGATTGTTGGCGATTCTGAAGCAATGCCCTTTGATGATGCTACGTTTGATGCTATTACAGTTTCTTTTGGTGTGCGTAATTTTGCAAACTTAGATAAAGGTTTAAAAGAAATTGCTAGAGTTTTAAAACCAACAGGTGTTTTGGTTATTTTAGAAACATCTAATCCTGTAAAATTTCCTTTTAAACAAGGGTACAAATTATACACTAATTTGTTTTTACCAACAGTTGGTAAGTTATTTTCTAAAGACAAAAGTGCCTATTCTTATTTATCAGAATCTGCGAATTCTTTTCCTTTTGGAGAAGCTTTCAACAATATTTTACAAAAAAATGGGTTTACTCATACAAAAGCAGAACCAGTTACATTTGGTGTAGCAACAATTTATACTGCAAGTAAATAAGTATGAGCAAAAAAGTATTTTTTCTTAGTTTTTATCTATTAATTTCTGCAACAGCATTAGCCCAAAGAGATCGTGTAGAAAATTTACCAACTTTTGATAAAAGAAAATTACATTATGGTTTTTATTTAGGGGTAAATCAAAATGATTTTAAATTAAACTTAAGAAATAGCAATATTAGTAACGCAAATATAACAGTAGAACCTTCTTTAGGTTTTAATGTAGGTTTAATTGCAGATTTAAGATTGCATGAAAACTTAAACCTGCGTTTTGAGCCAGGTTTGGTTACGAATTCTAAAAACATTTATTTTAATCATATAGACACAGCACAAGATAGTGTTAGAGAAATTGGCTCTACCTACTTACATGTGCCAGTAATTTTAAAATTTAGTACTGATAGATATAAAAACATTAGACCTTATGTTTTAGCTGGTGTTTCTTATGATTACAATTTTTCTAGTAATGAAGAAAATCAAGATGATAACTCAGCAGGTCAATTTAGAATGCAATCTCATAACTTTATGTACGAGGTTGGTATGGGTATAGACATCTATTTAAATTTCTTTAAATTTTCACCCTCAATTCGTGGTGTTTTTGCATTTAATAATGAAATTAAATATGATGATAATCCAAACAGTCAGTGGACAGCTCCTGTAAACTTTATGGGTAGTCGTGGTATTTTTCTAAACTTCGCTTTTGAGTAGACTACCTCCTTTTAAACTCACTCAATAAAATTGCAGTAGCAGTTGCAACATTTAAGCTCTCTGTTTTTTGTGTTGCTCCAAATCTTGGTATTGATATCTTATTCTGAACAATTTCTCTAATCGATTCAGAAATACCATTTGCTTCATTTCCCATAACTAAAATTGCTTCTGCTGGCAATTGAGAACTATAGACGTTTGAACCATCCATATCAGCAATATAAGTTGGTAATTCAGAAGAATTTAAATAAGATGCCAAGTCTAAATATTTAATAGAAACTCTAGTTAAAGAACCCATACTTGCCTGCACCACTTTTTGATTGTAAGCGTCTACTGTATTCTTAGAACAAACTAATTGATGTATTCCAAACCAATCACATAATCGAATTATTGTACCCAAATTTCCAGGATCATTTATCTCATCTAAAGCTAAAATTAATCCTTTTTGTTGTGCTTGTTGTTCATCAGGAATTTTAAAAAGTCCTAATACTTTATTAGGCGATTTAAGTTTACTAATCTTTTTTAAATCGGCTTCAGAAATTCGAGTTACTACATTCTCATGATTCGTTATTTCATAATCATCAATAGCAAATAATTGAAACACCTCTAATGAAGATTGCAAAAGTTCTTTAACCACTTTTACGCCTTCTGCAATAAATAAACCATGTTTTTCTCTATACTTTTTTTGAGATAAACTAGTTATAATTTTAAGTTGATTTTTTGAGATGCTCATTAATTAAGTGTAATTAAAAATAAACCATAAGAAAATACTATTTTTGATTTTCTTTGGATTGCTAAAATAATGAAAAAACTTACGTGTTATTTTTTATTAATTCTCTTTTTAATTTCATGTAATTCTACAGAACATGTAATTGATGGGCAGTATTTGCTTACCAAAAATTTAATTGTAATAGACAGCACAAAAACAAGTGGCACAGAGTTACAGAAATATATACTACAGAAACCCAACTCTAAATTTTTGGGAATGCCTTTTGGATTGTATGTGCATAATTTAGGAAATCATACCAAGCCTAAAACTCCTTCTGAGTGGGCTTTAGAGCACCCCACTTCTTATAAATTTGTAAAAAAGGTTTTTTCAGAAAAGCAAAGTATAGCATATGCCAATTCATTTATAAACTTAAATAAATGGTTTTTAAATTTTGATGACCCTAAGTTATTCAATGCAAAAAAGGTAAAGCAAACCGCAGATAATTTAGCTGCTTATTATAAAACACAAGGTTATTTTAAATCTTCTGTAGACACTAAAGTAGATACAATAAATAAGAAAGCAGAAGTAACATATCAAATCACAAAAGGAAAAGCTACACTTTTTGATACAATTAACATCAATATAAAATCTCCAGTTTTAGATTCTATTTATCTAAAATCTGGTAGAGTAAGTTTACTTAAAAAAGGAGATCGATATTTAGATCAAACATTTAGAAACGAAGCTAGTGAAGTTGTAAAACTATTTAGAAATAACGGAATTTATAATTTTACAGAATCTGCACTTGGCTTTTATGTAGATTCTACCAGAACCGATTTTAAAACCAATGTAGACTTTTTAATTTCTGCAAACAGACTTATAGAAGATAATGGAAGGTATTTAGAAAAGCCGTATAAAGTACACACCATTAAAGAAATTAATGTCATTACAGATTATTCATTTGATAATAATTCAGAAACCTATACAGACTCTATTAAATATAATGGAATTAATTTTTTAGCATATGATAAGGTATTATATAACCCTAAATACTTATCAGAAAACATTTTTTTAAAAAAGGGAGAAATTTATAAGGACACTTTAAATAATTTAACAAGAATTAATTTAAAATCACTCAAAAACTTTAAATCTACCAATATTAAATTTTCTTCAACTCCAGGCTCTGAAGATGAATTAATTATGGATGTATTTTTATCTCCTTTAGAAAAATACACTTTAGGTTTCGAAACAGAATTAACCCATTCTAATATTAGAAATATTGGTGTTTCAGGCAAATTTTCTTTAACCAATAGAAATACATTTAAAGGTGCAGAACTTGCAAAAATGTCCTTTTTAGGATCTTGGTTTAATTCACAGAATGGCCCTGGTTGGGAAATTGGTTCAGACTTATCTTTAGAAATACCAAGATTTATAGCTCCTTTTGGCTTAAGCAAATTTGTACCTAAAGAAATGTCTCCTAGAACTTTGTTTTCTCTAGGTTCTAGTTTTCAAAAAAACATTGGTTTAGATAGGCAAACCTTTACCTTTTTAACCGATTATAAATGGCAATACACACCTACAAAAACAATTCAACTAGAAATTTTAAATACACAGTATATTAAAAATTTGAATGTTGGTAGTTTCTTTAATATTTACAATTCTGAATATGAAACTTTAAATGATATTGCTAAAATTTACAATAATAACAATGCTGATTTGCAATTACCTGATGGTGCTGTAAGTTTTATGAATACAGTAGTAAATGACACAGGTTTTCAATCGTCAAATCCAGAAGAATACAATACAAGTTTAAATATTTTAAATAGATATAATATTATTACTTCAGATTTCTTAATACCCATTTTAGCCTATTCTTTTACTTACAATAATCAAACAAGTTTTAAGGACAACAACTTTTCGTTCTTTAGAGCAAGAGTTGCGAACTCAGGAAATATCTTAGGATTAATCTCTAATAAAACAAATGCTAATAATAAAAAGACATTTCTAAATATTCCTTTAGCTCAGTATTTTAAGACTGATATAGAATATAAGAAATTCTGGGAAATGGGTAATAATTCAGTTTTTGCCTTTAGAACCTTTTTAGGAGCAATATTTACTTATGATGGTTCAGACATCCCTTTTGTAAAGGCCTATTTTGCTGGAGGTTCTAATGACATAAGAGCTTGGCAAACCTATGAATTAGGGCCTGGAGCTAGAAATAATGGGTTAGAATTTAATATTGGTAGTTTTAAATTCTTAACTAGTTTAGAATACAGGTTTGATGTTATTGGCAAATTAAAAGGAGCATTATTTGTAGATGCTGGTAATATTTGGGATATATCAGGTTCTAGTTTCGTAAATGAAAATGAGAAACTAAATAGTTTCTCTTCCCTCCAAAATATTGCAATTGGTTCTGGAGTTGGAGCAAGATTAGACTTTAACTTCCTAATCTTAAGATTTGATGTAGGTTTTAAAACTTATGAGCCTTATTTGAATGAAAGTAAATGGTTTAAAAACTACAATTTTAGCAATGCAGTCTACAATATAGGAATCAACTATCCCTTTTAAAAGGAAACGTTTTCGTGATTTTATAAGGTGCTATTTAAAATTAACATCTTAATTTTTAGTATTTTTGACACATATCAATTAAAATAAAAAAAATGAGTCACAACATAAAACCTGGTGTTGCAACAGGTACAGAAGTTCAAAAAATATTTAACTACGCTAAAGAAAAAGGGTTTGCATTACCAGCAGTAAATGTTGTTGGTTCTAACACTATTAATGGTGTTTTAGAAACTGCAAAAGAATTAAACGCGCCTGTAATTATTCAGTTTTCTAATGGAGGTGCTCAATTTAATGCAGGTAAAGGTTTATCTAACGAAAATCAACAATCAGCAATTGCAGGTGGTATAGCAGGTGCAAAACATGTACATACTTTAGCAGAAGCTTATGGAGTACCTGTAATTTTACACACAGACCACTGTGCAAAAAAATTATTACCATGGATTGATGGTTTATTAGATGCATCAGAAAAACATTTCGCAGAAACTGGTAAGCCATTATACAGTTCTCATATGATTGATTTATCTGAAGAACCAATTGAAGAAAATATAGAAATTTGTAAAGAATACTTAGCTAGAATGAGCAAAATGGGTATGACTTTAGAAATTGAATTAGGAATAACAGGTGGTGAAGAAGATGGTGTAGATAATTCTGATGTAGATGCATCTAAATTATACACACAACCAGAAGAAGTTGCTTACGCTTATGAAGAGTTATTAAAAGTATCTCCTCAATTTACAATTGCTGCAGCTTTTGGTAATGTTCATGGTGTTTATAAGCCAGGTAATGTAAAGTTAACTCCAAAGATTTTAAAGAATTCTCAAGAATACATAACTAAAAAATATGGTGTAGAAGAAAATCACATCGATTTTGTTTTTCATGGTGGTTCAGGATCTACTTTAGAGGAGATTAGAGAAGCAATTGGTTATGGTGTAATTAAAATGAATATTGATACAGATTTACAATTTGCATTTACAGAAGGTATTAGAGATTACATGCAAGGTAAATCAGATTATCTAGCAACTCAAATTGGTAATCCTGATGGAGCAGACCAACCAAATAAAAAATATTACGATCCTAGAAAATGGTTGCGTTTAGGAGAAGAAACTTTTAAAGCACGTTTAAAACAAGCATTTGCAGATTTAAATAATGTAGATACTTTATAAACACAAGTAACAATAATAAAATAAGCATTTTGAGGTAAAAATCAAAATGCTTTTTTTATGCAATAGACTCAAAAATAAACAATTAAAGTAATATTGTTAATTCACAAAAACCGTTATATTTGTACACTTGCTTTAGGATGAAAAAAGAAAGATTAAATTGTAAAAAGTTAATTAAAAGTAAACTATATGGCTTGGTTTAAAAGAACTGATAAAGGAATACAAACACCAACAGAAGAAAAAAAAGATACTCCTAAAGGTCTTTGGTATAAGACACCTAGTGGTAAAATTATAGATACAGAAGAATTAAAGAAAAATCTTTATGTTAGTCCAGAAGATGGCTATCATGTTAGAATTGGAAGTAAAGAATATTTCGAATTATTTTTTGATGATAATAAATTCGAAGAGTTGAACGAATCTTTAACTTCTAAAGACCCTTTAAAATTTGAGGACACAAAGAAATATCCAGACAGATTAAAAGCGGCTCAGGAAAAAACTAAATTAAATGACGCTGTAAGAACTGCTGTTGGTAAATCCTTAGGTAAAGATTTAGTAATTGCTGCTATGGATTTTGCTTTTATTGGTGGATCTATGGGGTCTGTAGTTGGTGAGAAAATTGCAAGAGCAATTAATTACGCCATAGAAAATAAAATTCCATTTCTAATGGTTTCTAAATCTGGAGGTGCAAGAATGATGGAAGCATCACTTTCTTTAATGCAATTAGTAAAAACATCTGCAAAACTTGCGCAGTTAGCAGAAGCAAAAATACCATACATCTCTTTATGTACAGATCCAACAACTGGTGGTACTACTGCATCTTATGCAATGTTAGGTGATATAAATATTGCAGAACCAAATGCTTTAATAGCTTTTGCAGGTCCTAGAGTGGTAAAAGATACAACTGGAAAAGAATTACCAGAAGGATTTCAGAAATCTGAATTTGTTTTAGAACATGGTTTTTTAGATGCTATTTATGAACGTAAAGATCTTAAGAAACAAGTAAACTTATACATAGATTTAATACAAAACATACCTGTTAGAAGTTAAACAAAAAGGTTTAAGTTCAATTAGTTATTCTAAAAAATAAGACTATATTTGCACCTTCAATGAAAACATCATTGATATACATAAAAATCATTTAAATAATATTGGCATGTACTTAACTAAAGAAGTAAAAGAAGGAATCTTCGAAAAACACGGTAAAGGTAAAAACGATACTGGTTCTTCAGAAGGTCAAATTGCGTTATTTACGCACAGAATTAACCATTTAACTGAGCATTTAAAAAAGAATCGTAAAGATTTTAATACAGAGCGTTCATTAGTAATGATGGTTGGTAAGCGTAGAAGTTTATTAGATTATCTAAAGAAAACTGATATTGCTAGATATCGTGCAATAATCAAAGAATTAGGAATTAGAAAATAATTCTTACAAAAAAGAGGCTCTATAAACGTGCCTCTTTTTTATTTAATGCAATTATTTCTGTTGATGAAAACAGACACTTTATAAAAAAATCAAAAGAAGTAACAAACCTTTTGTATTTCCATTGGTAAAAACACACAACAACTACAACACAACAACAAAAAATTAGTAATTAAAAATTTAGAATTCATTTATGATTCCAAAAGTATTTAGAGAGGTCATAGACCTTGGAGATGGTAGAACCATTTCATTAGAAACTGGTAAGCTTGCAAAACAAGCCCATGGTTCAGTTGTTGTTCAGTCAGGTAAATGTATGTTATTATGTACAGTAGTTTCTAACTACGAACAGAAAGATGTAGATTTCTTACCATTAACTGTAGATTATAGAGAAAAATTTGCGGCTGCAGGACGTTATCCTGGAGGTTTCTTTAAAAGAGAAGCAAGACCAAGTGATGGTGAAGTATTAACAATGCGTTTAGTAGACCGTGTTTTACGTCCATTATTTCCAAAAGATTACCATTCAGAAACTCAAGTTATGATTCAGATGATGTCTCATGATGATGATGTTATGCCAGATGCAATGGCTGGTTTAGCTGCTTCTGCTGCTATTCAGTTATCAGATTTACCATTCGAATGCCCAATTTCTGAAGTAAGAGTTGGTAGAGTAAATGGTGAATTTATCATCAACCCAACAAGAGCACAATTAGAAGAAGCTGATATTGATATGATGATTGGTGCCTCTGCAGATTCTGTAATGATGGTAGAAGGTGAAATGGATGAGTGTTCCGAAGAAGAGATGGCTGAAGCAATTAAGTTTGCTCATGAAGCTATTAAAGTACAGTGTGCTGCACAAGTTGCTTTAGCTGAAGCTTTTGGCAAAAAAGAAACTCGTGAATACACACCAGAAACTAATGATGAAGATTTAGAGAAAAAGATTCATGATTTAGTATATGATAAAACGTACGAAATTGCGAAAGCAGGTTCTGCAAAACATGAAAGAAGTGCAGCTTTTAGCGAAATTAAAGAAGAAGTAAAAAGTTCATTTTCTGAAGAAGAGCAAGCTGAATATGGAAATTTAATTTCTAAATATGTTGCAAAAGCTCAAAAAAATGCAATTCGCGATTTAACTTTAAAAGAAGGTTTACGTTTAGATGGACGTAAAACTACAGATATTAGACCAATTTGGTGTGAGGTAGATTACTTACCATCAACTCACGGTTCATCAATCTTTACACGTGGAGAAACTCAAGCTTTAGCAACAGTTACTTTAGGTACAAGTAGAGAAGCTAATCAAATAGATATGCCATCTTACGAAGGTGAAGAAACTTTCTATTTACACTATAACTTCCCTCCTTTTTCAACTGGAGAAGCTCGTCCAATAAGAGGAACGTCTAGAAGAGAAGTTGGTCATGGTAATTTAGCTCAAAGAGCATTAAAAGGAATGATTCCTGCTGATTGCCCATATACAGTAAGAGTAGTGTCTGAAGTATTAGAATCTAATGGTTCTTCTTCTATGGCAACTGTTTGTTCTGGAACTATGGCATTAATGGATGCTGGTGTACAATTAAAGAAACCTGTTTCTGGTATTGCAATGGGTTTAATTTCTGATGGTACAAATCATGCTGTTTTATCTGATATTTTAGGTGATGAAGATCACTTAGGAGATATGGACTTTAAAGTTACAGGTACTGAAGATGGAATCACAGCTTGTCAAATGGATATTAAAATCAAAGGATTAAGTTACGAGATTTTAGTAAAAGCTTTAAAACAAGCAAGAGATGGACGTTTACATATCTTAGGGAAGTTAACAGATACAATTAACACTCCTAATGATGATGTAAAAGCTCATGCTCCAAAAATGATTACTAGATGTATACCAAATGATTTAATTGGTGCATTTATTGGTCCAGGAGGTAAACACATTCAAGAGTTACAAAAAGAAACTGAAACTACTATTGTAATTACAGAAGACCCAGTAACAGAAGAAGGTATTATCGAAATTTTAGGTACTAAACCTGAAGGAATGGATGCAGTGATTGCTAAAATTGAATCAATGTTATTCAAACCAGAAAAAGGTTCTGTATACGAAGTTAAAGTAATTAAAATGTTAGATTTTGGTGCTGTTGTAGAATATACAGAAGCTCCAGGAAATGAAGTTTTATTACACGTTAGTGAATTAGCTTGGGAACGTACAGACAATGTAACAGACATAGTTAATTTAGGTGATGTTTTAGATGTAAAATACTTTGGTATAGACCCAAGAACACGTAAAGAAAAAGTTTCTAGAAAAGCACTTTTACCAAAACCGGAAGGTTACAAAGAAAGAGCTCCAAGAGACAACAGTCGTGGAAGAGATAATAACAGAGGTAGAGATAATCGTGGACGTGATAACAGACGTGATGATCGTAAACCAAGAGAAAGAAAAGAAGACTAAATTCTTTTTAATTTGATATTAAAAATCGCCAATGATAATTGGCGATTTTTTTATGCTTTTTTGTTTCTTTGTGTCTCTTATGAAAATTCAAAGAATCACTTACTTATCTTTAGGCACAAACCAAGGAAATAAACTAGAAAACTTGCAAAATGCAATAGACCTTATTGCAGATAAGGTAGGAGCTGTTTTAAGTATTTCTTCTATCTATAAAACTGCATCTTGGGGTTTTGATAGTAATGATTTTTACAATATTTGTATAAAAGTAACCACCTACCATCCACCAGAAAAGTTAATGCAAATTCTACTAAATATAGAAAGTGAATTAGGTAGAAAACGTAAAAATGTAGCTGGTTATGCAGATAGAAACATAGATATAGATATCTTATTGTTTGATGATGAAATCATCTTTTCTAAGACGCTCATTGTACCACACTCAAAAATGTTAGCGCGTAAATTTGTGATGGTTCCTTTAGCTGAAATTGCTGGTTCAGTTATTCATCCAATAGAAAAACAGAAAATTGCCATTTGCTTACAAAATTGTAATGATGATTCTGATATAACCTTGTTAAATGAAAAACCAAAGAGACCAATTCCAATATCAGAAAAATACAATTACATTGCAATTGAAGGTAATATTGGTGCAGGTAAAACATCACTTTCTAAAATGATGTCTGATGAATTTAATGCAAAAATTGTATTAGAACGTTTTGCAGATAATCCATTTTTACCAAAATTTTACGAAGATAAAGAACGCTTTGCCTTTCCTTTAGAAATGAGTTTTTTGGCTGATAGATATCAGCAATTATCTGATGATTTAGCGCAATTAGATTTATTTAAAAATTTTGTAGTTTCTGATTATTATATTTTTAAGTCATTAATTTTTGCTCAAATTACTTTACAAAAAGATGAATATCTGCTGTATCGTAAAATGTTTGATTTAATGTATAAAGAAATTACAAAGCCAGATCTATATGTTTATCTCTATCAAAATACCACTCGCCTTTTAGAAAACATTAAAAAACGTGGTAGAGATTATGAGCAAAATATAGAAGCTTCTTATTTACAGAAAATTCATGATGGTTACAAAAGCTTTATAAGTACGCAACAAAATTTAAACACCTTAGTCATTGATGTTTCTGAACTTGATTTTGTAAATAATCCTGATGATTACACTAACATCATCAATCAAATAAAAAACGGTTAAAACTTATTTTTTAAGCTCTAACTTTTCTGCAAAGTAATCACAAAAATCACGCATTGTAGCACTCATTTTTTGATCGTCTGTAGCTCTTTCAAAAGTATCTGCCATAGAAACTAAAGTTTGATGATAAAACTGTTTCATTTCATCAACAGGCATGTCTTTCGTCCATAAATCCATTCGTAGAGTATCTTTTTTCTGATGATCCCAAACAGAAATCATTACTGCTTTAGAAGCAGCATCATCTATACCTCCATCTTCTGCAGTCCAAGAAATTTCTTCAGGAACTTTATTTTCGTCTAAACCTATATTAAATTTTACCTCAGAATTATGTAGAACAGCCATTATTTTTTGGGTTTGTATTTTGATTTATTAAAGATCTCATCTGGATCTTTTTTTAATAATTCTTGCAAAGATACATCATTATGTTGCATATAAGAAGCTACAATTTGCCAACCTAACCAAACTCCAATTCTACCAGGTGTAAATTTATCTTCGGCTGTATAAAATTTAGAAAAAGGTGCATTTTCTATAAATCGTTGATTCAGTTTAGCATTGGTATTAAATAACAAATTTTTCTCTATAAAATACATCCAAACTTGTTCTTCATTCGTTTTTGCCCAATTTAATTTTTCAGGAGTATATCCCATCTTTACAGCATCAGAAACATTGGGTAAATACATATCTAACAAATAGGCTTTTTTACCTTTATCTATTATTTTATCTACAAATCTTCTTTGAATTGTGCTTGGCATTTGAGCATCAATCAATGCATTTGCAACATCAATTGATATATGTTTTTCTGTATTTGTTTCCTTAATATAATCTGGAAAATCATTATAATAACGATGGTTTTTACCTAAATAAGCATCCAAAGAAATTAACAATAAACTGTCTGCATAAATTACTCTATTATCATAATCAATATTACTTAACATCGTAATTACCTTTGGTGATTTAAAGGTTGGATAATAATATTTAACATGCTTAAACAAACTTGTCAAATCTTTTTCTAAATTGTCGAGATTTTTATAGAACAATTGACTTTCACTAAATAATTCTCTTTCTTGTTCATCATTTATTTTAGAAAATGCTAAACTATCTGAAAGGGATTCTGGAAACAAATAAGGATATTCTTCTTTTACATCTATCAAGGTTTCTTCATTTGCTGAATAGAAATCTATATCAAACCTTTTAGTAGTATAATCTACTTTTATGTTAGAAACATCTATTTGCGACTCATTTTTATTAGAACAAGAAAAAAATAGTATTAAAACCATCAATAGCGCAAAATAAAATCTCATATTCTTTGTATCTTAGTGATTGAAATTAAGAACGATAAAAATACTAAAATAGTTTATCAATGAATACCGAAAAAGTATCTGAATATATTATAGATTGGTTAAAAGATTATGCTAGCAATGCTGGTGTAAAAGGTTTTGTAGTGGGTGTTTCTGGAGGAATAGATTCTGCACTTACTTCTACTCTATGTGCCAAAACAGGCTTAACAACATTGTGCGTAGAAATGCCTATACACCAAGCAGCAAGTCAGGTTTCTAGAGCTGAAGAACATATTGCACAATTAAAAAATCGTTTTAATAATGTTAGTGAAGTTAGAGTTGACCTAACCTCTACTTTTGAAGATTTTAAAGGTGCTGTTCCTACAATTGAAGACACAGCTAAAGTAGATTTATCTTTGGCAAATACTAGAGCAAGACTTAGAATGACAACTTTATATTATTTAGCTGGAATTAATAGCTCATTAGTGGCTGGAACAGGTAATAAAGTAGAAGATTTTGGGGTTGGGTTTTATACAAAATATGGTGATGGAGGTGTAGATTTAAGTCCAATTGCAGACTTAATGAAATCTGAAGTTTATGAATTAGCAGCTTATTTAGGTGTACCAAATTCAATACAAATTGCGCAACCAACTGATGGTTTATTTGGAGATAGCAGAACAGATGAAGATCAAATTGGAGCTTCTTATGATGAGTTAGAATGGGCAATGAAGATGCGAGATGAAGGAAAAACTGAAAGTGATTTTTCTGATCGAAAATTAGAAGTGTTCAAAATTTATTCTAGATTAAATAGAATTAATCAGCATAAGATGCAACCAATACCTGTTTGTGAGATTCCTGAAGAATTAAAATAATTATTAAAGCAAAAAAAACACGCTAGTTACCTACTAGCGTGTTTTTTATTTTATTAAAAAATTACCTTATAATAAGTTTGCAGCAACCATCATTTTCTTAATTCTCATATAAGCTCTCCTCTTAGAACCATTTGAAATTTCAAATGGTAAGAAAATGAATAATTGAATGATTTTTAAAATTTGTAATACTCTTTTCATAATTAGCTTTTTTCTTTTTCTTGCGCCAAATATACAAAAAAACAATTAAGAGGTATTATTTGAAAGATTAATTAAACTTTTTAGACTTAAAATTAATGTTAAGATAACATTCTGAATCCAATCACTTTACACTAATTAATGCTTAAAGCAAACGTGCTGATATCATTAATTTCTTTATCCTTATTGAAGACTTTTTCTTAGACCCATTAGAAATGTCAAAAGGAAGTCTTAAAAATAAGTGTGCAATCTTTATAATACTTACTATTCGTTTCACTGTTATTTATCTTTTTCGATTCAAAAATACTATGAAACAGAAGTTAAAACAAGGGTTTTATACCCTTTTTAAACAGTTTTACGATTATTTAATTTTGAGTGCCTATAATTTAAGAACATCATAAATTACAATATCAATAAATATAGAATTGTAAATTATACTACTCTGTTTAGTTTGTTGAATAGCTTCATTTTAAGAGCAGTGTAGTCTTTTATCATCTCTAAATCTAAAACAGGGGCCTGGCTTTCTTTGGCCTCGCTCATTAATTCTTCTATTTTTTTACCTATTAAAATTCTTCTTAGGTTAAAAACAGAATCGTTTACGGCTTTATACAATACTTCTGTTGCTTTGGTAACAAAAATGTTCTGACCTTCCCAATTGCTTAATTGATGTTTTTCTTCATCCATTAAAATAGAAGTTACTGTATTTGCTATAGAAGGGTTTGGATGATTTACTAGGCTATCTATATTAAGTTTCTCTGATTGATTTATTTGATGAATAATTTCTGTGTAAATCTCTTGAAAAATTTCATTTGAAAATTCAATTTCATCATCATGCAAATGCACATAAATTTCTGCAGAAACAGAATTTTGATATTCTCTTGTGGTTATGGTTTCTTTACCATCTTCATCTACATTTACTATTTCTTCTAAAAAGTCTACTTGCTCATTACCAAAAAGTAACAAGATTCGAATAATTTCTCTTTCTAAGATAGATAACTGATCTACTTTTTTAAAAGCTACTTCACCACCTTTTACAACACCTAATTGCGCTTGCTCCATTTCAGCAAAATATTCTGGAGGTGGTTGATTTGGATCTTGATTAGGAGCTGATTGTAGTTTACTTTTCTTGGCTTTAGCAGAAACTTCTTTTTTAAGTAACTGCGCTAACTCACTAAACAAAACACGTTCTGAAATTTCCATTATTCTAGAACATTCTTGTATGTAAACTTCACGTTGAATTGAGTCTGGAATTTTTGAAATACTAGTTACAATATCTCTAATTACCCCAGCTTTTTTTATTGGATCGTTATTAGAATCTTTTAGTAAGAGCGAAACTTTAAAGTTGATGAAATCTTGAGCAGAATCTTCTAAATATGCTTTAAGCTCAGAATTTGAATGCGATTTTGCAAAACTATCTGGATCTTCACCATCAGGAAACTGAACTACTTTTACGTTCATTCCTTGTTCTAGAATTAAATCTATTCCACGAATTGAAGCTCTAATACCTGCTGCATCTCCATCAAAAAGAACAGTAATATTTTTAGTTAATCTATTTACCAAACGTATTTGATCTGAGGTTAATGCTGTACCTGAAGAAGCAACAACATTCTCTATATTAGATTGATTAAATGAAATAACATCTGTATAACCTTCTACCAAATAACAATTATCTTGTTTGGCAATTTCTTTTTTAGCTTGATAAATTCCGTAAAGAATTTTACTCTTGTGATAAATATCACTTTCAGGAGAATTTAAATATTTGGCAGCTTTTTTATCTGCCTTTAAAATTCTACCTCCAAAACCTAAAATTCTACCAGACATAGAATGTATAGGAAACATTACTCTGCCTTTAAAACGATCAAATTGTTTGTTTTCTTTAACAATAGTTAAACCTGTAGAGGCTAAATATTTTAAATCATATCCTTTTGCTAAAGCTGCATTTGTAAAATTATCCCATTCATCTAAACAATATCCTAAATCGAATTTTTTGATGGTTTCATCTGTAAATCCTCTTTCTTTAAAATAGCTTAAACCTATTGCTTTACCTTGATTGGTGTTAAGCATTAAATCATGAAAATAATCTTTAGCAAAATTAGAAACCAGAAACATGCTTTCACGCTCATTCATTTGCGCTTTTTGCTCATCTGTTTGTTCTGTTTCTTCTATTTCTATATTGTATTTTTTTGCCAACCATTTTATGGCTTCTGGATAAGAATAATGCTCATGTTCCATTAAAAACGAAATAGCATTACCACCTTTACCAGTAGAGAAATCTTTCCAAATTTGTTTTACAGGAGAAACCATGAATGATGGTGATTTTTCATCTGTAAAAGGGCTTAGCCCTTTAAAGTTGCTACCTGCTTTTTTAAGTTGTACAAATTCACCAATAACCTCCTCTACTCTTGCAGATTCAAAAACTCGGTCTATGGTACTTCTAGAAATCATGATTTAATTTTGTAACAGTAAACAAATATAAACTTTGTTTGTAAAATGGAATTGGTATAGAAATAAAAACCTCACTAAAATTAAATAGCGAGGTTTAATATCATATTATTTAATGTTTTAAGAAGCTGCTCTTAACTTTTTTAATGTAGTGTTAGATAATTTTGCCTCTGCATAATCTTTAGTTACATTAAATTCTTTTTCTTCAGAACTTGGTAAATCAAACATAGCATCTGTAAAAATTGCTTCACATAAAGAACGTAATCCTCTTGCTCCTAATTTATACTCAACAGCTTTTTCTACAATGTAATTCAATGCTTCTTCATCTATTGTAAAGTTTACATCATCCATAACAAAAAGCTTAGCATATTGTTTAATAATAGAGTTTTTAGGCTCTGTTAAAATAGCTCTTAAAGTTTTTGAGTCTAAAGGATTCATGTAACTCAACACTGGTAAACGACCAATAATTTCTGGAATTAAACCAAATGATTTTAGGTCTAAAGGTGTTATGTATTGTAGCAAATTGTCTTCATCTAATTTATCTTCTTCTAAAGATGCACCAAAACCAACAGCTTGTCTATTTAAACGTTTACTGATAATTCTATCAATACCTGAAAATGCTCCACCAGCAATAAATAAAATATCTTTTGTATTAACTTCAATAAATTTTTGTTCAGGATGTTTTCTACCTCCTTTAGGAGCTACATTTACCACAGAACCTTCTAACAGTTTTAATAAAGCTTGCTGAACACCTTCACCAGAAACATCTCTTGTAATTGATGGATTATCACCTTTTCTGGCAATTTTATCAATCTCATCTATAAATACAATACCTCTTTCTGCCTTTTCTACATCATAGTCTGCAACTTGTAATAATCTACTTAAAATGCTCTCTACATCTTCACCTACATAACCTGCCTGTGTTAAAACAGTGGCGTCTACAATAGAAAAGGGCACATTTAACATCTTAGCAATTGTTTTTGCTACCAATGTTTTACCTGTACCTGTTTCACCTACTAAAACAATGTTCGATTTTTCAATCTCAACATCATCATCTGTATTTTTATCTTGTAATAATCTCTTATAATGATTATAAACTGCAACAGCCATTGCTTTTTTAGTTTCATTTTGACCAATGATATATTGATCTAAAAACTCTTTGATTTGCAATGGTTTTTTTAGCGTTAAATCTTTAGATAAGCTAGATGTTTTTGCTTCCGAAATTTCTTCTTCTACAATTCCATGAGCTTGCTCTATACATTTATCGCAAATATGGGCATCCATACCAGCAATTAGTAAATCTGTTTCTGCTTTTTTACGTCCACAAAATGAACATTCTAAGTTTTCTTCTTTCGACATTATAATCTGCTTTTTACTTTTGCTTTAACTGACTTTTTTAGCGTTATTTTCTTGCTAAAACTTCATCAATCATACCATATTCTTTGGCTTCATTGGCTTTCATCCAATAATCTCTATCAGAATCATTGTGAACTTTTTCTACAGTTTGCCCTGAATGATTTGCTATAATAGCATACAATTCATCTTTTAACTTTAAGATTTCTCTAGCCGTAATTTCTATATCTGAAGCCTGACCTTGAGCACCTCCTAAAGGCTGGTGAATCATAATTCTTGAATGTGGTAAAGCTGAACGTTTACCTTTTTCTCCTGCACACATTAAAACAGCTCCCATTGAAGCAGCCATACCTGTACAAATTGTTGCAACATCTGGCTTTATAAACTGCATAGTATCATAAATACCTAAACCTGCATAAACACCTCCTCCTGGAGAATTGATGTAAATAGAAATGTCTTTATTAGCATCTACGCTTTCTAAAAACAATAATTGTGCTTGTATAATATTTGCTACTTGATCATTAATTCCTGTTCCAAGAAATATAATTCTATCCATCATTAAACGTGAAAAAACATCCATTTGAGTAATATTCATTTGGCGCTCTTCCATAATGTATGGAGTTAAACTACTTGTGATTTTTGTATAGCTAGTACTACTAATTCCATGATGTTTAGTAGCGTATTTTTCGAACTCTTTTCCGTAATTCATGTCTTAAACTCTTTAAATTATTGGTTGTGTAAAGATAAGAACTATTCTCTAAATATTGTGTTAGATTTTAAAACGAAAAACCTGAGCTAAAAAGCCCAGGTTTTACTTATTTATAGATTTCTAAAACAGGTTTTAGAAAGCTACTTCAATCTATTTATATACTTCTTTAATAAACTCTTCGTAAGTAACTTCTTTTGTTTTGAAGTTGATGTTTTCTTTAAAGAAAGCCAATAATTTCTGACTGATTAATTGCCCTTGTAATTTTTGAGCTTCATCTTGATTTTGTAAGATTCTACCAGCAATATCATCTAATTCTTTCTCCTCTGGATTCATATTACCAAACTGTGCCATTTGTTGACGAATAAAGCCTTTAGCATAATCTACCAATTCTTTATAATCTAATTTGATGTCATTATCCTTCATAATCTTACTTTCGATTAATTGATAACGTAATCCTTTTTCAGATTTTTCGTACTCAGCAGCAGCTTCTTCAGCAGTTAATTCTTTTTCGCCAGCTGTTGCTAACCATTTTTTAAGAAAATCTGCAGGTAAATCAAACTTGGTGTTTTCTATTAAGTACTCTTGAACTGCATTTAGTAATTGCTGATCTCCTTGTTGCTCAAATTGCTTTTCTGCATCTTCCTTAATTTTTTCTCTTAATTCAGTTACAGTAGAAACGCTCCCATCAACAAAAAGTTTGTCAAACAATTCTTTGTCTAAATCTGCTGGTTCTGTTTTTGTAATATCTTCTACAGTTAACATAACTGTAACATCTAAGTCATGAATAACATCATGCTCTACTCCTAAAATGTGTTGTAATTTATGATCGTCTTCGAAAAGTTTTTTAGTACCTAACTCAATAACATCTCCAATTTTAGCACCTATTACTTTTTTCTCGTTTTTCTTACCTTTTAAATCATTAACTAAGAAAGTAGATTTTTTATTAATACCTGCTTCTTCATTTATGAAAGTACCAGTTACATTAGAGTGCTCTGTTGCTTCTTCTAATGCACTCATTTTTCCATAACGAGTCTGAATATTTTTTACTTCTTCATCAATCAATTCATCAGTTGCAACAATATTGTATTGCTTAATTTTATTTTTTGCTGATAAATCAACATCAAATTCTGGTGCTAAACCTAATTCGAATTCGAAAGTAAAAGTATCTGCATCCCAATTAAAGTTTTCATTTACTCTTGGTAATGGGTTACCTAAAATATCTAACTTTTCTTCTGTTAAAAATTTGTTTAATGAATCTTGTATAAGTTTGTTAACTTCATCAATCATCACAGATTTACCATATTGCTTTTTAATCATTCCCATTGGCACATGACCTTTTCTAAAACCTGGAATGTCTGCTTTTTTACGATAGTCTGTTAAAACCTCTGTTACTTTTGCTTGATAGTCATCTGCAACAATATCAACTTTTACAACTGCATTTAATGCATCTACGTTTTCTTTTGTAATATTCATTTCTTATTAATCTCTAGTTCTTAAAAAATCGAGTGCAAAATTAATCAATTTAATTAAGCCCACAAAAGTTTAAATAGTTCAATTTCAGTTATTTCGTTTTAGTTAAATATTTAAAAACTAAAACTATAAGAGACATTTCATTATAAATAAAAAAAAACATTAATTTTGCACAACTCAAATTTTCTTATTTTATCAGTAAGAATATCAAACAGCAATATAAAATGCAATACAAAAGAGTCCTTTTAAAATTAAGTGGAGAAGCATTGATGGGTGATCGTCAATATGGAATAGATCCTAAACGTCTTGCAGAATATGCAAAAGAAATTAAAGAGGTTGTAGATAAAGGTATTGAAGTTGCTATTGTAATTGGAGGTGGAAACATCTTTAGAGGTGTTGCTGGTGCAGCAAATGGTATGGATCGTGTTCAAGGAGATCATATGGGTATGTTAGCCACTTGTATAAATGGTTTGGCATTACAAAGTGCGTTAGAAGATGAAGATGTGCACACACGTTTGCAAACTGCTTTAGAAATTAAAGAAGTTGCAGAGCCATATATAAAACGTAAGGCAATTCGTCACCTAGAAAAAGGTAGAGTTGTTATTTTTGGTGCAGGTACTGGAAATCCTTATTTTACAACAGATACTGCTGCTGTATTAAGAGCTATTGAAATTCATGCAGATGCAATTTTAAAAGGCACAAGAGTAGATGGAGTCTATGATGCAGACCCTGAGAAAGTTAAAGATGCTGTTAAGTTTGAATCAATTACATTTAAAGATGTAATTAATAAAGGATTAAAAGTGATGGATATGACAGCTTTTACATTAAGTGAAGAAAATAAATTACCAATCATTATTTTTGATATGAACACTAAAGGAAACTTAAATAGATTAGTTTCAGGGGAAAAGGTTGGTACAATAGTAGAAAACTAAAATCTAACTTTTTAAATTTTAAAAAGATGAACGAAGAAATTGAATTTATATTAGATACTGCCAAAGAAGCTATGAATAATGCAATTACGCATTTAGAGAAAGAATTAGTTTCAATTAGAGCTGGTAGAGCTACACCTGCAATGTTAAGTACAGTTATGGTAGATTATTATGGTGCACAAACACCATTAAGTCAAGTAGCAAATGTAAATACTCCAGATGCTAGAACTCTAAGCATACAACCTTGGGAGAAAAGCATGCTACAGCCTATAGAAAAAGCAATTCAGATTGCTAATCTTGGTTTAAACCCAATGAATAATGGTGATTTAATTATGATAAATGTACCACCATTAACTGAAGAGCGTAGAAAAGGTTTAGCAAAACAAGCCAAAGCTGAAGCAGAACATGCAAAAGTTGGTGTTAGAAATGCTAGAAAAGATGCCAATAATGACATTAAAAAAGTAGAGATTTCTGATGATATGAAGAAAATAGCTGAAGATGATGTGCAAAAACTAACAGATACCTACGTAAAAAATATAGACGAAAAATTAGCTGTCAAAGAAAAAGAAATCATGACAATCTAATAATTAAAGTGTAAAATTAAAGAGTGTTTTATAAACACTCTTTTTTTATCAATACAATTACCTTTTATAAAATTACTTAATGAATTTTTGGACTAAAGTTGCAGGTATCATCTTAAGAAACCGTTATTTGGTTTTACTTGGCATTGCAATAATTACTGCATTATTAGCTTCGCAAATGAAATATATGAAATTTTCATATACAGAAGCTAATTTGTTACCCGAAAATCATGAAGCAAATTTAGAATACAACAAATTTTTAGAGGTTTTTGGTGAAGAAGGTAATCTAGTAATTTTAGGAATTAAAGATTCTACTGTTTTTACACCAGAAAAATTTAATGCTTGGAATAGCCTTGTTAATAAATTTAATGATTTAGAAGAAATAGATTTTACCCTTTCTATAGCAGATGTTCAAAAACTGAAAGCAGATCGTCAACAAAGAAAATTTATATTAGAACCTTTATATGAAAATGAACCTTCTACAACAGAAGAAGTTCAAAACATAAAAAAACAACTATTTGAGAAGTTACCTTTCTATGATAACCTGTTATTTAATAAAGAAACTGGTACTTTACAAACTGCCATTTACATTAAAAAAGAAATTATAAATACTCCAAAAAGGAGAGATTTTATTTTCAACACCTTAATACCTATAATAGAACAATTTGAAGAGGATCATAATGTAGATGTTCGCATTTCTGGTATGCCCTATATTAGAACCTTGAATGCACAAAATATTCAAGATGAAATTATATTATTTGTTGGTGGTGCACTTTTAATTACAGCAGTTATCTTTTTCTTCTTTTTTAGATCTTACAGAGCCACCTTTATTACACTTTTGGTTGTAATGGTTGGTGTAACTTGGGCATTTGGTTTTATAGGTTTATTTCGTTTTGAAATTACAGTATTATCGGCTTTAATACCTCCTTTAATTATTGTTATTGGGGTACCCAATGCTGTGTTTTTAATTAATAAATATCAACAGGAGATTAAAAAACATGGGCAACAAGCAAAAGCTTTACAACGTGTAATTTCTAAAATTGGTAATGCTACTTTAATGACCAATATTACAACTGCATCTGGATTTGCAACCTTTGTTTTTGTAAAAAGTTCGCTTTTACGTGAATTCGGAATTTTAGCTTCAGTAAATATTGTAAGCATCTTTATACTTGCTTTATTGATAATTCCAATTATATATAGTTTTATGCCTTTACCTAAGAAAAAGCATTTAAACCACTTAGAAAGAAGGTGGATAGAAAATGTGGTAAATTGGATGGAGCAAACTGTAAAAAACCAAAGAATTGCCATTTATTTTGCAACAGTACTAGTAATTGTTTTAGGTATTATTGGCGTATATAAAATTAGGGTTTCTGGTAGTTTAATAGAAGATATGCCTAAAAGTATGGGCTTCTATAAAGATATTAAATTCTTCGAAAAAGAGTTTGGTGGTATTATGCCTTTAGAAATTTTTATTGATACAAAAAAAGAAAAAGGTGTCATGAAATTATCTACGCTAAAAAAGATGGATGAGCTGAATGAAACCATTGAAACTTTTCCTGAATTATCGAAACCAATTTCTGTTGTAAACCTAGTAAAATACTCTAAACAAGCTTACTATAAAGGTAATCCTAAATATTATCAGTTACCTACTAGCCAAGAGCAAAGCTATATATTTTCCTATACCAAAAACTCAAATTCTGATGCTGGTATGTTAAATACCTTTGTAGATTCTACTGGACGTTATGCAAGAATAACAACCTTTATGAAAGATATTGGTACAGATAAAATGGATGTTATACAAGAAAGATTAAAAGCGGTTATTGCTAAAGAATTCCCTGCTGAAAAATATTCTGTATCTATTACTGGTAAAGCTTTAGTATTCATTAAAGGAACTAATTACTTAATCAATAACTTAGTGTTTTCACTATCATTAGCAATATTATTAATTGCATTATTTATGGCTTGGATGTTTAGATCGCCTCAAATGATTTTAATATCCTTAATACCTAACATATTACCACTATTAATAACAGCAGGACTTATGGGCTTCTTAGACATTCCTATAAAACCCTCTACTATATTGGTATTTAGTATTGCATTTGGTATATCTGTAGATGACACCATACATTTCTTAGCAAAATACAGGCAGGAATTAATGTCTAATAAATGGAAGATTAAACCTTCTGTATATGCTGCTTTACGTGAAACAGGTGTAAGTATGTTTTACACTTCTATAGTATTGTTTTTTGGGTTTTTAGTTTTTACACTATCAAGTTTTGGAGGCACAATTGCTTTAGGAGGTTTAGTTTCAGTTACGCTTTTATTAGCAATGGTATCTAACTTATTACTTTTACCTTCTTTACTTTTAACATTCGAAAAGAAAATTGCAAACAAAAAAGTGTTTAGAGAACCTGCAATGAAGATTATACCACCAAAAGACTTAGAAGAGCCTAGTAAATAAAAAACCTTTACTAATTAACTTATTAGTAAAGGCTTAGCTTGGAGGATTATAATAAATATATTAAACATTTCTTTTCATAGCAATTTTTATTTCTTGTTCAATAGATTTACTTCAAAAATAAGCTAGTATTAACAGTTTTACAACTGTGTTTTTACGCAGTTTTTTTTATCTTAGACTTATGAAAAGTGAGTTTGGTAAATATACTAGAGAAAGAGTTTCTGACATCCCTTTTGATGCAGCAGACCCTTTATACACAGAGTATAAAGAGAAGGTTCCTCAATTTATGGGGCAGGCTGTCTACATCTACTCTTTTGTAAAACAACGTATGGTATTTGCTTATGGTTGGGAAGACTTACTTGGCTATAAAGATGATGAAATTACATTGTACAAAATTGTAAGTTCTACCTCTAAAAGACACTTTAATTTCTCTAATGAATTAAATGACAAAGCTTTACAATATTTAAAAACAATAGACAAAGATTTAGACAAATATAGCTTTACCATTGAAGTTGAAAAAAAACATAAAAACGGAGATATAATTCCGTTATTTTCTAGAGTTGGTATCTACAAATCTCACAATGGAACTATTTTAGAAGTAATAGGGATATCAGAAAGAATACATTCTAGAAAATTAGGAAACATAATGCAATATGCTGCTTTTGGCCCAGAGACATCTGGATTTGAAGAAAGCTTAAATAAAGAACTTTTTAATGAGTTTCGAATTTCTAGAAGAGAAAAAGAGGCTTTAGAATTGGCTTCTAAAGGTTTGGCATTTAAAGAGATTGCAAATAAACTAAATGTAAGTCAGTCTGCTATAGAAAAAAGAATAATTCCTTTATACAAAAGGTTTAAAGTCAATAGTTTACCTCATTTAATTAGTTTTTCTTACGACAATCACATATTGTAATCTACAAATTAATTGTACTAATTTTAGCTTTATCAACATTCATTGAAATTAGCATTTGTTTCCAATTATCTATAGGTTTTTCTTGAGAATTGTTTCTATTTCCTAAAACCCAAATTACATTTTTATTTTTTAAAGTATTTCTATTATTACAATTCACTTTTCCAAAATTATCTATGAAAGATAGTAGTTTGTCTGGCTTTATTAGTTCTTCTTTTATAGGATCTGTTGGATTAATATCATCAATCATTAAAAATTCTGCACCTCTCCAATCCCAGATTTCATGAGCTTCTAACACATCATTCTCATCCTTAAAAAAGTAGTTGTATAGTTTTATTGCATTCACATAAAGACAAGCATAATTTTTAATGCTCAATTCGTTTAAAATACCAACACCCAAACTGGTTTTACCTGTATTTAAATTCCCATAAATTAGTAAATGATTTCCTAAATCTTTGGATGCTAAAAATTGATCTACAATTCCTTTTTGATTTTTATTGATTGTAAAATCCCATTGACTAAGTCTAAATTGAAAAGGAAATCGTGCATAAAATTGATACATTTTGGTAATAAACCAATATCTGCCTGCAATTAATAAATACACTAACAGACAAACAAGAAAAATATTTATTGCTTTATTATCAAATCCATTCATACTTAAATAAAATAATGTGGCTCCAAAAACAAAAAAGCACACATCTGTAAAAGTATCAAAAGCAACATTTAGCCACTTTGGCTTAAATTTATAAGATGTTTTTTTAGGAATATATACAGCATCTGATTTCGATTCTTTTTTTAATAACAATGGTCCTAAAAAATTATACAATTCAAAACAAAACCAAAAAAGACTCACATACAAAGCCGATTTAAAAGCACTTATTTCAGAAAATTGATACACTAAAAAAGACGGAATAAAACCCAGGGAAATATGCCCAAATTGGTTTGCTAACCAAGCATAAGTTAAAGTAATTCCTCTATGTGAGTCTTTACCTATAGCATCTGCCTTTATTTGCTGAAAAATTCTCTGAACTGAAATATGGTTTTTCATAAGTATAATTTTCTATAAATATAAAAAAACCAGACACTTTAAAAGCATCTGGTTTCACTAACATAATTGAAAACAACTTTTTACTTTCTCACAATTCTTTTAATAATTTTACTAACATTGATGTTAGCCTGTTTTCTGTTTTCAAATAATTCCAAATTATGTTAGCTCAATTAAACTCGGGGGAACTTTATTTGTTATTCTAGTTCTAAAAACTATAGGTGTTTATGAATCTTACTAATTCTGTATTGCTTTCAAAATCTAATTTAGCTTTAATATTTTTATAATGAGTTCTAACTGTATGTATAGAAATAAACAGCTTTTCTGCAATACTTTTATGATTTTCTCTCTTAGATATATGCATCATAATTTCTTTTTCTCTGCTTGTTAGCAAGTTAAATTTATTCTCATGATCTGTTTTAAAAGTTTCTTTCTCTAAAAGCGTATTTAAAGATTTTAAAGTATGTTTTATGTCTTGTGATGGCATTCTAATGATCAAGTTGTCTTCATCATCTAAACCATCAAAAAAGAAACGTTTTTTAGAAAATCTTTTAGAAATCACTGTTTCTTCTTGCAGCCATTTTCTAGCTTTTTCTTCTGTTACAAAATGTTTTGGGGCTATACATGAGTGGCATTTATCAAAAGATTCTAAAATGGTTAGATGAGCATATAAATCGTTACCAATTACAAATGCACATTTTTGATTTCCATATTTTAAAATAGGAATGTTTACATTGTCTTCTAACCAAAGTTGCGTTTTTGAATCTAATTCTAAACTAAAATTCTTTTGTAACCAAAGTGTATTTTTAACCTTGTAAATTTTATGCAAACGAACAAAGGCCAGCATTTCATTTTTAAATTCCTCTAAAGAGTTGGGTGATAAAATCCAATCTTGAATTAATAAGTTCGTTTCTAACTCAAAAGTGGTTTGTAAATATTTACTTGAATAGATAGTTTCCATAGCTCGAATCAACTTTTCTAATTTTTTAAGTCAATACAAATCAATAATAAAAAACTTTATAATCTATATATATGTCGTGAATGACATGATACTATTCACGAATAACACATTAAATATCACCAGTTACCTAATAATTTACCTGTTTTTGAAGTAAATCTTTTAATTGCTGTTTGTACGTTCTAGATAAGTTTAACCAGACACCATTGTCTAACATTAATTTTGTAGAGTTGATAATTTTAATCTTATATATATTTACAATGTAAGATCTATGCATTCTAACAAATGTATCTGAAGGAAGTTCTTTTGTAACATCTATTAAGGTATTTCTATCAATTTCTGGCCTTTCTTTGTTAGATAAGTAATACTCTACATAATGTCCATCTGATTTTACATATAAAATTTCAGCTACATTAATTACTGCATTACTTTTTAATTTTATAAAATTTTGTTCTTTAGCAGCAGGTTCTTTCTGTGCTTTAAGTGTGTCTAATTCCTCTTGAATAACCAAAAATTCTTTTTCTATAGCTCTTTTTTGATTGATGTAATAAAGAAGTCCTATAAATAATACTACTACAATTAGTAAACTGATAAACAAACCTGATTGATAAAATTTCTTTTTATCTACCGTTTTTTTTATGCTTTTATCTAATTCATAATTACGTTCAGAAATTATTTTAGAATTTCGCGGTTCTGTAACTATAATATCTTTTGGGTTAATCTTTTGTACATCTAGATTTAACTGTAAATCAAAGTATTCTTCTGCTTTGTCCGTATTTCCTAATTTACTATAGGTTCTGCCTAAAAGACTATAGCTTGTTTTATAAATATGTGGAATATTATATTTTTCTGCAATTGCTAATGACAATTCCGCGTTTTTAATAGCACAATCGTAATCTTCCTTTAAAAAACAAATTTCACCAATTCTAATGTAGTTATTTCCAAACAATCTTCCAGATTGATTTTTAAATCTTGGGTCTGTAATACCTTCTATTTTAGCATTTGATTTTTTAAAATTCACCAATGCAGAATCTAATTCATTCAATCTAAAATAAGTATTGGCTAAACCCATTCTAGAAGTTGCAATCTGAAAGTTATTCTGAATTTTCTCTGAATACACTACAGATCTATTAAAATAATACAATGCAGAATCTAGGTAAGATGTTCTTAAGTGAAGATTGGCTATGTTTTGGTTTGCCTTAAAAAACCACTCATCATTATTAGTGCTTTTTGCTAAAGATTTTGCTTTGTAATAATAACCAATACTTTCTTCGAACTTTCTATTTCTGCTATTTACAGAACCTAAAAGCAGATAAGCTCTTATTTTAAATTCTGGTAGATTATGTTTTTCAGAGAGTTGTAAAATTTCTTTTCCATAAGATATGGCCTGCTCTGTATCTCTTCCAGACTCATATACCTTTTTAAAAAGTTGATTTATCTCTAATTCTATTTCCGAAACTTCCTGACCGCAAATAAGCAAAGACAAAAACAGAAAGAATAGCGTAATAAAATGTTGTTTTTTAATCATGGATTATTATTTAATTATCAAATGAAAAAATTCCAAAAGGGCTAAATACTACACCTAATGTTAACTGATCTACATTATCTACAAAACGTAAATTATAATCATCAAACCCTTTTATATAAGCTAGTTTAAAACCAAAATTTCTTGTAATTTTAAATGGATAAACAGAAAATGATGTATTAGATCTATAATTTGTAATACTTTGATGAGCCACATTTATAAAAGCAAACTTTTGCTCTAAAACTCCATAAGCCGATTTAAATATTTTAAAAGAATATTCAGCATCTAAATAAAAACGATGCTTACCATAAATCTGAATATCATTATTACTATAACCTCCTAAATTTAAAAAAAGAAACATATTTTTATGATATAAACTGTATCCAAAAGAGTAAGATATGGAGTTTTTAGACTTAGTATTAAATCTATGATTTAAAAACAATCTTGAAAAATTAGTCTGAAAATGTCCATTCTCTCTATTTAACAATTCAGTTAAGTTAATATTCTGATTATTTATTACTGTTTGATAGATATTATTACATGGAACAGAGTTATCAGTAAAATCAGATGAAAAAGCACAACCAGATTGCCCATTAGAATAATGGCCATTCTCAAAAGAAAATGTAATCATATTATGATTTTCTTTTGCATGAGATCTAAGTTTCCAAACATGTTGAAAACCTAATGCTATTTTATAAGAAGGCATTCTTACAGGTGCCGAATTTTCGTTATACATTCTTAAGTGAGGAGAAAAAATGGCATAAACTGTAGAAGCTTTTTTTATTGAATCTACCAACAAACGTTCTCTAATATTGTTATAAATACTGTAACGAACTACAGGTTTAGCCTCAAATAGAATCGCTTTATCAATAGCAAACTTATTGGTAAAATTAAAGTTTACAGATGCATCTTCTCCAACTGGATAATATTCCACTTGAGAAAAATTATTAGTTACATAAAGTAGTATTACTAAAACTAATCTAAATTTCACAGCTAAATTATTAGTAATTAGAAGACTAAAATACACTAAATTAAATTTAAAAATAGGTTTTATTCTAATTATTCAATTGCCCAATATCTCTCAAAAAAGTATCTTTACACTTTAGTAAAATGATATTGTATAAATCCAAGAAAAAAGTAAAGATGAAAGTGAGTAACGTTGCAGAATTATTAGAATCGAGTACAATTTTACAAGAAGTTCATGTAAAAGGATGGGTAAGAACGTTTAGAAGTAATCGATTTATTGCTTTAAATGATGGCTCAACCATTAAAAACATACAATGTGTTATTGATTTTGAAAACACTGCAGAAGAGACGTTAAAAAGAATTACTACAGGTGCAGCAGTTGCCATTAAAGGAACAATTGTAGAAAGCCAAGGAAGAGGGCAAACAGTAGAAATTCAGGTATCAGAAATTGAAATTTTAGGAGATTCTAATCCAGATGAATATCCAATTCAACCTAAAAAACATAGCTTTGAATTTTTGAGAGAAAACGCTCATTTACGTATGCGTACAAATACTTTTAGTGCTGTTATGCGTGTACGTTCTAAATTATCTTTTGCTGTTCACAAATACTTTCAAGAGAATGGTTTTAATTATGTAAATACACCAATTATAACTGGTTCTGATGCAGAAGGTGCAGGTGAAATGTTTAGAGTTACCAACTTTGAAGACAATAAAGCACCAGTTACAGAAGATGGTAAAATAGATTTTAGTAAAGACTTTTTTGGTAAAGAAACCAATCTAACAGTTTCAGGTCAGTTAGAAGCAGAAACTTTTGCAATGTCTTTAGGTAAAGCTTACACTTTTGGCCCAACTTTTAGAGCAGAAAACTCTAATACTACTCGTCATTTAGCAGAATTTTGGATGATTGAACCAGAAGTTGCCTTTATGGATTTAGATGGTAACATGGATTTGGCTGAAGATTTTATAAAATCGGTTTTAAAAGATGTTTTAGATACTTGTAAAGACGATTTAGAATTTTTAGATCAACGATTAACGCAAGAAGAAAAAGGTAAACCACAAGCTCAACGAAGTGAAATGAGCTTAATTGAAAAACTAAAGTTTGTGGTTGATAATAACTTTAAACGTGTTTCTTATACAGAAGCTATAGATATATTAAGAAATTCTAAACCAAACAAAAAGAAGAAATTTCAGTTTCCTATAAATGAATGGGGAGCAGATTTACAATCTGAACACGAACGTTTTTTAGTTGAAAAACACTTTAAATGTCCAGTGATTTTATTCGATTATCCAGCCAATATTAAAGCATTTTACATGCGTTTAAATGATGATGGTAAAACTGTAAGAGCTATGGATGTTCTTTTTCCTGGAATTGGAGAAATTGTTGGTGGTTCTCAAAGAGAAGAACGCTTTGATGTTTTAGTAGAAAAAATGAAAGCCCTAGATATTGAAGAAAAAGAATTATGGTGGTATTTAGATTTACGTAAATATGGAACTGCTGTTCATTCTGGGTTTGGACTTGGATTTGAAAGATTAGTACAATTCGCAACTGGTATGAGTAATATTAGAGATGTAATTCCATTTCCTAGAACACCACAAAACGCAGAATTTTAAGAAACTAAATTCTACAAGATATTCAATCGTCATTCCTAAAAGAATGGCGATTTTATTTTACACGATTTGTTATATTTGTGTATATGCTAAAACAAAGTTTACAATATAAACTCTTACAAAAATTATCTCCTCAACAAATTCAGTTGATGAAATTAATTCAATTGCCTACACAAGCATTTGAAGAAAGACTTAAACAAGAAATTGAAGAAAACCCTGCTTTAGATACTGGAAAAGATAATTCTGATGCTGATGATGATTTTTCGAATGAATATGAAGATGCAGGAAATGAAAAAATAGAGGCAGAAGATATTAATATTGATGAATATTTGAGTGATGATGAAATACCAAACTATAAAACTCAAGCCAATAACTATTCTTCTGATGATGAGGAAAAAAATGTGCCTTATGCAGCTGGCACATCTTTTCACCAATCTTTAGTAAATCAATTAAACACCTTTAATTTAGATGAAGAAGAAAGAGCCATAGCAGATTTTTTAGTGGGTAGTATTGATGACAGTGGCTACATTAGAAGAGAAATTATAGATTTAGTAGATGATTTGGCTTTTACTGCAAACGTATTTACAACAGAAGAAAAAGTTGTTGAAGTATTAAAAAAAGTCATCCATACTTTAGATCCTACAGGAGTTGGTGCAAGAGATTTAAAAGAATGTCTAATTATACAGCTAAAAACAAAAGAATCTAATAAAGTACGTAGTTTAGCAATAGATGTATTAGAAAATGCTTTTGATCATTTTGTGAAAAAACACTACAAAAAGCTTCAAGAAAAATTTAATATCTCTGAAGAAGAGCTGAAAGAAATAAATAGCGAAATTTCGAAATTAAATCCAAAACCAGGAAGTTCTTATGCAGGTAACAATAAAATAGCAGAACAAATTGTTCCTGACTTTTCAATTAAAATTATTGATGGTGAATTGGATTTAACTTTAAATGCAAGAAATGCACCTGAATTGCATGTTTCTAGAGAATACAATAACATGTTAAAAGGGTATCAAGAATCTAACTCTAAAAGCAAATCTCAGAAAGATGCAGTGTTCTTTATCAAACAAAAATTAGATGCTGCAAAATGGTTTATAGATGCTATTAAACAGCGTCAGCAAACCTTATTGGTTACCATGAATACTATTATGCACTATCAATATGATTATTTTTTAACTGGTGATGAGCGCAAGTTAAAACCAATGATTCTAAAAGATATTGCAGACAAAATTAATATGGATGTTTCAACAGTTTCTAGGGTTGCAAACAGTAAATATGTATCTACTCCTTATGGTACAAAACTAATAAAGGAGTTCTTCTCTGAATCTATGAAAAATGATCAAGGAGAAGATGTATCAACCAAAGAAATAAAGAAGATTTTAGAAACAGTTATTGCAGAGGAAAATAAGAAGAAACCACTAACTGATGAAAAATTATCTGGGATCTTAAAAGAAAAGGGGTACCCAATTGCAAGGAGAACAGTAGCCAAATATAGAGAACAATTAGATTTACCTGTTGCTCGTTTACGAAAAGAAATTTAGTGCGATTTCATAAAATTATATCAACTGTATTTCATCCAATTGTAATTCCTACAGTTGGTGTAATTATTTACTTTTTAATATCTCCTTTACCCATAGAAAGAAATCAAAAATTAGTAACTCTAATTTTGATATTTGGAGCTACTTATATTTTACCACTGCTATTATTAATTTTATTAAAGAAATTTAATCTTATCAATAGCTATCAATTAGAATCTAAAAAAGAAAGAAGAATTCCATTGGGTTTAATGTTACTTCTATTTTATGGCTTAGGTAACCTGTTTAGCTATGTAGATGCTCTGCAGGACTTATCGTTACTTTTTTATGCAACATCCATAGGATTAATCTTAACCTATATCCTTTTATATTTTAAAATAAAATCTAGTATTCATCTCTTGTCAATAGGTATTTCTTGTGGTTTTTTTATGCTTTTGAGCATTGTTGATAATGCCTCTTATTTACTGATAATCATTATCAATTTTTTAATTGGTGGTTTATTAGCAAGCTCAAGGTTACATTTAAAAGCACACCAACCTAAAGAGGTTTATTTAGGCTTTTTCATTGGAATTAGCTCCGTTTTTGGTCTTTATTGGATATTATAAAATATAGAATATCAGTCCAAATTTTATGACTGAACTATTAATATCCTCTCCATTTAATGTTGCATTTTCAAAAAGTGGAGTTAAACTATAGTAGACATTAAAGTTAAACTCATCATAACCTGCAGATAAAGTTAAACCATATTGTAGTTTTCGAAAGCTAGTAACATCATCAAAAGAAAATGATACACTGTTATCTATGTAATTAAAGTTATTAGAAAAATTATATAAAAACTTAATTCCTGAATATATTCTCCAGAAATCATACTTTCTAGCTGTTGATGTTCTCCATCTTAATTCAATTGGAATCTCTAAATTATGAGCAGAAAATTTATTTGATTCTAAATCTAAACCAGCATCAAAAATGGTGTTTCCATTAGTTTCCTGTACTTTTAATTGATGATTAAAAAAATCATAACCATAACCCACCCCTAATGCAATTGCTACATTACCATTTTTATTCAGTGTAAAATCTTTCAAAAAGCCAAAAGAAAGTGAATAAGAAAAGCCACTTCTTGTAATTCCTGTAGGCTGATTCAATAATTGTGCATAAGAAATAGAAGCATATATATGATCTTCAGAATATTTATCACCCAATTGCAATGAATCTTTTTGAGCTACACAGATTTGAGTAATAAAAAGTAATAATAAAAGAAGTATGTTGTTTTTCATTTCTTTAACAATGGATTTTAAAGATACATTTTTCAGTATAAAAACTAAAATAACTTCAGTAAAAAAGGGTTAATTCAAATGAATTAACCCTTAATCTATATAACTAAATGTCTTTAATTATTCTGAGCTGCAGCAGTTGTAGAGTAGTTAATTTTAAGAGCATTTACATCTCTTAATTTTAATCTAACATCTATAATTGTACCTACATTAGATTCTTTATCAGCCTTAATAGACGTTGTCATAAAAGGGTGTAAAGCTTCAGCTATTTTATCTCTTTTGCTAAAAATAAAAGCTGGTACTTGATCTGCAGATGAAATTTTATCATTCAACTGAATCTTGTTATAACCAACACCATCTCTATTTGGATCTTTAGACTTACCAATATAAATAGTACTTACTAAACTCTTATCTTCTAACTTCTTAATTTCTGTTGCTCCAGGTAATCTTGGATTTTCAATTACTAAATTAGTTTCTCTCATAGTTGTTGTAACCATGAAAAAGAATAGTAACATAAACACGATATCTGGCAGAGCAGCTGTGTTTACAGCTGGCATTCCTTTTTTCTTTTTTCTAAATTTAGACATACTTTTGTTTTAAATTTAAATTAATTATGAAGTTGGTTCTGCATCAGAAATAATTTGAGGATAAGCTGTTTTTATATCTTCAACTTTTTTTCTCAATTTATCTACTTGACTAGATAGGTCTGCACTTTTCTTTGCGTCAGCAAAAGCTTGTTCTAACTCTTGGTAAGACATTCCATAACGTTCTCTTGCTAATCTGTTTCTTAATTCTGTATAAGCTTTTAAAAGCTCATTTTGAACTACAATATACGTACCATAATCAGTACCTCTATCACTCTGAACAGATATAATTGCTTTGTTAGGATGATCTGAAGAAGCATCACTTCTTTCTCCTTTACAATAGTCACATGCTTTTCCTGGTGTTCCATCCTCTCCTGGATTTCCTACACCTCCACCATTATCAATAAACTTTACAGCTTCATCTTTAAGGTTTTTAACATCCATACGTTCTCCTTCAACAAGTAGTTCGTTGTTTCTGTTAATATTTACCTCAAATATGTTCTTTTTCTTAATTACAGGTGGTACATAATCAATAGGTGGCTTTTCTGATAACTTCTTAGAGATACCTGAATCTACATTCATTGTAGTAGTAACTAAAAAGAAAATTAATAGCAGAAAAGCGATATCTGCCATAGAACCTGCGTTAATTTCTGGGTTATCTCTTCTTGCCATATATTATGATTTTACTAATCCTTTTAATAAGTCCCAAACAAAGAATAAACTAGCAATACCTCCTAAGATAACACTATACCATATTCCTGTTCCAACCCATTTATTTACTGCAGAGCCTTCTTCTCCTCCTGATTCTATTTCTCCAGCTGCATTATAAACTGCTTCACTGTCTGATAAGAAATAAGCTACAAGTAAAAGAACTCCTAAGATTGCCAAACCTCCTAAAGTTTTCTTTAAGTTTTCTGGGTTTCTTACTAAACTAATTAACGATAAACCTATTGTAATTATTACAGCAGCATAAAATAAATATGTTGAATAATAGATTAATGGGCTAACCACGCTATTAGCTACGTCAACATCTGTTTCAATGGCATCTGTATCTTCCATAAAAACTCTTATGAAAAGAAAACCACCAATAAGTGCTATTGCAGCAATTAAAATATTTAAAATTTTATTACTTTTCATATTAAGTTTTATTTTTTATACTTTACTAATAAATCTATCAATGAGATAGAAGCGTCTTCCATATTATTTACAATACTATCGATTTTTGCAACGATGTAATTATAAAAAATCTGAAGAATAATAGCCACAATTAAACCAAATACGGTTGTTAATAAGGCTACTTTAATACCACCTGCTACTACTGCTGGTGAAATATCGTTTGCTACAGCAATGTCGTTAAATGCTCCAATCATACCAATTACAGTACCCATGAAACCAAGCATTGGTGCTAATGCAATAAATAAAGAAATCCAAGATACGTTTTTCTCTAATTGTCCCATTTGAACTCCTCCATAAGAAACAACTGCTTTTTCAGCTTCCTCAATACCTTCATCAACTCTATCTAAACCTTGATAAAAAATAGATGCTACAGGTCCTTTTGTATTTCTACAAACTTCTTTTGCTGCTTCTACTCCTCCTGAGCTTAATGCGTCATCTACGTTTGCTAATAATTTTTTAGTGTTTGTAGTTGCCATGTTTAAATAAATAATTCTTTCAATGGCAATAGCTAAACCTAAAATTAAAGCTACTAATACAATTCCCATAAATCCTGGTCCACCATCAATAAAGTTTTGCTTTAATATTTGGTGAAATGTTTGCGATTCAGTTGCTGCTTCTTGAGCGAATGTAGATTGTACAGCTCCAAAAAACATAAATCCTGTTACAGATAAGACATTTACTACTTTTTTCATCTTAGTTATAAATTAATTTTAATAGTTAACGGGTTAAAGATATAAATTTTCATCTCAAAAATAGAAATTATGTAGCACTTTATCTTTTTTTGCGCTTAAAACATAACCTTTTCATTTAAGAGAGTGCCAAGTAACAAAAAATGTTATGCATAAAAAAATTTTTTTTTATGCATTTCTGTTTTCTGAGCACAATTATTAATAATTTGATAATATTATGAGTTTTTTATGAAAAGTGCATTAAATTGTTAATTCTCCCCTTAATGGTTTTTCGAAATAATGGGTAAATTCTTCATCACTCAAATCTTCGTGTAACAAATACATTAATTTAGCAATTGCTGTTTCTGTTGTAATATCTTTACCACTAATTACACCTAACTCTTTAAGTACTACACTTGTTTCATAATGCCCTTGTGAAACAGAACCAGCAACACATTGTGTTACATTTATTATTTTAATATTTTTTTGAGTTGCCTCTTTTAATAATTTTAAAAACCATTGTTGATCTGGTGCATTACCTGCTCCATAAGTTTCTAAAACAACTCCTTTTAAATTTTTTGTATTTAAAATACTTGAAACTACATTGCCTGTAATACCTGGAAATAGTTTTAAAATAGCAATATCATTCACCAAGTTTTTTCTGATTACCAATTCTTTATCTCCTACAGGTTTATGAATGTAATAGTCGTTAAAATTTAAATGCACCCCACTTTCTGCTAATGGAGGATAATTCATTGAGGTAAACGCTTCAAATTGTTCTGCATTAATTTTAGTAGTTCTATTTGCTCTGTACAACTTATATTCGAAATACAAACAAACCTCAGCTATAACTGGTTTATCATCTTTTTTAGCACAAGCTATTTCTATAGAGGTAATTAAATTCTCTTTTGCATCTGTCCTTAAATCTCCAATGGGTAATTGAGAACCAGTAAATATGATGGGTTTTTGCAAATTTTCTAACATAAAACTAATAGCAGAAGAAACATAAGACATTGTATCTGAACCTGAAAGTATCACAAAACCATCGTACTTTTTATAATTCTCCTCAATAATATCCACAATTTTTCTATAGAAATCTACATTCATGTTAGAGGAATCTATAGGTTCATCAAAAGAAATACTTTCTATATTACAATTAAGTTGATGCAATTCTGGTATATTTTTGGTTATTTGACCAAAATCGAATGCCTTTAATGCATTGGTTTTATAATCTTTAATCATACCAATGGTTCCACCTGTGTAAACAATAAGAATATTAGGTTTATTTGTCATATTGTCATTTAAATATTTATGTACTTCTAAATAATCTGCCTTTTATTGATTATTCTTTATTTTTCTTCCTAAAAAATAAAATGGAATAATTTATGTTGTAAATTTATCAAACAAATATGATATACAATTTTTAAAAACATAAATTATGATAGGATTTTATATACTTATTGGAGTTATTTCTCTTGTAAGCTGGTTAATAAGTAACACTTTAAAGAGTAAATTTAAAAAATACTCTAAGGTTGCTTTAAGAAATGGCATGAGTGGTGCTGAGATTGCAGAAAAAATGTTAGCTGATAATGGTATTTACGATGTTAAAGTAATTTCTACTCCTGGTAGACTAACAGATCATTATAATCCAAAAGATAAAACTGTAAATTTAAGCGAGGCTGTTTACAACCAAAGAAATGCAGCTGCAGCTGCTGTTGCTGCTCACGAAGTTGGTCATGCAGTACAACATGCTACTGCTTATGACTGGTTAACAATGCGTTCTAAATTAGTACCTGTTGTTAGTGTTTCCTCTAGGTTTTCTCAATGGTTAGTAATTGGTGGTTTAATTTTAGGAGCTGCCTCTGGTGCTTCAGGAATTGGTTTTTATGTAGCTATTGCTGGTTTAGCAATGATGGCTCTTGCAACTGTATTCAGTTTTATTACATTACCTGTAGAATATGATGCAAGTAACAGAGCATTGGCTTGGTTAAAAAATAAAAATATGGTTTCTCAAGAAGAATATGCTGGCTCTAAAGACGCATTAAAATGGGCTGCAAGAACCTATTTAGTTGCTGCTCTTGGTTCTTTAGCAATGCTTTTATACTGGGGTTTACAAGTTCTTGGAGGTAGAGATTAAGCTTCAACGATTTAATAATATTATAAAAAACACTCTTTTAACTGAAGAGTGTTTTTTTTGTTTAGAAAACCTTTTCTCAATTTTGCGCGTCTTTATTTTTATAGAAAATAAATATCTGTTTAAAGGAAAATTAACCCACTTCATCAGATTTTGATTTTTCTTTTGTAACAAAGTAGGCACTTTTACAGTGTTACTAATAAAAATAAATTAACCAAAATGAAACTTCTATTTACCACAACCCTTTTTTTCTTCGGAATTTTATCTGTTTTTGCACAACATAATATATCAGGTAAAATTGTAGATGAGCAAAATGATCCTTTACCTTTTGCCAATATTGTATTGTATAATGCTGATAAAACATCAAACCCCAAAGGAACTGTTTCTAAAGATGATGGTACATACATTCTAGAAAACATTTCTGAAGGAGAATATGTTTTAGAAATATCTATGTTGGGTTTTGAAACTGAAAAAATTGCTAAATTCAATTTAAGAACTAATAAAACGTTCAACATTACTTTAAAAGAAACTAGTCAATCTTTAAACGAAGTTGTTGTAAAAAGTAAAAGACCTGTTATTAAGCAAACTGCAGAAAAATTAATTGTTGATTTAGAAAAATCGGAAATGATTAATACTTCTCTGCAAGATGTTATGCGCAAAGTACCTGGAGTTTTAGTAACAAACAACGGAATTTCAATAGCAGGTAACAGTGGAGTCCGAATTTTAATCAACGGAAAAACTACAGAATATATGGATGTAGAAACACTACTTAGAGATTTTCCTGCAGATAATATTTCTAAAATAGAAGTTGTAGAACAGCCAGGAGCAGAATATCAAGCATCTGGATCAGCAGCAATTATTAACATCATATTAAAGAAAAACGTAAAACTAGGTACACATGGAAGTGTGAATTCTTGGATTGGGGAAGACCAAGGTTTTGAGTGGGGTTCTGGATTTTCTATAGCCAGCTATAAAAATAAATTAAACTGGCAAACAAGTATAGGATACTCACAACCAACGTTTAGAGAAGATTTATTTTTAGTAAGAACTGTTGGTAATGAAACTTATGACCAAACTACTAGAGAGCCTTATGACCCTGATAATTTTAGAATTAGTGGTAGTTTAGATTATTACATTAACGATAAAAACTCTATTGGTTTAGGTACAAGTTTTAATACTAGAAATTCAACCAGAATTGCATCTAGTGAAACTATTATTTCTGATGCAAACAGCACAAATACGTTATTTTCTGAAAATAGTTTTGATAGAGAACGTAAAAATTATTCCATCAATCCATATTATGAATATAAAACAGATACAGATCGATTATTAATTGATTTTAATTATTTAGATTTTGTAAATGACAATACAAATACTTTATATGATGTTGCAGGCAGTACAATTCCTTTTACTGATAGAAGATACATTCAAGATGGTACCTATAATATTAAAACCTATAGCATAGATTACAGTAAAGAATTTACAGACAATTTTAAATTAAGTGTAGGTTCACGTTTTGCAGATGTTGCTACTAACAATGATTTGCAATCTTTAACCGAGAATAATTCTGGTGGTTTCGATTTTAATGAAGATGAAAGTAGCCAGTTTTTAATTGATGAAACCATATTTGCTGTGTATTCAAAAATTAATGCAACTTCTGGTAAATGGTCTTTTTCTGGTGGTTTACGTTATGAAGATAGTAATACAGATGGTACATCTATTTTTATGGACAATGGAAGTACAAGAACAGAAGTTTTAGAAAGACCTATTAAAAAATTGTTTCCAAGTGCTTCAATAAGTAGAAAAATTACAGATGTTTTAGGGGCAAGTGTTTCTTATAGTTATAGAATACAGAGACCTTCTTACAATAGTTTAAACTCGTTTGCAACCTTTTTAGATCCTTTTTCTGCAGGTGAAGGAAACCCGTTTTTAACTCCTTCTTACACCAACAACTATCAATTTAATTTAACCTATGAAGGTCAACCATTTTTTACTATTGGTTACAGCAAAACAGATGATGAAATTTTTCAATTAATTCGTCAGGATAATAATACAGCACAAATTAGACAACAAGAAGTTAATGTAGAAAACAATACCAACTGGAATTTTAGATTATTTGCGCCTTTAAATTTCACTGATGGTTTAGAAGGTTACACAGGTATTATTGTAACTAACACTGATTTTCAATCTTCTACTTATGGAGTAGATTTAAACAAATGGAATTTGATTTGGTTTGTGCAAGCTAGCTACGAATTACCTTGGGATGTAAATTTTGAAGTAAATGGTAATTATGGAACAGGAGCTTTAGAAGGCCAAATAGAAGTAGATTGGCTTGCAGAATTAAACTTTTCTTTTGGTAAATCTTTTTTAAATAAAAAATTAAAGGCCAACTTAGGTTTTAATAAAATGCTAAACAGAGGTTTTGTAGGTAATATAGATTATGGAAATGGAACTGCTGCAGTAGAAAGTAATGGCTCTAGACAAAACATTCAATTTAGATTAACCTATAGTTTTGGAGATCAATTTGGAAAGAAAAAAGCAAGAAGAAACAGAAATAGAGACGAAGAAAATAGAATTAACACTGGTAATTAATATCTTAGCTCAACTATGAACACTAAGCTAAACAAATCAGACTGGGTAATTCTTTTCATCGTCTTTGGAACAACCATGGTTTTAGGTTGTCTCGATTATTACAGAGAAGGAAATAAACTAATAGAATATATTGTAGATTTTCCATCAAGTACTTTACTTGCCATTCTTGTAATATTACTATTCATTCAAAAGATTGTGCCAGTTTATTTAGTAGCGAAGAAAAATTATATTTTGTTCTTTTTTACAAGCATAATTTTATTAACTGTTGTTGGTACTTTAGACAATATAATAGGTAGATATACTGCTGGTGGATCTATTAGCACCATTAAAAACGTAGCTTCTTATTTAAATGATGGTTTATATAATGCTGTAGATATGATTGCTTTGCCATTAGGTATTTTACTAATTAAAAAATTCTACGAAGGCCAGCAAGATTTATTAGAAGCACAAAAACAACAAAAAGAGAACGAATTAAAATTGTTACGTTCACAAATAGATCCTCACTTTTTATTTAACAATCTAAACACTTTAGATTCTTTAATAGACACCAACCCAAATAAAGCTAAAGAGTATATAAATAGACTTTCTTTAATTTACAGATATTTGATAAAAACAAAAGATGCAGAAGTTATGGAGCTTGCATCTGAATTAGAATTTGCTAAAAACTATATTTTTTTAATTGATACTAGATTTGCCAAGGACTACCAATTTAAAATTGAAGAAAACATTTCTTTAACCGATAAATTTATACCCACAAGCGCCCTGCAAACTTTACTAGAAAATGTAGTAAAACACAATAAATCTGATGGTAAAAATGCCATTGAAACTACTATTCAAATAAATGAAGGTTGGTTAATTGTAACCAATACAAAATCTAAAAACAGTTTAAAAGCAGATTCTTTAGGAACAGGACTAAAAAACCTAAAAGCACGTTATAAAATACTTTCAGATGAAAAAATGCAAGTTCATAATATGGATAATAAGTTCGAAGTTTTTATACCAATTATTACTTTAAGCGAATAAAATTAAAAAATGAAGATTTTAATTCTAGAAGACGAAATACCTGCATATCAAAAATTAACCAAGTGTTTAGATGCTTTTTTTGATGTAAAAATATCTCAGGATTGGGCACGTTCTATAGTTGATGGCAAAACACTTTTAGCAGAAAATTCGTACGATTTTATTTTATCTGACATTCAATTATTAGATGGTTTGTCTTTTGATTTATTTAATGCCGTTAAAATTGAAACTCCCATTATTTTCTGTTCTGCACATGATGATTATCTCTTTCAGGCATTTAACACCAATGGAATTGCGTACATTCTAAAACCATATTCGCAAAATGATTTTGATAAAGCCATTCAAAAATACCAAGCATTATTTAAAAAAGGAGATTACAACACACTTAACAGTAGCACAATAGATGCCTTAAAATCTGCCTTACAAGAAGAAAACACAACTTATAAAAAACGATTTGTAATTAAAAAAGCAAAAGGCATTCAACTATTGAATGCTATAGATATTAGTTTAATTACTGCTTCTGGAGACTTTTGTTTGGTAAATGATGCTGAAGGTAAAAGACATACTATTTCACAAAATTTAGGAACTATTCATCAACAATTGAATCCTAAAAAGTTTTTTAAGATTAATAGAAGCGAAATTGTAAACATCGATTTTATAGAAAATATAGAGAGTCATTTTAAAAATCGATTATTAATTTCTATTAAAAATCACAAAGAAAAAGTGATGACAAGTTCTTCTACAACATCCGACTTTAGAAAGTGGTTAGAGAATTAGGTTTAGAAAAAAGCCTGTAAACAAGTCTAGCCCTGATTGAACGATTTGTTTAAGCTCTTTTTTGTTTTTTCAAAAAAAGCGAGTAGTGAAAGCAGGAAATAGCTACAAATAAAAAAACCTTTTTGATTACTCAAAAAGGTTTTTCTTATGCTTTAAAATAGTTTTAAACTACTTTTTATTTTGTTTTTTCTTGGGTAAAATTCCGAAAGTAAATGCAATTCCTACAGCCATAAACATACCTGCTATAAAATCTAGAACATCGTTACTAAAATCGAAAATTATAATATAAGCAGCACTAATTGCTAGAATTAAAACACCAATAATTCTAAATTTATTCATTTAAAAAGTACTAGTCGTTTAACTTTAAAACAGCCATAAATGCTTCTTGTGGAATTTCTACATTACCTACTTGACGCATTCTTTTCTTACCTTTTTTCTGCTTTTCTAATAACTTACGCTTTCTAGAAATATCTCCTCCATAACATTTTGCAGTTACATCTTTACGCAAAGCTTTGGTGGTTTCTCTGGCAATAATTTTGGCCCCAATTGCAGCTTGGATAGGAATATCAAATTGTTGTCTTGGAATTAAAGTTTTTAATTTCTCTACTATTTTTTTACCAATTGTATAGGCATTATCTGCATGTAATAAAGCAGAAAGTGCATCTACAGTGTCTCCATTTAATAAAATATCTACTCTTACTAATTTCGATTCTTTCATTCCTATTGGATGATAATCGAAAGAAGCATAACCCTTAGAAACTGTTTTTAAACGATCATAAAAATCGAATACAATTTCTGCCAAAGGCATTTCGAAAATAAGCTCTACTCTTTGTGTTGTTAAATAGGTCTGATTTACAATTTGCCCTCTTTTTTCTATACAAAGTGACATTACTTGACCTACAAAATCTGATTTGGTTACAATTGAGGCTTTAATAAAAGGCTCTTCTACTCTATTTAATTTAGAAGGCTCAGGTAAATCTGATGGATTATTTACAATTAAGATTTCATCTGGTTCTTTATTGGTAAATGCATGATATGATACGTTTGGCACAGTTGTTATCACTGTCATGTTAAACTCACGTTCTAAACGTTCTTGAATAATTTCCATGTGTAACATACCCAAAAATCCACATCTAAAACCAAAACCTAAGGCTGCAGAACTTTCTGGTTGAAACACCAAAGAAGCATCATTTAATTGCAGTTTTTCCATAGAATAACGCAATTCTTCATAGTCTTCTGTATCTACAGGATAAATACCTGCAAAAACCATTGGCTTTACATCTTCAAAACCATCAATAATTTCTGTTGTTGGGTTGTGTGCGTCTGTAATAGTGTCTCCTACTTTTACTTCTTTCGCAGTTTTAATACCTGTAATTAAATACCCTACATCTCCTGTTTTTACAGTTTTCTTAACTACTTGTTCTAGTTTTAAAGTTCCAACTTCATCAGCAAAATAATTTTTTCCTGTAGCCATGAACTTTATTTCTTGACCCTTTTTTATCTCACCATTAATTACTCTAAAGTAAGTTTCAATTCCTCTATAAGAATTGTAAACCGAATCAAAAATTAGGGCTTGTAAAGGTGCATCTGGTTTACCTTTTGGTGCAGGAATTCTATCGATAATTGCTTCTAAAATATTGTCTACACCATAACCAGTTTTACCACTTGCGTGTATCACTTCTTCTGGATCACAACCTAACAAATCTACAATATCATCTGTAACCTCTTCTGGGTTGGCAGATGGTAAATCTACTTTGTTTAGAATAGGAATAATCTCTAAATCATTCTCTAAAGCCAAGTATAAGTTAGATATTGTTTGAGCTTGTATACTTTGTGCTGCATCTACAATTAACAAAGCACCTTCACAAGCTGCAATAGATCTAGAAACTTCGTAAGAAAAATCTACATGACCTGGAGTATCAATTAAATTTAGAATATATGGTTCTCCATTATGAACAAAATCCATCTGAATAGCATGCGATTTTATGGTAATTCCACGTTCACGCTCCAAATCCATATTATCTAATAACTGATTTTGTTTTTCACGTTCAGTTACAGAGCCAGTATAATCTAACAATCGATCTGCTAAAGTACTTTTACCATGATCTATGTGAGCAATTATACAAAAGTTTCTAATATTCTTCATACTTCGTTATCTAACTACTTTCAATCTACAAAGATATGCTATTTACACACCTTCTCAAACAAAAAAAGTACAACGAAAATCATTGTACTTTTATTAAAATTTCATCTTAAAATTAATAGTCTCTTTTTAATTCAGAAATGGCAATGGTAAACTCTTCTTTATTTATAGTTTCATCACCTGTTTTATCATAACCTTTTAGCATTTCACCTGCAACCATACCTCTAATAAAACCATTTACACCTGCTTCTTTTAGTAGGTCTTTAATTTCATCTTTATTTAAAGCACCATCCTTATCTTTATCAAAAGCGATAAATGCTTCTTCAGTAGTTGCAAACTTTGTAGTTATTAATTTGTGAATGTCTCTTAAAATATTCTCTTTTGCGCCCATACTTTGCTATTCTTTAATGCCAGATTCTTTTATTGCTTCTTGAAACTCTACCCAACTTACTAAATCGTCTTTATTTTGATCAAAACTTTGCATCATAAATTCTGCTACTAAACCTCTAATGATACTACTTACTTTAGCTTCTTTTAGCAGCACTTTAAAATCGTTTTTAGTAAGAAAACCATCTTTATCTGCATCGTAAAAATCGAAAGCTTGCTTAGGATTCGTAAATTTACTTCGCATTAAAGTTTCTATATTTCTTAGGATTTTATCTTTAGTCCAAGCCATTTATTTTTGTTTCTAATTTAGAAATTGAATGATATCAATCCTATTAGTCTTGCCATTCTGCAATAAACAGATTCGTATCTCTTCCTCCTCCATTATTTCTATTAGAAGAAAAAGCTAATTTTTTACCATCATTAGAAAAAACAGGAAACGCATCAAACGTTTCTCCATGTGTTACTCTTTCTAAGTTTTTACCATCAATATCTATTAAATATAAATTGAAAGGAAACCCTCTTTCTGCTTCAAAGTTTGATGAAAATAAGATCTTTTTTCCTGAAGGATGAAAAAACGGACTCCAATTGGCATTTCCTAAATCTGTTAATTGACGTAATTCAGAACCATCTGCATTACAGATATACAGTTCCATTTCTGTAGGTTCTACTAAACCTTCTGCTAACAAATCTTTATACGCTTTAATTTCCTCTTCAGTTTTTGGTCTAGAAGACCTAAAAATAATTTTAGTTCCATCAGGAGAAAAGAAAGCTCCTCCATCATAACCTAGTTCGTCTGTAATTTGTTTTACATCAGATCCATCAATATTCATGGTATACAGTTCTAAATCTCCACTTCTGGTAGATGTAAACACAATTTTATCGCCTTTAGGCGAAACAGTTGGTTCTGCATCATACCCTTTTTCATTGGTTAATTGCTTTACAATATTCCCTTCTAAATCTGCCACAAAAATGTCGAAACTATCGTAAACTGGCCAAATGTATTTTCCGTTTTTACGCAAAGGAACTTCTGGGCATTCTTCGTCTACCAAATGCGTAGATGCATAAATAATGTGTTTGTTATCTGGTAAAAAATAGGCACATGTTGTACGTCCTTTACCTGTAGAAATCATTGGTGGCATGTTGTTTTTAAAATTCTCATCAGCATTCATTAAAAACATCTGATCACAACCTACATTCCATTTTGTGTAGTTTGATTGAAACACTAATTGTTTATCGTCAAAACTCCAATAAGCTTCTGCATTATCTCCTCCAAAGGTTACTTGTCTTATACTTTTAAAGTGAGTTTCTTCAGGATATATTAAGGAGTCTTTTACAACTTCTTTCTCTAATTCTACTACTTTTGGCTTTTGTTCATTTTTACAAGAAAGCATCATTAATGCTAATACTACAAAGGAAATAATTCTCATTTTCTAATTTATTAATTAACTTTACAAAAATAATATTATCATGATGAAATACAGTATAATTCTAATCTTTTTGAGCTTATTAGTTTCTTGTAAACCAGAAATTAATCAAGAAAATCGAATAAAAGAAGATGTTGCTTTTTTAGCTTCTGATGCTTTAGAGGGCAGACAAACAGGAACTGAAGGAGAGAAAAAAGCTGCCAAATATATTTCAGAAAGATTTGCAGAATTAAACTTATTAGAAAAAGGGACTAACAAATACTTACAGCCATTTACATTTAAGCCTAAAACCAATCCTCATGATGAAGTTAAGTTCGATGTAAATGGAGATGGAACTATTACAGGTAATAATGTTATTGGTTTTGTAGACAATAAAGTAGAAAATACTATAATTATTGGAGCACATTATGATCATTTAGGTTTTGGTGGTGAAGGTTCTTTATATAGAGATTCTATTAAAGCCATTCATAATGGTGCTGATGATAATGCATCTGGAATTGCAATCTTGTTAAACTTAGCTGCAAGATTAAAAGATAAAAACACCAATAATAACTATCTATTTATGGCTTTTTCAGGTGAAGAAATGGGTCTTTTAGGTTCTAATTATTTTGTGAAAAACCCAACTATAGATACAAAAAAAGTGTCTTACATGATTAATATGGATATGGTTGGTAGAATGAAAAAAGATTCTACTTTGGCTGTTTATGGTACAGGAACTTCACCAATATTTAAGCAAGTCTTAAAATCTCATAATGACAATTTTAAACTAGTGCAACAAGAATCTGGAGTTGGGCCAAGTGACCATACTAGCTTCTATTTAGCAGATATGCCTGTGCTACATTTTTTTACTGGTCAGCATGAAGATTATCACAAACCAGGAGATGATTCAGAGAAATTAAATTATGATGGAATGTATCTAATTTCTGATTATATTTTTAACATCATTTCTGATTTAGATGATAATGGAAAATTAGCGTTTAGAAAAACTAAAAATGAAAGCGACAGTACTCCTAGATTTAAAGTAGGTTTAGGTGTAATACCAGATTATTTATTTGATGGTGTAGGAATGAGAATTGATGGTATATCAGAAGATAAACCTGCACAAAAGGCAGGCTTGCAAAAAGGAGATATTGTTGTACAATTAGGTGATAGCACAATTACAAACATGATGAGTTATATGCGTGCTCTTTCTGTTTTTGACAAAGGCAGCAAAACAAAAGTTGTTGTTAAAAGAGGAGAAGAAAAAGTAGAAAAAGAAATTAATTTTTAAACAGTAATCTAATTATTAAAGTTATGCAAGTATCGAAAAATAAAATAATTATTCTTTTTGTATTGGCTGCACTATGTATTGGTTTTGGTAGTTATACATATTTCAAAAATTCATCAAGCACAAATCCTCAAGCTATATCGTTTACTGGAACAGCACAAGAATTTAATGCAAAAGTTCTTCAAAACCCTTTAATTTGGACAAATAAAACTGTTTCCTTAAAAGGTAGAGTTACTTTTATAAATGCAACAACCTTCACTTTAAATAGTCAGGTATACTGTAAATATGATAAACTAAACAAACTTATTAAGTTAAATCAAGAAGTTACCATAAAAGGTAAAGTAGCTAAATATGACAGTTTGATGGGCGAATTGTATTTAGAAGAATGTGTTGTTCTAAACAGTAACTAAATACTTTTACATAGTTTTTATTTCATATTACATTCTAAAATCACCTTAGTTTTACTTATTTCAGATCATTCATTTCATGCAATGAATATAGGAATGTGAGATTTTTGTATAATTTAGTTGAAAGTCTTGTTCCAAATTAAGATGAGTTACAAGCGTGTTCTTACTTGTTAGTTAAAGGAAATAAATCAATGTATTGTTAAAATAGAAGTAGAAAAAGTTAAGAAAGAAGTTGTTTTTCACCTTAATATCAAGCCCTTTTTTTTTAGCAGTTTAATCAACATTTAATGTGGTGTACCACCTGATTTCCAAACACTTGTTTTGCTAAAAATCATTAAAAAATTATTTTTTTTTATGATTAGTTTAAATTTTATTATTATGTTTGTCTTTCAAGTATAGCATCCTTAATTGGTTTTTATACTGCCAAACTAATTACTAAACCCCTTTAAAACTACTTAACCCCTTAACTACAAACTAACCCCTTTTCCAACTTTTTAACCCCTAACCTAATGACTACAACATTACAGAATGCTTGTATGTTAGACGTATATAAAAAATATATACTTATAGCGTGCATACTCTTAACTGCTATCAATTCTTTTGCACAAACAGACTTTGATAATTTATCCTATTTTGAAGATTTTGACACACCTGGTTATCCTGAAAATACTCCTCCTGGAGCTTATTGGTCTTTTTACAACGAAATTTACCCAAATCAAGATTCTTGGAATAAATTTATTCCTGGAGATGGAAATGCATACATTACTGTAGACCCAGATATTACAAATGATCTAGATTGGATTCACCCTTTTCAAACCTTAATTTTTGGAGGTGTAGCAGAAAATCATCGACTTGAAGTTAGAATGAAAGGAGCTGTTGTAGATGGTGGCTTAGTAGGTTTTCTTTTTACTTATCGTCAAGAAGGATCTATTTTTAATGAAGTTGATATTGAAGTTGTTGCAGATGATAGTGCTACAGCTACTCATGAAACCTTGCCACAAAATAATGGTTGGACAGATGCCAGATTTAATACTTGGAGAAATGCCAATGAAAATTCTGCACGTCCGTTTACAGGCACTAAAAAAGCCATTGTAAATGATAACAATGAAAAAATATCGCTCATAGATGATCAATTTCACACCTATACTATAGATTGGAGAGCAGATAGAATCGATTTTTTTATAGATGGTGTTTTGCAAGAAACCATTACAACAAACATCGCTACTGGCAAATCTGAAGTAATTTTTGGATTTAGACAATTGCCTTGGGCCAATGATTTTAATTGGAGTGGAACACAAACCATGGTTATAGACTACCTTAAAATAGAACCTATTTTTGTAGAAACTTTTGCTGCAGACGATAATTTTATCACAGAATTTGAAACTCCCATAGAATTAGATGTTCTGGACAATGATACAAAAAATACAAGCATAATTTCTTTTGATGCAACCTCTGAACAAGGAAATTTAATAACTCAAAACAATTCTATTTTAACCTTTACACCTGCTGTTAGCTTTGCTGGTAATGATAGTTTTACGTACACTTTAGAAGATTCTGAAGGTATACAAGCTACAGCTACAGTTAACATTAAAGTAAACGAAAGACCTTTAGAGGCCGTTAATGATGCAATTTCTGTAAATGTTGGTAGTAATGATATAGCCATAGATGTTTTAGCAAACGACTTTTATGGTGAGTTTGGAGAAAACCCAACCCACCCATTAACACTTCCTGGAGGAAAGACTGCAACAGCAAGTGATAATGGTGCAGCAATTAGAGTTTACGATGGCCAAGTATATTATAGTGCTCCAACAAATTTTGCAGGTATAGATACATTTGTATATACCATAACTGATGCTAATGGTTATGCAGACACAGCAACTGTTACTATAACTGTTGGAGGAGATTATCCTGCAGAAGCAGCAAATGATAGTTTTTCTGTAGATGTAGATACAGCTACAACTCTAGATGTTTTAGCGAACGATATGCCAGAAAATGTAACTATTATATCAGCTGATGCCTTAAGTTCAGAAGGATTTATAGTAACCATAGAAAACGCTACAATCTTGTATACACCAACTAATAGTTTTACAGGAATGGATGAATTTGAATATACCATAGAAGACGCAAATGGCAATCAATCTAGTGCTACAGTAGCTTTGGTAATTGAAGCAAAAACAGTTAACTCTAGTTCTTTAGAAGCAATAGATGATGTGATAACTGTTAATATTGGTAGTGCAAATATCACCATAGATGTATTAGACAATGACAATTATGGTGTTAGTGGCATGAATACCTCTCATCCACTAACATTAACCAATGGTAAAATTTCTACTGCAAGTAATAATGGAGGTCCTATTCAAGTTTCAAATGGTACAATTATTTATTCAGCTCCATCACATTTTGTAGGGGTAGATTCGTTCACGTATACAATTACAGATGCAAATGGTTTTGCAGATACAGCAACTGTAAATATTACAGTTGGTGGAGATTTACCAGCTGAAGCAGTAGATGATAATTATTCTATAAATGTAGATGAAGCTACAAGTTTAAATGTACTTGAAAATGATTTTCCTGCCAATGCTACTATTATAAATTTTGATACTACAAGTCAACATGGATTTGCAATTTCATTGGCAACTACTGAATTGGTTTATGAACCTATTAATGGTTTTATGGGCAATGATAGTTTTACTTATACTATAGAAGATGCAAATGGAGTACAGTCTAGTGCAACAGTTTCGCTTACAGTAGAAGAAGAAGTTATAGAAAGTGGACCAATTAGAGCTGTTAATGATACTTTAGCTTTACTAGCAGAAAGCAGTAATACAATAATTGATGTAACTGAAAATGATAGTTTTGGAACTTTTGGACCAAATGAAAATCATCCTCTTACCTTAACGAATGGTAAATTAACTACAGAGAGTAATAATGGAGGAGCAATTCGTGTTCTAAATGGAGCTATAGAATACTCAACACCAAGTAATTTTACAGGAATAGACACCTTCGAATATACAATTACAGATAAAAAAGGATTTGCAGAAAAAGCCATTGTAAGAATAACAGTTACTGCAGAACCTTTAGAAACTGCAGCTATAGATGATACATTTAATATTCATATAAATACAGCAACTGCTATAGATGTTTTAGAAAACGACATTACCAATGGTGGTTCAATCATTACTTTTGACACAACCAGTACAGAAGGTTTTACAATTTCTACAGACGCTCATTTATTGGTGTATTCTCCAACAGGAGACTTTGAAGGGCAAGATTCTTTTACGTATACTATAGAAGATACAGAAGGTGTACAATCTACTGCCATCGTTTATTTAACTGTAGAGGAAGAAGTTGTACAAACAGGATCTGTAGATGCTATAGATGATGAAATTACAGTTACAGAAAAAGCTGAAAACATTCTTATAGATGTTACAGGTAATGATAATTATGGTGCAAATGGGCCAAACTCGTCTCATCCTTTAACGTTAACCAATGGTAAATTAGTAACAGCTAGTGATAATGGAGGTGATATACGTGTTGAAGATGGTAAAATTAATTACACAACTCCTTCAGATTTTGTAGGTACAGATACATTTGTTTATACAATTACTGATGGAAATGGCTTTGCAGATGCTGCAACTGTAACTATAAATGTTGTAGCAGAAGCATCTTCAAAAAACAGTACAGATACTTCATTAAATGAAGTGGATGATATTGCTGGTTTTAATTCACTATTGAATGAATTTGCAGTATATCCTAATCCATCAAATGGAGCATTTAAAAATATTCTATTTAGTGATATCAACACCAAAGGTCAATTAATGGTGTTAGATATTACAGGTAAAACTATTTTTACATCTAAAATTAGCATTGCTAAAGGTAAAAACGAATTTGATTTTAATTTAAATTTGAGTACTGGAATTAAATTTGTTAGAATTGTGAGTAGTGAAGCAGATTTCGGAATTAAGAAACTAATTATCAAATAAGCTATATTTACACTATAAATAGCTTAGAACAAATTTGATGCTAAAAACAAAACAGGATATTACAATAAAAATACATCTATTAATTTCTGTATGTATTGTAATTCCTGTTGCATTTGTTTATGGCTTTAAGCCCAGTTCTCAATTCGAAATTTACCCAAAAACTTTAGATGAACTCAATGCCTTTAAAGCAATTATGGGCCTTTACTTGGGTTTTGCTACTTTATGGATTTTAGGAACCTTCAAGCCTAAGTTCTTAACTGCTGCTTTAATAACTAATATGATTTTTATGTTGGGTTTAGGCTTTGGTAGGGTACTTAGTTTTCTGCTAGATGGTTCACCAACTTTTGGCTTTTTATTTGGTATGTATGCAGAACTAATTTTAGGTTTTTACGGACTTTGGGTTTTAACATATAAAAACAGTAATTTTGCAAAAAATTAATTTGTTTTGGCAAAAATAGACAACATAGAATTAGGCGATTTTCCATTATTATTAGCACCTATGGAAGATGTGTCTGACCCACCTTTTAGAGCTTTATGTAAAGAAAATGGTGCAGATGTTGTGTATACAGAATTTATATCATCTGAAGGTTTAATTAGAGATGCTGCTAAAAGTGTTATCAAATTAGATATTTACGAAAAAGAAAGACCTGTAGGAATTCAGATTTTTGGAGCCAACTTAGACTCGATGTTAAAAACCATCGAAATTGTAGAAAAATCGAATCCAGATATTATAGATATCAACTTTGGCTGCCCAGTTAAAAAGGTAGTCTCTAAAGGTGCAGGTGCAGGTATTTTAAAAGATATAGATTTAATGGTTTCTCTTACAGAAGCTATGGTTAAGCATACAAATTTACCTATCACAGTAAAAACACGTTTAGGCTGGGATCATGATTCTATACGAATTGTAGAAGTTGCAGAACGTTTACAAGATGTAGGTTGTAAAGCCATCTCTATACATGGTAGAACAAGAGCTCAAATGTATAAAGGTAATGCAGATTGGAAACCAATTGCAGCTGTAAAAAACAACCAAAGAATGCATATTCCTGTTTTTGGAAATGGTGATGTAACCACTCCAGAAAGAGCCATGGAAATGAGAGATGAATATGGTTTAGATGGTGCTATGATTGGTAGAGCCTCTATTGGATATCCTTGGTTTTTTAACGAAGTAAAACACTTCTTTAAAACTGGAGAACATTTGGCAAAACCATCTATTGCAGAAAGAACTAAAGTTGCTAGAAGACATTTGCAAATGGCTATAGATTGGAAAGGTGAACGTTTAGGAGTTGTAGAAACAAGAAGACATTATACCAATTACTTTAAAGGGATACCTCATTTTAAAGATTATCGTTTGCAAATGGTTACTTCAGATGATCCTGCAGATGTTTTTAAAACCTTTGATGAAGTAGAAGCTAAATTTGGTGATGCTCTAATACCTGATATTCGCTAAATAACGAATTACCTACATTTAATAGAACTTAAACGATAGTAAATTGCTAACTATCTCATTAAATGATTTATAACTTAAATAAAACTTATCTTTAAGGTATACATAAAGTTTATGAAAATTAACTTTTATAGATTTAACCTTAAATGAAACATAAAGTAAATCTCAATACAAAGTAAAGGAGATCACTAAAAAGAAACATTTGGGTTAAGCCCAAAAACAATCTAGCTAGATTATTTTTTATTTTATTAGTCCAACATTCTAAAAGAGTTTACCATCTTTTCTACTTCAGGAAGATAGGTGTCATAATATTTAGGCTTTGCTACATATTGAATATTATAACCCTTATTATCTTTAAAAAAGAGAAAAAAACTTCTAGTGTAACTTACTTTAGTATTTATTTTTTCTGAATATTTTACAATATACATATCACCATAAATTTTATGTTTTCCTTTTAATAACAAATACTTGAATTTATCTTTTGGAAACCATTTGCTTCTATAATTTACAAAATAATGCAAGTAATCATCTATAGAGAATGATTGAGAACACTCTTTACGAATTTTATTTAAACCAATATATACATGAGCTTTTCGTGAGTAATAGTTTAAAGAATCAATATATTTATCCTCTAAAAAATACGAATCACCATTACTAGTTTTCCCTTTTTTCCAGTCTTTGGGTTTAAGTATGGTGTAATTTAATTTTTGGTTTGCTCTCTGTAAACTATCCAATTCTTCAAAAGGATTATCCTTACACCTTTTCTCTACTCTTTTGGTTGATGAGCAAGAATAAATAGCTGCTATTAAACCTACAATTAAAATTTTCTTTATCATTATTCTATAATTCTAAAAGTTTCTAACATGGTTGTAAAATCATCTAAATAATTAGGAAACTGATCTGTTTGTGCAAAATAAGTGATTCTGAAGGGTTTTGAGTTGTAATAAAAACTGACTTCTAAAATAGTATAATTATCACCTAAAATATATTCTCTAGAATTAACAAGTGAATACTTTTTGTAGATAGAATGCTCATTATATACTACTGTAAAACCAAGGTTTGTATCTCTTTCTTTAATATTATCTACTAAGTCATTTGTAAATTTCTCTAAGTCTGTAATATTATCATCTACCTTTAAAGTATTTTCATCCATTATATGAACTTTAACATATAGATTCTCTTCTATAGCTTTTTTAGGTTTATAACAAAACTGACTATGAGTATCAAAATATCCAGACCAATTATCGGGTATTTTTAAGGAATAACTTTTTTGGTATTGAGAATAATCTCCTGTTACAACCTTTCCATTTTTAAGATATCTTGGGCTGTTTGTACTAGCACAACCCATACACATTAGGAAGAAACCTAATGTATAAGTCATTTTAAAAAATTTAAGCATACTATTTTTCAATGAATTTTTGGTTGATTCTACTACTCGCTATTTTAGCTGCAACAAAACCTAAAACTGTTATCGTAAATATAACAATTATCAAATTATAAAACTGAAATTCTACTGGGTAAGCCAAGTTTTCAGTAATCATAAATAAACCAAATGCGTCTTGCAAGAAAACCAAAATTACACCCAATACTAAACCAACTAACATTCCAAAAAAGGTAAGTAAAAAGCCTTGATACACAAATATCTTTTTAATTTCTTGTATGGTGGTTCCTAAATTATATAAGGTTTGTAAATTCTGTTTTTTATCGATGATCATCATAATTATAGCACCAATTACATTAAATAAAGCTATAATAATAATTAAGGTAAAAATAAGGTAAGAAACAAAGTTCTCTGTATTTATAACTTTATAAAACACCTCATTCAATTGTTCTTTGGTTTGCACTTTATAAGTATCACCTAAAGTTTGTTGAAGTTCTTCAGCTACAGCATCTGAAGCAGAAATATTAGTAATTTTTAGCTCTAAGGCTGTTACTTGATTTTCTTGATATTTTAATAATTCTTTTGCCTGATTTAAGGTTACATAGACAAACTTATTTTCAAACTCTTCTGTGCCTGTATACAAACCCAAAACCTGCACATCCATTTTATAAAATGCATTATTAGGATTTATAAAACCCTTACCAGGTTTAGGTATCATTACAGTTAATGGCCTGCCATAACTATTTACACCTAAAGATAATTTTATGGCAATTGCTCTACCAATTACTGCTGTATTTGTGTAAGTAGTATCTAACCAATCACCAATATAAATAGCATCGTCTATTTTGGTAACATTGGCATAATTGGTATCTACACCTTTTACAAAAGCAACTTCGTTTTTATCTCCATATTCTAAAAAGACACGTTCTTCTATAACTTTTGCATAGGTTGTAATGTTAGGATTATCATCTAAAACTTGCAGAAAATCATCATCTAACAAAAACGATTTACCTTTTACAGAAGTTATTTTTAAATCTGGGTCTGATGCATCTAGCAAACTATAGCTAAATGTGCGTAAACCAGAAAAACCAGAAAGGATAATAAACAACGCTAAAGAACTTACAATAACCCCAAAAGAGGCTATTATAGTTATAATATTAATAGCATTATTGCTCGTTTTTGTAAATAAGTATCTTTTGGCTATGTAGTAAGAAAAATTCAAATAATTGGTTTGAATTTATAGTTTCTTTCTTCTTGGTAAGACATCTGGATTTTTAATTGGGTCTGCATCTTGCCCACTTAAAGATTTATCTATCTCTTCTAAATAATCTAAAGTATCATCGCCAAAAAACAACAATTCTGGCATTCTACGTAATTGATTTTTAGTTCTCTTTGCCATTTCATGACGAATTAAAACTGTGTTAGACTGCACACCTTTAACCAACTCATCTCTCTTTTCTGAAGGAAAAACACTTAGGTATACTTTTGCTACACCTAAATCTGAAGTAACATGCACTTTAGAAACAGAAATTATTACACCCTTCATACCATCTTGTGCTGCTTTCTGTAACACATCTACTAAATCTTTTTGCAGAACACCTGCAATTTTTCTTTGTCTATTTGTTTCTTCCATGCTGCAAATTTACAATATTTTTACACAGTGTAAATTTTATTTCTTACAGCATATATAACCAACCCTACCCTATTTCTTACATTCAGTTTTGCAAACAATGCCTCTCTATAACCATCTATGGTTTTTGGGCTTAAACACATTCTGTCTGCAACTTCTTTATAGGTTAATTCTGTACAAGCATGTCTTAAAAATTCTATTTCTCTTGGTTTTAAAACCACATCATCTTTTATAACACCAGAAACAGATTTCATTAATAAATTGGTTACGTTTTTGGTATGATAAAATCCGTTTTCAACAATTTCTCTCAATGCCTTTTCTAAAACCGACTTTTCTGTGTCTTTTAAAAGGTACCCAACAGCGCCAGCTTTAATCATTTTTAAAACGGTTTTATCATCATCTTCTATAGAAAGTGCCATCACATTTACACTTGGGCAGTTTTCAGAAATCCATGCTGTGGCTTCTATACCATTCATAACAGGCATATTAATATCCATTAAAACAATATTTGGTTTATTGCCATTTTCAGAAAAACGGTCTACCAACTCTTGTCCGTTTTTACAGGTATACATTACTGTAAAATCTTCAAAGGTATTTACCATAGTTTGTATGGCTTGAGATAATAAGGTATGATCGTCTACAATTACTACCGAAAATTTACTCATAATTATATTTTATTTCTAAGTTAGTTCCTTTATTTTCTTCAGATGTTAACATGGCTTCTGCCCCAATTAACTTGGCTCTTGCTTTAATGTTTAACAAACCAATACCTTCTTTTTTTGCATTTGCTATAAAACCAACACCATTATCTTTTGTAACTATATGTAAACCATTGGCTGTATAATTTAATTGTACTATAAGCTCTGTTGCTCTTGCATGTTTAATGGTATTAGAGAAAAACTCTTGCAAAATTCTAAAAATGATAACAGTTGCTTTTTGGTTTATTTCTTGCTCTAAACCTGTGACAATTAATTTTGATTGTATAAAACCAAGCCTATTAAAACGATCTACCTCTAGTTGTATGGCCTCTTTTAAGTTGATGTTATCTAACGCTTCTGGGTTTATTAGTTTTGATAATGCTCTTACCTCTGTTAGCCCTTTTGTAATGGTATCTCTTACTTCTGCAATATTTTCTTGAGTTGCTGATTGCAGTTGTATTTTGGCTAAAGTAAGTAGTTGCCCAATATTATCATGCAACTCCCAACTAATGTTTCTTAAGGTTTCTTCTCTAATTTCTATTTGGGTTTCTGCAATTTCTTTTTCAAAGCGCTCTTGCTCTTCTTTTTGCTTTATCACCAAAAAGTTTTTCTTTCTTTGAAAAACAGTAAATAGAATTATTAGAGAGATTACAATAATTAAAATAAGTATAGTAGATACTATTAATACAATTTCCCCATTTTCTTGCATGTAATTAAGCCGTATATAAATATTAACTGATATGAAGTACCAAGATAATAAATTATAGGAAACATAGCTCTGGTATTAAAAATACTTGAATAGTACAAAGACCAAAAAGGCACAGAGGTTAAATAGAAAATTAAAAAGCTTACGGACATCCAAAAAGGAAACATCTTTTTATAATTTAAAATACCATCTGAATTTAGTAATTCTACAAGATACAGAATAACAAAAATGCTATTTACAACCCCTTCTAAAGGAATTGTATATAGTATGTAATAATCGAATATAAAACTTAATATATATACTAGATTAAAAGCTATTGCTAATGCTTTAACTATTATAAGTCTTGTTTTTTGTTGTATTAAGTGATAGTATATTAAGACTATAGCATTAAATTCGAAGAAAGTATAGATGTTATAAAGATTTATATTGTTACCCTCTGTATAAAAATAATTATTAAGGAGGTCAACAATTACTATAACTAGAAAATAGAAAAGGAAATATTTATAAAAAGAATACTCTTTGTATTTGCTATAATAGAATACAGCTATAAATAATGTTATATAATGAAGAATAACACCAAATTCTTTAATAAACATGCCATCATCAGATAGTTCCATAAGACATTAATAAGTTTTGACTGTTATCATTTTATTTATAAAGACACTTTTTTAGCTGTTCTAAATTTTAATTTAGAGGATTTTATGTATTCTTTTCTAATGCACTTCTATTGTGCTGTTTTGTATTTATTGTATTAATCTTCTGCTTTTCTGCAACTTATTAAACCAAAAATAAAGCAAGAATGGAATAAAATAATAAGCGCATATAATAAATTAAACATTGATCTTGTATCAAATAGCTTTAAATAAACTAAGGTAAAAAACGGAATTGACGTTAAATAAAACACCAAGAAACCAACAGACATCCAAAAAGGAAATAGCTTTTTATAATTTAAAATTTCATTAGAATTTAATAATTCTATAAAATAGATAATAATTAAAAGACTATTAAACAAACCTTCTATTTGTACTGTAAAAGCACTTAAAGTAGTAAAGTAAAAACTTAAAAAATAAATACAATTAAAAAGTAATATTAGACCAGTAACCAGCCTTAACCTAAGTATATTTTTTATTAAACTGTAATAGATTAAGGCGAAAAAATTAAATTCGAAAAAAGTATATATATTATACAAATCCATATCATCATAATCATCCATTAAGCCTTGACCTGTATAGTAATCAATAGTCTTAAATAGTATAATATTGAATAAATAAATAATAAAATATTTATAAAATGAATAGTTTTTATATTTTTTATAAAAAAATAATGCCATTATAAACGACCCAAATTCAAAATATTGAAATGAATTAAATAGTAGATTATAAAATAAACTTTCTTCCATTCTTATTAATCCTGTGGAGGATTAATACTTCCTCTATTCAAACCAGAACTAGGTTCTTCTTGCATTAAGTTTAATGATAATACAGAAGCCCTATTCACATTTCGTGTAGTTTCATCTGCATATTTATTTAAAATACTTTGCATAGATACTGGCTTACCTTTACCTGATTTTAAAGGTTCATAGGCTATATTTTTTTGATCACCTATATTAGTTGTAGGCATTAAAATAAAAGAAACTCTATTTTGGTATTTTTCTATTTTATAATCTGAAGGATATGCTGCAGTAAAAATCTTTACACCAGTTAAGTTAATGTCTTTTTCTTTTGATAATTTTTCTATGTAAGCAATGTACTGTTTTAGTTCATCAATACTAAAAAATTCAGAAATAGTAGCAACTGAATCTCTTCCTTCAGTTTTACTGGCAATATATTTATCTAAAACTATTTTCTGACCATTATCATACTCTTTAAACATACTTGCCATTTCTGGATACGTTATTGCTTGGCTTGGTCTATCACTATTTGGGTAGCAAGTGTCATCTTTAGATTTGGTTTTCATTGTTTTGCTCTCTGTATTACAAGAAATAATACTTAGAGATATAGAACAGATAAACAAATAATAAAATGTTTTAGTTTTCATTGATAAAAGTTTTTTAAGGTTAAATTGATAAATCTAAAATACAATTAAATTTATAATATGTTTTCTGCTAATCTATAAAAGGGATTTTTCCCCTAGAATATTAGGCCTATTACCTAGCTCTGCAATTTATAAAAGCAACATCTTTACACTTGAAAAATAAAAAGTCTCGAAAGGGAAAATTGCACAAAAAAACACCTAATAATTAGGTGTTTTTTTGTTTAAAGCAAAAAAAAATCTCAAAATTTAATTTTGAGATTTTTCTATTCGTTAAGCATCAAGTATTAGTCTGCTAATACAATTGCTTTATTATCGTTAAATTCTAAAGTACCAGAGTTTATTTGTAAGGTTAGAATCTTATCATCATCTACATGTGGCACTAACAATCCGTTTAAATCATCTAACACTAAATGTTGCTGAGAATGTACGTGTATTTTTACTAAACCTTCTTTTAAGTTAGCAACAATAGGAGCGTGATTATTTAACATTTGAAACTCTCCATGTTCACCTGGTACAGCAATAGCATCCACCTCTGATGAAAATAAAATAGCCTCTGGACTTACAATTTCTAAAAACATATTTTTAAAAGTTTTTAGTCTTTAGTTTTTAGTCTTTAGTTATGTAGCATAACTCAAAACTTAAAACTCAAAACTTGTTTATGCTTCTGCTAACATTTTTTCTCCAGCATCAATTGCATCTTGAATTGATCCTCTTAAGTTAAATGCTGCTTCTGGATACTTATCTAACTCACCATCCATAATCATATTAAAACCTTTAATAGTGTCTTTAATATCTACTAAAACTCCTGGTATACCAGTAAATTGTTCAGCTACGTGGAATGGTTGAGATAAGAAACGTTGTACACGTCTTGCTCTATGAACTACTAATTTGTCTTCTTCAGATAATTCTTCCATACCTAAAATGGCTATAATATCTTGTAGTTCTTTATAACGTTGTAAAATTTCTTTTACTCTTTGTGCACAATCATAGTGCTCATTACCTAAAATATCTGCAGTTAAAATTCTAGAAGTAGAATCTAAAGGATCTACTGCTGGATAAATACCTAACTCAGCAATTTTACGAGATAATACAGTTGTAGCATCTAAGTGAGCAAACGTTGTTGCTGGTGCTGGATCTGTTAAATCATCTGCAGGTACATAAACTGCTTGTACAGAAGTAATAGAACCTTTTTTAGTAGATGTAATACGCTCTTGCATTGCACCCATTTCTGTTGCTAATGTTGGCTGATAACCTACTGCTGAAGGCATACGTCCTAAAAGTGCTGACACCTCAGAACCTGCTTGTGTAAATCTAAATATGTTGTCTACAAAGAAAAGTACATCTTTACCTTGTGCTTCACCTGCTCCATCTCTAAAATATTCAGCGATAGTTAAACCAGATAATGCCACTCTTGCACGTGCTCCAGGTGGCTCGTTCATTTGACCAAATACGAAAGTAGCCTTAGAATCTCTCATTCCAGGTTTGTCTACTTTTGAAAGATCCCAACCTCCTTCTTCCATAGAATGCATAAAGTCATCACCATATTTGATAATACCAGACTCTAACATTTCACGAAGTAAATCGTTTCCTTCACGAGTTCTTTCACCAACACCTGCAAACACAGATAAACCTCCATGTCCTTTTGCAATGTTGTTAATTAATTCTTGAATTAATACAGTTTTACCTACACCTGCACCACCAAATAAACCAATTTTACCACCTTTTGCATAAGGCTCAATTAAATCGATTACTTTAATACCAGTAAATAAAACCTCTGTAGATACAGATAAGTCTTCGAACTTAGGAGCTGCTCTGTGAATAGATAAACCATCTTTACCTACTTTACTTAAGTTACCAAGACCATCAATAGCATCTCCAGTAACGTTAAATAAACGACCATAAATATCATTTCCAATAGGCATTTGAATTGGGTTTCCAGTAGCTACTACTTCTGCACCTCTCTGCAAACCATCTGTAGCATCCATAGAAATAGTTCTAACTGTATCTTCACCTATATGTTGTTGAACTTCTAATACTAAAATAGAACCATCAGCCTTTTTAATTTCTAATGAATCGTAAATTTTAGGAAGTTCGTTATTTTCAGTATTGAATTCAACATCAATAACTGGCCCAATAATTTGAGAAACTTTACCTGTAGTTGTAGACATTTTTATATCTAATTAAGTTATTATTTTTTAAATAGGATTCTTCACCCTTTTTCAAGGTGCAAAGGTAATTTTTTGATTACAATTAAAAAAACTTTTTTCACTAAAAAAGCCTCATCAAAATGATGAGGCTTTTAAATATTGTAAAGTGTAAATTACTAGTTAGTAACTTTAATTTCAACTCTTCTGTTGTTAGCTCTACCAGCTCTAGTTTTGTTAGTGTCGATTGGGAAACCTTCACCATAACCAATAGCTTCTAATCTTGTAGTATCTACTCCATTTTTCACTAAGTAGTCTCTAACAGCGATAGCTCTTTTTTCAGATAATCTTAAGTTTAAAGAAGAAGAACCACTACTATCTGTATGACCTCCAATTGAGAAAGTCGCTTTAGGATATTTAGCCATTACGTCTACAATTGCATCTAATTGCTTAGTTACACCTGCTTTAAAAGTAGCTCTACCTGAGTTAAATAAGATAGACTTAGCTGTAAATGTAATTACATCTGTAGCTTCTTTAGTAATAATTTCTTCAGGACATCCATTGTTAGATGCAGGACCTACTTCATTAATACATTTGTCATCTTTATCTAAAACACCATCACCATCAGTATCTGGCCAAGGACATCCTGCGTTTGCAGCTGGACCAGCAACAGTAGCACATTTATCATCTCTATCGATTACACCATCACCATCAGTATCAGGACAACCTTTATTAGCTTTTGTTCCTTTTGTATTAGGACACATATCATCTTTATCAGCAACTCCATCTCCATCAGCATCAGGACAACCGTTCATAGCTGCTAAACCTGGTGTGTTAGGACAAGCATCATCAGAATCTTTGATTCCATCTCCATCAGCATCAGGACAACCATTGAATTCTGCTAAACCAGCAACTTCTGGACAAGCATCATCTTTATCATATACTCCATCTCCATCAGTATCTTTTCCTCCGAATTTTACAACAACACCTAAAGTACTTTGGTAGTGTGCACGAACTTCATCAGCAAAACCTTTTTTAGTACCAGTTTGGAAGTTTAAACCTAAGTTATCATTGAACCAAGTGTTAAAACCAAAACCAGCGTTGATCATACCTTCTCCATTTGAATCAACAGAAACGTATCCTCCACCTAAATATACATAAGGATCAAACCATCCAGTATCTCCAAATAACATGTTTAAGTCGTATTTTACGATAGCATCAATAGAGTAGTATAAGAAATCTACATCATCCTCAGAATTAAGAGTAGTAATATCATTTAAAGACCCAGCCAACTGTAAAGTAAAACCTTTGTCTAAATATTTTTCTCCAGAAATTCTTGAGATTGATGGTAAAAAGTTCCAGTCACTGTTTCCTAAAGCGTCTTTAATTTGCTCAGAAAAATCGTCTGTATTATAGAAATCTATAACATTTACACCAAACCCTACAACCCAAGGATTGTTTTCATCTTGTGCGTTAACGTTGCTAACCGCTACTAACGCAAATAAAGCTATCACAGCTATTTTTAATCGTTTCATTATCAAATTTTTAAATTAAAAGTTCATTATTATAATACACAAAAGTAAGTTGTTCAAACTTATTTACAAAGATAATTCAATAAAATATTAAAAAAAATGTATGTTTTTACTCATTTTAAATAACACCCAACTCTTTACCAACCTTAGTAAACGCAGCTATTGCTTTATCTAAATGTTCTTTATTATGTGCTGCAGAAAGCTGTACTCTTATCCTAGCTTTTTCTTTTGGAACCACTGGAAAAAAGAAACCAATAACATAAATACCTTCTTCTAAAAGCTTATTAGCCATTGTTTGAGATAATTTAGCATCATATAACATAACAGGTACAATAGCTGCATCTGCACCAACTAAATCAAAACCAGCCTTTTCCATCTCTGTTCTAAAGTAATTGGTATTCCATTCTAATTGATCTCTTAAAGTGGTATCATCTGCAATTAAATCGAAAACCTTTAAAGCTCCACCTACAATTGAAGGGGCTAAAGAATTAGAGAACAAATAAGGTCTTGAACGTTGACGTAAAATATCTATGATTTCTTTTTTACCTGTAGTGTAACCACCCATTGCTCCTCCTAAAGCTTTACCTAAAGTTCCTGTAACAATGTCTACTCTATCCATTACGTTTTTTAACTCCACTGTACCTCTACCAGTTTTACCTATAAAACCTGTAGCATGACATTCATCAACCATAACCATAGCATCGTATTTGTCAGCTAAATCGCATATTTCATCTAATTTAGCCACAATACCATCCATAGAGAATACTCCATCTGTTACAATAATCTTAAAACGATGATTATGCTTATTAGCTTCAATTAACTGCTCTTCTAAGGCAGCCATGTCATTATTTTGATATCTATAACGTGCAGCTTTACACAAACGAACTCCATCAATAATAGAGGCATGATTTAAACTATCTGAAATAATAGCATCTTCTTTTGTTAGTAAAGGTTCAAAAACCCCACCATTTGCATCAAAACATGCTGCGTATAATATTGTGTCTTCGGTTTTGTAAAATTCTGCGATTTTATCTTCTAATTGTTTGTGAATATCTTGTGTACCACAAATAAAACGCACAGAACTCATTCCAAATCCATGAGTATCCATAACATCTTTTGCTGCTTGAATTACTTCTGGATGATTTGATAATCCTAAATAATTATTTGCACAGAAATTCAAAACCTCATCTCCTGTAGATAATTTAATGACTGCATCTTGAGAAGAAGTAATAATTCTTTCAGATTTATATAATCCTTCGTCTTTTATCTCTTGAATTTCTTTTTTTAAAGTATCCTTAATTTTACCGTACATTTTTTATGAATTTAGAAATACAAATTTACAAAGTTATTTTAATTGGTTACACCTTAACAACGTCTATATTATCATTTATATAGACTACTAATTTTTCATCAACCTTAAAATTCATTGATTGCAAAACACGTTCGTATTTTAAAAGTTGTTGTTTGTGATCTTGAGAAACTGCACCTGTTTTATAATCGATAATGGTAACCTTATTTTCTGAAAAAACTAATCTATCTGGAATAACTATTTGATTATCTACATCTACAATTTCTCTTTCATTATATATAATGACATCTTCTGCATAATATTTATTCAATTCTGTATGCTTAATGAGCTCTTCTATTCTAAGCAACATATAGTGCTTTTGTTCATCATTAATAAATCCTTGTTGATGATAAAGATGAATTACTTTCTGAACATCTTTCTCTGTATATATTTTAGATAATATTTCATGAAACAAGTTTCCATAATCAATGGCTTCACCTTGTGCTGTATTCCATAATTTTGAAGCACTTGCAAGCAAAACAACATTATGATCTTGCCAAGAAGTAGAAATAAATTGTTGATGCGTTTCTGAAACACTCTCTTTTTTCTCAGCCTTACTTACTCTATTTTTAGAACCAAAAGTATAATTTAGAACATCATCTTTCCAAAGATTTTGTTGCATTAAATAGTTGATAAAAACACCTGAATAAAAATTCGTATTCTCTATTCCTTTTGATGATATTTTCTTCTCTGTAATAACATACAATTGCTCAACAGCTCTTGTTAATGCCACATATAACAGATTAAAATTATCTAGCTCTAATTCCTCTCTTTGTTGATTGTAAATCTCTAAACCTCTTGCATTCACATGACTTAAGTCTTTATTGAAAGGTAAAAGCAATTCTTTAAAATCTCCAAAATTTTCTGGTAAATCTCCTAGCCAAACCTTAGGATTTATTTGCCTATATATATCCACATCACAAGGAAAAATTACTACTGGAAATTCCAAACCTTTCGATTTATGAATCGTCATTACTTGCACAGCATTTTCGCTTTCTGGAGCAACAATGCTGAGTTTATCTTTCTTGTTTTCCCAAAAATCTAAAAACGCATTTACATCTGTAGATTTTCTTTGTTGCTCTAAAACTACATCTAAGAAAAATTGCACATATGCATCTGAAGTTTCTACAAGCAGAAAACCTCTAACAATCTCTTCTATCTTTTCGTAAAATGGAAATTGATTGAATCTTTGAATATCAAAAGTGATGTTAAACTTTTGCAATTTTTGAAATATCTGCTGATTTTCTAAAACCACAAATTCTTTTAAAAATGTTGTTTTATCATCACTGATATTTAAATGATGATATAAAAAATACAACATTTCAAAACGAGTTTCTTCATCATTTGGGTTTTGCAGCACCTTTAAAACATCAACTATAAAATTAACTTTTGAACTTGTGCTTAACAACAAGGTTTCTGAAGAAACAATTGGCACATTATTTTCTGACAAGTAGTTTGCGATAGCAACTCCATCTTTTTTTGTTCTTGTCAATACACAAATTTCACCTAAAGAAAATTCAGATTTCAACCCTAAAATATGGTCCAAAACTTTCTTTGGATATTTTAATTGTTCCTCTTCTTTTTCTTCTTCTTTCTCTAAAAAATCAATAGAAACATAACCCTCTTTTTTTGAGTTTTCGAATTGGGTATTACCCTCTAAAAATAAATTCTTGTAAGCATCATTTTGTAGAAAGTTTGCTGTATGCTGAAAAAACGAATTATTAAAATTAATTACCTCAGAAAAACTTCTAAAATTGGTTTCTAAATTTTTAATTTCTTTTGCTATAGAAAACGGATTTTGTGCTGATGCTCCTAACTCAATAAACTGCTCAGCCTTTCCTCCTCTCCATCTGTAAATGGCTTGTTTACCATCACCAACCAACAATAAATTGCTGTTTTCTTGTGCTAATGCATTATCAATTAAAGGAATTAAATTTTGCCACTGTAAAACAGAAGTATCTTGCATTTCATCAATAAAATAATGTTGAAAACGTTGCCCAATTCTTTCGTAAATAAATGGTGCTGGCTGTTCTTTAATATTATCTGAAATTAATTGATTAAACTCTGCATTAAGCCTAATATTACTTTCTTCTTTTATATTCTCTAATTCTTGATTGATGTTATTTAAAACTGCTAAAGGAATCAAGTTTTTTAAAGCCAACTTGTTTAATAAAAATTGACTGTAAATTTCTTTTGATGCATTAAAATGTATTATAATTTGTGGAACAATACTTTCTATATCTTGAGCAATAGCGTCTGTGGTAGATTTAGAATAATATTGATGATTATCAATCGATTTTTGAATAGTTTCTGCTCTAGTCAAGAAACTAAAATTAACCGATTTTTCCTTAATATCATTAAAGAATTTAGGAATTGTGCCTCGCATAAAATCCTTTTGCACTAAACCTTTATCAGCTATTAAATGAGTACAAACCTCACCAACCTTAGAAAAAGATTCTTTTAACTCTTTTTGATGTGTAAATAACTTGGATTTTAATTCTGTAAATTCTTCTAATTTTCTTTCTGATAATTCTCTAAAATGATGAATATCATCTTCATTTAAAAGTACTTTTGCAAACTCATTTAAATCTTTAGAAATATCCCAAGATTTATCATCATCAATTTTATCTAAAGAATAATCTATGAGTAATTTTGTTAGTTTTTTATCTGTTCCAATTTTAGAAATTAAAACATCTACAGCTTCATTTAATAGTGAAACTGCATCCATTTCCACTTCAAAATTTAAAGACAAACCTAAATCGTAAGCAAAACTTTTAATGATTTTATGTGTAAAACTATCAATAGTTGTAATTGAAAACGCAGAATAATTTTGCAGGATTACCTCTAAAATTTTCTTACTTCTTAATTGAATGGTTTCCTTATCAACAGCAATTTCACCACTAATAATTACAAACAAATCATTTTCTTTACCATCAGCAAAACTTTCTAAATTAGAAAGTACTCGCTCTTTCATTTCACCAGCAGCTTTATTAGTAAAAGTGATTGCTAAGATTTTCTGAAAGGTAAAAATATCGTCTGCACTTAATAATACTTTTAGGTACTCTTTTACAAGTGTAAAGGTTTTTCCACTTCCAGCAGAGGCGTTATAAACTTCGAAAGTTGCAGGTTTTTGCACAGCTCAAATTTTTCATGCAAATTAATCTATTTGCAATCAAAAGCAAAGTTTACTTAAAAAGAAAAGCAGATTTTCTAATGTAGAAACTCTGCTTTTATGAATTGAAGTTGGAAGAATTTTTCTATCCTAAACCAACATCTAAAGACATCATTACAATAAAACCAGCTATAAAACCAAGTGTAGCAATATCTGTGTATTTATCTCTTTGCGTTTCTGGTATTACCTCTTCTACTACAACAAAAATCATTGCACCTGCAGCAAATGCTAATGCATATGGTAAAATTGGGGTAAAAAACGAAACTGCCAATGCTCCTAAAACAGCTGCAAAAGGCTCTACAATTGCAGATAATTGTCCATACCAAAAACTCTTAAACCTACTTACTCCTTGTCTTCTTAAAGGCATTGCCACTGCAAAACCTTCAGGAAAATTCTGAATTCCAATACCAATTGCTAAGGAAATAGCTGCAATTATCATTTCTGTTTGTTCTACACCTACCAAAGTTGAAGCTGCACCAAACAATACACCAACTGCTAATCCTTCAGGAATATTATGTAAAGTAATGGCAAGCACCAATAAAGTAGTTTTATGCCATTCAGTTTTAACACCTTCAGCTTCATTTTCTTTAAAATTGATGTGCAAGTGAGGTAGAATTTTATCCATACCAAATAAAGCTAAAGCACCTAATGCAAAACCAATTGCAGATGGCAAAACTTTCATAAAACCTTCTCCTGGACTATTATCTATTGCTGGCGCTAAAAGACTCCAAAAGCTGGCTGCAACCATTACACCTCCAGTAAAGCCTAACATACCATCTAAAACTGCTCTGTTCATTTTCTTAAAAAAGAAAACTAAAGCAGCTCCTAAGGCTGTTAAACCCCATGTAAAAAGTGATGCATACAAAGCAGCTTGAATTGGATGTTCTTTACCAAAAGCTACTAATTGTTCAAATGTACTCATGATTTTTTAATGTATAAATTATTTGCAATTTTATTAGAGATTGATAATTTTTTATCATCGATTAAAATAGATAGAGAATCATCAAAATCTTCTTTTTCAGTAACCTTAATACGTTTACCTAATGTTATTCCTTTTTTATCTAAAAACTGTAAAAAGTCTGATGATGAATCATTAACACCCACACAAACACCTGCTTCATCAACATTTAATGTGGATAGTAAACTTTTGTCTATAGCATTTACAACTCCATCTTTATCAGGTATAGGATCTCCATGAGGATCGTGAGTTGGAAAACCCAACAAAGCATCTAATTGATTTATTAATTTTTGAGACTTTATATGCTCTAACTGCTCTGCAACATCATGCACTTCATCCCAAGAAAAGTTTAGTTTTTCTACTAAAAAAACCTCCCAAAGCCTGTGCTTTCTTACAATATTAGCCGCAGTTTTTTTACCTAGTTCTGTTAAAGTAACTCCTTTATATTTCTTGTAAAGCACAACTTCTTTGTCTGATAATTTTTTAATCATATCAGAAACTGAAGAAGCTTTTGTTGCTAAACTTTTAGCAATAGCATTGGTACTAATACCTTCTTTAGAATCTGTTTCTAAATGATAAATGGCTTTTAAATAATTTTCTTCTGCTTGTGAAAACATATCATTTTTATATGTGGCAAATATATACTTTTTAATTTTATAAATAATTTTTTAGACAAGTCTAAACTTTATTTTATATTTGTACAAATTTTGATTTTGAAAAATTATATAGTTATAATCTTATTGCTAATTTCACAAGTTGGGATTGGTCAGAGTATAAAAGGAAAAATCACTTCTAAAAATGGTGATGCAATACCTTTTGCTAATATTTTTCTGAAGAATACAAAATTAGGCACCAATTCTACAGAAGATGGTTCTTATGAATTAAATTACAAGTTAAAAGGGAAATACACACTAGTTGTAAGTAGCATTGGGTTTAAAACCCTTACCTATAACCTAGTTTTAGAGAGTAACAATCGGATTAAAAACATTGTTTTAGAGGATGATAATTCTCTAGATGAAATTGTAATTTCTGGTACTTTAAGACCCGTTTCTAAATCAGCAAGTCCTGTTCCTGTAGAAGTGTACAGCAAAACTTTTTTTAAGAAAAACCCTACTCCTTCTGTATTTGAATCTTTACAAAATGTAAACGGAATTAGACCTCAATTAAACTGCAATGTTTGTAATACAGGAGATATTCATATTAACGGTTTAGAAGGCCCATATACATTTGTTTTGATTGATGGAATGCCAATTGTAAGTGGTTTATCTACGGTTTATGGGTTAACAGGAATTCCACAAGCTTTAATAGAAAGAGTTGAAGTAGTTAAAGGGCCTGCTTCTACTTTATATGGTTCTGAAGCTGTTGGTGGCATCATTAATATCATCACAAAAAAACCTACAAATGCACCAAAATTATCTACAGATGTTTTTGCAAGTTCTTGGGGAGAAGTAAATACAGATATTGGTTTACGCTATCAAATTTCTGAAAAAGTACAAGGTTTATTAGGAGTTAATTATTTTAACTTTCAAAATAGAGTAGATAATAATAATGACAATTTTACAGATTTAACCCTACAAAACAGAATATCGATCTTTAATAAAATTAATATCGAACGTAAAAGCAATAAGGTTTTTACAATTGCTGGTAGATATGTTTATGAAGATAGATGGGGAGGTGAATTAGATTGGGAACGTAAATTTAGAGGAAGCAATCTTGTTTATGGAGAAAGTATTTACACCAATAGATGGGAAACTTTTGGAACTTACCAATTACCAACAACAGAAAATATAAAGTTTCAATTTAGTGCAAATGGTCATTATCAAGATTCTTTTTACGGAACAGATTCTTATGATGCCACTCAGCTTATTGCTTTTGGTCAGTTAGTTTACGACACTAAAATAAATGAGAAACAAGATTTACTCTTAGGCCTAGCTTACAGATACACCTATTATGATGATAATACTTTTGCTACTTTAGATGAAACTGGTAATTTTAACCAACCTTCTAAAATACATTTACCTGGAATATTTGCACAAGATGAAATAAGTATAACAGATAGAAAGAAATTATTACTTGGTTTAAGATGGGATTATAATAGTGTGCATGGAAGCATACTATCTCCAAGAATAAATTATAAGTGGAACTCTAGAGATAAATCAAATATTTTTAGAATAAGTGTTGGTAATGGTTTTAGAGTAGCTAATGTTTTTACAGAAGATCATGCAGCTTTAACAGGTGCAAGAGAAGTAGAGTTTCAAGGTAATTTAGACCCAGAAACTTCATGGAATGCTAATATCAATTACGTCAAAAAAATTAATACAGAAAACTCTTTCATCACTTTAGATGCAAGTGCTTTTTATACCTATTTCAACAATAGAATTTTGCCTGATTATGAAACAGATCCAAACAAAATAATATATGCAAATTTAGAGGGTTTTTCAATTTCTAAAGGTGTTTCATTAAATGCAGATATTTTATTTACAAACGGTTTAGCCATAAATGCTGGTGTTACTTTAATGGATGTATCAGTAACTGAAAACAATATTAAAAGAAGACAATTACTTACAGAAAGTTTTAGTGGTGTTTGGTCTATCTCATATAAATTTGACAATAATTTTACAGTAGATTATACAGGTAATTTATATGGCCCAATGCGTTTGCCTTTGTTAGGCCCTAAAGATGATAGACCAGAATACTCACCTTGGTTTAGTATTCAAAACATTCAATTGAGTAAGAAATTCACCAATTCTTGGGAAATTTATGGTGGTATAAAAAATCTTTTAAACTTTACACCAGCAGCCAATAGTATTTCTAGAGCATTTGATCCTTTTGATGAGCAAGTAGACCCAAATGATCCTGATGCACTGACTTTTGACCCAAGCTATGTATATGCATCCAACCAAGGAATTAGGGCTTTTTTAGGTGTTAGATTTACTTTATTTTAGAAACATTATGAAAACCTATTTTTCCATTTTATATCTATTCCTAAGTATTAATTTATGTGCTCAAGAAAATATAAAAACACTAAAAACGTACACCTTTCCTGAAGTAGAACAATTACAAAAAACGGCTCCTAAACCAACTGTGGTATTCTTATATGCAGATTGGTGTAAAATTTGTTTTGGAATGAAAAAAAATACTTTTCAAAATTCAAAAGTAATTGAGAAACTAAACTCAGATTTTTATTTTGTGATGTTGAATGGAGAGGAAAAAAGCGATATTACCTTTTTAGGAAGAACCTTTTCTTACAAGCCCTCAGGTAATTCTGGTATTCATGAGTTGGCAAAACAACTCACCATTTCTGAAGATAAAATTAGTTACCCAACAACCTTAATTCTAAACTCAAATTATGAAATTGATGTGTTGTTTGATGGTTATTTGAATTCCAAAAAAATGAATTCAATCTTAAATAAATACCAAAAATAATTAAATTTTTAATTATTCATATGCCACAATCTAGGATTTAAATTTCTAGGTTTAAAACTATATACTACACCAATAGTTGGGTAAAAATGTGAGTATTGACTTTCAAATCGATCTTCAGAATATTTGTAAAGAACTTGAACGTTAATTCCATAATTTTCTTTAATCCAAAATGTATTTCCTGCTCCTAAGTTTAAAGTTGGTGTTGTTTTAACTGCGCTTATAAAACTGCCTCCAATTACAACATAAGGCACAACATTATGCATAGAAGTTCCAAAATCATAACGTAAAACAGCATCAAATGTGGTGTATTTTTGAGTATCAAAAATAGCCGTAGATAAACCAACATCTGCTGTAAAGTTTTTAAATAAATATTTAGAAACATTTATTCTAGGAGATTGATTGATAAAAGAACCACCCAAAACTTTTCCTTGATTATCTGTGTATTTAGCTGATGCCAAACTTAAACCTGCAACCCATTCACTTTTTCTATTCTGTCCATTGGTCTGAATTGCAAAAAAAGTCATTAGAATAATCAGAAAAGAGAATTTTACTTTAGATAACATATAGATTGATTATAAGTTTTTAACTACTTCATCACAAATATATTGCTTTCAACTAGAAAAGAAATTCGTTTTTGGTTTATTATAAATTAACACAGTACATTTGTAAAAATTTATACAGTTGAGCAAGCAGAACATTGTTAATCAATACCAACAATCTGCGAAAGTTTCGCAGGTAATTACAGCCCTTCAACAAGAGAAAAGCCAGTTTCAAATTTCGAATTTGGTGGGATCTTCATTGTCTTTCGTGATTTCAGAAACCTTTAAAAAAGTAGACAAACCTTATCTTTTAGTATTTAATGACAAAGAAGAAGCTGCCTATTATTTAAATGATTTAGAGCAACTTTTGGGTGATAAAAATGTACTTTTTTATCCTGGGTCTTATAGAAGACCTTATCAAATAGAAGATACAGACAATGCCAATGTTCTTTTAAGATCTGAAGTTTTAAACAGAATTAATTCCAGAAAAAAACCTGCAATAATAGTTACTTATCCTACTGCTCTTTTCGAAAAAGTAGTAACTAAAAAAGAGCTTGAAAAGAATACTTTAAAAATTGCTGTTGGTGAAGAATTATCTTTAGACTTCGTAAATGAAGTGCTTTTTGAATATAAATTTAAACGAGTAGATTTTGTTACAGAACCAGGAGATTTTTCTGTTAGAGGTGGAATTATAGATGTATTTTCTTTCTCTAATGACGAACCTTATAGAATTGAATTTTTTGGTGATGATATAGACAGTATTAGAACTTTTGATGTAGAAACTCAGTTATCTAAAGAGAAACTGAAAAAAGTTTCTATAATGCCAAATGTTGAGAATAAAACTTTGCAAGAAAACAGACAAAGTTTTTTAAAGTACATCTCTGCAAATACTGTTGTATTTTCTAAGAATGTAGATTTAATGAGTCAAAAATTAGATAAGTTTTTCAAAAAAGCCGAAGATGCCTTTAACGATTTATCTAAAGAGATAAAACACTTAGAACCATCAGAATTATTTTGTGATGGTAGTTTCATCAAAAATGAACTTCATAAATTTACTACTGTTCATTTTGGAAGTACATCTAAATATGAAGGCCAAGAAATCGAATTTTCTACAAACCCTCAACCTTCTTTTAATAAACAATTTAATTTATTAATTGATAATTTAAACGAGTATCAAAAAGCAGGTTTTACCAATTATATTTTTTGTGCTAATGAACAACAAGCAAAACGTTTTCATGACATTTTTGATGATGCAGATCAAAAAGTACATTATGAAACCATCGTTTTTCCTTTATACCAAGGTTTTGTAGATGTAGATAATAAACTAGTTTGCTATACAGATCATCAAATTTTTGAACGTTATCATAAATTTAGATTAAAAAATGGTTATGCTAAAAAGCAAGCTATTACCCTTCAAGAATTAAACAAATTAGAAATAGGAGACTATGTAACCCACATGGATCATGGAATTGGAAAATTTGGTGGTTTACAAAAAATTGATGTCCAAGGTAAAAAGCAAGAGGCCATAAAACTGATTTATGGAGAACGTGATATTTTGTATGTAAGCATTCACTCTTTACACAAAATTTCTAAGTTTAATGGTAAAGATGGTAAGCCTCCAAAAATTTATAAATTAGGTTCTGGTGCTTGGAAAAAAATCAAACAAAAAACAAAAGCCAGAGTTAAACACATTGCCTTTAATTTAATTCAATTATATGCAAAAAGAAAGCTACAAAAGGGTTATGCTTTTGGTCCAGACACACATATACAACATGAATTAGAAGGTAGTTTTATGTATGAAGATACTCCAGATCAATATTCTGCTACACAAGATGTAAAAAGAGATATGGAGAAAGATCAACCTATGGACAGGTTGGTTTGTGGAGATGTAGGTTTTGGTAAAACAGAAGTTGCTGTTAGAGCCGCTTTTAAAGCTGTTGATAATGGTAAACAAGTTGCAATTTTAGTACCTACAACTATTTTAGCGTTTCAGCATTACAAAACGTTTTCTGAGCGATTAAAAGATTTTCCAATTAAGATAGATTATTTAAATAGATTTAGAACTGCGAAGCAAAAAACCATTGCTATCAATGGTGTAAATGATGGCTCTGTAGATATAATTATTGGTACACATCAACTAACAAATCAGCGAATTAAGTTTAAAGATTTAGGTTTATTAATTATTGATGAAGAACAAAAATTTGGAGTTGCTGTAAAAGACAAGTTAAAAACCTTAAAAGAAAATGTAGACACATTAACCTTAACTGCAACACCTATTCCTAGAACTTTGCAATTTAGTTTAATGGCAGCAAGAGATTTATCAGTAATAAAAACACCTCCTCCAAACAGACATCCTATAGAAAGTAATGTAATTCGTTTTTCTGAAGAAACAATTAGAGATGCTGTTTCTTATGAGGTTTCTAGAGGTGGCCAAGTATTTTTTATTCATAATAGAATAGATAATATTAAAGAAGTTGCAGGTTTATTACAGAGATTGGTACCATCAGCCAAAATTGGAATTGGGCATGGACAAATGGAGGGTAAAAAGCTAGAGGAATTAATGTTTAGCTTTATGAATGGCGAATTTGATGTACTTGTTTCTACTACCATCATTGAGAGTGGATTAGATGTACCTAATGCAAATACGATATTCATCAATAATGCCAATAATTTCGGTTTGTCTGATTTGCATCAAATGCGAGGTAGAGTTGGTAGAAGTAACAAAAAAGCGTTCTGTTATTTCATAACTCCTCCTTATCACATGATGACAGATGATGCCAGAAAACGTATTGAAGCTTTAGTGTTATTTTCTGATTTGGGTAGTGGAATTAATATTGCCATGAAAGATTTAGAAATTCGTGGAGCAGGAGATTTATTGGGTGGTGAACAAAGTGGCTTTATAAATGATATTGGGTTTGATACGTATCAAAAAATATTAAAAGAAGCTATTGAAGAATTAAAAGAGAATGAGTTTGCAGATTTGTACCCAACTGATAATTCTAAACCTAAAGAGTTTGTAAAAGAAGTACAAATTGATACCGATTTTGAAATATTATTTCCTGATGACTACATTAACTCTATTACAGAAAGATTAGCTTTATATAATAATTTAGGCACACTAGAAAAGGAAGAAGAACTACAGGTTTTTGAATCGGAAATTATAGATAGATTTGGAGAGATACCAACTCAAGTAGAAGATTTATTAAATTCTGTGCGAATAAAATGGCTAGCAAAAGAGTTAGGTTTAGAGAAAATTATCTTGAAACAAAAAAGAATGATTGGTTACTTTGTATCTGATCAGCAAAGTGATTTTTACCAAACAGAAGCGTTTACTAGAACTCTAAAATATGTGCAACACAATTCTAAAAGCGTGGTGATGAAAGAAAAGCAAACCAAAAACGGTCTTCGATTAATGATTACATTTATAAGAATTAATACTGTAAAAATTGCTTTAGAAACGCTTCAGAAAATTTAATGAATAATTCTCACGTCAAACAACTTTCTGGATTACTATTAGCAACTTTTTTCATTAGTACTTCTGGTGTTTTAGGGAAGTACATTGCTTTACCATCTGAAATTATAATTTGGTTTAGATCCATTTTAGCAATGGTCTTTTTGTTTATGTACTGCAAATACAAAAACATTAATCTTAAAATTAATGCTACCAAAGACTATAAAACTTTTATAATTGGAGGGGTTTTAATGGCTGCACATTGGGTTACTTACTTTTACGCTTTAAAATTATCTAATGTAGCTATTGGTATACTCTCTCTTTATACGTTTCCCATAATTATTGCTTTATTAGAACCGTTATTTTTTAACATTAAATTCAAACCTATTTATATTCTTTTAGGGATTATGGTTCTCTTAGGATTATTTATTCTAACACCTGAATTCGATTTAGAAAGCACACAGTTAAAAGGCATATTATTTGGAGTTTTTTCAGCATTTTGTTATGCCCTTCGAATTTTAATTATGAAAAAGCATGTTGCAAATTACAATGGTACAATGCTCATGTTTTATCAAACAGTTATCATTAGTATTTTACTACTCCCAACTTTATTTTTTATGGATTTAACTGGGCTAAAAAGTCAATTATCCTACATCCTACTTTTAGCATTAATAACAACAGCAATTGGCCACAGTTTAATGCTACATTCTTTAAAATATTTTTCTGCTGCAACAGCCAGTATCATTAGTAGCCTGCAACCTATTTTTGGAATATGTTTAGCATTCTTATTTCTGAATGAAATACCAACCATTCATACTTTTTGGGGTGGAAGTTTAATTCTTTTAACGGTTGTTATTGAAGGAATTAGAACAAAGAAATAGCATACCCCTAATTTTACTTTTTTATACAACTTTGATTATCAGTTATTTAAAAATCACTTCAATTAAAATATGATGAATATCAACTAGCATAAGTATTAATGCACTAAACAATTAATTATATAAACTTCTAACAGAATAGTTAAACATCTACCATTATTTTAAGACCATTTTTTACAATTTAATAGATTGCATTAGACCAAAATAAAAAATTCATAATTTTACTATTTTTATTTAGATTAAATATAAATAAAACTATATTTGCCAAAAATATTCGCAATGAGAATTATAGTTTTTTGGTTTTTTATGTTTTTAACGAGCATTAATCTTTGTCAAGAAGGTGCTATTTATGGAACTATAAAATTTGATACAGAAGAACCTGTAGTTGATGCTTACCTAGTAATTAATGGTAAAAATTTATTTAAAGAAACTACTTCAAATTTTGATGGATCATATGAATTAAAAGGTATCCCATTTGGTACCCACTTATTACAGATTAGGTCTTTAAACTCAGAACCAAAAGACATCCAAATTAAAATTAATTCTAAGAAACAAGTATTTAATATTATGCTTCCATTTCTAAAAAATGAATTAAATGAAGTACTTGTAAACACTAAGTCTAAAAAAACAAAAATCGAAACAAAAGGTTTCTCTGTTAATGTTATTGAAACTAAAGAAGCCAGTTTAAGAAACATACAAACTAACGAATTATTAAACACAACTGTTGGTGTAAAAATCAGACAAAATGGTGGTTTAGGCTCAGAAGTAAATTATAGTTTAAATGGTTTATCTGGTAATGCAGTAAGAATTTTTATAGACGGAATTCCTATTTCCATGTATGGTTCATCTTTCAACCTAAATAGTATTCCACCATCAATAATTAAAAATATAGAAGTTTATAAAGGTGTTGTTCCTGGTCATTTAGCAGATGATGCTTTAGGTGGTGCTATAAATATTGTATTGCATAAAACAACGAAAAGCAATTTTAATGCTGGTTTTTCTTATGGTTCATTTAACACTTCTCAAACTAGTGTAAATGGGTTATATCGTTTTAAAGAAACAGGTTTAACTTTTAAAACTTATTTATTTCAAAATTATTCAGACAACAACTACAAGGTTTCTGGTAGAAGTGTTGTGGTTACAGGTTTAGGTGGTACACAAACTCCAATTGTTGCTGAAAGATTTAATGATGCTTACAGGAGCACAGGTGGAATGTTTCAAGTTGGTTTTACAGATGTAAAATGGGCAGATCAGTTTCTAATAGGTTTTACAGGTTCAGAGGATTATAAAGAAGTTCAGCATGGAGCTTTTATAACCATTACTCCTTACAAAGGGCGTTATTTTGAATCTGATGCTCAATTAGCAACCCTAATTTATCAAAAGAAAAACATTTTTACCAAAGGTTTAGACTTAAATATAAACGCTTTATATGGTAACAGAAATAGAATTGTAAACGATACTGTTGCTGCAGCTTATAGTTGGAATGGCGAAAAAGCCCTTGATTTTAGAGGAAATGAATTCGATTATTCCTGGGGTTCACAACAAGAAGGAGGTCCTACACTTGCAAAAATTAATAGAAATGTGGCATCTATTAGAACTGGTATTTCTTATGCTCTAAATAAGAATCACAAATTTTTAATAAACCATGTTTTTAGTGGAATTGATAGGAAAGATAGTGATGAACTTAGATCTGTGTTAGAAAATACATTTTTAGGCACTAGAGAATTGAGAAAAAACATCTATTCATTTTCTTACGAACTAAATGCAATTAATAATAAGCTAAAAGCCAATGTATTTGGCAAACATTACCATCAGAAAACAGTAAGTACAGATCCTACAATAGCTCAAGATGAAAATGGAAATGACATTATTGTTGATGAGAATATCAGCAGTAATAATAACTTTAATGGTTATGGTTTTGCACTTTCTTATACTTTACACCCTAAAGTTACACTTTTAACTTCTGCAGAAAAAGCAATTCGTTTACCTAATGAAACTGAGGTTTTTGGAAATGATGGAGATAATGTAGTCGCAAACCCAAGCATAAATCCAGAACAAAGTAACAACTATAATCTAGGTTTTAGATTTGGAACTTATCGATTTAAAAAACACAACTTTACAATTACAACCAACTTATTTACCAGAAATCTAAAAGATAGAATTGGTTTACCTATTGAAAATTCAACTAATATTAATAATGAATTAATTCTATATGTAAATCAAGGAAGTGGAACATCTAAAGGATTTGATGCGCAAATAAGTTATAATTATGATGATAATTTTGGTGCAAATTTTAACATATCTCGTTTCGATTTAAAGGTAATAAACAGAGGTGTAGAAATTGATGTACCTAACACCCCATTTTTTACTATGAATGGTAGTTTACGCTATTCACTTAAAAATGTAATCCAGAAAAAATCAAATTTAAACCTTTTTTACAATCTATATTTTACAGACGAATTCTCTTATTTAGTTCCTCAAGGATCAAATACTGTAGGTGATGATTTCTTTAAAGTACCTCAACAATTAGCTCAAGATTTAGGTTTAAGCTATGCCTTTCCAAACAACAAATTAGTGTTTAGCTTCGATATTAAAAATGTTTTTAATGCAGCTGTTTACGACAATTTGTCTGTTCAAAAACCAGGAAGAGCTTTCTATTTTAAACTCAATTATTCAATAAATAAATTTTAACCAAAATAAATACAAACTATTATGATACGTAAATTTTTAAATGTTAGAATGTTAATGTCATTTGCACTATTTGCAGGTTTATTAACTTCTTGTGACAAAACTGTAAATGAAGAATTAGATCCAGAAACAAATCCTATAGATGGTGGAAGATGGATTACTGTAGCTGCTGCAAAAATGGGTGATAATCCAGGAGATGGAAATGGAGGAACTTTAATTTATGCTATTAATGCTGAAGATGCCAAAGACCCAACTAAATCTATAGCACCTTTTGATAACGGATTTATAGTACCTTCTAACAGAACTGCAAGGTTACAATCTTCAGAAGATGGTAACACTATTTTTAACATAAGTTATGCAGGAGATACAGGAGGTAATTACTCAAAATACACCGTAAATGGAGGGCAAGATTTTGCACTTACGGGTTCTGAAGTAAGTATTGCACCTTATGTAGGTTCTGCTCCTAGATGGATTAAATTGTTTGATGGTGATAAAACTGGTGCAGCAGTTTATGTTTCTACAGAAAATCAATTTGATGATAATGGAACACCAAATGACGAAACTGATGATGTGTATAAAAGAACAGAGGCAACAATGGGAATTGTAACTTTAGACTTAGAAAACTCTGTAATAAAGAACTTTCAAGAAGCAAGCATACCATTAACTACAGAAGAAGAAGCTTTAGGTTATTACATTTCTAGAATTGATATGCCTACATTAAATGCAGCAGGAAACAAATTATATATTGGTGCACGTTTAAGTAAAGTAAATCCTTTAACTGCAGAGAGAGAAGATGATTACGAAATTTTAGGTTCAAAAACAATTGTGTTAGATTATCCTTCTTTATTAAATCCAACAATTATCACTTCTACAGTTGGTTTTGGAAACACAAATGGCTACAGAAGTATCAATGCATTTGAATATAATGGAAGTGTTTATCAAGCAAACCAAAGTGATCCTGAAGGTTCTCATATCTTAAAAATTGATGCCAATAATGAATATGATAATTCTTACGATTTTAATTTAGATGATGCCTTAGGTATAGAAGGTGCTTATATTTTAGCTTGGAGACCTACTGAATCTGGTAAAGCTATAATTGCTTACAGACATGATGGTTCTGCAGATGGTGTTGCAGGTGCTCAAGGGTATTTTGCTTTGGCAGATTTAAACACAAAAACTGCACAACAAATAACAGAAATACCTTATGATATAGATTTCTATTTATTTCAATATCAAGGTTTTGTTGTTGATGGTGATGATGTATTTGTAACACAAGCTCCTGTAGGAAAAAATGGAAACATTTATATCATAAATACAGCTAATGGATCAGTTACTAAAGGTGCTGAGTTAGTGAATGTAGAAGGAAGTCATTTTATTGGTGCTTTCTAGTAAACTTTAAATAAAGTAAAAAAGCATAAACTTACGTTTGTGCTTTTTTTATTTTGTACTAATATCTAAATAGTTTCGTTTTACAAAAGCTAAGATGGTTTCTAAAATTTCACCCATGTTTGCACAGTCTTTAAACTTTACATCACCCACATATTGCATTAAATGTTTCTTTAAAAGTTCTATGTTTTCTGGATAAGAAATCGTGTCATTTTTCATACACTTTATTAACCTTAAGGTTCTTCTAGGAGTTGTAATCATCCTTTTAGCCATGTAAGATCTTTCTTCAATTTTATATTGCCTAATAGAATCGTTTTGTAATTTCTTACTCACCATTTCTACCATTTTAAAATTCTCTTTCATAAACTGAAGATTATATACTTTTAAGTTACCTTCAAAAGACTGCTGATCGAAATCTATAGCTCTTATCTTATAAATAATTTGATCAAAATCATGTGTAGGTGTAATTACATAATTGTAAGATCGCATATCACCCAAAAGCCTTATCAAACAACGTTCTTTAAATTTCACAAACTCTTTTGCTATTTGAGATTTTTCTGATTCTGTACAAGTAGGTAGAATATCTCTTATAAAATCATCTCCAGGAATTCCTGCAATATGTTCTTCTATTAAGGTATTTCCATGTACTAAAAAGTTCATGCTATAAGGAGATAAAATGTGCTCTAACTCCAAACCATAAATTCTAGAGGCATCTGCTTTTTTTACATAGAAATAAGTAAAATTATCATTTAAAATATTTCTGATTTTTATACGAAATGGTTTTGAGTTTCCAAACGTACAATAGTCTACAGCATCTACATTTAAAAATGGCATTGTATCTTCATTACCATCAGAATGCAATAAGGTATACACTCTTTTTAAACTTAAATCTATTTCTGCTCTATCAGAATCTGAATAATAGGTTCGTATCCAAAGTGTGTCTTCATCATTTTTATCATAAACAGTTACTGAGCCTTGAAAACGTAATAAATCTTCGTAATAAATAGAGATATTTATATCTCTCTTATAATTTTTTAAATAGGCACCTAGCATTTCATTTACAGGAAATGCTGGCTTTTTCTTAGACATCAACTTCTTCTCTACTGCCATTTTAAATTATTGATTTAACTCAAAAATACAGATAATGTTTAAATAATTTCGAACATTTTACCAGGTAAAGGTTTTAAAACTCCTTTTAACTCCATTTGTAATAATATTGATGATAATTGAAAAATGGGAATATTACATTCTAAAGCAATAACATCTAGTAGCTGTTGCCCTTTTTCGAAGAGAAAATCATAAATTTTCTGTTCGTTTTCATTCAATTCAATGAAAAGCTGTTTTTGAATGATTTTTGTTTCAGTTGAATTCAAATCCCAATTGAGCATTTTTACGACATCATCTGCAGAAGTCAGTAACGTTGCTTTGTTATTTTTAATTAAATTATTACAGCCTTTGCTATAAACATCTGTTGCTCTTCCAGGTAAAGCAAAAATATCTCTATTATAAGAATTGGCAATATCTGCAGTTACTAAAGAACCTCCTTTTTCTGCAGATTCTATAATTATGGTAGCTTTAGAAATACCAGCTACAATTCTATTTCTTCTTAAAAAATTTTCACGTAAAGGTTGCTCTTCACTCCAAAACTCAGTCAGAAAACCACCATTCTCATTTACTTGATGAATGTATTTCTTATGCACTTTAGGATAAATTTGCTCAAATCCATGAGCCAAAACTGCAATGGTCTGTAAATTATTTTCAATTGCAGCTTTGTGTGCACAAATATCTACACCATAAGCAAAACCACTAACTATTATAGGATTGTATTGTTTTAAATCTTTAATTAATTGATTGCAAAACTGACTTCCATAAGAGCTCATATTTCTGGTACCAACAATAGAAATAAATTTAGAGTTATTAGAAAAATCGATGTTACCATCTTTAAATAACAAAATTGGGCTATCAATACAATTAATTAAATTTTGAGGATAATCATCCTCTAAAAAATAAGTATAAGAAATATTATTATCTCTAATATATTTCAGTTCATTTTGTGCTTTTTCTAAATTTTCCTTGTCAAATAAATGCTTTAGAGCATGAGAGCCAATTCCGTTTATTTTCTCTAAAGTTGATGCCTTTTGTGTAAATATATTTTCAACATCACCTGTAGTTGCAATGAGTTTTTTGGCAAGTATATCTCCTATTGCCTTACTTTTTTGCAAGCGCAAAACTGCAAGTAATTTTTCGTCTTTCATCAGTAACAATTTGAGAACCAATATATAAAATAATTGTTGATAAATATTGCTAGTCAGATTACCAAAACTCCCTAGAATTTATATATTTGTTTATATGATTTTAGCCAACTACATCAAAGACTTACTATACAGATACGATTGTGTTATTGTACCTAATTTTGGAGGTTTTATTACCAACAGAATGAGTGCATCTTATAATACTAATACTTCTAATTTTTTGCCACCATTTAAACAAATCGCTTTTAATAATAATTTAAAAGAGAATGATGGTTTATTAGCAAATTACATAGCCTCTGTAGAAACTATTTCTTTTGAAGATGCTAATAAAGCTATAGCAACTGCTGTAAATAATTGGAACGTTAATTTACAAAACAAGTCTTTAGAATTAGAAGAAGTTGGTGTTTTAAGCTTAAATGAAAATCAGCAAATAATTTTTGAGCCTAATACAAGTGTAAATTATTTAGCAGAATCTTTTGGTTTAGCTAATGTAACTATATCAGAAATTGAGAGACAAAAAACAATTGTAAAACCTTTAGTGCCAGTTATTAATACAGATAACAAAAAAGTACTACCTACACTATTAAAATATGCTGCAACAGCTGCTATTTTATTAACATTAGGTTATGTTGGTAACAACCTTTATCAACAAAACAAACAAAATACAATCTTAGCTTCTCAAGAAAAAGCATTAGAAAAAAAGATTCAGGCTGCTACATTTACTATTGCAAACCCTCTACCAACCATTGAATTAAATGTTGTTAAAGAAGTTGCAAAACCATATCACATTGTTGCAGGCGCTTTTCAATTTCCAGAAAATGCAAATAAGAAAGTAAATCAACTTAAAAAAGAAGGTTACCAAGCAAGTATTATTGGCGTTAATAAATGGGGCTTAACAGAAGTTGTATTTAGTAGTTTTGCAGATAGAAATGATGCTATAAATGAGCTTTACAAAATACAAGACTCTGTATCTAAAGATGCTTGGTTATTAGTAAAAAAATAACATTTATTTAAGGGCTATCCTTATCTTTGCAGAAATTTTAAAAATGGAAGCGAAAACGCCTAGAGAATCTTTAACAACACTTACTGATTTAGTTTTACCTGGAGACACAAATTACCTAGATAATCTTTTTGGAGGTGAGTTGTTAGCGAGAATGGATAGAGCTTGTAGTATTGCTGCAAGACGTCATTCATCTAGAATTGTAGTTACTGCTTCTGTAAATCATGTTGCCTTTAATAAATCTGTACCTGTAGGTAGTGTTGTTACTTTAGAAGCAAAAGTTTCTAGAGCCTTCAAATCTTCTATGGAAATTTATGTAGATGTTTGGATTGAAGACAGACAATCTGGTTTACGTACAAAGGTTAATGAAGGTATTTATACTTTTGTTGCTGTAGATGAAACTGGTAAACCTGTGCAAATTCCACAAATTAAACCAGAAACAGAATTAGAAAAAGTTCGTTTTGATGGCGCTCTTAGAAGAAAACAATTAAGTTTGGTTTTAGCAGGAAAAATGAAACCAGATGATGCAACAGAATTAAAAGCACTTTTTAAGTCTTAACTTATGTTAGAATATTTAGATCATTTTAAAATTATAGAATCGCTAATTATAATATTAGTAGGCTCTATTATTAGAATAATGATTACGAATTCTTTAAAGAAAATTCGAAATAAGTTTGGGTTTCAAAAAACAAGAGTTTTAATTGTAAATAGAATTATAACCTTTTTGGTTTATGCTGCAGTAATTGTTTTAATCGCTTTTATTTGGGGTGTAGATGAGAAACAATTGATGGTTTATGTATCTTCTTTCTTAACCATTTTAGGTATTGCTTTCTTTGCACAATGGTCTATTTTAGCCAATATTACTGCTGGCTTAATTCTTTATATTAATTATCCTGTTAAAATTGGTGATACTATTACAATTTTAGAGAAAGACAATAATATTACTGGCGTTATTAATGATATTGGCGCTTTTTTTATCACTTTAACTGTAGAAGATGGTGATTTAATTACATTACCAAACACTGTAATTCTTCAAAAAAACATTAGGTTTAAACCACAGAAATAGAATAGTGCTACCCTATCTTTTTAGCATCCAAGAAGCAGGGTTTAGTTTTACTGTGTTTTTAAGCAACACAAAAACCAACGTAGTTTTACCATTTATCTTATCAGTAAAAATTTTACCTAAGCTCTGCCCTACTTTTACTTTATCGCCTTTTTGAACGTAAGAACTTTCTAGGTTATTATAAGAAGTTATGTAATTACCATGCCTAACCAAAACATTCTTTTTACCTCCAGAACCAATTAAGACATTAAAAACCTCTCCATCAAAAATTGATTTAGCTTCACCTCCTCTAGAGGTTACAAAGTGAACACCTGTACTATTAATTGTAATTCCTGGAAAAATAGGATGTGGTTGAACTCCAAACTTTCTAACAATAATTCCATCAGAAACTGGCCAAGGTAATTTGCCTTTATTCAAATCGAATCTAGCAGCTAAAGCCTTAGCTTCTGGACTTAAAATAAACTCATTTTTCTTAACTGTTTTAGGTTTGTTTTTAAGTTTTGCAAGTGCTAATCTATTTGCTCTTTCTATTTCTTCTTTTATAATTTTATCAATCTTAGCAGTTACTCTCTTTTCTTCCTGAATGGTTTTCTTAAGATCTTTTTTGTATTTATTTTCTTTCTTTTTAATTAAAGATAATAAATTTTCTTGTTTACTTTTATCAGATTCTATGGCTTTTTTTTGATTGATTTCTGATAAAATTAATGTGTCTTTTATTTGTTTTTGATACAGTAAAGAATCATTCATTTTACCAATAACAAGAGTCTGACTTACAATTTCTTCTCCTTGTTTTTTTCTGAAGGCAGTATATTGTTTCATATACTCTAACCTTTTATAAGCTTGATAAAAATTCTGTGAAGACAATAAAAACATGGCTCTACTTTGCTGAGATTTACTTTTATAAGATTTGTAAATCATATTGCCATAATCCTTTTTAAGATCGCTTAAATTATTGTTTAGTTTTGCTATTTGTTTTTCGTTTTTACGGATTTCACTCGTCAATAATTTTGACTCTAAATTGATGGTATTTATTAGTTTATTTCTAACCTCAATTTTCTGTTTTATATCCTTTAATTCCTCTAAAACATTGCGTTCTTTTTTTACCTCAGTAAAAAGAAGGTTATTTAATTGTTTAATTTCAGATTTATATTTTTTTCGCTGATTTTCTAACTCTTTTCTAGTTTGAGAAAAAAGGGTGTTACCCACTAAAACAAGTAAAAAAAACAGTATGTTAAACTTGGTAAACCTCATTAAAAAGTTAATTTCTTATAACCACTAGGCATATTAAAAGACATAGTTACATCTGTGTCAAATTCTACACTTCTATACTCTAAATCAATTGCTGTAACTCTTTTTTTATCTTTGGCTTTAATTTCTATTGCAGTAGGAAAAACTACTGAATTTATTAAATTATAATTTGGGTATTTAATGTCTAATCGTAAACCTTTTGCTTCATTTACAATACTTTGATTATCTAATTTATAATGAGCAGGATTTATAGTATAAAAAATATCATAAAGTAGTGCTTGTTGCTCAGGGTTTAAAATATATCTGTTATTCATTACAGATACATCTTGTTTTTCTTCAGTTACATCTAGCAAGGCCTGACCTAAGAATAAGTTTTGCAATTGTTCAAAATTAATTTCTACTCCTAATAATTCTTTAAGCATCGAAAAATCACCTTCAAAAGAATGTTTAAAAACAGAGGAATAGTAACGTACTTTGGTTGGGGTAATTTCTGCTTTAAATACAGTTATAAACTTTGTTCCTCTCAACCAAATTACTTCGTCTTTTTTCATCTTCATACTCACAGTTAAATTTTGATTTGTTTTACCATTATCAAAATTTACTTTAAGCTTAGCGTCTATGGTTTGCTTATCAAAATTAGCAGCCATATGTCTTCTAGCTACTTTTTTTGACGAAATATTCTTAGCTACTGCAGTTGCATCAATCATATTTTTATTGGCTTTACATGACGTAAAAACTATTGTAAAAAGTACTAAAAATTTTATATACCTCATTTTAACTTTTTAATTGCTTGGCTTTTTGCTTGTACTTATTCTCTTCATTTACATAACCTAAGCCTTTGTAAGCATTAGCCATTTCTATGTAAAAACTAACCTCCATTTGCTCATCTATAACAAAATCGATACCATTCTTTAAAGTAACTAACGCTTTTTTATACATTTTCTGATTATTTAGAGCTCTAGCCTTCGTTAAATAAACAAATGGCTGTGCAGGAAACAATGCAATACCTTCTTCACTGTACTTTAAAAGATTAGTTGAATTCGAGTGAGAAATTTTTAATATCTGCTCTAAAATTTCATAAGATTTATCTTTCTGAAACTTTTGTTGCAAAACTGAAATATCATTTAACTTAAGCGCCTTTTGTTCTGGAACTTTCCTTGTATTTAAACGTTGTTTTATCCTTTTTAAATCTGAGGTTAATGCATTTTCATTCTGTAAAAGTTCCATCAATAAAATTGCTTTGTCATAATCTCTATTATAAAGATAAAGCCTCACTAAAAATGGTCTTTCTTTAGGGTTAATTGCTACTACTTTTTTTTGCGCTGCAATTGCATCTTCTAAATTATTTTCTTTTTGATATACTTTAACTAAATGTTTTAACATCCAAATATTACTAGGCTCTTTTTGTAAAGCTCTTGTAATATATTCTTTAGCTAAATTTACTTTATTTAAGAATAAATAGTTTTTAGAAAACTCAAAATAGACTGCTGTATTATTCTCTAGAAGTTGATTACAACTTTCTAAATTTTCGATGGCTTTTTGATGATTACCAATCGATTTATCTGATAATGCTTTAAAAAAGAAGTTTTGAAATTTTAGTTCTGCTTCTTCTGTTAAATCTTGCTTTTCTGGAATACTATCTTGAGCATAATTGTTAATCGAAATAAAACAAAAAATTAAAGACAAAAGAGCCAATCTAAAAAAATTAAATTGCCTCTCTTGTTCATGTATTTTCGTGTTTTCGATGTTTGTCATCTACGTTAATTCTGTGTAATCACCAATACTGACAGAAGTATAATCTCCATTATATTTTGCGTGATTACCAATCATTGCATTATCTAATTTGGCATTAGAAATCGCAACATTAGTTTGTATTAATGAGTTTTTAATGGTTGAATCTTCAACTATGCTATTTTCACCAATTGATACATAAGGACCAATTTTTGTATTCTTCAATACCACATTTTTACCTACAAAACAAGGTTGAATAATTTCTGAGTTTTCTAAAACAACATCATCAGCAACTAAATTATTACCTGCTTCATGTTCAAAATGTAAGGTTTGTTTATTGGTATCTACAGTTGGGTCTTTTTTACCACAATCCATCCAAGTACTTACAGTTCCTGGTATAAATTTAGCCCCTTGTTGTTTCAAAGATTCTAAAACATTGGTTAATTGATACTCATCATTTTCCTTTAAATCATTATCAATTAAATATTGAATTTCTTCAAGTAGTTTTTCTCCACTTTTAAAATAATAAATACCAATTATTGCTAAATCTGATACAAAGTCTTTTGGTTTTTCTATAAAATCTGTAATAATACCTTCTTCTAATTTCACAACTCCAAAAGCACTTGGGTTTTCTACTTTACTTACCCAAATTGCACCATCAGCATTTACATCTAACGTAAAATCTGCTTTAAATAAAGTATCTGCATAAGCAACTACACATGGCCCACTTAAAGATTCTTTAGCACAATAAATGGCATGAGCTGTACCTAAAGCAACATCTTGCACATATACAGAGCCTTTTGCCCCTAATTCATCTGCTATTCTTAACAGCTTTTCTTCTGTATCTGCAGGAAAACCTTTAGCTCTGCTTCCTATTACAAAAGCAATCTCATCTATCTCTTCATCTATTACAGAAGCAATGTCTTCTACTAATCGTTGTACAATTGGCTTACCAGCAATTACTGTAAGTGGTTTTGGAACTGTTAATGTATGAGGTCTTAAACGTGAACCTATACCTGCCATTGGCACTATAATTTTCATAAAATATTCTTTATCTATATATAGTTGCAAGATAGTATTAAATAGTAGAAATGTAAAATTGTTTCCTGGCTAAAAAATTAAAATCTCCCCATAAATAGGGAGAAGCCTCCCCATAAATAGGGAGGGTGAAATTTCCCTATTTATAGGGATTGACAAGTACTCTTATTTAAAGTAATTTTACATCAAGAAATTAATCCCCCAAAAATCCCCCAAATTCCCCCACAAAGAAATCATTTGCAAATGATGTAAAAAACCCAAGTTAAATCTTGGGTTTTTTGTTTCTTTGTACAAACTAAATTTTTATTTGTGAATTATCTTTCCGTTGAAAATATATCTAAATCTTATGGTGAGCGTGTTTTGTTTGAAGACATCTCATTTGGTATTAATAAAGATCAGAAAATAGCATTTGTTGCAAAAAATGGAACAGGTAAAACATCAATTCTAAATATCATAGCTGGCTTAGATAGTTCTGATACTGGACAAATTGTAAGCAGAAAAGATATTTCTATAGCATATTTGGCTCAAAATGATGATTTAAATCCAGATTTAACCATAGAAGAAACCATATTTGATACTGATAATAAAATTTTATCGGTTATCAATCAATATGAAAAAGCCTTAAAAAATCCTGATGATGCAGATGCTTACCAAACTGCATTTGATTTAATGGATCAATATAATGCTTGGGATTTTGAAACCCAATACACACAAATATTATCGAAGTTAAAGTTAGATGATCTTAGCCAGAAAATTTCTTCTCTTTCTGGAGGTCAAAAAAAACGTCTGTCTTTAGCCATTGTTTTAATTAGCAAACCAGATTTATTAATTCTTGATGAACCAACAAACCACTTAGACTTAGAAATGATTGAGTGGTTAGAAGATTTTTTCTCAAAAGAAAAAATTACCCTATTTATGGTTACTCATGACCGTTATTTTTTAGAACGTGTATGTGATGAAATTTTAGAATTAGACCATGGTAAAATATATAAGTATAAAGGAAACTACTCTTACTACTTAGAGAAGAAAGAAGAAAGAATTCAACTTGAAAAGGTTACTACAGAAAAAGCAAAAAATCTTTTTAAGAAAGAGTTAGATTGGATGCGTAAACAGCCAAAAGCAAGAACTACAAAATCTAAATCTAGAATAGATGATTTTTATCAAATTAAAGAGAAAGCACATCAACGCAGAAAAGACTATAAAGTTCAATTAGAGATAAATATGGAACGTTTAGGAAGTAAAATTCTTGAACTTCATAAATTGCATAAATCTTATGGTGACAAGGTTATTTTAGATGGTTTTGATTATGTTTTTAAGCGTGGAGAACGTATTGGAATTATAGGTAAAAATGGTACAGGAAAATCATCTTTTTTAAATATTATTACTCAAAAAAATCCTGTTGATGGTGGAAAAGTTGTTGTTGGTGAAACTGTAAAATTTGGATACTATACACAATCTGGAATCAACATAAAAGAAGGCCAAAAGGTAATTGAAGTAATCAAAGAATTTGGCGAATTTATTCCACTTACAAAAGGAAGAAAAATATCTGCTTCCCAATTATTAGAACGTTTTTTATTTGATAAAAAGAAACAGTACGATTTTGTAGAAAAACTTTCTGGAGGTGAACAAAAGCGTTTGTATTTGTGTGCTGTTTTAATTCAAAATCCAAATTTTTTAATTTTAGATGAACCTACTAATGATTTAGATGTGGTTACTTTAAATGTATTAGAAAATTTCCTATTAGATTACCCAGGAAACTTAATGGTGGTTTCGCATGACAGGTATTTTATGGATAAAATAGTTGATGCACTTTTTGTATTTAGAGGTGATGGAATTGTAGAGAACTTTCCTGGAAATTATTCAGACTTTAGAGCATATGAAAACTCAAATCCATATGAGCAAGAAGAAATTATAAATGTAAAAACCGAAGTAAAGCCTGTTGAAACTAAATCTCAAAAAAATTCATTAAGTTATAATGAGAAAAGAGAATTTGGTGCTTTAGAAGATGAGATTCAGCGTTTACAAAATCAGAAAGAACGTATTGAAAAACAATTTCTAAATGTAGAAATTGCAGAAAAAGATATTGCAAAGAAATCTGAAGAATTACAACAGATTATAATCGACTTAGAACAAAAAGAAGAACGTTGGTTAGAACTTTCTATGAAATTAGAAGATTAATCTATATTAACAATTTCTTCTTTAGTAATAATTGCTTCATTATTGAATCTTAATAATATTTGTGCAACTGCTATTGTATCTTTTTCGCAATAAGTAACAATTCTTTGTATGTCTTTATCTTTGTAATAAACTTTGGCTACTTCACTGCCATCAATATCATCTTTGGGAGATGGAATACCTAAAATTGAGGTTAGCAATTTTAAGGATGTGTAATGCTTAAAATCGCCAAACTTCCAAAGTTCTAATGTATCTAAATGAGGTACTTCCCAAGGTTTTTTACCAAATAAATTTAGTTTTTTAGGCAATTCTATTTTATGAACAATCATTCTTCTAGCAATAAAAGGAAAATCGAATTCCTTTCCATTATGTGCACATAAGATATTAGACTTTTTGGCAAAGTGTTTATCTAACAATTGTTTAAAATCAGTAAGAATTTGATGCTCATCATCACCAAAAAAAGATCGAATTCTTAGTTGTTTTGTTTTATCTGTATTATTAAAGTAGCCTACAGATATACATACTATTTTACCAAATTCGGCCCAAATTCCTGCTCTATCATAAAACTCCTCTGCAGTAAATTCTTCTTTTCTTTGATATTTTGTTTTAGCTTCAAATAAATGTTTAGTTTCTTCTGATAAAGTAGACCAATGTTCTTCTTGAGGAACAGTTTCGATATCTAAAAATAAGATATCATTTAACTGATAAGTTAAATTCATAGCAATACAATTTCTTTTTTATAAATATAGTAAAAAAGAAAAAGCTCTGAAAATTCAGAGCTTTTGTATTGATATGAAAGTAAAAAACTTATTTAATTACCAACTTAGAAGTTGCAGTATTTAAGCCTTCTTGAACTTTAATAATATAAATTCCTGATGATAATAATGCAGTATTAATTTCTGCTCTGTTACCAGAAACAGATGTACTTAAAACATTTTTACCTAAAACATTAAAAATTGAAACATTTTTAACTTCAGCACTATTACTAGTAATTGTTAAATTATTATTTGTAACAGGATTTGGATAAAGTGCAAAACCATCTATAGAATTATTTCTAACTGAAGCTGTACTATTTGCATAAGTACCAATTGGAAAAGGTGTATTAGCAGTTGCATTATTAGTTCCTCCTTCTAAACCATCAACTCCACTATATGTCCAGTTTGTTGTTGTAAATGTAGTTCCTTCAGGACCAGTATTAGATTTTCTATAAGCCCATCCATCTAAATAATCCCAATCTAAACCAGTACCATCTTGATCAACATCTCCAAAAACATCAATTATTTGTCCATTTTCATATAATTCAATAGAATCGTCTCCATTAATACCAACAGTACCTGTTGTATAATCTGGCATCATACCAAAGAATGTATTAAAGTTAGTGTCTTCTGTAGATATGTAAATAAATGTACCTGCAGAAGCTGCACCTGCTGTTAATGGAAACTCAACATTACCTGCTGTAGAACCACCTCCATTAGAAACAGAACTTATTCCATAAACACTTAAATCTGCAACATTTTTTAATACATAAAGTTCAACACCTTTTGGAGTACCTCCAGAAAGAGAACCATCATAAACTCCAGTAATTACTATACTGTTCGTTATTGGTCCAAAAACTTTACCTTCTACTGCAATTGTGTTATCTGTTACATTTGTAGACGATAACGTAATATCACCTGTATAATTTGCTTCGCTTAAACCTGCTTTTAATCTAACATAAACTGTAGTTGTAGCTACTGTTCCTGAACTTGGAGTAATACTTACTGCAGCAGAAAAACCTGAACCACTTGTTAAAGAAACTTCAAATTCTGCTGGTGCAGAAACAATTAGATCACTTGATAAAAATAATCCTTCTACAGTAAAATCTTGTTCTGCTGAAGGTCCATTTCCTTCAATATAATTAAATTGATCTAAGAAAGCTGTAAAAGAGAATTGAGGATCTGCTGGACTTACCTCTCCAGAAACTGCAATTGTTTTATCAGTTGCACCTGCAGAGCTTGCAGTTACATCACCTGAATAAGTATTTGCAGACAAACCTGAAGCTAATCTTACATAAACAGTTGTAGAACTTACTGATCCTGAGATTTGAGATAAAGTAACAGAAGATGCAAAAGATGCACCTGAAGTTAAAGAAACTTCAAAATTAGTTGGGGCAGTAACAGTAATGTCTGCTGTTAAATTATCTCCACTAATAGTCATTTCTTTTTCTGCTGAAGGTCCATTTGCTTCAAAATAATCTAAACCAGCTACTGCACTACCAACTATAATAGTAGGTGTAGTAGAAGCTGTTGTTGAATATGAACCTAGAGGAACTAACGTACTTAAGGCTACATCAGAGTTACATAAACCTTTATTGTCTAGAAGATTAATACCTCCATACAACCAATTATTAGTGTCAAAAGAACCTGCATTTGGAGCAACACCATCTTTTCTATATAAATATGAATCTACATGATCCCAAGCTGTATTTGAAGCATCTTCTCCATCAACTCCTAATCTATCAATAATAGCGTCAGAAGCATCATTTACTTGCCAGCCATCATCTCCATTTCCATTTATACTACTACTAACAATTACATTGGCAGTTATTCCAAACTCAGTATCTAGAGTAGAAGAATTGTTTGTTAAATACACAAAACCATCAGTAACAGAACCTAAACTAGAAATATCAATTGTAGTAGATCCAGGACTAAATCCTCCTCCATTTGATTGTCTTATAACTGACCACCCAGTAAAATCTATTGTTCCATCAACATACATTTCAAGAGTCCTTCCTGATTGACTTGGACATGGTGAATCCATATACCCAGTTATTACAACACTTTGAGCGGTTCCTACCAGCGTTAAAAATAGGGTTACCAATGTAAATAAGTAATTTTTTTTCATGTTTGATTAATTTTTAATTAATAGCTATAAAAGTAAAAAAATATAAGCGTGTTTCTATCAAATAGATAGATTAATTAATTGTTAAGTTATTTACCCTAAATAAGCTAGTTAAGATTAAATGATTGTTAAGTACTGATAAACATAAAATATTAATCGCTATTTTTGAGGAGCATTAAAGCTTATTATTATGAATAAAAGTGACATTAAGATTTTACTAGTAGATGATGAACCAGATATTTTAGAAATTGTTGGTTACAATTTAAGAAATGAGGGTTACCAAGTTTTTACGGCTGAAAATGGCCAAGAAGCCATAAAGTCTGCAAAGAAAAACACACCTCATTTAATTCTTTTAGATATTATGATGCCTGAAATGGATGGTATTGAAGCTTGTGAAAAAATTAGAAAAATTAAATCATTAGAAAATGTAATTATTGCTTTTTTAACAGCTAGAGGTGAAGATTACTCGCAAGTTGCAGGTTTTGAAGCTGGTGCAGATGATTATATTACGAAACCTATTAAGCCAAAAGTATTAGTGAGTAAAATTAAATCTCTTTTACGTAGACTAAAGAATGAAGAAGAGAGTGAAGAAACGCTTAAAATTGGTGACATTGTAATTGATAGAGATGAGTATGTAGTTTATAAAGCAGGTAAAAAAATAGCTTTACCAAGAAAAGAGTTTGAGCTTTTCTCGCTATTAACCTCTAAACCAAGTAAAGTATTTAAAAGAGAAGTTATTTTAGATACAGTTTGGGGAAATGAAGTGGTTGTTGGTGGTAGAACTATTGATGTGCATATTAGAAAATTAAGAGAGAAAATTGGTGATGATCATTTTAAGACTGTAAAAGGTGTAGGTTATAAATTTGTATTAAAAGACTAAATCTAACTAGTGAGAATTAAAAAAACATACTCCTATGCACTTTCATCAGCTGTATATTTAACTTTACTAGCTGTTGTTATTTCTTCTATTTCCTATTTCATGATTAGTAAAAATCTAGGATTTGGAAGTATCATCATTTCTATAATTGCGTTATTTATTATTTCGTTTTTTATCATTCAATATAGAGCTGAACACTTTATTTATAGGAGATTACGTAAAATTTATCAAGAAGTATCCATTTTAAACGTTAACGATTTAAAAAGAGAATCTGCTACAACAGATATTGATAAACTTTCTAAGAGTATGCAAAAGTTTGTTGAAGGTAAACGCTTAGAAATAAAAAGTTTAACAGAAAGAGATTCTTTTAGAAGAGATTTTTTAGGTAATGTAGCTCACGAATTAAAAACACCACTTTTTACGGTGCAAGGTTATATTTTAACCCTTCTTGAAGGTGCTGTAAATGACAAAGAAATTAGGATGAAATATCTTAATAGAGCTAACAAAGGTGTTGAACGATTAGTAGCTGTAATTAAGGATTTAGATATGATTGCCAAATTAGAAAATGAAGGTACCAATTTAGATATCGAAGTTTTTAATATTCTTGAACTTATTCAGAATGTGTTTGATTTATTCGAAATGAAGGCAAAAAAACGCAATATATCTCTAAAGTTTGATAAGGTTTATGAGTTTCCTGTTTTTGTTAAAGGTGATATCGAAAAAATTGAGCAAGTCTTAATTAACTTAGTTGTAAACTCCATTAAATATGGTAATCCAAATGGTACAACTTATGTTGGTGTAGAAAGTTACTCAGATAAAAAGTTTATTATTAAGGTAACTGATAATGGAGAAGGAATTAAAAAAGAACACATATCTCGTTTATTTGAGCGCTTTTATAGAGTAGACCAAAGTAGATCTCGTGAACAAGGAGGATCTGGATTAGGGTTATCTATTGTAAAGCACATTGTTGAAGCTCACAATGAAAATATTTTACTTAAAAGTACTTTTGGTAAAGGCTCAGAGTTTTCTTTTACATTAGAAAAAGCGAGTTAATTTCTAGATTAAATCGAAACCAATATCTTTTCTATAATTCATATCATCAAAAGAAATTTTTTCGATACTATCATAAGATTTATCTAAAGCTTCTTGTATAGAATCACCAAAAGAAGTAATAGCCATTACTCTACCTCCACTGGTTACAACTTTATTATTATCTAAAGAAGTTCCTGCATGAAATACAGTTGAGTTTACCACATTTTCTAAACCACTAATCTCTTTATTTTTTTGATAAGCTTCAGGATAACCTCCTGAGACTAACATTACAGTTGTTGCTGTTTGGTTGGTAACTGAAAAAGATTTTTCATGTAAAGTTTGATTGGCAACACCATCAAATAAATCAAATAAATCTGATTCTATTCTCGGTAAAACAACCTCTGTCTCTGGGTCACCCATTCTTACATTATATTCAACTACAGAAGGGTTTCCATTATCATTCATTAAACCAATAAAGATAAATCCTTTGTAATCTATATTTTCTTTTTGAAGGCCATTAATAGTAGGTTTTACAACAAGTTCTTCTACCTTATTTAAGAATGCTTCATCAGCAAAAGGCACAGGTGATATTGCACCCATTCCACCAGTGTTTAAACCAACATCTCCTTCTCCAATTCTTTTATAATCTTTAGCTGAAGGTAGAATTTTATAGTTTTTGCCATCAGTTAAAACAAATACAGATAACTCTATTCCTTTTAAAAACTCTTCTATAACTACTGTTGATGAAGCCTCTCCAAACTTCTGGTTCGAAACCATCTCTTTCAATTCAGACTTGGCTTCTTCTAAAGAATTTAGAATTAAAACACCTTTACCAGCAGCTAAACCATCTGCTTTTAAAACATAAGGTGGTTGTAACGTTTCTAAAAAGGCATAACCTTCTTCTAAGTTTTTGTTATTAAAAGACTTGTACTTTGCAGTTGGTACATTGTGCTTTTCCATAAATTGTTTAGAAAAATCTTTAGACCCTTCTAGCAAAGCACCATCTTTTTTAGGCCCTATAACTGGTATGTCTTTTAACTCATTATCTGCCAAAAAGAAATCATGTACACCATTTACTAAAGGTGCTTCTGGGCCAACAACTACCATCTTAATTTCATTCTCTAAAACTGTACTTTTTATAGCTTCAAAATCAGTAGGACTAATAACCACATTTGTTGCAATTTTAGCAGTACCAGCATTTCCTGGTGCTACAAAAACTGTATTTACTTTTGAGCTTTCAACTAGTTTTAATGTAAATGCGTGTTCTCTACCTCCAGAACCTAATATTAAAATATTCATGGTAATTAATTTATGGATTGCAAATATATTTTAAATAAAATTGGCTACCTAAAACCCCACTTTAAAAAATATTTAATTGCAGAAAATGTGTGAATAAAAAAGAGTTTATTGTTTTTAGAAGAACCTTGTTTTAAAACATGCCTAATTTCTTCTTTAGGATAGTATAGTTTTAACTTGTCTAACTTCTGAATTTTTTTACAGATATCAACATCTTCCATATACAAGAAATAGCGTTCATCAAAACCACCTAATTTTACAAAATCATCTGTTTTGTATAAATGAAAACAGCCTGTTATGTATTCAGCAAAAAACGATGCATCTAAATCTTTATCTGTGTATTTACCTTTGCTGATGTTCTTTTTAAAAATGGATTGTAAAAGGTTAAAACGTCTTGCTAATAACTCTATAATTCTTGGGTATCTTCTACAAGAATTTTGAAAAGTACCATCAGGAAATAATACTTTAGGAGCAATCATAGAAACCATTTCATGCTTTTTGAGTTTATCAATTAAATTTATGATTACTCTAGATTCGAAATTAACATCTGGATTTAAGATTAAATGATACTTAGAATCATTTTCAATCTGATTAAGTATAACATTATGACCTGCTCCAAAACCTAAGTTTTTACCATTTTGAATATAAATAATATCATCATTTGTAAATAAACCTTTAAACCTTGCATCATCTGTATTATCAATTAGATATAATTTCTTTGAAATATCAACATTTAAAAAACATTGAATGGTATTAGAAAGTTCTTCTAAGTTTTCATGATACAAGACTACAGATGCTGATATTTCTACTTTTTTCATGATATTAATACGCTTTGTCTTGGCCTTTAAAAACATTTAAAATTGTTAGGCCTATAATTTTAATATCTAGAAAAAATGACCAGTTTTCAATATAAAATACATCTAACTTAACTCTATGATCTATGTCCGATTTTTTCTTAATTTCTCCTCTATAACCATATACTTGTGCTAAACCTGTTATACCTGGTTTTACAGAATTTCTAAACAAATAATTCTCTATCTCTACTAAATATTTTTTGGTTTGAACATTCATATGAGGTCTAGGACCAACAATGCTCATATCACCTTTAAGTACATTAAAAAACTGAGGTAATTCATCTAAGCTTGTTTTTCTTAGAAAAGCTCCAACAGAAGTAATTCTATCATCATTTATGGTTGTTGCTATTTTGTCTGCGAGCGTATTAACTTTCATAGATCTAATTTTATAACAATAAAATTGATTACCATCTGCACCATCTCTCAACTGCTTGAATAAAAATTTTCCTTTAGAATTTAGTTTTACAACAATCCATAAAATTGGCAACAACCAAGAAAGCAGAAAAACACAAACAAGAAGTGAGAAAAAGATGTCAAAACATCTTTTTAAAATATGAGTTTCAATCTTTTCAAAAGGAAGTTTTTTAGGCTTTAAAATTGGAATCGTTCCATAATGGGTTAACTTTAAGTCTTTACTATAAATATCTTTCTCTTCTGGAATTAAATTAAAATCCACATTATTTTTGCTACAGTAATTCCTTATTACTCTTAATTTTTGTTTAGTAATAGAATCTGATTCGCAATAAACCTCATCTATTTGTTCTTTAGAAGCGTAAATCAAGCCTGCATTAATATCTCCTAAATATTTGTCTGATACATCTTTCTTATCTGCAAAAAAACCAAAAAATCGATATCCTAAATCTTGCTTACTTTTAAATAAATCAATTACATTTTTTGCTGATTTTGAACTACCAAAAACAATAACATTCCTGTAATTTTTTCCACTTAATCTGTATGATTTTAGTATGAAAAAGAAGAACAGTTTAAAAAAGGTGATTAAAAGTGTAAAAGATAGAATAATATTAAATTGCTCATTAATTACTTCACCTTCTCTAAATATTGAAAAATAGGCGAAAAACGCCAAGATAAATATTGAAAATTGAGAGAGAAGATAGGTTACTAACCTAGCAATATGTGTATATCTATACACATTATAAAATTTGGTAAAATAGGCTATAAAAAGCCAAACAAGATTAATGTAAATTAGAAACTCACTATTTAAATAGCCTTGATCTGAAAAATAATATAGAACACTAGTAATTATTATAATGTCGAAAACAACAATTATAGGTCTAATTAATCTAGAATATTTTTTAATTTTTGTTGTCAATTTAACTTTCAATTAATTTTAAAGCCTCTAACCTAAACTCTTCTAATATTTGAGATTTACTGTAGTTCTCTATTACATATGCTCTAGCACTCTTTCCAAATTCCTTCTGCAATTCCTTATTTGATTTTAATTTAAGTACAAAATCAACAAGTGGTTTACAGTCTTGTGAATCAAAATACATCCCAGATTTTGATTTCTTGATGATAGAAGAAACCTCTGATTGCATATTACCTGTAATTAACGATGTTTTTGAACTAGACATCATTGCCAAGATTTTAGAAGGCATTACAGTATCTATAACGTCTATTTTTTGAAATAACACATGCAAATCTGCACTACACAATAAATTAGAGAGCTCATTGTATGGAACTGGACTGTAAAATCTAATATTTTCTAAATCTAGCAAAGATTCTTCTAACCAAATTCTTTTACTTCCATTCCCTACAACAATTATCTCAATATTTTCTTTTTGTTCTAATTCTTTCGCAAATTTTATAAATAAATCCCAATCTTGTTTTTCTCCAATATTACCTGAGTATAAAATTTTAAATTTTGATGAATTTAGGTATTTATGAGTTGTATAATTATTAGGTTGAATAAAGTTTGCATCTACCCAATTAGATAATAATTTATTATCAATATTGGGAACCTTGTTTTCCAACTTTTTGATCATAGAAACACTAATTGTACTTACAAAATTTGCAGAACCTAAAAGTTTTCTTTCTATCCAAAATAAGGTTCGAAAAATAATATTTTTATTGCCAACTAAATTGGAATCTGTAGCAGCATCAAATTCAAAATCTTGAACATGAACCCATAATTTTGCACCTCTTAATTTTGCTAAAATTTTACCTATAAATACTGAGCCAATGAATGGCACAACACATAAAACTAAATCTGTATTTTTTACTTTAAAAATATTGAAGAAAGTACCTACAGAAAAATCTATTAAATGAATTATTCTTTTTAAGAAACTTGGTTTTTTAGGCACATATTGTTTGTATCTATAAATATTAACTCCGTTAATTGTTTCTTGATAAAACCTACTTTTTGATTTATATGCTTCACTAATTCTCCAAGCAGGATAGTATGGAAAACCAGTAATTACATCAACATCAAAATTATTCTGTACTAAATGTTGCGCTAATTGAGTTGTATATAGGCCTATTGCAGTATCTTCTGGAAAGTAGTTAATCCCTATTATTGTTATCTTTTTTCTCAATTCTCTGTTTTACTGGTTTAGCAGGGTTACCATAACAAACCCAACCACTAGGTATATCTTTATAGACACTACTTCTTGCGCCAATGACTGAACCTTTGCCTATAGTTACACCTGGTGCAATATAAACATCATTAGTTATCCAACATTCATCCTCTATAATTATTTTATCACTTAGTATTGGAAAATCTGTTTTTGTATAATCATGTAAACCTGTATTAAAATAAATACCATGTGCAACAGCTACATTGTTCCCAATATTTATTTCTCCTAAACTATATAGTATAGTTTCTTCACCAATCCATGTGTTATCTCCTATTGTAACTTTCCAAGGATATGTAAATTTAGCAGAAGATCTAATTAATACATTTTTACCAATTTTTGCTCCAAAAGATCTTAGCAAAAACCTTCTCCACCCATAAAAAAACTGAGGAGACATGGCAAAAAGAGTTTTTTCGGTTATCCACCAAATTTGAACAATGAACTTAGATTTACCTCGAAAACCCTTAGGAACATTAAACTTACTTAAATCTTGGTATTGCTGTTTCTTGTTAACCATTTATAAGTAATTTCTGTTGATTTATTTATATTATAAGGTAACTCACCTACTACAGATTCCACCTCTTTAGTGTTAAAATACATATTTGTTATTAGATTGTTTAATCTAAACTTTGTTAAGGGAGGATTTTTTACCCCTAATTTTTTAACTGAATCACCAATATTAGCAATAAATTTTAAAATAAAAAAGGGAATTTCTTTAACATCTTTTTGATGATAATACTGAGAAATTATGTTGGCCCAAGCTTTTACTTCTAATTCCTCAAAATCTGATAGATAAATTGTTTTCTTATCTAAATTATCATTATTCAATAACTTGTCTAAAACATAAACACAGTTTAAAACAAAGCCAAATTTCTTGTAAATTTTCTTATTTTTTGGATGAAAATAAAGACCTTTTTCTATGGTGTCAAAAAAGTTTTTATAAGGTATATCAAACCAAGGACCCCACAAGGAAGTTGGCCTAACTATAATCCAATTATCAGTTAAAATTTTAGATTCTCTAACTATTTTTTCTCCTATAATTTTGCTTTCTCCATAAACAGTAGAAGGTTTATAATCAAATTCGTCTTTTGGTTCATATCCAATTTCGCAAACTAATCTACTTGAAGCAAAAATAACTTTTCTTAAATTTTCAATGCTTTTTAAGGCTATTATTAAATTTTCTACTCCTTTTATATTTGCCTGATAATCATCTAAATTTACACCATCTAAATCTGTTCTTGCAGCCATATGAAATATGTAGTCTGGCTGAAAGTTTGAAATAGCATTTGTTAACGAATCAAGGTTTAATATATCTATTTTTTTCCAAAATTCTTGATGATTTGGATTTCTGGGTTTTTTAATGTCGAGGTTTAATACTATAGAAGTATTTTTGTAAAACTCTACTAAGTTGGTACCTATAAAACCAGAACCACCAGTTATAAGAATTTTCTTTTTATTTAGCATCTAATAATTAAAAATAAGAGTCAAAAATACATAATAATTTAAAAAATGAACTAACACTTTCTAAAACTAATTTTTTTCATTTTTTATAGTTTTATAAAAATGAATCCAATCTTTAATTTTTGTATTCCAAGAATATTCTTTTTCTATAAAATTTCTTAATTTTTGTCCTCTTAAATTTCTTTCTTTTATAGACCAGTTTACAGCTTTAGACAATTCAGAATAAAGGTTATTTTCTGAAAGGTTAATTAAAACACCTCCATTATTATTCCATTCTTTTAATAACCCAGTTTGATAGGTTGTTATTACTGGTGTATGGTATTTGGCAGCCTCTAAATTAACCATACCAATAACTTCTGAATGAGAAGGAGCCACAAATACAAAAGCTTCTTTATAAAGTTTTTCTTTTTCTAATCCTTTTACTAAACCAACAAAATCGATTCTTTCTAAGATATTTAAATCTTTAGCTATTTTAATTAATTCGTTCTTATAGTCATTAAATCCGCCAGCTATTTTTAATCTGATTTGTTTATCATTTAATTTAGCAAAAGCATTTATTAAAATATCTATGCCTTTCTTTTCATCTAACCTTCCTAAGTATAAGATATATTTATCATTAAAATTGTTGTTTTCAACAACAGATGCATTTAGAGAAATTAAATTAGGAATAGTTTTAATTTTACTTTTTGGAAATAGTTTACTTAACTCATTTGCTTCTAATGGTGTAATTGCATGTAAATAATTTGCTCTTTCAAAATATTTGTAAACAACATGCTTAAAATATTGTTCTTTCTTAAACTTTCCTTTTGTCCATAACCAAGGTTCTAGCATTCCATGACAAGTTATGATATAAGGTATATTATTTTTTAAAGCGTATTTAGCTGTGGCATATTGAGGGTACATCCAAACACCATGAATATGTATTAAATCAATTTTTTTATTATTATTTAGTTGATCTAATTCTTTAGTTAAATTTGATGAATATCTCCAAGGTATAGAACCCCCATTAACTAATATGATGTCATCCTCTACCTCACTTCTTGTTGAAACTATTTTGGAATTTAAACCATTTCCTAAAAGTTTTTCATTCAACTTTTTTACAACAGTTCTTAACCCTCCACTTGATAAAGAAAAATCTTCTAATACATGAATTATATTAACCATCAATTACATCATTTTTAAATAAATATAAATTAATAAGGAATGAAAAAAAGATAACACCATCTTCTCTTTCTAAAATATTTTCGGTTAACATATTTAATATAAAAAATAGGCTTATTAGATAAAAAATTTTGAAATTTTGTTCTTTAGCTATTTTTAATACAGTAAATAAATAAAATAAAAATGCAGTTAACCCCAAAATACCTGCAGACAACCAAAAGCTAAAATATTGATTGTGTGTATTATAGTTTTTTTCTACTGGTAATGTTTTAGAGTTTAAATAGCAATTGTTTAAAACATCATTTACATCTCCTATTCCATAGCCTAAAATTGGTGATTCTGTTATTTTATGTATTGCACAATCATAAATTTGTAATCTAATACCAGTAGATGAACTTGTTTTACTTTTTTGCTCAATTAAATGTTTAAGTTCTACAAAACCATTTACATCCTTATACTTAGGCAGAAAAACAATAGCAACCAATAAAAGTAAAAAAACTGGTATTAAATAAATGCTTTTTTTAAAATACAATCTTTCTTTAAAAACATAAAAAACACCAACTAAGACAAGTGATAAAATTGGGCCTTTCTTATTTAAAATTCCCATAAAAACCAATAAGATTAATGATAAAGCAAAAAAGACATATCTTTTATCCTTTAAAAATAAATCTAAACAAAAAATGATTGATACTCCTGTATAAATGGATAGGTAAATTGGATGAATTAAAAATCCTGTATTTCTGATATTTATTAAGTTAGAATAATGTACTAACGTACTTTTAAAAGTGTAAAAAGGCTCTGTTATATAAAAATAACTAAATGAAAAAACTAAAAAGAAAAGTGTAGTAAAAACTATAATTTTCTTTATAACATTAAAAGATTTAGTGTTAAGAATTTGGCTATCTCCTGCCAAAAGGTAAAAAATTAATGGAAAAACTACTAGAGAGGCACTAGACTCTAATTTTTTGAATCCAACATAACTATTTTCAGACAAAAAACAACTAACAATTAAAATGCAAAAAAAACCGATACTTATAAATAGTTTTTTATGATTGTATTTTTGTTTTGTTTTTAATTTAAATTTACGAAGAGCAATAGATAAGAATAAACTAAAAATAAGATATGGCTTTATTTTATCTGGAAATACTAAAAGACTAGCGTTTAAATAAACTAAAAGAAGAGTTATATTATTTAATACTTTCATAATCAACTCTTTTAAAAAGTGAAAAGTAAATTTTTGGAATCAATAAAACCACTATGAAAGTTGCAAATAAGAATGCAAATCCGTTTGTAAAATCTCCTCTTAAGAAAAAGATTAAATGAATAGCTGCATAAAATGATGCTGCTTTTTTTAACTGATTGTCTCCATTAACCCAATTTGTCATCCTAGACATAAAAAATGCTAAAAAAATTGCAAACATTATTACTCCTAAAATGCCAAAATTTAAATATCCTTCTGAAACATAAGGATTAGATAAATTTGTAAAGCTATACTTATTACCATAGGTATCTCTAAGGTAATTTCCTATAAACTCTCCACTAGAAATTGGTTTATTCTCCCATATTTTTCTCGGCACAAAAAAGAACAATCCTCCAGAAAGTTGTTTACCATAAGATAAAGAGTTTTTTTCAGCATATTCAATAGTGCCAGAAAAATTTATAAATGCATCATAATTTAATGATGTAAAAGTATTTGTTATACCATGTTCATTCGCTTTTTTAAGAAAGAGATTTGGGTTATTTATAAGCTGTTTTAAAGTATAACCTGAATGAGTAATTAATGATATTGTAGGAAAAACAACTATCATAGACATAAATAGAAATACTAATATTTTAAAATTGGTATTTAATAGTCTTGGTATAATTAGAAATATAAGTGTAATGTATATTGGGCCTAATGCGTTTCTTTTTTCTGTTAATGGGTTTTTTATAAGTAAAACCAATATCAATAATAAAATAGTTACAAATAAAATATAATAATAATTTTTAGTTTTTTTCTTGTTTCTTAAATAACCAATAGCCATAATAAAAGCCATAAATGGAAACATTAATATTATTTTTTCTTTAATTAATAAACTAGATTTTGATGTACCTTCTAAATCAAAATAATTACTATTTAAATATTCATATTGTATATGTTTAAAATTTAAAATAAAAATTAGGATGCTTATAAAGAAGAAAATAATAATATGAAATGGTAAATTTTTATTTTTTTTATAAATTATTACCTTACTTTTTATTGCGTTAAAATATCTGTAAAAAACAAAAAAAACTATATTAAAAAGTAATACTAAAATATTTGTTTTTATTATTAGATAATCTCTGTAAACTAATTTTGTTGGTAAATTTAAATTTTCTGTATCATAAACATTATGTGTTTGTAACATTGGTGCTATAAGAAAGAACAAAAAGTTAAATACTATATAAGAGGAGAGAATAGGTGCAAATTTTTTATCTCTAAATAAATAGTAATAAGTTAATGTTGCTAAAACCAAAAAATTTAAAGTAAAAAGTGTTTTTATTAAAAACGGAATTTTAGTCAACAATATTAATGGTAAGTAAATAGCAATAAAAAATGTAAAAAAAATAGATTTTAACTTCATAAACAATTATAAACTTAAGACTTTATTTTTAACAACGTAAAATCCTCTTGTAAAAACTAAAACAAAATCTGATAGAATTCGTAAATAAATTAAATTCATGAAAGTAATTTTATCAAGAACATATAAAATCAATACAAAAACAATATATAGTATAGAACTGATAATTAAAGAATTGTTGTATTGTTTAAAAAAACCAAATGCAACCAATGCACAAGTACCTAGTATATAGGTTAAAGAAATTAAAGGTATTAATAATGCAAGTGTTTTAAGAGTTGAAGCGTATTTCACCAATTCATCTCCACCTAAAAAACCCATAAGTTCTTCTGAAAAATAGTTAATTATGCTATACATAATTAAACCAAAAAATAAGCTTAAAGCAATTAGCTTAACCAATAATTTTTTATCTAAAGTTCTAGATATTGTTGGAAAAACAGCTTGCTGAATCATTTCAAAAGGTATTACACATATAAACACAATTTTAGAGGCAGTGTCAAAACCAGAAACGTCATCCATAGATGTATAAATACCTATTAAAAAAATAGTTCCATAATTAAAAACCAAAGACAAAAACCTACCTAAAAAAAACATGATTGCTGCCTTAAAATATTGATACATCTTATTTATTGAAACTAAATAAAATTGAATATTATAATCTACTTTTAAAGAACGTAAACCCAAAAAACCCATTATAATATTTGAAATTATTAAAAGCCAAACATATACTAAAAGATCATTTTGAGATTTAACAAATATAAAAGTGCATGTTATTACAAACAGTCTAGAAATAAAGATGATTAAAGTAGCTGTTTTTAACTTTTCTACACCTTGATAAAACCAAATGGGAAAAAAAACTTCTCCAAGACCTAGGAGCAATAAAAGGTACAATAAGTGAATATTATCTGAAAAAGGATCAAAAAAAGAAATACCAAATAAAACTATAAAAGAGAAAAGAAATAGCAAGAATTTTATAATGTAAATTGATGAAACTACTTCATTTATTTTTTGAATATCACCTCTATTATCTACAATATACTTTGCTGCATATACATTAAACCCAAAATTAATAAATATTAAAAAAAACTGTATAACTGAATCTGCCCAAGTTAATAAGCCATAAATTTTAGTGCCAAAAACTCGAATTAAGTATGCAACTAAAACAAATTTAAAGCCGATATTAAAAAATTTTAAAAGGCTTAAAAAAGAAAAGTTTTTTAAGATTATTAGATAATCTTTGTTTTTAATCAGATTCATTAAAACTCATATTTTGAAAGATTTTTAAATAAATGCTCATTAAAATTACTGGTATATTTATGAAACAGATTTTTTATTTCAGTTCGTTTTTCTGTGTAAGTGTCTATTTTATTGATAATAGTTTCTGTTAAAAATATTTCTAATTCGTTTTCATTAGATATTATTTTACCTGGCATGTATTTTAAAGGGTCTTCAAATACGAAACCTCTAGAATCTTTAAATTCTTCAAAATCTGAAAAAACAAATCCAATAGGTATGTTTAACAAAAGAAAATCTATATAGATAGAAGAAAAGTCTGTTAATAGAATATCAAATGAATTAAAAGTAGAATACATATTTATACCCTTTTCTACAAATGTATTATTACTTAAAAACCTAATGTTTGTATAAAAATCAAAATCATCTAAACCTCTATAGTCCATAGGATGTAACTTAACATAGATTATTGAATTACAATCAACTAAAAATTTATTTAATTTTACTAAATATTCATTTCGTAAAAAATCTTTATCTATTTCAATACTACCATCAGTTCTTAAATCTCTAACCACAGATTTTCTGAAAGTAGGCATCCAGAGTATTGTGTTTTCATAAATTTTATCATCATTAAATAAATGATGAATAGTTATTTTATTGTCTAAAAGGAAATCATTTCTTGTTTGCCCAATAATTTGAGTCTGCTTTTTATTGGCTCCAAAAGCTTTCATTAAAATTTTCTGATAAAATTCTGATGTAGCTAGATGCACATTAGAAAAAGGAACTTTACTATCTAAACTTTCATAAAAACCAATTTTTTTAATTGGCATTCCATGCCAAAGATTAATTTTTCTTTGATCTTTAATTAAACCAAACTCATTAAATAAACCATGTGTATGAAAAACTAGTTCAGCAGTTAAATAATGAAAAAAACCTTTGATAGATTTCTTTTTTAGAATAATATAATTTTCTGATGCTGTGTAATTTGCTATAAGTTTTAAAAAAAAATCTTTTTTTTCTAAACTATCTACAAGCCAAATATTTTTATATTCTGGAAGATTATTTGATACATAAACAAATGTTGCAAAGCTATTATCTGTAAAATCTGGAAAGCTATGATAAACTATTTTACGTTTTTTTTTAATAAATGATTTTAAAAAATTTATTAAAAAACCAATAACTTTATTTTTCATCATACCTTTTCTTAATCTTACTTATGGTTTCTTAAATTTATAAGAGTTTCATTAATTAACGTAGATGATGTACCTTCTGTGTATGGAAAATAGATAATTTTTACACCAACATCTTTAAATTGTTTGTCTAATTTTTTCCATTTTTCACTTTTAAACCAATCATCACCCACAAACATAACATCAAACTTTAGCCTCTCCCACATTTTAAATTTATCCATGTCATTTTGAGGTACAACTGCATCTACATATCTAATGCTTCTTATAATTTCCATTCTTTCTGAATGATTTATAACAGCTTTTTTATTTTTGTAGGCAACTAATTCATCAGAAGTAACCCCAACAATTAGATGATCGCACAAACCCTTGGCGTTTTTAAGAAGGTTTAAATGACCAACATGAAAAAGATCATAAACACCAGAAGTATATCCTATCATTTTTTTACTTTCTAATCCCATTTCCAATTTTTATTAAAATAATTATCTTTAAAAAATTCTATATTTAGAAACATCCATAATATTTGACCTGCTCTTTCTTCATCTTTAATTTTAAATATTAAATCTTGTATAGCTTCTTTTTTTAGCCAATTAGATTCTAAAAGGTTTTCTTTTGCAAGATTTTCTAAATTACTAAACCAATTATTTAAAGGTACTGGAAAACCAACCTTTTTCCTTTCTATAATTTCTTTAGGCAAATATTTATAAGATAACTTTCTTAAAATATATTTAGGTATATCTAAAACTTCACTATAATCTTTTGCAATTTTAAATTTAGCCTCTTCTTTTGTGGTATTATTTACCCACTTTAGTTTAAGACTATAGGGTATTTTTTTATATGAAAACTCTATTAAATTATGATCTAAAAATGGAACTCTTGCTTCTACAGAGGTTTGCATTGTAGTCATATCTACCCTTTGTAAAAGACCCTTTACATGGTATTTATGAAAAAATCTAAATATGTTTTCTTCATTTGAATGCTTAGAAAATGTTTCTATATTCTCATCATCAAAAATTTTTCTGTACTCTTTAGTAGTATTTAAAACTTTATCTCTAAGTGCTCTTGGTACATACTCATAATTATTTATAAAAGTATCATAGAAACTTTTTTCTTTTGTATGATTTTCATAATCAAAAGGCAGTCTAAAGATTCTTCCATAACCTCCTAACAGTTCATCTGCACCTTCACCAGATAAAACTACAGTTATTTTTTCTTTTAGTTTGGTAGACATTAAAGCTAAAGGAATTTCATTTGGAACACCTAATGGAGCATCTTTATATTTAATAAGCTCTTTCCACTTATCAATATATTCATCTTTATCCATTAAAATTTCATGGTGATTTGTATTGTATTTATCTGCAATAATGTTTGAATAATTAAACTCATTTAACTCTTTAAAACCAATAGTATAGGTATTGATTTTTTTTTCTGAGTTTATTGCAGTAATTGCAGTTATAATACTTGAGTCTACACCTCCACTTAAATAAGTACCTAAAGGTACATCAGATATTAAACGATATTTAATGGCTTTATTAAGTTCTTGATCAAAATCTGCTATAATTTCTTCTTCTTTAAAAGAGGTAGATGTATTAAATTCTTTAGGTAAATCCCAGTATTTTTTCTCTGTTATAGATAAGTCTTTATTAACTTCTAAATAAGACCCAGGTTTAATTTGTAAAATGTTTTTAAAGAAAGTATAAGGTGCTCTTATGTATCTATTTCCTAAATATTCATCTATAGCAGATTCATTAAAAACTGGTTCAATTAATCCACTAGATAAGATTCCTTTTATTTCTGAAGAAAATATGATTTTTTCATCCTCTTTAAAGTAATAAAATGGTTTTATACCCATTCTGTCTCTAATTAAATATAACTTTTCTTCATCATAATTAAATAGAGCTATGGCAAACATTCCATTTGCTTTAGATAAAAACCAATCTATACCATATTCTTCTACAGCAGCAATTATTACTTCTGTATCTGAATTTGTTATAAAAGAATAATTGAGTTCTTGTTTTATTTCGTTAAAATTATAAATCTCACCATTAAATACAATACCCCATTTTTTAGAATTTGTAAACATTGGTTGATTTGCGACACTTCTAACATCGATAATACTAAGTCTAACATGTCCTAGCATAACGTTTTTATCATATTCAGAAAAGCATTGAGCATCTGGTCCTCTATGATTTATTGCTAAATTCATTTTAGCAATTCTCTCTTTTGCTTTTAATATGTTAGTTTTTGAATAAAAACCATTAATACCACACATATATAATTTTAAATTTATATTTCTTTAAATAGTTTTAATTCAGCGTCTTTTTCTGAGAGAATGATTTCATTTGTTTTCAATTTCCAATCTATATTTAAAATTGGATCATTATAAATAACCCCATCTTCTGATTCTTTATTATAATAATTATCGCATTTATAGGTTACAATAGTATTATCTTCTAATACTGAAAAACCATGCAAAAATCCTTTTGGAATAAATAATTGCAACTGATTTTCTTTTGATAATTCTATTGAAAAAACTTTACCAAACGTATCTGATTTCTCCCTTACATCAACAACTACATCTAAAACTCTACCTTGTATTACTCTAACCAATTTCGCTTGAGCATATTCACCTTTTTGTATGTGCAAACCTCGAACAACACCTTTTAATGATATAGACTGATTATCTTGCACAAACTTTACATTTAAACCTGTTTTTTCTTGAAACAATTTTTGATTAAATGCTTCAAAAAATTCACCTCTACTATCTTTAAAAACTTTTGGTTCAATAATAAAGCAATCTTTTAAAAAAGTTTCGGTTATCTTCATTTATATTTTTAATAAATTAATAGAATATCCACTTTTTAAAAGTGGTTCTGCTAATTTTTGTAATTGTTTTTTATTTATAAATCCACTTCTATATGCAGCTTCTTCTATTGAACCAATTTTTAAACCTTGTCTTTCTTCAATAACTTCAACAAAGTTACTTGCTTGCATTAATGATTTAAATGTACCTGTATCTAACCAAGCTGTGCCTCTATCTAATATTTGAACAGATAATTTTTTATCTTGTAAATAGGCTTTATTAATATCAGTTATTTCTAATTCACCTCTTTTACTTGGTTCTAATTCTTTCGCCTTTTTAATCACAGAATTATCATAAAAATAGATTCCAGGAACTGCATAATTAGATTTGGATGATTTTCTACATCTGACAAATTATCTAAACTACCTGCGTAAGTGAGTAAATCTAAATTTACAACCTTACAATCTGAATTATTCTCTAAAAAATAGGGTATAAAATTAGATCCTATAAAACCTGCTCCACCAGTAATGAGTATGGTTTGCATATTATTTTTTATAATTTTCTAAATACCTATTTAATTTGATAAGAAGTAGCGCTATAATCATTAAACCTGCTAAAGCTATTCCCAATAAAAATGCATAATTCTCAGTAACTCCTTTAATCTCATATCCTATAGGTTGAAAATTAGAAATTACATTAACAACATTATAATTTCTAGATTTCTCTTCAGAAATTTCCTCTAAATCTACATTTAACCTTCTGTTAGTATTAAACAGTTCTAGCTCACTTGTAGATCTCTTATTGTTGGAACCTAGATCTATACTTGTACCTGCTTTTTCGTTTTTAGCTTCCTCTAACATAACCTGCATGTACACCCTTCTTAAGGAATCTAATTGATTTAAATTTTCACGATATAAAGAATCTTTTCTGTTCAGGTTTTCATTAGTTAGCTTTTTAAACCTCTCAAAATACTTGTTATCTTCAACCGATGAAATAATAACTTCACCTAGTTGATTAAAAATGTTGTTCTGTTTTGCGATAACACTTATTTTATGATAACTGTAATCATAATCAGTAAATGAATTTTTAAAAGACTCAAATTCGTAACTTTTAATAGTAAGTGTATCTACCTCTAACACTAGTTGATCATAAGCATTTATAATATCGTTATCAATTACAATAGGCTCAATTGTAAATTTCTCTAAAGATGCAGCTGCATTTTTATCTATATTAAATACTTTTTGAAGCGTTGCTGTATCTTTCTGTTTTACTAAATCATTATAAAAATTAACATTAGTATAAAGTTGTCTTGTACTTTTAAAATTTGGCTGAAGTATCATTTCAGACCCAAAAGCATCTGGCTTAGACGTTTCTAAAAAGAAACCAATTACAATACCTAGAATTAGCGCTCCAGAAATTTTTATAATATTCGATTTCAGAAATAATAAAATATTGATTAAAAAATCAAAAATTCCTATAAAAATACTACCAATAAAATTGAAAAAGTTTTTAAATCCTTTACCAATAATTACGAATAAAGATCCTAAATCTACTTCTTCTTCGTTGGTGTTTTTTTGTTGATTGGTTGACATAATATTATATTGAAGCTAATTTATTTTAAAATATTTGTTCTAAAATTCTTTGAGTGATGGCATAAGTAGGTGTTACTCCTGTCATACCTAATCCTCCAGAAGCCAATGTTGCTCCTGTTTCTAAAGGATTATCAGATGCATAATATGCATATCTAACTTTTACATCCTCAGAAATATTTCCTCTAATTTTAGAGGCAGATTGTATAGCTTTTTGATAGTGTGCACCCTCCATCTCTAAACCAATTACATTCCAGGTTGAGTCATGAAAGAATTTTAATAAATCTTTATTCTGTAAAGATGTTCCTAAAACAGAAATCATAGAACCATCAAAAACCTTTACACCAAAACCCTCTAAATCTTCTTTGTCTAACTCATTTTTAAATGGATAATTATCTGCTGTACCTTCAAAAATATGTGCAGAAGGAATCATAATATCTCCTTTACCACCTTCTAAAATACCAGCTTTACCCATTATTGAAATAGATTTTACATCTAAATGAACCTTATCCTCATTTGCTGCTTCATAAGGTTTCAATAATTCATCCATAGTTTCATAAGCTTGCTCACCAAAAGCGTAATCCATAACTATAATCACAGGTTTTTCTTCTAACGAATGCTGTTTTTGAAACGGAGATTCATCAAAATTTATTTTGTCTGTATCAATTATTTGAACATTTATATTGGTTCCAGATGTATCTTTCACATAAATCAAACCGTTTTTAGATGCATAATCCATTACTTTTTTCTGCAATGGCTTGCTGTCTGAATTACTTAATAGTTGATATAACTCAAATTCTTTATGATTTTCTGCTTCTTTTGGCAAAGCTCCTTTTGCATAAATTGAATTCAAAACACTGTGCATATTTGCACTTATAATATGCAATGGTCTTTGCAATAACTGATATTCTTTTAAAATATGTTTGATGTCATTTGCCCAAATTTCACCATATATATGATGTCCAATTTCCTCTATTAAAAGTGAGCTAAATGTTACTGTTCTTTTCTTACCTTCTAAAACTTCTTTGATGGCTAATTTGCCTAACCAATAAATTAAACCAAAGAATTTATGCGGATTTTCTTCTGTAGAAAATATTTTATAAGTAGCAGAAACCTCATCAAAAGTTCTACCTAAAATATTACCTAAATGAACAATAATTACTTCTTTCTCTTCTTCAGATATTTCTTTTTTATGCAAAACAACATCCTCTAAGTGAAGCCATTCTCTTGTAAAATCTTCACCTTCATTAATAGAGACACGTTCTTGAATTTTATGCGATTCAATAAATAAAAAAGTTAAATGTGTTAGAATATCATAAATCTCAGATCTACCTCTGGTAATTTCAATATTCATTTGATCTTTATCTATTCTATAGCAATTTCTTCTTCTCTTTGGTGGAATTATAGCCTTAAAATGCGAATTCTTATAACCTTCATCTGCTGTAAGGTTAATAAATTGACATTGCTCTATTCCTTCAGGAAGTCTTTCTATGACATAAACTAAACCATCTAATTCAATTTTATCTTCTGCAATAGATCCATAAATTTCAGGACGCAATAACAATAACGATTTACGTAAAGTTTCACCAGAAACACCCATAGGTTTATAAAACCCTCTTGTAAATAAATGACGCATTGAAATATACAACTTCTCAATTGCGTTTGTAGACTCTTGAGCCCTTGTTCTTTCTATATTTTTGGTATGTAACATTCTAAATTTTCTCTTGCAAATATATAGTTATTTGCCTGATAATATTTGGTTATATTTTTGTTGATTCTTTAATAAGTTAAGTGCCTCAGAAATAGTCTCATCATTCTTAAGTTGATTTTCATAAACACCTTCTTTGTAATAATATTTTAATAAGATTTCTTCTTGTAACAAACTAGTCAAAATATCTTCGTTCTTTTTAATAGCACTTAATTTCTGAGCAACTAATTTGTTTTTTAAACTTTCATATTCTTTAGAAATTAAACTTTTTTTTGACGATTTATATGCCTCTTCAAACAACTTTTCTTGTGGAGTTAAAAACGTAGTATCTTTCTCTAAATACTTTGCAAAATTTTTAAAATCAGTTTTTGTGAAATTAAAACTCTCAGAATCTGCAATATTTTCATTCTGATAATAGTAATCTGTAGCAAAATTGAATAAAGCCTTAGAACTAATTAGAGCTTTAGTCGCTTCTGTTTTTTCAGATAATTTAATTTCTACATCTGGCATAATACCTCCTCCATCATAAACAGTTCGTCCATTAGCTGTTTTAAAAGCATTAATTCCTCTTGCAGAAAATTTAGGTACAATTCCTGTTTTAGAATCTCTATTGGTGTAATCTAATTCTTGAATACACCTTCCACTTGGTGTATAATATTTAGATATCGTTAGCTTTAATTGTGTACCATAGGTCAATTCTTTTTGACGTTGAACTAATCCTTTTCCAAAAGAACGTTGACCCATAATTACTGCTCTGTCATAATCTTGTAAAGAACCACTAACAATTTCTGATGCTGATGCTGAACTGCCATTCACTAAAACAACTATAGGTATTTCTAAATCTAAAGCATCATTAGAGCCTCTGTAATTATTACTCCATTTCTTTATTTTAGCTTTTGTGGTAACAATTGTTTTACCTTTTGGAATAAAAAAATTCGAAATATTAATTGCTTCTAATAAAGAACCTCCAGGATTTGATCGTAAATCGAAAACCAGCTTTTTCATGCCTTTCTCCTTTAAGGCAACAAACGCTTTTTTAACTTCTGATGATGCTTTATTGTTAAAACGAGTTAAGGTAATATAACCAGTTTCATCATCTATCATTTTATAGTAAGGTACAGGATTCACCTCAACTTTTTCTCTAACCAAAATCTTATCAATTACTAGACCCTGTCTTAAAACTTTAGCATTAACTCTTGTATTTGGTGTTCCTTTTAAAAACATAGAAAGTTCATCTCGTTCCATATTTTTTAAAGATTGGCCATCAACAGAAATAATGATATCCCCTGCTTTTAAACCAGATTTATCTGCAGAAAAACCTTTGTAAATTTCTTTAAGTTGTATTCCTTTATCTGTATAATACACAGAAACACCAATACCTGCATATTCGCCTTCTCTTCTAATTTTTGCATCTTCTACATCTTGCTCATTATAGAAGTTGGTGTAAGGATCTAAATCCTTCAACGTATTTTTAATTGCTTTATCTGTTAAATCTGCAGGATTAATTTCATCTACATAATACATGTTCAATTCCTTAAACAATGAATTATAAATTTCTATCTGTTTGGCTACTTCAAAAAATTTAGATTTAACTGAAAATGATAAAAACAGCACAGAAAACAATAGAATTAGTGCTATTTTATGTTTACGAATCATGTTCTTCATTGGGTATATTTTGTATCTGTTTGATGAATAAATTCAATAACTTATTCATTTTAGCATAAATTTCTTCATAATCCTTTTCTTCTTTCCCAAGATACGAAATCATAAAAACATAAGGAACATCTAAATTGTTGTAAACAATTTCCTTTTGAAGACGATAACTTTCACGCATCAACCTTTTCAGTCGATTTCTATCTGGTGCTTTTTTAAAGTTTCTTTTTGCTACAGAAACGCCAATTTGTGCAGGATAATCTGAAGTATGTTCTGTTTGTAAAAAAACCATTCTTAATGGAAACGCTTTTACAGAACTACCTTCTTTGTATAGCTTTTCTATAAGCTTTTTACTTTTTAATCTTTCTTGTTTGCCAAGGGTATACTTCATCAATACAAACTTAACAGAAAACAATAACTTTTAAAACGTTTCTTTGAAGTAACTTTAAATTTTATGTATTTTTATATACGCTAAACACAGCGTAATTTTTGATTTTATTTGTTATAAATAAAACAAATATTGATATTTTTGTTAAATATTACACATTTAAAAATTCAAATTAGAGATGAAGCCAGACTTATATCAAGCACCAGATTATTATAATATAGATGATTTACTTTCTGAAGAACACAAACTAATTCGTGATTCTGCTAGAGAATGGGTAAAACGTGATGTTTCTCCAATTATTGAAGATTATGCTCAAAGAGCAGAGTTTCCAAAACAAATTATTAATGGATTAGCAGAAATTGGTGCTTTTGGACCTTATATACCAGAAGAATTTGGTGGAGCTGGTTTAGACCAAATTTCTTATGGATTAATTATGCAAGAGATAGAAAGAGGAGATTCTGGAGTTCGCTCTACAGCTTCTGTGCAATCTTCTTTAGTGATGTACCCAATTTTTACTTATGGAAATGAGGAACAACGCAAAAAATATTTACCAAAATTAGCTTCTGGAGAATGGATGGGTTCTTTTGGATTAACTGAACCAAATCATGGTTCAAATCCTGGAGGTATGGAAACCAATTTTAAAGATAAAGGCGATCATTATTTATTAAATGGAGCTAAAATGTGGATTTCAAACGCTCCTTTTTGTGATGTTGCTGTAGTTTGGGCTAAAAATGAAGAAGGTCGAATTCATGGCCTTATCGTAGAACGTGGAATGGAGGGTTTCTCTACTCCAGAAACACATAATAAATGGTCTTTACGTGCTTCTGCAACTGGTGAGCTTATTTTTGATAATGTTAAAGTTCCAAAAGAAAATTTATTACCAAACAAATCTGGTTTAGGAGCACCTTTAGGCTGTTTAGATTCTGCTAGATATGGAATTTCTTGGGGTGCAATTGGTGCTGCAATGGATTGTTATGACACTGCTTTGAGATACGCAAAAGAGCGTGAACAATTTGGTAAACCTATTGCCCAGTTTCAATTACAACAAAAGAAATTGGCTGAAATGATTACAGAAATCACCAAAGCTCAGCTATTAGCTTGGAGACTTGGTACATTAAAAAATGAAGGTAAAGCTACTTCAGCACAGATTTCTATGGCAAAAAGAAATAATGTAGAAATGGCTTTAAAGGTAGCTAGAGAAGCAAGACAAATGTTAGGTGGTATGGGTATTTCTGGTGATTATTCTATTATGCGTCATATGATGAATTTAGAAAGTGTTGTTACTTATGAAGGTACACATGATATTCATTTACTTATTACAGGTTTAGACATTACAGGTTTAAACGGATTTAAATAAAAAAAATCTAAATCAGACAAAAAAACACCATATATAAATGGTGTTTTTTTTGTTAAAATAATTTTATATTAAATTCTTCAAATGTAATTTTGTTACATAATTTATAATCGATTTGATTCAAAGAATTTCATCTCTTTTTCTTGTTTTTCTATACTTGGTAGCTATGCTAAAACCAATAGCGCCTTTTGTAGAATATGCCATTAACTACGATTACATTTCTAAAGTACTTTGTATAAATACAGACAAACCAGAACTAAGTTGTAATGGTAAATGTCAATTGATGCAAAAATTAGAAGAGCAACAAGAAAAAGATTATCAATCGTTAAGAATTCAAATGGATGAATATCCTATTGGGTTTGTAAAGTTTATAGACATTAAACAAAATAACTTCTCTGATGACTTGTTAAAAGTCAATCATTTTTATAAGAATCAATATACTTATTTAAACGCATACAACGTATTTCATCCACCAATTTGCTAATTAATTTAACGAAGATTACCTATCAGAAATATTTCTGATATAACAACTTATAAATTATTTATTAAAAATTAAATTGATGAAATCAATAAAAATAATTGGTTTAGGAATCTTAGTATTCTTAAGTCAACAAATAGTAGCGCAAGAAATTGAAAAAAATAATTGGTCTAGTTCTAGACCAGATGGACATGCACCAATTTCTGTAATGGCAGATCATTATCATGGAAAAGGTGGCTGGATGTTTTCTTATAGATTTATGAACATGAATATGGAAGGTTTACTTTCTGAATCTAATTCAATTTCTAATGATGCAGCTCATGATGCTGGATACATGTTTACACCACTAAAAATGCCAATGCAAATGCACATGTTTGGCACAATGTATGCGCCTTCTGATAAAATTACCTTATTAGCTATGGCTAGCATAATTAATAATGACATGGATTTACAAATGAGAATGATGGGTGTGGTTACTCCTTTTTCTACTTCTTCATCAGGTTTTGGTGATGTTAAGTTAGGAATGATTTATAAATTCATGAATAAAAATCAGCAATCTTTTCATGGTAATATTACCTTTTCTTTGCCAATAGGAAGTATTTCTGAAATGGATATAACACCTATGAGCTCTCCTAATGAAATCTTACTACCTTATCCTATGCAAATTGGCTCAGGTACTTTTGACACAAATTTAGGAGTTACTTATTTAGGACAAAAAGAGTCATTTTCTTGGGGAAGTCAATTAAACACTACACTTCGTTTTGGAACAAATTCAGATGAGTATGCATTTGGAAATCAAGTAAGTTTTAACAACTGGTTTGCAGTAAAAGCAACAAATTGGATTAGTTTTTCTGCAAGAATTCAAGGTTTATTTGTTGATGAAATAAGAGGTGTAAACCTTAATTTGAATCCAATAATGGTAACAACTGCAGATACCCAAAATTCAGGAGGCACCTATCTAAATGGAGGATTAGGATTTAATCTTTATGCTAGCAAAGGCACCTTTAAAGATTTACGTTTAGGTTTTGAATTTTCATCACCTATATATCAAAAACCAAATGGTATTCAATTAGAGAGAAAGGAAACTATTACTGTTGGTTTACAGTATGCATTGTAGATTTAAATTTACTACTTTGCTTATAAAGGTTGATAGAATACTATCAACCTTTATTTTTTAATAGATTTACAGAACAACTCCATACCTTGTCTATTTTGTATTGAGTTGTAACAATCTTCTAAAATCTTTATATCGAATTGATTTTTGAATAATGCTATATACTCTTTTTTATCACCTCCAAAAGGTGGATGATCTTCATTTAATTTGGCATCAAAAAGTAAACCCACTAATTTGCCATTTTCATTTAACAAACTATGCATTTTATGAACATAGTTTTTTCTTAAGTTAGGGTCTAAGGCACAGAAAAAGGTTTGTTCAATAATTAAATCGAACTTTAATTCTAAGTCAAAAAAGTTTTGATGAATTAAATTAGATGACGGAAAATTTGGTACTCTTTTCTTTAAGTTCTCTAAAGCTAGTTTAGAAATATCTACCACATAAACATTAGTAAAGCTAGTGTTTAATAAATATTCTGCTTCATAAGAATTACCTCCTCCAGGAATTAGAATTTTTAACTCTTTATTGGTTAGTTGATCAAAATAGGTTTTTAATGGTGGTGAAACCTGGCCTAAATCCCAACCAGTTTTATTGGTTTTGTATTTATTATCCCAAAAATCTTCGTTAAATATCATTTATTAAGGTATAAAAAAACACCTAAATAAGGTGTTTTAATTTATTAACTATATTGTTTAATTACTGCAATTAAATCGTGTTTTTGCAACATTGCAGATTGTCTCCAAACTTGCTTTCCGTCTTTAAAAAGCATAAATGTTGGTACTCCTCTCACCTGAAATTTTGCAGCCAAACTTTGGTTTTTATCAACATCTATTTTAATAATTGAAATTTTATCTTTTAAATCTGACTTTACTTCTTTTAAAATAGGGCTCATCATTTTACAAGGACCACACCATTCTGCAAAAAAATCGACTAAAACTGGTTTATCTTGATTTATGATATCTGTAAAACTGCTCATGTTTTTCTTTTTATATCAAAAGTAAAATTTTAAATATCTGTTATTGGTAACCTATGTTACAATTCTAACATTTTAATACTGTTTCTGAAAAGTTGAATTTTACCCTCATTCTCTAATTTTTTTAACAATCTGGAAATTACAACTCTAGAGGTATGTAAATCTTCAGAAATTTCTTTGTGTGTTGTATAAATTCTATCATCACTAGTAACCATAGCTTTATCTTTTAGATATTTAAACAATCGTTCATCCATCTTTAAAAATGCAATAGTATCTATTGCTTCTAAAAGTTCATCTACTCTAGAATGATAACTATGTAAAATAAACGATTGCCAAGAATTATAGTTGCTTAACCATTCTGCCATTTTTTCTTTAGGAATCATAATAAGCTCAATGTCGGTTTCTGAAACCGCTCTAATTTTACTCTTTGTTTTACCTAAGCAACAAGATAAAGTTATTGCACAAGTATCTCCTTTTTCTAAATAATATAAAACTAGCTCATCTCCTTTTTCATCTTCTCTTAAGATTTTTATAGCTCCATTTAATAATAATGGCATTGCTTTTATATTATCTTCTATATCTATAATTATTTCATTTTTGGGCACAGTTTTATAGATGCCTACTTCTTCTATTTCTTTTAGAAGTGCATCTTCGAACAAATAACCAAAGTTGGAAATTAGCTTTGTGTTAAACTCAGACATGTATTTATATTTCTATGTATAAATTTAACGATTCAAAAACACATAGAAAAACTATTAAGGCATCAATTCTGATGAAATTTTAATGCTATTTTACTTTTTGATCGGTTTTCATTAAAAGATAAACTGCAAGCACTAAGCCAACAACTACAGCTACAAAAACTCCAATCATAATGGTTCCATTTACCCAAGAAACTAATGGAAAGTTAAGCATATTCATAAGGTTCTAATTTTGATATAAAATTAGAGAATGAGTAGTTTATCAGAAATGATAAATATCAGGTTTTTACAATTTCACGTTTAAAATATCTCCACTTAATTGTAGTAATTGCAACTCAATCAACTTTGCATCAAACTTGGCATTATTCAGAGCTGTTTTAGCATTAATTAAATTAATTTGAGCTTGCCTAAACTCTACAGAAGATATTTGCCCTAGCTTAAAACGCTCTTGAGTTCTATCGAAATTATTTTGATTACTCTGTACATTTTGCTCTTGAGCACTTAAAATAAACAGTTGGTTTTTATAATTCTCCCAAGTATTTTTTAAGTTATTCTCTATGTTTAGCTTTTGTTGCTCTAACAATATTTGCTGATTATCTAAAGCAATTTTTGCATTGGCTACTCTAGTTTTGGTTGAGCCTCCATCAAAAATATTCCAAGTTAAATTTAGCCCTGCATTTAAACCATCTGAAGTAATTAATTTTGCACCAAAAGGATTGATTAAATTTTCGTTTCTAGTTCTATTATACCCATAAGAGGCATTAAAATTTAGAGATGGTAAGTATGTTGCTTTATTGATTTTAACATTAAACTCGCTAATTGCAATGTTTTGTTCATTCTGCTTTAACAATGAATTATTTTGCATTGTTTTGATTTTTAAATCTTCGAAACTTAGCATATTATTATACTCAACATTTGTTTCTACACTAAAATTAGTAGCAGTTTCCTTACCTAAAATTACATTTAAACCACGCTTTGCATTGTTTAATTGTTGTTTTGCTGCAATTAGTGAAATACTATCATTATTTACATCTACTTGTGCATTTAAAAATTCTAATTTAGTAGATTGACCATAGTCATATTGATATTGTGCACGCTGCAAACGTTGTTTAGAAATGGTAAGTGCCTCTGCCAAATTATCTGTATTTTCTGATAAACGCGCTATTTGAAAATAGGTAGTAAATAATTGTAAATAAGTATTTTCTATAGTTTCTCTAGCTTGTAACTCAGTTAAATTATAGGTTTGCTTTAATTGTTCCACATTATATTTACGACCAAAACCATCAAAAATGGTATAGTTTACACCTAAAGAAGCGTTGTACGTTTTTGCTACAACTCCATTACCAGAAATTTCTGAATCATTACCTGTATCTCTATCTGTAAAAGTTAAACTCTGGTTATTTCTGCTATAATTTGCTCCTGAATTTAAAGTTGCAGTTGGTAATTTACCAGAATTATAAATACTAGTATTATTCTCTGCAATTTCTAAATTGTTCTTAGCAATTTTAATTCCGAAATTATTCTCTAATGTAATTTCTAATGCTCTTTCTTTGGTTAAAATTTCTTGAGCAAATCCGTTTAAACTCAATAGCAATAAACCTACAATTATGCTGTATCTATTCAATTTCATAAACTACATTTTTAGGATTTAAACTATCATCTGCGTCATCTTCTTCATCTATTTTAGACTCTATAATGGCTCTTTCTACTTCTTCTTTTGCTACTCTTTCATTTGTTTTTAACCATCTAATATTTACTTTTATTGAGTTTGAAACCGATAATAAAAGTGGCAACATTACTAAAGTTAAAAGTGTAGCAATTGCAATACCATATGCTATGGAAATAGCCATTGGAATTAAGAATTGTGCCTGTCTACTTTTTTCTAATAAAAGTGGAGCTAAACCTGCAATTGTAGTTAAAGAAGTTAAGAAAATAGCTCTAAATCTAGATTGACCTGCTGCTATTAAAGCATCATCGTATTTCATACCTTCTTTAAGGTAACTGTTGAATTTACCTATAAGTACTAAACCATCATTTACCATAATTCCTATTAAGGCAATAATACCTAACCAAGATAAAATTCCGATTGGAAAACTATGAAAATAGTGCCCCCAAACAACGCCTATCATACTAAAAGGAATCATAATTATTAGTAAAATTGGCTGACTGTAAGAACGAAATGTAAACGCAATTACAATATAAATTAATAGTAAGATTATTGGCCCAACAACATTTACAGAATCTGTAGTTTTTTTAGCTTCTCTATTTTGCCCTTCAAACAAAGGTGATACAGTTTGATATTTAGATAAGATTTCTGGCATAACTCTAGCCTTTATATCATCTAAGATTTCTGTAGCACTTGTTTCTAAGCTCTTTAAATCTGCAGTTATTTGAATTTCACGTTTACCTTCCAAATGATTGATTGCAATATCTCCCCTTTCAATTTGATAATTGGCAATTTCCGAAAATGGAACTCGAGTTTCTGTAGGAGTTATAATTCGCATATCGTCTAAATCTTTTATAGAAGATCTATCTTGTTTGTCATAACGAACCCAAACTTTAATTTCATCTTGTCCTCTTTGAAAACGCTGTGCTTGAAAACCGAAAAAACCATAACGAACTTGAGTCATTATAGATTGCAGGTTTAAACCTAATAAATAGGCATTGTCTTTAAGGGTAATTTTAACCTCTTTAATACCTGCAGGATCATTGTCTGAAACATCCTTTAAAAGCGGATTGTTTTCTAACTCGTATTTTAATTCTTCTTTTGCAGCTTTTAGTTCTTCTATATTATTACCTAGAAGAGAAACTGCTACAGGGCTACCTCCAAAATTACCACCAGAACCAAAAACTAAACTTTCTACACCATAAACTTTACCAACTCTATCACTAATAGCATTTGTTATTTCTGGTGATGAAACATCTCTAGCTTCTCCAGGTAAAAGGTTTACAGTTAGAGTTGCATTTGCAGAACCTGGCCCAACTCTTTTAATTATATTTTCTACAACTTGAATATTACCAGTTTGTTTGGCTGTATATTCTTCATTAATTTCCCAAACTTTGGTTTCTATAAATGATACTATAGAATCTGTAATTTGTTCATTAGTTCCTTGTGGCATTTTTAGCGAAATCTGAACTCTATCACTTGCAATTCTTGGAAAGAAAGATGTTTTTACAATTCCACCACCAATAGCCATGAAACTAAAAATTAAAATAGCAATAGGTACACTAAAAGCAAATAACTTATTCTTTAGTGAAAACCTTAATAAAGGCACATAGTATTTATCTCTAAATAGCGTTAAATACTTATCTGCAAAACCATTAACTTTTGCAAAAAAGGCATCTACTTTACTTTCTTTTTCGAGTATAATAGTTTCACCATTTTTTACAACAACAACTTGATTTCGTTTATGTTCTATAGATTCAATTTCTGAATGATCAAAATTAAAATTGGCTACTAAATTTTCTTCTTTCCTTCTTTTTAAGGCCTTAGAATGTGCGATATGAGCTGGTAAAATAATTAACGCTTCAATTAAAGAAACTGATAGGGTTAGTAGAACAATTGTAGAAACTTCACCAAAGAAACTTCCTATTCTACCATCTACAAAAAAGAAGGTAGAAAAGGCAATAATTGTAGTTAATATAGCTGATACAATTGGCGGAATTACTTCCATTGTTCCATCTATTGCAGCTTGTATTTTAGATTTTCCTAAATCGTAATAATGATGATAAATGTTTTCACCAATTACAATACCATCATCAACTAGAATACCAATAACGATTATCATTCCAAAGAGTGATAATACATTGATGGTTACACTAAATTGCGCTGCAAAAATAAACATACCAAAAAAGGCAACTGGCAAACCAAAAGCAACCCAAATTGCCAAACGTAAGTTTAAAAATAAAGCTAAAAAGAAAAGTACTAATAGAATACCTACAACCCCATTCTCTATCAATAATTTTGTTCTACCATTTAAAGTAATAGAAGCATCACTAGAAACATTTAACTGAACATTTTGTTGTTTTTGGTTGTACTCGTAAATGTATTCTTTAATTTTTTCGGCTGATGAAATTAAGTCTTCATTATTGGTATTACTTACTGTAATGTCTATGGCTAAATTTCCATTATAGAACAATCTATCAGGTGTTTCTGACCATGTATCTCTCACTTCAGCAACATCTTTTAAACGAATAATATTACCACTTGTTTCTGTTCTAACAATTAAATTTTGTAGTTCTACTCCATAATAAGAACGATTGCTTGCGCGAATTAAATAGTCTTCTTCTGCAGTTTTTATATTACCTCCTGTAATTAAAATATTAGAGTTTCTAATAGCATTTGCAACCTCTGTAAAAGACATATTGTAAGCTAATAAATCATTTTCACGAACTGCAATTTCTATCTCCTCTGCTGGAAATCCAGAAATGGCAACTTGAGATATACCTTCTATACCTCTAATATCATTCTCTATATTTCTTGCATATTGTTTTAGAGATTTTAAGGATACATTTTCTCCACTAACTGTAAAACTGATAGTTGGTCTAATGCTTTCTACTTTTGCAATTACAGCAGGTTCCATACCTGATGGAAAAGAAGGTACTCTATCTACTGCATTTTTTACATCAGATAAAACAACATCTATATTTTTACCTTTTTCTACTTCTACATTTACAACTGCAGCATTTTCGTTAGAAACAGAAGTTACTCTTTCTACACCAACAATACCTTTTAAATTGTCTTCAATTTTAAGTACAACACCTTCTTCCATTTCTGCTGGTGAAGCACCTGGATAAGTTAGGTTGATTCTTATTAATTGCGAATCTACCAAAGGGAAAAAAGAAGATTTCATGCTAATGGCACCTACAGCACCAAAGATGATAAACGCAAAAATCATTACGTTTACTGCTACAGGATATTTTATGAAATAAGTAATTATTTTTTTCATCTAATTACTTTTTGGTTTCTGTTTTTACAATCATTCCATCAAAAGCACCAGGTAAAGTTTGTGTAAGAATTTTATCTCCATTTTCTAAACCTTTAATAATTACTTTTTCCGCTCCAAAATAAACAGGGTCTATAGTTGATAACGTTAGAACACTATCGTTTTTTACGGTATAAACTGCAGTATTATCTACCAATAATTTTCTTGAAATTTCTATGGCATCTGCCTCCGATTTTGCTTCTAAATTAGCTTCTAAAAACATCCCTTCTTTTAAATCTGGATGTGTTACATCTATATAAGCAGTAATTGTTTGTGAAACCTGATCTATTCTACCATTTACACGAATTACTTTGCCTTCGTAATTTTTAGATCTATTTAAGTTATTTAATTTAACAGTATTACCCACTTTTAAAAGATCTGCAAATTCAGCACTTACAGAAACCTCCATTTCATATATGTCTGTATCTATAAATTCTCCTAATTTTTGACCTGATCTCACCAAAGTTCCAGGAGTTACTAAAGCCTCTGTTAAAATACCAGTAAAAGGTGCTCTAATTTCATGCTTGTATAAACGCACTTCTAAATTCTTAACATTGTAGTAGGCTGTTAAAATTCCACGTCCAGAAATAAAATACTTTTCTTTGTCTGTAGCAAATTCAGGTAATTTTGCTATGGTTTTATTAATATCAAAACTTTGTAAATAGGTTTCCCATTTTTTAAATTCTGATGAATAATCCAAACGAATATCAGGTAAAATAGATGTAATTAAATTAAATAAATTACTTTTTTGCGATTTTATACTCGCTCTAAATTCATCACTATTAATACTTAATAAAATCTCACCTTTATTATATTTTGTTCCTGGCTTAAAAGCCTTATAACTGGCATTTAAAACACCTTGCACTTCAGAAAAAACATCAATTTTGTTCTTTGCTTGCAGGTTTCCATTTGCAGTTAAAATAATTGGAACTTCATCATTCTTTACCTCTTTTACAAAAACAGTTTTAATACTTTTTTTGAAGATTGGTCTTGGAGCCTGATTTTTATCGATAAAATAATTACCTAATAATATAGCACCAGCAATTAATAATAAACCTAATAGGGCCAGAATTATTTTTCTCATAACTTAGTTAGTTGAATTGAACTTGCTGAACAAGTTTAAATAGGGTGCAAAGATACTTTTTTGAAGCTGCAGAACAGTTTTAAGCACTTTAATCTATGTTAAAGAAAAGTTATAATTGTTTATTTCTAAAGCAAAATTTTTAAACTGACTTATTTTTAAGAACTTTGTAAAACCAAAAAAACACTATACATTCTTTGAATTGTTCCACAAAAAATCTAAATGCTAATTATTACTCGTCTGTAGATGAAATACCTAGCAAGGTTTGGAGTTCTTTAAATGTAAATGAAAATGTTTACTTCAAGAAATCTTTCTTAAAATCAGTAGAAGAAAATCATCAAAAATTAAGCTTTTTCTATGTTGTTTTACTAGACAACAATGGTAATCCTAAGTGTTTTGGTTCTATTCAAATAATCGATTTTTTCTTTGAAACTGTAAAAAATGATTTAGAATCTTTTGCTAAAAAAGTAAAAGAATTTGGACAAAAACTACACTTGTTTCCAAAAAAGAAACCTTTTAAATTATTAATTTGTGGAAACACATTTGTAAGTGGTGAGCATGGTATTTTAATTGCCAATGGTTTTGATAAAAAACAAATCATTAAAGAACTAGCGAAAGCGATTCTTAATTATGTGAATTCTAATGACAAATATCACATTGATGCTTTTCTTTTAAAAGATTTTATAAACGAATCCATATCTATAACAAATGAGTTAAAAGACTTTAATTATCATCCTTTCTCTGTAGAACCAAATATGGTTTTACATCTAGATAAAAGTTGGAATACCTTTGATGATTATCTACAAGCCTTAAAAACAAAATTTAGAGTAAAAGCAAAAAAGGCACTAAAACTAAGTAAAAGCTTATCTGTAAAAGATGTCACCAAAGATTCTATTTCACAACAACTTTCTGACATGGAACAACTCTATAAAAAAGTTGCAAAAAATGCCTCTTTTAACTTGAGTGATTTCAATTTGAATACGTATAAAGAATTCATGTATCAGTTAGATAATAACTACATCATTAAAACATATTATTTAGAAGATAAAATGGTTGGTTTTATGTCTGGAGTTATCAATAATGATAGTTTAGATGCTCATTTTGTAGGCATTGATTATAGCTTAAATAGAGAATTAGCTATTTATCAAAGAATGCTATATGATTATATAAAAATTGCTATAGATAATAATTTAAAGACCTTAAATTTTGGAAGAACAGCAAGCGAAATAAAAAGCTCTGTAGGTGCAGAACCACAAGATTTAACCATGTACCTTCGTCATAAAAAAAGTATAACCAATAAAATCATAAAGTTATTTTTGATGCGAGTGCAACCCACTCCTTTTCGTCAAAATTTACCTTTTAAAAAATAAACCCCAATGAAAACAAGTGCAGATTTAATTAACTTATTAAACCTACAAGAAGTAAATGAACGTACTTTTTTAGGAGAAAGTGTAACTATAGGAAGTGCCATAGTTTTTGGTGGGCAGGTTTTAGCACAAGCAGTAAATGCTGCTTATAGAACTATACCAGAAAATAGATTCTTACACTCATTACACTCTTATTTCTTAGAAGCAGGAGATTTAAAAGTACCTATTTCTTATGATGTTGCAATTATGAGAGATGGAGGAAGTTTTGCTACAAGAAGAGTTACAGCAAGTCAAAATGGAAAAACCATTTTTATTTTAGCTGCCTCTTTTCATAAAAAGGAAGAAGGTTTTGAGCATCAAACTGAAATGAATACTTCTATTAAACAACCTGAAGAATTATTAAGTTGGGAGGAAATGGCTGTAAAATTTGGAGATTTTTTACCAAAAGGCGTAAAGTCTTTTTTAAGTATAGAAAGACCCATAGATTTTAAACCAGTAGTTGTACCTAATCCTTTAAAACCTGAAAATAAAGAAGCTAAAGAAGAAATTTGGTTTAAATTAAAGGGTGATATCCCAGAAATGGATTTAAGATTAAAACATCAAATTTTAACCTATATTTCAGATTACAATGTTTTAAATGCGGCTTTTAATCCGAATGCTAAAAATTATAGTTTTGCTAATACAATGACTGCTAGTTTAGATCATTCTATGTGGTTTTTTAGAGATTTTGATTTTGATGATTGGATGTTATTCTCTGCTGATTCTCCAAACACTTATGGAGCAAGAGGTTTATGTAGAGGAAATATATTTACAAGAGATGGTAAATTAGTGGCCTCTTTTGCGCAAGAAGGTTTAATGAGACCAATTCAAAAATAAAAAATAAGATATGAGTGCTTTTATATACGTTTTAACTACAAATGGAGTGTTATTTTTAATCAGTATTATATTTTGGAAATTTCCACCAAAAAAGATTAATCGTCTTTATGGTTATAGAACTCCAAAAGCGATGCAAAATGAAGATATTTGGCACTTTGCCAATACTACTTTTAATTTAGCCTTTTTAAAGTATAGTGGTATTTCATTTGTGTTTGCACTTTTATTGGCCAGTATTTCTGCTACTGAATTAACTTGGCAACCTATGGTTTTTGTTGCTTTAGCAATATTAGTAAGCCTAATAAAAACGGAACGTGCAATAAATGAAAATTTCAATGATGAAGGAAAACGAATTAAATAAATTCGTTAAAAGTTAGCCACAAAAGATACAGATAAGTTTCTTCCTGGAGAAGAAACACCTGAGGCAAACTCAATATAATGTTCATCAAAAATATTGTCTAATCTTGCTTGTACAGAAAAATTTGTACTAACATCATAAGATCCATTTACGCCAAAGGTCATCCAACTAGGAGAACCAAAGTAAATATCTTCTTCATTAGTTGCATTTGCATTCACAACTGGTGTTAAATCATGGTTGTCTATGCCTTCTGTAAAATTAAAATCTTCAATATCTTTTTTACTATTGAATCTAAATTCGGCTCCTAAAGCAATTTTTTCTTTTTTATAATTTACTTCAAACTGACCAAATAATGGTGGTATAGAAGACATTGGCTCTTTAGTATCGTAAGTTCTACCTTTTGTATAAGTGACAAAACCAGAGGTATTTATTGTTTTAGAAATTTTACCCAAATAATTAGCAGTATATCCAAAAATATAAGCTGTACCCTTATTCTGATTATTTACAGCATTTCCAAACTCACCATCAAATTCTACTTGCAAAATAGAGCCATCTGCATTGTACACAAAGTCTCTTTGAATATAGTTGTCTAAAAGTGTGTAATACATATTGGCTCCTAATCGAAACTTCTTGTTATTAAAATATTTCTGCAAACCTAGTTCTGCATTGTAAGCAAACTCTGGGCTCACGTGTATATTTGGGATAGTAACATTACCTGCTTTTTCTCGAACACGACCCACATCATCTATATTTGGTGATCTAAAACCAGAAGATAAAACACTGTTTAATTGCCAATTTTTATTCGGTTTAAAAACGTAACCTAAAGTAGCTGTTACTGCTGAATTATTTCTAGATAAACTTTTATCATCAAAAGTTAGAAAAGTTTCATCTATCCAAGTTGCATTTTTATTAATGTTCGTAAATCGAATACCTGTATTTAAGGTTGATTTTTTTGATAAATCTTGTCTGTAACCCACATAAACTGCTGATGTTAGAAAATTACTTCCTCCATCTGGATATCTAGATTGCACTTTAAAATCGTTAGAAAATCCATTTATCTGACCATTTTCTATATTTAAAGTTTTCCCATAAGAATTAGAAGCTACATCATTGTATGCAAACTCAAAACCATAAGATAAAATACGCGAATTGTTATTAGATAATGGTACAGAAAAATCTCCATTTAAACTAAATACATTTACAGTTTCTTCTCTGTAAGACCTATCTAAACTTCCAAATTTTCTTTGAATTCTACTTTCTTTTATATTTTGAAAAGCTGCAGTTATTGTACCTGATTCTAACCAATTTTTATGAGGATGTACATCTAATTGAGAGGATAGTAAAAATCTTTGCTGAGGACCATAATACCATTCTGCAAATTTTAGTGAGGAGACATCTGCAAAATCTGTTAACTCAGTAAGTCTGTCAAATCTTTGAATATCTGATGAAGTTGAATACTGTAGATTCACCTTTAAATCAGTATTTTTTGATAGAGGTACAAAAAACTTCTGTAAAAAATCTGTTTGATTATATCCTGTATTTCTTAATAAATTTGGATTTGTATTCAGAGTAGGGTTTGCAGCATAATTGCCATTTACATTTTCTGAGTAATAAAATACTTTACCCCAATCTTCAAAACCATGATTTCTATTTTCTCCAGCTCTTAAATCGCCAAAATCTGAATAAGATATATTAGTAAAAGAAGCCCATTTTTCAAAACTTAATTCAGCAGAAACACTCGTAGTTATTTCTTGATTAACAGTTGAATACCTAGAAAAAAGCTGACTTTTAACTTCATTATTTTCTGATAGTTGTGGTGTTTTTGTATAATAGTGAATTACACCACCTAAAGCATCTGAACCATAAATTACAGAAGATGGTCCAAAAACAACTTCAGTTTTTTCTAATAAATTAGGTGATAATGTTATAGAATTCTGTAAATGACCTTTTCTGTAGATAGCATTATTCATTCTAACTCCATCTACTACTAACAAAACTCTATTAGATTCCATTCCTCTTATCACAGGACTACCTCCCCCAAATTGAGATTTTTGTACTTTAATTCCTGGAATTGCTGCCAATAAATCTGCAGAAGTTTGAGGCGAAATTTTACGAATATCTTTCTTAGAAATTACAGCGATTCTTTCTGCAATTCTTTTAGTTTTAACATCTTTTTTAAAAGCGGAAATAACTACTTCATCTAATTGTTCTGACTCTTTGATAAGCTGAATAACAAAATTTCGATTTTTTAGGTTAGATTTTTTAATGCGATAAACTGCATAAGAAATATGAGAAAATATAATAACCTCATTATCTTTTAATAAAGAAACGTCTGCAAAACCTTCTTTATCTGTAGTTAAACTTATGGTATTTGCTTCATTAAAAATGCTCACATTTTTAACTCCTCTACCTGTTTCTTTATCTAAAACTTTTACGGTTTGCGCCAGTGATGAGCCACAAATCAAAAAAATAATATAAATAAAAATGTTCTTCATCATCCACTAAAAACGGTTTCTAAAACTTGTAAAGATTTAGGATTTCTAAAATTGCCCAAATGTAGTTTAAAATACTGAATTATTATCTGCAAAACTACTTGCCTTTCTTCTTTACTGAAAGACACTTCTTGTATTGCATCAAAATTTATGCCTAAAAGCTTTTTAAACTGATAAAAATCGTTTTTGTAGATCACATTTTTATTAGCATAATTATCTGAATAAACACCTTCTAGTAAATCAAACCCATTTTTTTTAGTATCTGACAAGTCTGGATAAAAGCCTAAAAATCCTGTTAAATTTAGTAAAAACAGTAAGTGAAAGTTGGCTACATTATCATGCAAATCTAACCATTGCAAAGCCGTTTCTATATACTCATATAAAGTTGTATTCTGTTCTTCTTCTTGGATAGCATTGCTTAAAACCTCAGACAAAAATAAAACTACAGATTGTTTTACAATATTGTTATAAATTGTTTTGTATGGCTGATAAACCTGAACTTCTTTAAGTGAATTTAAGGTGTTTTTAGTATTATGATTTGCAACTATTTTTAATTGTGTTAAAGGTTGAAAGTATGCTGCAGTTATGCCTTTCTTTTTAGGTTTTAAAATTCCTCTAACCATATAGGTTTTAATACCTTCTTCTTGTGTATAGCATTTTACAATTAAACTGGTATCACCATATTTTAAAGCGCTAAGCACAATTGCTTTTGTAGTTACAACTGCCATTAATTTACAATTGCAATTTTAGTAGTGGATGTTTCTGAAGCATCATCATTAGAAAGCAAAACAATATAAACCCCAGATGACACTTTTCTACCTGCAAGATTTGATTTGTTCCAAACCACTTTACCTCCTTGTAATTCTTGACCTTCTACCACATTTGTTTCATAGACTAAATAACCTGCAACATCTAAGATTTTTACATTAGTTCCTTTAGGTAAATTATTACCATTTCTACCTGTAATTGTTACTGTATTGTGATTTTTTAATGCAGGATTAGGATATGCATAAACTTCCTCTAAAACATCTCCAAAAGGAGCCACATTACTATTATAAGCTACAATACCTTTTTCTGTTGCAAAAAATACTTTTCCACTAGAATCGTCTATGGCAATTTTTAAGATTTTATTAGAAGGTAAAGGCGAATTTTGAGTATTAAAATTATTTAATGTTGTTGTTCCTGAAGGGTTTGTGTACAAAACACCTCCACTCTCTGTTCCAAACCATTTGTTATCTGCACCATCAACTTTTATAGTATTCACTCTTTGATCACCTAATAAACGTTCTCCTACTCCATTTTCTTCTATAATTACAGGTTGTGCATTTAAAACTTCTGCATCAAAAACGGTAGCAGCATTTCTAAACACAACCATTCCTGTTCTAGTTCCCATCCAAATTCTGTTAGATTTATCAACAGCTACAGTTAGTACATCTGTGTCTGGTAGATTCCCCAAATTAGGTGTGGTTAACAAAGCTCTAGTTCTGTTACCATTTTCATTAAAGGCATAAATTCCATTTCTTCTTGTACCCATCCAAATGGTTTGGTTATTGTCTATGGCAATTTCACTTAATCCAAAAAAGGTTGGATTGGTTTTTAATCCACTTAAATCATAGCTGCTCCAAACTCCTGAAGGTGATAATTTTTTAAGTTCGTCTGTTCTATTAATATTTGCTACCCATAAATTACCCTCTCTATCAAAGGCAGAGCCACTAATTCTTAATGTTACCCTATTAGGTTGAGTTGGTTCTAAATCTTCTAAACCACTGTTTAAATGATTATAAAACGTACTTATTTCGTTGTTTTCAACAACTAATAAACCACCTGTAGAAACTGAGTTTATATCACCTGTATCTCCAAATGAACTAATATAAACTCTATTTTCTGCATTTGGATCTATAGTAACATGATTCAAATCGATTACTGGAAAATCAGGGTCAAAAGGTGTATTAAACCATTCTGCCCCATTAAAATGACTAAAACCCTGTCTTTTAAAAAGAGAGCCATAAAATGAATTATATCCTCCATAAACCACCCAAAGATCAGCGTCTTTTGCAGCAATAGAAAAAACTTCATTAGAAAGTGGACCTTCAGGATGAATTTCTGTAAAAGTCGAAGTTTGATTGTTTCTTGTTAAAACTCCAAACTGATTTGTAGCTAAATAAATGGTATTGTCAATGAATAAAGCATCAGAAAGAGTAAAATCAAAATCTGTTGTGGTATTAATTTCCTGCTGTACCTTTAAATTACTATCTAATACAATTGCTTGATTATTTAAGGTAATTAGCAAATTAGAGTCTGATGAATTTAAGTTTATAATTGGTTCAGAAAAACGTCTAACTTCAATTAAACTAGTATTATTAAGTTGATATAAAACTTCATTTTCGGCTACATAAATAGCATTACTAAAATTAATAATTCTACTAAATTCTCTGTTTGTAAAACTTTGTTGCCAGCTATTAAAATCAATTAACAAATTACTTGTTGCATCTGCTTTAAAAATTCCATCTTCTGTTGCAGCATAAATAAAATCATTTACTACTAAACTTTCATTAATCAATAGAGAAGTTGAATTACTACCAATAAAAAAAGTATCTCCGAATTCTAATTTTTCAATATCATATTCTACAATTGCAAAAGGCGTTGCTAAGTATAGTGTATTTTCAAATTCACTTATATGATTAATTCTTTTAAGTCCTGTTTGATTAAAATTAGTAATGTCTGATGAAATAGTGATTTCTCCATTTTCGTCTATAACTTCAATCAAACCATTTTCGTAACCAATTACTAGACGTTTAAAAGTTTCATTATAAAAAATGGCAGATGTTGTTTCTCCAGACAAACCCTGAATAGAAGAAAACTTCTCTGTTTCTAAAGTAGTTTCGTTATAAGTAAAAACTGCATTATCTACTAAAGCATAAATTATATTATCTACTTTTACAAAGTCTTTCACATTATTGTAAGAATAAAAATCTTCCCAAGAATTACTATAATCTACTTGAGAATAAGTAAGAAAACTTAAAAAGGAAAAAAATATAAAAATTGATTTCTTCATAATCACTATTAGAGTTCAAATATATTTTAATTACTATAAATTAACGCAATAAATAAGTACATTAGTACTTAATTTATTGTTATTTACTCAAATTAAAACAAAAATGAGATTTGTTACTTTAGATGACTTTATAGACACCTACTTTAAAATAGTTCAAAGAGGTAGTGCTTTTATTTTATCTAAATTTACTTTTAACGAAGAAAAAAGAACGAAAAGCGCTTTTGACAACACCTCTTTTATATCTTCTTATTTTTGGAATATTCCTAAAGTGCAAAAAAGGTGGAACACTCTTATCTCTGGTGATGAAAACAAAAATTATATTGACTATATAGTAACAGATTTACTGAAAGATAAAAAAGATTTAAAGCTGCTTTCTATAGGTTCTGGAATTAGTAATAGAGAAATTGAACTCGCAGAAAATTCCACTCTTTTTAAAGAAGTAGTTTGCGTAGATATTGCTGATAATTTATTGAAAATTGGATCAGAAAGTGCCACTAAAAAAGGGCTTGCAAATATTAAGTTTATTACTCAGAATATTTATGAATTTGATTTTAAAGAAAGTGAGTATGATATTATTTTCTTTAAATCTTCATTACATCATTTTGATCATATTGAAAACTTCTTAACTACTAAAATTAGAACCACATTAAAAGAAGATGGGTTGTTGATTATTAATGAGTTTGTAGGAGCAACAAGACATCAATTTTCTAAAAATCAAATTTCTGAAATCAATAAAGCAATACAGTTAATTCCTAAAAAATATAGAGTTCGCTTTAAAAGTAAATTGCACAAAAACAAATATAGAGGTGTTGGTGTTTTAAGAATGATTATTGCTGACCCTTCTGAATGTGTAGATTCTTCTAGCATAATGCCAAGCATTCATAAAAACTACATTACAATTAAAGAGAAACCTTATGGAGGTAATTTATTATTGAGTGCATTAAGAGATATTTCTCATCACTTTTATAATTTAAATGATGAAAAAGAAGCCATTCTAGAAAAGCTTTTTCTTTTAGAAGACGAGTATCTAAAAAATAATGCATCTGATTATGTTTTTGGTATCTATAAAAATAATAAGTAAAATTATATGTCGTTAGAAATTGAACGTAAATTTTTAGTAAATAATACCGAGTTTAAAAAGTTAGCATATCAGCAAAACACTTTAAAACAAGGTTATTTAAACACAGATAAAAGTAGAACTGTAAGAGTTAGAATTCAAGATAACAAAGCTTATTTAACTGTAAAAGGTAAGTCTAATAAATCAGGAACTACAAGATTTGAATGGGAAAAAGAAATAACAATTTCTGATGCTGAAAATTTACTTTTACTATGTGAAGAATCTATAATAGAGAAAACAAGATTCTTGGTTAAAAATGACCATCTTATTTTTGAAGTTGATGAATTTTATGGAGATAATAATGGTTTAATTATTGCTGAAATAGAACTTAATTCTGAGAACGAAAGCTTTCATAAACCAAACTGGTTAGGCAAAGAAGTTACAGGAGATTCTAAATACTACAACTCCAACTTGAGTAAAAATCCTTTTAAAAATTGGGCTTTATAAATTATAAATACCTAAAAAATGCGAAAAACTACCTAGCAATACAAATACATGAAAAATTGCATGATTATAAGGCATTTTTTTAATTGAATATAAGACTGCTCCAATAGAATAAAAGATACCACCAGCTACCAAATAGTAAAAGTTTTCTGCAGAAATACTATTCATTAAGGGTTTAATGAAAAATAGTATTTGCCAACCCATAAGCAAATACATGGCTGTAGAAACTTTATCAAATCTACCTGTAAAAAATAGCTTTAAAATGACGCCTATTAAAGCAAAAAGCCAAACAAATAAAAACATATACCAACCCAAGTCTGAGTTTAAACCCACCAAACAAAAGGGTGAATAACTACCAGCAATTAAAACATAGATTGCTGCATGATCGAAAATGTTTAGTTTTCTTCTTTTTTTGGGATTTTTAGCTGCATGATAAAAAGTAGATGCTGCATACAAAACAATCATACTTAAGCCATAAATAATAAAACTTAAGGGCTGCCAAAAATCAGAAAAATTAAAAGATTTATAAATCAAGAAAGGAAAAGCTACAATACTAAGTAATAAGCCAAAACCATGAGAAATAACATTCAGTTTCTCTTCTTTTACACTATAAAGGTGATTTAAACTCTCGCTCATTATTAGGTCTATTAGTATCTTTCATATACTTTTTATCATTTATCAAATCTTGATAAATTAAATCAAAGGTCTGCTTTTTAAGTTTATCAACATCACTTAATTCTAAATTTTTAGTTTCTATAAATTTATGCTGATGAATTCTAAAAACTCCAGGGCCACCTTTAAAAAAGTCCCATGAAAACAATCGTTTACAATCATAATAAACTTGAGGCACAATTGGCATTTCGAACTCTATAGCCAAACTAAAAGCACCATCTTTAAAAGGAGCTAGAGCTATATTTTCTGTAGGAACTAAACCTTCTGGAAATATACCCATACTAGTTCCATTTTGTAATTTTTCTTTTGCCATTTTAAAAACTCTTTTTCTACTTTTTGGGCAACTTCTATCTACCATAATTACCACTCTTTTATAGAAAAATCCAAAAATTGGTATTTTAACCAATTCCTTTTTACCAATAAAAACAATTGGGTTTTTACTTAAAGCAATCATTACAAAAGGGTCCATTAAAGAACCATGATTTGGACAGAACATGTAACTTCTGTCTTTTTTAATTTTTTGATCTCTATCTATTTTAAGACGAAATCCCATTCCATAAATTAGAAGAAAAGCCCATAATCTAACCATTTTCCAAAAAGTTGGATAATAAGATTCTTTTGCTGTTAATATGAGCATAAATGGCACCATTATTAAAATAGTTACAATTAACAATAGGTAGAACCAAATGCGCCAAATAAATAAAAATGGAATTTTAATAAATCTCAAAGTGATATCGTTCTTTATTAGTTTTAAAAATTTAAAACAAAAGCAAAAATACTAATTTCTTTTCTTTGATATTTTTTGTACTCAAAACCTTATTTTTGCCTTCTAAAATTAATTTTCGATTTTAAAAATTAGATAAATGTCTAGAATTTTAACAGGAGTACAAAGTACAGGAACACCACATTTAGGTAATTTATTAGGAGCAATTTTACCAGCAATAGAAATGGCAAATGATCCTAATAATGAAGCGTTTCTTTTTATTGCAGACATGCACTCTTTAACTCAAATTAAAGATGGTAAACAGTTAAGAGAAAACACTTATAGTACTGCTGCAACTTGGCTTGCTTGTGGTTTAGACATTAGTAAAACTGTGTTTTATAGACAAAGTGATATACCTCAAGTAACTGAATTAAGTTGGTATTTAAGTTGTTACTTTCCTTACCAAAGATTAACCTTGGCTCATAGTTTTAAAGACAAAGCAGATCGTTTATCTGATGTAAATTCTGGTTTATTTACCTACCCTATGTTAATGGCTGCAGATATTTTATTGTATGATGCAGAAATTGTACCTGTAGGTAAAGATCAATTACAGCATTTAGAAATGACAAGAGATGTTGCCAACAGATTTAACAATGTGGTTGGAGAAACATTAGTAGCACCCAAAGCTAAAATTCAAGAAAACACCAAATTAGTTCCTGGAATTGATGGTGAAAAAATGAGTAAGTCTAGAGAGAATACCATTAATATTTTTTTAACTGATAAAAAGTTAAGAAAACAAATTATGGGTATAAAAACAGATAGTACACCCTTAGAAGAACCAAAAGACCCAGATACTGATAATGTATTTGCCTTATATAAATTATTAGCCTCTGATGCCCAAATTACAGAGATGAGAGCAAATTATGAAGGTGGAAATTATGGATATGGTCATGCAAAACAGGCTTTATATGAATTAATTATAGCCAAGTTCGAAACTGTTAGAGAACGTTATCATCATTATATGAATAACCAACATGAAATTGATGAAGCCTTAAAACTTGGAGCAGAAAAAGCAAAGGTTACAGCTAATGAAGTATTACAAAGAGTTCGTGCCAAAATAGGATACTAATTTCTTAATTTTTATATTTAAAAAAAGCCGCTAAAAAGCGGCTTTTTTAATTTTATTACGACACATTTATTACATCCATTGACAGATAATACCACCCATTATTGCAAGTGTAACCATCCAATAACCAGCATTAATGGCAACATATTTAAATGATTTTTTTTCAAATACTGCTATGATTCCTAAAATTGGCATGATTAAGAAAAAGCCAAATAAAATTCCATGAAATGCTCCATGTTTAAAAGTTCTAAATCGATCACTATATGTAGCAACAAAATTTTCGAAGTAAGAATAAGCTTCACCTGTTTGTTCTGCAAATCCAGGATCACCTGCTAAAGTAGAATATACACCCATTTGATGAATAACCATGGGCATTAATGCAAATGCAATTAACAAACTTAGCACATAACAAATCAGTAAGGTTTTAACCATATTTGTGTCTTTTAAAGACTCTTCAGTAAAACCCATTTGGTTCATCCATGCTTTTCCAAAAAGAGGACCATACCAAACAAAGCCAATAATCATTGGGACTAAGGCTGCTAAAAAAAAGATGTAGAAATTCATTTCCATGATAAAAAAGTTTTTTGGTTGAATTCAAATATAGCAAATACCTATTTGATAATTAGTGCTTAACTAAAAAAGGCCTCAAAACAAATTCTGAGGCCTTTTAAAATATTAGAAAGATGTTATTTATTTTATTTTTAAAGATTTTGCGATAGCTTCTAGCTCAAACACAAAAGCTCTTTTATTTACTGATGGTGCATAAGTAAAGCCCTCTACAACAATTAGTCTATTATTTGCTTCATCTAAAACAGTATAGTTTAAAAATGGGCCAGCCATAAAATCATTTTTTACTTCCCATTTTCCCCTAGTTTCATAGGCCTTTTTACCATCAATAGTGGCATCAAAAGTAAAAGGTGTGTAAGCTTCTTCTGTAATCATATACATGGTTTCTGGATCTGAACCTGGAATGTATTTTTTACCAATTGCATTTCTTACAGCAACTATACTATCTGCAACCATTGTTTTATCTTCTAAAGGAACAGAATACACTAATATATTATTACTACCTGTTTTAGCAATACCACTTGTTAAATGATTACGAAGCCATAAAAAATCGCCTGTATCATCTACGGTATTAAATTTATTTGGAATGGTTAGTGAAATACCTAACTGTTCTAGTGTTTTATACTTTTGCTTAGAAGCGTCTTTTTTAAAGATGCCTTGTGTAAATGCAATATCTGAATCTAAAAAGGTTTTTCTAATTTCCTCTTTACGATTTTGAAGGATTTCTATAATTTCATTATCATCTTTACCCTGAACATAAATAATGGTCTGAGGCTTTGCATAGACATTTGTTTTTACAGAAAAATTAGATTTATCTCCTTCTGAAATAACTAAAATATTTCTACTAGCTTTCATCATAGAACTAAAGCCATTTGGTGCTACTTGAGAAACAGATAAAATTGGTTCTGCTTGTGGTAAACCTACCATTAATTCTCCAAATGAATTCCTAACTTCTTGACCAACATCACCTGTCCAATCACTAATTTTAGCAACAACCATTACTTTATTAATTCTACCAATTGATTCTTTTAAAATCATTTTATCATTACCTACACAAGAGACTAACAAAATGGATAATACAAATACTGAAAATATTTTTTTCATGGTTTTACTTTTATAAATTTAAATTCAATTGTATGTCCTCAAAGACTATTCCAAATTGAATTTTACTTTTGGCTATCTTAATCGTTTTGGATATATGTACAAACGCTGGCCTATCTTTAAATTACTGTTTTTTAACCTATTCCAACGTTTTATGCTACTAACTCTAACTCCGAATTTATTTGCAATTTTACCTAAATAATCTCCACTTTTAACCTTGTAACGAATACGTTTATCCATTTCAAAATATTTAGGCAGAGGTTTTTCTCTTTTTGCATCATCTTCATCTGCCAAAGTGTAAATCTCTTTCTCTTTATCTAAAAAGTCTATTATTTTACTACTTGGCAACCTTAAAGCATAATTTCTGCCTTTTATAAAAGGAATAATATCTAATTTATAGGAAGGATTTAAAAACGTAAGCACTTCTTCATCTACATTGATGGTTTCTGAAATTTGATCAAAAGAAATAGTTCTTTTTACACGTACTGTGTCTGTTTGAAATTCAAAAAACTCAGGTAATTCTGAATATATGTTATGATCTTTTGAGTGTTCAAAAATATACATGGTTGCATAAAATGCTGGAACATAACCTGCAGTTTCTCTTGGTAAATAAGGCCTAATATTCCAATAATTTTTAAAACCTCCTGAACGTTTTATGGCTTTAGATACATTTCCTGGCCCAGAATTATAGGCTGCTAAAGCCAAATCCCAATCACCAAAAATACTGTAGAGTTGACTTAAATATTTACAGGCTGCAATTGTTGCTTTTACAGGATCATATCTTTCATCTACATAAGAACTAACTTTTAAATCGAACTGTTTACCTGTGCCATACATAAATTGCCATAAACCAGATGCACCCACACCTGATCTTGCTTTTGGTCTTAAAGCAGATTCTACAATAGATAAATATTTCATTTCTAAAGGAATGTCATATTGATCTAAATACTGCTCAAACATTGGGAAATAATACTTTGCTTTTGCCATTAAAGCAGGATAATATTTTCTTCTGTATAATAGGTAGCTATTGATTACTTTTTCTAATGCAGGATTGTAAGCTAAATCAAAAGGAGTGTTATCATTTAAGTTAGATAAACGTTGTTTTAGCAAATCTGTTGTTAGTGCTTTTGTTGTATTGCCAATTATATCTTTATCATCAATTACATACTCTAAAGTATCAATTAGAGGAGAACTAAATTTATGATCTACCAATAAACTATCTATAACTTTTAGATCATTATCAGTAAAGAAATCTTGTTTTTTAGTTTCATCAGCAGCAATTTTTGCATCAATTATAGTATCTGCTTTTATAATTAAAAGCGAGTCTTTTTCTTGTTGAGCGAAAGCTGAAATACTAATTAATAAAAAAGATAAAAGGAACCTCATGTATTTATATATCTAATTCTACTACTATTGGACAATGATCTGAATGTTTTGCTTCTGGCAAAATATAAGCTCTACTGATTTTATCTTTTAAAGGTTCTGAAACCATGGCATAATCTAGCCTCCAACCTTTGTTATTTGCTCTTGCATTTGCTCTGTAACTCCACCAAGAATATTGCTGAACATCTTTGTTTAAATGGCGAAAACTATCTACAAAACCACTGTTGATGAAATCTCCAATCCAAGTTCTTTCTTCTGGTAAAAAACCAGAAACTCCTTTCATTTTTGGGTTATGAATATCTATCTCTTCATGACAAATATTATAATCTCCGCAAACAACTAAATTGGGTATTTCTTGCTTTAAATTGTTGATATAATCTTGGAATTCATCCATGTAATTGAACTTATAATCTAATCTTAAATCATTAGTTCCAGAGGGTAAATATAGGCTCATTATAGAGACATCATCAAAATCTACCCTAAGATTTCTACCTTCAAAATCCATAGAATCAATTCCTGTTCCATAGACTACATTATTAGGTTCTTTTTTACACAAAATGGCTACTGAAGAGTAGCCTTTTTTTTGTGCTGAAAACCAATAATGATACTTATAACCTGCATTTTCGAACAAGGTTAAATCTAGTTGTTCTTTATGTGCTTTGGTTTCTTGAATACAAATTACATCTGGACTTGCTGCTTCTAACCAATCTAAAAAACCCTTTTTTAAGGCAGCTCTTATACCATTTACATTGTATGAGATAATTTTCATTTACTCAATTATTTTTTTTAAAAAAACCCAAGTTAATTGTTCTTGAGTTCCATTTTGTTTTTGAATTGTTTTTACTCTAGGAGATAAAATATAGGCCAAACCAATGTTTATAATAATGGTATAAAAATTAGGCTCATAATCTAAAATCTTATAAATAATAAGACCAATCAAAATGATTAGTACTGGAAATAGTAATGGTAAATATGCTTTATATTTTTTCATTAGATATTCATTTCTGGTATTTCTCCATCAACAATTAAAGTACCTTCTGTTGCTTCTTGAATCTGCTCTACAGAAACTCCTGGAGCTCTTTCTAGCAAGTGAAAAGCTTTATTTTTAACTTCTAAAACGGCTAAATTAGTTACTACTTTAGTTACACAACCAACACCTGTTAAAGGTAAAGAACATTGCTTTAATATTTTAGATTCTCCTCTTTTGTTAGTATGCATCATTGCTACAATAATATTTTCTGCAGAAGCTACTAAATCCATAGCTCCACCCATACCTTTTACCATTTTACCTGGTATTTTCCAATTGGCAATATCCCCATTTTCTGCAACTTCCATTGCTCCTAATATTGTTAAATCTACATGTTTACCACGAATCATGGCAAAACTGGTTGCAGAGTCAAAAAAACTAGCACCAGGCATAGTAGTAATAGTTTGCTTACCAGCATTTATAATATCTGCATCTTCTTCACCTTCAAAAGGAAAAGGACCCATACCTAAAACCCCATTTTCTGATTGAAACTCAACCTCTATATCTTCTCTTACATAATTGGCGACTAAAGTTGGTATACCTATACCAAGGTTTACATAAAAACCATCTTGAACTTCTTGCGCAATTCTTTTTGCGATTCCATTTTTATCTAAAGCCATCCTTAATTTTTTTGTCTTACTGTTCTTTGCTCAATTCTTTTCTCGTAATTGGTTCCTTCAAAAATTCTTTGGACAAAAATTCCAGGAATATGAATATGATTAGGATCTAATGTACCAACCTCTACCAATTCTTCCACTTCAACAACTGTTATTGTTGCTGCTCCACACATATTTGGATTAAAATTTCTTGAAGTTCCTTTAAAAACTAAATTCCCTGCAGCATCTCCTTTCCAAGCTTTTACAAATGCAAAATCTGCTTTAAAAGCAGGTTCTAAAACATACATTTTACCATCAAATTCTCTAGTTTCTTTACCTTCTGCTACTTCTGTACCAAAACCTGCAGGTGTGTAAAATGCAGGGAAACCAGCTTGAGCAGCTCTACATTTTTCAGCTAAAGTTCCTTGTGGTGTTAATTCAACTTCTAATTCTCCAGATAACATTTGGCGTTCAAATTCATCATTTTCACCTACGTAAGAAGAAATCATTTTTTTAATTTGTTTATTTTGTAACAATAAACCTAAACCAAAATCATCTACTCCTGCATTATTAGAAATACAAGTAACTTCTCTTACATCTAAATTTACCAATTCTGAAATGGCATTTTCAGGAATTCCACAAAGCCCAAAACCACCTAACATTAAAGTCATGCCATCTTTTACGCCTTTTAAAGCTTCTTGAACATTACTTACTTTTTTGTTTATCATTCTTTTAAGTTTTAATGAATTTTAAATAATTACAATTTAAAAATCTGTATCTCCTTCAGGAATTGTATTTATATTTTCGTCTTCTTCTTTATTACAATTAATGTTGATACTCAATTCTTCTGGCTTCTCAAATTCTTCCTTTGAAATATTTAAAGATTTATCTGCATAACATTTTTGCATAAATATAGCCCAAGTTGGTAAAGCCATGGTTGCACCTTGACCCTTTGTAATTCCAGCAAAATGAGTAGCTCTATCTTCTCCACCTGTCCAAACTCCAGTTGCTAAATTTGGCACTATTCCCATAAACCAACCATCAGATTGATTTTGTGTTGTTCCTGTTTTACCAGCAATTGCATTTTTAAATCCATAAGGGAAACCAGTTACTGCTTTACCTCCTGAAGACCAAGTAGATCTTAAACGAACTCCAGAACCAGATTGCGTAACACCTTCTAATAAATTTAATATTACATATGCAGATTCCTCACTAAGTACCTCTTGTGTTTCTGGCACAAAGTCTTTTAAAACAGTTCCGTTTTTATCTTCAATTCTAGTAATAATCATAGGTTTTACTCGTAAACCTCTGTTTGCAAAAGTTGAGTAAGCACTTACCATTTCTAGCAATGACAAATCTACAGCACCTAAAGCTATTGATGGATTTGCTTGAATATCTGTTTCTATACCAGATGCTTTTGCTAATCTTACTACATTTTCTGGTGCTACTTTATCTATTAAATTAGCAGATATTGTATTTACAGAACCTGCTAAACCATCTTTTAAAGTAAGCATACCTCCATAATTTTCTGTAGCATTATCTGGTGTCCAAGCTTCAGGAATTCCATACTTTCCTTTTGGAATGGTATAACGAATATTTGGTAACTCATCACAAGGAGACATCCTTAATTGGTTTATAGCAGTTGCATAAACAAATGGTTTAAAGGTAGAACCTACTTGTCTTTTTTGTTGAGCTACAGCATCGTACTTAAAAAATTTATTATTGATCCCACCAACCCAAGCTTTTATGTGACCAGTTTGTGGTTCTATAGATAATAGCCCTGAACGCAAAAAGTGTTTGTAATATTTAATGGAGTCATTTGGAGACATGACAGTGTCTTTAACACCTTTCCAAGAAAAGACTTTCATTTTCGTTTTTGTATTAAAAATTTCGTCAATCTCTTTCTTAGGTTTCCCTGCTGCAATTAGCCTTTTGTATCTGTTAGAGTTTTTCTTTGCTCTCTCATAAATACCTCTAATTTGACTTTTTTCTAAATCATAAAAAGGTGCTGTTCTGTTTCTAGCCTGTTCTTTAAAAAAGTACGATTGTAAATTAGCCATATGTTCTTGCACAGCTTCTTCTGCATACATTTGCATCCTAGAATCTATAGTTACATAAATTTTTAATCCGTCTCTAAAAATATCATATTCTTCTCCATTTGGTTTTGGATTATTTCTAACCCAAGTACGCATTACTTTTTGCAAATGTGCTCTAAAATAAGTAGCATACCCTTCATCATGGCTTTCTGGAGTATAATTTAATTCTAAAGGTAATTGTTGTAGGTTTTTCTTTTCAGTTTCTGTAATAAAACCATTTTTTGTCATTTGCAATAAAACAACATTTCTTCTTTGTTTTACTAATGCTTCTCTTCTTAATGGATTGAAATATGAAGAGTTCTTAAGCATACCAACCAACATTGCAGATTCTTGAATTTCTAATTCTTTTGGTTCTTTTCCAAAGTAAATTCTAGCAGCAGAACGTATACCAACAGCTTGATTCAAGAAATCGTACTTGTTTAAATACATTGCAATAATTTCTTGCTTGGTATATTGTTTTTCTAATTTGGTAGCCACAACCCATTCTTTCATTTTTTGCAATACCCTTTTAAAAATGTTGCTAGAGGCTCTACCCGTAAAAAGCATTTTTGCCAATTGTTGTGTAATGGTACTTGCACCTCCACTTCCTGGTTTTAAAACAGCTCTTGCTGTTCCTCTAAAATCGATTCCTGAATGATCGTAAAAACGCTCATCTTCTGTAGCTACTAATGCGTTTACCAAATTTTGAGGTAATTCATTAAAATGAACAGGAGTTCTATTTTCTGTTGCGTATTTACCAATGGTAACACCATCTGAAGAAATTACTTCAGTTGCTAGATTGGTTTGCGGGTTTTCTAATTCTTCAAAGGTTGGTAAAGCTCCAAAACCTCCTACAGAAGCCGTAAAAAACAAGCCAGCCAAAATTAAAACTCCTCCTAAAACGAGTGCCCAAAACCAAATGATAAACTTTTTATAGTTTGTTTTTTTCTCTGCCATTTTAATTATTTTTTTTCGATACTGAAACCAATATCTTGTATACCTTCTAAATTTGAAATTGGATTTACTTGTCCGTTTTTTCGCATCGCATGTCGAATATTAAATTGATATTCTCCAGAGGCTGCAAATTTTAATTGTTCTTTATAAAAGAGTTTATTTTCTATAACATTTGCAAAACCATCTCCTAAAAACCTTCCCTTAGCATCAGTCATTGCATACTGTAAAGTATCTATAATTTTGTCTCCATTTGGAGCTTTTAACTCAGTAATAACATATAAATTACTAAATGGGTAATTGTTGTTATTTCTGATATTGATAAACAAATTTTTTGGTTGAATAGTATCTGTCACATCAAAATTAAATGAGATTTTCTCATGAGATTTCCAACCACTATTTTGTAATGTATTGTATTCTGTGAACTCAATATTAGAGTTACAACTATACAAACCAGCAATTAGAAATAAAATAAAGAATTTATGAGTTTTCTTTAGCACTATTCCCATTTTGATTTTTGTTGTTTTTTCTATTTCTATTATTTCTTCTAGGTTTATTTGGCTTAGAACCTTCAGCTTTAGGCTGATTTTGGTTTGGGTTAGTTCTAGGCTTTCTTTTTTGTTGATTATTTTTATTTTGATTCGAAGTTTTTGCAACAGTTGCAGCAACAGGTTTTTTCTTTCTTTTGTTCCTGTTATTTCTTCTTCTTTTACTAGGTTTAGGCGCATCAAAACGTGTTAAACTATCTTGGCCTGCAGCATCTTCAAAACTTACTTTTTCAACAATTTCTACATCAGATTCATATTCTTCTAAAGAAATAGATTTCTCATTATTTTTATTTAATTCTATAATTTCTTGAACCTGATCTAGTGTTAAACGAAACCATTTAAAACGTTCTTCTTTATAGGTATACCATAGATATTTCTTAAAAATATCCATCTTAACAAAGACAGCATCACCTTTTTCTGTTCTTAAAACAAGGTCTTGTTTTGGAAAAGATTTTAATGCGTCTAAATAGGTATCTAACTCAAAATTTAAACAACACTTTAATTTTCCACACTGACCTGCTAATTTTAAAGGATTTAGTGATAGTTGTTGATAACGTGCTGCAGAAGTAGTTACTTTTCTAAAATCTGTTAACCAAGTAGAACAACATAATTCTCTTCCACAAGAACCAACTCCACCTAATCTTGCAGCTTCTTGTCTTGCACCTACTTGTTTCATTTCTACTCGAATAGAAAAAGCACTTGCTAAATCTCTAATTAATTGTCTAAAATCTACTCTAGCATCTGCTGTGTAGTAAAAAGTTGCCTTATTTCCATCTCCTTGATATTCTACATCAGAGAGTTTCATTTGTAAACCAAGCTTTCCTAAAATTTCTCTACCTCTTCTTTGTGTTTCTTCTTCTTTGGCTCTAGCAGCTTGCCAAACATCTATATCTCTTTGAGTAGCTTTTCTATATATTTTCTTAACATCTTCATGATCTTCAGTAATTTTGCGCTTTTTCATTTGCACTTTTACCAATTCACCTGCTAAAGAAATTGTACCTATATCATGACCTGGAGAACCCTCTACTGCAATAATATCGCCCATAGTTAAGGGTAGATTATCTACATTTTTATAAAAATGTTTTCTTCCGTTTTTAAATCTTACTTCAAAAATATTATAACGCTCTTGCCCACTTGGTAATTTCATATTTGAAAGCCAATCAAAAACAGCTAACTTTTCACTTCCACTTCCACAAGAACCAGATCCACAATTTCCATTACTTTTACAACCTCTAGGTACCCCATTTTCTGTTGTACCACAACTTCCACATGCCATGTAAAATATATATTTTTATCCGTTTTTAGCTTTTACTAATGCTACTTAGTAAATAAGGGCCTTAATAACAGGCTAATTTGCTAGAAAACGTATGATTCATAATTTGATAATCAGGCTTATACAATGTTTGCACCCAATCTTCTCTATTTCGTAAATATACGTATTCTTAAAGAATGAAAAAATAGCTTTTTTAAGATAAATCTTCTTTAGATTTCTTTAATTATACATCTAAATTACAGCATTTATTTTCTTATTAAATACTCAAATTAGAATTCGTAGTAAACCAATTAGAATTTGCTTATGTACATAAAAAAAGACCTCATATGAGGTCTTTTTTGCTATATTATTAAAGAAATTAGTTCTTGTATTTTAGAACCTCACTTCTACCTTTCTTGAAAATTTTATTACTATTCCCTTTACCTTTTCTTAATTCTTTTTGCTTTTCATAAGGCAATTGAATTATTTCTTGACAATCTGTTGAACAGGTGTTCTCCATCTTTTCAGAACATTCATCACATTGAATAAATAACAAATGACAAGCTTCGTTAGCACAGTTTGTATGCGTGTCACAAGGTTTTCCACATTGATGACAGTTAGAAATTACATCATCTGTAATTTTCTCTGCTCTTCTATGATCGAACACAAAATTTTTACCAATAAATTTATTTTCTATATTCTCTTCTTTTACCTGACGTGTATATTCTATGATACCACCTTCCAATTGAAAGACATTTTTAAAACCTTTATGCTTGTAATAGGCAGATGCTTTTTCGCAACGAATACCACCTGTACAATACATTAATAAGTTTTTGTTTTCTTTATTGTCTTTTAAATCTTCTTCTATAATATCTAAAGAATCACGAAACGTATCTACATCTGGAGTAACAGCACCATCAAAATGCCCAATTTCACTTTCATAATGATTACGCATATCTACACAAACAGTATCTGGGTTTGCGAGCATTTCATTAAACTCCTTCGCATTTAAATGCACACCTTTGTTTGTAACATCAAAGGTTTCGTCATTTAAACCATCTGCAACAATTTTGTTTCTAACTTTAACTTTTAGTTTTAAAAACGATTTATTGTCTTGTTCTACAGCTACATTTAAACGAATATCTTTTAAAAAGCTAATGCTATCTAATTGATCTTTTAATGCATAAAAATTTTCTGATGGTACAGAAAGTTGAGCATTAATACCTTCGAAAGAAACATAAATTCTACCCAGAACATCTAAAGCATTCCATTCTAGAAATAACTTATCTCTTAAAATTTGTGGGTTTTTAATTTGATGGTATTGATAAAAAGAAATGGTAAGTCTGTCTTTACCAGCTTTATCAATTAATTCTGCGCGTTCTTTTGCGCTTAACTTATTGTACAGTTGCATGCTATACCTTTTTTAAGCTGAACTTTATTCAGTTTTTGTTCGTAAAATAATTCTTGGCAAAACTACAATTATTTTAGGAATTGACTATAATTTGTTTAACCTTAAAATGATCTAAAAACAATACAATTCTAAAAATGATTAGCCCAGATTGAAGCATTTGTTTAAGCTCTTTTTGCTTTTTCTGCAAAAAAGCGAGTGCTGAAAGCTGGAAATAGCTTCAAAATTAAATTTTAGTACATCTTGTTAAAATTTAAACAACTGGAAATATATTGGTAAATATTTATTAAAATAATGGTCATCATTTATTTAGTTCTCATCTTTGTAAAGAATTTAGAATCAAAATTTAATATAATGAAAGTAGCAGTAGTTGGTGCAACTGGTATGGTTGGCACAGTGATGTTAAAAGTTTTAGAAGAACGCAATTTACCAATAACAGAATTTATTCCTGTAGCTTCTGCAAGATCTGCAGGTAAAAAGTTAAGTTACAAAGGCAAAGATTTTACAATAGTAACCTTAGAGGATGCTGTAAACTTAAAACCAGATATTGCCTTATTTTCTGCAGGTGGAGATACTTCTTTAGAATGGGCTCCAAAATTTGCTGAAGTAGGTACAACAGTTATTGATAACTCTTCTGCTTGGAGAATGGATGTTGATAAAAAATTGGTAGTTCCAGAAATTAATGGTGATGTTTTAACTGCTGATGATAAAATTATAGCAAACCCAAACTGTTCTACAATTCAGTTAGTAATGGCTTTAGCCCCTTTACACGAAAAATATACAATGAAACGTTTGGTGGTTTCTACCTATCAATCTGTTTCTGGAACAGGAGTAAAAGCTGTACAACAATTAGATAATGAAGAAGCTGGAGTTGATGGAGAAATGGCTTATCCACATAAAATTGGTAGAAACGCTTTACCTCATTGTGATATTTTCTTAGAAAATGGTTACACCAAAGAGGAAATGAAATTGGTAAACGAGCCAAAGAAAATTTTAAGAGATGATTCTTTTTCAGTTACTGCAACAGCTGTTCGTATTCCAACTGCTGGTGGGCACTCAGAGGCTGTAAATGTGCAATTTGAAAATGATTTTGATTTGGCAGAAGTTCGTCAATTATTAAATGATTTTCCTGGAGTTATTGTGCAAGATGATTTGGACAACAATGTATACCCAATGCCAATAAAAGCTCATGATAAAGATGAAGTATTTGTTGGTCGAATTAGAAGAGATGAATCTCAAGAAAATACCTTAAATTTGTGGATAGTTGCAGATAACTTAAGAAAAGGTGCTGCAACCAACACAGTTCAAATAGCTGAATATTTAATTGCAAATAATTTAGTTTAAACACATTTATGGCAGATTTTCACAAAGTAAACATACAAGAAGTTAAACAAGAAACCGCAAACGCGGTTTCTGTTTTATTTGATATACCTGAACAATTAAAACAAGATTTTAATTTTGTTGCTGGGCAATACATAACACTACAAACTAAAATAAATGGAGAAGAAGTAAGAAGAGCTTACTCCATTTGTTCTACTCCTAAGAGTGGTGAAATTAGAGTAGCAATAAAAGCTGTAGAAAATGGCACATTTTCTAAATATGCAACCTCTGATCTAAAAGCTGGAGATGAGATAGAAATTTCTGCTCCTGAAGGTAGGTTTGAATTGCAACCAGAAGCAAATAAAAACTATATAGCTTTTGCTGCTGGTTCAGGAGTTACACCAATTCTTTCTATGGTAAAGTCTGTTTTAGAAAATGAACCTACTTCTAAATTTACTTTGGTTTATGGTAATAAAACTGAAGCAGACACTATTTTTTATGATGAATTAAATTCTTTAAAGGAAGAGTATGGAACTCAATTCAAATTACATTATATCTTTAGTCGAGAAGAAGTAAAAAACCAATTGAGAGGAAGAATTGATAAAAGTGTAACCAACTACTTTGTAAAAAACATGTACAAAGAAACCACTTTTGATGCTGCCTATTTATGTGGGCCAGAAGAAATGATAAATGAGGTTACTAACACCTTAAAAAGCAACTACTTTACTAAAGAAAATATTCATTTTGAATTATTTACAGTATCTGTAGATGAAGAAGCTGTAGCAGAAGTACAAGATGGTACTACTAAAATTACAATTTTGTTAGATGATGAGGAAACCACATTTAACATGCAACAAACAGATGATATTTTAGCAGCCACTTTACGTAATGATTTAGATCCTCCTTACTCTTGTCAAGGTGGAGTTTGCAGCTCTTGTTTAGCAAAAGTAACTGAAGGTAAAGCTGTTATGGTTAAAAACTCAATTTTAACTGATGGTGAAATAGAAGAAGGTTTTATTTTAACATGCCAAGCTCACCCAACAACAGCAACTATTTCTATTGATTTTGATGACATTTAAAATCCTTATTTTTGTAAAATATGGATATTTACGACTTTAAAAACGCTTTACTTATTGGCTTTTTTATGGCTTTTATGATTGGGCCTGTATTTTTTATGTTAATACAAACCAGTATTTTAAAAGGAGCTAGAGCTGCTATTGCCTTTGATTTAGGAGTAATTTTAGGTGATATCTGTTTTATTCTAATTGGTTATTATGGAAGTAGATCTTTATTAGAAAAAATTAAAGACGACCCAAGATTATTTTTTATTGGAGGTTTAGTACTTATCATTTATGGTTTAATTACCTATTTTGATAGAGAAAATAAAAAACAAGCTTTAGAATCTGCAAAATCTATAGAAGTACCTATTGTAGAAAACAATTACCTTAAACTTTTTGTAAAAGGGTTTTTCTTAAACTTTATTAATATAGGTGTTTTGGCTTTTTGGTTAGGAACAGTATTGGTAATTGGACCTGCACTAAAGATGAATCAAAATGCTATATTTTGGTATTTTGCGACTATCATTTTAGGATATTTTGTAACAGACTTGTTTAAAATATTACTAGCTAAACAATTAAAAAGTAAAATGACACCAGCTGTTATTTATAAAGTGAAACGTATAATGGGAATTATTCTTATTGTTTGTGGAATTTACTTAATGCTGATGGGCTTTATTCCTAAAGAAAAAATAAACGAATTTCTGAACTAATAATTAGTTTTTAGATATAAAAAAAGTGAAGCTAAATAGCTTCACTTTTTTTATGTTTTTTACTTATTCTAAAACTTACTTTTCAGGATAAGTATTATTGTCTAATTTAACATCAGCCATTAATCCGCTTTTATCTATTGTAACAGATTTAACAGACTTAGCAACATTAAAAGAATATGTTGGTATAGCCCAAGCCCAATCTTGTAACACAGTTGCATTAGTTGGCTTAACTCCTCTCATTATTCTTAATGGAATATTAAAACTTTCTGTTGTACCATCTGCATATTCTACATCAACATCTATAGGCATTGGCATTTTACCAATTCTTTCTAAAGTAATGGTTTTATCATCAACAGATTTTACTCCATAATCTATAGTGTGTGTAGTCTGTGTCCACTCATTTAAATACCAATCTAAATGTATACCAGAAACTTTTTCCATAGAGCGTTTAATATCATTTGGAGTTGGATGTTTAAAGCTAAATTCATTAAAGTATTTTTTTAAACCTTTAGCAACATTTTCTGAACCAATTACATATTCTAGTTGAGATAAAAAGATGTTTCCTTTAGAGTAGCTTGCAGTACTATAAGCCCAGTTTGTATGATATCTATCTGCATGCGTAGAAAGTGATTCTTCATAGCCTCTATCTACAATTGTTCTATATCCTCTATAAGAACCTGTATGTGGATTCTCTTTGTTTTCATTTAATATTTGATTCTCGGCTTTATTAGAAATGTAACTTGTAAAACCTTCATCCATCCAAGGATGTAAACTTTCGTTAGAAGCTAATAAAAACTGAAACCAAGTATGAGCCATTTCATGAGCAGTAACTCCAAATAAACTACCATATTTACGTTTACCTGTAATTAATGTAGCCATTGCATACTCCATACCTCCATCTCCACCTTGAATAACAGAGTATTGCTTGTAAGGATATTTACCCACATTTTCTGAAAAATAAGCCATTAACTCAGCAGTTTGTGGCTGTAACTTTTTCCAGTTTTGTAAATATTCTCCATCTAAAGTTTTCTTGTAAAAAAAGTGTAAAGTTGGTCCAGAAGGCATTTTTAATATATCATGATTATAGTCAGGATCTGCAGCCCACATAAAATCGTGCACATTTGGTGCTTTAAAATGCCATGTTAATTTATCACCTTCAGGTAAATTTAACGGTTGATTTCTATCTGCATAATTATGCCCAACTTCTTGCGGATTTTGCAAGTAACCTGTACCACCAACTACATAACTTTTGTCTATATGTAAAGTAACATCAAAGTCTCCCCAAACTCCATGAAATTCACGAGCAATGTATGGAGGTGTATGCCATCCTTGAAAATCATATTCAGCCATTTTTGGATACCATTGAGCCATAGAAAGCGCAACATCTTCTTTACTATTTCTTCCTGAACGTCTAATTTGCACAGGTACTTGAGCATCAAAAAGCATATCAAACGTTACAGTTTCACCAGCTTTAATTGGCTTTTGTAATTGTACTTCTAATATAGTACCAACTGTTTCATAAGTTACAGCTGCACCATCTTGTTTTAAAGAATTTACCTTTATATAACCAATTTCATTTGGTTTTAATTTACTAATTCTATCTCTTACTCTTCTGTCTGGATCTGCAATATTTAATGAACGAACATCCATTTGCGAACCAGGTTGAAATGCATTAAAATATAAATGATAAAATACACGATCTAAATCATCTGGAGAATTATTGGTGTAAACTAACTTCTGTGTTCCTTTATATTGATAGTTGTTTACATCCATATCAATATCCATAGTATAATCTACTTGTTGTTGCCAATAACCATTAGCATTTGAAGACATTTTGTTCTTAGAGTTTTCTGAGTACTGAACATCTTTAGTTTTTGCACAGGCAACAATAAAACCTACAGATACTAGTAGAAGTAATAATTTTCTCATATAAATTGATTTTTTTAAGTGATTATAAAAGTATAAAAATAGCAACAATCTTTAATTGTTTGATTCTATTATTTTTTGTTAGACATATAATCTGCCAATTGTAAAGCATTATACGCATTTACAATTCTGCCTGAAACTGAAAGTTCAGAAAAAGGAATTAATTCTCCTTCTGGATTATCTTCTGATTGTGAACCTGGTTTAATAACCTCGAAGTTTATTTTTACCCCAGAATTCATTAATATTTCTTTTACTTCTTTTGCTTTTAAGTTTGGATAATATCCTCTAATTAAAGCTGCAACTCCTGCTGTTGATGGTGCAGCCATAGATGTACCACTTAAAGCCTCATATTTATCATTAGGAACTGGAGCGTAAATATCCACACCTGGCGCAAAAACGTCTACATTAATTTTACCATAATTAGAAAAACTTGCTGGTAAGTTTTTGTCATAAGACAAGCTACTTGCACCAATAGTAATTACATTATCTGCAAACTCGGTAATCATATCTTTAGAGTCTGTTGGATAAGATGCTCTACTATCTATATTTTTACCATCATTACCTGCTGCATTTACTATTAAAACATCGTTTTCTGCTGCATATTTAATAGCATCAAATACCCAATTTTTGTTTGGCGAAAAACGTTTACCAAAACTTGTGTTTATGATTTTTGCTCCATTATCTACTGCATATCTAATACCTAAAGCTACATCTTTATCATGTTCATCTCCATCAGGTACAATTCTTACAGTCATAATTTTTACATTATTTGCAACACCAATTGCACCAATATTATTGGTTCTATTAGCAGCAACAATACCTGCTACATGTGTACCATGCTTTGCTGCTTCTGCTGTACCTAACACATTATTATTACCATAGATTTTATCTGTAATATCATATAAATCATCTCCCAGAGATTGGCGAAAATTCATTTCTAAATCATAACCTTTCATCGCTTTTTTTATTTCTGTAAGATATTCTACAACTTTTTCATGTTCTTCATTTAGTATATCTTCATTCATTCCTTGCTTAAGAATGTTAGCTACATTTTTAACTTTTACAAGTGTTTGTAAATTGGGTGCATTTAAACTATTTACTAATTCTAGCGTTAAAGCTTTTTGTTTAGCTAATTCTTTTACTACCTTAAAATCTTGTTGAATTAGCCCTAAAGTAATAAGGTAATCTTCCATTTTACTAATCTCTGCCTCTTTTTCTAAAATTGTGGCATCATATTCTTTTACTAGTTTTAAGTATGAATCATATTCTTTTTTATCTTCTACAGAAAGATTAGCAACATCAACCATAGCAAATTTAGATTTACCTTGTTTTACTAATCTTGTAATTTCTAGCTGATCTATGGTAACAACTTCTCCTTCTTTATTTCCAAGAAAGTTCCATCCAAAGACATCATCTTCAAAACCATTTTTATCGTCATCAATATTGTTGTTATCAATTTCTGAAGGATTAATCCAAAGCACATCTTTTAAATCTTCATGTTTTACATCTACTCCAGAGTCTGCAATTGCAACAATAACTTCTTTACCTTTTTTACCTTCTAAAAATTGGTAGGCTTTAGACAAACTCATACCTGCAATAGAATCTTGAGTAATATCTAAATGAGACCATTTTTGAAATTCATTTTCTGGTAAGTCCGTTTTTTTTGCTGGTGTTGTATTTACAGCATTAAAATTTGGCTGTACAACAACATTTTGCGTTGTTTTACATCCTAAAAAACCAAGTGCGATTGCAGCACTTAAAAAATACCCCCTGACATTTCTCATTTCTGTATAATTTTAACTAAATATTTCTGAAAACTTGTGTGTAGTGTTTAATCTTACTCCTTTTTCTGTATGTTTTACAGTACAGATTTCATTGTGTGCATCGTGTTCTAAAAACAGATAAAAATTTTCATCTGCTGCTAAATTTAGAAAGTCTGCTTTTTCTTTTATGGTAAGTAATGGTCTAGTATCATAACCCATAACATAAGGTAAAGGTATGTGCCCAATTGTTGGTAACAAATCTGCCATAAAAACAAGGGTTTTTCCTTGATATTCTATTTTAGGAAGCATTTGTTTTTCTGTGTGACCATCCATAAATAAAACATCAAAACCAATTTGTTCTTGATAATTGCTATGTATAAATTCTAGTTGACCACTTTCTTTTATTGGGTTGATATTCTCTTTTAAAAAGGATGCTTTTTCTCTTGGGTTTGGTTCTGTAGCCCAAGACCAGTGGTTATCATTAGACCAAACTTTGGCATTTTTAAAAGCAGGTATTAGTAAACCTTCTTTGTTTCTTTCAATTACACCTCCACAATGATCGAAATGCAAATGAGTTAAAAAGATATCTGTAATGTCATCTCTATGGAATCCTAAGTATTTAAGAGAGGTATCTAACGAAAAATCACCAAATAAAAAATAGTATCCAAAAAATTTATCTGACTGCTTATTTCCTAATCCTGTATCTACTAAAATCAATCGATCTTCATCTTCAATAAGCAAGCAACGCATACTCATATCTATTAAATTATTAGCATCTGCAGGATTTGTTTTTTGCCAAATAGTTTTTGGTACAACACCAAACATTGCACCTCCATCTAACTTAAAATTTCCTGTTTCTATTGGGTAAATCTTCATCTTCTCTATAACTTTAGATTGTTACAAAGATGTTAAAAAAAAGATTGTTAATCGTTAAGAAAATTCTAAAGATTTTTATTCGTAAAGCCTAAATGATGAACTATAATTTTTGAAAATAATTGTCTAAATAGATTAGCCTTTCTTTTAGCCAATTTTCTAAATGCTGATAATGTTCTTGATTCGGTTTTTCATTAAGCTTGTTTTGCCAAACTAAAAATTCACGCTCGTAAACTTTTTCTTTTGTGAATTTAGCAAATAGCTGATTTATTCTTTGAAATAGTTTTTCGTTACTAAACTCTTTTGTTCTTAATAACTGCCAACGATTTTTTAATTTCTCTTTATAATTATTTGGGTTTTCATTTAGTAATCTTTTAAAAAGACCATTTTCTAATACAATTTTACTAGTAAAATATTGTTCTTTACCATCTTGAATTACGCCCCAAACTCCATCTAAATCCCAAGGAACAAAAAAATATGGTTCGTTTTCATCATATTTTGCTAAATAATAATTCTTACCCATATTATCTGTAGCACCTAGTAAATTCATGAATATATAATAGTCTATGGCATTCGAAACTTCAATTTTATTTTCAATTTCGTTTAGAAATTTTGCTGAAGATTCGTTAATTACTAATTCTGAAAAAACTGCAAGATTAGCCCAATAATATTCATCATTAATAACAGGATATTTAATTTCCCAACCATTCCATTTTGAGTCGATGTAAATGGGTTTTTCACTTATTTTCTTAAAACTTGGGCCTCCTTTATATGAATCAGCCTTAAATAATTCTCCTCGAATTTTAGATGCTTTGTTTTTTTTAATCTTTAATTGTTTTCGATCTACAGATTCTGACAATTGATAAATACCATAATATTCGTTGTTTCTAAAAACCTCTACATATCTCGTATCAAAGCCACTTTTTGCTTTTGGTTCTTTTTGGCTGTAATAAGGCTCGTGAATAGTATTCCACAGTTGTGCAGCTACAGTAGACCTAATTCGTAAAGGTTCATTAAACATTGCATCTAGAATCCAATCATCGTCTGAACGTAGTCCTGTAAATTGAACATCTCTATTTTTAGCACCTAAGCTATCTTTCCAAAACTCTAAATCAAATGATTTTTTACTAAAAGTTAACGATAAATTGCCTCTAAATCGAATTCCAATATTAGATTTTATTGCAAGTTCATTATCAAAATACGTGAAACTACCTGTAATCTTGTTTTTACTATTAACCTTTGTTTCATTAAAAGCTAATTGAACTATTGGTAATTTGGTTATATAAAGTTTGTATTCTGTTTTATTTCGATGAATTACTGAAAAAACATCTTCATAAGTTAATTCTAAATCTTTAGCTTTTTTAAAATCTAAATCTTTTCGGAATTGAATATTAGTATTCACTTTAATACCACCTAGATTAGAAACATGCCATAAAATCATTTTATTTTTTTCATCTACAAAGAAGCTATTTACATCAGCTTTTATGGTTTGTGAAAAACCACTTTGATATAGAAAAGTACTCGTAATAAAAATAAGAAAGGCTAATAATCGATTCATAGAAAACACCAATGGTTGAATGCTAATTTAAGTCATATTAATTAATTAGCCACAATTCTACCTTTACAAGAAAAAAGTGAATAAGTAATTATATAAAAAACAAAAAACTCTAAGATAAAAAATCTCAGAGTTTTTTAGAGGTGTCTAGCGGATTCGAACCGCTGTACATGGTTTTGCAAACCATTGCCTAGCCACTCGGCCAAGACACCTTTTTATAATTGGATTGCAAATTTACGGAATTTTACAAAGCTTGCAAGTATTTTTTACTTTTTGATTTTCCAAGGAGGATTAATTCTATTCTCTCCAGCAAAATATAAAATCAATTGATTACCATCCAAGTCTTTTAAACGAGCCTCTCTCCATAACCACGATTTATCGTTTGGTAATTCATCAAAAATAATACCTTGACTAATCAAATTCGATACTTTATCATTTAAATTTTCGCATTCAAAATATATAGAAGTCTCTGGGTTTTGAGATAATTGTTCTACTTTATGAATTGAGAATGTTGTATTACCATTAGGACAAAGAAATCTTGCATAATTAGGCAAAGCATCTACAATTAAATGGAGCCCCAAAGTTTTATAAAAAATAACTGCTTTTTCTAAATCTAAAGAAGGAATGGTAATTTGATTTAGATTCATAAGAATTATCTTTTTTTAGATAAAATAATTACTACTTCTTCAACATTACCACCAATTGGAGGGTTTATTTTAGAAACAGCAACTGTTGCCTTTTTAAGCATTCTTATTTCTTTAAAAAAACGATCTAAAATTCTCTGTGCAACTTCTTCTAATAATTTAGATCTAATTAGCATTTCTTCTTTTACTATATGATTTAAATGAACGTAATCTACAGTATCACTCAATTCATCTGTTTTTGCAGATTTTTTGAGATTCGCTTTAACCTCAACATCCACCCTATACCAAGACCCAATTTTAGCTTCTTCATCTAAACAACCATGAAAAGCATAAAGCTTAATATTATTTACTTTTATTATTCCCATTTAAGATTCTTTAGGTGAAGTTTCTATTTTTTCCCACATTTTATCTGTGTTCAACCTAAATGAACCTAAATACTCAAAACTACATTGCTCTGGAGCTATGATAGACAAGAAAGGCTCGTTGTTTTTGTTATTATACAAGTGATAATTTTCTCCAAAAATAGGTTCAAAGCTAAACTTTGCATTATAAATTAAATCATTGTATTGAAACTTTTGCATTAAAGTTTCGTACTCTTTTTTAACCTCGTCGAACTTAGATTTTAATTGTTTGTTTACTCGCTGAATACCATCATTCTTCCAACTAGCCGTATTTAAAGGCTTAATAACAGGCGAACTTGCTGAGGTACCATAAGGTTTTAAGGCAGCATCATACTGTTGAGTTTCTTCATTAAAAACTACTAAATCTGGCTTCTTACTTTCTTTCTTCATAAAATATAAACATTACATTTTATACTGCATTATTTACTTCAATCCAATATCCATTTGGGTCTTGAAAATAGATTTGTAAAACACCATCATTTCTTACATAATCTTTTTTAACTGAGCCAATCCAATCTGAAAATTGAATATTTAAACTCTCTAAATGCTCTGAAAAAGAAACTAAGTTCTCTGTTGATATTGCAAAGTGCACAGCCTTATTTGTTACTACTTTTAATTTAGGCCTAGGTATTAAATGTAACTGAATTTTATCATCTATTAACAACCATCTCGTTTTAGAAGTAGAAGCTGTATTTTCAATTTCTTTAAATCCAAATACATCTTGGTAAAAAGAAATAGATTCATTTACATCTAAAACTGATATTGCAATATGATCAAAAGAAAAACTACGCATTTTTAAATTATTTTCAAGATTACAAAAATACGATAAAAATCAATGGATTAGAAGGGTTTAGCTTGTGAAAAAGTCAAAAACATTACTAATAGCACTTGTTTTGGTTTTGTAAAATTCAGTGTAGGTACATCTTTCACATGTGACACTTGTAAATTTCTGGTTTTGGATATCGAAAATTTTAGACAAAGTGCCTCCTGTAGCTCGCATTTGACCTAATTTGTAGGTTTTATTATTACATTTTGGACAGGTATAATTACTAATTTGATTACTCATAGTTTATGTGGTTTATTTTATTAGAGCATTAATTTACGATTTTGTTACAAATACTTAATAGCAGAAAAGTATTTTATGTAATTTTGTAGTCTAATTTATTTAATAAATAAAGGATGTCTGAAGAGAATAAATCACTAAATTTTTTAGAGCATATTATAGAAGATGATTTGGCTAATGGAATGCCAAAAGACGATTTACGTTTTCGTTTTCCACCTGAACCAAATGGATATTTACATATAGGCCATACCAAAGCAATTGGTATTAGTTTTGGCTTAGGTGAAAAATATAATGCGCCTGTAAATTTAAGATTTGATGATACAAACCCTGCTAAAGAAGAGCAAGAGTATGTAGATGCTATTAAGGAAGATATTTCTTGGCTAGGATATAATTGGGAAAATGAATGCTATTCATCAGATTATTTTCAGCAATTATATGATTGGGCAATTTTATTAATTAAAGATGGTAAAGCTTATGTAGATTCTCAAACTTCTGAAGAGATGAGAATTCAGAAAGGTACGCCTACAGAAGAAGGAACTAATAGTCCTTATAGAAATAGATCAATTGCTGAAAACTTGGAATTGTTTCAAGGCATGAAAGAAGGCAAGTTTAAGGAAGGTGAACACGTTTTACGTGCAAAGATTGATATGACTAGCCCAAATATGTTAATGAGAGATCCATTAATGTATAGAATTATGTACAAAGCACATCATAGAACAGGTACTGATTGGTGCATTTATCCAATGTACGACTGGACTCATGGAGAAAGCGATTATATAGAACAAATTTCGCATTCTTTATGTTCTTTAGAGTTTAAACCTCACAGAGAATTGTACAATTGGTTTGTAGAAAATGTGCATAATTATAGCGAATCAGAATATCCAAATGCACCAAAACAACGTGAATTTTCTCGTTTAAACTTAAGCTATACTATTATGAGTAAGCGTAAGTTATTAAAACTTGTAGAAGAAAATATAGTTTCTGGTTGGGATGACCCAAGAATGCCAACAATTTCTGGCTTAAGAAGAAGAGGATATACACCTGCTGCCATTAAAAGTTTTATAGATACTGTTGGTGTTTCTAAACGTGAAAATGTAATTGATGTTGCGCTATTAGAATTTAAAATCCGTGAAGATCTTAATAAAACAGCCAAAAGAGTTATGGGTGTTTTAGATCCTGTAAAGGTTGTAATTACAAATTATCCTGAAGGAGAAGAAGAACTTTTAGATGCAAGTTATAATGATTATGAAGAAGGTTTTGGTAGTAGAAAAGTGCCATTTTCTAGAGAGATTTATATCGAAAAAGAAGACTTTAGAGAAGAGGCTAATAAGAAGTTCTTCCGTTTAAAATTGGGTAAAGAAGTTCGTTTAAAAAATGCCTACTTTATTACTGCAAACAGCTGTACAAAGGATGAAAATGGAAATGTTATTGAAATACAATGTACATATGACCCATTAACAAAATCAGGAAGTGGAACTCCAGAAAGTATGCGCAAAGTTAAAGGCACCTTACACTGGGTTTCTGTAAAACATGCTGTAAAAGCAGAGGTTAGAGCTTATGATCGTTTATTCTTAGACGAAGCACCAGATTCACATAAAGACAAAGATTTTATGGAGTTCATTAATCCTAATTCATTAGAAATAATTAATGCATATTTAGAACCAAGCCTGCAATCTGCAGAAATAGGTGAGCGTTTTCAATTTCAGAGATTAGGTTACTTTAATGTAGATTATGATTCTAAACCTGAAGCGTTAGTTTTTAATAAAATTGTTGGTCTAAGAGATAGTTGGTCTAATAAATAAAATAAAACTCTAGAAAAGATATGATGAGAAAAGTAGTTATTTTTAGTTTACTAATCTTTGCATCTTGTACTAAAGATAAAACAACAATTAATCAAGTAGCAGAACTTTCTTGTGGCCAATGTCAGTTTGGTTTAGATAGCCAAGCTGGATGCGATTTAGCTGTAAGAATAGACGAAAAGGCTTATTTTATAGAAGGATTTGGTATTGATGATTTTGGAGACGCACACAATAAAACTTCTGGCTTTTGTGAAGTAGTAAGAAAAGGAGAAGTAATAGGATCTATAGAAAACAATACTTTTTTAGCTAGTTCAATTAAAATGGTAGATTAATTCTTTCTTCCATTTATCTTGCAAACCTGTAGGTTGCTTTTATTAAAAATGTATCGTTTGCAGGAGCTTCAAAAACTTGATTGGATACACTATCTACCAAATCATTTGCAGGATCTACACTACCTACTGAACCTCTTGCCCAAACAAAGAATAACTCAGAACCAGGTATATACTCCCATCTTGCAACTAAGTTCGTTTGTAATTGCACAAATGAAAAGTCTGGATTTTCGAAACTATAATCAGTTGTGCCATCTCTGTTTTCATCAATTAAATAGCTGTCATTTTGCGTACTTATTTGATTGGCATCATAAATAGATATTCTATCATTTATACTATTCGCTATTGGGTTTACTACATAATTTAAATTCGTAAACTGCCCTTTAGAAATAAAAGGTTGTCCATAAAATTGTAAGGAAATATTTGGTGTAAAACTATAGTTTAAACGCAGTGTAGTCGTTAAGGTTTGATTTTGAATTTCACCTAATATATATCGAGCATCAGAATTAAAATTAGTTTCAGTTACATATTGAGTTGCATCATATAAATTAGCATATTCAACATTTAAAGACATGCTAAAAGCATCAAATGGTTGATAGTTTGTACGTATTACAAAACGATCCCTAGAAGTTACATTTTCTTGACTATGCCTATTAGAATACCCTACAGTAAAACTGAACATTTTACTTCGATCTGAATTTATAAACAAATAAGCAAAACCTGTATTTGGCCTTCTGAATCTTGGACCACCTCTTAGAAAGAAATTATCGTAGAAATGTGTGCTCATACCATAACCACCATCTGTAGACCAATTATTTATCCAGTTTACTTCTCCTCTAATTTCGAAACGAATTCTATTTAAGTTTCCTTGAAAATCATAAAAAGAGCCTTGCTCAAATCTAGCGTTTATATTTCTATAAGTTTCTGTAGGAACTTGCCATAAATAACTAAGATTACCAAATTGAATGATTTCGTCTGTTCGTCTTAAAAAACCTACATCATTCAGTTCTAATTCTGGAGATCTCCAAATAGCACCTCCATTAAACCTCCAATTTCCTCCACCATTTTTACCTAATTCTAATCTACCTCCAGTTCCCGTTAATGATGTTTTATTAGGATCTACAGAAACATGGGTAGCATCTACCCTCTGAAAATTGTGTCTTAAGGTAGTTTGAGTCTGAGTGATAGCTTCTGTACTACCCAAAACATGACTCATAATCACGTTTCCATCTAAGTAATAATCTCTGTTGTGCCAGTTATGTTGAAAATCAATTCCTCCTGAATATGCAGCTTTGTGCAATTCATTAAAATTACCATCTAAATGTCTATTTGTAGCTGTAAAAATTCCACCAATAAAAGAATTTCTTTCATTAAAATCCTTCTGAACACGAGTTACAAAGTAATTGGTTAAGGGCTCTACAATTTCTTCTCTTGTATCACCATTTACCTCCCTAATTTCTGCAAACTCATTTCCAGTTACACTTTCAAGAACTCCAATAGACCAGCCATCTCTAGTTTTACCAGAAAACTTTGCAGCGCCTAATATTCTTGAATTTTGTGGTTCATTAGCATATTCTCCAAAGGCCAGATTTGCGCTTCTATGAGGATTTCTACCAATTCTTCTGCTGTAAAAAAGATTGTCTCTACCGTTTGCAAATTCATAGTCGAAAATGTTGCTGTTCTCTACAAAAAACGGTCTTTGCTCTCTAAAAAATATTTGAAAACCATCTAAAGCAATAGCTCCAGGATCTGCCTCTACTTGACCGAAATCAGGATTTACAGTTAAATCTAAAGTAAGGTCGTTTGTAATACCAATTTTAGCATCTAAACCTGCATTAAATTTAAAATCGCTCCCTGTTCTAAAAGGATTACCTGCTTCAGGAGGATATTTATCATATTGCATTACAGTAAAAGGCTGAATCTCTAATTGCTTTTGTGCTTTTAAGTCTTTAAGCCCATGTAATTCACCTGCTTCACTGATAAAACCAGCTTGATCATTTGGAATTCTTTGCCATAAAGATCTTTCTTGTAATCTAAAAATGGTTCTATTTACATTAAATCCCCAAATTTGCTCTTTTGCCTTACCAAATCTTAATTGACTGAAAGGAATTTTCATTTCTGCTGTCCATCCCTTATCATCAACTTTAGCATCTGTGTACCATATAGGATTCCAGCTATCATCCCAATTTTCTCCATTTTGTGAAGCAAATTCTTCACCTTTAACACCTGCAGCAGTTGTAGTGAAAACAAAAGCAGTTCTTTTATCGTGATAACTATCAATTATGACATTAATTCTATCTCCTGCAAAACCATCTCTTCTACTTAATCTTTGTTGAATTAATTCTGGATTTGCGTCCCATGCTCTTAAAGCTACGTATAGATATTTATCATCATACATGACTTTAAACATTGTTTGATGAGCAGGATCAGTACCCTCATCAGGATCTTTTTCAGTAAAATCACTAGACCATTCTACAACATCCCAAGCAGCATCAGAAACATCTCCATCAATAATTGGTTTCTGAATTAATTTTTTGGTGGTGTAAATTCTTTTTGGAATTTTATTGGTATTATCTTCTTGCGCGTGAATATTTGAAGAAAAAACAGCGATAATTGATAAAAAAAGTAAAAATTTCCTCATTTAATTGAATTAAACTTTATTAAATAATCGTTAAAAAACACCCTGAATTAAAGTGCAAAAATACCCCTCTATTTTCTTAAGTTTATGTTAATTATTTTAAGACTTTTCCTTTGAATATAATTTCACATAAAAATATATTAAAGCGCTATTTGTCAATCAAATAAATCTCCTTACATTTGCACTCCTTTTTTAAGGAAAACAAATTATATTAATTGAACAAAAACTAATAGTGTAATTATGAACACATTAAGTTACAAAACAGTATCAGCAAACGCAGCTACCGTAAACAAGGAGTGGGTTTTAGTTGATGCGGACGGGCAAACGTTGGGTCGTCTAGCTTCTAAAGTAGCTAAGCTAATTAGAGGTAAATACAAACCAAACTATACTCCTCACGTAGATTGTGGAGATAACGTGGTTATTATCAACGCAGAAAAAATTGTACTAACTGGAAACAAGATGAGAGACAAATCTTACATTCGTCACACAGGCTATCCAGGAGGTCAGAGATCGTTAACTGCAACAGAAATGTTCGAGAAAGATCCTACAAGATTAATCGAGAAAGCAGTAAAAGGAATGTTACCTAAAAACACTTTAGGTAGTGCTTTATACAGAAACTTGTATGTATACGCAGGTGGTGAGCACAAACATGCAGGTCAAGAACCAAAAGCTATTAACCTTAACGATTACAAATAATGGATATAGTACACAAAATCGGTAGAAGAAAAACAGCTGTTGCTCGTATTTATCTTTCAGAAGGTAAAGGTAACATCACTGTAAATAAGAAAGACTACAAAAGCTACTTTACTACAGGTACTTTACAATATAAAGTTCAACAACCTTTAATGTTAACAGAAAACTTAGAATCTTATGATATTAAGGTTAACGTTTATGGTGGTGGAGTTACTGGGCAAGCAGAAGCAATTCGTTTGGCAATTACAAGAGCTTTAGTATCTATTAACGAAGATCATAGAGCTGTCTTAAAACCAGAAGGATTATTAACGAGAGACCCAAGAATGGTTGAACGTAAGAAATTTGGTCAGAAGAAAGCACGTAAGAAATTCCAATTCTCGAAACGTTAATATACTTGCAGAATTTATTCTGCATTATATTTTCTTAGAGAACTGTTATTATTACAAAAATTAATATTAAACAGTTTAGTATCTAAATAATTAAGACTCGACAGACTACTTAATTATTGATTTCAAAACAGAAAGTAAACACATTTTAAAAGATGGCAAACATAAATATTCAAGAATTACTAGATAGTGGTGTTCATTTTGGACACTTAACTAGAAAATGGAACCCTAACATGGCTCCTTATATTTATACAGAAAGAAATGGTGTACACATCATTGATTTGTATAAAACTTCAGCTAAAATAGAAGAAACTTCAGAGGCTTTAAAAAAGATTGCAAATTCTGGTCGTAAAATTTTATTTGTAGCCACAAAAAAGCAAGCTAAAGATATCGTTGCTGAAAAAGCTAAAGCTGTAAACATGCCTTACATTACAGAAAGATGGCCAGGTGGTATGTTAACAAACTTTGTTACTATTAGAAAAGCTGTTAAGAAAATGGCTCAGATTGATAGAATGAAAACTGATGGTTCTTTTGATGCTTTATCAAAAAGAGAAAAATTACAGATTAATCGTCAAAGAGAAAAGTTAGAAAAGAATTTAGGTTCTATATCTGATATGACTCGTTTACCTGGTGCATTATTTGTAATTGATATCAAAAAAGAACACATTGCAGTAGCTGAAGCTCAAAAATTAAACATTCCAATTTTTGCAATGGTAGATACAAACTCTGATCCAAGATTAGTAGATTATGTAATTCCTGCCAATGATGATGCTTCTAAATCTATAGATAAAGTTTTAGGTTTTGTAACTGATGCAATTGCTGAAGGTTTATCTGAAAGAAAAGCTGATAAAGAAAAAAGTAAAGAAGCTAAAGCTCCTAAAAAAGAAAAAGCAGAAAAGCCTAATTTAGAAGAAGCTGTAGTGAATACAACTGAAGGAACAACAACAGCTAAAGAAGCGAAAGCTGAAGAAAAAGCTGAAGAAAAAAAATAAGTTTAACTTTTAAATTAAAACATAACATGGGAACAGTAAAAGTAAGTGCTGCTGATGTTAAAAAATTAAGAGAAGCTACTGGAGCTGGAATGATGGACTGTAAAAAGGCATTAGTTGAAGCAGGTGGTGATTTTGATCAAGCAATTGACGTTTTACGTAAAAAAGGACAGAAAATTGCAGCAAAAAGAGCTGATAGAGAATCTACAGAAGGTGTTGCTGTTACAAGAATAAACGATGACAAGACAGAAGGTGTTGCTATTGTTTTAGCTTGTGAAACTGACTTTGTTGGTAAGAACGATAAATTTGTTGCTTTAGGAGGTGAATTCGCTGATATCGCTTTAAACTTTGACAATAAAGAAGATTTCTTAGCTGCTGACTTTGGTGGTATGACTGTTGCTGATAAATTAGTTGAACAAACTGGTGTAATTGGTGAGAAGTTAGAAATTACTGCTTTTGAAAAAGTGAACGCTGCTTTTGTTGGTGCTTACACTCACATTGGTAAAATTGCTGCTTTAGTAGGTTTATCTGCTGTTGTAGACAATGCTGAAACTTTAGCAAAAGACGTTGCTATGCAAGTTGCATCTATGGGAGCAACAACATTATCTTATAAAGATTTTGATCCTTCATATGTAGCTGCTGAAACAGAAGCTAGAATTGCAGTAATTGAAAAAGATAATATTGAGTTAGGTAGATTAGGTAAAACATTAAAGAATGTACCTCAATTTATTTCTATGTCTCAATTAACTCCTGAAGTTTTAGCGCAAGCTGAAGCTGATGCAAAAGCACAATTAGCTGCTGAAGGAAAACCAGAAAAGATTTGGGATAGAATTTTACCAGGGAAAATGGAAAGATTCGTAGCTGATAATACTACTTTAGACATGGAGCAGTGTTTATTAGACCAAACTTTTATTAAAGATGAGAAGAAAAATGTTGCTGAATACGTTAAAACGTATGGTGATGTTGAAGTATCTTCTTTTAAAAGAGTAACTTTAGGATAGATTCTATTTTAAGATACAAATAAAAAAACCTCGCAATTTGCGAGGTTTTTTGTTTTATGAATATGGACTATTTGAGCTCTAAAAGTAGTACGATTTTATTAAAATCGGCTGCACTATTAATTACCTTACGATATTCTTCATAAATATCTACAGGCACTATATTCTTTCTATAATGTTCATCTGCAGTAATTTTAAGCAAATTATTTTCTATAGAAAAAAAAGATTTAAATGAAAACACCTCCTTACCTTTTAAAAGGTAAACATTGTTTAAATTAATATCATCTAAATTTGTAATCTTAAAACCATCAGGAATTTGAATATTAATTGTTCTGAAATAGCTTCTTTGAAATTCGTTCTCTAAAGGAAGTACTCTTTCTTTCTCTTGGTATAATTGCATTTGTGCACCAATAAGCTTACCAAGTTTAAATAAATATTTTCTACCGGCTTTTTCCACAAAATCATTAGTCGTAAAATCTGAAATAAATGTAATTGGTTCAACTCCAAACAATTCTGGTTTGTCGTTAACCATTTCACTTTTAGAAATTTCTATATTCTCACTTATATTCTCAAAAATACTATTGATTAACTCTTCCCTTTTCTCCCCAACTATTAAATTGGTAAAAGGTTGAATATTCATGGCATAATAACCATTAAAAGCTCTTTCAAAATGAATAGAATTTGAAGTCAGATCTTGCTTATCAAAACTAACATCGACAATCATCGTATCATAATTTTCTTTGGCTTTTACTGGTTTTATATACTTAATTTTACCTAATGCTGATTTAAAATTACCTACTGTAACTTCCTTTATAAATAGTCCATAATTATCTGTATAATAGGGTGCAGGAAAACCATACCTTGTATTATTTGCGTTTGGAGATAAATACTTTTTATACTTTGGAAAATAAATTAGAAATTCAGTTAAAAAGTTATTAGACTCAAATTTTCTATCAAATTTTAATTCTTTTCTATTACTAGTTAATACAAGTTCATGTTTAATATTTAGTGATCTTAGTAAGGCTAAATAGAGTTTTAAAACTCCAGTCTCATTTGCTACTTTTTTAGACAAAACTTCATCTAAATTTTCCAAATCATCACTAGCAATATCAGAGGAAAACACATTTGACTTGATATAATTATCTATACCTCTAATCTTTTGTTCTTCTTCAGTTATATTATTTAAGTCTAACTCATTAATAAATGTTTTAATAGCCTGATTGGTTTTTTTAGAATACTCTTTATAATAATAAGAATACAGATTTTGAGAAACCTTATCATATGAAACAATATTATTACTGTTATTAGCTGTGTTTCTATCTAATTTATAGATAAAAAAACCTCTTGAGGCATTATAAGCAGAAAGATATTCGTTTTCTAATTTGTTTACTTTATTCAGCCTCAATTTATAATGATTTTTATTGACTACAGTTGTATCTTCAATAAAATCAGGTAGGTTATTATAGCTCTTAAAATCAAAAACTAAATTGGAAGGTGAAAATAAATCAAATTGAACATCTTTCTTAGGGTAAGATGCTTGGACATACAATTTTTTACCCATGTATAAAGGAGACCTTTTTACAACGTACAAAAACTCTATATAACTTCCTTTTGTAATACCTTCGAAAGCAAAATATTTATAGGTTCTACCTGATTCTTCATCTTCTGCAGTTAGAATTTTAGAATCATCTAAATTTATAATTTTACCTGTAACATCAATTACTCTAGCTTTGTTTACTTGTAGCTCTGAATCTGAAGAAAATGGTAAATAAATCTTATTATAATCTTCGATTGCATCATCTGAATTCAACCATAAAACCTTATGTTCTAAAAAGTACTCCACAAAATCATCTCCATCATAGAAAAACTCTGTAACCAACTTTTCTTTTATGGAAATCATACTTTCAGTAGTTTCTTTAACAGAATAATTAGGATTTGAATCCCAATCATATCCTTTAAAAAATGGTGTGTTCTGACAAAAACTAATTTGGTAGACTACTAAAAGTAACGTAATTAAAATTTTTCTTTTCATGGTAATTATTTCTTTTTTAGTACAATAATTTCTTTATAATATTTCTCAATTTTTTTTATGGTTTCATTAACCAATTTTTGTTGTGCTAAGTTTAAAACTAAATAGTCTTGTGTAACTATTTGATGATAAATTATTGAATTACCAACAATTTTATAAGTTATTTCACATTGTAATAAATCATCTTTGAATGTTTTTGATTCAGGTATATAATCTACTACAAACCCATTAGGAATTAACAGTGTAGTTCTATTTTCGAACACTCTTTTATAATCATATTCAATAGGTCTTTTTCTATTCTTTTTAACCTTGTAATCAGATGCATAAGGATTTAAATTAAGATTAACATAAATTTCATTGCCCAACTGTTTGGCATAATTATCAATTTTAAAATTATAATCTATTATAAATTCTTTATCATAATCATACTTATTATTTTCATTAAAGTCAGTGATTAAAAACTTATTATTTCCCTTTTTTAAGTTGACATTATAAAACTCTTTTGTTTTAATTTTAGAGTTTAAATTCTCTAACCTATTGTAAATATCTATTTTTGGATAACCTATCATTTTAGTTTTTGATTTTCCAACTATTTGACCGTCTTTTAACTGAATCTCGTTTTCATCTACAACTAAATTTTCTTTAGCATCTACAATTGGTACTTTAATAATCTTAAACTTGTCCTTGTATGATACTAGGGCTTCTTTGCCTTGTATAAATGATGTTGGTAAACCCATTTTAATAAACCTACCTGTTGCATCTAAAAAGTAAGTTTTGTTATCAAAACTATAGGTTAAAATCATATGGTTATCTACAACAGGAGTTGGTACTTCTTTGTAAGTATATGGTATGCTTCTAGTACCTATCCAAGTTAGATTACCATTTAAACCAGCAATTTCTAACATTCTATATAGTATACTAGAATTGTCTTTACAATCACCATATTTTTTTCTAAAAACATCATTAGATTCTCTTGGAATAAAACCACCTAAAGCATATTCAAAAGCTATATATTTTATGTTTTTTTGAGTCCAATAGTATATTGCCTTTACTTTTTCTAAATCGTTTTTTTTATCTTTTGTTAATTGATTTACCAATGCCACCAATTCTGGATTTGGCTCATCTTTATTAATGTCTTTTACCAAAGAGTAGTACCAATTATAAAGATCTTTAACTTCACCTAAAATGGGTATTGTTTTATCCTTTAGTTTTACAGAAGTAATTAGTGGAACTATATGAGGTAGAAATGTTTTAAAACTAGGGGCATTATTTTCGAAATCATAGTCTTTTGTATTACTAATTTGCCAGATGTACTCTGTAGTTTTTCGTTTTTTCTTTTTTGAAAAACTTACATCTACTTTCTCTGTATGAAATTCTTTAAAGTCTAAACCTATAGAATTATCTGCAATAATTTTTATTTTATTATTTATAATCGGAAAATAATCTGCTAGATAAAATGTACTTAAAAAACGTGGGTTTTTTACGATTTGAGTATACTCTAAATTGGTTTTAGAACCTTTTTTTAAGTTAGGATATATAAAATTTAATGTTTTTGTATCATCATAAAAAGAATCATCTAACTCATCTTTTTCTACAAAGTTAGTTACTTCTGTTTCTGAATATTTACCATTACTAAAATTAAAAGATGAAGCTTCTATTTTATCTAACTCAAAAAAAGATGAAAAGCTCAATCTGTTTTTTGAATTATATGTTGCAGATTCGTTAAGAAATAAATCTTCTTCTAAGACATTTTGACTAATGAGAATTTGTCCATTATTTTCTTCTATTCGAATTTCTATATTCTGCTGTAACCTAACCCTTGATGACTCTGGATAAGCTTTGCTATATTTTAAAAATTCTTTTGAATATTGAGCATTAAGATTTAAAGTTGTAAATAATAATACTAAACTAAACTTAAAGTAGTGTAACTTTAAAAACCTCTCCATTCACAAACTCTTTTTTCTTTGTTAATTTTCCTTTTTCATCGAAATACTTTCCTAAACCATGTAACTCATCATTAATGTAATTATATTCTCTTTTAGGTTTTCCATCTTCATAAAAACTTAAGAATTTACCATTTTTTTGATCTAGTAAATAGTTTACACTCATTCTTGTATTACCATTTGAATAATAATATTTGGCTTCTCCGTTTTTTAAATCGTTCTTATAAAATAATTCACTTTCTAACTTTCCATTAGAATGATAAGAGGTATAATTATTGATAGTTTCTCCATTTTTATACTCCATTACTATTGATGGCTTACCAGATTTATAAAAGGCTTTAATCTTAGCTGTTTCATTTGTTATTTTAATTTGTGGTAGCTCTTTACCCTCTTTATCCAAATAACTATAACCAACTAATACCCCATGATTATAAAACCTTATTATTTGCAGTTCTCCTAACTCATCATATAAGACTTTCTTTCCATGTTTTTTACCATTTACGTATTCTGTAGAAACTTCTATTTTACCATTTTTATAATAGTTTAAATCTGTACCTACCTCTAAACCATTATTATAATTATAAACAGCTTCTAGCTCTCCTGTTTTATAATATCTAGTAGTTTTATCATTTACTTCGCCTAAAAGAAAATTAGTTGTACTTTCTATAGATCCATCATCAAAATACCATGTCCAAAGTCCATGCTGTTTACCATTTACATATGTGCCTGTAGTTCTTTTATCTCCATTAAAATAGTAATAAGAATAATTACCATGTTTTAGACCATTTAAATAATCTACTTTAGTTCTTACTTTACCATTATAATGTTGTAGTTCTACTTTAAAAGAATTTTCTTTAGGTTGATAATTAATGGTTTGAATTATATTACCCTTTGTATCGTATACGATATCTGAAACTAGATTATCAAAACTATAGGTTGTTCTAGAATTGAGGTTACCAGCAACATCATAATTATCTTGTTTACCATTTATCTGACCTTTGTGAAAGAAATTAATGGATTCTAAAGTACCGTTTTTATAATAATAACGCCATTCACCATGAGCTAAATTATTCTTATACCATCCTTGAGATTTCATTTTATTATTAGGATGATATTCTACGTAATAACCATCTAAAAGATCGTCTTTATATTCACCTTCTGAGGCTACACTGCCATCTTTATAATAGGTGATATAAATACCATTGGTTTTATTTTCTTTGAAAGTTCCTTTTGCGTTTAAAACTCCATTATTATCATAGAACTTCCATTCACCCATTTTACCTCCAGAGATATCATATAAACCTTCAGAAATTTTATTTCCTGTTGCAGAATAACCTTCATAATAAAACTCACCTCCTTTTTTTCTTCCTTCTTTTATAATTTTACCTTCTTTATTATAAAAGGTATAAGCAATGAGTTCTCCTCTTCTATATTCATAAGTGTAATACAATTTACCATCTGTATCATAAAAGTTATAAATATCATTTAAATCGCCTTTTTTATATTTAAATTCACTTTGTAATTGACCATCAAAGTAATAAGTTTTCCAATCTCCATCATAAAAACCCTCTAAACTTTGCCCAATTTCACTTATTTGACCATTTGTATAATAGGCTTTATAAGGTCCACTTAAATCGCCATTTACATAAGATATTTCTGATGAGATTTTATTATTATAGTAATATCTTTTAACTATACCTTCTAGTTTACCATTTGTGTAATTCGAAACTTCATATATATCTTTATTGGCATAAAACTCTTTTACTTCGCCTTCAATCAAGCCTTTTTTATAAGGCACTATAAATTCTAAAATATCTTCTCCAACAGGAAAATAAGCTCGATAAACGCCTTCTAATTCTCCATTTTTAAAATATTTTCTTTGTAATAAAGCTCCTTTATCATTAAAATATTCGTATTCACCTTCTAAAGCATTATTCTTAAAATTAGCATTTATGTATTTCTTACCATTTTCATAATACATAAAGTTTTTTCCTTCTAGATTACCATTGACATAAGAAGCTGTTTCCTTAATATTATTCTTATAATTATACCAAACCCAATCTCCTGTTTTTTTCTCTTCTTGATTAAATTGACCTTTTGCAATTTTTTTACCTGATTCATTAAAAAACTCCCAATCACCTACTGAAATTCCATTTATTTTTTGCCCAATAGCATTTACAGTATTGTTACTATATTCATAAAATACCTCTTGGTTTTTACCATTAAAGTTGATGTTGTTTTGAGATACGATTTCAATCCATTTGGTTTGAAATGCTGGCAAAAATGCCTTTATGTTTTTAATGTTTTTTTCAACAATCTTTTTGTACTCCTCATTTTCTATAGAATATACCAAAGTGTAAATAAAATCATTAAAATAATCGTTTTCAGAAACCCAATTATAGATTGGAAGATACTTCTCTGTCCAAAAATTATCCTCACCTTCAAATTCTTTTAGTTTTTGAAATAAAGCATGATTTTGTTTGGTTAAAGCTATATTTATAGGATTACCAGTTTCATACTTTTCATTCATAGCTATTTTACTAGAAAGCACTAAATCTATTTCATCATATGAATCATCTGCATCATTTAACTCCAATTCTTCATCTCTAACATTTGAGTTTTCAGAAACAACGATATTATTTAAAGATTTTAGAACCCCAAAAGCACCATTAGCATCTGGCTGAAGCAATAAATACATATTAAAAGACATTAAAGCCTGTGTTAATCTTTCTTGCTTATAATATATATTACCAATTTGTAGGTGTGGTTTTCTGTTTAATGGATTAATAATAATACTTTTTTTATACGCTTCTATAGCATCATTCAACTTTCCTTGCGTTTCTAAAACAACACCTTTATTGAAGTTTAAAAGAAAATTATTTGGATACATCTTTAAGCCTTCATCATATGCTTTAATGGCTTCATCATATTTTTCTAAATTAGTAAGTGCAACACCTTTATTTACATAAAAAAACACTTTTGAATGATTGTGTATATCGTTTATACCTTTATTCACAACTTCTAATGCTTCTTTGTGCTTTTTTAGTTGTAATAAGTAATAAGATTTTGAAGTTAAAAGCGTATAATAAATGGAGTCATTTTCACTTATTTTATTGATATGCTCTAAGGTTTTTTCATAGTCTCCCTCAGAAGCTGCTTTAGCAATTTCTTCTTTAATTTGTTCGTAATCAATAAAGGGAATTTTTTCTTGTCCATAACTAACACTAGTTATGAAAACTAACAGAAGGAGTATTCTTTTCATTTTTCTAAAATAAAAAAAAGAGAATAAATACAGCCTGATATACTGTAATTATTCTCCATTATTATTTTATCAACTTGGCCACAAACTTATAACCATCTATAAATCAAACAGTAAAACAAAACTATTTATTCTCTGCCCTCCATTTATTATAACCACCTAAAACGTTTATGACAACATAACCTTTAGGTTTTAGTAATTTTGAGGCTTTTACACTTCTATTTCCTGATCTGCAATAAATGAAAATAGGTTTCTCAATATCAAATTTAGTTGACACTTGCTGCACAAAATCATCATCAAAAAAATTAGCAAACTTAGCTTTATCTATAGACCCTAATTTTACTTCTTCTGGAGTTCTGATATCTAATAATTGAATTGTGTCATTCTGTAATAATGTTTTCAATTCGTTTGTAGAAATAGAAGACAATTCTTCTTGAGTGTTGCAATTCAGAAAGAAGAAACTCATTAATAAAAAACTAACGATAGTTTTCATCTTATTTTAATGTTGATGGGCAAACAGCTGCTGTTCTTTGAATTTCTGTCTTTTTAATGGCTCCATAACCACCTGCAACATCCACAACATTATGAAATCCTCTTGCTTTTAAGATAGAAGCTGCAATTACAGATCTGTAACCACCTGCACAATGTATATAAAACTTTTCTTTTTTAGGAAACTCAGAAATATGATCATTTAAAAAATCTAAAGGTGTGCTTTCTGCTACTTCTATGTGCTCACTTGCATATTCACCTGGTTTTCTTACATCAAAAACAGGTTGATTATTTTCTATCTTATTTGCCAAAGTTTCTGCTGAAATCGATTCTAGAGTATCAATTTCTTTACCCGATTTTTGCCAAGTTTCGAAACTACCCTCTAAATAACCAAGTACATTATCAAACCCAACTCTAGATAATCTTGTAATTACTTCCTCTTCTTTTCCTTCTGGAGAAACTAATAAAATTGGTTGATTAATATCTTTGATTAAAGCACCAACCCAAGGTGCAAAACCGCCTGCAATACCTATAAAAATAGATTGAGGTATAAATCCTTTTATAAATTCTGTTTGATGACGTACATCTAAAATAATTGCTCCTGTTTCATTTGCAATAAATTCAAATTCTTTGGCAGATAATGGCTTTGTAGATGTTTTAATAACATCATCTATATCTTTATAACCTTCTTTATTTAATTTTACATTTAAAGGAAAATAAGCTGGTGGAGGCAGTAAACCATCTGTTACTTCTTTAATGAATTCCTCTTTACTCATATCTGCTCTTAATGCATAATTGGTTTCTTTTTGATTACCAATTGTACCTACAGTCTCTTTACTTAAGTTTTTACCACAAGCAGAACCTGCTCCATGTGCAGGATATACAATTACATCATCTGCCAAAGTCATTACTTTATTTCTTAAACTATCATATAAAAAACCTGCTAAATCTGCTTCTGTAATATCTCCTTTCTGAGCTAAATCTGGTCTACCAACATCACCTAAAAAAAGTGTATCACCACTAAAAATTGCATGATCTTTACCTTCTTTATCTTTTAGTAAATAACAAGTACTTTCCATTGTATGACCTGGCGTATGTAAAGCTGTAATTGTAATATCACCCAATTGAAAAACCTGATTATCTTCTGCAATTAGAGCATCGAAATTAGTTTTTGCTGTTGGCCCATAAACTATTTTTGCACCTGTTTTTTCAGCTAAAGTTACATGACCACTAACAAAATCTGCATGGAAATGAGTTTCGAAAATATATTTAATTTTTGCGTTATCTGAATTTGCTTTGTCTATATAATTCTGAACTTCTCTAAGAGGATCTATAATTGCTACTTCACCTTTACTTTCTATATAATATGCACCTTGTGCAAGGCATCCTGTATAAATTTGTTCTATTTTCATCTTTTACGATTATTTAGTTATTACTATTTGAATGATTATAAATTGCATCATTCTACTCTTTTTATTTATATGATTGATGTATGTATTTGGCAAATTTTTCTTGATGTTTACGATCACCAGTTTTGTAAAATTTTACAGCCTGATTGGCTCTCATAAAAAAGTGGTTGATATCAATAATATCTAGAATTCCACATTTAAATAAATCATCTCTTACAGGGCCTTTTACGCCTGCAAAGTAAAATTTTACATCTTTCTTCTGATAAAAGCGAATACGCTCTTTCAGCATCTCTACACCTGTACTATCTACTCTATTTATGCTCTCTGCATCTAAAACAATCAACTTTAAAGCACTACCCTTCTTTGCAGCCATTTCATCTAAATTGTCTCTAAAATAACTTGCATTTGCGTAAAATAATTGCGCATCAAACCTGAAAATTAAAATATCGTCTTCTATAATTACTTCTTCAAATCTATTTTTATTTCTGTAAAAATTAGAATTTGGTACTTTCCCTAATTCAGTTACATATGGTTTAGAAGTTCTATATATAAGAATGATTAAAGATAGGCCTACTCCTACAACAATTCCATATTCTATACCTAATAATAACGTTGCTAAAAAGGTAGACATCATTAACCAAAAATCTAATTTATTGGCTTGCCATAAATAGGAAGCTTCTTTAAAGTTGATTAAATTAAATACAGCAACAATAATAATTGCAGCTAATACAGTTTTTGGTAAAAAGTAAAATAATGGCGTTAAAAACAATAAGGTTATAACAACCATGACTACTGAAATCAAAGCAGCCATTCCTGTTTTTGCTCCACTTTCTTGGTTGATAGCAGATCTTGAAAAACTTGATGTTGAAGGGTATGCTTTAAAAAATGAACCAGCAATATTACTTAAACCTAATGCAATTAATTCTTGATTAGGTCTAATTCTATATTCATCTTGCTTTGCTTCTAATGATTTACCAATAGAAATAGTTTCTAAAAAACCAACCATTACCAAGGTTAATGCAATTGGTAAAAGTTCTTTAATTTGATCTATTTCAAACTCAGGAACTCCAAAAAATGGCAAACCAGAAGGAATTTCTTTTACAATAGAAACATCGTTAAAAGATGATCCAAAAAACTTCATAGTTAGAATTCCAAGAATAACTACAATTAATGCATTTGGTATTTTCTTATTAATCTTTCTAAAGATTATGATTGTTATTACAGATAACAAACCAATAATTGTAGTATGAGCATTATATGTTGAAAATTGCTCCCAAATGTCTATAATGATATATTGAATTTGATCACTTTGAAAAAAATCAACTCCAAATAAATTTCTAAATTGATTTAAACCAATTATTAAAGCTACTGCAGATGTAAAGCCAGTTATTACAGGTTTAGATAAGAAATTTACTATAAAGCCTAAGCTAAAAATACCCAATATAAATTGAATTGTACCTACCATTAAAGCAAGCAAAATTGCTATAGAGATATAACTTTCTGAACCTGCTAGAGCCAAGGTTGAAACTCCTGTTGCTACAATTAGAGAGTCCATTGCTACTGGCCCAATTGCTACTTGTCTAGATGAACCAAAAACTGCATACATTACCTGTGGAACTAATGCACAATACAAACCGTAAATTGGAGGTAAACCTGCAATTAATGCGTAAGCAATTCCTTGAGGAATAAGTATAATACCTACAGTTATTCCTGCAACCAAATCTCCTTTAAACAAGGATGTATTGTAGTTGGGTAACCATTCTAAAATTGGTATTATTTTCTTTATATTCATTATAGCAACTAACTACTAATAATTATTTAAAACAATTCTCCTTGATTTCTGCCTTTGGTTCTTCCCAAATGTTTGTAAGCTAACTCTGTTACCTCTCTTCCTCTAGGAGTTCTCATGATAAAACCTTGTTGAATTAAAAATGGCTCGTAAACTTCTTCTATTGTTTCTGTATTCTCAGAAACTGCAGTTGCAATTGTACTAATTCCTACAGGACCACCTTTAAACTTATCTATAATTGTAGCTAAAATTTTGTTATCCATTTCATCTAAACCATGAGCATCGACATTCAAAGCTTTCAAAGCATACTTCGCAATTTGTATGGTAATATTGCCATCACCTTTAATCTGAGCAAAATCTCTAACTCTTCTTAATAATGCATTAGCAATTCTTGGTGTTCCCCTACTTCTACCAGCAATTTCTACTGCAGCCTCCATAGAGATTGGAACTTGTAAAATAGAAGCACTTCTCTGAATAATTGTAGTTAATAATTCAGTTGAATAATAATGTAATCTACTACTAATTCCAAAACGTGCTCTCATTGGTGCTGTAAGTAATCCTGAGCGAGTTGTAGCACCAATTAAAGTAAATGGTTCTAAGTTAATTTGAACTGTTCTTGCATTAGGTCCAGATTCGATCATAATGTCAATCTTATAATCTTCCATAGCAGAGTATAGATACTCTTCTACAATAGGACTTAATCTATGAATTTCATCGATAAATAAAACATCTCTTTCATCTAGATTAGTTAACAAACCTGCAAGATCTCCTGGCTTATCTAAAACAGGCCCAGAAGTAACTTTGATACCTACTTGCAATTCATTAGCCAAAATATGTGCCAACGTTGTTTTTCCTAATCCTGGAGGCCCATGAAATAAAGCGTGATCTAATGCTTCACCTCTTTGATTTGCAGCTTCAACAAAGATTTTTAAGTTTTCTAATGCTTGATCTTGTCCTGTAAAGTCATCAAAAGAAAGTGGACGTAATTTTTTTTCTACATCTAATTCTTCGTTAGAATAATGAGAGTTTTCAGGATTCAAGTTTTCGTTCATAAAACAAAGATAATGCAATTTAAAAAACCTATTTGTAAGTTTTGTTACAAAGCAAAAAAGCCTTTCCAAAATTGGAAAGGCTTTTTTTAATAATAATTTATGCTATGATGGCTCTTCGCCTTCTAATAATGGAGTAGTTTGTGGCACGTAATCTTGACCATGTAAATAATCACTATCATCATCACTAGCATCTACTCTTTTACTGTAGTCATAAGCCCATCTATGAACTTCTGGCAATTTACCTGGCCAGTTACCATGAATATGCTCAACAGGAGTTGTCCATTCTAAAGTATTAGACTTCCAAGGATTTTGAGTTGCTTTTTCTCCTCTATAAATTGAGATAAAATAATTTGCTAAAAATATAATTTGAGCAGCTCCACCAACTAATGCAAATATTGTAATAACAACATTAATATCTGCTAAGTCGTTAAACATTGGAAATGCTGTGTTTGAATAATATCTTCTTGGTAAACCAGCTAAACCAATAAAGTGCATTGGCCAGAAAACTCCATAAGAACAAATAATTGTAATCCAGAAGTGCCAATAACCCATAGTTTTATTCATCATTCTTCCATACATTTTCGGGAACCAATGATAGATACCTGCATACATACCAAATATGGCAGATACACCCATTACTAAGTGGAAGTGAGCTACAACAAAGTAAGTATCGTGAATATTAATATCCAAGGCAGAATCACCTAAAACTAATCCTGTTAAACCACCTGTTACAAATGTTGATACTAAACCAATAGAAAATAACATGGCTGGGTTTAACTGTAAATTACCTTTCCAAAGTGTGGTTACATAATTAAATGCTTTTACAGCAGATGGAATTGCAATTAATAAAGTTGTAAATGTAAATACAGAACCTAAGAAAGGATTCATTCCTGAAATAAACATGTGGTGACCCCAAACAATTGTTGATAAGAATGCAATTGCCATGATTGACATAACCATTGCTCTATATCCAAAAATTGGTTTTCTTGAGTTCGTAGAAATAATTTCTGAAGTAATACCTAAAGCTGGTAGTAATACAATATATACCTCTGGGTGACCTAAGAACCAAAATAAGTGTTCAAACAATACTGGAGAACCTCCTTGATAATGTAAAACTTCACCAGAAATAAATATATCTGATAAATAGAACGATGTTCCAAAACTTCTATCAAAAACTAATAATAAAGCCGCCGATAATAAAACTGGGAAAGAAACAACACCAATAATTGCTGTAATAAAGAAAGCCCAAATTGTTAGAGGCAATCTTGTCATTTTCATTCCTTTTGTTCTTAAGTTAAGTACTGTAACAATATAGTTTAGTGCACCAATTAAAGATGATGCAATAAAGATTGACATAGATACTAACCATAATGTCATACCAGCACCAGAACCTGGAATTGCCTGAGGTAAAGCACTTAGTGGAGGATAAATTGTCCAACCTGCAGAAGCTGGTCCAGCTTCTACAAATAGTGAAATTACCATTATAACACTAGATAGAAAAAATAGCCAATATGAAATCATATTTAAAAATCCTGATGCCATATCTCTAGCTCCAATTTGTAATGGAATCAATAAGTTTGAAAAAGTACCACTTAATCCAGCAGTAAGTACAAAGAATACCATAATTGTACCGTGAATTGTAACTAATGCTAAATAAATATCTGGGCTCATTATTCCATCTGTTTGATGTCTTCCTAAGAAAGCTTCAACAATAGAAAATGATGTATCTGGCCATGCTAATTGTAAACGAAATAACATCGACATTAACACTGCAATAATTCCCATAAACATTCCTGTAACCAAGAATTGTTTAGAAATCATTTTATGATCTTGACTAAAAATATATTTTGTTACAAATGTTTCTTTATGATGGTGATCTGACATAATAATATAATTTGTAGTGTCTTTTTTATTAATTATTTAATAACTGTTGCTAACGTTGGTTGTTCTGAAATCCAAGCTTCATATTCATCTTGCTCTACAACCGTAATTTTCATTTGCATACTGTAGTGAGATGTTCCACAAATCTTATTACATAATAAAACGTAATCAAATTCGTAAAGGTCTTCTCCCTTAGCAGCTCTAATTTTATTAATCCCTTTTGTTTTCTCTCTTACTTCAGATTGCATACGCATTTCTTCAGTAGTATATTTTGGTGTAAACCCAAACTCAGTAACCATACCTGGAACACAGTTCATTTGAGCTCTAAAGTGAGGCATATAAGCAGAGTGTAATACATCTTGCGAACGGAACTTAAAATGTACCTTTTTACCTTTTGGTAAATATAATTCTGTTACTTGTTGATCATCTTGAGAGTTAACATCAGACATATCCACACCAATAGTATTAATACCCTTAATGTAATTTACATTACCAGTACCTAAAGTATTATCTTCTCCTGCATATCTTGCATGCCATCCCCATTGATAAGCATAAACTTCAATTACAACAGCCTCATCGTCATCAATATCCATAACGTTATTCCACTGCCATAAACCATATCCAATTAAAACAACTAAAACTACTGCTGGTATAATTGTCCAAATCATTTCTAACTTGTGACTATCAGCGTAAAACTTAGCTTTGTTATTTTTGTTACCTCTGTACTTAAATGTAAAGAAGAAAATTAAAAATTGCATTATGAATTGTACAATACCAATTAACCAGAATGTAATGTTAAATAGTCTATCATCGTGTTCTCCTTCTATTGAAGCTGATTCTGGAAGCATTATAACATTCATTGCTATTAAACAATAAATCATCATTGCATAAAAGAACACCATAAAATACAGTGCGTACTTACCTTGCTTTGCATTGTCTTCATCGTTAGCAATAACACCTCTAAAATCTAGAATTCTTGTTATTTGCCAAACACTTACACCTACTGCAACACCTATAAAAATATAAAATAGAGCTAGCATATATATCTTTTCTTATTTATTTAATTCTTAATTTATTAATGATGATCTCCAGAGCCTTCTCCTCTATGTTCAATATTATAATAGTGAAAATGCTCACTCTCTTCTAAGAATGGATTTCTTTTTGGAACTGGATTCGCTTTTGCAAATGCACTAAATACAGTGAATATAAATATTCCTAAAAAGAATAAAAGTGCACTAAATTCTGCAATTCCAAATGACCAGAAAGGACCAACTGTAGCTGGCATAACCATTACAAAAATATCTATATAATGACCTCCTAAAATTACGATACCTCCAATAACTACAAACCAAGGAATACTTTTGTAATCACTATTAATTAATAATAATACTGGGAATACGAAGTTCATTACAACCATTGCTAAAAATGGTAATTTATACTCATTAAATCTTGCTACAAAGTAAGTAGTTTCCTCTGGGATATCTGCATACCAAATAAGCATAAACTGAGCAAACCATAAATATGTCCAGAATACAGAGAAACCAAACATAAATTTAGCTAAATCATGTATATGACTATCATTAATACCAGGAATAGCATTCTTAGATCTTAAATATATAGTTACAAAAGCCACTACTGTTAAAGCACTAACTAATAAACTTGCTAATACATACCAACCAAATAAAGTTGAAAACCAATGAGGATCTAATCCCATAATCCAATCCCAAGACATCATAGATTCAGTAATCATGAATAAGAATAAGAAGATAACTGATGTATTATAGTTTTTCTTATATGTTTTGTTATTGTCATCAGCAGAATCTTCAGCAATAGAATTTTTTCTCATCAAATATCTGAAAACATTCCAAATCACTAAATAAGCAATACTTCTGATTGTCCAACCAGGAACATTCATCCACCAAGATTTACCATCAACGATTGCATCATAGTTTGGACTTGTAGGATCGAAAGTACCTTCTGCCATCCATGGAAACATATGATTCATATGTAAAACAGATGCTGCTAAAATTACAACTAACATAATAATAGAAGTTGGCACTAAGTTCGCTGTTATAGCTTCCATTACTCTAAAAAGCACAACTGACCAACCTGATTGTGCAACTCTCTGTGCAGCATAAAATGCTAAAACTAATAGAGAAATTCCTAAAAAGAAAAATAAAGAAACATATAAGGCTGACCAAGGCTTATTTTGCAATTGATGTAAAACATGTTCTGCATGAGTATCATCATTATGAGCACCATGAGCACTCATCTCTTTATCTATATGAGCCTCTCCTGCATGACTTCCAGAAGTACTATTATGATCATTGTCTGTTAATTCATTTTTATGATCATTACCATGAGCTCCACTTGCATTGTGATCATTTGAGTGATCTTCTACATGTGCTTCTCCATGACCATCATCATGTGATGATTGTTGTGCTATAATTTCTTTTGCATCTTCAATTGTACTTGGTGCTGTAAAGAAACTCCATCCAATACCTAATAAACCAACAACTGTTAGTATAATAGAGAGTGTTTTTAATTTACCTGAGAATTGATACATATCTTTCGTATTCTTTCTTTTTGTAATTATTTTAATAAATCAGCACGTAATTGCTCTACGTAATGAATTATCTGCCAACGTTCATTATAAGTTAATTGTCCAGAGTGAGACCCCATTAAGTTCTTACCATGTATGATAACATGATAAATAGAACCTGCAGTAATTTCTCTATCCTTGTAACTTGGTATACCTTCAAACTTTTCAGCTTGTGATAAATATCCATTACCATCTCCTTTTTTACCATGACAAGAAATACAATAAATATTATACAATTCCTTACCCTTTTCTAAATTTGCTTCAGAAGCTTCTAATGGATTTTTTAATTCAGTTTTTGCCTTTTCGTATCCTTCTGCAGTATCAGGAATATCATATGCAGGATGACCACCTCTAGGAATAGTTCCAGCAACTGGTTTACTATTTACAGGCTCACCATTTAAACCATCTGCATCATCTGTATCATAAGGTATAGAGACATACATATCTGGCATGTACTCCAACTGAGGTTTTCTTTTGTCATTGCAAGAAATAATACCTGCAAATACAACTAAAGCAATAAATAATTTTAAACTCTTCATTATATCTTTATTAGTGCTTATCTACTATATTAATTTCTACAGCTCCAGTTTTTGTTAATAAAGCAGTTAATTCATCTACATTATTGTGAACTGGAATCTCCATTAAAAAATGATCATCTGTAGTTCTAGGATCTGGATTTTCAGCCTTCTTGAATGGCCAAATTCTACTTCTCATATAAAAAGTAATAACCATTAAGTGAGCAGCAAAAAATACTGTTAATTCAAACATGATTGGAACAAAGGCAGGCATATTCTCTACCCAAGAGAAACTTGGTTTACCACCAATATCTTGTGGCCAATCTTCTATCATCATATAATTTGTCATCCAAATTGCGAATGCCAAACCTGTAATTCCATAAAAGAAAGCAGTAATTGCCAACTTTGTTGGAGCTAATCCCATTGCTTTGTCTAAACCATGAACTGGAAATGGACAAAATACTTCTTCTATATGATGGTGTTCTGACTTAACTGCTTTTACAGCGTCTAACAACACTTCATCATCATTGTAAAATGCGTGAATAACTTTTGATGATTCCATAATTATTCTTCTTTGTTTTTATCAGGGTTAACTTCCTTAATTTCTTTATCAACTATTACAACAGTTGGTTTAGTAGGAATACCTTGTGCTCTTCTCTTCTTGTAAAACTCTCCAGAAGATTTTAATATTGTTTTTACTTCAGCTTGTGCAATTACTGGGAAAGTTCTAGCATATAATAGGAATAACACAAAGAAAAATCCAATAGTTCCAATAAAGATACCTACATCAACAAAAGTTGGTTCGAATCTCCACCAAGTTGAAGGTAAATGCCCCTTACTTAATACAATTGCAATAATATCAAAACGCTCAAACCACATACCAATATTTATAAATATTGAAATAATGAAAGACCATATAAAGCTTCTTCTAATTTTCTTAAACCATAATAACTGAGGAGTTAAAATGTTAAAGAATAATAATGAGTAAAATGCCCAAGCATAAGGCCCTGTTGCTGCTCCCACAGATAGATATGTATAATTCTCATAAGGAGAACCTGTATACCATGCTATGAAAAACTCAGTTGCATATGCTACAGCAACTATACCACCTGTTAAGATAATTACAATGTTCATATACTCCACGTGTAAACGTGTAATATACTCCTCCATATTTGTAACCTTTCTCATTATACCTAGTAAGGTTTGTACCATTGCAAATCCTGAAAAGATGGCTCCTGCAACGAAATAAGGTGGAAATATGGTTGAGTGCCAACCTGGATTAATAGATGTAGCAAAGTCCATAGATACAATTGTATGTACAGATAATACCAAAGGAGTAGCTAAACCAGCTAATACTAAAGATACTTCTTCAAAACGTTGCCAATCTTTAGCTCTACCAGACCAACCAAAACTTAATAATGCATAAATTTTCTTTTGGAAAGGTTTAACAGCTCTATCTCTAATCATTGCAAAATCTGGTAATAAACCTGTCCACCAGAAAACTAATGATACAGATAAGTACGTAGAAATTGCAAATACATCCCACAATAATGGTGAGTTAAAGTTTACCCATAATGAACCAAATTGGTTTGGTAATGGTAAAACCCAGTATGCATTCCATGGTCTACCCATGTGAATAATTGGAAACAATCCTGCTTGAAAAACGGCAAAAATTGTCATTGCTTCTGCAGAACGGTTTATGGCCATTCTCCATTTTTGACGGAATAATAATAGTACTGCAGAAATTAACGTTCCTGCGTGACCAATACCTACCCACCATACAAAGTTTGTGATATCCCAAGCCCAACCAATGTTCTTGCTTAATCCCCAAACTCCAATACCAGTTCCTACTGTATAGAAAATACATCCAAATCCCCAAAGCATTGCTGCTAAAGAAATATAAAATGCTATATACCAATTCTTATTTGCTTTACCTTCTATAGGTTTAGCAATGTCTTCGGTAATATCGTGATAACTTTTATCACCTAATACTAAAGGTTCCCTAATAGGTGCTTCGTAATGAGACATATTCTATATCTTAAATTTAATTACGCTTCGTTTGTATTTTTTATTTTCACTTGATAGATTACATTCGGTTTTGTTTGTAAGTAATCTAAAACATTGTAAGCTCTTTTGTCTTTTGCTAAAGCAGCTACTTTGTCTTCTTTATTATTTACATCACCAAAAACTAATGAACCAGTTGTACAAGCAGATGAACATGCTGTTTCAAACTCATCTGTATTTACTGCTCTACCTTCTTTTTTCGCTTTAAGAATTGTTGCTTGTGTCATTTGAATACACATAGAACATTTCTCCATAACTCCTCTACCACGTACTACAACATCTGGGTTTAATACCATCTTACCATATTCGTTGTTCATGTTAAAGTCAAACTGATTATTGTTTGCATATTCAAACCAGTTGAATCTACGAACTCTATATGGACAGTTATTTGCACAATATCTAGTACCAACACATCTATTGTAAGTCATTTGATTTTGTCCTTGACGACCATGAGTTGTTGCAGCAACAGGACAAACAGTTTCACAAGGAGCATGGTTACAATGCTGACACATCATTGGTTGAAAAGTAACTTCAGGATTTTCAGCTTCAGTTTCTAAAGCTTCATACATTTCCCCTCTACTTAACCCTAATTCTTTAGCATCTTCTCTAGTTTCTACTGTTGAAGAATAATATCTATCAATACGCAACCAATGCATATCTCTACCCACTCTTACCTCTCTTTTTCCTACAACTGGCACATTGTTTTCTGCATGACACGCTACAACACATGCCCCACAACCTGTACAAGAAGTTAAATCAATAGATAAGTTAAAATGATGTCCTAAATCTCTGTTGTGCTCATCCCATAAATCTATGGTGTTTGCTTCAACCTCTTGATGATCATAAGACACATAAGCTGGCTTATTCCATCCATGATGATGATCTTTAGGATCTACGTTTTTATACTCTTTTAAGGAAGCTACTTTTAAAATGTCATGACGACCTGCAATAGTTTTCTGAACTTGCGTACAAGCAAACTCGTGATAACCACCTACTTTTTCTATTGTAACCCCATATTGGATATTGTTGCTGTTTGCATAAAAAGGATATGCGTTAACACCAACTTGCATTTCTTCTTTTAAACCAAATGTTTTACCAAAACCTAAAGCTAAACCTAAAGAACCTTTAGCTTGACCTGGTTGAATCATAACAGGAACTACAGCTTCTTTTCCGTTTACGGAAATTTTAGCATAGTCACCATTAATTGCTCCATTGTCTTTAACTGGATTTGAAAAACCTAACTCTTTTGCATCAGCAATAGACATGGTTAAATAGTTATCCCAAGAAGCTCTTGTAATTGGATCAGGGAATTCTTGTAACCAAGGATTATTGGCTTGTTTACCATCACCCAAACCAGTTTTAGTATATAAATTTAATTCAAAACCACTTGCTTTATTTGCAGAAGAAGACAAAGCTGAAGCTGCACTAGCTAAAGATACTGTACTTACAAATTCTACTTCTTCTACAACTGAGGCTCTATTAAAGAAACCATTGTGTAAAGCTGTATTCCAAGAACTTCCATTCAAAACAGAATCAGCAGCAAAAGTTTTTAAATAATCATAATATTTTGTTGAGTTACCAGACCACATTAACAATGTATCTTGCAACTGACGTGTATTAAATAAAGGTTGAATAGTAGGTTGCATTAAACCATAAGTCACACTATCAAATTGTGTATCTCCCCAAGATTCTAAGAAATGAGGTGTTGGTAATGCATAATTAGAAGCATCTACTGTTGCACTATTTTCTGTAGATAATGCCACTGATAATTCTAATTTAGAAAATCCTTCTATAAAATCAGTTGAATTCGCTAACGAGTATATAGGATCTACATTGTGCGTTAATAAACCTGCTACTTTGCCTGACTTCATGTCAGAAATTAGCTGGGCTACCTCTGCATCATTTCCTTGACGAATATTTAGGGTATTGTTTGTGTCAAAAATCTCACTACTTAATGCTTCGTTTATAGCGAATGCAATTAATTGTGCATTTTTATCATTTAAGCCAGTCATTACAACAGACCTAGAACCATTCATTCTTAATTCTAATGCCATTTTCTTTATCTCAGCATCTACAGGAGTTGCTTTAGAAGAAACTCTATTACCAGTTACCTCGTTATAAAGATTTAATAATGCAAATACTTGATCTGAAGGCTTTAAAACAACTCTCTTATCAGCATTAGCACCAGTTAAAGACATATTACTTTCAAACTGTACATGGTAAGACATTTGACCAGATTCTGGTTTTCTACCATTTACATATCCTTTTTCAAAACCACCATGAAAATCACTCAAAAAGTCAGCTCCAATAGAAACTATTGTTTTTGCCTTTTCTAAATGATAGTTTGGTAAAGCTCTTTTACCATACATAGCTAACATTGCTTCAGTTGCACCTGCTTCTGACACTGCATCATAAACTACATGTTTAATGTTAGGATATGCTGTTGTAAATTCTGAAATAATTTTATCAGTTGATGGACTAGCCATAGTACCAGTTAATAATACAACTGGTTTATTTTGATTTTGTAAGCTTAATAATTTTAAACCAATTTCTTTATCTGCATCTGACCAAGAAATTTCTTCACCAGCTTTCGTTGGTTCTTTTAATCTTAATTTCTCATCATATAAAGATAAAATTGCAGCCTGCACTCTTGCAGTGGTTGTACCATTCGCATCTTTATTTGGCATGATTTGAATTGGACGACCCTCTCTTGTTTTTACTAAAACATTTGCAAAGTCATAACCATCTGCCATAGAAGTTGCATACCAATCTGCAACTCCTGCAATAATATCATTTGGTTTAACTACATAAGGAATAGACTTTCTAACAGGACCTTCACAAGCTGCTAAAGAAGCTGCAGCTGTTGTAAAACCAACGTACTTTAAAAAATCTCTACGTGAAGTAGAACTATTTTCTAATGTTTCTTTATCACCTAAAAACTGATCTGTAGCAATCTCATCTACAAACTCATTTTTACTTAACGTTTCAACAATAGAACTACCTTTTAGTTCCTCAACACTTTTCCAGTATTTTTTGTTTGAAGCCATTTACTTTTAGTTATTAGTTTTAGATTTTGTTGAAAGAAATTTCTAGCAACAAAAACTATTCTTCTTTTTTAATTAATAGTGGCACTTACCACATTCCAATCCACCTAACTGAGCAATAGTAACTTTATCTACATTATACTTCTTTGCTAATTCTTTGTGGATATTATCATAGTATTCTGAACCTTTTAAATCTACATTAGTTTCTCTATGACAATTAATACACCAACCCATTGTTAAAGGTGAAAATTGACGCATTTCATCATAAGTCTCAACTGGACCATGACATTTTTGACATTCGATACCACCTACTGTTACGTGTTGTGAATGATTAAAGTACGCAAAATCTGGTAGGTTATGAATTCTAATCCACTTAATAGGTTTTGTATTACCTGTATACTCTAACTCATCAGGATCCCAACCAGCAGCATCGTAAACTTTTGCAATTTCTTTATCAAGCTCAGCTTTACCATACGTCATTCCATCCCATTCAACAACTGTACCTTCAGCCACTTCAGCAATGTTTTTATGACAATTCATACAAACATTTACAGAAGGAATTCCTGAATGCTTACTATGTTTTGCAGAAGAATGACAATATTGACATTCAATTTTATTTTCTCCTGAGTGAATTTTATGAGAAAAAGCAATTGGTTGTAGAGGCATATAACCTTCATTAACTCCAACTTTAAACAATGTGCCAAACACAATGTAAGCACCCATTAACAATACAAAAATTGTAGTTAAAACATGCAAAAATGTATTACCTTTAATACCTTCCCAAAGCTCTTGTAAATCTCTTTTAAGATTTGACTTATTCTCTGACTTATTACCTTTTAACTCATTTACCTGCTTCAACAAACTTGCAATCATTAAGAAAGCAACAATTATTGCACCAGCTAATAAGTAAATAATCCATTCAGGTGCACTACCAGAACCACCAGCAGTTGCATCTACAACAGCTGTACCAGCAACATCTGCTTTTACAGGATCACCTACTGTTGTGTAATATAGAATATTGTTTATTTGATCATCACTTAATTGAGGAAAAGCGGTCATTGGAGACCCATTGTATTCCTCATAAATAGCAATAGCTTGTCTATCACCTGAGGCTCTTAGCTCTGCATTATTTTTAATCCAAGCCAATAACCATTCATTTTCTCTACGTTCTTCAACACCACCTAAAGCAGGCCCAACAAGCTTTCTATCTAATTTATGACAAGAAGCACAAAGGGATTTAAAAAGCTTTCTACCTTCTGCTTGACGAGCAGCATCAACTTCTTGAGAATAAGAAGATAAGCTAATTGAAAAAAGCAGAATGATTGTAAAACTCTTAAGAAGTACTTTGATTATTTTACTGTGTAACGCTACACTTTTCATATTTACAAACTATTTTAATATCTGTATAAATAGCCCAAAAACCACTTTTTGAACAGTTGTACAAAAGTACTACATATTGCTAAATTTAAAAAAAGGAAAAGGATGGTAAATATTAATTTATAACAATTCTAAATAAAGAGTTTTTTCAATATAATCTAAAACTTGTCGTTATTTTTGTAAAAATTTCTTTTATGAAAAATAGTACAATTTTATTACTTTTTATTGCTTTTTGCCTATTAGGAATTACTAGGATAAATGCTCAAAATAGCACAAATACAAGTAATAGTGTTCGTAAATTAATAGCTAAAAAAAGAGCCTTTAATAAAAAATATGGGTATGGATATCGCATACAATTGTATTATGGAAATGAAACAAAAGCTAGAAGCACGCAAAGTAAATTTAAAGTGCTTTTTCCTGGAGTTTATACTAAATTAGACTATAACCAACCCTATTGGAAAGTATTGGTTGGTAATTATAAAACCAAACTTGAAGCTGATAAAGCTATGATGAGTTTTTCTGAAAAATTCTCTGGTTTAATAGCTATCCCTTTAGGTAAATAAAAGAATTCTCTAAAATAAAAAAATCCCAAATCGTTGATTTGGGATTTTTTTGTACTACAATATATAGTCAGTATTAATAAAATTGGATGTTTTCTTATCTAGTAACTCTTGTAAAATGTTGTTATTATACTCTGTGTCTTTAGAAGCTACAAAAGTTCTTATTGAAAATGATCTTAATGCATCATGTACACTTAATGTACTAACTGCAGAATCTTTTCTACCTGTAAATGGATATACATCTGGACCTCTCTGTGCTGCACTATTTAAATTTACCCTACAAACCAAATTAACTAAAGTGTCTATTAAAGGTGCTAAAGTTTTAACATCACTGCCAAAAACACTTACTTGCTGACCATAGTTGGAATCAGCCATAGCATCTAGTGGTTCTTGAATATTCTTAAAAGAAACAATAGGAATTACTGGACCAAATTGCTCCTCTTCATATACTCTCATATCTTTTGAGACAGGATACAATACTGAAGGAAAAATGTAATTTTCTGTTCTTTCTCCTCCTTTTTCATTCAATATTTTTGCTCCTTTTTCTTTAGCATCATCTATTAATTCTTGTATATAATCTGGCTTACCTGGTTCTGGCAAAGGTGTTAATTTTACATCCTTTTCCCAAGGATTACCAAATTTTAAGGCATCTACTTTTTCTGCAAATCGCTTATTAAATTTATCTACAATATGTTCATGCACAAAAAGTATTTTAAGAGCAGTACATCTTTGCCCATTAAAGGAAATTGAACCTGTTAAACATTCATCAATAGCTAAATCTAAATCTGCATCTGGCAAAACAATTCCAGGATTTTTAGCCTCTAAACCTAAAACTAAACGCAATCTATTTTTATAAGGATGATTCTCTTGAATTGCATTTGCTGACTTACTATTACCTATTAAGGCTAATATATCAACCTTACCAGTTTTCATGATTGGTGTTGCTAAAACACGACCTCTACCATAAATAATATTTACAACTCCTTCTGGAAAGCTATTCTGAAATGCTTCCATTATTGGTGACAACAATAGAACCCCATGTTTTGCTGGTTTAAATACAGTTGTATTCCCCATAATTAATGCTGGAATTAACAATGCAAAGGTTTCATTTAAGGGATAGTTATAAGGCCCCAAACACAAAACAACACCTAATGGACCTCTTCTAATATGTGCATGAACTCCACTATGTTTTTCGAACTTAGCAGAATCTCTATCCATTTGCTTATAATCTTCTATAGTATCATAAACATATTCTACTGTTCTATCAAACTCTTTTTCAGAATCTGTGAGAGATTTTCCTATTTCCCACATTAAAAGCTTTACAACTTCCTTACGCTTAGTTTTCATTTGCTCTGCAAATTCTTCCATGCAAGAAATTCTATCAGCAACACGCATTGTAGGCCACATACCTTGCCCTTTATTATAGGCTCTGTAAGCTGAATTTAAAGCTTCTATAGCCTCATTCTCTGTTAAGTTAGGAATTGCACCTAATAGTGTAGGTTTATATTCTTCTGTAGATGAAATTGTAGAATATACATCAGTAAATTCACCTTTCCATTCTTTTAGCTCTCCATTTACCAAATATGTTTTTTGATGTAGGAGTGCATCAATTTTAAATTCTTCTGGTATATTTTTAAAATTCTGTGTCATAATTATCCTATTTTATAGCTGTTTTCAGCAGCCAGAAATATTGGTATTCAAGTTAGCAAAAATAAGACTCCTAGCTTTGAATCTTACTAAATAAATACGAAAATGATTTCGGAGAAAATTGTATTAGAACAAAAAAATCTGCTAATTTTCATTAGCAGATTTAAAAAAAATAAACAATTGAAATTTATGATTTAATCACCTTCATAGCTGTCATAGAAGCTCTTAATTGCTCTCCAACAATCTCTACAGGATGATTTCTTATAATTTTATTGATTTTAATTAGCTCTTGATTATCTACTCCATTTTCATCACTAAAAGATTTACCAATAACATTTGTAGATACAGTTTTCATGAAATCTGTTAATAACGGTTTACATGCATGATCAAATAAGTAACAACCATACTCTGCAGTATCAGAAATTACACGATTCATTTCTGCCAACTTCATTCTTGCAATTGTATTTGCAATTAATGGAGTTTCATGCAAAGACTCATAATATGCTGATGCATCTATAATGCCTGATTCTGTCATTGCTTCAAAAGCCAATTCTACACCTGATCTTACAAAGGCAACTAATAAAGTTCCATGATCAAAATATTCTTGTTCTGAAATTTCTTGATCTGTAATTTGCTGTTTTTCAAAGGCAGTCTCACCTGTAGCTGCTCTCCATTTTAATAAGTTTACATCATCATTAGCCCAATCTTCCATCATTGTTTTAGAGAAATGACCAGTCATAATATCATCCATATGTTTTTGAAATAATGGACGCATAATGTCTTTTAATTCTTCTGATAATCTAAAGGCTTCAACTTTTGCTGGATTGGATAAACGATCCATCATATTTGTGATTCCACCATGTTTTAAAGCTTCAGTTACAGTTTCCCAACCATATTGAATTAACTTGGCTGCATAACCTGCATCTATACCTTCTTCTACCATTTTATCAAAAGATAAAATTGCACCTGTCTGTAACAATCCACATAAAATGGTTTGCTCACCCATTAAATCTGACTTTACTTCTGCCACAAAAGAAGATTCTAAAACTCCTGCTTTATGACCACCTGTTGCAACTGCATACGCCTTTGCTTGAGCCCAACCTTTTTGTTCAGGATCATTCTCTGGATGCACAGCAATTAATGTTGGCACTCCAAAGCCTCTTTTATATTCTTCTCTAACTTCAGAACCTGGAGATTTTGGTGCGACCATAATTACTGTTAAATCCTCACGAATTTGCATGCCTTCTTCAACAACATTAAAACCATGAGAATAAGATAAAGTTGCTCCTTTTTTCATTAAAGGCATTACTGCTTTTACAACATTTGTGTGTTGCTTATCTGGAGTTAAGTTAATTACTAAATCTGCAGTTGGCAACAACTCTTCATATGTACCAACTTCAAAATTGTTAGAAATGGCATTTGTGTACGATTCTCTTTTCTGATCAATTGCTGCTTGTCTTAAGGTATAAGCGATATCTAAACCAGATTCTCTCATGTTTAAACCTTGATTTAAACCTTGTGCTCCACAGCCCACAATAACAATCTTTTTTCCTTTTAAAGCAGTTACACCTTCTTCAAATTCTGAAGCGTCCATAAAACGACATTGACCTAATTGCTCTAATTTTTGTCTTAATGTTAATGTGTTAAAATAATTTGACATTTTCTTGTTTTTAATTTTTAACCAGAGATAGAATCAAGAGAAAAGAACAAAGACTTAAAAATTTTTCTTTATTCCATTTTTCAATTTTCTGTATTCTAGTATTTATTTTTAGTTGTTGTATGATTCTAATAATGATGATATTTTCATCTCTTCTTTGGTAACTGCAATTAATCCTGAACGCGTGTATTGCATAATTCCGAATTTACTTAGTTGATTGTACATTTGTACAATCTCTTCTTTTCTACCTGATTTTTCTAGGATAAAAAAAGCTTTATTTACAGTTACAATTCTAGCATTACTCTCTTTGATGATATTCTGTATTTGAGGCTCTTCAAACAGTAATTCAGACTTAATTTTAAACAATCCAGAAATTTGATAAATAATCTGATCTAAATTGTGATAATAAGCCTTAATTACTTCTACTTGTTTCTCTATTTGACCTATAATTTTCTTAATATTTACCTCATCAATATTTACAACAATGGTAAATTTAGAAACGCCTTCTATTTCTGATGGAGATGTATTTAAACTTTCTATATTGATGTGTCTTCTCTGAAAAATTGCAGAAATTCTATTCAACAATCCAATATTGTTTTCTGTGTAAATAGATACTGTATATAACTGTTTATCTTCTGTACTCATATTTTTAAGATATTAGAAAGGTGTAAATAATAGTTAACAAACTTTTCTCTTTCTTCTCTACTCTGTGTTCTTTATTCTATACTCTTATTTTACTCCAACCTTATATCAGAAACACTTGCTCCTGTTGGTATCATTGGAAAAACATTATCTTCTTTTTCTACACAAACCTCTAAGAAATAAGCTTCTTTACTTTGCATCATTTCTGCAACTGCTTCAGCTAATTCTTCACGTTTTGTAACCTTTCTTGCTTTAATGTAATATCCCTCAGCAATTGCAACAAAATTCGGATTTACCATTTCTGTTGATGCATATCTTTTATCGAAAAACAATTGTTGCCATTGACGAACCATACCTAAAAAATCGTTGTTCAAAACCACTACCTTTACAGCTGCTTTTTGCTGAAAAATGGTACCTAATTCTTGAATTGTCATTTGGTATCCTCCATCTCCAGAAATAGAAACCACTTCACGATCTGGAGCTGCCATTTTTGCACCAATTGCTGCTGGCAAACCAAAGCCCATGGTTCCTAAACCTCCAGAAGTAATGTTACTTTTAGAGACATTAAAATCTGCATATCTACATGCAATCATTTGATGTTGACCAACATCTGTAACAATTGCAGCTTTACCTTCACTTTTAATATTTATTTCCTTTAAAACTTCAGCCATAGTTAGGCCTTCTTTTGTAGGATATAAATCGTTCTTAATTACTTTGTCGTATTCTATTTGATATAAGTCTTTAAACTTCTGATGCCAATCTGTATGACTTTTTTCTTCTAAAAATGGTAATAATTCTTCTAAACTCTTTTTTGCATCACCTAAAACTGCAACATCAGATTTTACATTTTTATCAATCTCTGCAGGATCTATTTCAAAGTGAATTACTTTTGCTTGTTTTGCGTATGTAGATAAGCTACCTGTAACTCTATCATCAAAACGCATTCCTATTGCAATTAAAAGATCACACTCATTGGTTAAAACATTTGGAGCATAATTTCCATGCATACCAACCATACCTACATTTAAAGGGTGAGAAGTTGGTATTGCAGAAGCACCTAAAATAGTCCAAGCAGCAGGTATACCTGATTTTTCTACAACTGCTTTAAACTCTTCTTCAGCTTTTCCTAAAATTACTCCTTGACCCCAAACAATTAATGGTTTTTTCGCTGCATTTATAAGGTCTGCAGCTTCTTTAACTTTTATAATATCTGTTGTAGGCACAGGATTATAACTTCTAACATGCGTACATTTCTCATAGGCAAAATCAAACTCCTCAAACTGTGCGTCTTTTGTAATATCTACCAAAACAGGTCCTGGTCTTCCACTTTTAGCAATGTAAAATGCTTTTGCCATAACTATTGGAATGTCTTCAGCCTTTGTAATTTGGCAATTCCATTTTGTTACTGGCGTAGAAATACCTACAATGTCTGTTTCTTGAAAAGCATCACTACCTAATAAATGAGAAGCTACTTGACCTGTAATACAAACCATAGGTGTAGAATCTATCTGAGCATCTGCAATACCTGTAATTAAATTTGTAGCTCCAGGACCAGATGTAGCTATAGCCACACCAACTTTTCCAGAAATACGTGCATAACCTTGTGCAGAATGCGTTGCTCCTTGCTCATGACGTGTTAAAACATGATGTATTTTTCCTTGATATTTATACAACTCATCATAGACAGGCATAATTGCACCTCCTGGATATCCGTACAAAATATCAACACCTTCTTCGATTAAGCATCTAACAATAGCCTCACTACCAGAAATACGTTCTGTAGCTTTATTAGTTTTACCTTGTGATTTTATGGTTTGTGTTTCCATATCTTTTCTCTTTTTAGAATAGAGAAAAAAGACGCAAGTATGAAGATTTTCTAATCTTTCTCTTTTCTTTTCTCTTTATTCTTTTATCTATATTTTCTTTATAAATCAGTAACACATCCTTTAGATGCAGAGGCTACAGATTTCGCATATTTGTATAAAATTCCCTTTTTATGTTTTAGTGCAGGTGCTACCCAATTTGCTTTTCTTTTTGCTAATTCTTCATCAGAAATAAGTACATTAATAGAGTTATCTTCTGCACTTATTTTAATTTTATCGCCAGTTTCTAACAAACCTATTGCTCCTCCAGATTGTGCTTCTGGAGTAATATGCCCAACAACAAAACCATGAGTACCTCCTGAAAAACGACCATCTGTTATTAATGCTACAGATTTACCTAAACCTGCACCCATAATTAATGATGTTGGCTTCAACATTTCTGGCATTCCTGGACCACCTTTAGGACCCACATATCTAATGACAACAACATCTCCTTTTTCTACTTCTCCATTTGAAATACCAGTATTTGCTGCTTGTTCACCATCGTAAACCACAGCTTTACCTTCAAATAATAAACCTTCGTTTCCAGAAATTTTAGCAACAGCACCTTCAGTAGCTAGATTTCCGTAAATAATTTGAATATTTCCTGATGTTTTTAAGGCTTTATCTTTTGGATAAATAACATCTTGATCTTCAAACTCCATTGCTTTTACATCAGCTAAATTTTCTGCCAACGTTTTACCTGTAACAGTTAAACAATCTCCATGTAAATAGCCATTATCTAATAAATACTTCATAATTGCAGGTGTACCTCCAACTCCATGAACATCTTCCATTAAGTATTTACCTGATGGTTTTAAATCTGCAATTAAAGGAGTTCTGTCTGAAACTGTTTGAAAATCTTCTAAAGTAAAATCTATTTCTGCTGCATGTGCAATTGCTAAAAAGTGTAAAACAGCATTTGTAGAACCTCCTAAAGCATTTACCAAAGCCACAGCGTTTTCTAATGATTTTTTAGAAATGATATCTAATGGTTTTAAATCTAACTCTAATAAGTTTTTGATTGCTAAGGCAGTTCTTTCTGCTTCAGATAATTTATTTGGATTTTCTGCAGGAATAGACGAATTATAAGGCAAAGCAAAACCCATACATTCTATTGCAGAAGCCATTGTATTTGCTGTATACATACCTCCACAAGCACCTGCTCCTGGAATTGCTCTTTTTATAATTTCCTTGTATTCATTCTCATCAATTTCGCCAGCAACTTTTTGACCTAAAGCTTCAAAAGCAGAAACAATGTTTAATTTTTTACCTTTATAATTACCAGAGGCAATTGTACCTCCATACATCATAATTGATGGTCTGTTTAAACGTAACATTGCAATAACTGCACCTGGCATATTTTTATCACAACCTACAACAGAAACCAACGCATCATAACTCTGAGCGTTCATCACAGTTTCTATAGAATCTGCAATAATATCTCTTGATGCTAAAGAATAATTCATACCTGAAGTTCCCATAGAAATACCATCTGAAACTCCAATTGTATTAAAACCTAAACCAACCAAACCTGCAATTTTACTCTCTACCTTAACTTCTGCAGCTAAGTTGTTTAAATGCATATTACAAGGATTACCATCATAACCTGTACTTGCAATACCCACTTGAGCTTTGCTCATATCTTCTTCTGATAAACCAACTGCATACAACATGGCTTGTGAAGCTGGTTGAGATTCGTCTTGCGTTAATCTTTTGCTGTGTTTATTTAATTCCATTTACGAATTGTTTCTTTATTAACAAAAATATTATTATTCAGTTATTTTGTTATTAATATTATAATGACTTCGTTTAAATTCAGGGTAAATAATAAATATCTTTATGACTGTAAATCAACACTTTAAATACATTTTAATATGATATTCAGTAGTTGTAATATTTACAAAGAAATCTTTATTTTAAAGTGAATTTGATATTTTAAAAACTAAATTTGGCTCACAAATAAGTTTAGCCCAGATTGAGGCATTTGTTTGAGCTCTTTTTTTGATACTGAATTTATTTCAGAATCAAAAAAAAGCGAGTGCTGAAAGCTGGAAATAGCTTCTAAATAATAGTACTTTGACCCATGTGAATGTTTCTGAAGTTCATATTACTATCATCTTGATTGGTAATATAATCTGCAACAAAATCACCAACTTTAGAAGTGGTTGTAGATTTTTGCATTTTTCTTTTGATATCTTGAGTAGTGATACCTAAAGCCAAAGATTTATCTACTGCTCTTTCTATAGCATCTGCTTCTTCATGCAAGCCTAAATATTGTAATAACATAGCTGCTGATAAAATTGATGCTAAAGGATTTGCAATGTCTTTGCCCTTTGCTTGAGAATAAGAACCGTGAATTGGTTCAAACAAGCCATTTTCTGCACCAATTGACGATGATGCCAACAAACCAATTGAGCCACAAAGTGAACTTGCAACATCTGAAATCATATCTCCAAAAAGGTTTTCTGTTAAGATAACATCAAAATGTGTTGGGTTTAAAATCATTTTCATAGCTGCATTGTCTACAAAAAGATATTCTAATTCTACATCTTTATACTCTTTAGCTATTTCTGAAACGGTTTTTCTCCATAAACGCGAAGTTTCTAAAACATTGGCTTTATCTACCAAGGTTAGTTTTTTCTTACGTTTTTGCGCTGCTTGAAATGCTAAATGTGTTACTCTTGAAATTTCTTTTACTGTATAAGAAGAAACATCATGTGCAGTTTGTTTGTCTTCACTAAGCGTTTTTTCGCCAAAATAAATTCCACCTGTTAATTCTCTGTAAATTACAAAATCAGAATTTTTAATTACTTCTCTTTTTAAAGGAGAGTTAGAAATTAAATTATCGTAAGCTTTTACAGGCCTAACATTACAATATAGGTCTAGTTCTCTTCTTAAATTTAACAAGCCTTGTTCTGGACGAATTTTTGCTGATGGATCATTATCATATTTAGGATCTCCAACTGCACCAAATAATATAGCATCTGCACTTTTACAAATTTCAATAGTTTCTTTTGGCAGTGGACCACCTGTAGCATCTATTGCATTTGCACCTAATTGTGCTTCTTTATAAATAAAAATATGGTTGTAAGCTTCAGCAACTGCATCTAAAGCTTTTTTGGCTTGTTCTACAACTTCTGGCCCTACACCATCTCCTGGAATTACTGCTATATTAAATTTCATATCACTAGTATTTTATGCAATAGCTGACTTCTCTAAATTACTAACTTTTTTCATGATGACATGTATGTCTTCATCTTTTATTTCTTTTTGCTGATCTGCCATTTCTAAAAAGGCTTTGTAAGCTTCATCTAACTGTATTTTTGTTAGCTCATAACCTACTTTTTTAGCTCTGTAAGCTAAGGCTGCTCTACCACTTCTTGCTGTTAAAACAATAGCGCTTTCTGTAACACCTACATCTTCAGGATCCATAATTTCGTAAGTTTCCCTATTTTTAATTACTCCATCTTGATGTATACCTGAACTATGAGCAAATGCATTTGCGCCCACTATTGCTTTGTTAGGTTGTACTGGCATTCCCATTTTTTCACGAACCATAATACTTGTATCATACAATAGTTTTGTATTAATACTGGTTTCTAAATTTAAATATGGGTGTTGATTTAAAATCATAACCACTTCTTCTAAAGCTGTATTACCAGCTCTTTCTCCTATTCCATTAATTGTACACTCAATTTGACGAGCTCCATTTATTACACCAGCAATTGAATTTGCTGTTGCCAAACCTAAATCATTATGACAATGACAAGAAAGTGTAACATTTTCTATTCCTTTTACATTTTCTCTAAGGTATTTCATTTTTGCACCATATTCTTCTGGCAAACAATACCCAGTTGTATCTGGTATATTTAAAACTGTAGCTCCTGCTTTTATAACTTCTTCACACACTTTTGCTAGGAACTCATTGTCTGTTCTACCTGCATCTTCTGCATAAAACTCTACATCTTCAACAAAAGTTTTAGAGTAAGCAACTGCTTTAATAGCTCTCTCTATAACTTTATCTCTTGTTGAGTTGAATTTATATTTGATATGTGAATCACTAGTACCAATACCTGTATGAATTCTTGGGTATTTTGCAAATTTTAAAGCTTCTGCAGCTACTTTTATATCATTTTCTACAGCTCTTGTTAAACCACAAACTGTAGCATTTTTTACAATTTTTGCAATTTCTGAAACCGATTTAAAATCTCCAGGGCTTGAAACAGGAAAACCTGCTTCTATAACATTTACTCCTAACAAGTCTAACCTTTCTGCAATAACTAACTTTTGGGTAGTGTCTAACTTACAACCAGGAACTTGCTCTCCATCTCTTAAAGTTGTATCAAATATTTGAACTTGATTGTTTTGCATAATTAAAAAAATTGACTTTATATTTAATCAAAAGTATTTAATGAGATTAAAATATTTAGTTACTTTTACCACTTTGTACGATTTCTAATATCCTATATAAAAACATAAGTATTTAATTATCAATTTTTTATGATTAAAAAGCTTACATCAGTCAGCCAACAAAATGATGCTCTTTTCGTTTTAATTAAGTCTTTAACCAAATCTGAGAAAAGACAATTTAACTTGTATGTGGGTAGATTAGGTGGAAATGTTGATGCCAAATTTTTCTCTCTTTTTAAGTTTTTAGAAAAATTAAAAGCCTATGATGAAAAGGAAATCATAAAAAGCGGTATTGTTTCTAAGCAACAATTATCGAACTTAAAAGCTCATTTGTACAAACAAATTTTAATCAGTTTACGCTTAAATCCTGCTCATAAAAATATTAGAATTCAAATTCGAGAGCAGCTAGATTTTGCAACAGTTTTATATCAAAAAGGATTGTACAAACAAAGTTTAAAGCTGTTAGATAAAGCTAAAAACTTAGCTCTAGATAATGAAGAAAAAAATATTGCTTACGAAATTGTTGAACTAGAAAAAGTAATAGAAACACAATATATAACTAGAAGTTTAAGCAATAGAGCAGATCAGCTTTCTGTGCAAGCAAAAACGTTGAGCCAACAGAATGTTGTAGCTAGTAAGCTATCTAATTTATCATTACAATTATACAGCCACTTGCTACAAAATGGTTATGTTAAAAATAACGAAGAACTAGAATTCATCAATCAATATTTTTATAGCAAATTACCTAAGTACAACTTTGAAACTTTTGGTTTTAGAGAAAAATTATGGCTCTATAAAAGTCATTTGTGGTTTAGTTTCTTAACACAAGATTTTTTACATAGCTACAAATATGCAAGTCAGTGGGTTTCTTTATTTAAGGCAGACAAAAAGTACATAACTCAACATCCTGTTTTTTATTTAAAAGGTATTAATTACTTATTAGAGGCTTCTTTCTTCGTAAAAAAAGCATCTACTTTTAAGAGTGAACTTAAAGCTTTTGAGGAAGATGTAGATATGAAGGTTATACCTTCTAATATGAATACAGACCTCTTAATATTTCAGTATTTATATGCTAATAAATTACACTTACACTTTTTAGAAGCTACTTTTTCCGAAGGTGAATATTTGGTAGAAATTATCAATAAAAAACTAGAAGAATATCAAAATAGATTAGACAGTCATTACATTGTAATGCTTTATTATAAAATTGCATGCTTGTATTTTGGAATGGGTAAAAATGAGCTTTGTATTGCTTATTTGCAAAAAATAATCAAATCTAAAAATTTAAGTTCAGCTGAAGATTTACAATGTTTTGCAAGGGTTTTAAACCTAATTGCACATTATGAATGTGGTTTAGATTATGATTTAGAAAGACAATTTGTAGATACCTATAAGTTTCTTTTAAAAATGGAAAATTTACAAGAAGTTCAAAAAGTATTTTTAACTTCTATTAGAGACTTGAGTGATGTTTTTCCTCATGAAATAAAAAATGAATTCAAGAAAATTCATGCTAAACTTAAAGTGTATGAAGATCATCCTTATGAAAAAAGAGCATTCTTGTACTTAGACATCCTTTCTTGGTTAGAAAGTAAAATACAAAACAAACCTATTTCTTTAGTTATTAAAGAAAAAGCAAATTTTACACATAAATAATACATTTTTCATTTTATTTTATATTGTATTTTATCAACAATTCATTTATTGCCTAATTTTAGAAAATAATTGATAATCTATTACCCTTGAATAAATAATACTTCTATTTTTGTGATGTGATTTTATCTAAAAAACATACACAAAAACTTCTAACTACTACTTTAGTAGCAACTACTTTTAGTGGTTTAACTCGTTCTACAACAACTACTACAACCCTTTAGGGGTTTATTTCTATTCATATTATTTCAGGTTACCATGTATTGCAAAAAGCAATTCAGTTAAAAGATATTATAAAAGTAAATACTTAAAATTACAAAATGAAAGTATTAAAATTTGGAGGCTCATCTGTAGCAAATTCAGAAAACATAAAACAAGTATTAAGCATTGTAGCAAATACTTCTAAACAAGATAAAGTAGCAGTTGTAGTTTCTGCATTTGGCAAAACAACCAATAATTTATTAGCAGGTGCAAATAAGGCTTTAGAAAACATAAAGGAAGCAAAGGAAATTTTAGAAGGAATAAAAAGCTTACATTTTAAGGTTATAGACGACTTAATTCAAAGTAATTCAAAAGAAGTTACTGAAACTGTTGTAAATCTATTTACCAAATTAAATGCGATTTATGAAGGTGTTTTTCTTTTACAGGAATTGTCTGATAAAACTTTGGCAAAGGTATCTAGTTTTGGAGAAAGACTATCATCTTATATCATTGCAAATGCAGCTAAAGAAATTTTAAACGCAACTCATAAAGACAGTAGAGAGTTAATTCTTACCAACGATATTTATCTAAATGCTCAGGTTAATTTTGATAAAACAGATGATTTAATTCACACTTATTTCAAGAGTAATAAACATCAAGTTACTGTTCTAGGAGGCTTTATTTCTTCGAATACTGAGAACGAAATAACAACTTTAGGAAGAGGAGGCTCTGATTTTTCTGCTGCTATTTATGCTGCTGCATTAAATGCATCTGAATTACAAATATGGACAGATGTTTCTGGAATGTTTACAGCCAATCCAAGTGTGGTAAAACAAGCACATCCAATTCCAGAAATTTCTTATGAAGAAGCTATGGAACTTTCTCATTTTGGAGCAAAAGTTTTGTACCCACCAACAATTCAACCTGCTTTAAGAAAAGATATTCCTATTAAAATAAAGAATACATTTTCGCCAGAAAATGAAGGAACATTAATTTGTAAAAATCCACAAAGTAAAAGTGATGTAAAAGGAATTTCTCATATAGATGAAATTACCCTAATTACATTAGAAGGTGGAGGAATGATTGGTATTCCTGGTTTTTCTAAACGATTATTTGAAGCTTTATCATTAGCCCAAATAAACGTAGTTTTTATTACACAAGCCTCTTCAGAACACTCAATTTGTGTTGGTATTTATGATGCTGATGCTCAAAAAGCAAAAGAGATATTAGAAGCAAATTTTAGTATTGAAATAGACAGAAAAAAAATAAAACCTATTAGTGTAGAAAGCGATTTAGCAATTATTGCAGTTGTTGGAGAAAGCATGAAAAACTATCAAGGTTTAAGTGGTCAAATGTTTAGCACTTTAGGTAGAAATAATGTAAATGTTAGAGCAATTGCTCAAGGCTCATCAGAAAAAAACATTTCTGCTGTAATAAATAGTTTTGATGCAAAAAAAGCATTAAACGCTTTGCATGAAGAGTTTTTTGAAGAACGCACAAAACAACTTAATCTATTTGTAACAGGAGTTGGAAATGTAGGTGAACGTGTTTTAGCTCAAATTCATCAACAAAAAAAGTTCTTAAAAGAAAACTTAAAGTTAAACATTAGAGTTATTGGTATTTCAAACTCTAGAAAAATGTACTTTGATAAATCTGGAATCAACCTAAAAAACTGGAAAGATTTATTAGCTAATGGGCAAGAAACTTCTTTAGCATCTTTTCATGATCATGTTAAAAAACTGAACTTAAGAAATAGCGTATTTATAGATAATACAGCAAATAAAAGTGTATCTGAAGTCTATGCAAACTATTTAAGAGATAGTATTTCTGTCGTAACTTGTAATAAAATTGCTTGTGCTTCTGAATACAACAACTATAAAAATCTAAAAAATCTATCTAAAAAATATAATGCATCCTTTTTGTTTGAAACTAATGTTGGTGCAGGTTTACCAATAATAGATACTTTAAAAAACTTAGTGAATTCAGGAGATAGAATTCATAAAATTCAGGCTGTTTTATCTGGTAGTTTAAATTTTGTATTTAATAATTTTAATGCAAATTCTACTTTTAAAAATATTGTACAACAAGCACAAAAAGAAGGTTATACAGAACCAGATCCAAAAATTGATTTAAGTGGGATTGATGTGGCCAGAAAAATTTTAATTTTAGCACGCGAAAGTGGTTATCAATTAGAATTGGATGATATCAAAAACAATCCTTTTTTACCTGAAGAGAGTTTAAATACTTCTAATAATGAAGCGTTTTATGCATCATTAGAAAAGAATGAAAATCACTTTCAATCAATATTTACCAAGGCTCATAAAAACAATTCACGTTTAAAATATGTGGCTGAATTTATCAACGGAAAAGCCAATGTTGGTTTACAAGAAATTCCTGCTCAACATCCTTTTTATAATTTAGAAGGAAGTGATAATATTGTATTATTTTTCACAGACAGATATCCAGAAAATCCTTTAATCATAAAAGGTGCAGGTGCAGGCGCAGATGTTACTGCTTCAGGTATTTTTGCTGATGTAATTCGAATAGCAAATCAATAAAAAATGAACTATTTAAAACTATTTTCTCCTGCAACTGTAGCCAATGTTTCTTGTGGTTTCGACTCTTTAGGGTTTGCTGTAGATACTGTTGGTGATGAAATGACATTTATAAAAACAGCAGAAAAAGGAGTAAAAATTACTGCTATAACTGGCGCAAATTTATCTTACAATGTAGATGAAAATGCTGCAAGTGCTGTGGTTAAAAAAATGCTGAATGAAGCAAATGCAGATTTTGGAGTTGCATTAACTATTTCTAAAGGTTATTCTCCTGGAAGTGGATTAGGTAGTTCTGCTGCAAGTGCTGCAGGTGCTGCTTTTGGTGCGAATCAATTATTAGGAAATATTTACTCGAATTTAGAATTGGTAAAATTTGCCATGTTTGGTGAAGAAGTAGCTTGTGGTTCACAAATTGCAGATAATGTAGCTGCAGCAATTTATGGTGGTTTTGTTTTAATTAGAAGTTATGAACCTTTAGAAATTATAAAATTACCTGTACCAAAAGAATTGAAATTAGTAGCTATTCATCCTCAAGTTGAAGTAAAAACCAAAGATGCAAGAGCGGTTTTACCTAGTAAAATAGACTTAAAAGATGCCATTACTCAATGGGCTAATGTTGGTGGTTTAATTAGTGGTTTATATAGAGAAGATTATCAATTAATTAGCAATTCTTTGGTTGACATCATTGTAGAACCTTATCGTAAAAAACTAATTCCACATTTTGATGAAGTTAAAAATGCAGCTATAAAATCAGGTGCTTTAGGTGCAGGAATTTCAGGTTCAGGACCTACTATATTTGCGTTATGTAAAGGTGATGAAGATGCTAATAAAGTACACTCAGCAATTAACGAAAGTTATAAAAACACAGGAATAGCGTATACTTTATTTACCTCAAAAATTAATGATAAAGGAATTAAAATTTTAGAATCGAACTAATATGCAGTATTATAGTTTACATCATAAATCACCTAAAACTAGTTTTAAAAAAGCAGTTATAGAAGGCTTAGCAAAAGATAGAGGTATTTATTTTCCTGATGAAATTACAGCTCTATCTTCTGAATTTATCGAAAATATTTCTGACTACACCAATCATGAAATTGCATTCAAGGTGATTAAACAATTTGTGGGTAATGAAATACCAGAAGACATTTTAAAAGACATCATTAAAAACACATTAACGTTCGATTTTCCAATTGTGGAAATCAATAATAATATTGCTTCTCTTGAGCTTTTTCATGGGCCAACAATGGCTTTTAAAGATGTTGGTGCCAAATTTATGGCTCAATGTTTAGAATACTTTAATACAAATAATGATGAGGAAGTAACAGTTTTAGTAGCCACTTCTGGAGATACAGGAGGTGCTGTTGCTAATGGTTTTTTAGATGCCAAAGGTGTAAACGTTGTTATTTTATATCCTTCAGGAAAAGTGAGCGATATTCAAGAAAAGCAACTCACAACACTTGGTAAAAATATTACAGCTTTAGAGGTTGATGGTGTTTTTGACGATTGCCAAGAAATGGTAAAAACAGCTTTTTTAGATGATGAAATTGCAAGAAAACTAACCTCTGCAAACTCTATAAATATTGCAAGATGGTTGCCTCAGATGTTCTATTTTTTCTTTGCTTACAAAGAGCTTCATCAAAAAAAGAAAGACATCGTTTTTTCTGTACCAAGTGGAAATTTTGGAAATATTTGTGCAGGAATCATGGCTCAAAAATTGGGTTTACCAGTTAAACATTTTGTGGCTTCTACCAATGTTAATGATACTGTACCTAACTTTTTAGAAAGTGGTGTTTACGAACCAAAACCATCTAAAGCAACTATTTCTAATGCTATGGATGTTGGTAATCCTAGTAACTTTATTAGAATTAGAGAGTTATTTAATAATGATCTACAAACTTTAAAAAATTCGTTTTCTTCTTATTCTTTTTCTGATGATGAAACTCGTGAAAAGATGCAGGATATTTATGATATTTCTGGTTATGTTTCAGATCCTCATGGAGCTGTTGGCTATTTAGGGTTAGAAAAGTATGGTTTAAAAGAAAATGAAATTGGAGTGTTTTTAGAAACTGCACATCCTGTTAAATTTTTAGATGTTGTAGAAGGTACGTTACCTGTTAAAGTTGAAATACCTCAGCAAATTAAAAAAGTGATTGATAAAGAAAAGGTAGCATTAAAAATTAGTTCTTACGAAGACTTGAAAAACTATCTGAATGCATAGTTATTTTCTTTGTTTTGAATTATAATTGATTTTTCTAAAAATCAAAAGAAGAATTCCACAGTTCATAATTATAGGAATATATTTATGAAGTAAAGGTGTGTCTGTAAAAAAACAATAGCTATAATACCAAAATAGCACAAAAGTTATTGCGTACACTATTTTTAATATTGATGGTTCTTCTTTAAAAAAATCTAACATATTTCTAATAAGTTATAGTTCAAAAATTCCATCATCTGTAAAACAATAATTTTTACAATTTTTAGGCGCACTTCTGGTATTTAAACCTGTAAACAAACTAAATGCGGGTAAGATTAATTGATTGTTTGTAACCTGAAAACAAGGTAATTTTATACGTTGTCTACCTTTACCTTTTATAAAAACCCCTGGGTGTGTATGCCCAGAAATTGTAAAAAAATCATTAGAAGGTTCTTCAAAATCGTGCACAAACTTTAAGCAATTTAAGAATAAATCTTTTTTAAAAACTTCAATTTGAAACTGATCATAAATTGCGTTCGAAAATCGGTCATGATTCCCTTTTATCAATTGAATTTTTAAATTTGAAAATTGTACTAGCCAATTTTTAAATTCATCTAAATCAGAATTATATCCTGCATGAAATAAATCACCAACAATAATTAAATTTTCTGCATTAAAGTGCTCAATAAGCTGTTTTAAGCGTTCTAAATCTGTGGTTAAAACATTTTTAGGAATTGGAATTCCGCTTTTTTGAAAATGTGCAGATTTACCAATATGCAAATCACTTAAAATTAAACTTTTTTGGGTTTTCCAATAAATAACACGTTGATTGGTTAACTCTAAAACCTCATCATTACATGGTATTGTTTTAGAAATAATCGAAATGTTTTGAATCATTTTAAAGCCTGCTTTTGTATACGCTCTATACGTTTACTTAAATCTTCATTACTCATTGTACCTCTTAAGCTATCTACTTTTAAAGGAAAGCTCAAAGGTGTAAAATTACGTGCTTTTTTTAAAATAATTTTACTGTTAGAAATACGTTGAAAAGCAGCTTGTAAACGTACTTTTTCTAGCTCATAATCAAAAACCTCATTATAAGCCTGTTTCAATAATAAATTAGAAGGTTCATAATCATTTAAAACCCTAAAAATTAAACCAGATGATGATTGTAAACTCTTATTTGTTTTACGATTTCCTGGTTGTGTTTGTATAACTAAACCTGCAACAACTGCAATATCTCTAAATTTACGAGAAGCCATTTCACTTGCATTTATACTGGCTGTAACATCTTTAATTAAGTTTTCTTTAGAAAAAATAGCATTCATATTATCTTCTGTTAACGGAATTTCTTGATCGCTCAACAACTCAAAACCATAATCGTTCATGGCAATTGTAAACGTTAACTTTTTAATTTGACTAATTCTATAAGCAATTAAAGAAGCCATGATTTCATGCACCAATCTACCCTCAAAAGGATAGGCAAACAAATGAAAACCCTCTTTGGTTTCAATCATTTCTATTAAAAACTCATCATGTCTTGGTATGTGAGAATTTGCTTCTTGTCTTTTTAATAATGGGTGTAAGAACTTCAATTCTTTTTCCCTGTTGTTTGGTGTTAAAGCTTCACTTAATTTTAAACGTAAGAAATGTGTTAATCCAGAAGTTAAAGGCAGTCTTCCACCCATCCAACTTGGTGTTATTGCTTTTTTCTTTTTACTTCTTTTTACTAAGACTGTCATGTCTTTTATTTGTTGAATTTCTACAACTTTACCACCTAAAACAAAAGCATCACCTTTTTTTAGTTTTGAGATAAAATACTCTTCAACCATACCAATATAACCACCAGAAAAGAATTTTACAAACAACATAACTTCGCTAACAATTACACCAATATTCATTCTGTGATTCATTGCTATTCTCCTACTTTTTACTCTGTAAAAGCCATCATCATCTAAGACTACTTTATGAAACTCTTCGTAACTTTTTAAGGTATTTCCTCCTTGGGTTATAAAATGTATACACCAATCAAATTCTTCTTTGGTCAAAAAATGAAAAGCATGAATTTGTTTGATAAACTCATAAGTTTCTTCTGGTTTAAAACCTTCACCAACTGCTAGTGTTACTAAAAATTGTACTAAAATATCATAGGTTAATACATAAGGTTGCCTAGCTTCTATTTCGTTTTGTTTTACGGCTTCTTTTACAGCTGCAACTTCTATTAATTGTAATGAATGTGTAGGAACTGCATACATTTTTGAGGTTTCAAAAGGCGAATGCCCACTTCTACCTGCTCTTTGCATAAAACGTGCTATTCCTTTAGCAGAACCAATTTGAATTACACAATCTACTGGTTTAAAATCTACACCTAAATCTAAAGAAGAAGTACAAACTACTGCTTTTAATAACCCTTTTGAAATGGCTTCTTCAATCCAATTACGTTGTACTTTATCTATAGAACCATGATGAATTGCAATTTGACCAATTAAATCTGGCTCTTCATCAATAATTATTTGATACCAAAGCTCACTTTGATTTCTAGTATTTGTAAAAATTAAAGTGGTTGTATTTTCATAAATAATAGGAATTATTTTAGAGCTCATTTGTTTGCCTAAATGACCTGCCCAAGACAATTCTTCTACTTGATCTGGCAATAAAGAAGTAATTTTGATTCTCTTCTTTTCTTTAGCACGAATCATAGTTGTTTTAACCTCATAAGGAATTAAAACATCTTTGGCTTCTTCTAAATTACCAATGGTTGCTGAGATTCCCCAAATTCTTAATGATGGTGATAGATTTCGAATTCTGGCAATTGCTAGTTCTGTTAACACACCACGTTTTGAACCTAACAATTCATGCCACTCATCAACAGCAATACAGTTTACGTTTTTAAACCATCTTGAATTTTTTTTCTGAGAAAAAAGTAAGTGTAATGTTTCTGGAGTTGTTAGTAAAACATCTGGCATTAAACGTTCTTGACGTCTTCTATCTTTGGTTGGTGTATCTCCATTTCTAACCTCAACAGCCCAATCTAAACCAATTTCTTCTACAACATCATTCATGGCTTTTGCCAAGTCTTTGGCTAAAGATCTTAAAGGACTAATCCATATTAATTTTAATCCTTTTTTATACTTATTAGGATGATTTAAATAATCGATAACAACACCTAAAAAAACAGAAAACGTTTTTCCAAAACCTGTTGGTGCTACAACCATTCCACTAAAATTATTATGAAAACGTTCCCAAGTTTGCGATTGAAAACTAAAAGGTTCATGACCTTTTTCTTCCATCCAATTTTGAATGATTTGGTAACCTTGGGTTTGTTTAAAATTGCTCAATTTTCTAGTTTGCTTCAATTAATGCTTTTACACTTTCTATGGTATCAATATCTTTTACAGTTTTATCTTTTCGCCAACGTTTCATTCTTGGAAAACGAAGTGCAACTCCACTTTTATGACGTTTACTATAGGCAATACCTTCAAAAGCAATTTCGAAAACTAACTCAGGTTTTACAGTTCTAACAGGCCCAAATTTTTCGATGGCATTTTTATTTACCCATCTAGAAATTTCGGTAATTTCTTTATCTGTTAAACCTGAATATGCTTTGGCTACAGTTACTAATTTATCATCATTTTGAACTGCAAATGTATAATCTGTGTATTTAGAGCTTCTTCTTCCACTACCTTTTTGCGCGTAAATCATTACAGCATCTATTGTTAAAGGATCTACTTTCCATTTCCACCAATCGCCTTTTTTACGACCTACATGATATATAGAAGATTTCTTTTTTAGCATTAAACCTTCTGAATTAAAACTTCTTGCTGCATTTCTTAAATCATCTAATTCGTTCCAATTCTTAAAATTGATAACCTCAGATAATTTAAGCATATTACTTTTATTTTGTTGAAATAAAGCCTCTAATCTTAAGCGTCTATCAGCTATAGATTTTTCACGTAAATCTATGCCATCAATTTCTAAAATATCATAAATATATAAACCAACAGGTACTTCTTCTAGTAATTTTTTAGTTACATTTTTACGATTTAAACGTTTTTGTAAATCATTAAAAAGCAATACTGCACTGTCTTTTATGGCTAAAATTTCTCCATCAATTACAAAACTACCTTCCAATTGTAATACTGCTTCTACAATTTCTGGAAATTGTTGCGTAACCAACTCTTCTCCTCTAGACCAAATAAAAACCTCATCTTCTCTTTTAATAATTTGTCCACGAATTCCATCCCATTTGTATTCTACTTGCCAATCATTTTCATCACCCAAATTTTCTAAATCTTTTTCTAAAGCGTAAGCCAAGCAGAAAGGATAGGGTTTAGAATTGTCGTAATTAATGTGTTCTCCACTCAACAATTCATCAAAAGTGATGGTGTCTGGAGTCCAATTACCAATGATACTGTGCATTAATTGGTTGGCATCTATACCTGATAATTTTGCCAATGCATTTACTAGTGTTTTTTTAGAAACTCCAATTCTAAAACTACCACCAATTAGTTTATTAAAAATTAAACGCTCTTGAGCTTTTAAACCATTCCAAGCATTTAAAACATATGCTTTCTTTTCTTCGTCTGTTTTTGATTTTAGATTGATTAGTTCATCAATCCAAACATGTAGTGCTTTTTCAATTTCATTTTCAGGATTTGGTAAAAGCAAAGCAATGGTTTCTCCTAAATCTCCCACAGAAGAATAGCTTTCTAAAAAAAGCCATTCAGGAAGTTGCGTAATTTCCATCACCCAACCTTTCATTAAATTTGATTTTACAGGTCTACTTGGTCTTTTACCTGTAAACAATGCAATTAGCCACAATTTATCTTTGTCTGGAGCAGTTTTAAAATAACTAACCAAAGCTTCAATTTTAGCATTGGTTTTATTGGTGATTTCTATAGCACTTATTAAATTAGAAAAGTCTTTCATAGCTAAGCAGTTTCAGTTTTTAAAGTGTCTTGCTTTGCCAATTCATCTTCTCCATATTCTGTTTTTAGTTCATGAGCCTCTATACCAATTTCATTTAAATATTTAGAAAACACAGCCTGGGAACCATGAGTAACATATACTTTTTCTGCTTCTGTGGCTTTAACTGCTTCTAGTAAACCATCCCAATCTGCATGATCACTAACAGCAAATCCTGCATCAACTCCTTTCCATCTTCTATTTCCACGAATATGCATCCAACCAGAACAAATAGCTGTGGCTGCATTTGGAATTCTTTTTAGCATTTTAGAACCCAATAAAGCTGGTGGAAGAATTACAATTTTATTTTGAATGTCTTTTTTATCGAAATCTGGTTTTATTAAGGTAGTTTCTGGAATTATTATTCCTGAATCTGAGATAGCATTATTTAAATTATTAATTGCTGAGTGCACAAAAACATCATCTACACCTTCTACCAATTTCATAATTCTTTGAGCTTTACCCAAACTGTATCCTATAAAAACACTGGTTCTATTATTTTGTTGATTTTGTAATATCCAATTTTGTAATTCAGCTTGTAAATCTAATTCGCTTTTCCATTTATAAATAGGCAACCCAAAAGTACTTTCAGTAATAAATTCGTTACATTTTACAGGTTCAAAAGGCACAGAAATAAAATCGGGTTGCGTTTTATAATCACCAGAAAAAACAATTACATATCCTTTATGTTCTAAACGTATTTGTGCAGAACCAATGATATGACCTGCTGGATGGAAGGAAACTTGAACCCCATTTATCATTTTAGGCTCATTATAACCCATACTTTCAATAGAAATGTCTTGGCCAATTCTGTGTTTTAGAATGGCTTTAGAATCATTATGACATAAATAATGCTTGTTACCCCATCTTGCATGATCTGCATGACCATGAGAAATAATAGCATAATCTACAGGAAACCATGGATCTAAATAGAATTTACCTGGAATGCAATAAATACCTTTTTTTGTGAACTTTATAAACTTCAAAGTGTAGATTTTAGTAAAGATAAAAAATGGATTGCAGTTCCCTACAATCCATTTTTATTTATAGTTAATTTTAACAGTTGCAATTTACCATCCAACTAATTCCATATTTATCTGTACATCTACCAAAATAACCCCATTCTCTTTCTGTAAAATTGTGGTGAGTTATCCCTTCTTTTGATAGGTTATTAAAAACATCTTCTGCTTCATTTTTATCTGTTAAATCTACACTTATACTTATGGTGTTACCATTATTTAATGGTGTATCTGGTGCTGCATCATAAGCCATTAAGTGTATACCTTTACCTTTTAATTCTGCATGCTGTAGTTTTTTTCTATAGTTTAATGGAACATCAATCTTTTTATCTTCATAAGTTTCTTTGTTCTTAACATCTGCATTAAATAACTCTCCATAAAAATTTAATGCTTCCTGACATTTTCCATCAAATGCTAAATAAGCTTGTACCTTCATTTTTCAAATTTTTTGTTGTTAATACTCGTTTACACAAAATTAACTGTACATTGAAAAATAAATTTGCTGATTTACTATTATTGATAACTCAATTGATATTATTTTTTGGATACGCCTTCTAACAACCAGTCTTCAATTTCTTCCTTTCCACTTGAATGAAGCACAGAAATATCTCCAGTAGATTCAAAAACAACAGCTTTAACTTCAGATAATCTTATAACATTTGCTTCTCTCAACTTACCTCTTAAATCGCTTTCTGTAACCTTGGCTTTTTTTAAATTATCCCAAAGGATGGTTTCTTTATCCATTAGCAATAATGGAGAGTTATCTACTACTTTATTAACAATATTAAATCTTCTTAAAAAGGCTGTTATTGCTTGCAATAAAAAGATACAAAGAAGACCAAATAAACCATCAAACAATGGTACAGATTTGCTTAGAAGTGTAGAAGCTATAACACTACCAATTGCTATTGTACAAGCAAAATCGAAACTAGACATTTTAGAAAAGCTTCGTTTTCCAAAAATTCTAGTTAAAAATATTATTGCAAAATAAACTGCAATTGTAGAACTTAAAATAAACTTTAGGTTGATGCTATTTGTGTAAATCCATTCTTTCATTTGATATCTTTTTACACAAAAATAAAAAACTCCAACTTTTAAGTTGGAGTTTTTCGCGTTTTAAATAATCAAATAACTGACTAGCTCCTTAAATCTTTTATGATATCTAAGGCTTGCTTCGTCATACTTTCAATTTTATCTAAATCAAAATTACCATTAGCGTCTTTTGCTATTAATTTTGATCCCATTCCAACACAAGTAACACCTGCATTGAACCATCCTTCTAAATTTTCTCTTGTTGGAGAAACACCACCTGTTGGCATAATGCTCGTCCATTGACAAGGTCCTTTTATTGCTTTTACGAAGTCTGGACCGTAAATTCCACCTGGAAATAACTTTACGATTTCACATCCTAATTCTTCTGCTCTTGCAATTTCTGTTAAAGAACCACAACCTGGAGACCATAGTACTTTTCTTCTGTTACAAACCAAAGCAATATCTTCTCTTAAAACTGGAGTAACAATAAAATTTGCACCATTTTGCATGTATAAAGAAGCTGCTGCTGCATCTGTTACAGAACCAACACCCATAATCATACCTGGTAATTCTGCAATTGCATATTTTGTTAATGCTGTAAAAACTTCTAAAGCAAAATCACCACGTGCTGTAAATTCTAATAATCTTGCACCACCATCATAACAAGCTTTTAAAACCTTCTTACTTACTTCTATATCACTATTAAAAAATAAAGGCACTAAACCTGTATCTTTCATTACTTGAGCTACTTCTAATCTTGAATATTGTGCCATAATTTCTTGGTTTTATCTTGCTACTCTACCAGAAGCATCACCTCCCATTAATTTTTCTACTTCAGAAACTGTAACTAGGTTAGCATCTCCTTTAATTGTATGTTTTAAACATGAAGCTGCAACTGCAAAGTCTAATGCATTTTGATCATCTTCTGGGTATTTTAATAATCCGTAGATTAAACCTCCCATAAATGAATCTCCTCCACCAACTCTATCTACGATATCTGTAATTTGGTATTGACGAGTTTCGTACATTTTAGAACCATCATATAAAACTCCAGCCCATGTATTGTGCGAAGCAGAAATAGAACCTCTTAATGTAGTAATTACCTTTTTAGCTCTTGGAAACTTTTCCATCATTTGTTTACAAACAGATAAGAAAGCTTCTGCTTTTACATCATGCCCATGTTTATGAACGTCTAAACCTTCTGGATGTATACCAAAATGCTTTTCTGCATCTTCTTCATTACCTAAAATAATATCACAATAAGAAGTAATTTCTGTCATGATTTTTTCTCTATGAGCATCATCACAATATGTCCATAATTTTGCTCTATAGTTTAAATCTGTAGAAATAGTAACACCTTTTGCACTTGCTGCTTTTACTGCTTCTAAACAAACATCTGCTGCTCCTTGAGAAATTGCAGGTGTAATACCTGTCCAATGAAACCACTCTACACCTTCAAAAACGCTATCCCAATCTATCATTCCAGATTCAATTTCTGAAATTGCAGAATGTGCTCTATCATAAACTACTTTAGAACCTCTAGATACAGCTCCTGTTTCTAAGAAATAAATTCCCAAACGATCTCCACCATAAACAATCTTATCTACACCAACTCCTCTTTTTCTCATTTCCATCATTGCACACTCACCAATGTCATTTTTTGGTAAACGTGTTACGAAGTCTACATCAACACCATAGTTTGCTAATGAAACTGCTACATTAGATTCTCCTCCACCATAAACTACATCAAAGTTATTTGCTTGTGAAAATCTTAAAAATCCTTGTGGAGCTAATCTTAACATGATTTCTCCAAATGTTACTACTTTTCCCATGAAATATTATAAAATTTAATTTGGTTAAACGTTTAACCAGTGTTTCAAAATAAAATCAAAACCTATATTTTACTATTTGTTTTGATTCTAACCTTTCAAACCGTACTTTTGTTTAAACGATTAAGCAAATATATATAAATTTGGCGAAAAAAAACAAAACTACCATAAAAGATATAGCAAATGTCTTAAATATCTCTACTGCAGCAGTTTCTAAAGCATTGCATAATGATAGCAGAATTAGCGATAAAACTAAGAAAGCTGTAAGACAAGTTGCTGAAAACTTAAATTATCAGCCCAATCATTTAGCAAGTGCTTTACGAAGTGGAAAAAGCAAACTTATTGGAGTTATTGTGCCAAAAACGAATAGTAATTTCTTTTCATCTGTAATTCATAATATAGAAGAAGGCTTAAATACAGAAGGTTATAATATAATAATTACACAATCTAACGAATCTTATAAAAAAGAATGTGCAAATATAGATGCTTTACTTTTTACACAAGTAGATGGCATCATAGCTTCAATGGCAAATGAAACTGTAGATTTAGCTCATTATGAAAAAATCAAAGCTGCTGGCATCCCTTTAATAACTTTTGATAGAGGTGAAAACGACTTAAATGTAGATTATATTGGGATTGACGACTACAATAGTAGTCATATAATTGTAGATCATTTAGTAGAGCAGGGTTGTAAAAGAATTGCACATATTGGTGGTTTTAAAAGAACCCGAATTTATAATAACAGAATTAGAGGGTATATAGATGCTTTAAAAAAGCATAATTTACCACTAGATAAAGAATTGCTTATAGAGAGTAATTTAACCAAAGAAGATGGTAAATTAAAAATGCAAGATTTATTAAATCTAGAAAACAGACCAGATGCTGTTTATGTTGCTGGAGATTATGCTGCTTTAGGAGTATTAGAGCTTATAAAAGAACAAAATATTTCTATTCCTGATGAAATTGCTTTAGTTGGTTTTGGAAATGAACCCTTTACTGACATGGTTAGTCCTAAAATTACTAGTGTAAATCAGCATAGTTATGAAATTGGAAGAATAGCTGCTAAAACATTTTTGGAGTATAAAGATCAAGATCAATTAAACCAAACTTTGAAGAAAAACATTTTAGAGGCAGAACTTATTGTGAGAGCTTCATCTAAACGAAAATAAAGAACATAAAAAAAAGCAACTAAAGTTCTTTCGAAAATTAGTTGCTTTTGTTGGCCTACAAGGACTCGAACCTTGAATGTCGGTACCAAAAACCGGTGTGTTACCAATTACACCATAGGCCAATGCTTTATTGAGGGTGCAAATTTAAAGTAAAGTTTTAAATTCACAAACATTTTTTTAAAAATTTTACTTTTAACAAACTTTTATGAGGAATTAGTCATTTAGAAAATAGCACAAAACCTTCTTTTTTTCATATTTATTAGTACATTCGCTAAGATATTATTACTTGAAAAATGACAGTAGAAAATTATAAAAAATGGAACATCATTTTAGGATGGGTTACATTTGCAATTGCCTTAATAACTTATAGTTTAACTTTAGAACCAACTGTAAGTGCTTGGGATGTTGGAGAATATATAGCCACCTCTGTAAAATTGGAAGTAGGTCATCCTCCAGGAGCTCCTCTTTTTCAAATGTTAGGGGCATTCTTTGCAATGTTTACTACTGACGTTACTCAGATTGCAAAAATGGTAAACTTTATGTCTGCCTTAGCTAGTGCTTTTACCATTCTTTTTATGTTTTGGACCATTAGTAATTTGGCTCTAAAACTATCTGCAAAAACAGGTAATATTTCTAAAGGTAAAAGAATTGCTGTCTTAGGTAGTAGTTTAGTTGGGTCTCTTACTTACACATTTTCTGATAGTTTCTGGTTTAGTGCTGTAGAAGGTGAAGTGTATGCCATGTCATCATTTTTAATGGCCCTTTTATTTTGGTTAGGTTTAAAATGGGAAAGTGAAATTCATACACCAAGAGGAAACAAATGGCTTGTACTTATTAGTTTTGTAGTTGGTTTATCTTTTGGGGTTCACATACTTTCCTTGTTGGTTATTCCTGCAATTGTTATGTTATATTTCTTTAAAACCTATAAAAACATCAATTTAAAAACCTCTGCAATTGCTACTGTTTTTTCGGTTTTTGTTTTAATTTTAGTATTTAAATTTATATTCCCTTTTACACTAAAATTCTTTAGTGCTTCAGAATTATTCTTTATCAATTCTGTAGGTTTACCTTATAATTCTGGTAGTATTATTGCAGCAATTATCTTAGTGGCACTTTTCTTTTTTGGTTTAAAATTTACTAGAAAGAAAAATAAGCTTACTGCAAACACTTTAATTTTATCATTATTATTTATTGTTATTGGTTTTTCTTCTTGGATGATGCTTCCAATAAGAGCGAATGCCAATACTACTATTAATGAAAATAATCCTTCCAGTGCTCGTGAATTATTAGCCTATTATGAGCGTGAACAATATGGAGATGCTAATGTTTTTTATGACACATATTATTCTAATAAATACAGTGATGAAAGAGACAGAGATAACCCAACTAGAGATGACAAACCAAAATACGAAAAGAAAGATGGTAAGTATGTTATTGTAAATGTTTACAAAGATGTATTGCCTAATTATTCTGATAAACATAAAGGATTTATTCCTAGAATGGTTAATCCATCATCAGAAGAAAAATATAAAGCTATTGCAGGCATTCCACAAAACAGCCAAAGAAGACCAACTTTTGCAGAAAACATAAAGTTTATGGTTAGCTACCAGTTTGGCTATATGTATGGACGCTATTTTATGTGGAACTTTGTAGGTCGTCAAAATGATACACAAGGTAGATTAGACATTTTTAATGGAAACTGGTTAAGTGGAATTGATTTTATTGATGAAGCAAGACTTGGGTCTCAAGAAATGTTACCTTGGCAAGTACTCTTAAATAAAGGAAGAAACACCTATTTTTTTCTACCTCTTTTATTAGGATTGGTAGGTTTATTCTTTCAAATTAAATGGGATAAACGAAACTTCTTTACCCTATTTTTATTCTTTGCTTTCACAGGTTTTGCAATTATATTTTACACAAATCCTAGACCTTTTGAACCAAGAGAAAGAGACTATGCTGTTGTTGGTAGTTTTTACATTTTTGCAATTTGGGTAGGTTTTGGTGTATTAGCCTTGTATGAATATTTAAAAAACTTTGCAACTCGTAAAAAAGTAGCAATTGCAGTAACTGCTGCTTCTTTACTGACAGTACCAGTATTAATGGCGTATCAAAATTGGGATGATCATGATAGATCTAACAGGTACACCACCCATTTAAATGCACAAGCCTATTTAGAAAGTACAGACCCTAATGCAATTATGTTCACCATTGGTGATAATGATACTTTTCCTCTTTGGTATATGCAAGAAGTAGAAGGTATTAGAACCGATGTTAAATTGGTCAATACAAGCCTTTTTCAAACAGATTGGTACATAGACCAAATGAAGAAGAAAAGTTATGATGCAGATCCAATTCCATCAGAACTAACACATGATGAGTATAAGTATGGGACATTAGATGTTGCCTACTACTTTCAAGAATTATTTCCTCAATTAAAAGATTCGGTTCTAGATCTAAAAGATTTTATGAAATGGATTAGAAGTGATAGTAAACGAACTTTTTACGATTTAGATGAAGATGGTAATCCTGAAAAAATATTACCAACCAATAAAATTCGTATTCCTGTTAATAAAGAAAACGTATTAAAATATGGTATAGTAGCTCAAAAAGATGCAGATAAAATTGTGCCTTATATAGATATAACTATAGATAGAGCTATTGCCAAAAACACAATTTTAATGTTAGACATTCTAAATAATTTCAATTGGGAAAGACCAATTTATTTTACTGGAGGTTCTAATACAAATAGCGAATATATTTGGCTTAAAGATTATCTACAATTAGATGGTGTTGCCTTTAAACTAGTGCCAATTAAAACGCCAACAAAAGTGTACAATGAAAATGGGCAAGTGGTTCGTGAACTTACCCTTTTTGATATTGGTAGAATAGACACCGAAAAAATGTATAACAACATCCAAAAATGGGATTGGAGAAACATTAACGATGGTAAAATCTATTTAGATGAGCAGACAAAAAGAAATGTTATTTCTTTAAGAAATAGTCTTATGCGTTTATCTGCAGCACTTGCTGAAGAAGGTGATACAATTAAGGCTATTGAAGTTTTAGATTTATCATTAGAAAAAATGCCTATAGAAGATTTTGATCATTATAGTTTATCTATGGAGTATCCAGAAATGTATTACAAACTAGGAGAAGTTAAAAAAGCGAGAAAAAATGCAGAAGACTTAATTCGCTTATTTAAAGAAAAATTAGTTTGGTTTAGCACTTTTTCTTCTGAAGATTTTGACATTATTTTCGAAGAATTTGATGTTACCTTCAGGTATCTTTATAGAGGAATAATTGATCAAGTATCACAATATGATACAGATCAAGAATTCATAAAAGAGCTACAAGATGAATTTAATAAAACACTAAATCTGTTTCAGCATATAATGCCACAAGATGCAGAATAAACAAAAAACCGCAAACGTAAAGTTTGCGGTTTTTTTTATAAAATAATATTATTTCTTAAACGTATTTCTGAACTAAACCAATTAAGGTATTAGCGTCTTGAAAACCTGTTTGACGCCATTTCATTTCTCCATTTTTATAAATCATAAAAGTAGGATTACCTTTAACTCTTAAAGCGTCTGCTAAAGTTTCATTTTTTTTGATATCAATCTTAATTACCTTAGCTCTATCACCTAAAGCTGCAGCTACATCTCTTAAAGTATCTACTGTGTTTTGAACATCATCCCAATCTTGATAAAAATCGATTAAAACTGGTTTTTCAACACTAATTAATTCTCCAAATTTTGTCATAACAGTATTTTCTTAAACTAAAAAAATAAGATAATTTTTGTATCTATTGCTACAAATATAGCAAATCTAATTAAATTAGCTGATAATCAGGCTTTTTTCAATTCTATCACAGTAATTTCTGGCCAAATACCTACTCTACCTGGAAATGCATGATAGCCAAAACCTCTATTCACATTTATAAATCTACCAAACTCCTCATACAATCCTGCCCATTGTTTGTAAACGTATTGAGAAGGACTCCATTTTAAAAACCCAGGAATTTCAATTCCCATTTGCAAACCATGCGTATGTCCACTTAAAGTTAAATGATAATTAAAATCATCTTTCTTAACTTTTTCTTGCCAGTGACTAGGATCATGACTCATTAAAATTTTAAAATCGTCTTTCTGAACTCCTGCAGACGCTTTTTCTAAATCTCCTGCCTGATTAAATCCTCTACCCCAATTCTCCACTCCTAGAAGCGCAATCTTATCTCCATTTTTTTCAATGTATCTATGCTCATCTAACAATAAATCAAAACCAATTTTTTGATGAATGTTTTTTACTTTCTCAAAATTATCAATTTTATCCTGAGGGGTTTTCCAATCCATATAATCTCCATAATCATGATTCCCTAAAATTGCATATTTACCTTCTTTTGCAGATAGTTTATCAAAAACATCAATCCAATCATCCATTTCATCTGCTTTATTATTTACAATATCACCTGTAAACAATAACAAATCTGATTGTTGTTCATTGATTAAATCTACTCCATATTGAATTTTTTCTCTATTCGTAAAACTACCTGAGTGAATATCTGAAATCTGAGTAATGGTATAACCATCAAAAGCAGCTGGTAAATCATCAAATGATAATTGATATTTTATTACTTTGTAATTATATTTCCCTTGTATAATTCCATATATAAAAGACACAAATGGAATGGCTGCAATACCTAAAGCCAACTGAGAAATAAACTTTCTTCTACTAGGAATCGATTTTGTTTCTCCACTAGAAACCAGAGAAATCAACTTTACAATCCATCTATAAATATCCTCTCCAAATAGAAAAATTATAACAACCAATTTAGGAATGGCAAAAGTTAGCATTAAGCCCATTGCCATTTGAAACTGTGGGGTTTGTCCATTTCCTCTATCATAAGTTAACATTGTAATAAAAAAGTTGATATAGACTGCAGCACTAATTGCTAAAAATGAAAAACGAACCCACTTATTTTTAGAGATTGTTTTAAAAGCTTGAAAAGTATATATCTCTACTGCAACTATTACAATTACTAAGATTATTAAAGGTATTAACCAACGAGGCATAGAAGTTGTTTTAAAACGAACAAAGATAACTGTTAAAAAACGATTGATTTTTAACAACTTGTTAAAGTTTTTCTTAGTTTTATAACATTAATATTCAATTAAATGGATGCAATTGTTACTTTTTTCGAAAACTTAACCAGTGTACAAAAACTAATATGGATTGTAGGTTGCCTATCTGTATTTTGGATTTTAGAAGGTGTTTATCCTCTTAAAAAACATAAATACAATAAATGGGAACATGCAAAAACTAACTTTGTTTTGTTAGGATCTACAATTTTAATAAATGTCATTTTCGGTTTAATAACAGCTGGTATTTTTCTTTGGCTAGACACTAACAACTTTGGCTTATTAAATTTAGTTGATTTTCCTGTTTGGGTAGAAATTATTTTAGCCATTATGATTTTAGATTTTATGTCTCAATATGTAGTGCATTTTATGTTGCACAAAATACCTGTTATGTGGCGTTTTCACACAGTACATCATAGTGATAGGCATGTAGATGTTACCTCTGGCACAAGACATCATCCAATTGATTTTATTTTTAGAGAAACTTTTGCGTTGTTAGGTATTATAATAGCTGGCTTACCTTTAGCTTATTATTTAATTTATAGAATATTAACTGTACTTTTTACCTATTTTTCTCATGCAGATATTCAACTTCCTCTTTGGTTAGATAAAGCTATTAGTTATGTGTTTATTTCTCCAAATACACATAAATTCCATCATCATCATGTAATGCCATGGACAGATACCAACTTTGGAAATATCTTTTCTTTCTGGGATCGAATTTTTGGCACATTCATTTACGAAGACACCAATGATATTGTTTATGGAGTAGATATTTTAGATGCAGAAAAGTCAGATGATGTACTTTATCAACTGAAAGCTCCTTTTCAAAAAGGACTAAAATCGGCAGAATATAAAGGGTAATTTATTTTTGTTTTTTGTAGTTTTATCTTTTAAGAAAGAAAGATAAAATGGCAGATCAAAAAAGACTATTTCTAGTTGATGCTTACGCATTAATATTTAGAGGATATTACGCATTTATTAAAAACCCAAGAATAAATTCTAAAGGCTTAGACACTTCTGCTATTATGGGTTTTATGAACTCACTTTTAGATGTTATCAAACGTGAAAGACCAGATCATTTAGCAGTTTGTTTTGATAAAGGTGGTAGTGCAGACAGAGTGAAGATGTTTCAGGAATACAAAGCCAACAGAGATGCTACTCCAGAACCAATTACACAAGCAATACCATATATCTGTAGTATATTAGAAGCCATGCACATACCAATTATGGTTAAAGAAGGTTTTGAAGCAGATGATGTTATTGGTACACTTTCTAAACAAGCAGAAAAAGAAGGTTATAAAACCTTTATGGTTACACCAGATAAAGATTTTGCACAATTAGTATCTGAAAATATTTTTATGTACAAACCACGTTTTGGAGGTGGTTATGATATTTGGGGAGTGCCTGAAGTTTTAGAGAAATTCCAAGTTACAGATCCTTTACAAGTCATAGATTTTTTAGGAATGATGGGTGATTCTGCAGATAACATTCCTGGTTTACCTGGAGTTGGAGAAAAAACCGCAAAGAAATTTTTAGCTCAGTTTGGTTCTATGGAAGGCTTATTAGCTAACACAGATCAGCTAAAAGGTAAAATGAAAGAAAAGGTTGAAGCAAATGGCGAACTTGGTCTACTTTCTAAAAAGTTAGCTACAATTATGTTAGATGTGCCTGTTACTTTTAATGCTAAAGACTTTACTTTAGATCAGCCAGATGTAGAAAAAGTAAAAGAAATTTTTAATGAATTAGAGTTTAGACAACTATTAACCAATTTCTTAAAAACATTTGCCACAGAAACTACAACCAACGCTTCTGATAATTCATCAAAAAATACAGATACTCCCAAAAAAGCAGCCACAAATGCAGAAGGTCAGTTCGATTTATTTGCAGCTCCTGGTTCTGGGAGCATAACTCAAGAAGAAAGTTTATCTGGGTTTAAAACTATAGAAAACACTAATCATTTTTATCAACATATAGATAGTGTTTTATCACGTAAATTATTAATTAAAAAATTAATGCAACAAAATTCTGTTTGTTTTGATACTGAAACTACTGGTTTAAAAGCGTTAGAAGTTGAGTTAATAGGAATTGCGTTTTCATACGAAAATGGTAAGGGATATTATGTTTCATTTCCAGAAAATCAAGAAGAAACTAAAACTATCTTAGAAGAATTCAGGCCATTTTTTGAAGCTGAAACAATAGAAAAAGTTGGTCATAATTTAAAATACGACATTAAAGTATTATCAAACTACAACATGCCTGTCAAAGGTAAGCTGTTTGATACCATGATTGCTCATTATCTAATTAATCCAGATATGAGGCACAATATGGATGTTTTGGCTGAGACGTATTTAAACTATCAACCTGTTTCAATAACAGAATTGATTGGTAAAAAAGGTAAAAATCAACTTTCTATGAGAGTTGTACCTATTAAAGACCAAACAGAATATGCTGTTGAAGATGCAGATATTACTTATCAATTAAAACAACATTTTACAAAAGAGTTAGAAAGTGGCAATGTTACTGAACTTTTTAATAACGTAGAATTGCCTTTAGTTTCTGTTTTAACAGCTATGGAAATTGAAGGGATTAATGTTGATACAAAATTTTTAAAACAACTTTCTACAGCTTTAACTGATGATATCAACAGATTAGAAAAAGACATTTACGAACAAGCAGGAGAAGAATTTAATATTGCATCTCCTAAACAATTAGGTATTGTTTTGTTCGAAAACATGAAATTGGTAGATAAGCCTAAAAAGACAAAAACGGGTCAGTATAAAACTGGTGAAGACATCTTATCATTCTTGGCAAAAGACCATAAAATAATTAGAGACATTCAAGAATACAGGCAATACAAAAAACTGCAAAGCACATATGTAGATGCCTTACCTAATGAAATCAACCCAAAAACAGGTAGAATTCATACACAATACATGCAAGCTGTGGCTGCAACTGGTAGATTGAGTTCAAACAATCCAAACTTACAGAACATACCTATTAGAACAGAAAGAGGACGTGAAGTGCGTAAAGCATTTGTGCCTAAAGATGATAATTATGTATTACTGGCTGCAGATTATAGCCAAATTGAATTACGAATTATTGCTGCTTTAAGTAAGGAAGAAACCATGATTAATGCTTTTAAAAATGGCGAAGACATTCATGCTTCTACAGCTGCTAAAGTTTTTGGGGTTGATATAAAGGATGTTACTCGTGAACAAAGAAGTAATGCTAAAACTGTAAACTTTGGTATTGTTTATGGGGTTTCTGCATTTGGTTTAAGCAACCAAACAGATTTAAGCAGAGGTGAAGCAAAAGAATTAATTGACACCTACTATGAAACCTATCCTAAATTAAAAGCATACATGTCTGCTCAAGTAGATTTTGCAAGAGAACATGGTTATGTAGAAACTGTTTTAAACAGACGTAGGTATTTAAAAGATATTAATTCTAGAAATGCTATGGTTAGAAGTGGTGCTGAAAGAAATGCTGTAAATGCACCAATACAAGGTTCTGCAGCAGATATTATAAAACTAGCAATGATTAACATTCATAAACGATTTTTGAAAGAAGGTTTTAAATCTAAAATGTTATTACAAGTTCATGATGAATTGGTTTTTGATGCTCATAAAGACGAATTAGAAATTATTAAACCAATCATAAAGGATGAAATGGAAAATGCTTTTAAAATGACTGTTCCATTAGATGTAGAAATGGGAATTGGACAAAATTGGCTACAAGCACATTAATATTATTGAAAATAATAGCCTACCAAACAGAGTCAATTTATCAATCGATGTTATGAATTATAAATTAAAAAGAATATACTTTATAATATTCATATTTACTTTGATTTCTTGTAGTTCAACTAAAAATCTAAAAACGGAAAATTTGATTTTTATAGAAAACTTTAACAACCAAAAAACCTTTAGCGATAATTGGATAAATAACTCTTGGAAAAGTCCTGCTACTTATTTAATAGAGGATGAAAATTTAAAACTTTCTACAAGACCAAATTCTAAAGATCGAGTAAAAATTAGAAGCAAAAAAAAATTTACAACTGGTAGCTATACTTGGCGAATTTTAATACCTGAATTTACACTCTATGAGCAAGTTAGTGTTGGTGCCTTTTTATACCATAATGAAAAGAAAGAGTTTGAGTTTGATTTCGAAATTGGTTCAGGCAAAAGAAAACTAAGAGAAAAACTTCAATTAAACAACAATGAGGCACTAGTATATTGTGTATCTCAATTTGAACCTTCAAACTCAAGTCAATATAAAGTAAAAATGAGCAGTTATGCTAGTTTTAAAATGGAATTAATTGATAATAAAGGCTTGTATTTTGTAAAATGGTATATTAATAATATTTTGGTGAAAGAATTGCAAACAGAGGTAAGCAGCAATATTGAATTTAAAGTACATTGTAGTTTAGAAAACCTCTCTTTTATGGGAGATAAACCTTCTGAAAGAAAAAATACGGTTTGGTTTAATAGTTTTCAATACAAAAAGATTGAATAACAAAAGAGGTAGATTAAAATCTACCTCTTTTCTTCTCTTTCTCAATTTTTATTTCTTTTTCTAAGCGAATTGTATTATTTATTTTCTACAATTTTATCCATCTTTTTAATTTCTTCATTGTATTCTTCAATTGCAGCTTCAATTTTTCCTTTTTTAAATTCTTCATTGAATTCTTCAATTGCACTTTCATGAATTTTTACATATTGCTGAACAGTTTCATCTAATTCTTCTTTTAAATCATCAAATTTCTCTGTTAACTCTTCTAAATTTTCTTTCATTTCATTTTCAGAAGCATTAGCATCTTCAATCAATTCTAAATATTCTTTCTGAACATCAGCTACATCTTCCATAACTTCTTCTGTCTTTAACCAAGCAGGAATTGAATTTCCTAAATTGGCTATTCTATAATTCATGTTTTTAACACGTTGAGCAGTAGTAATATATTTTGCTTTTCTAATTTCTGCAAGTTCATAATTTACTACAGTATAATCTCTCCAATCATCAAAACCAGCAATACCATTTGCATCTAAATCATAAACAATTGGTTCTTGCTTTTCTCTCATTTTATAAGTTCTGGTTTTAACCTCAACTTCTGCCAATTCTTTAGAATCCATATCAGAATTTACATCAATTTTGTCTTCCTCTACTTCTACAACCTCAATTACTTCTTCATTATTAGTGTTATCTTTTTTTACATCACAAGAAACCATCATAAAACTTGTTACAGTTAAAACAGTTGCGAATAATTTTATTGATTTCATTTTTATCGTTTTCATAATTCTCTATTTTGTTTGATACAAATCTAGTAGAATAGCAAACCTTAGCTTAACGCAATAAAAGTAAATTTTAACTCTATGAATAAATTGGGAGTTCTATAATTTGCTGTTTAATCTAACAATTAAATAGTACTAAACTAAGTATCTTTGCCCACGAATACTATGATACCAAAACATTTTCATTTTTTTAAAAAGGATATTTCTGATATTGAATTACCAGAGAAATTTACATTTCCTTTTTATTATCAACCACATGCTTTAGCAATAATTGCATCTAAAGAATTACAAGGTTATTTAAAATATAAAACCGATTTTAAGCACAATTTTGGACTAAATGAGGATCATCTAGAGAATGCCATTGGTAAAATGTTTGGAGTTTTAGTAGTACAAAATGCCGAAAATCAAATTGGGTATTTAGCATCATTTTCAGGTAAATTACAAGACAAAAGTTTACCCGAAAAATTTGTTCCTCCAGTTTTTAACATGAGAACTGAAGGTAGTTTCTACATTAAAGGAGAACTAGAAATTGACGCAATAAATGCACAGTTAACCGAGATTCATAAAAACCCAGATTATAAAGAATACTTAAAAAAACTAGAAGATTTAGAAAATACAATTGTAAAAGATTTAGACTATCAACGTAAAAAAATAAATAAAGCAAGGTCTTTAAGAAAGCAAAAAAAGAAAGAAGCTAAAAAATCTTTAAATATTTTAGACTATCAAAATCTAGAAAAATCTTTAAAACAAGAAAGTTACAATCAGCAGTTTTTTTACAAAGAATTAGTAGCTTATTATGATGATAAACTACATAATTTAAAGAAAAAAGTAAACTTTTACACCAAACAAATAGAGGTTTTAAAAAGTGAACGAAAAGAAAAATCAAATTTCTTACAGCAAACACTTTTTAGTAAATATGCATTTTTAGACAAGGATAAAAACTTAAAAAGTTTATTGGATATTTTTAATGATCCAGATTTGCAACCTCCTGCAGGTTCAGGAGAATGTGCTGCTCCTAAATTACTACAGTATGCTTTTGCTAATCATTTAAAACCCATTTGCATGGCCGAGTTTTGGTGGGGAATTTCACCAAATTCAGCTGTTAGAAAACATCAAAATTATTATCCTGCCTGTCAAAGTAGATGCAAGCCTATTTTAGGGCATATGCTTAAAGGCACAACTATGGATTCTAATGTATTGTTAGAAAATTTATCAGCTGAAAAACAATTAGAAATTATTTTTGAAGACGATGATTTGATAATTGTAAATAAGCCATCAGAATTTTTATCTGTGCCAGGTAAAACCATTACAGATTCTGTTTATACAAGAATTAAAAAACAATACCCTAATGCAACTGGCCCATTAATTGTGCACAGGTTAGATATGTCTACATCTGGTATTTTAGTACTCACAAAAACCAAAGAAGCTAATAAAAAACTGCAAAGTCAGTTTATTAATAGAACAGTTAAAAAGAGATATATTGCTTTGTTAGATGGTCATTTACCTAAAGAAAGTGGTAAAATTAAATTGCCATTAAGAGTAGATTTAGATGATAGGCCAAAACAATTAGTAGATTTTATACATGGTAAAAATGCTGAAACAAGATGGACAGTAATCGCAAAAAAAGACAATAAAACTCGTGTTTATTTTTACCCAATAACAGGCAGAACTCATCAACTTAGAGTGCATGCAGCCCATAAAAACGGATTAAATACACCTATTATTGGAGACGACTTGTATGGTGAAAAATCTAACAGATTACATTTGCATGCAGAATACATTTCATTTTTACACCCAACAACGAATGAAAAAATGACATTTAAAGTTGATGCTGATTTTTAGAGTAATAAAAGTATTTTATATGTAATTTTGTGGCCCATGAGCATTATTTCTAAAGACATACAAAAAGCAATTTCTATATTAGAAAATGAAGAATTGGTTGCAATTCCTACAGAAACTGTGTATGGTTTAGCTGGTAATATTTATAGTGAAAAAGCGATTCAGTCTATTTTTGAAACCAAGCAAAGGCCTCTTTTTAATCCTTTAATAGTGCATATTTCTGGTTTAGATCAATTAAGCAAAATTGTTGATGAAATTCCTGAAAAAGCAAAACTGCTTGCAGAGAAATTTTGGCCTGGCTCTATGACTTTAGTCTTAAAAAAAAGTAAAAATATTCCAGATTTAATTACAGCTGGTAAAAATACTGTAGCTGTTAGAATTCCAAATCATAGCACCACTTTAGAACTATTAAGGAAACTATCATTTCCATTAGCTGCACCAAGTGCAAATCCGTTTAATAATATAAGTCCAACCAAACCAGAACACGTAGAACGTTACTTTAAAGATAAACTTAAAATGGTTTTAGATGGTGGAACTTGTAAAAACGGAATTGAGTCCACCATAATTGGTTTTGAGGCTGGTGAACCTATTATTTATAGATTGGGAGCTTTGGCTATAGAAGAAATAGAAAGTGTTGTAGGTTCTGTTGCTGTAATGAATGAAAAAGAGAAAAACCCAGATGCCCCTGGAATGCTAAAAAAGCATTATGCCCCAACTACTAAAACTATTTTAACTACAGCTATGGAAAGTGAAATTAAAAAGAATTCTGCTTCTAGAATAGGGGTTTTATCATTTTCTAAATCTTACAAAACCAAAATGGTTGCTGAAGAAATTATGCTATCTACTTCACTAGATTTACAAGAAGCAGCTTCTAATTTGTACGATGCTATGCATCAATTAGATCATTTAAATTTAGATGTAATTATTGTAGAAAAACTGCCAGATTTTGGTTTAGGAAAATCGATGAATGACAGATTAAAACGTGCTGCCTTTTAACATAATTGAGTTTCAAATATTCTATATTTGGAATTATGAAAGATTCAAGATTTCCAGAATTAAGCTACAACCAAATAAAAAAATTAGAAGAATTTGGTACTAAAGAAACCTGTAAAGAACAATGTACCTTATTTACTTCTGGCGATAAACAATACGATTTTTTTGTAGTTTTAGAAGGTAAAATTCGCATTTATGATGCCTACAATGATAAAGATATTGTGGTTCATAAAAAGTACGAATTTACAGGAGATAGTGGAATGCTTTCACATAGAGCTGCACAGTTTGATGCAATTGCTAAAAAAGGCACTAAAATTTTGCGCATAAAATCCGCTCAACTTAAAGAGGCAATTAGAAAGAATAGTGATTTAAGTGATGTTTTATTGGATGCTTTTCTATTAAGACAAGAAACTGTTTTAAATGAAATTGCTGGAGGGTTAAAGCTTGTTGGTTCAGGCAATTCTACAGAAACCTATGCTATTAGAGATTTTCTAGAAAAAAACCATATTTGGTATAATTTTATAGATATAGACACAAAAAAAGAAGCCAACGATTTATTAAAATATTTTGATTTATCTGAAAGTGATTTACCTTTTTTAATCAATAGAAATTCTAAAATTTGTAAAAATCCGTCTATAGAACAATTGGCAACTTATAGTGGAGTTCTAATGGATTTTGAGGATAAAATTTTTGATGTTCTGGTAATTGGAGCTGGGCCTTCTGGTTTGGCAGCGAGTGTCTATGCTGCATCTGAAGGATTAAGTGTTGTTACAATAGATAGTGAAGCTCCTGGAGGACAAGCAGGAAAAAGTTCTAAAATTGAAAATTATTTAGGGTTTCCAACAGGAATTTCTGGTAGTGAATTAGCTAACAGAGCTTACATCCAAGCCCAGAAATTTGGTTGTAATATATCCATTCCTCATAGAGCACAAAGTTTAGAGTATAACAAAGATCATTTTACGGTTTGTGCAACTAATGGTAAGCTCATAAGGTCTAAAGCCTTACTTATTGCAACTGGTGCTGCCTATAGAAAATTACCAATAGATAATGTAGAAGCATTTGAAGGTTGTGGCATTTACTATTCTGCAACTGGTATGGATGTTTCTAACTGCGAAAATCAAGAAGTGGTAATTATAGGTGGAGGAAATTCTGCAGGACAAGCAGCCATGTTTTTATCAAAAACAGCAAAGAAGGTACATATTGTTATTAGAGGAGAAGATTTAGGTGCAAAAATGAGTGATTATTTAGTACAAAGAATTAACGCCTCTAAAACTATAGATGTTCATATAAATACAGAAGTAACGAATTTAGAAGGTGATCATCATTTAGAGAAAATTACACTTACGACAAATGGTTCTGAAACCTCAGAAATAGAGACATCAAACTTATTTTCTTTCATAGGTGCTGCACCCAATACATCTTGGTTAAATGATATTATTGTTACAGATAAACTTGGCTTTATTTGTACAGGAGAATTATTAATCAAAGAGAATTTAACAGATTGTGATATTTATAAAAAACGAGAACCACAATCTTTAGAGGCTAGTATTCCAGGTATTTTTGCTGTTGGTGATGTACGTAAAGGTTCTGTAAAAAGAGTTGCTTCTGCTGTTGGAGAAGGTTCTATGGCTGTTAGCCAAATTCATACATATTTAAATGAATTGTAGTACTATTTTTTCTCTTTAAATAAAGAGAATAAGAATGATCTAAAGATTGATAATAGAATACTAAAAAACAGTGCAGCAAAGAAACCAGACACAGAAAAACCATCTACTAATTTATCCGCTAAAAGAATAATAATAGCATTAATTACAAATAAGAAGAGCCCAAAAGTTACCAATGTTGCAGGCAATGTAAAAAACACCAATAAAGGTCTTACAAACATGTTTAATAATGCAATAACCACAGCAACAATAATGGCAGATAAATATCCTGAAATTGCAACTCCAGGTAAAATATTAGACAACAAAATAACAGCTAAAGCTGTTAACAAAATTTTTAGGAAGGTATTCATAAGTTGGCTGATTAGAATTGCAATGTAATTATTTTTGATAAAATATTGAAATAAAAAAAATTAGTTTTTACTTTTTAATATTTTCAGAAAAACCTCTCTATCAATCTCTTTGGCTCCTAAACTTGCTAAATGAGGATTATAAACTTGGCAATCTATCAACTTATAAATTTTATTTTTCACTAAATGTATAAAGGCAAATTTAGAGGCATTAGATACTTTTGAAAACATACTTTCTCCACAAAAAATACCATTAATTTCTAAGCCATATAAACCACCAACTAAGTTGTTATTTTGCCAAACTTCTATAGATTTTGCTATTCCTTTTTTATGCAAATTAATATACGCTTCTTGCATTTCATTGGTAATCCAAGTACCTAAACCATCATTTCTATCGATGGTTTTACAATTGAAAATCACCTCTTCAAAATTCTGATTTTCAGTAATTGTAAACACGTTCTTCTTTATTAGCTTTTGCATAGATTTAGACACTTTTAAATCTTTTGGATACAATACCATTCTTTTTAGAGGACAATACCAAACAATAGGTTCATCTTCTGAAAACCAAGGAAAGATTCCATTTTTATAAGCAAAAATTAGTCTTTCAATGGATAAATCTCCACCCAAAGCTATAATTCCATCTTTGGTAGTGTATGCGTAATCAGGAAATTGAATTTTGTCTGAAAGCCAAATCATCTTAAAAATCTAAGTATTACGAATTTACTATTTACAAAGGAATGGTTTAATTTTGATTTTAACTTAAAATTTAGAGATTATTGCATTATTTTTGCAAACTGTTTTGAAGAGAGGAAAGAATTAAATGGCAAAAAGACAAAAAAGACAAAAATCAAAAACAAAAAGATTTAAGTTAACTCATAAATATTATGAGAGAACTGGATTTTATTCGTTTGTTGGTAAAAATTTAAAAAGTGCAATTCTGCCTATTTTAGGAGTTATTCTTTTAATTTTTCTTTTCAATAAATATGTCTATAATATAAATGATGGTTTGCGTCATTTTACAGAAACATTTTCTAGAGGTACTGTTTTAGTTACTTTCTTCTTATCAGAATGCTTGTTAGGATTAATTCCGCCAGAAATTTTTATAGCTTGGACAAAGAAAACTGATGACCCAATTATAAACTTATCCATCTTAGCAGTTTTATCTTATTGTGGTGGTTTAATTTCTTACTTTATTGGTAAGTATATTTCAAAAATAGAAAAAGTAAGGTTGTATTTAGAAGTTAAAATGGCTAAGAGTTTACAGAACATTAAAAAATGGGGTGGCGTTTTAATTTTAGTAGGTGCACTTTTACCTTTACCATTTGCAATTGCATGTTTAACTGCAGGTATGATTAAGTACCCTTTTAAAAATGTTGTATTCTTTGGTTTATTTAGATTGGCTAGATATGCCATTTATGGTTGGGCAATTTTTAAAGTGGTGCATTAAAACCTTACCTTTGTTGCATGGGATTAACAAACAATGATATTTTTAAGAAACTAAGAGTTGCTCATAAACTTAGAGATACAGATATTATAGATATTTGTGCTTTAGTTGATTTTAAGGTAACCAAAGGCGAATTAGGTGCAATTTTTAGAAAAGAAGATCATCCTAAATATGTAGAATGTGGAGATCAATTTTTACGCAATTTTTTAAACGGACTAATTATTCATTTAAGAGGGCCAATGCCAAAGAAAAAAGAGAACTAATTTTTCATCAAAATTAAAATATATTACATAAAAAAAGAGAGAATTCATTAAATGAATTCTCTCTTTTTTTGCTTTATAATCTGTGAAACCTAGAATGGTAAATCATCTGGTTCATCATTAGAAACATTGCTTGCTGGTTCAAATTGATCTACTGGAGGTAAATTACCTGCTTGTGGTGCAGAAGATAAGTTTTCGATTCTCCAACCTTGAATAGAGTTAAAGTATTTTGCTTCTCCTTGAGGATTAATCCACTCTCTACCTCTTAAGTTAATAGAAACTTTTACGTCTTGACCTACACTATAATTGTTTAGTAAATCTGTTTTGTCTTGTACAAATTCTACCATAATCATTTGAGGATATTGCTCATCAGTTGTAACAACTAATTCTCTTTTTCTAAATCCATTAGACCCAAATGTTTGTACGTCTCCAATTAATTTTATTTTTCCAATAACTTCCATAATACTTATTTTAATAAAAGTACTTTCCAAGCACTTTCTACATCATTTTTACTTAAAAACTCTTGAGCAAATGTATGTTTTTTTACAGTTTCTAACCCAATAAATTCTGGATGTTCTTTGCTAAAGTTATCAACAGTTACTGCATCTGGTAATTGCTCTACATTACCTAACATTCCTAAATTATTACCAGTTAATATGGTGCTATTTCTTATTTCTGATGGTATAGCATCTACTCCAATACCTAGAGTTGCAATTGGTTTCGGAATTTCGAAAAAGCCATCTCTAGCTCTAGAATAATAGCTACCTCCTGCTCTAGCAACTAAGTCTATTTTATGTTGATCTATAGAGCCATCTTCTGCTAAAACATCTTCTGAAACATGTAATTTTACAACTTCACATATTATTAAATTACCTGCACCACCTTCTGTACCTGTGTAAATTATATCTTTTACTTTACATTCAAATTGTACTGGAGATTCTGCAACTCTAAAAGGTTTTACAATGTCTGATTTTAACATGGTAAAACCAGCTTTATCAAACTCATTAACTCCTTTTGCATACTCTGTACTACTTAAAGACATCTGTTGTACAATATCATAATTCACCACATTAATTACAACTTCTTTAGTTTCTTCTGCATTTTCTAAAGTATGTTTTATAGTATTATCTCTAACTCTTCTTGCAGGCGAAAATATTATAGTTGGTGGGTTAGAGCTAAACACATTAAAAAAACTATAAGGTGATAAATTAGGATTACCATTTGCATCTACAGTACTTGCAAAAGCAATTGGTCTTGGTGCAATTGCACCCAATAAATAACCATGTAATTTACCAGTAGTAATTTCTTTTGGATCAATAGAAAGCATAATATAAATTTTAGTGATGTAAAGATACTATCTAAACTTGAAAGGAGTTATATTGTAGAAACCTTATCTTTGTTTTTCATGAAGTTATTCTCTAACACCCTTCTATTTAAACGAATTACGCTATTAGTATCGTTGGTAATTGTAACCTTAATTCTTTGGAATACCTATCGCTTTTTTCAAAAATTTAAGTTGGCTGAAAGAGCTAAAATGGAAATTCATGGTGAAGCTATTAAAGAGCTAAACACAGAAAGTTTAGCAGACCTAGATCAGAATATTTCTAACTTACCTTTAAGTATTATTAGCAAAACAAAAGACATACCTTTTATTTTGGTTGGTGATGATGGTAAAATTAAAGGGTCAAATAACCTCAATCCTAAAAAAGAAAACGATCCTGAATACCTAAAGGAACAATTAGAAATTATGAAGAGCCAAAATCAACCTATAAAAGTTGATTATTTAGGCAAAACAGATTATATCTATTATAGAGATTCAGATTTATTAGACAAACTTACCTACTACCCTTTAGCGCTTTTATTAATTTTAATTTTATTTCTTGCAATCATTTACTTGTTTTACAAAACAAATAAAGCTTCTGAAACCAATAAATTATGGACAGGAATGGCTAAAGAAACTGCGCATCAAATTGGTACACCTCTATCTTCTTTATTGGGTTGGATTTCGATTTTAAAAATGGAAAATGTTGATGAGACTTATATTGAAGAAATTGAAAAAGATGTACATAGATTAAACACAATCGCTAACCGATTTTCTAAAATTGGATCTAAACCAGAATTGAAAAAAGAAAACATTGTAACTATAACAGAACAAGCTTTTGATTATTTAGAATCTAGAAGTTCTAAGCAAATATCCTTTACATTTTCTAGTAATGATGATGAAATTTATGCCAACTTAAATGCAGAGTTATTTGGCTGGGTAATAGAAAATTTAATTAAAAATGCAATTGATGCCATGCTTGGTAAAGGCCAATTGAACTTGAAGATTGAAAACAAACAGAAGCGAATAAAAATTACGGTTACTGATACAGGTAAAGGTATGCCTAAAAAACTATTCAAACAGATTTTTAAACCTGGCTTCACCACCAAAAAACGTGGTTGGGGTTTGGGTTTATCTTTATCTAAAAGAATTATAGAAGATTATCATAATGGAAAAATATTTGTAAAAAAATCTGAGATTGATAAAGGAACCACCTTTCAGATTGTACTAGACAGAATTTAGTAGTTTTCTTTCGAAATAAACAAAGTCAATAACGATAAGTATGTTAGTAACGAACTATTCCTTACTCAAAACTTTGAGCAATACTTTTGGCTAACGAAACAAACTCTTCATTAGACAATTTTGCTTTTTGTTGAAATTGCATATCAGCCATTTCATTAATAGGAATTAAATGCACATGCACATGAGGTACTTCTAAACCAATAACACTCATACCAACTCGTTTGCATTCCACTGCTTTTTCTATAGCTTTTGCAACTCTATATGAAAAATCCATTAGCAAAGAATACTCTTCCTTAGATAAATCAAAAATCTTATTTTCTTCTTTTTTAGGAACAACCAATGTATGGCCTTTTGTATTAGGATTAATATCTAAAAAAGCGATAAAATTATCATCTTCAGCAACTTTATAACTAGGTATTTCTCCGTTAATTATTTTCGTAAAAATGCTCATCAAATAAGATTTTAAATTAAATTATGATTTAGAGTAAATATAAAAAAGAATTCGGGTTTTGACTGTGTCAAAACCCGAATTTATAATGTTTCTAAAATGCAGAATTACCTTGTAATTTCTACAATTTCAAATTTCATAATTCCACTTGGTACTTGTATTTCTGCAACATCACCAACTTGTTTACCTAAAAGTCCTTTACCAATAGGTGAATTTACAGAAAGTTTTCCATTTCTTACATCAGTTTCAGAATCTGCAACCAATCTATAAGAAAACTCCATTCCATTTGCAGTATTCTTAATTTTCACATTAGAATGAATTAAAATCTTAGAAGTGTCTAACTGACTTTCATCTAAAATACGTGCATTTGCAACTACATTTTTAAGCTTTGCAATTTTAGTTTCTAAGTGAGATTGCTCTTCTTTTGCTGCATGGTATTCTGCATTTTCACTCAAATCACCTTTATCTCTTGCATCTGCAATTTCTTGGGTAACTCTTGGTCTTTCTACTTGTTCTAATTGGTGTAATTCTTCCTTCAATTTTTTTAATCCTTCAGGAGAATAATATGAAATATCACTCATTGTAATTTATATTTAATGTATCGTTTTCTATATCAGACATCTTCAAATTAAAACGATAGATGATTATTTAAAAAACCTCTATAGGTAAATTTAAAAATCTCATTGCCTTTTCAGGAATGAGATTAGACTACAAATGTACAAAATATTTGTAACTTGTCATCGTTTTTAAAGAAACAGCAAATAAATATGTTTAGAAAAATAGCTTGTTTACTTCTTTTTTGCACAATTATAAGTTGCTCAGATACAACCAATTTAACCAATTGTATACGTTCTTTTAACGTTAGTGTTGTAACAGATTTAAACAACCCAAGCTTAATTAATGCGCAAACTCCAGGTGGTTTTGCAGAACTTGCAGGTGGTAATAAAGGCATACTTCTTTTTAATAAAAATGGTACTGATTTTGTTGCTTTTGATCGTTTTTGTCCAAGTAATGATTGTACTACTCCAATGACGTTCGAAAATAGACTACTAAAATGCACTTGTGATGAAGGAACTTACAGTGTAGATTTTGGAGGTGCTCCTCAAAAAGATGGTTTTGATTGCCCAGCAATTGAGTATAGAGTAACAAAAAATGGTTCTACAATTCGAATCAGTAATTTTTAATAGTTTCTTATATTTTAGATGCGTATTTTTGCGTAAACACAACATAAAGTATCGTGAAAAATTATTTTTCTTCAGATTTTAAATTAGGAATTTTAGGTGGAGGTCAATTAGGTAGAATGCTACTTACTGAAACTCAAAAATTCGATATTCATACTTCTATTTTAGATGGTAACCAAAATGCACCATGTGCAGAAATTTGCAACACTTTTGTAGTTGGAGATTTATTAGATTTTGATGCAGTTTACAATTTTGGTAAAACTGTAGACTTACTAACTATAGAAATAGAAAAGGTAAATTTAGATGCCTTAGATAAATTAGAGGAAGAAGGTGTTGCTATTTATCCTAAGCCTAAAGATTTAAGAATTATTCAAAGCAAAGCACGTCAGAAAAACTTTTATACAGACCATCAAATACCAACTGCAGAGTTTTCTCATTATGCATATTTACAAGAGTTAATTCATTCTTACGAAAATGATATTATCGACTTTCCTTTTGTATGGAAAGCTGCACGTTTTGGTTATGATGGAAATGGAGTTAAGATTGTAAGAAATATTGAAGATTTAGAGAACTTACCAAAAGTAGAGTGTATTACAGAAAAGTTAATTCCGTTTAAAAACGAATTAGCAGTAATTGTGGCAAGAAATGCAGCTGGTGAAGTAACAACATATCCTGTAGTTGAAATGGAATTTCATCCAGAGGCAAACCAGGTTGAATATGTTATTTGCCCTGCAAGAATAGATTTTAAAGTTGCAGAAAAAGCAAGAGAAGTAGCATTAGAAGTAGTTAGTAAATTAGATTTTGTTGGTTTATTAGCTGTAGAAATGTTTCAAACTGTAGATGATCAAATCTTAGTGAATGAGGTGGCTCCAAGACCACATAATTCTGGTCACTATTCAATTGAGGCTAGTTATACAAGTCAATTTGAGCAACATTTACGTTCTATTTTAAATCTTCCTTTAGGAAATACAGCAAGTAAAGTAGCAGGAATAATGGTAAATCTTGTTGGTGCAGAAGGTTTTTCTGGTGATGTAGTTTACGAGAATTTAAATGATATTTTGAAAATTGATGGTGTAACACCACACATTTATGGTAAAAAAGAAACGCGTCCTTTCAGAAAAATGGGGCATGTAACTATCGTAAATGCTGATGTTGATAAAGCAAGAGAAATAGCACAAAAGGTGAAAGAAACAATAAGAGTAATTAGCAAATAATAATGGTAGGAATTATAATGGGAAGCGATTCAGATCTTCCAATAATGCAAGAAGCAATAGACATTTTAGAAAGTTTTGATATTCAAATAGAAGTAGATATTGTATCTGCTCACAGAACACCAGAAAAACTTTTTGATTATTCTAAAAATGCACATTCTAGAGGTATTAAAGTTATAATTGCTGGTGCTGGAGGTGCTGCTCATTTACCAGGAATGGTTGCAAGTATGAGTCCTTTACCTGTAATTGGAGTTCCTGTAAAAAGTAGAAATTCTATAGATGGCTGGGATTCTGTTTTATCAATCTTACAAATGCCTGGAGGTGTACCTGTTGCTACAGTAGCTTTAGATGGTGCAAAAAATGCGGGTATTTTAGCTGCTCAAATTATTGGAGCTTCAGATAAATGTGTTTTAGATAAAATTATTGCATACAAAGAAGGTTTAAAGCTTAAAGTTGAAAAGGCTTCTGAAAGAGTAAAAAAATAAAAAAGTACAAATTGTAAGAAGCCCTTCAAGTATTCGTATTTGAAGGGCTTATAAATTATAAAAATATGAACCCACTTTTACAAGATTTTAATACAGCTCCGTTTACAAAAATTTCTTCTGAAGATTACAAACCAGCTATTAAAAAAGGGATAGAAATAGCAAAAGCAGAAATTGATGCAATTGTAAATAATACAGCTGCACCTACTTTTGAAAACACAACAGTAGCTTTAGATTTTACAGGAGAAAAATTGAATAGAATAACTTCTATTTTCTTCAATTTAAATTCGGCAGAAACCAATGATGCTATTCAAAAAATTGCTCAAGAAGTTTCACCTTGGTTAAGTGAATTTAGAAACGACATCACTTTAAATGAGGCATTATTTAACAGAGTAAAAGCTGTTTTTGATGATAAAGAAAATTTAGATTTAACACCTGAACAACAAATGTTGTTAGAAAAGCAATACAAAGGTTTTGCCAGAAATGGTGCTAATTTAGATGATGAAAAGAAATCAAAACTAAGAGAAATAGATGCGAAGCTATCTAAATTATCTTTACAATTTGGTGAAAATGTTCTAGCAGAAACCAATGCTTTCGAAATGCATTTAACCAAAGAAGAAGAGGTTTCTGGCTTACCAGATTCTGTTAAAGAAGCTGCTAGTCAATTAGCAAAAGAACAAGATAAAGATGGGTATATTTTCACTTTACAATACCCAAGTTATATTCCGTTTTTAACGTATGCAGACAATAGAGAATTGCGTAAAAAAATGGCAATTGCAGCTGGTAAGAAGGCATTTCAAGACAATGAATTCAACAACGCGAAAATTGTTTTAGAGATTGTAAACTTACGTCAGCAAAGAGCAAATTTACTAGGTTACAAAACCCATGCTCATTTTGTGTTAGAAGAAAGAATGGCAGAAACTCCAGAGAAAGTAATCGAGTTTTCGAACAACTTATTAGCAAAAGCAAAACCTGCTGCTCAAAAAGAGTTTGAAAATTTAGAGAATTATGCTAAAAAGTTAGATGGAATAGATCAGCTTCAAAAATGGGATGGAGCTTATTATTCAGAAAAATTAAAGAAAGAATTATTTGATTTAGATCAAGAGATTTTAAAACCTTATTTTAAATTAGAAAATGTAATTGATGGTGTTTTCGAAATTGCAAATCGTTTGTATGATTTGAATTTTGAGGAAGTTTCTACCATCGAAAAATATCATCCAGATGTAAAAACCTACAATGTAACTGACAATGAAGGAAATTTCATTTCTGTTTTTTATGCTGATTATCATCCTAGAAAAGGAAAAAGAAATGGTGCTTGGATGACAAGTTACAAATCGCAACAAATTAAAAACGGAGTTAATGAAAGACCTCACGTTTCTATTGTGTGTAATTTTACAAAACCAACAGCTACAAAACCATCTTTACTAACATTTAACGAGGTTACCACTTTATTTCACGAATTTGGTCATGCTTTACATGGTATGTTAGCAAACACCACATATAACAGTTTATCTGGCACTTCTGTTTCTTGGGATTTTGTAGAATTACCAAGTCAGGTTTTAGAAAATTGGTGTTATGAAAAAGAAGCTTTAGAGTTGTTTGCAAAGCATTATGAAACTGGTGAAATTATCCCAATGAAATATGTAGAAAAGATTAAAGAATCTGCTAGTTTTCATGAAGGAATGCAAACTTTACGTCAATTAAGTTTCGGACTTTTAGATATGAAATGGCACTCTGAAAATCCATCAGAAATTACCTCTGTAAAAGATTTTGAAATTGATGCTTTTTCTGAAACTAGATTATATCCTGATGTTGCTGAAAATTGTATGAGTACAGCTTTTTCTCATATTTTTCAAGGAGGATATTCTGCAGGATACTACTCTTACAAATGGGCAGAAGTTTTAGACGCTGATGCTTTTGAATATTTCTTAGAAGAAGGAATTTTTAATAAAGAAGTAGCTACAAAATTTAAGGATAATGTGCTTTCTAAAGGTGGTACTGTAAAACCAATGGAATTGTACAAACGCTTTAGAGGGCAAGAACCAAAACCAGATGCCTTACTAAAAAGAGCTGGTTTACTGTAATCTAATACATATTAACATTTCGTTTTATAAAATCGGTTTTTCATTGCTTATTTTTAGGCTATGAAAAATCGGTTTTTCCTTTTTTGTATACTTTTCCCTTGTATTATTACTGCTCAAATAACTATAAAAGGTAGTGTCTTTGAATCTAATCTTCCTTTAGAAAATGTAGCTGTTTATCTAAACAATACAATGTTAGGAACTACCACAAATAATGCTGGTGAATTTACCTTAACTGTTACTGAAGGCGAATATGAACTTATAGTATCTTATTTAGGGTTTAAAAAAATCAACTATAATTTAAATACTTCAAACTATCAAAAACCTCTTCGTTTTAATTTGGTAGAAGAGGAGAATGTATTGAATGAGATTACCATTAAAAAAACGATTTATGATGAAACCTGGAAACACAATTTAGCTTCTTTTAAACAAGAGTTTATTGGACTTACAAATTTGGCTCAAGAATGTGAAATACTGAATCCTGAAGTGTTGCATTTCGAATTCGATTATCAACAAAATAAATTTACTGCTTTTGCTAGAAAACCATTAAAAATTAAAAATAAAGGATTAGGTTATTTAATTACATATGAGCTAGAAGATTTTACAAAAATTAATAATTATGTTTCCTATTTAGGATACTCTAGATATGAGAATTTAAAAGGAGGTAAACGTAAGAAAAAGCGTTGGAAAGCAAATAGAGAAATTGCCTATAAAGGTTCTGTTGTTCATTTTTTAAAATCTTTAATAAATGATACTTTTAAAGAGGAAGGTTATATTGTTAATCAATTTAAAAGAGTATTAAACACCAAAAGACCTTCTGATGAAGCCATAGAAAAAGCCAGAGCAATTATTCGTTTTAATAGGATTAATAATATAAATATTAAAAGAGATTTAGAGAACCCAAAAAATGCAATTGATTCTGCTTATGTTACAGTAAGAAAAAGTAGATTGCCAAAATATGAAGATTATTTATACAAGTCTCAGTTAAAAAAAGAGGACATTATTAGCACTAAGAACAATCAATATTATTTAATATTTGAGAATAACTTAAGCATAGTATATTCTAAAGAGAAAGAAGAACTGCGTTTTTTAAGAAGAACACTTTTTAGCAAACGAACCCAACCTTTAGCACAAACATCGAGTTTTATTCCTGTAAAAAAGAATGTTATTATAGATAAAAGGGGAATCTTAAAAGAACCTTTATCTGCTTATTATGAAGGATATTGGTCTTATGAAAAATTTGCAAACTCTTTACCTTTAGATTATAAACCAAATTCTAAATTATAAAACTATTTTCTAAACAAATACATTTGCTAGTAAAATGAATTAGCTATATATTTAGAATATGAAAATTAAAAATTGCTACTTCTTCTTACTATTATTTTGTTTTTACTTTTCAAATTCATCTGCCCAAAAGAAAAATATTATACAAATAACTGGTAAAGTTTATATAGACAATGAACCTATAGAAAATGCTGCAGTTTATTTAAATAGTACTATGGTTGGTACAACTACAGATGCTAATGGCGAATTTAAACTACCTGTAGATGAAGGAGAATATCAATTGATTGTTTCTTTTTTAGGATATAAAAACATTACCTATAATCTTAAAACAAGCACGTATAAAAATCCACTTATTTTTTCTTTAGAACTAGAAACAAAATCTTTAGACGAAATTATAATCACTAGTAAAAACGGAAAGAAATCGAAATTATCTAGGAATAAACGAAACCGATATTTTACTAAGTTTAGAGAAACATTTATAGGAACTACCAAATTTTCTAAAAAATGTAAAATTTTAAATCCAGAAGTGCTAAAATTTAACTACAATAAAACAACAAAAGAGTTAACCGTAAATGCTACAGAACCTTTAAAAATTAGAAACGAATCTTTAGGCTATTTAATTACTTATAATTTAGAATACTTTAGGCTATCTCCAACTCAAATTGCTTATTTGGGTTTTAGTAAATACACAGAGATGAAAAGTAAAAAAGAGAAAGAAATTAAACAATGGAGCCAAAATAGATTACGAAGTTATTTGGGCTCTAAACAACATTTTTTTAAATCTTTAATTAATAAAGATTACAGAAGAGAAAAATATAAAATAGCATTGGTTCAAAAAATTAAAAATCCAGAAAGAGCAACCAATGAGGAAATTAAAAAAGCGAACAACTACATCACTCAACAAAAGATGAAAAATGTTTTTGTTGATTTCTCTAAAGAAATAGACTATCCATCCAACAAGCTAGATTCTGCAATAATTGCTGTTAATAGCAGTAAATTACCCTTGTTTACTTATAAAATCATCAATAAATATATAAAACAAAAAGAGTTTTTCAATAAGATAAATAATGACTATTTCTTGAGTTTTCAGCATGAACTAAGAGTAAAGTTTATGGCAGAAGAAGAAGAAAAAAATTACCCTAGAAATGGGCCGAAATTAAAGCATCAAGAGAGTTATATAAGACTACTCAAAAATCAGGTAAAAGTAAATGCAAATGGTACTTTAGAAAAACCATTTAATGTATTTGTAACTGGATATTGGTCTTTTGAGCAGTTTGCAGATGATCTTCCTACAGATTACATTCCAAATTTTGATAAAAACTAATTAAGCAGGTTTATTTTTTGCCTCAATCCATTTACTCATAAATTTTGAAGTTTGTAATGTTTGATATTGCAATAAACTCCCTAAAAAATTTTGAGTTCGATGTTCATCTAAATTCTGTTGAATTTCTTGTACTTTATTGATAAAAGGAGTTTCTAATTTCTCTTTATCATAAATTTGATTGATGATTGTAATACCCTTCTTTTGAGATGAGACCCATAAACTTTTAGTGGAATACAACTCAATTGCTGCTTTCGAGAATTCATTAAAATCATCATTTATATAACCGTTCCAAGATAAATTCTTGTGCATACCTTCTGCACCTATTGTAGTTGTAACACTTGGAGTTCCACAAATCATGGCTTCAGTTAATTTACCCTTTATTCCTGCTCCAAAACGTAAAGGAGCTAAAACTATTTTTGCATTTTCAATAACTTCTTTTGAGTTTTCTGCAAAACCTTTAATAATAAAACCTTCTTTTTTATTTTGTAATTGCTGTATTTGCTGATTTATATAAGCACCATAAATATGCATTTCAGCTTCAGGAATTGCTTTTCTAATTGTTGGCCAAATCTCTTTTTTTAGAGTGATAACTGCGTCTACATTTGGCTTATGAAAAAAGTTACCTATAAATACAAAATGCCTTCTTTCTTCAAAAGTTTTCCATTTTTTTGATTTATTTTCATCAATCTTATCAAATAAAAATGGCAAATAATAAAGTAACTTTTCATCCACTTTAAAAACAGATTTTAGTAAATCCATTTCATAAGTTGAGATGATTAAAGACAAATCACATCTTAAAATAGAAGCAATTTCTCTTTTGGTATCATCAGATTTTAATAAAGCTTCGTTTGTAAAATCTTCTCCTTTTTTTATTTGTTGATAACGAACTTTTCTTAAGAAATGTAAATCTTCTGTATCTAAAATTCGTAAAGCATTTGGGCAATTTTCAGCAACTCTCCAACCAAATTGTTCTTCTGTCATAAAACGATCGAACATGACAATTGATGGTTCTAAACCTTTAACAAAAAGATCAAAAGAAGTATTGTTCAATTCAATTGATACCTCTTCTATTTGCAGAGTAGATAAATTTAAAGCATTCTCATTTTTTTGAGAAGCAGATGCAAAAACTACGTTATAATTTTTCTTTAAAAACAATTCAATAAGTTGCATCATTCTACTGCCAGCTGCAGAAGAATTGGGTTCTACCCAAACAGCACCAATAATTAAAATTGTTTCTTTAGCCAATTATTTACTAGCCATTTGTTGCTTATAATCTGCCTGAACTTTTTTACCCCAAGTTACAATTGCATTTATTTGATCTTGGGTTAAGTTGGCTTCAGAATGCGTCCAAGTATAAGAATTTAAAGGCATTTCTCCTTTTTCCACTTCTTCATACAACTCATCCATTTTATGTTCTTTTCTTTTTAGGGAATAAGAACTCCATTTCGAAAAATCTAAATGTTTTTTACCATCTTCTATATGTTCTTCTAACCAGTAATTAACTGGTGTTATGTTATTATACCAAGGATAGGTAGTTTTTGAAGAGTGACAATCAAAGCAAGTAGTTTTTAAAATTTGTAAAACATCTTCTGGCGGATTTGTTTCTGCAATAAAAGCATCTACAGAAGCCAAATCTCCATCATTCTTTTCTGGACCAAAAAATTGCGCAATTATCAATATTAATAGTAAAACTAGACCTATTTTTTTTAGTATTTTCATTAGATAGAACTTTATATTTTAAGAACTGTAAATCTACATAAATTGAATGTATTCTCTAAAAATATTAGTATTTTTGTACCTTAATTTTCCATTATAAGATATTATGAAATACGACATTATAGTTATTGGTTCAGGACCTGGAGGATACATTTCTGCAATTAGAGCATCTCAATTAGGTAAAAAGGTAGCTATCATAGAAAAATATAGCACATTAGGAGGAACTTGTTTAAACGTAGGTTGTATTCCTTCTAAAGCATTATTAGATTCTTCGCATCATTTTTATGATGCAGTTCATCATTTTGAAGAGCATGGAATTTCGGTTGAAAAACCAAGTTTCGATTTCTCAAAAATGATAGATCGCAAAGCCAAAGTTGTAGAGACAACTACTGGTGGAATTAAGTATTTAATGGATAAAAATAATATTGATGTTTACGAAGGTTTAGGATCTTTTGAAGATGCTACTCACGTAAAGATTTCTAAGAATGATGGCTCATCAGAAGTTATAGAAGGTACAAATATCATTATAGCAACTGGTTCAAAGCCATCTACATTGCCTTTTATCAATATAGATAAAGATAGAATTATTACCTCTACAGAAGCTTTAAAACTTAAAGAAGTACCAAAACATTTATTAGTAATTGGTGGTGGAGTTATTGGTTTAGAGTTAGGTTCTGTTTACAAAAGATTAGGTGCAGATGTAACTGTAATAGAATATGCACCAAAAATTACACCAACTATGGATGCTGATGTTTCTAAAGAACTACAAAAAGTTTTAAAGAAACAGGGTATGAAATTTAACGTAAGTACAGGTGTTACTTCTGTTGAAAGAAATGGAGATGAAATCATAGTAAAAGCAAATAACAAAAAAGGTGAAGAGGTAACCTTTACTGGAGATTATTGTTTAGTTGCTGTAGGTAGAAAAGCATACACAGAAGGTTTAGGCTTAGATAAAGCTGGGGTAAAGGTTAATGAAAGAGGACAAGTAGATGTAAACAATCATTTACAAACAAATGTATCTAACATTTATGCTATTGGTGATGTTGTAAAAGGTGCAATGTTAGCTCATAAAGCAGAAGAAGAAGGTGTTGTTGTTGCAGAATATTTAGCTGGCGAAAAACCACATATAGATTATAATTTAATTCCTGGTATTGTTTATACTTGGCCAGAAGTTGCTGCAGTTGGTAAAACTGAACAAGAATTAAAAGATGCAAAAATTGAATATAAATCTGGTAAATTCTCTATGAGAGCATTAGGTAGATCTAGAGCTAGTGGAGATTTAGATGGTTTTGTAAAAGTGTTAGCAGATAAAAAAACAGACGAAGTTTTAGGTGTACATATGGTTGGTGCAAGAGTTGCTGATTTAATTATGGAAACTGCTGTAGCTATGGAATACAGAGCTTCTGCAGAAGATTTAGCAAGAATTTGTCATGGTCATCCAACTTACTCAGAAGCAGTAAAAGAAGCAGCAAAAGCAGCTTGGGATGGTAAACCATTAAACGCATAAAAATTAAATAATATTTAAAAACCTCACTCTTTGGTGAGGTTTTTTTGTTTCCAAAACTTTCAAGTATTTTTGTAGTAAATATGCTAAGAACCACAAAGTCTTTTACTGTTGATAATGTTGTTGAATTTAAAGACAACCTTTTAATTTGGGCACAACAATTTGACACATCAGTTTGGTTAGATTCTAATAAATACCAACAGCAATATTCCAGTTTTGATTGTGCTTTAGCTGCAGAGGAATTCACGTCTATAAAAACAGATTATTCTAATGCTTTTGATAAACTTAGAGAATATCAAAACACTACAAATGACTATATTTTTGGTTACATTTCTTATGATGTTAAAAATGATGTAGAACAACTTTCTTCAAAAAATATTGATGGTTTACATTTTGCTGATTTGTATTTCTTTCAGCCACAAAAGTTGTTTTTCATCAAAGGAAATGTAATAGAATTTCATTATCTCAAAATGGTTGATGATGAAATTGAAAGTGATTTTAAAGCAATCCAAAAATCTGAAAACCTTAAAATTGAAAAATTTGCAAGTGATATTAAAATAAAACTCAGAATTCATAAAGAAGAATATTACAGCAAAATTCATAAAGTTTTAGACCATATTAAAAGAGGTGATATTTATGAGGCAAATTTTTGCCAAGAGTTTTATGCAGAAAATGTAACCATAAATCCTTTAAAAGTCTATAAAGATTTAAATGCCATATCAGAACCACCTTTTGCAGTATTTCTGAAAATGGACCATCAGTATTTACTATCTGCATCCCCTGAAAGATATATTAGAAAAGAGGGAAGTAAAATTATATCACAGCCTATAAAAGGTACAGCAAAACGTTTACGAAGTACAATTGATGATCAGAAAATTGCCTCAGATTTATCAAAAGATATTAAAGAACGTTCAGAAAATGTGATGATTGTAGATTTGGTGCGAAATGATTTATCTAAATCTGCTAAAAAAGGTTCTGTAAAAGTTGAAGAGCTTTGTAAGGTGTATAGCTTTAAACAAGTGCATCAAATGATATCTACTGTGGTTTCTGAACTAAAAGAAGATATTCATGCAGTAGATGTTATAAAAGATACTTTTCCCATGGGAAGTATGACAGGTGCTCCTAAAGTATCTGCCATGAAAATTATCGAAGATTTAGAAGAAACAAAACGTGGTTTGTATTCTGGAGCTGTTGGTTATTTTACACCAGAAGGTAATTTTGATTTTAATGTGGTTATAAGAAGCATACTTTATAATGAAGAAAATAAGTACATTTCTTATTCTGTGGGTAGTGCAATAACTGCAAAATCTATAGCAGAAAGGGAATATGAAGAGTGTTTACTAAAAGCAAAAGCAATGCGTTATGTATTGCTGAATTCTAATTGATTATGATACAAAATAAAGAAGAAAAGTTTGAAGCTATTTTTGCATCAATAAAAGAAAAACCTAATGAAATTAATATGTTTAGTGGTTTTCTTAAACTGTATCCTGAAGATTGGAAACAGCTAAAAGTTAATTTTAGTAAATTTAACAGAAGTAAACAATTTGGAAAAACAATTCCTTTACCAAAACCTGAACAATCTTTAAAAAAAGAAATTCGTGTTTGGTTGAAAAAAAGATAATTTGGCTGAACTATTCTCAGAAATACTTGAATGGTATTTAGATATAAAGTATTGGATTAAGCATAAAAAAAGAAGAAAGTTTGAGAAAGAAAACAATCTTCCTAAAAGTATCGTTTGGCATCCAATGACAAAGCCACTTTTAATAGCTTTCCCTATTTTTCTTCTAACTTTTGCATTAATTTCCTATTTCAATCTCGAAAATAGACCTATAGAAAACACCAATTCGAAAATTGTTAAAATTCAGTTATTACTTTCATCCGAAAAAAAACAATTTGGTTTTTATCCTAAAGAACTAAAAGAAATTATTAGAAACAATCCTTTGCATAAAAATATAACCAAAGATTATTGGGGAAATGATTTTATCTATAAAGTATCAAAAGATTCCTTAAATTACCAACTCATTTCTTTTGGTAAAGACCAAAAACCGAATACTTCTGACGATATTATTAAAACTAATTAACCCATAATTATGATCAACACAGAATTCAACTTTACTATTTACGATACTAATTTTTATGGTCAATATTGGCAAGGAGCAACAACAAAAGCAGTGGTTGTTTTAGCTCATGGAATGGGTGAACACTCTAACAGATATACACATGTTGCACAAAAATTAACAGATAATGGTTTTGCAGTTGTTGCTTTTGATCATTTTGGTCATGGAAAAACAGGTGGTAAAAGAGGTCATAACCCAAATTTTGAGGCAGTTTTAGAAAGTATAACAAAAGTAATTGAAAAGGCAAAAAGTGTTTTTCCTAAGAAACCAATTTTCTTGTATGGGCATTCCATGGGTGGTAATACCATCGTAAATTATGTGCTTAGAAAAACCCATGATTTAAAAGGAGCAATTGCAACTAGCCCATTTTTAAAATTAGCCTTTGATCCACCAGCTGTAAAACTATTTGTAGGTAAATTACTGCAGAATATTGTACCCTCTTTAACTATGGGAAATGAGCTTGATGTAAATGCTATTTCAAGAGATGAAAAAGAAGTAAAAAGCTATATTCAAGATCCTTTAGTACATTCTAAAATAAGCCCAAATTATTCTATAAAATTTATTGAAACTGGAGAGTGGGCTATAGAAAATGCGCATAAACTTACTATACCAATGTTGCTAGTTCATGGCACAGAAGACAGCATTATAGATTATAGAGGCACAGAAGCGTTTGCCAATAACAGCAAAAGTGCAAAGCTAAAATTATATGAAGGTGGTTATCATGAATTACATAATGATTTGTGCCAAGAAGAAATGCTACAAGATGTTGTAGACTGGTTAAATTCTCAACTTTAATTTCATTACTTTTGAAGTGTAAATGCTTCAAAAATTCAAAGAACATATCAACATAAATTTTCCTTTTTTACAGGGTAAAAAACTATTGATTGCTATTTCTGGAGGATTGGATTCTGTGGTATTAACACACCTTTTTAATCAACTAAATAGTGCTACTATTGCATTAGCACATTGCAATTTTAAACTTAGAGAAAAAGAAAGTGAATTAGATGAAGAATTTGTCATTAATTTATCACAAAAAACGTCTAATCAGATTTTTACGATTATTTTTGATACAAAAGAAATTGCTAAAAAACGTAAAACTTCTACTCAAATTACAGCTAGAGAATTAAGATACAATTGGTTTAAAGAGTTAGTAAAAAAACACGATTTTGATTTTGTATTAACAGCACATCATGCAGATGATAATCTAGAAACCTTTTTAATAAACCTAACAAGAGGTTCTGGTTTAGATGGCTTTACAGGAATACCTGCTATTAATGGCAACATTGTTCGTACATTATTACCTTTTAGTAGAGCAGAAATTTTAAATTATGCTAAAGAAAATAATATTGATTGGAGAGAAGATGCTAGTAATGCATCTACAAAATACGTTCGTAATAAAATAAGGCATAAAGTTTTACCTATCCTTAAAGAAATTAACCCTAGTCTATTAGAAACATTTTCACAATCCATAGAAAATTTAAAAGAAGCGCAAACTATCATTGCTGATAGAATTGAAGATGTTTCTCAAAAAATAATTTCTAGTGAAAGTGATAATCTGCAAATAAATATTGGGCTGATTAAGAAATTATCGAATCCAAAAGCATATTTATTCCAACTATTAAAAGATTACAACTTTACAGAATGGAATGATGTTTATCATTTATTAGAAGCGCAAGCAGGTAAACAATTATATTCTAAAACACATCGTTTATTAAAAGATAGAACACATTTAATCTTATCTAAATTAGAAAATAATGATGTATTTGAAGAAATACTTATTTCTGAAAATTTATCTGAAATAAAACATCCAATTCAGTTAACTTTTAGCGAAGTTTCAGAGCTAAATGAACAGAATAAACAAACTATTTACGTTGATAAAGATTTGTTAAATTACCCTCTTTCTTTAAGAAAAAAACAAAATGGAGACTATCTTTATCCTCTAGGAATGACAGGAAAAAAGAAGCTTAGTAAATATTTTAAAGATGAAAAATTTTCACTTTTAGATAAAGAAAATACTTGGTTACTTTGCAATGCTAATAATGCTATTATTTGGGTGATTGGTTATAGGCAAGATCGTAGATTTTCTGCAATACAATCAACCAAAAAAAATTTAAAAATAACTACATTATAATGAAGAAATTCATCACCCTTTTTATCTTTTTGACTGCTTTTATTACAAAAGCACAAACAGAAAGTGACCCCATAAAAATTGATGCTTCTATCAACAAAATTTCAGATACTGAATACGATATTGTTTTTAATGCTAAACTTTACAAAGGTTGGTATTTATACTCTCAGTACAATCCTGAAAATGCATCTTTACCTTTAGAAATTTCTATACCAGAAAACGCAACTGGGTATAAATTAGTAGGTAACCCTCAAGAAGAAGATACCTTTAAAAAATATTCTGATGTATGGGAAGTAGAAGAAGTTGTTTTTAAGGATAAAGCAAAAATTACACAAAGAATTCAGCTTACAAATAAAGATATTACACAAATTAAAATTAACTTTTTTGGCCAAGTTTGCGAAACAGCTTGCATAAATATTGATGAGGATTTCACACTTTCGTTAACAGGAAGTACTATAAAAGAAACCATTGTTTTAGACGAAAAGAGTAAGCTACTTACTCAAAAATTAAAGTTAGAATTAAAGAATAAATCGCTTTTAAAAAGCGATTCAGATGTTGATTCTGAATCGTCAAATGGACTTTTTAGTATTTTCTTTTTAGGTTTTGTTGGTGGTTTATTAGCACTTTTAACACCTTGTGTTTTCCCTATGATTCCATTAACCGTTTCATTTTTTACCAAACAAACCAACAATAAAAGAAAGGGTGTTTTTAGAGCAATTCTTTATGGTTTTTTTATTGTATTTATTTACATTTTATTAAGTCTCCCTTTTCACTTTTTAGATAATTTAGATCCAGAGATTTTAAATACCATTTCTACAAATGTTTGGTTAAACATATTCTTTTTTGCAGTTCTTGTGTTTTTTGCATTTTCATTCTTTGGTTTTTACGAAATAACCTTACCAAGTTCTTGGGGTAATAAAATGGACTCAGCATCGTCTGTTGGTGGTATTCTAGGAATCTTTTTTATGGCGTTAACCTTAGCAATTGTATCTTTTTCTTGTACAGGTCCAATATTAGGTTCTTTATTAGCAGGCTCTTTAACTGCAGATGGTGGAGCTACTCAATTAACTGCAGGTATGACTGGCTTTGGTTTGGCTCTAGCTTTACCTTTTGCTTTGTTTGCACTATTTCCTAATTGGTTAAATGCATTGCCAAAATCTGGTGGTTGGATGAATACAACCAAAGTTGTACTAGGTTTTCTAGAATTAGCTTTGGCATTTAAATTTTTATCAAATGCTGATTTGGTTGCACATTGGGATATTCTAAAACGTGAAATTTTTATTGGTATTTGGATTGTTATTTTTATAGGATTAGCCTTGTACATTTTTGCTAAAATTAAATTTCCACACGATTCTCCAGTAAAGAAATTATCGTTCTCAAGAATATCTTTTGGTACTTTAGTAATTGCTTTTATTATTTATTTAGGGCCTGGAGTTTTAAAAAACCCTACTTGGAATTTAAGTCTCCTAAGTGGTTTTCCTCCACCTCAATTTTATAGCATTTACGAACAAGAAAACGATTGTCCTTTAGGTTTAGATTGTTATAAAGATTTTGATGAAGGTTTAGCAAAAGCAAAAGCAGTTAACAAACCAATTTTACTAGATTTTACAGGTTGGGCTTGTGTAAACTGTAGAAAGATGGAAGAAAATGTTTGGAGTGAATTAGACATTTTTAGAATACTTAAAAACGACTACATTTTAATTTCGCTTTATGTAGATGATAATGAAAAAGAGTTGCCAGAAAATCAACAGTTTGATTTCTTAAAAGAAAATGGTAAATTGAAACAAATTAAAACTGTAGGCGATAAATGGTCTACATTTCAAGTAATTAATTTTAAAAACGCGTCTCAACCCTATTATGTATTATTAAGTCCAGATTTAGAAGTTTTAAATTCTGCCCAACAATATACAAACAGAGACACTTATTATACATGGTTAAAAGACGGACTTGAAAATTTTAATACTAACAAATAAATAATTATGATTTTTAGTGCAAAAATTACTCAGATTTCGAAAATACAGTTAGTACTATTTGCAATAGCTTGTACTTTTAGTTTATCACTTTCTGCACAACAAAAACAAAATCAACCAAAGAGTATTTATACGTTTTCGTCTTTCGCTTTAAAAAACAGTGCTTACGCTTTAAATAATAAATTAAAGTTGAAAAATTTTAATTTTGTTTATGTGGATTTACTAGATTTAGATCTAAATCAATTTTCTGTAGATTTTCAAAACCTTGGTAAAAAACCTTCTTCTTTAATCTATGATGATTATAATGCCTATAGAGATGAAAACTTTTTAAAAGGATTTCGATTGGAGAATGATCCAACTCGTTGGAACTTGCAATGCCCAAGTCCACTCTCTGTGCAACCCACAGTTTCTAAAAATTAAATATTTAATAGTTTTCTTCAGTTTTTATCTATTTAAAAATTTATAGTGTGAATTTCTACATTATTCGCAATGAAAATTGGAATTATTGCTAAATACCTAGCATCTTTATTTTTGGTTTTTTGTAATTTCACCATGTAAATTATAGCTTATGTCTACCTTACCAAAACTTACCAAATTTAATGACAATGTATTGTCTAAGTATCAAATCTACAATAGTATATTTATTACACTTCCTTTTGATACCATAAACAATACAGGGGTATTGTTACCACTTTTTCATAAAGTATGTGAAAAAGGGTTTAAAAACGGAAAAAACCCAACAGAAATTGTAGATAAGTTCTTCAAGAAATATCAAGATACACCTAGTGAATCAGATAAAAAAGATTTACTCTTTCAGTTCATTCAATATATAGAACGTCAAGTAGTTTTGTTTGATGCTATAGAAGATGCAGCCTTTCCTGTTGTGAATAACATGGATGGTTTTGGAACACTTAGAAACTCTAAAGAATCTGCAACTTTAAGTGGTAAAGATGAAGCTTTAAAAAAATATTTAGAAGATTTTAAAGTACGCGTAGTTTTAACTGCACACCCAACACAGTTTTACCCAGGTTCTGTTTTGGGTATCATTACAGATCTAGACAAAGCCATTCAAAATGACGATTTACTTTTAATTAAGAAGTTATTAGCGCAATTAGGTAAAACTCCATTTTATAAAAAATCTAAGCCAACACCTTTTGATGAAGCTGTAAGTTTAATTTGGTATTTAGAGAATGTATTTTATCATTCTGTAAGTAAAATACACAACTATATACAAGAGCATGTTTACGATGGTCAACCCATAGAAAACGAAATAATCGACCTAGGTTTTTGGCCTGGAGGAGATAGAGATGGTAACCCTTTTGTTACCACACAAATTACGTTAGATGTTGCAGAAAGATTACGTCAGTCTATATTAAGAAATTACTATAGAGATGTTAGACGCTTAAAAAGACGTTTTACTTTTCATGGTGTGCAAGAAATTTTATCTAGAGTTGAAAAGCGTTTATATAAACATGTTGTAAGAAGTTATGCAAAAGTAAATTTCTCTAAAGAAATACTTTTAGAAGAATTAGAAAACGCGAGAGATATTGTTATTAAAAACCACGATTCATTATTTATTGATGAATTAAATGATGTAATTAACAAAGTTAGAATCTTTGGTTTTCATTTTGCAACCTTAGATATAAGACAAGATAGTAGAGTGCATCATAATGCATTTACACAAATTGTAGATGATTTATTAGCAAGTGGAGATACTACTTTTCCAAAAAATTATCAACGATTATCACCTGAAGAACAAGTAGAAGTATTGGCTTTAGTAAAAGGAAATATAGACACTTCTATTTTGTCTGATGAGATGTCTGTTAAAACCATAGAATCTATATACGCTCTTAAAACCATTCAACAAAGAAATGGAGAAAGTGGTGCTAATAGATACATTATTAGTAATAACCAAACTGCATTAAACGTAATGCAAACCTTTGCCATGCTAAATTTATGTGGATTTGAAAACGAATTACCAGTAGATGTAATTCCACTTTTTGAAACAGTAGAAGATTTAGAAAATGCTAGTGATGTAATGAGAACGCTTTATTCTAATAAGGCTTACAGATATCATTTATCTAAAAGAAAAGACAAGCAAACTATTATGTTAGGTTTCTCTGATGGAACTAAAGATGGTGGTTATTTAATGGCAAATTGGGGTATTTTTAAAGCAAAAGAAGCACTGACAAAAATATCTAGAGAGTTTGATATTGAAGTTATTTTCTTTGATGGACGAGGAGGACCACCAGCAAGAGGTGGAGGAAAAACACATCAATTTTATGCTTCTTTAGGCCCAACAATAGAAGACAAAGAAATACAGCTAACCATTCAAGGTCAGACTATTAGTTCAAATTTTGGAACATTAGATTCTTCACAATTTAATTTAGAGCAATTAATAAGTTCAGGAATTAAAAATGAGGTTTTTACAAAAGACCAAATTAATGATACTAATAGAGATATAATTAACGATTTAGCAAACACAAGTTACAAGACTTATGTAGACTTTAAAAATCATCCTCAATTTTTATCGTACTTAGAAAAAATGAGTACCTTAAAATACTATGCAAAAACAAATATTGGTAGTAGACCAAGTAAAAGATCTAACTCAGATACTTTAGATTTTTCTGCTTTAAGAGCTATTCCTTTTGTTGGTAGTTGGAGTCAATTAAAACAAAATGTGCCTGGATTTTTTGGTGTTGGAACAGCACTAAAAAAATACGAAGATGCAGGTAGATTTGATGAAATTGTAGCTTTTTACAATGCATCAGATTTCTTTAAAACACTGTTAGAAAACAGTATGATGAGTTTAACCAAATCTTTCTTTGGGTTAACTGCATATATGGCTGATGATCCTGTTTATGGAGAATTTTGGAAATTAATTTACGAAGAATATAAAACAACAAAACGTTTGTTGCTAAAATTAACTGGCCATAAAGAGTTAATGGAGAATTATCCTGAGGGTAAAGCTTCTATTGCAATGAGAGAAAGTATTGTTTTACCATTGTTAACCATACAGCAATTTGCTTTAAAGAAAATTCAAGATTTGCAAAAAAGTGAAGGTAATGAAGCCGAAATTGAGGTGTATGAAAAAATGGTAATGCGTTCTTTATTTGGTAATATTAATGCCAGTAGAAATTCGGCTTAATTTTTAAAAAATAATTCATTTATTAGTTATAAATTTCATTAGTTTTGGGAAAAAACTAATGAAAACGAATCCCCTATTGCTAATTTTAGCATTATGTAGCTATTTATCTTATTCACAAACAATTCCCGTTAAAAAAATAGAAATCAACTACTTAGGAGGTAGCTATCCTCTTTCATTTGCTAAAACAAATAATGCCTTCTTTTTTACTGCAGAAGGTAATGGATTAGCAAGACAATTATACACTTCAGATGGAACTTCTGAAGGCACAAAATTGGTTAAAGTTATTAATGAGACTAGACCAGAAAATACTTATATAAACAATTTAATAGGATTTGAGAATATCATATATTTCACTGCAAATGATGGTATTAACGGAATTGAATTGTGGAAATCTGATGGTACTGAGCAAGGTACTAATATGGTTAAAGCCATTAATGAAACTCATAATGACGATTATACAACTGCACCAAAAGAATTAACAATTTATAATAATAAACTATATTTTTCTGCAAATTCTAATGCTTATGGCTGGGAAGTTTGGGTAACAGATGGTACTGAACAAGGCACAACCCTATTAAAAGATATTAATACAGGCTCAGAAAGTAGCTCACCTGAAGGTTTTACCGTATTTAATAATGAATTGTATTTCTTGGCAGGAAATGCAGAGTTTGGGAAAGAACTATGGAAAACTGATGGCACAGAACAAGGTACAGTACTTGTAAAAGATATAAAAACTGGTTCAGAAAATGGAGCCTCAGGTAGTCTAGTAGCATCTGGTAATTATTTATACTTTACAGCAAATGCTGATGATTACTTTAACCCAGGTAGTGTTCAAGGAAATGAATTGTGGAAAACTGATGGCACTGAAGCAGGTACAACCTTAGTAAAAGATATTGCTTTAGGACCTGCAAGTAGCATGACTAATTTAAGTGGATTAGATTTAAATGGGACTTTAGTGTTTACAGCTTATACATTAGAAGCAGGAAATGAAATTTGGAAAACTGATGGAACTTCAACTGGTACAGTACTTCTAAAAAACATCAACAACAATAATTTACATAGTATTTCTTCATTAAACCTTTATATTAAATTTAATAACGAAATCTATTTCTTAGCAGATGATAATATAAATGGCATAGAAATTTGGAAAACAGATGGAACAACATCTGGAACCAAAATTTTAAAAGATATTAATACTTCTCCTGATTACTCTTCAGTAAATGTTTTTAAATTTCATGTTGATGAAGTTAATAATAAATTATTTTTTTATGGTAAAAATAATAATCAAGCAGAAAATAAATTATGGGTTTCTGATGGAACAGAAAATGGCACTAAAAACTTAGCTGATCTTATTCAGCCAGATATTTATAGCCCAACTAATTATTTTATAACGTTTAAAGAACATTCCTACTTTTCTGGAAAGAATGATAAGAATGGAGTAGAATTATATAAATCTGATGGTACTGCAGAAAACACAAAATTATTAAAAGATATAGAATATTCTTCAAGTAGTTCTCCAGCAAAATTAATTAATGTCAATGGAAATGTATTTTTTAGGGGAACCAATGAAGCCTCTTATGGAAATCAATTATTTAAAAGCGATGGAACTAAAGAAGGCACATCTTTAATAAAAAAAATTGGTTCAAATTCTAATATTGATGATAAATCAGAAATGGTGGTAATCAATAATAAACTAATATTTAGTGCACACAATAATTCTGATGGTTTTGAACCTTGGGTAAGTGATGGTACAGAAAGTGGCACATTTATGATTAAAAACATAAGGTCTGATGGAAGCAGCTTAAGAAATTCTAATGATATTCAAACCTTTTATGCTGCAAATAATATTGCTTACTTTTTTGCAAATGATGGTGAACATGGTTTTGAACCTTGGAGAAGTGATGGTACAGAAAATGGCACATTTATGCTTAAAGATATAAGAACTTATGGCAATGGAACAGGTCATGAACAAATAGGTGGCTCTAGTTGGCCAAAAGATTTTATAGATTTTAATGGCACAACATACTTTATTGCGTTTGATACAAATGCTTCAGCAGTTTGGAAAACAGATGGTACAAAAGAAGGTACAGAAAAAGTATTTGAGCATCCTAATATTGGGCGTTTACTAAAAGTTAATCAAAAATTAATATTTGCGGGTTATAACAATGGCAGTCTTTTTTGGGAGTCTGATGGAACAGAAGCTGGTACAAAAAATATAAATTTATTACCATTCGTTAATTTGGTGAATGCTAATACAATTCATTTAGAAAACGATTTATTCTTTGTATCAAGATTAGAAAATATTTCAAATAGATTTGGTTTGTATAAAACAGATGGTACAGAAAGTGGTACTATTTTATTGTATGAAGGTCTTAATCATCCTACTCTAGATGAAGTAGTTATAAAAAATTTAGTAGAGTGTAGTGGATTTATTTATTTTGAGTTAGAAGATTATTATGGACGAGGAACAGCTGAGCTTTGGAGAACTAATGGGACTCTTACAGAAAAAATTGACTCAGATACAGGGATCTATGAAATTATTCCTACCTGTTACAAAAACAGTTTAATATACAATACAGATAGTCCTAATACTTTAAAAGCTATTACTGAAAACAATAACCAGTCTATTCAACTGAATTTAGAAATTACCAACAATGCTGATTTTTCAGAATATAGTTTTCTCTATAATTTTACCTCTTCAGGAGATTATTTGTTTTTTACAGGAAGAACAGATTTAAGTGGTGAGGAACTTTTTTCAACAAAAATAGATATGCAAGTATTATCAACTGAAACTGTTTTTACAAATAATCAAAACACAAAGGAAATCAATATCTATCCTAATCCTAGTAGTAATTATATCAATATTTCAAGTCAACTACAAATTAATAATTATGCACTTTATGATATTAATGGAAAATTGATTTTAAATAAAAAAGTAAATGCAAAACTTGAAATCAAAATACCTACAAATTCAATTAAAAAAGGTTTATATATTCTTGAAATACAATCAATGAATAAAACAATTAGAAAAAAAGTAATCATTAATAAGTAATATTTTCTTTACATTTAAAGAAAAAAAGAATGCTAGTTAAAGTTTTTGGCTCTGCCGTTTTTGGCATAGAGGCTACCACTATTACTGTAGAAGTAAATATAGATAAAGGTATTGGTTATCATTTGGTAGGCTTACCAGACAAAGCAGTAAGTGAAAGTTCCTATAGAATTTCTGCTGCTTTAGACAACAATAATTTTAAACTTCCAGGAAAAAAAATAATCATAAATATGGCACCTGCTGATATTCGAAAAGAAGGTGCTGCTTATGATTTAACATTGGCTATAGGTATTTTAGCAGCTTCCAATCAAATTAAATCAGAAGCTATTGCAGATTACATTATTATGGGTGAACTTTCTTTAGATGGAAGTTTACAACCAATAAAAGGTGCCTTGCCAATAGCTATTAAAGCTAGAGAAGAAGGTTTTAAATATTTTATTCTACCCAAAGAAAATGCAAAAGAAGCAGCTATTGTAAATGATATAGAAATTTTAGGTATAGATAATATTTTAGAAGTAATTCAACATTTTAATGATGAAAAAAAAATTGAACCTACCATAATTGATACAAGAGCTGAGTTTTATAAAAACATCGATTTCCCAGAGTTTGATTTTTCTGATGTTAAGGGACAAGAATCTATAAAACGTTGTATGGAAATTGCTGCTGCTGGTGGTCATAATATCATTCTTATTGGACCCCCAGGCTCTGGTAAAACCATGTTAGCAAAAAGGTTACCAAGTATCTTACCTCCAATGACTTTACATGAGGCATTAGAAACTACAAAAATTCATTCTGTTGTAGGTAAAACAAAAGAAAATGGCTTAATGGTTCAACGTCCTTTTAGAAGTCCTCATCATACTATTTCAGATGTTGCTTTAGTTGGTGGAGGGCAATATCCTCAACCAGGAGAAATATCACTTTCTCATAATGGAGTTTTGTTTTTAGATGAATTGCCTGAATTTAAACGAACAGTTTTAGAAGTTATGCGTCAACCTTTAGAAGATAGAGAAGTTACTATTTCTAGAGCAAGATTTACAGTTACCTATCCTAGTAGTTTTATGTTGGTTGCTAGTATGAATCCAAGTCCCTCTGGTTTTTTTAATGATCCAAATTCTCCAATGACTTCATCTCCTCAAGAAATGCAACGTTATTTGAGTAAGATTTCTGGGCCATTATTAGATAGAATCGATATTCATATAGAAGTAACACCTGTTCCTTTCGAAAAATTATCTGAAGAAAGAAAAGGAGAATCATCTGTAGAAATTAGAAAACGAGTTACAGCAGCAAGAGAGCTACAATCTAAAAGATTTAAAGATTATGAAAGTTTACATTATAATGCACAAATGAATGTAAAACAGATTCGTGCTTTCTGTAAATTATCAGAAGAAAGTTTATTACTAATTAAAACAGCCATGGAAAAACTAAATCTTTCAGCAAGAGCTTATGATCGTATTTTAAAAGTTGCAAGAACCATTGCAGATTTAGCAAATTCAGAAAATATTTCTCCAGATCATATTGCTGAAGCTATACAGTACAGAAGTTTAGATAGAGATGGTTGGTTAGGTTAAATTGTATACATTTGTTTGGTATGAAAAAACATTGTGCCCTTCTATTTTTTTCTTTCTGTTGCCTTTTAAATTTTCATGCACAAATCACTTTATCTCATAATGTTGGTAATACACCCATTAAAACAGATTGGGAATCTTGTGATGAAGAAGAAGTATGGGCTAGAACTTTTACACTTTCAGAATTTGGAATAAATAAAGACGAACAATTTATTATAAGATCTGCACAAGTTGCTATTAGTAATGCACAATTAGGCTCTGGTATCATGATTAGTATTTCTGCTATTGATGATAATTTTCCAATTTCTCAAGGCAAACGTTTAAGTTATAACTTTTATGAAGAAACACCATTAATTGGTGATACTCCAGAAATTATAACTTTTAATTTTAGTACCCCTGTTGTAGTACCTAGTAAAACAACTAGAATTTTGGTGACTGTAGAACAGTCTAATGTATTACAAAATGGTGTAGAAAAAATTCTTATTGCAGGTACTGAGGAAGATACAGACACTTCATGGTTTTATGGCTGCAGACAATATTACACTTTTATAGAAACTCAAAATTTAGACAACCCAAAACCAAAAGCTAATTTCTTTATAAATGTAACTGGAGAAAAAAGAACAATAACCAGCAATGTTGATGAAATAATGCTTTCTCATAATGTAGGTGATGATCTAATTCAAACAAGTATGCCTAGCTGTAGTGGAGGAGTTATGTCTTGGGCACGAACTTTCGATTTAGAAGATTTTGGCATTAGTACAAATGAAGAATTTATCATAAATGCTGGAGATATTGGAATTACAGGTGCAGGTTGGTTAGCCAATGTAACTTATCATATTTATGAAATAGATGAGAACTTTCCAGATTCATTTTCGAAAGACAAATTAATTGGTAGTAGCCAAAAGAAAATTATTAGCGCCTTTTCATGGAGCTCTACAAGCGCAAGAATTATCACCACAGATTTTGAGCAACCCATAGTTGTACCTGCAGATGTAAAAAAAATACTTGTGGAAGTAGAAAGAGGAATAGAGTATGGAGATGGTTTACTCTTTATCTCTGGTACTGAGCAAGAAACTGAAGATTCTTGGTTTAATGGTAATTGTCCTTTTAACACAAATAACAAGTTCGAAAAAATGAGTAATTTAACTACTTATGGTTCAGACATTAATTTTTACATCACAGTAAATGGCCAAGTAAAAACAATTTTCCCATTCGAAATTACAAACGATAATACTTGCTCGAACTTCTCAAATAATTTTAGCTTAACAAATCAAACTGAGGTGCAGTCTGTAATTTGGGATTTTGATGACCCCAATTCTGGCACTAACAACACATCAAGATTAATAGATGTAAATCATCAATTTACATCTGCAGGCATTTATAATGTTACAGCTACTGTTACTCATATAGATAATACTACATATACTATACCTAAAGAAATAGAAATTTTTGAAGCACCTAATATCAATAAAAATGTAAGTCTAAAACAGTGTGATAATTCTGATATTAATGGTTTTAGCTTTTTTAATTTAAATGAAGTAAAAGAAAAAATTATTTCAAATGCTGATGATTATACCATCACCTTTTTTGAAGAAAGATCACAAGCAGCAACAAAAACTTTACCAATTACAAATATTACAAACTATCAAAATGAACAGGTAAGTTCAGATACTATTTGGGCTAGAGCAGAAAACATAAATGGCTGTTATGAAATTAGTGAGGTAAATCTATTAGTTTCTACTACAGAAATTCCCGTAAGTTTTTTAAAGTCTTATTATAAATGTGATGATGGAACAGATAATTTAGATGGAATAGCAACCTTTAATTTTAGTGATATTACTAACGAAATCATTAATATATTTCCAATTAACCAGCAGCTAATTATCACTTATTATAGAAATGAAGTTGATGCATTAGCAGAAGTAAACTCTATCTCAGATATAACCAATTATCAAAATACAGATTCTCCTTATCAACAAGATATTTTTGTTAGAGTAGATAGTCAAGTAGATAATGCGTGTTTGGGTTTAGGTGCACATATTTCATTAATTGTAGAAAAAATACCAATTGCAAATCCTGTAATTATTGAGCCAGAATGTGATAATGATAGAGATGGTTTATTTGCATTTAATACATCAACTATAGAAAGTACAATTATTGGTAATCAAACTAATGTTTCTGTTCGTTATTTTGATGAAAACAATATAGAATTACCAAGTCCTTTACCAAATCCTTTTATTACAGCATCTCAAGGAGTTAGAGTAATAATAGAAAACAGCGATTCAAACGATATTGATGGCAAATGTAGCAGTGAAACCATGCTAAACTTTATTGTAAATTCTGTTCCTGTAGCGAATCCTGTTGCTATTCAAGAAGAATGTGATTCTGATTTTGATGGTCTTTATGCTTTTGACACATCTAATATAGAAAGTACTATTATTGGCAATCAAACAGGTTTAATCATTTCTTATTTTGACGAAAATGGAACAGCCTTACCAAGCCCTTTACCAAATCCATTTCTAACTTCTTCTCAAAACATAACTGTTCGTTTAGAAAACCCAAATTATGACGTTTGTGCTGTAGAGAGTAATATTCAATTTATTGTAAGAGAAAAACCAACAGTTACGTTACCAACTGAAGACATTATTTGCATGTCTAACTTTTCTGAATTAGAAATTATGGTTGATAATCCTAACCCAGATTACACCTATACTTGGAGAGATGAAAGTGATAAAATTATTGGATCTTCATACCTAGCTAAAGTAACTAAAAGAGGTATTTATAATGTTGTTGCTACCTCTATATTTGGCTGTGATTCTGATATGCAAGAAATAGAAATATCAGAATCCTCAATATCTGATCTTACCATCAATGATATACAAGTGCAAGATGATTCAGATAATAATTTCATAAGAATTAATACTGGTAATATAGGTTTAGGCGATTATGAGTTTAGACTTTTAGATAACCAATCTAATATTATTTATGATTATCAAGACAATCCTAATTTCGAAAATTTAGAAGGTGGTAATTACATTTTACAGATTAACGATAAAAATAACTGTGGAACCTCTAATTTTGAAATTTCATTAATTAGTTTTCCAGACTTTTTTACGCCAAATGGAGATAATAGTAATGATTTTTGGCAAATAAAAGGAATTCAAAAAGGGTTTTATAAAGAAGGTATAATTAGTGTATATAATAGATATGGTAAATTAATTACATCATTCACTATTAACGATTTAGGTTGGGATGGCTCTTATAATGGTAAGCCTCTGAATTCAAATTCATATTGGTTTAAAGCTACTTTAATTAACCAACAAGATCAAATAAAGAATAGAACAGGAAATTTTAGTTTGATTAGAAATTAACCTACAATTACTGTATATTTGGTTTACCAAATTGGTAAACCACTTGATTATGAGAAATTCAATTTTTACTTTAACCCTTATTTTTCTAACAACTTTCTGTTTTGCTCAACAGGAAATTTTAGTTTCTAATACCACAGAATATAATGTTGCTATTAAAAAGGCAACTGCTGGTACTACTATTGTACTTAAAAATGGTGTTTGGACAGATGTAAGTTTAGAAGCTTTTGGTGCAGGTACAGAAGCACAACCAATTACTATTAAAGCAGAAAAAGCTGGTGAAGTTATTTTAGCTGGTAACTCATCAATTAAAATATATGGTACTTATATTATTGTAGAAGGCCTATGGTTTAAAGATGGTAACCCTACCAAAAAATCAATAGTGCAGTTTCGTAAAAATTCTAAAGAATTTGCCAATAACTGTAGATTTACTCACAACACAATTTCTTATTATAACCCAGAAGATACTAGCATAAATTCTCATTGGGTAGATTTATGGGGAAAAAACAATAGAGTAGATCATAATAATTTTACAGGTAAAACTAATGATGGTACAACTTTAGTTGTATGGCTTAAAGGTGAAGAACATGTTGAGAATAATCATCAAATAGATCATAATTTTTTTGGTAAAAGACCTGAATTAGGTACAAATGGTGGAGAAACAATTAGAATTGGTACAAGTGCTAATTCTATGAAATCATCAAAAACAATTGTAGAAAATAATACCTTTCAAAATTGTGATGGTGAAATAGAAATCATTTCTAACAAATCTGCAGACAATATTTTTAGAAACAACTTATTTGTAGAGAGCCAAGGAACATTAACCTTAAGACATGGAAATAATGCACTTGTAGAAGACAATGTTTTTATTGGTAATAATGTAAAAAGAACAGGTGGAATTCGAATTATAAACGAAGGACATATAGTTAGAAACAACTTGCTAATAGGTTTAAAGGGTGATGGTTTTAGAGGGCCAATTGTTATTATGAATGGAGTGCCAAACTCGCCTTTAAACAGATATAATCAAGTAAAAAATGTAAATGTGCAGAACAATACCATAATTAATTGTGGACCAATTGCACTTGGAGCTGGTAAAGATGATGAAAGAAGCCTACCTCCTATCAATTCAATTTTTGCAAATAATTTAGTAACCAATACAGATGGTAGTGAAGTTTTAGAAATTTCTGATGACATTAGTGGTATTAAATTCTTTAAAAATATTTTAGATTCAAGTGCATCTGCAGATGCTGCAATTTTTCAAAAACAAACTGTAGATTGGAAATTATTGCAGTCAATACCAATGCCAACTGCCAATAATCCAAGTTTAATATCTAATTATAAAGATAATGCAAGCCCTGAAAAAGATATTGTAGGCTATCCAAGAAAAGAATTGGTAGCAGGTGCTTTTAATCTTGGAAACAAAAGATTTCCAAAAGCATTATTAATTAGAACTGGTCCTTATTGGAAACCTGTAATTGAAGTACCAGAAGTTGTTATTAAAGAAAAAGAAATTAAAGTTGAACCTGGTACAAATACTTTTGCAAAAGCGTTAAAAAAAGCGACTGCTAAAACAACAATGGTTTTAACAGATGGTATTTATTTTATAGATAAAACACAGAAAATTAAAGGTGATATTACTATTAAAGGTTCAGCTAAAACCATTATTAAAGCAAATGATGATTTACCTAAAGCCCTAAACTATTTTTTTAGAGTTCAGGAAAATGCCACACTAAGATTACAAAATCTAATTATAGATGGTGATAATGATACCAAAGTAAAATATGCAGTAGTTTCTCCAGACAAACAGTTAAGTGAAACTTATAATTTATTTGTAGATAATTGTACATTTCAAAACTTTACTAATACTAATGGAGGTAGCATTTACAAAGCTTACGTTGGTACTCTAGCTGATACTATTAGCATTAGAAACTCAACATTTAAAGACAGTTATAGAGGCTTAAACTTATCTTATGAAAAAAATAATTTTGCAAAATATAATGCGAACACTATTTTAATACACAATACTGTTTTTGATAATATTGATGAATTTGCGATTAACTATGTAAAAACTGGTCCGTTAATTAATAACAGTCCTGCTAAATTAGTAATAAGCAACTCTGTTTTTAGTAATGTAAACAACAGTGAAAAAGGAAATATTATTCGATTAAAATCAATACCAACTGTAATCATAAAAAACTCAGTTTTTGAAAACAGCTACAAAATTAAAACACCTGTCAGTTTATATGGTAAAGACAATATTATAGAAAATAGTCTTATAAATTTATGTGGTAAAATTAAAGTAAATAATGGAGCAAAAAGTGTGAATCTTATTTATAGAAGTCCAAAATGGGATGATAAAAACTTATTTATACCAAGTAAAAAATCACCTTTATTAAAATCCAATAATGATATAGAAGATATTGGACTTATTCAAACTAAAAACTAACTAATATCATTATTAGTAAAACCAACTGACCATATAATAAGACCATCTTAAATAAATTTAAAACACCTCATTGAGGTGTTTTTTTATGGCTTAAACTAAACTTTTAACTTCGAGTAGCACATATTAAGTTTATAGCTTAAAGGTTGATTAAAACGTCTTTAAATTAAATTAATCTTTAAGGATAAATTAATAGATGCAATATCTTTATAGTAAACGTTTCAAAGCTGATTTTTTTAACTCCTTAAAGTACTTTTATATAGCATCGAACAATGAAAACAATAAACTAAAATAAGTTAATGAAGCATTACATAAAAGCATCTTTTATATTGTCCTATAACAATTACCTAACAAGTTTTAAATCTTTACTAATTTAGTTCTTAACCTAATTTGTAAGTTTAATTATAAACCAGATTACTTTTAAATCTATCACAAAAAAAACTGGCTTCATTTTCATGAAGCCAGTTTAATACATTTATAAAACTTAATAACAAAGACTAGTACCCAGCATTTTGTGTAATAACACCACCAGTTGCTAATATTTCAGAAATTGGAATTGGAAATAAGTAGTAGTTACTATTTACAGTAGTACCCATTTCTGCGTCTACAGTATTAGTTCTTACTAAATCATCCCATCTATGACCTTCAAAGGCTAACTCTAATCTTCTTTCGTTTAAGATAGCAGTTCTTACATCAGCTTGTGAAGTTGCTGTAGAATTTGCTAAACCTGCTCTGTTTCTTATTTTATTAAGTTGCGTTAAAGCACCTGCAGTATCTCCATTTTCATTTAAAGCTTCTGCATATAATAAGATAACATCTCCTAATCTAATTTCAATCCAATCATGTTCTCCTCCATTTCCACCATCCTTTGGAAATTTAATAGCTGTAGTTCCTGCAGCATCTAAAGTAACAGCTCTTCTTAAATCTGTAGCACCTGTTGCATCACTTGCATCAAAAGCTGCAACCAAATCTGAATCTACAGGAAAATCTGCTTTAGAGTCATCACCTACAAACCAGTTCCAGAAATCTGAACCAAAACCATATTCGTCTACAATTGAACTAGAAACTTGAGTAGCGTAAATAATCTCTGAATTTCCTTCATTTGCAAATCCAAAAACATCGCTAAAGTTTGCTTCTAAGCTAATACCAGCAGCTGAAGCTCCATTTACAACAGCTCCTAAACTTGAAGCTGCACTTGCATAGTTACCCATTGCTGCATATACTTTACCTAATAATGCTTGAGCAGCAAATTTAGATGCTCTACCATTGGTAATAGTAGTTGATAATGCAGAGATAGCATCATTTAAATCTGGAATTACAACATTGTTGTAAACATCCATAGCTGGAACTCTAGCTAAAATTGATGTATCTGTTAAACTTGGAGAAGCTTCTAAATTCACAGTTACTGCTCCAAAAGACTTTACTAATTTGTAATAAGATAAAGCTCTTAAAAACTTAGCTTCTGCTATTTCTGTTGCGTCTGTAGAATTTTCGATTACATTGTTCGCACTTAAAATAGACTTGTACATTGCAGTATATAGTGGCCCAAAAAATTGGTCTTCCATAGTTGTTAAGTTCGCTGTAAAAACATCGAATTCTGTATATGGAGCCTCATCCATTACTGCATTATCTGATCTAAACTCACCCATTACTGCTAATGGTGTTACACTTCCTAATTGATAGTAGTATGCTGCGTTTAATACTCCTGAAAAGTCAGTTAAAGAATCCGCACTTGCTAAATTTGGTGGTGCTTGATCTAAATCTGAGTCACATGCTGTTGCAATAAACAGCGCAGCTAGTAATATATATATTTTTCTCATCTTATTATTTTTTAAAATTTAACATTTAAACCAATTGTAAAACTTCTAACAATTGGGCTAGCACCTACTTGAGCACCATAAACTGTTGGGTCTGTAGTATTAACACCTTCTGGGTTATAAGAAGTATAATCGCTTGCCATAATGTAAAGTAAGTTAGTTGCTGCTCCATATAATCTAATAGAGTTTAAACCGATTCTACTTGCAACTTCATCCATTGTATAACCAATTGTTAAGTTTCTTAATGCAACATAAGAAGCATCTTGAATCATAGCATCAGTTTGGTTTCTGTTTCTTTCATAATATTCTCCATTATGATCAGCAATACCATCTCCATTTGCATCTAAACGTGCATAGTCTAATCTACCTCCCCATTGAGAACCATAGTAAAGTGGATCTATATTATACACTTCTGCACCATGAGAACCTTGTAATTGGAAAGACATATCGAATTTCTTGTATCTAAAGTTCTGAGACATACCCCAGTAAAAGTCTGGTGTATTCTGACCGATTTTTACTAAATCTCCACCATCTTCAACAGTTCTTGTTCTGTCAATGATACCATCTCCATTTTGATCTACAACATAAGACTCACCACTTTGATTGTTTGGGTGTCTAGATCCATCAGCTAAGTATTCCATTTCTACTTCACCAATAGTTTCTAATCCCCACATTTCACCAATTCCACCACCTACGTAGTTTCTAAATACTGGTCCTCTACCACTTTGTCCAAAAATTTGTTGTGGTAATTCATCTAAACCTCCTAAGTCTGTAATTTCTGTATTTACAGTAGATAAGTTTGCACTCGCATTCCAAGAGAAATCTGCTTGATTAACTAAGTTACCTGAAAATTCAAATTCGAAACCTGAACTTCTTACATCACCAACATTAAGAATAGAAGTTGGGTTACCTAATACTTCTGATTGTGCTTGGTTAATTAAGATATCTTCAATATCAGATGTATAGTAATCTAAACCAACTGTAAAACGATTGTTGAAGAATCCTAAATCTACACCAAAGTTAGTTTCAGTATTTGTTTGCCATGTTAAATCTGGGTTAGCAGAGTTAGATGGAATTAAGTATCCTGTTCCATAAATCGTTGCAGAAGGATCTAATAAACTTAATGAATCATAAGAACCTAAGAAAGATGTTGTACCTAAAGAACCTGTACTAAATCTTAATTTTAATCTACTTAAAGTTTCATTGTCTTGTAAGAATGATTCATTATGTAAATTCCAACCTACAGATACTGCAGGGAATGTTTCATATCTATTGTTTGCTCCAAATCTAGAGTCACCATCTCTTCTTAAAGAAGCAGTTAATAAGAAACGATCATCGAAAGAATAATTTACTCTACCAAATACACTTTCTCTTACTCTTGTTTCATCTCTTTCAGTTACTGTAATATCTGCTGGATCGAATAAGTTATAGTTTAATACAGCTTCATCTGGAACGTTTGCTCCATCTAATCTTGTACCTACAAACTTTGTATTTTGGAATTCTACACCTACTACTGCAGATATATCATGTTTACCAATAGTTCTAGCAAAGTTTAATGTAGTTTCACTTAATACAGTAGAAATTTTTAAATCTGCCTGATCCATAAATGTTTGAGAATCTCTTGCTCTTGAGTCAAAACCTAATAATCTATGAGAATAAGTTTGTGTATCTCTCATATCTCCACCTAAAACAGTTTTGATGTTTAATCCTTCTAGTATGTTATACTGTAAATATGTATTTACATTTCCGAAGAATGTCTTTTGCCAGCTTTCTACATTATCAAGCTTTGCTGCAGGACCTGCATCTCCAGAACCACCAATACCATTGTTAGCTCTACCATAATGCCAATCTTGTGCAGCCATTCCTGGCTCTAAATCATAAATACTACTTGCTTCGTAAGTAGAACCTCTATATCCATTATCAAAAGCAGCTAAACCTAAAGCTTGTGCTTGTTGATCTAATTGTTGTACAAATGCAATAGACTCTGCAGTATGATAAATTGAGTGCACACCATATGCTCTTAATAAATCTCTCATGTCATGTCCTAAAATATCTCTTTTAGATACAAAACCATTAAAGCTAATTCCTGCTTTAAATTTATCACCTAAAGTAGCATCAACATTTAAACGTGCATTTAATCTTTCAAAACCTTGAGTTTGTACAACACCTTCTGCATCTTGGTAACCAACAGATGCATAGTACTTAGTACCTTCATTACCACCACTCATGCTAAAATCGTGAGCAGTTGTAGAACCTGTTTGGAATAACCAGTCTTCTGGACTAATTGCTCCAGGAGAATTTTCATATGCACTTAATCTGTACTCTAAAAATGCAGGGTCTACTAAGTTAACTGTACTTGTCCAATTACCAGCTGCAATTTGAGCTCTTGAATGTGCAGCCCATTCAGGACCAGACATTAAAATATTTTCTCTGTATTTATTTGAAATACTTGTGTAAGCATTATAGCTAAAAGTAGTCTTACCTGAAGAACCCTTTTTAGTAGTAACTAATACAACACCATTTGCACCCCTAGAACCATAAATAGCTGCAGAAGCTGCATCTTTTAAGATCTCTAAACTTTTAATGTCATTTGGGTTAACAGTTTCTAAACCACCAGAAATAGGGTATCCATCTACAACAATCAAAGGGTTAGAAGCCCCTGAAATTGATGATGCAGCTCTAATTTGAATTTTTGGAGCAGCACCTGGAGAACCATCTTGATTCTGAATTAATACCCCAGCTAATTTACCAGCTAAAGCGTCGTCCACACGAACCGCTTGTACAGCTGCAACTTCACCACCACCAATTTTGGCAACAGCTCCAGTTATCTGAGATCTTTTTCTACTACCATAACCAACAACAACAACTTCATCTAAAGCACTTGAATCTTCAGCTAAAGTTACGTTTAATGTTTTTTGATTAGTAATAGTTATGGTTTTGGTAGCATAACCTAAATAAGAAAATGCCAACACATCACCTTGCTTAACTTTGATAGAATAGTTACCATCAAAATCAGTTTCGGTTCCTACTGTGCTTCCTTGAACAACAATAGAAACTCCTGGTAAAATTTCATTGTCTACTTCTGTAGTTACTTTACCTTTAAGAGTGTAAGCTTCTTGTGCGTAATTGCAAAAGCTTACTAACAATACAAATAGTAATGTTAATTTCAGTTTTAGTTTCATAATAATGTTAATGTTTAATATATAATTCATCACTTGTGTGACCCTGGTAATACTTTTTAATAATAAGCTTAAATTTAAAAAGGGCAGAAAACAAGGTCTACCCTCCCAATCTTAATTAATTCAAATTTAATCTCATACACAATGTTGTTATTTCGTTAACAATCTGGAGAACCAATTTGGTTTACCATACTGGTTTACCAGATTGGTTTTCCAAATATATGCTTTTTTTAGATTCGTGCAATTATAATGTTAATTTTTTATTAATTTTTTAATTTATTTCAATGAAAACAACCAAATAGACACTTTCATTAACAATAATTCAATGTTTTGGTAATATCGTTAAATATTTCATATCATTTTATATGTCTGATTAGATGATACTTATAAATCATCATGTAGATATGGAAAAGTATGAGCACAAAAAAAGCGCTCTGTACATACAGAGCGCTTTATATATGGATAGTTTTATTTATTAAATACCTAAGGCTTGACCACCACCAACTTGAATAGTTTCTGCAGTAATGAAAGCTGCATCTTTACTTGCTAAAAATGCTACAACACCAGCAACATCTTCTGGTTGACCTAATCTACCTAACATAATGTTGTTAGCCCAAGATTTAAAAACTTCTGGCTTCGTAGATTTAATTTGTTTATGAAAATCAGTATCAATAGTACCTGGAGATACTGCATTTACTCTAATTTGATATTCAGCCAAATCTTTTGCTAATGCTCTTGTAATTGCATGAACAGCTGCCTTAGATGTACCATAGATACCTGCACCTGGTCCACCTGCATTCCAACCAGCATTTGATGTATAATTTATAATTGAAGGATTATCACTTTTCTTTAAGAAAGGAATTGCTGCTCTAGATGCAAAAAATGTTGAATCTAAATTTAAAGCCATTACAAATCTGTAGAAATCTGTAGTCATCTCTTCAAAACGAGATCTACCTCCTAAACCACCAGCATTGTTTACTAGTACATCTATCTTACCATATTTTTCACCAATTTTAGTGATGTTAGAAGTTACTGCATTTTCATCAGTTACATCAAAACCATAGTAATCAGCTTCGATACCAGCATCTTGTAATTCTTTTAATCTTTCTGCTCCTGCATCATCATCTATACCATTTAAAATAACTGTATATCCTTCGTTACCTAATCTTTTTGCAACTGCAAAACCTATACCACCTGTGGCACCAGTTACTATTGCTAATTGTCCTTGCGCTTTACTCATTTTTCTAATATTTATAATTTTATGAACTGATTCTTATTTAATTTGCTTCTCTAATTGGTTCTATTTTCGGACATAAAATCCAAATTGCTAATAAAGCTATAATTGCTAATGCTCCACCAATTAAGAAGGCTGGAGTATAATTACCTCCTGTTGTAATAAAAGTTACTAAAATTGTTAATCCTGCAGCACCTAACTTTGCAGCCATACCTGCAAAACCAGATAATGTACCCACAATTTTACCGCTAAAAATATCACTAGGTATTGTTTGAATGTTACCAATTGCTACTTGAAAACCAAATAACAAAACAGCCATTATAATAACTGCATTTGTTGCTGATCCTGGTGCTTTTAATAAAAAGAAGCATGGAATCATAATTAAACAACCAAGTGTAATTATATATTTTCTTGTCTTATCTACAGACCAACCTACATTTAATCTGTTCTGAGCTAATAAACCACCAGCCCAAGCTCCTATCATAGCACCTACATAAGGTAACCATGCAGAAAATGCAATTTCTTTTACATTAAGACCAAATACTTCTGATAAGTATATTGGAATCCAAACTATAAATAACCACCAAATAGGGTCGATTGCTGCTGAAGCTATTATTACTCCCCAACTTTCTTTATGCTTTAATAATTTACCTGTACTAGGATTATAACCTTCATCATAATTACCATCATCATCAATATCTTGATTTCTTTGACCTAATAAAATGTAACTTTTTTCATCTTCAGATAACCAAGGGTGTGTTTTTGGCCCTGATTTAACAATAAATAACCATGGAATTAACCAAAGTAATCCTAAGATACCAACTACAATAAAAATAGCTTTCCATGCAAAATATACCGATAATAAACCAATAATTGGATAAGCTACAATACCACCAATTGCAGCACCAGAATTAAAAATTCCTTGTGCTAAAGCACGCTCTTTAGTAGGAAACCATTCTGCATTTGCTTTTGCTGCACCTGGCCAGTTACCTGCTTCTGCAATACCTAAAAGAGATCTAAATATGGAGAAACTTAAAACACCTTGCGCAATTGCATGTAACATAGTTGCTACAGACCAAACACCAATAGATAAGGCAAAACCTAATCTAGTACCTATCCAATCAAATATTTTACCAAATAAGGCTTGACCACCTGCATATGATAATATAAATACAGTAGATATTGTACCATAAATTGCTTTATGACCATCTTCATCCATTTCTGGAAATAGGTCTTTAGCAATATCTGGCCATAAAGCTCCAAATGCTTGTCTGTCTATATAATTTACTACAGCAGCTAAAGCTACAAGCCCTACAACCCACCAACGTAATCCTTTTACCTTCATTCTAATTATTTATATTAACTGCTATAACAGTATTGATAAAGCTCTTTAAAGTGCTCTTTCATTTTTTGTTTTGCCAATTGTGGCTCTTGATTCTTTATGGCATCAAAAATTGCTTGATGATCATCTATTCCTCTTTTGGTTAAACCAGCATCACAAACATGATATTTTTGAAAGTTTGTAATGATTTCTGGAATGATAATTAACATGAATGTATTCATAGTACTATTTCCACTAGCTTTAGCAATTGCTAAATGAAATAACAAATCTTCTTGTACAGCGTTTTCACCATTCGTGGCTTTTTCTTTATATGCGTATAAAGCCTCTTCAATATTCTCTAAATCTTCCTCTGTTCTTCTAGTAGCTGCTAACCTTACTGTTTTTAATTCTAATAAAATTCTTGTTTCAACTAAAGATTTAAAATCAGGATCTTCTAATCTTAAAATATCTTCAATCATTCCATTCATAGCTATAACCCCAATATTTGCAACGAATGTTCCACTTTGTGGAATAGATTTCAATAACCCATAAAACTCTAACTTTTCTATGGCCTCTCTAATATTACTTCTAGAAACTCCGAATTTTTCGGTTAGCATTCGCTCAGAAGGTAATTTATCTCCTGGCTCTAAATTCTTAAAATTGATTAAATCACGAATTTGTGAAATAATTTTTTTTTGAATTTGGTTCTGATCTAGTTTTGCTAGAGTTTCTAACTTCATTATCTAAATTTTTTAAGGTTAATTAGTCTATTAAATGATATCTAGTTATCGTATTTTTTAGAGTACAAACGTACTGAAAACAAACATTATATAGTGTCATTTTTTTAAAATGTATAAAATTTACGGTATTGTAAACATTTTATACCTTAAAACTAATATTATTAAAAACCTGGGGTAATAATATCAATATTATCAATAAATACTTCATTACTACTATCTACTGCATTTAAAGCTCTAACATAAATAACTGCTTTGTTAGATGTTGCTTTAAATACAAAACTTGTTGTTGTAAATGTATCATTGCTTGATGAACTCTTACTAGAGTTAAAATCATTAGTAATATTGAAGTAACCATCTGCATTATCTGCAATATTTACTTCGGTTGTAATTTCATTATTTAAGATAAATACTTCTGTATTTACGCCTGCTGATTCTGATCTTGTATCAATAGTAAATGTATATTCTACACCTGGTTCTACTTCTACTACTTGATATAATCTTCTACAGCTATTACTTAATTTAACTCCTCTTCCTCCACCTGCATTTGGTCCGAATTTGTTACCATCACTTGTAGAACCTGGCTGCTCACTTGTACAATAAGTTGCATCTATATAATCATTAAGGTCTGTATTATACCAAATTGCTCTATAAGGACTATCTACTGTTGCACCTGAGTTGTCTTTTATTGTAGAGTTTGGTGTCATATCCCAAGCATCTGCATTATCTCCTGTAGAGGCTGTCCAATCATTAGCAGTACCATTTAAAACAATCGCCTTAAAAGTTGCTTTTACACCACCAACAGGAACTGGTTTTGTAATTGTTCTTGGCACACCTGCACTATTTGTAATTGTTAAAGTTACATCGTAAGTACCTAATTGTGCATAAGTATGAGATGGATTCTGTTCTGTTGATGTTGTTCCATCTCCAAAATCCCAACTATGAGAAACTGCCAATAATGAAGCATCTGTAAAGGTTGCTGTTAAAGAGCTTGTTGTAAATGTAAAATCTGGAATTGCAGCCAATACTAAACCTTCTACTTTTTTAGTTACGGAAACTTGTTTTCCTAAAAAGGTTGTTGCTGTTAAAGTAACATCAAAAGTTTCTGCAGTTGCATAGGTATGAACAGGACTAAAATCTGGATCGTTTTGAGTGTCATCAACATTCCATTCCACAGTATCTCCATCTCCAAAATCCCAAGTCAAACTTTGAGCACCTGATGTTGTATTTGCAAATGTTACTTGAGAATCTACTGATGTAAAAGTAAAATCTACAGAAATTGGATCTACAAAAGCAGAATCTACGGCTTGTAAACCATCTGAACTTGTAGTTGTTAATTTCACATTATACAAACCACCTTCAGTATATGTGTAATCTGGGTTTGCCTCTGAAGAACTACCACCATCACCAAAATCCCAGGCATAAGAAACTGCATCTGTTGAGTAACTTCTAAATACCACAGACAAATTATCACCTGCTTTTGGACTTGTTGTAAATAATGTACTTGGCTGAATGTTATTTACATTTCCTGTAGGAGGTGTAAATTCTTCGTAACCACTATCATAACATGAGACAATACCTAAAAACATAAAGAAAAGCATTAATGTGCTAGTCTTAATTGTTTTGTGATTTCTATTTATCATAATTATTAATTTTTTTTAAAATATATTTTATTGTTTTACTGTAATATCAAAAGCATCTAATCTGCTTTCTACACCTGAACCTCTTAATAAAATTATTACAGACTCATTTGTACCTGCCTCAAAAGTAAGTGCATGTTTCTTAAAAACATTATCTACTCTGCCAATGTTGTTATCTGTTCTTTGTGCTATAATATTAGCATCTAACTGTGCATCTGCTAAACTATCTGCATTTGTATTAATGATAGAAACTGTTAAATCTCCAAAAGAATTTTCTTCAAATGCACTAAAATAGGTTAATACATAAGTTGCACCTGGAGTTACTTCAATCTCTTGATAACCAGTTCTTGTGCCATCTGCAGGAAATTTAGCTGCTTGCCTACCATCAGGTAAATTTGGTGCATCTACTGGATTAGTATCTGTGTTGATTTGGAATACACTACCCCATCTTGAACTACTTGGAGCTCTCCAAGAATCTCTACCATCTCCTGTACCATCAAATAAGCTATTGTCTTCAAAACTTGGCTCTCCAATTTCTGGAACTGGAATTTGAGGTACTGCTTGGTTTACTGTAATTAACTTTTCTGTGTATTCAGATTTTCCTAAATCATCTGTAACTGTTAAACCAACAGTGTACGTATCTGGTCCAGGAAAAGAGAAAATTAATTCTTGATCTTGTAAAGTTGCTGCAGGTAAAGCCGCAATTTGAGCTTGTAAATCTGCAACTGCTGCTAAAGTTTCATCTGATAAAGCATCTTGCTCTATTTGTAACTGCACTCTAAAATCTGCCAACTGTGCTTCTAAAACATCAATCTTTGCTTGATTTGTTTCACATGGTAATTTAAACTCAATTTTTGCAATTTCATTTTCAATAGCAACCACTGTTGCCAATTGTGCGTCTATTTGTTGTTCTAAAACTGGTAAGTCTTTGTTTATTAAAACAACACCTGCATCTGGAGTAACAGACCACTGATACTGTGTACCATTTACAGCTAGATTAGAACCTGCTTGAAATTGAAAATCATAATTTGCTGATAATTCTACATCATTACAATCAAATTCTGATGATGATACATCTGAAAAATTGTAAAATGGAGTAGGATTTGTAAAATCTGGTAGATCTCCAACTCCTGGTAAATCGTCATCTACACATGATACAAAGAATAACAGCGAGGTTAGAGTAATATATGTAAATCTAGATATCTGCTTTTTCATAAGTCTATAAATTTTAGTATCCATTATTTTGTTTGTAAAAATTAGGTAAATTGTCTATTTCCCTTTGTGGAAATGGTAAATATTTTTTTCCACTTGTGTAGTTAAGACTATTGTTTGTAGAGAAAGTTCCTAAAACGTTGTCTGCTTCATTAAATCTAATTAAATCGTACAAACGTTGGTTTTCGTAAACAAATTCTACTTGTCTTTCATCCAATAAAGCTTGTTTCGTTAAAATAGCTTCTTCATCTAAACCTGCTCTTGCTCTAACTTGGTTAAATGCGTCTAAAGCTCTTGTATCTGTAGTAGAATCTCCACCAGCTAAAATTGCTTCTGCATATAATAAAAGTACATCTGCATATCTTAAAACAATCCAATCATTATCACCAATTTCACCATCTGTTGGGAATTTAGCATTAAAAGTATCGTTTGTAATATCTGCAGGATTGTATGATAATGCATCTATACTTGCATAAAATCTTACTGGCTGCTCTTCTGGCTTAATAACTCCTAAAAATTCTAAAGTTGCTATGTTAACACCATTTGAAGGCCCTTGTAAAGTCATTGCAAAACTATGAGATTCAGAATCTGTTTCTACTTGATCGTCTAAACCACTATCACTAGTTACATAATTATCACTACTTACTAAATCGTAAGCAATAGAGAAAATAACTTCATTGTTAATCTCTAAACCTGGATTGTTAGACCATGAACCGTCTAAAACACCATCTGTATAACCATCCGAAATTTCGTTACCAAAAATGTTTCCATAATCAATAACTAAATTCGCATTGTACTCATCATCTGTTAACAAATCGTTTGTAGGATCTAGTGGATCTGCATTAAACTCAAACTGTCTTGCATTACTTCTTTCTGTAAATAATAAGTTGTAATTATAAGAAGCACTGTTTTCTACAACTGATGCTAATAATAATTCAGCTTCTCCATAATTAGGACTTGGCTGACTTAAATACGCTTTTGCAGCTAAACAAATAGCAGCACCTTTTGATGGACGATATCTGTTTACTGTTGCTCCATCTAAATAGGCAATAGAAGTTTTAAAATCATTTATGATTTTTTCATAAACTTCTGCTTCTGGCAACTGAGGATAATCTAATGCCTCATCTTTTGTTACATCTAAAACTTTATCTATATAAGGCACATTTTGGTATGCTCTTACTAAGTTAAAGTGACATAAAGCACGCATAAAATAAGCTTCACCAACAGTATATTGTTGACTTTCTGGAGCTAAAAACCTATTATCTATAATTGTATTTGCATGTTTAATTGCATGCATATTGTTTGAATAATATGTTGCAACATCTCCATTATTAGGATCTACGTTATAAGAACTGATTAATGGAAAGTTTCCATTTTCTGAATTTGCTCTTACATTATCTGACCTTAACTCAGTTAAATAAAATTCATTTGCTGGTACTTTTTGATAGGCATCTAACACACCATTAGAAAGTGCAATAAAACCATCATCTGTCTGCAATAATTCTTCTAAAGATAAAGCAGTTGGATTGCTAAGATCTAATTCAGTTTCACAACTTGTCAATAAAGCTAAGAAAGAAAAACCTACTACTATATTTTTATATATATTTTTCATAATTAATTAAAATTGAAAGTTAATACCTGCTGATATTGTTCTTACTATAGGACCATCTCCTCTTTGATAACCTGCAGTTAAAGGTGTATTTGCATTATTTGATGTTTGACCTTGTGCTTCTGGATTAAAACCTTCATAACCTTTAGCAGTAAAGAACAATAAGTTTTCACCAGTTAAATATAATCTTAATCTGTTAATATTCAGCTTATCAGTAACGTCTGTAGGAAAAGTATATCCTAATGTTAAATTTCTTAATGCTATAAAAGAAGCATCTTGAATATGATCATCTGTAAATCTTCTGTGTACTGTTAAATCTCTATCTGGAAAGTTAGAAACTTCGTTTACTGCAGACTCACTTGCATAGTATAATTGATCTAAATCTGCTACTCTAACCTCTGCTCCATGAGAACCTTGTAATTGTAAAGAAAGATCAAAATCATAGAAAGCGAAATCTGAATTGAAACCCCATTCGAAATCTGGATAAGGACTTCCTAATTCTGTTCTATCATCACCATCAATAATACCATCTCCATTTAAATCTTTTACATAAACATCTGCAAAATCATTATTGAATCTGTTAAAAGGATTATCTACCCACTCTAAAGGAATTTCTCTATCGTAAACCCAACCATAGAAAGATGTAATTGGTTGTCCAACTCTAGCTATAAATTCTGTAGGTCTAGTATCTTGATCGATTCTAGAAATAATTTGTTCATTATTACCTAAACTCTTTACTTCATTTCTGTTTAAAGAAAATTGTCCAGAGGCTGTCCATCTAAAGTTTTCTCTAGTGATAAGTCTAGAAGTTAATTCTAATTCTACCCCTTTATTTTCTACTTCACCTAAATTTTGTAACCAATTGTCTGTACCATAAGTTGCAGAAACTGGCGCAAATAATAACAAGTCTTCACTTGTTCTAATATAATAATCTGCAGTTAAGCTAAATAAACCACCTGCAAATGTTACATCTATACCCGGGTTAAATTCTATTAGTTTTTCCCATCCTAAAGATTGGTTTGCTAAAGTTATCCCCTTAACACCTGTATTTTGGTTGTAACTAATTGTACTAAAAGACTCTTCGAATCTATATAAAGATTCATATACATTATTTGATATTTGGTTAGATCCAGATACACCATAACTTGCTCTAAACTTTAAGAAAGAAATAAAGTCGTTATTTTCTAAGAACTTTTCATTAGATACTACCCAACCAACAGAAGCTGCTGGGAAAAATCCGAATCTGTTATCAGATCCAAATCTTGTACTTCCATCTGCACGTGCTGAAACTTGGAATAAGTACTTATCATCATAACTATAGTCAATTCTACCAAAGTAAGACACTAATTTGTCTGTACCATTGTCTGTAAATGTAGTTCCACCATCTGCAATGGCAATATTGTTATTAAAATCATTAGTATAACCTACAGCTTCAGATTGTTGTCTGTAGAAATCTCTTTGAGTATATTCAAAACCAAGGATACCATTAAAGTTATGTTTCTTAATTTCTCTCTTATACTTTAAAGTAGATTCAAATGCATATTGATTTAATTCATCTCTACCTTCAAATCTAAAAGATTCCTGATCTCTGTTTTCTTGACCAAAGAAAAAGTCGTCTGCAGTTGTTTTATTGTGTCTGAATACACCAGAAACAGTTTGTCTAAAGTTTAAACCTTTAGCTAATTTAAAATCGATATAAGAAGAAGCGTTTAATGCTAATTTCTTTTTAGTTCTAGATCTTTCTAAAAAGTGAACTAATGGATGTACATTTTTAGTGGTAGATAATGTTAAACCACCTGAAGTTAATGGACTTGCAATTGGCAAACCTGTAACAGGATCTCTTAAAATAGCTCTTGGATTGTTAGGGTCTGTTGTAAAAACGTGATCAAAAGCTCTAGAGAAACCATAACTTCCTACTCCTAAATTTTCGAATAATTTACCAGCGTCTGTAGATACACCAACATCTGTAGAAAACTGTGTTACGTAATCTAAATGATCTTCATTTAAGTATAAAGGCAGATGTCCTAATTGTCTTAATGGATCTGTAAATCTAGAAGGTAATCTTTCTTGATCATTATAGTTTACACGAACATTAGCTCCGTATTTAATTTTTTTGTTTTTTGATTTGCTATCAATTTTAACTCTAATATTGTACTTATTAAAGTTATCTTTTAAAGCAATACCTTGATCTTCTAACACTCCCAAAGAAGCGGTATATGTTGTTAAATCTGTACCTCCTCTAGCAGCAAAAGAATGGTTTTTAATAAAACCACCTGTAAAAATTGCATCTTGCCAATTTGTTTCACCTCCACCTAAAGAAGCAATAAAATCCATAGCTTCTAACTCTGCATATGCATTGTTATAATCACTATTAATTCTATCAAAATTTGGACTTGTAGGCAAAATAGCAGATACTTCACTTTGTAAACCATTTAACCTAGCTCTTTCTTGAGCAATTGTAGTATTAAAGTTATCGTTGTTTGTAGAAAACTTATATCCTGTAAACGTGTTGTATGAAAATGATGTTTTACCAACAACTCCCTTTTTTAAGGTTACTAAAATAACTCCATTTGCTCCACGTGAACCATAAATGGCCACAGAAGAAGCATCTTTTAAAACACTTAAAGACTCAATGTTATTATTATCTATTGTTGCTAAAATATCTGGATCTGTACCCAATACAATACCATCTACAACAATTAATGGTGATGATGATCCTGTAACAGAACCTGGACCCCTTAAAGTAATTTTAGGATCTCCACCTGCTTCTGAAGCAACAGTTTGTATTCTTAAACCAGCGACTCTACCTCTTAAAGCGTCTTCTACTCTGGCTACAGATTGTTTTTGTAAATCATCTCCATCTACCTTAGTTAAAGCACTAGTTATGGTTTTCTTTCTTTGATCTCCATAACCTACAATTACAATTTCATCTAAAGTACTAGCATCTTCTGATAAAGAAATGTTTAACTGCTTTTGATTAACAAAAGGAATAGTAACAGTTTTAAAACCTAAATAAGAAATTTGAATAATCTCACCAGATTTTACTTTAATTTGAAATTTTCCATCAAAATCGGTTCCTGTACCCTTTTTTGTATTTAGAACTAAAATGTTAGCTCCAAAAATTGGTTCGCCATCAGCTTCTGAAGTTACTGTACCTTTAACTGTAACTTCTTCTTGCGCATACAAGAAAGAACAGCATAAAAGCAATGTAAATAAGACTGATTTAATTTTTAAATTCATAGTCAATGTATTGAATTATTTGGATTAAAATATATTCTAATGAATTGATTCACAGAATATCTAAACTTATTTTAAATTCCAGTTACACAAACCTTAAAAACTGGTTTACCAAACTGGTTTACCAAACATATATCTTTTTTTGCGACTTACCAAGTAATTTCTTAAAAAAAGGTTAATTAAATGGTAATTTGTTAATTTTTAGACAAAAAAAATATCGTATTTGAAGTTTAAATAATTCAATACGATATTTTTTGTAATAAACTGATTTGGTTTTATCTACTTATCCTTATCTCCAAAATACGAAGGTCCATCACCAGTTAAAAAATCTTCTCTTACTGGGCTAAAAGTATCTATCAATTGCCCTTCTTCTAAACAGATTGCACTATGCAGTAAGTTAGGTTCTATGTAAACACCATCTCCTGCTTCTACAATTTGTTTTACACCATCAATTTCAAATTCGAACTTACCTGAAACACAATATGTTGCTTGTGTATGAAAATGTTGGTGAGGTGAACCTAAAGCACCCTTTTCGAACTTTACACTAACCATCATAATTTGATTGTCATAACCTAAGAATTTTCTTGATACACCTCCACCAAGTTCTTCCCATTCTAATTTATTGGCTATGATGTACTTGTCACTAAATCTTTTCATTTTATTATTGTTTAATTATTTGTAATAGTAAACTCCTTTCCAGTTTACGTTTTTATCTTCTAATTTAAAATTATGTGCTGTTGTTTGATTGCTATCTTTATTAGCTAAAATTAGATTTTTTTCTCTTCCATTTTTGAATACTATTTTTATAGCTGTGTAGTCTTCATCACTAGAAATTACTTCTATTTTTGAAAAATTACTATAAGCATTTGCTGCTACTTCTTTTACAGGATTGTAGGTTCCATGAGATTCTATTATAGAAGCAAATGTTGTGTTTTGAGTATTGTTCTTTCTAATAATAACTGATGGGTCTTTGCGCAAATTAAATTTAGGATCATTAGCACCAACTCTGGCTAAAATGATCTCATCCTTTTTATCTGTAGCAGACGTTAACGTATAAAACCTTCTATTATCTAACCACGTAAATTGAATACTTTCTGCATTTGCAGTGCCATTACCTTCTTTCCAAATATGATTGTAACCATATTTATCTCCTAATGTTGATAATGATTTTGGTACAGAATACTCAAAACTAGTTGCTATGATTTGTCCAAAATAATGAAAAGGTAAATCGTATTGATTTTTTGCATTAGCCTGTAAATTAAAAATATCTACAATAAATGGTTTTTCGATTGCATCATCTTTAATCATAATTAAAGTTCTGTGCATCTCACTACCTGGGTATGCATTTTTTTCTTTTGCACTTACAATTTGAAAACTTTTATCTGATGCATCAAAAATAAATTGTTCTGGATGGTTTTTGCTCCCAGTTTCAAAATCATATTTGTAATGTGAAACACCATTTTGAACAACAGTATTATGAGCTATTGTATGTTTGGCATAAGTTTTATTCTCTTTCAAATAACCTCCACCATTTTTTTGTTCAACATTCACAAAACGCGATAATCCATAATCTTGTAAAACCTCATCTCCATTTTCGTAAAGTGAAAATGATAACTTATCATAATGCCCATGACTTAAACCTTGGGCAGCATATTTATATACTAAAGCTAATGTTTCTTCTTGATTATTATAACGTAAAATTCCTATTCCACCTTCATCTCCTTTAGAACCATCTGATAACATCATAGATTCTTTTACAAAAGGTTGTTCTTTATTTGCATTTAAATCTTGTGCAACTTTTAAACCTGTTGCATCTAATTGAACTGTTCCCTGATTTTTTGCAACAGACAATAATCTAGCATCTTGAGAACCATAATAATAAGCAATATCTACTGCAGAGACTAAAGATGAAGTGTAATAAGACATCCCTTTTTGACCATCATTTAAAGGAAAGAACTCTCCATCTGCATCTGTTAAATTTAACAGAGCGTCAACAGCTTTTATTAAAACACCATCTTTATACTCAAATATTTTTAAATCTGGTTTTTTATTTTCTAAAGCTTCAGCAAATATTAGAAAGGGATACATTGCATATCTTTGATAATAAGGACCTTCTGTGTAAAATCCATCTGGTGAAAATGGCGAATCTACATTTGCCAAAAATCCTGCTTTACCTTCTTTATCGTAAATAAAACCACCATCATTATCTTTCTCATTCAAATCAACATCTCCTTTATCTAAACCATATAAAGATCTGTTGATAAGCTCTTCATCATCCATTACTAAACCAATCATACCTACAGCAACATTACCCCAAGTTGAATGGTTATGCACTCTGTTAAAATATTTTGGATTTTTTACAGATAAAAAATCTGCATAAGGTCTAAATAAGTTTTTATTTAAATATTCTGTTTGATCTTTTGGTAACCAATCATAAATACAATCGTAAGCTTGACTAGTGTATACTAACCAATTAGAATCATTTAAACATTGCCAAAAAAACTTACCTGTAGCATAGCTTCTTGGCTCTGGATGTGTATCAAAAGTTGGAAAAATCTTAGCATATTCTAATAACATATCTCTTACAAAAATTGCATATTTTTCATCTTCTAAAAGTTGAAATAACACACCTGCTTTCTGCATGTTTGCATAATTTAATTTATGCTGAGTATGGGTATAACCTCCAGCCATATCTTTTGGCATTGGCACATCTATACCTTTCTCTATTGCAGCGTCTACCTCTTCTTTTGCTAATGCTAATGTTTCATCAAAAATAGGAATAGCTCCTAGTTGAGATTTGATTTCGCTCACTGCTTGTGAGGTTAAAATTAAATTAGGATGATTTCCACTATCTGTTACATCTACAGAATCCTTGTTATTAGAGCAAGAGATGAATAGTATTGATAGTATAAAAAGTTTAGCAATTTTTAGCATTGTAAATTTTTAGTGTTAGTGTATAAAAATAAGAACCTCAAAATTTTTACATAATGAAGTTCTTATTATTAATATGTATTAAAAATCTAGTTCTTAATAATCTTTTTAGTGGCAATTGAATCTCCACTTGCTATTTTTAGAATATACATTCCTTTTGATAAGCTAGATACATCTACGCTGTTATTAACAACATTTGTAACTTGTAAAACTCTTTTACCAATTACATTGTAAACTTCTACTCCTGAAATAGCTTCTGCAGAAGAAATATTTATAAAAGAATTGGCTGGGTTAGGATAAACGGTAACCTTAGATGCAAATACATCATCTATAGATGCTGTACCAGGTTCTCCAACAACAATACTTCCTATAGCACTTTCATTAGCTGGGTCTGCAGGAGGTCCAACAACGCTAAAACCATACTGTACGATTAAACCTGTAGCTAATTCTGCAGCTGTAGCTGAAACAGAAAATTCTTGCCCAGCAGCCGTTAATTCAACAGTCTTGTTAACTACAGTTGCAAAAGAATTAGGATCTAATGCTTTTATGAAAGCTGTAACTGTATAAGCATCATCTAAATTATCTACATTAACAACACCTTCAAAAGTTAAGTCTTCGCCATTATAAGCTGTATTACTTTCTGTGTAAGAACTAGCATCAACATATTTATTTGGTGTTTTTGGGTTTGTATCAAACCAAGAAGCATTGCCATCTTCACCTGTCCATATTGCAAAGTTTGGCTGTAATGTTACAGATGTAGCAGTTTGTGTTGTTTTCATGTCTGCTACTGGATAACCAAATCCAAATGCAAATGAATTATCTAAATTAAAAGCATTCATATAACCAGAATCAAATGTAGTGGTACTTGGAGTTACTACTGTACCTGTAGATGATGCAGCCTTTTCAACTAAACTTATATTATCATAAAAAACTTCATTAGAACTATCTACTGCTGCAGAAGCTCTTACATATATTACAACTTGATTCGTTGATGCAGTAAAATCGAAGGTTGTTACTGTGAAATTGTTAGTAGTTGCATTCGATTTACTTGAATTAAAATCATTAGTAATTTGAACATAGTGATCTACTGTAGCGCTTGAACCTGTAAGACCGTCTTCTGAAGCTATTTCTGTGTTCAAAATAAAAACATCCGATGGTACATTCTCAGCCTCAGAACGAGATTCTATTGAAAAGGTGTATTCCTTTCCTGCTTCAACAGCTACTAATTGATATAAACGACGACCTACTGAACTAATTTTAACTCCACCAGTTTTTACACCTTGGTCTGCACCTGCTGAATAATCCCAGTTTCCATCACTAGAAGAACCTGGTTGTTCATTACTATCTCCAGTTGCTGTTGAAAGCCAATCAGCTAAATCTGAATTATTCCAAAGTGCTCTGTAAGGACTATCAATCTCTGCTCCAGATTCATCAATAATTTTTGAGTTTGGAGTCATATCCCAAGAATCAGCGTTATCTTTATTATCAGGAACTGTATGTATATCACATGTTCCATTTAAAACCAAATTGGTCTGCCCAAATGATAATGCGCTTATTAAAGTAAAGCAAACTATAAGTAATGTTTTTTTCATAAGATAAGTGTTTGTTATTTTAAATAAATTATTGGTTTACCAAATTGGTTTACCAACTTAGTTTCCAAAAATACAAATAAATATGAATTATAAAAATTTATTTTGGTTAAATTAAGAACTTGATTAATAATAGATTAAAACTTTACATATTCTACATATTATAAACACCTCCATTAATATCTAAAGTTGCTCCTGTAATAAAACCATCGAATTCTGAAGCTAAGTATAAAACTGCACGTGCAACATCATCTGGATTACCTGCTCTTTCTATTGGAATACCTGCAATTGTATTTGCTGCAGATTCTTTAGTTGTGTGAGTATCATGAAATAAAGTTCCTAAAATTAAACCAGGAGCAACAGCATTTACTCTTATGCCTTTTGCACCATATTCTGTTGCTAACGCTCTTGTAAATGTTAAAATTGCTCCTTTACTTGTAGCGTAAGCTAAAGAACCAGGATGCCCTCCTTTTCTACCAGCTAACGATGCTAAATTTACAATACTACTATTTGTATTTTTAGACAAATAAGGTTCTGCAGCTCTTGTAACCAACATCATAGAGGTTAAATTGATATCCATAACTTTATGCCAAAAATCGGTTTGCATATCTTCTAACAAACTTCTTGCTACTAAGGAACCTGCATTATTTATTAAAATATCTAAACCACCTAAAGCACTTATAGTTTCCTCAATTAAATGGTTAGCATCTACATCTTTTGTTAAATCGCCTTTTACAGCAACTGCTTTTACTTTTTTAGTTTTTGCAATTTCTACTAATTCATTAGCTGTATCTGCACTAGAAAAATAATGTATTGCAACATTAGCTCCTTGGGCTATAAAATGTTTTGTTATTGCTTCTCCTATACCTTGTGCACCTGCTGTAATTAGTACATTTTTGCCTGCTAATTTCGTATTCATATCTTTTAATAAATTATTTTACTTTATCATTTTTTGAAAAATAGCCTTCGTTAGAAACTACATTATCACTAATCTTTAAACTTCCAGATTTAAACCAAACCTCTACATAATTGCCTGTTTCATATTGTTTTGTAACATCACCATTAAATGTTTCTGCTCCTGAACACCAATTTCTATTTACTTCTGGTGATTTTCCATTGGTTTGATTATAAGCACCTAGCTTAAAAAAACATCCTTCACCTTCATAAGCATTTTTGCGCTCTACCCCATCTTGACCTATAGGAAAAAACAACTCTTTCGTTTGTTGAGGAATTTCTGCTTTAGTAGTGTATTCTGATTCGATTAAGTTTTTTGAAAAGGTTTTTGTTTCATGATTATCGCTTTTAAACGTTAAATTCATAATACCATCTTTTACTTCAACTTCGTAGGTAAACTCCTCACCTAAAGCAATTCCGTCTTTTGGTTCTGCTGGAACTTCAGTTGCTGAGGGACCAACTACTGAAAAGTCATGACCCCAAACTGCAGTTGAAAAATCCCATCTGCCTGAATTATCATCACCTTTGGTATTAATTTCATAATGCCAAAAAACAGAACCTTTTGTGTGACCAGGATAAATTTTATAGAAAATTTTTAAAGGTTCATTCTCATGCTTATCTGCACTATGAATTTGACCAACAACTACAGAATGTGTTGCAGCAACTGTTTCATCTCCAGTAGCAGAAACATTCATTACTTTTAAAGTAGCAGTCATTTTTTCATCAGCCGTTTTTGGATACCACTTTTTTAACTGCGCTAATTCTGTTCTTGTGTTATTTGATGTTCCATGAGTGTTACCTCCATTTGGCGCTTTAAAAACAACCCAGTTATTATCACCTTCAGTTTGCGTATAGAAATACTCTTTATTTTCGAAATTGGTTGGAACACCAACATTAGAACCATCACCCAAAATAAGTTTCCAATGTTGAAAAAATGGAATAACATCACTTGCGTAAACTGTTTTTGATTCGTTTACATCTTTTGTTTTCTCTATTGCTTTTTTACAACTAACAGTAGCAAGAACAATAACTAATAAGCCAATAATTACTTTAGTAGAGTGTTTTTTATATAAATTCATAATTTTTGTTTTATCATTAAAAATAATCGAGTAACGCTAAAATTCCATTATAAGAAATTACAAGTGAGAAAAATAAGGCAGCATACATACCTATGTACACACCTATGTTGGTTTTATAGGTTTTCATTACTTTTTTACTACTTAGTAAAATGATGATACCTAGGATGACTAAAGGCAATACAAATACATTAAATACTTGAGATAATATTTGTATTTCTATTGGATTTGTTCCAAAAGCTGGACCAATTAAAGCTACTAAACATGCTATTGCAGTAATAGTTCTAAATTGTTTAGAACTTGTATCTAAAATACCTGATTGATAATCTGCAATTAATAATGGCGCAATTAATAAACATGGAAAAATAGAAGATAAACCTGCACTTAAAGCCCCAAAAAAGAAAATTGTAATAGCCCATTTACCAGCAACAGGCTCTAATGTATTTGCCATATCTAAAACATGAGTAACTTCTTTACCTTCATAAAATAATGCACCTGCAGCTACAGCCATTATTGTTCCACTAATTATAAATATTAAAATAGCTGCTGTAATAGAATCTTTCTTTTGTTGGTTTAGATTCTTAATCGTCCAACCTTTACCTTTTACAAATAGTGGTCTAGATAAAAATGTGGCTGCAGCCATTGTTGTACCTACAAAAGCAGCTACTAACATTTTACCTCCTGGAACGTCTGGAATTGTAGGTATAAAACCCTTAATAACATCTGCAGATAAAGGCTGTACCATAAATAAGGATAGGATGAAAGACAAGCCCATTAAACTTACAAAAATGACTAAAATCTTCTCGAAAAAAGTGTACTTACCCACCAACATCAACAGGTAAAAAACTACAATAACTATAATAGCAGTTGCTAATACAGTTTCGTATTTATAAGCTATTAAATCAGGAAAATTAAGTGACAGAATTTCGAAAATAATATTGGCAGATATTCCTAAAATACCCATAAGCGAATTCCATTGTCCAAAAGTAATTCCTATAATAATTGCAATGGCTAAAGGTTTCCCGAATTTTAAATGTTTTTTAAAACCAAAAAGCGCAGTTTCACCCGTTATTAAAGCAAAATTTCCATAGGCAAACATTAGTACTCCAGAAAACAAACAGCTTAAGAAAAGTACCCATAACAATTGCATGTTAAATTTACTACCTGCAACAATCATCGAGGTTACACTACCTGTACCAATAGTATAACCAATAGCAAAAATTCCTGGGCCAAAACCCAATACAATTACAATTAATCTTTTTAAAAGTGTTTTTTTGGTGTTGGTTGTTGACATTTGTATTGTTTTAAATTCTTAAACCCAATTTGTATGATAAAATTTACCTGAAGCATCATCTATTCTTTGATACTTATGTGCACCAAAATAATCTCTTTGTGCTTGTATAATATTTGCTGATGAATGTTGTGTAGTAATTCCATTAAAAAATTGAAGAGCTTCACTTAATGCTGGTGTTGTAACATCACTTAATACACAATCTGAGACTACTCTTTTTATTGATGGTTTACAATCAATAATCATTTTAGAAATTTTAGAATGGATTAAAATGGTATTCGTTTCTTTAAAAATGCTTACTAATTCTTCCATTAATGATGATCTTATGATGCACCCATTTGTCCAAATTCTTGCAATTTCACTTAAATTAAGGTTCCAATTAAATTTTTCAGACGCTTCTTGTATCAATTTAAAACCTTGGTAATGATTTATAATTCGTACAAATTGATACGCTTTTAACAAATCATCGTCTGCTAAGTTTAATCTTGAAACCGATTTTTTAATATACTCTTTGTGAAATTGCACTCTATGTTCTTTGTAAAAAGAAATATATCTTGAAAATAATGCTGAAGCTATTAATGTATTTGGCACTCCTAATTCTGCTGATGTAATTGTAGCCCAATTACCTGTACCCTTGTTACCTGCTTTGTCTAATATTAGATTCACCAACCAAGAATCACCTTCTTTTTTTCTAAAAATATCAGCAGTAATTTCTAGTAAATAGCTATTTGCATCGTCTTTAAAACTATCTAAAGTTTCTGCAATTTCATTGGGATTTTTACCTTTATGTTTTAGAATGGTAGCTACTTCTGCCAATAATTGCATCTCTACATATTCAATTCCATTATGCACCATTTTTATAAATTGTCCACTTCCTTCTGGACCTATGTATGTGCAACAAGGTAAATTATTTTTGTCTCTAGCAGCAATAGTTTCTAAAAATTGAGAAACATTATTGTAAGCTTCCTTAGTTCCACTTGGCATAATTGATGGCCCTTTTAAAGCACCTTCTTCACCACCTGAAACACCTGTTCCAATAAACTGAATTCCTTTAGTTTGTAAATAATCAAACCGTTCTTTTGTTTTCTTGTAGTTTGAGTTTCCCCCATCAATAATAATATCATTCTCTGATAAATAGGGCAATAAATTATCTATTACAATATCTATTGTTTTACCAGCATTTACCATTAACATTATCTTTCTTGGTGATGCTAAAGAAGCTACAAATTCCTCTACATTATCAAAAGCTAGTGCATTCTTTAGCTCTTGGTATTCTGCTTTAAAATTTTTAGCAACGTCCACCTCAACTTCATCTACATGTCTGTTAAACAAAGAAATTTTAAATCCTTTTTGGGCTAAGTTTCTACTTAGGCTTTTACCCATAACTCCTAAACCAAAAAGTCCGAAATCAGATTTACTCATGAGGTTGATTTTTAATAATTTCTATTATTTTAATTGGTGATAAATCCACTGAAATTTCTATTGCGTTTTTTGGTTTCTCTAAAATATCGAACTGCGATTGTAATAAAGCAGTTGGCATAAAATGATCTGCTCTTCTTTGCACCCTTTTCTGAATTAAATCAAAAGAACCTTGAAGGTGAATCCAAAGTGTTTTATCACCCAAACTATTATTTAAAATATCTCGATATTTTTGCTTTAAAGCAGAACAGACAATTACACAACTATTGTTTTTTAGTTGTGCTATTGCTAGCTTATTCAAGCTTTCTAACCAACCTTGCCTATCAACATCTGTTAAAGGTTTTCCTTCAGACATTTTCTGAATATTCTGCTGTGGATGAAAATCATCACCATCAAAAAAAGGAATGTCTAAATCTTGAGCTAGTAATTTACCAATGGTGCTTTTACCTGAACCAGAAACACCCATTATATAGTAGACTTTATTCACCTATTCTACTCTAAAGGTTTGGTGCTTTTACCAACAGTTGCTTCTTTAAACCAAACCTCTGCATAACTACCATTTTCATATTGTTTATTGATATCTCCACCATAAACTTCTGAATTGGTGCTTTTAGCATTAGCTTGATTGTAAGCTCCTTGTTTAAAGTAATTTATTTCTCCTGCATAGGCTATTTCACGTTCTACACCACCACCTTTTTCTCTATTGGCATAAACCCTTTTTACTTGATCTGGAACTTGTGCTCTTGTTGTAAATTCTGACTTTACTAAACTCTTTACAAACTTTACAGTTTCATGATTTTCGCTTGTAAAAGTTAAATACATAATGCCTTCATGAACATTAACTTCATAGCTAAATTCTTCTCCAAGTTCAATTCCATTTTCTGGTTCTAGAGGAAAATCTGTAGGGTTTTTACCAACCACAGAAAAATCATGACCCCAAACTGCAGTTGAGTAATCAAATCTACCAATGTTATCTCCTTCTGTGTTTATTTCATAGTTCCAAAAAACAGAGCCTTTAGTATGCCCTGGAAATTTCTTGTAATAGATTTTTAACGGTTCATTTTCATGACCTTCATCACTATGAATTTGACCAATAACTACTGAATAAGAAGAGGCTGCATTTGCATCTCCAGTAGTAGAAACGTGCATTACTTTTAAAGTACCTGTTAATTTACCTCCTTCTTCTGGAATCCAATGACGTTTTTCACCCAATTCTGTTCTAGTATTACTAGATGTTCTAGAAGTTATACCCGAATTTGGTGTTTTATAAACCACCCAATCTGCAACATCATCTGTTTGTACATAAAAGAAATTATCTTTTTGAAACTTTACTAAACTATCTGAACGAGTTCCATCTCCTAAAAGAATTTTCCATTTGTCCATAAACGGAATTACATCATTTGGATATTTAATTGCAGTTTCTTTTTCTGAAACTTTATTTTCTGATTTTGCTTGATCTTTTTTACAAGCAGTAACCATTAAAATTATAAGCGAAAGTATGAGTAATCTTTTCATCCTTTTTAGAATTTACTATTAATACATTAAAGTTTGTTTCAAGTTCTCTTCTGTTTTAATGATACCAGAATTCGAAATTGTATTGTTTGAATGCGAGTTGTTTTTTGCACCCCATAACAAAGCAATTAGTTTTACCTTATTATTTTGAAATACATTGTCTTTTATAGAAACATTAATAATACCTCTTGTGTTTAATAAAATTCTGTTCTTTTCTGATGCTCCACAATTTGTGAAAGTTGAGTTTTGTACTAGTAAATTACCCCCAATTGTAGATTCATCATAACCACCTCTATAATAATCGATTACATTTTGTTTTACATTGTTAAACGTACAATTATCTACGGTTAAATATTCTGTATTGTAATCTCCTCTATCATTGGTTTCTTCAGATAATTCTAAACCATTTTCACAATTTGAAATTGTTGTATTTGTAAATGTAATTTCTTCTGAAAATGCTTGTTTGTAAACCTTTAAGGCATAGTTGAAATTACTGATTTCAGAATCTACAACCTCTAATCCAAAATGGTTAGACATGTTTTGTTTTAAAGTCGCAAAAGCATGTTGTGTGTTTGCACCTTTTAGCTTAATGTTTTTTACTAATAATTTTCCATAAGGTTGTAATAAAAAAGCAGCTGAGTTTGCAGCTCCATTATAAATTAAGGTAACCTCTTCTGAAGATTGAATAGTTATAGTTTTATCGACAACAAGAGAATTTGTTAATTGATAATTACCTGCTTTTAGATCGATAATATCTCCACTTTCTGCAGCATTTAATTTCTCTATAAGTTCAGAAGCGCTAGCTACAGTGTGTGTAGTTGCTTCTTTAGCTTCAACTTCGTTAGAAAACCAATCTGCTCCATATTTTGTTTTATCTAATAAGTTTAGATTGATGTTTTCATCACTCAAAATCGCTCCAATTTGATTGTTATTCTTTCTAGATTTTCCCAATAAATCTTCTGTAATTACATCAAAATCGAAACCATTATATGGTTCAACATCACTAAACCCATTTACAGGTACAACTAAATTGCTACCAATATCTGTTACTGTTAAATCTTTAACCAATAAGCCTTTATCATTTTCAATGGCTACTCCATTATTGTCTATTACATTACTTTTAAATGTAACACCATCTGCTTTGTCATGCTCTATAATAGGGTTTGCATCTCCTTCTGAATTGTAAATTATATTATTTACAACCTCTGTTCTTAAAGGTCTTGCAGATCTAATTTCAGATTTTGGCAGCACAGCTGCTTGTGCAATGTTAGTACCAACTCCAAATTGAAAAGGTGAATCTGAATCTACAAATGTATTATAAGCAACAACTACGTCTGTTACTTGGTTGTATCTGTTTAAAGGAGATTTTGGAATTCCGTTCATTATTGCAATCGGACTTCTAAAATTCTTTCCTTTAATCTTGTAGAAAAGGTTGTTGGTTACCCAATGACCTGTGTTTATAATTCGAATTCCTCCATAATTTTCATTTTCTCCATCACCAATAAAATAATTACCATCTACAGACACATAATTTCCATGTCTTGTAACTACAGAACCTTCACTTTTATAGAACACATTATTTTTAATGATATTAAAGTTGGTCTTGCTTGATATAATTTCAACCTCTCCATTACATTCTTCAAACAGATTATTTGCAATGGTTGTATTACTAGGTGACATTGATGTAAAACTACTACCTAACTGAATAGTTTCTCCTCTTGCACCACCTTTTCTAGGTCTTGGTCCAAAATGATTATTTACTATTTTATGATAGTTTCTTATACTTTGATTTCCTTTTAAATCTACTCTAACAGTTGGTCCTCCATTGGTTTTACCTGCTAAATAACAATTGCTTAACTCATTGTGTTTACCATAAAATTGAACCCAAAGATTGTCTTTGTCTCTTTCTAAATTATTAAAATCTAGAATTACACAGTTTGTAACTGAGCTATGATTTGCAACATCTTTAGGACTCGTTCTGAAAGCGATTACATTCTTTTTTGGTGAATGTCCATTTCTAAAAAACAAACCACTTACTTGCAAATAATTTCCACTTAATTCCAGGCTAGATTCTCCTTCTATAAAAACTTCTCCTGCAGTTTCTGCACTTAAAGTTATAGGGGCATCTTCTGTTCCTTCTCCAACAAACTTTATGTTTACGTCTTTATATGTTCCGTTTTTAAGAACAATATTATCACCTTTTACAGCTTTGCTAAGTGCATCTGTTAATTCTGAAGTTGAACTAACTATAATATTAGATTTTTTCTCATCACAAGAAGTAATCACTAAAAATATAATGAAGATTTTAAAGAACTGTTTCATAAATAAAATAAATTGGTTGACCAGTTTGGTTTACCAAATATAATATTTATTTTGTAGTATGCAAGTAATGAGATATGTAAATGGATTTAATACTTTTTATATAAAAGTAATTCTTAAGTAAAAAGTTATCAATTAGCACAACATAGCACTGGTTTTTTAAAAGAATAAAGGAATTATAAACTGATAGTAAAATATGAGTAACAATACAGCAATTGTGTTTAGTACAACTCCTGCTTTTACCATTTGCTTTACTTTAACATAACCACTTGCAAATACAATTGCATTTGGTGGTGTAGCCATTGGTAACATAAATGCACAACTACTAGCCATTGTTACAGGTATTAATAAATTTAACATTGGTATATTTAAACCTATTGCAATACCAGCAACCACAGGCGCTAAAACTGCAACAAGAGCTACATTACTCATAAGTTCTGTCATAAACAGCATTAGTAGTATTAAAAGAGAGGCTGTTAGTAAAATATTAAAATTACCAGCTGCAATTGCATCTGTAATAACAGCTACTAAACCACTAGCAGCCATACCTTTTGCTAATGCTAAACCACCTCCAAAAAGTAATAGAATTCCCCAAGCTAATTTGCTGGTATCATTCCATTCTAAAACAAAATTACCTCTTTTAAAGTTCATAGGAATTGCGAATAAAGCAACAGCTGCTATTAAACTAATAATGGTATCTGATAGTTTTAATTCAGGAAATATTGCATTGATAATTGTTCTTGTAATCCATAGAAAAACGGTTATTCCAAATATGGTTAGCACTCTTTTTTCTTCGGATGAAATTTTACCTAATTTTTTAATTTCATCATCAATAACATTGGCTGATGCTGTAAACTTGATTTCTTTACAGGGAAACATCCATTTTACCAAAACAACATACACAGCAGCTATCATAATTATAGAAAAGGGTAAGCCAAAACTCATCCATCTTATAAATGAAATTTGAATGTTGTACTGATTTTCTAACAACCCAATTAAAACCGAATTTGGAGGAGTACCAATAACAGTGGCAATGCCACCTGCATTTGCAGCAAATGCAATACCAAGCATAATACTTAAAGCAAAGTTTTTATCGCCTTTGGTAAAACCATCTTCATCATTTATTAATAAACGAATTACAGAAATTGCTATGGGTAACATTACTACAGTAGATGCTGTATTACTAATCCACATACTCATAAATGCAGTTGCTAGCATAAAACCCAACACTACTTTTTCTGATGTTGTACCTGTTAATTTTACAATGTTCAGTGCAATTCGTTTATGTAGATTAACTTTCTCTAAAGCCAAAGCCAAAACAAAACCTCCAAAAAATAGAAATATTATTGGACTACCATAATTGGCGCCAACATCTGCAATTGGCATTACTTTTAGCAAGGGGAAAAGAATTAAAGGTAGTAAGGCTGTTACTGCAATATGAACACTCTCTGTAATCCACCAAATAACCATCCAAATTGCAACTGCAATAACAGCATCTGCTTTGGCTGAAACCATAGTTATTGGCAAAATTTGCAGTAGCAAAAACAAAATAGGCCCTAGAAATAAACCTATTTTTTGTGTAATTTTCATGTAGTTTTCTTAAGTAGCTGCAAAATAGTAAAAAGATTTTGCAAAATACTTTTTCTAATGAACCACAACCTATACTCGTTTTTTCTTCTTCTTTTTCTTTAATTTATTCAGCCAAATAATAGTACCTGTAACTGGTAAACTTGTGGCAATTAAACAGGCTAAAAAGTAAATTATTTTAGAAAAAGTTCCGAAAATTTCTCCTGTATGAATTGGTTTAATAAGCGATGCAAATTGTACGTTTAATGGTTTGTCTTTAAAGTATTGTACTTCTAAAATATCACCAGAAAGACTTAAGTATAATCTATCTGAAGTTACAGGAGACCAATTATTTTTGTTTGTTTTACTAATGCTAAAATAATTATTCTTTTTTGTTGGGAAACCTATAGAAACATCACCTTCATAGTTTAAAGTTTTGTTTGCAATTGACAAAGCTTGAGTATATGTTATAATTTTACTTTCTTTAAGATTCTTTGCATTAAACTTTGGTGCACTTCTATTAAATATTTTAGCGCCAATTAAATTACCCAAACCAGTTCTGTAGCTTGTAAATGACCAACACAAACCTGTAATACACATTATAATTAAAAATATACTTGCATAAAAACCTAGAGTATTGTGTAAATCGTAATTAACTCTTTTCCATTTTGCTTTGGTTTTAATTTTTAAACCTTGTTTTACGTTTTTCCACTTTAGCTTTTTAGGAAACCATAAAACAATACCAGAAATTGCCAAAAAGAAGAAGATAATAGTAGCTACACCAACAATAGGCCTGCCTATTTTGGTATCTAACAACAACCATCTGTGTAATCTAAACATAGTAGTTAAAAAAGCATCTGCGCTAGATTTTTCTACTTTTTTAATTTCTGCTGTATAAGGATTTACTAAAACTGTAAAACCTCTTCTTTGTTTAGGATCTTTTTTAACTCGAAAACTATAAGGTTTTAAATCATCAGCAGGTATTTTTACACTTGAAACTACTCCCTGATTATTTTCTGTTAACACAGATACTAAATCATCTACATCTAATTTCTGATTTTTTTTCTGAATCTGAAACTTTGCTGAAAAAGCATCTTTAATCTCATGCTCAAAAGCTAAAACTGTTCCACTTAAACATACTAGAAACAAAATAATTCCACTTGCTAAACCTAACCAAAGATGAACATCGTTTATAAATTTCTTTATACTGTATTTCTTTTTACTCATGTGATAATACTCTTTATTATTATCGGATTTCATCAAAATTTTAATTCTTTATAAATCCGTTCATTTAGAATCATTATAAATAGAGTGCGAAAATAATCACAGAAAAGTAAATTACAAAGTTTATTTAGATTAAATTTAAATAAAATTACTATCCATTCAATGTCAGCTCATTAAATAAAAAAGGTTCTCTCAATTTCTTGAAAGAACCTTAATTTTATTAATTTCCTAGTATTATATGTAGACTAGTATCTGTAATGTTCAGGTTTATATGGCCCTTCTTGAGTAACACCAATATAATCTGCTTGATCTTTGCTTAATTCTGTTAACTCAACACCAATTTTAGCTAAGTGTAATTTTGCTACTTTTTCATCTAAGTGTTTTGGTAACATGTATACTTTATTTTCATAAGCATCTGCATTATTCCAAAGTTCTATTTTTGAGTAAAAAATAATTTTTATATTTACTTATGAAAAAGATACTCCCTTTATTAATAGCATTTTTTTCTATTACTATACAAAGTCAAGTAATAGATATACCAGATGCAAATTTTAAAACTGCGTTACTAGATATTGGTGTAGACACCAATAATGATGGAGAGATAGAAGTTTCTGAGGCAATAGCAATAACAGAACTAGATTTTTATTTCAAAGATATTACAAGTTTAGTAGGTATTTCTTTCTTTAAAAATCTTACAAAATTAATCATTCACTCAAATTATATTGAAAGTTTAGACCTTACTGAATTAGTAAATTTGGAATATTTGGATACTAATTATGCCAGTGAACTGAAAGAACTGAAATTGCCAGAAAGTTATAATTTAAAAACACTTTATTGTAGCGAAAACAAACTAACTCATTTAGATTTAACTAATCTTACAAATTTAGAAATACTAGATTGTTCACTTAACGAACTTATAGAATTAGATTTAACTAATCTTACAAATTTGGAGATACTAGGTTGTTCAAATAACGAACTTATAGAATTAGACTTAACAAACAACTCTAAAATTATTAGTCTTAATTGTAATTTTAACAATCTTGAGAAATTAGAGATTTCAAATTTAGTAGATATAGAAATATTAGATATTGGTTATAATAACTTTGATACTATAATAGAAATACCAAATGTTATAGGTCTAACAAAATTAAATTATTCTGGTGCAAATCTTACCGACTTTGATGTTAGTAATATGCCTAATCTAAATGAATTAATTCTTAGTAGTAATAATTTGACAGAAATAGATTTGACTCAAAATCCTAAACTTGCTGTTTTATATATTAATAACAATCAAATTTCTACATTAGATTTATCTAATTCAAAACAAATATCAAACTTAAACTTTAAATCAAATAAGATTACTGAAATAAACTTGACTGGGTTAGGCAGTCTAGAACGTTTAGATACTTCCTATAATAACTTAACACAGATAGATCTTACTCAAAATCCTAAACTTGCTGTTTTATTGGTTAATAATAATGAAATTTCTACAATAGATTTATCTAACTCGAAAGAAGTATCTTATTTAAATTGTAGTGTTAATAAATTAACAGAATTAAATGTAAGCGAACTAAAAGAAGTCGTTCTATTTTATTGTACTGATAACCTATTGAAAACATTAGATTTATCAAAAAATTACAATTTACGATTTACAGAAATACATAATAATCTTTTAGAAACATTATTCATAAAAAATGGATTTCAGGAGGTTGAACAGAATAACTATGGCCAAACATATAGTAAATTAGGATGGTGGAATTATGATGGAAGAGAACAAACTTTAAAATATGTCTGTACAGACAATTTCTCAAGAGAAATTAGCATGTTTAAAAGTTCAGGTATAACAGTTAATCCTTACTGTAGTTTTACTCCTGGTGGAGAATATTATACCTTAAAAGGTAATGTTAAAATAAATAATATTGGCAATAGTTGTGATACAAACAGTATAAATTTTAGTGATTTAAAATTAAAAATCACTTACAAAACTGGAGATAGTGATTTTTATTCTGTTAATGCAGATGGCACTTATGAAGTTCACTTGCCAGAAGGAGAATACACAGTTGAACCGCAATTACTTAATCCTAACTATTATTCATCTTCTATAGATTCATTCACTGTTAATTTTCCAGATACTACATCTCCTCATGTGCAAAATATTTGTATTAATTCTAAAGGAGATTTTAATGATGTAGAAATTAACATAATACCTATTGATGAAGCAAGACCAGGTTTTGATGCAGACTATAAAATAATCTACAAAAATGTTGGGACTACACCAATTTCAGGAAATATTAACCTTACCTATAATGATAACGTGCTCGATTTTGTTTCATCGAACATGAGCATGACTTCGCAAAACATAGGGCAATTGAATTGGGACTATCAAGATTTAGAACCTACAGAAAAAAGAGAAATTCTTTTTACAATGAATTTAAATTCTCCAACAGAAACACCTTCGTTAAACAGTGGAGATATTCTAACGTATCAAGCTGCAATAAACCCAACAGAAAATGAAGAAGTAGAAATTAATAATTTATTTAACTTAAATCAGGAGGTTGTAAATTCATACGACCCAAATGATAAGACTTGTTTACAAGGCGATTTTGCAACACCAGAAATTATTGGCGAATATATACATTACTTAATTCGTTTCGAAAATTTAGGCACAGCAAGTGCTATTAATGTAGTAGTTAAAGATGTTATTGATACTGAAAAATTTGACATTGCTACTTTAGATGTTTATGATTATAGCCATGCCTTAAAAACAAGAATACAAAATATAAATAAAGTTGAATTTATTTTTGAAGGTATAAATTTACCTTTTTACGATGAAAATAATGATGGATATGTTGCTTTTAAAATTAAAACGTTACCAAATCTAAATGTAGGAGATACTCTTGAAAATTTTGCTGAAATTTATTTTGATTATAATCCAGAAATTGTAACCAACACAGCTAAAACAATAATTGAATCCCCTGCAAAAATTGATGAATACTATTTTAATGCTAGCATAAAGTTGTTTCCAAAACCAACAACAGATTTTATAAACGTTGACAGTAATAAACCTTTTAATATTATTGAAATTTATGATTTAAAAGGAAGCTTATTAAAAAAAATAAACTTTTCAAAAAACACCAACAAAACTAGAATTCCCGTAAACAATTTAAGCAAGGGAGTTTACTTAATTAACTTTAAAGCTGATAAATTGAAAAAATCGATGCGTTTTATTAAAGAATAAAAAAACCTCTCAATATGAGAGGTTTTTTATTTTTAAAGAAGAATCTTTTTAGTATCTGTAATGTTCAGGTTTATATGGCCCTTCTTGAGTAACACCAATATAATCTGCTTGATCTTTGCTTAACTCTGTTAACTCAACACCAATTTTAGCTAAGTGTAATTTTGCTACTTTTTCATCTAAGTGTTTTGGTAACATGTATACTTTATTTTCATAAGCATCTGCATTGTTCCAAAGTTCTATTTGCGCTAAAGTTTGATTTGTAAATGAATTAGACATTACAAAACTTGGATGCCCAGTTGCACAACCTAAGTTTACTAAACGTCCTTCTGCAAGAAGAATAATATCTTTACCATTAATGTTGTATTTATCAACCTGTGGCTTAATTTCTACTTTTTCGCTATTGTTGTTCAAGTAAGGTACATCAATTTCATTATCAAAATGACCAATGTTACATACAATAACTTTGTCTTTCATTGCTTCAAAATGCTCACCTCTTACAATACCTTTATTACCAGTAGTTGTAATTACAATATCTGCATTTGCAACAACAGTTTCTAATTTCTTAACTTCAAATCCATCCATTGCTGCTTGTAAAGCACAAATTGGGTCAATCTCTGTTACAGTTACAATAGAACCAGCACCTTTAAAAGAAGCAGCTGTACCTTTACCAACATCTCCATAACCACAAACTACAACTCTTTTACCTGCTAACATAATATCTGTTGCTCTACGAATTGCATCTACTGCAGATTCTTTACAACCATATTTGTTATCAAATTTAGACTTGGTTACAGAATCGTTAATGTTGATAGCTGGCATTGGTAAAGTTCCGTTTTTTACTCTTTCATAAAGTCTATGAACTCCTGTAGTAGTTTCTTCTGATAAACCATTAATACCTTCTGCTAACTCTGGATATCTATCTAAAACCATGTTGGTTAAATCTCCTCCATCATCTAATATCATATTTAGTGGCTTTTTATCTTCACCAAAAAATAATGTTTGTTCTATACACCAATCAAATTCTTCTTCGTTCATTCCTTTCCAAGCATAAACTGGTGTACCTGTTGCAGCAATTGCAGCTGCAGCTTGATCTTGTGTAGAGAAAATATTACAAGAACTCCAAGTAACTTCTGCACCCAAAGCTTGTAGAGTTTCTATTAAAACAGCAGTTTGAATTGTCATATGTAAACAACCTGCAATTCTAGCTCCTTTTAAGGGCTGAGAATCTCCATACTCTTCTCTTAAACTCATTAAACCTGGCATTTCTGCTTCTGCCAATTCTATTTCTTTTCTACCCCAATCAGCTAAAGAAATATCTTTAACTTTAAAAGGTACGTATGCTGTATTTGTGCTCATATTATGTATATTTATTGTCTAATTTTATCGATTGCAAAGATACAACATCATTTTCTAAAACCTATGCCTCTTTACAAAACTATAATAGTTTCACCAACCACTAAAGTCTTCATTTGGAAGATAGAAGAAAGTTTAGAAACACTAAAAGCAAAAATTTCTTTAACCGATAAAAACGAAGCTAGGTTAAATTCTATGAAATCTGAGTTACATCAAAAAGGTTTTTTATCAATTAGGCATTTGTTAAAAGAGGTAGATTTAACAGATTCAGACCTAATTTATGACGAATTTGGGAAACCTCATTTAGCAGATGATAATTTTATTTCTATTACACATTCTTTCAATTTTACTGCAATTATTTATTCTAGCGAAAAAGAGGTGGGTATTGACATTGAAAAACAACGAGATAAAATCTTAAAAATTGCGCATAAATTCACTCCTTTTGAAGAGTATAAAACCATTGCAAACGATGATGCCTTAATTCGAAAATTAACCATTGTTTGGGGTGCAAAAGAAAGTCTGTATAAAATTTATGGTAAAAAGAAGTTGCTTTTTTTACACCATATTTACGTAGCTGATTTTAAATTTGACAACGCAAAAACAACAGGTGAAATTCGTTTTAATGGTGATGTAGCCTCTTATGATGTCTCTTTTTTAGAATTTGAAGGGTTTACTTGTGTTTACGCATGCTAACTTACCCAATTAATTGATCTAATAATTTCAAATGTCAGATATTTTCGATTTCCTTTTTGGCCAGTACAAAGGCTATTCAACCTTAGATACAACTCTAGAGATTATTGCAGTAATCTTTGGATTTTTATCTGTTTGGTTCTCTAAACAAAATAAAATTTGGGTATTCCCAACAGGAATGGTTAGCACAGTTATTTTCGTATATCTGCTTTTAAAGTGGGAACTTTTAGGTGACATGATGATTAATGCCTACTATTTTATAATGAGTATTTACGGTTGGTATATTTGGACAAGCAAAGTTGATGAAACACATGTTACTCCAATTTCTAGAACCAGTAAAAAAGAAAAAACAACTTCTATTTTTATCTTTTTAGGTACACTTATATTTGTTTATTTAGTTTACACAAATTTTGATAAATGGACTTCTTGGGTGGCTTATGTTGATACTTTTACAACAGCCATTTTCTTTGTAGGTATGTGGTTGATGGCAAAACGAAAAATAGAAAATTGGATTTTTTGGATTATTGGAGACATTATTTCTATACCTTTATACTTCTATAAAGGTTTTACCTTTACCAGCTTTCAATATTTAGGATTTACATTTATTGCCATATTTGGCTATTTAGCATGGAAGAAAAGCTTAAACAAAAACCCATTAACATTGTAAAGATTGTTTTATTTGGCCCTGAATCTACAGGAAAAACAACCCTTTCTAAACATTTAGCTCGCTACTATAACACAGTTTGGGCACCCGAATTTGCACGTGAATACCTCCAAAAAAAATGGAATAACGAACGTAAAACCTGTGAAGCAAAAGACTTATTACCTATTGCAATTGGGCAAATGAAGTTGGAAAACAAACTTGCTAAAAAAGCAGATAAAGTTTTAATTTGTGATACAGATTTATTAGAAACAAAAGTGTATTCTCAAGAATTTTATGGTGGTTTTGTTGATGAAAATTTAGACGAAGCTGCAAAAACTAATAAATATGATTTATACCTGTTAACCTACATAGATACACCTTGGGAAGAAGACGATTTAAGAGACAGACCAGAACAAAGGCTAGAAATGTTCAATGCTTTTGAAAAAGCGCTAAAAGAACATAATTGTAAGTATATTTTATTAAAAGGCGATAAAGAAACACGACTTAAAAAAGCGACACAAGCAATTGATAATATTATTGCTGTAAAAGAGAATTTACATTCTTTTTCTAAAAACATCAACAACTAGTAGTAATGCATTCATCAGAAATTATAAAAGAACTAAAGTTTAAAGCAATTAGAAGTTCTGGTGCAGGTGGTCAGCATGTAAATAAAACCTCATCTAAAATAGAACTTACATTTGATTTAGAAAACTCGCTTGCATTATCTGATAAAGAAAAGGAAACACTGAAAGAAAAATTGGCTTCTAAATTAACCAAAGAACATCAACTCATTATATTTTGTGAAGAAACCAGATCTCAACATAAGAATAAGGAGTTAGCTATAAAACGTTTTTTAGGGTTGCTGAAAACAAGTTTAATTAAACCTAAAAAAAGAAGACCTACTAAACCAAGTAGATCTTCAATTTTAAAAAATGTTGAGAAAAATAAACGTAATTCTCTAAAAAAGGCTTTGCGTAAAAAACCGAGATTAGATTAATACCTAAAGCCTAATAAGCTTCAGCAATATTTACGTAAAAGTTTCCATCTGTATTGTTACCAGATCCAAAATCGAATCTAATATTTAATTTTTCTTTCTTATCTAACATAAATCGTAAACCAACCCCATAGTTTAATTTTAAATCACTTAAACTTAAATCTTTAGATTTATTAAAAACATCTCCTGCTCCTAAAAAAGCAACCATACCAAATCTACTATCTTTAAACGTTTTTCTATACTCTACTTGAGCTGCCAATAAATTTTCTTCTATGTATCTACCTTCTATATAACCACGCATCATTTCTTCGTTTCCAAAAAGTGCCAATTCAGATAAAGAAGCATCTCCATTAGCAAAATGACCAATGGCTTGAAAAGCTAAAACATCATCATTTTTGCTAGAAATTTTCATGTAATGACGCAAATCAAAACGAGTTAATTCAAATTGATGCGTTCCTCCCAAAGCAGTTCCATAATAACCTTTGGTTAACTCCATGTACCATCCTTTAGAGGCATTTAAAATGTTATCTCTACTGTCATACAAAGCTGCAAGCTCAAAACCAACAGAAGTAGAACCATTAAAACCTGATGGTTGAGTTGTAGCTAACAAACCATTTTCTTCTATTTTTGTATCATAAATTTTGTTATACCTAACTCCACCACCCAAAAATAAGTAACGTGTAAAAGCTTGTTTTAATAAAATTGGTTCAAATAAAAATTGATAGGTATCGTAAATTTCTTCATTCTCTTCTGGTGTGTTTTGTCCTATTCCATAATATAATCTAGGATAGTTTTGAAATAATATATTACCAGAAATTACCCATTTTTCCTGATTGGTAAATATCTCAAATCCAGAAAAAATAAAGAATTGACTGTTTAGTGTATAAAGCAAAGAAACAGGCATATTAGAGGTTCTTGTTTCTTCTCCACTTCCTTTAAATTTAAATAAATACTTTGCTCCTACTCCAAAACCAAGGCTGGTTTCTGGTGAATAACTTATAATAGGTGCTGTAATAATTTTTGATAAGTATAAAGTTGAATCTTGTGCAACTTTCTTTCTATTAGGATAAAATGTAAAATATTCTACAAACTTATCTATGCCACTTTCGTTTTCTTTTTCCTGTGATTGAGCAGGAATGCTTAGTGCTAGAAAACAAATAAATAGCACTATTTTTTTATATAATTTCATTGGTTGGTGTATTAAGTAAAAGAAAATTGTTTAAAATTAAGCTTAAACAAAACACTTTTAATTGCATAACAAATTTATTTAATACAAATAGCAATCATGTGCTTTATTACGCAATTTTGTACACCATATACAAATAGAAAAAAAAGCAATTTTATATTTCATATTATATTTTTAGCACTTAATTTTGCAGCGTTCTCAAAAGGGGTGCTGTAAAAAGCTGAGATCATACCCAATGAACCTAGAACAGGTAATGCTGTTTAGGGATGTTTAACAAAGTCATTTTTTAATGACGAAATAATTATTCACTATTAATTACAAGAATAATTACCTCTTTTTATTCGTTTTAAATTTTTTAAAATGAAAAAAACTATCATTTTTTTATTCTTGTTTGCAAGTATACTTGTAAACGCACAGTCCTACCAACTTACAGGGAAAGTTGTAGACCAAAACAATGAACCTTTAGCAAATGCAACTGTTTATGCAAAAAATCTAAAAAGAGGTACCACTACAAAAGCAGATGGTACCTACCTTTTAAATTTGCCAAAAGGAGAACATTTTATTCAAGTTACTTATTTGGGTTACAAGAGTTTTTTACAAGGAATTGTTATTCTAAATCAAAATGTAACTGCAGATTTTACATTACAGAATGAAGACACTGTTCTAGATGAAGTTCTAGTAAATGCAGTAAGGGTTAATGCAGACATTCCTGTTACATTCTCTAACCTATCTAAGAAAGAAATTGCAAAACGTAATTTGGGGCAAGACATACCTATCTTACTAAACTATTTACCATCTGTAATTTCATCATCAGATGCAGGTGCAGGTATAGGTTATACTTACATGAATGTACGTGGTTCTAATGGAGAAAGAATTAATGTAACTGTAAATGGAATACCTTATAATGATGCTGAAAGTCATGGAACTTTTTGGGTGAATTTAGGAGATTTTGCATCTTCTACAGAGAACTTGCAATTGCAAAGAGGAGTTGGTACATCAACCAATGGTTCAGGTGCTTTTGGTGCAAGTTTAAACATTTTAACAGATGCTGTTTCTGAAGAAGCTTATGGAGAAATTTCGAATTCTTTTGGCTCTTTTGGTACTCGTAAACACACTGTAAAATTTAGTACTGGTAAAATAAACGATCACATAGAGATTGCAGGTCGTTTGTCTGATATTTATTCTGATGGATATGTAGATAGAGCATTTACAGATTTAAAATCTTACTATTTACAAGGAAGTTATTCTGATGAAAATACACTTATAAAAGCAATTACTTTTGGTGGAGAAGAAAGAACCTACCAATCTTGGTTTGGATTAGATGCTACTCAATTAGAACAAGACAGAAGACAAAACCCATATACTTATGAAAATGAAGTAGACGATTATGGACAAAACCATTATCAATTGCATTGGAATGAGCAATTAAATGATAAATGGAGCACTACTTTAGGTTTAAACTACACTAAAGGTTCTGGATTTTTTGAACAATATAAACCTGGAGAATCTGCTGCAGATTTTAATAATTTAATAGTAGATGGTAGTGATGTTATTGTAAGACGTTGGTTAGATAACAATTTTTACGTAGCTAACTTTAATACCAATTATAAAACAGAAAAGATTAATTTAATTACAGGAATTTCATACTCTAATTATACAGGAGATCATTTTGGAGAAGTTATTTGGGGTTCTGATTTAGCACCAAATACAGAAATTAGAGATCGCTATTATTTTTCTGATGCTACAAAAAATGATTTTTCATTATTTGCAAAAGCAAACTTTTATATCTCAAAAAAATTATCTGGTTATGCAGATTTACAAGGGCGTTTTGTGTCTTATAGAACACAAGGTTTAACTTCAGATAGAGACCCTATAAACGTAGATGCTAATTTTGATTTTTTCAATCCTAAATTTGGTTTAACCTATAATTTAAATGCCAATAATAATTTATATGCTTCTTTTGCAGTTGCAAATAGAGAACCAAACAGAAATGATTTTGAAAACGGAGTTTCTACTCCAGAAACTTTAAATGATTTAGAATTAGGTTGGCGTTTAAACAATGGTAAAGTAAAACTAAACACCAACATCTATTATATGGATTACAAGAATCAGTTAGTTTTAACTGGTGCTTTAGATGATGTAGGAGCTCCAGTAAGAGAAACATCTGGAAGTAGTTATAGATTAGGTTTAGAAATAGATGCAGACATTCGTTTTACTGATAAATTTTCTTGGAAACCAAATGCAGCCTTTAGTACCAATAAAAACAGAGACTTTTTTGTAACTAGAGATGGTAATACTACTCCTGAATTATTAGGAAATACAGATATCTCTTTTTCTCCAAATGTAATTGTAGGTAATATGTTTATCTATAATCCAACAGAGAAATTACAGTTAAGTTTGTTATCTAAATATGTAGGTGAACAATTTTTAAGTAATTTAAGTAGTGCAATATCTACTAACGATGTTTTAGAAAGCTACTTTACAAGCGATATTAATATTGTGTATACAATTACACCAAATAAAATATTCGATTCAATTACCTTAACAGCTTTAGTGAATAATATTTTTGATACTGAATATGTAGATAGAGGTTATTACTATACATATGATGATGATTTTTCTGTTCCAGGAACTGTAACTACAGTAGATGGTGCAGGGTATTACCCACAAGCTACTAGAAACTTTTTAATAGGTGCTACTTTAAGATTTTAGCATAAAAAAAGGGAAGTTGTACAACTTCCCTTTTTAATTTCACTTTATATGTTACTACTTAGTAATATAATCTTCTACTGTTTCATTCAATTCTTCTCTTAAATCATCGAACTTTTCTACAAGTTCTTCCATGTTCTGCTTAACGTTATCTAAAGGTTCATTCTTTTCATTAATCAGTTTTGTATATTCTTCTTGCACATCTTCTATATCTTCTATAACCTCTTCTGTTTTTAATGATGTTGGTATAGAATTAGACAAATTTGCAATTGGGTCATTTAAGTTTTCTAAACTAGTCATTGGCAAATCAAAATCTGTTTCTTGTAAACCTTTTAAAGTTTCGTTTGTTGCATTAAAAGATGTCCACCCATTAATTCTTAAAGCATCCTCGTCATTAGAGTTATAAAATACTGATGTACCATCATTTAAATCTAAATTGTATTCTTTTTCTTTCTTAGCATCACAAGCCACAAGTACTATAGAAGCCATGGCTAAAATTGCTGTAAATCTTTTTATCGTTTTCATAATCTTTTCGTTTACTATTTAATTAGGTTACAAATGTACGCTCTCATTATAGTTTTAATTAACCCAAACCATTGCATTTTTAACTCGATTAATAAATTTAAAAAAATAATCGTTTTTTAGTCGTTTTTGGTCAAAAATGAAGAAAAAAGCTCATTTTTTAGCAAAAACGGCTTATTTTTTGTAATTTTGAGATCTATGAAAATTAAAGCGTACAAACAGTATTTTATTTCTTCAACTTATAAAGCTGCTGTACCATTTTATTCCTCTGCCTTCTAGCTTTTCTGCTAACTGGTAAATTATTATGTATTACTTATTAATAAATGAGCGCAATTTTTTGCGTTCTAATCATTACTGTTATGAAAATTATTGAAATAAAACGAAGTACAAAACAAGAAAAATATTACTCATCTGCAATGGGTATTTTAAACTCTAAAGTAATCTATATAAAAAAACATGTATTAGGTTTTCCTGTTAAAACCCTACATAAATATAGAGAAACGTATTATGGAGAAGTGAAAGACTGTGGAGATTGTAATTTATTTATTTAAGAACTTAAAAATTAAAAACTATATATGAGACAACTAAAAATTGTAAAGCAAGTAACCAACAGAGATACCAAATCATTAGAAAAATATTTTCAAGAGATTGGAAAAATAGATTTAATAACTGCTGATGAAGAAGTAGAATTAGCATTAAAAATTAAAGCTGGTGATCAAAGAGCTCTAGATAAATTGGTAAAAGCTAACTTACGATTTGTTGTTTCTGTAGCAAAACAATATCAAAATCAAGGTTTAAAATTATCAGATTTAATTAATGAAGGTAATTTAGGTTTAGTAAAAGCAGCAAAACGCTTTGATGAAACTAGAGGTTTTAAGTTTATATCTTATGCAGTTTGGTGGATTAGGCAATCAATAATGCAATCTTTAGCAGAACAATCTAGAATTGTGCGTTTACCATTAAATAAAATTGGAAGCATCAGCAAAATAAACAAAGTGTATTCTAAATTGGAACAAAGAAATGAGAGAATTCCTACTTATGTAGAAATTGCAAATGAATTAGATACCACAGTTAGAAATGTGTCCCAATCTATGAGAAATTCTGGTAAACATGTTTCTATGGATGCACCTTTTAGAGAAGGTGAAGATTCTAATCTTTACAATGTCCTAAAATCAGATGAATCACCAAGACCAGATAGAAATTTAATGAAACAATCTTTAGATATTGAAATAAATAGAGCTTTAGAAACCCTTTCTCATAAAGAAGCTAAAGTTATAAAAATGTTTTTTGGTTTAGGAAATCACACAGCTTCTAGTCTTTCAGAAATTGGTGAAACTTTCGATTTAACCAGAGAACGTGTAAGACAAGTAAAACAAAGGGCAATAAGACGTTTACAAAACAAATCTAGAACAGAAGTTTTACGTTATTATTTAGGCTAAAATAAAAGTTTACTCATAAAGTTTAGGATGCTAAAATGTATATATATTTTTATACGTTTTAGCATTTTTATATTGAATAATAGGCAAGAATTAAGAACATTATCCTAAATAATTTACTCTAACTTTAAGTTATAAATTATTAAATTGCACAGAAAGATATACAACAAATTATAACACACAAAGTATGAGTGCTAAAATAGATCTAAAAGATGCCATTTTTATTGGTATTGGAGGCATGGTTGGTGGTGGTATATTCGCTGTTCTTGGTTTAGCAGTATCTTTAGCAAAAGGAGGTACACCAATTGCTTTTTTGTTTGCAGGGATTATAGCTTTGCTAACTGCTTATTCTTATGCCAAGCTCTCTAAAAAATATCCAGAAAATGGAGGTACAGTTCGTTTTGTGCATCATCAGTTTGGAAATGGAATATTTGCAGGTGGAATTAACAACTTACTTTGGATTAGTTATATAGTAATGCTGGCCTTGTACGCTTCTGCTTTTGGTGCTTACAGTGCAGAACTTATATCCATAACTAGTAATAATGAAGTTGATATTAAAATCTTTCAAACAGCCATAATTGTGTTAGCCCTTCTTATAAATTATCTGAGTATTAAACTAGTTAGCAGAATAGAATCTGTTTCTGTTGTTGTAAAACTTATTATTCTAATTGCTTTTATTGCAGTAGGTTTTTATGGAATATACCAAAATTCAGAAAATCTAAATCAACTTACTCCAGAAAACTGGGAAGCTCCAATTCTATTACTTTCTGGAGGTATGGTTATTTTTGTTGCCTATGAAGGTTTTGAGTTGATTGCCAATTCTATTTCAGATTTACAAAATAAAGAGAAAAACACAGAAAAAGCATATTTTGGTGCTGTTGGGTTTGTAGTAATTCTGTATATACTCATTGCTATAGTAACCATTGGAGCTCTGCCTTTTGATACTATTGCAAGTGCAGAGGAATATGTTTTAGCCAAAGCAGCAGAACCTACTTTAGGAAAAATAGGGTTTACCATCATAACAATAACAGCCATGATATCTACCTTTTCTGCTATTAATGCTACTGTTTTAGGTAGTGGAAGAGTAAACTTTGATATTGCTAAAGATGATGAGCTCCCAAAATACTTCAGTAATTCACTTTGGGGAAAACCAGTTGGCTTTTTAATTACAGCAATTTTAGCTATAGCTCTTGTAAATACTATTGATTTAGAGAGTATTTCTACTGCAGGTAGTTCTGGCTTTTTATTAATTTTTACTATTGTAAATTATATTGGCTACAAAAAATACAAGACCCTAAAGTCGAATAAGTTTATTCACCTTTTTGCAGCAATAATTTGTGCTATTGCTTTTGCAACCTTGTTATTACAGCAGTTTGCAGAAAACAAAATTGGTGTTTTTAGTGCACTAAGTATAATTGCACTCAGCTTTTTAGTTGAATTCGTTTACAAAAGCACCTCTAAAGTTTAAAGAAATCAATCCTAAAAATTAAATCAATTTTACAAAACTACTCAGCTTTTAAATTTTCAATAAAACCTTCAATAGATTCTGCATTATCTACAGAAAAATCTCCAATTTTGGTTCTTCTTAAAACTGATAAATGCGCTCCAGAATCTAAAGCCTTTCCAAAATCATACGCCAATGATCTTATGTAAGTTCCTTTAGAACAAACTACTCTAAACTCAACATTTGGTAAAGCTATTTTTGTAATTTCAAATTCAGAAACAGTAACTGTTCTCGATTTTATTTCAGTGGTTTCACCTTTTCTAGCTAATTCATATAAACGTTTACCATCCTTTTTAATAGCAGAAAAAATAGGTGGTTTCTGATCAATATCACCAATAAATTTTTGGGTGGTTTGATTTAATAAATCTTCTGTGATATGATCTATAGAAAACGTTTCATTTACCTCTGTTTCTAAATCATAACTTGGTGTAGTTGCACCCAAGGTAAAAGTTCCTGTATATTCTTTAATTTGACCTTGATAAGTATTTATTTCTTTGGTTTGTTTACCTGTACAAATGATTAATAAGCCAGTAGCTAAAGGATCTAAAGTACCTGCATGACCTACTTTTATTTTTTTAAGGTTAAAACGCTGTTTTATGTGCCAACGTATTTTATTTACAGCCTGAAAAGAGGTCCAAGTTAATGGTTTATCAATCAGTAAAACTTGTCCATTTTTAAAATCTTCTTCTGTCATCAAATACTGAGTTTATGCCAAAAATAAAGCGTAACCTATAGCTATAAAACCTACAATTGCACAGTATAAAGAAAAGTAAGATAATTTGCTTTTTTTGACTAAAGCAATCATCCATTTACAAGCTAAAATTCCTGCTAAAAACGCTGCTATAAAACCTGCAATTATAGGTAACATTTCTGAAGATTGAAAATTTAAATCGCCACTTAAAACGTCTTTACCTATTTTACCAAATATTAAAGGTACAACCATTAAAAAAGAAAAACGTGCAGCTTTTGTTCTATCAATACCTAATAAAACTGATGTTGAAATAGTTGCACCAGATCTAGAAATACCTGGTAACATTGCAATAGCTTGCGAAATACCAATAATTACAGAGTTTGTAAAGGATACTTCTTTATCGGTGTTTTTGGCTTTATCTGCTAATAATAAAAGTATTGCTGTAACTAATAGCATTACACCCACTAACAATATTTTACCTCCAAAAAAGGCCTCTAGTTGCTCTTCGAACAACAAACCAACAACAACTGCTGGCAACATAGAAATTATAATTTTTAATGAGAATTTTGTTTGGTCATTCCATTTGAATTGAAATAATCCTTTTAAGATTTCTGCAACTTCTTTTCTAAAAATTACCAAGGTGCTTAATGCTGTTGCAAAGTGTAAAACAACAGTAAAAGTTAAACTTTCTTCTGGCACAGAAGTATCACCTAAAATAGCTTTTGCTAACTCTAAATGACCACTAGAAGAAACTGGTAAAAATTCTGTTAAACCCTGAATTACACCAAGAACTATAGCTTCTAAAATATCCATAATTTATTTTTTAGGATCTGCTAAAATTGCGTAAATCTCTATTGCTAATCCTATAATTACTAAAGTTGGTGCTAAACGAATTCTCTGCCAATTGTAGATTTCTTCATTAAACACATTTGGATCATCACTACCTCCACCAGACATAAAAATAAAACCTGCAGTAATAAACACAATACCTATAAGCATTATGATATAATTTCGTTTACCAAATAAAAATTCTGGCTTTTGCTTTACTTTATTTTTCATAATATTAATAATATAATTCGTCTGTTTGCAAATTTAAAAAACGTTGTGTTGCAAGGAATGTACTGATCCAAGTAATAATCAGAGAAGATATAATTACGATGCCAGAAATATAGCCTAAAGTAATATAATCTTCTAAAAAATTTATGGCTGGTATATACTTATCTAAATAGTAAATAATAACTGCAATACCCATTAATGCAATTAGTGCACCCAATAAACCTAATTTTAAACTTCTGAAAATAAATGGTCTTCTAATAAAGCTTTTAGTAGCTCCAACCATTTGCATGGTTTTAATATTAAACCTTTTTGAATAGATTGATAAACGTATTGAGCTGTTGATTAATATCATTGCAACCAAGGCAAAAAAGCTACTTAAAACTAATAACCAAAAACTAATTCGTTTTATATTTTTTGTCAGTAGATTTATTAGTGGTTTATCATAAGAAACATCCGCTACAAAAGCATTTTTTTGAAATCTTTGTTCTAATTCTGCTACTTTTTCTGGTGTAACATAATCTGCTTTTAAGTAAATATCTACACCATTTTTTAGTGGATTTTCTCCTAGAAATTCTAAAAAATCCTCTCCTATTTGCTCACTAAATCTTTTTGCAGCTTGTGCTTTACTTGTATAAATAGCCTTTTTAGTAAATTCTTCTTCTAGTAAAGATTCTCTAAAAGTTTTAATCTGTTTTTGAGTAACGTTATCTTTTATAAAAAGAGTAATGGCAACTTTCTCTTTTACATAGTTAGCAACTTTAGTGCTTTTTAAAACAATTAAACTTAAAATACCCACCATAAATAGCACCAAAGCAATACTAATTACAACAGAAATGTAAGAAGATTGTAAGCGTCTTTTTTGATAAGAATCAAATTTTTTGGACATTGATTTTAAGGTTTAATCGTTTGCAAGATAATAATTAGAAATCAGTTGTTAAGAAGAGTTTGCAGTATTTTAACTATTTGATTTCTTGACACAATTCTATTAGTACTCCATTTGTAGATTTAGGATGCAAAAAGGCCACTAATTTATTGTCTGCACCCTTTTTTGGCTCTTCATTTAAAACGATAAACCCTTCTTCTTTTAAGCGCTTAATTTCACTTAAAATATCATCTACTGCAAATGCAATATGATGAATACCTTCACCTTTTTTTGCAATAAATTTTGCAATTGGGCTTTCTGGATTTGTAGCTTCTAAAAGCTCAATTTTATTAGGACCATTTTTAAAGAAAGAGGTTTTAACACCTTCTGATAAGACTTCTTCTACTTTATAATGTTCTTCACCAAAAAGTGAGGCAAATACTTTATTTGATTTTTCTAAATCTTTAACTGCAATACCTATGTGTTCTATCTTATTCATAGTGTAAAAATAAAAAAACCAGTAAAGAAAACTTTACTGGTTTTATATTTATTTAAAAAAGTAAGCTTATTGTGCTAAAACTTTAAAATCATCTATCATGTATGCTCCATCTAAAGTATCGTCATTACCTGAACCTGTTACTTTAAATCCAACATAAAGTGTACCTGTATATGTAGATAAATCTACTAAACCAGAATCTTTAAATGCGTACCAAGAATCACTTGGTACAGGTAAATTTGCAGAAACTGGCTGCCAAGTTGCAGCTGCAACATTAGAACCATCATAATCAGTAGAAACAAATAACTCTAAAGTATTGTCTACAGAATCTAAGTGATGTTGTGCTACTTGAAAGTTTAAAAACTCATTAGTTTGTGCATCCATATCAATACTTGGTGAAATTAACCAAGCAATATTTACATCATCTCCAGATCTAAAAGAACTAAACTCTGCATAACCATTTCCACTAAAAACTTGCTCTGTCCATAATTCACTTCCTTCTTCTGCGAAGTTAGTCCAACCTGGAAAGTTAAATGTAGAGTTGTCTACACCTGAATCGAAATCTTCTTCTACAATTACGCTAAAATCATTAATATCTAAAGGTGTACATCTTGAACCAGACATATCAACATCTGCATTGCTATTTAAAGCTAATACTAAATCACTACCATTAAAAGTTTTAGAGACTACACCTGCAATAGAACCACCACCTGCTGGTAATGTTGCGAATTTAAAGCTTGCAAAAGCAGAAGTTTCTAAAATAAAGGTTGTAAAACCAAAACCATCACAACTTTGTAATGTTCTTTGAGTATCAAATTGATCATTAGCATCTACATATGTTTTACCAGCTAAAGTAGTTGGAAACTGTGCATTATCAACCTGAATAAACATACCAATATGACTATCATTAATTTCTGAGAACTTAACACTTAATGGTACAATAGTTTCTGTATTAGATGATCTAAATAATTGAGTGTCTAATTGGTTTAAAGATAAATTTTCTACTTCATCACCATCATCGTTTTTATCACCACCAATTGTAGCAACTCCATCTCCAGAACGAACTTCACCAACATATAAACCATTTAATCTTACGTAAACTTCTCTACCAATATTAAATTTGTTGTAAGAATCTACCAACTCTAAAGCTACTTTAATTGCAGCTGTAGGATTTTCTGGTTTGTCTTGAATAAAAAACTCTTTGTAAAAATTACCTGTTTCATCTGATGATGTTACATAACCTTTTACAACAATGTTAGATGTAATTTCTGTTGCTTGCCCATTAACAACTAAGCCTGCTAAATTAGCAATAGAAATTTCTGTTAAACCGCTATTTGGGTCTGCAAGTTCTGCTTCTATTGTTTCAACTGCTGCATTTTCTTCTGCTCCTATGCTTTGAGGTACAGTAAAATCTCCATCCTCTACACAAGAAGTAAAAGATATACTAGCAACTAAAGCTAATAATAAGATGATTGTTTTATTTGTTTTCATAATTAATTTATTTAATATCATTAAAATCTTAAGTTCACATTTAAAAAGTACGTTGTACCTCTACCATACCAATATTTGTTTCCAAAAACTGGAGTATCTAACGCTTTATCATCTCTTAATTGTCTGAAGTTTGCGTTTCTTCCTTGCTCAAATCCACCTGATTTGTATTCTTCTCCAAATAAGTTATTTACTGTTGCAAAAACACTAACAAACTTATCTCCTATTTTCCAAGATTTACCTCCAATTAAGTTTACAACCATATAGTCATCAAACTTTTCTTGTTGTAATAATTCTCTTGCTAATTCTGGATCGTAATCGCTAAATGGTAAGCCATCTGCATCTTCATAGAAATTGGCAGATCTTGTTAATGGTGCTACATCTACATATGTATTTGTAAAGAAGTTGGTTGTTGCTCCAATCCACCAATAATCTGGGTCTCTATACTCAAAACCTACAGAGTATGCGTTTTGTGGTCCTGAAGCTAATTTGTAGTTTTCTAATAAAGCTACGTAGTTTTTAGATCTAAAGTTGCTATCAAAACCTCCATTGTCTGCAACATCTGATGTTAAGTATAAATCTGGATTATTACCATAAGTAAATTGCCCAATTGAAGCTGCACCTTTTAATTTAATAGTTGAAGTAACTTGTGCTTCTATACCTAATTCTAAACCTATATGATTTCTTTCTATACCAGATAAAACCTCTTGTACAAAAGCTGTATTATCTCCTCCAACACCATCTGCGAAGTAAAAAGAAATTTCAGTTGCATCTTGTACATTTGTATAATATGCAGTTAACCTTGATGTAATAATTGGACTTCTAACAATGTAACTTAAGTCTGTAGAGAAAACTTTTTCGCTCTGTAAATCTTCTACAATTGTATTGTTTTCTCTTGAGTTAGAAAAAGAGTTTCTAATAGTAGGTGCCTGTGTCATGTAGGCAACATTAGCATCAATTAAATGACGACCAGTAATCTTGTAAGTTGCACCAGCTTTTAAACCATAGTTTGTAAAATCTATCTTATCAGATAAACCTAATGAGTTGTTTACAAAACGCCCATTTTGATATAAACCTTCTCTTTGATGTGTAGTTCTTGTAACATTTACTGCTCCATAAAAATCTACTTTATTGTATTTAAATTGTGCTTGTGTAAAAGCGCCAATTACATCAGAATTTAGTTTGTAGTTGTATCTAAATGTATCTCCAACACCTACAATTCTATTAGGGTCTAATAAGTTATTTTGCATAGCATCCATAGTATCTGCGAAAGGATTTATGTCTAAATAACCTGTACCTCCCAACAAATCTATAACCTCTGCAAAACTATGAGAACGTAATCTTTTGTATTCTAACTTTGCATTTAGAGTGATATTATCTGTTAATTCTGAATTTAAAATTGAGTTAACTGTTAGTTGTTTATCATCATTTCTATCCTCATACAAAACATAGGCATTGTTTAAACCAGCTGCTCTATTTGTAATATTTGCATCAAAAATTCTATTCCAATCTAATTGACCATCGTTTTGAAAACGCTCTCTTGCTTCATAAGCGCCTTCTAAATCATCATTTCTTTCAAAGAAACTTGGTAAATATTGATAGTAAGTAGGACTAGGGTTTGCACCTCCATTAAAATCTAAACGACTGTTACCAATTTTTCCAAACTGATAAGCAATGTTTGTTTGTAGCGAAGTTTTATCATTCATGTCCCAATAATGGTTTAGCATAATGATTGGCTCTTCTACTTCTTTAATTCTTGAGTTTACTTTTCTATCGTTTAAATATCCCCAATAATCATTGTATTTAATCCCCTTTAAATCAAATACCTCTTGTGTATTTGGAGATGATTTACCTCTTCTGTTTGGTGTAAAGATTGATGTGAAATTCAAACTGTGATTATCGTTTATTTTCTTTTCTATAGAAGCAAATAATGAATAAGCATTGTAAGTTGTACCTTCATTAAAACCTTCTAAACCACTTCTTCTACTCCCAGAAAAAGTCATAGACCAACCACCTTCTAAAGTTCCTGTAGAATGTGTAGCCATAACTCTGTGCACATAACTTCTGTTAGATGAAGAGTAAGAAATACGAGTACCTGCTCTTTGCTCAGATGCTCTTGTATCTATATTTGTAGAACCTAAAACACCACCAAATGTATAGTTAGATGGTGATAATCCATTACTAAATTCTTGATTTCTTAAAACGTCATTTAAACCACCCCAATTGCTCCATTGAGCTCTTCCATCATACAACTTGTTCATTTCAATTCCGTTAATAAGCACTTTACCATTACCAGAATCTAAACCTTTAATTCTAAAGAAAGAAGAACTGAATTCAAAAGCAGCCGTTCTTAAATAAATATCTCTAGTTGCTTGCAATAAACCAGCAATATTATCTGCTGCACTTGCATCATCATTTAATTCATCGTCTGTAATTGTAATAAGACTTAAATCTTGATCTATAGAAAAATCTTTATATAATAAAATTGTTCCTAAATCAATAGAGTTACCAGAAAGTTCAACAGGAAAATTTTGAGCTTCATAACCCTCTAATTTAATTTGTAAGATGTAGCTACCATTACTTAGTTTTTCTAAAGTAAAAACACCATTTTGGTTAGTTTTTACAACGTAAGCACTGTTTTTGCTTACAGTAACAGAAACATCTTTTAAAGGTTTTTCAGAATCGCCATCAACAACAATTCCTTTTACAGTATTTTGTGCCTGCAACCCAATAATAAAGCAGCAAAACATTAATACTGTTAAAACAGTTTGTTTCATAAATTTTTTTTTAAATTTAAATAATATTAAATATTAATTTGGCGCAAAATTAACATATTTTAAGAAACCCTAATGTTAAAATAACATTATATAATTTTTGGCATCCAATTTGTTTTATAATATTGCAAAAAACTTAAAGAAATGAAAAATACACTATCTTTTTTAATGCTACTTTTTATGGTAGCTTTTACTGCACAAGCTCAAAAAAAAGGTAAACAATACAATATTAGAACTATTGCTTTCTACAACTTAGAAAACCTATTCGATACTATTAACGATACTACTATTAATGATGAAGCTAGCCCAATGATGGAGCTAAAATCGAATAGATCAAAAGTGTATTGGGATAAAATTGATAAGCTAGGTAGCGTTATTAAGCAGATTGGTGAGGATAAAGCAAATACATCTCCTGCATTAATAGGTGTATCTGAAGTTGAAAATTTGAGCGTTTTAGAAGATTTAGTAAAATCTAAAAACCTAGCCAAGAAAGGGTATGGAATCATACATTATGATTCTCCAGACAAACGTGGAATTGATGTTGCTTTACTCTATCAAAAAAGATATTTTAAACCTGTACATCATGAGGCCTTTAACCCTAACATTTATAGAAATGGATACAAAGTATATACTAGAGATCAATTATTAGTTTCTGGATATTTAGATGATGAATTGATTCATGTTATTGTAAATCATTGGCCTTCTAGAAGTGGTGGAGAAGCAAAAAGCAGACCTTTACGTGAAAAAGCCGCTTATCAAAACACAAAAATTATTGCTCAGATAAGAGAGAAAGAGCCAAATGCTAAAATTATAACTATGGGCGATTTTAATGACGACCCAACAAACTCAAGCTTTAAAGAAGTTTTAAAGACGAAAAGTGATAAAAGTGAGGTTGGTGATTTAGATTTTTACAACCCATATGAAGATTTACATAGAAGAGGTTTTAATACATTAGGGTATAGAGACAATATAAATTTATTTGATATGATTTTAATCTCATCACCTTTATTAGATAAGGGCAAAAAAGATTTTTCTGATTATAAAATGTTTAAAGCCATGATTTTTAATAAGCGTTTTTTAACCAACAGAAAAGGACAGTTTAAGGGCTACCCATTTAGAAGTTTTTCTTACGGAGGTTATACAGGTGGGTATTCAGATCATTATCCTGTTTACATGTATTTGATTAAAGAGAAACAATAACATTAGTTTTATTAAATAGAAAAACCCGCAACTAAAAAGTTGCGGGTTTTTTGATAAAAAATTATTGCCTTATTATATTTTAAGCTTCTTCTTTTACGGAAGTAAACTTATAATATAAATATGTGTAAGCGTCTCTAGGTATAATTGTAATCCACTTTTTGTGTTTTAAGTACCACTTAAAACGTACTGAATTTACTCCTTTAGTTAAATAAGCAGCAATAAAAGGATGAATATGTAATTGAATCTTTTTATTGGTTGATTTGCTGCGCTCTAATTTAGAAATGAATTTTTCTAAATCAGCCTCTATTTTATCTAATAAAACAATAGGAGCTTCTACTTGACCATCTTTATTCGGATTTGGCTCGGTAGTTTTTATACTTAACTCAGGTCTAACCCTTTGTCTTGTAATTTGCACTAACCCAAATTTAGTTGGTGGTAAAATTTTGTGTTTAGTTCTATCTAAAGCCATTTGCTCTTTCAGATGCTGAAATAGTTTATTTCTATTTTCAGCTTTATGCATATCAATAAAGTCAACTACTATAATACCACCCATATCACGCAATTGTAATTGACGTGCAATTTCTGTGGCAGAAATTAAGTTTACTTCTAATGCTGTATCTTCTTGAGAACCTGCTTTGTTAGATCTGTTTCCGCTATTAACATCAATAACGTGTAAAGCTTCTGTATGCTCTATAACTAAATAGGCACCTTTGCTCATAGAAACTGTTTTTCCAAACGATGTCTTTATTTGTCTTTCTATTCCATATTTTTCAAAAATTGGAACTGTAGATTTATGAAGCTTTACAATTTTTTCCTTTTCAGGATAAATTTCCTGTAAATATTCTTTTATTTCTACTTTCAAAGTTTCATCATTTGTTACAATATTTGTGAAGGATTCATTCATAACATCTCTTAGAATAGATGATGCTCTATTTAGTTCGCTCAAAATTTTAGTTGGAGTGTTTGTGTTAGGTATTCTCTTACACATTGTTTTCCAGCGATCTAAAGAATTTTGCAAATCTTTATCTAATTCTGCTACTTTTTTACCTTCTGCAACAGTTCTTAAAATAACACCAAACCCTTTTGGTTTAATGCTTTTCGCTAATCTTTTTAAACGTTCTTTTTCCTTAGGATCTTCAATTTTTTGAGATACAGATACTCTATTAGAAAAAGGAACTAAGACCAAAAATCTACCTGCAATAGACAATTCAGAACTTAATCTGGGTCCTTTTGTAGAAATTGGTTCTTTTACAATTTGTACTAACAGGTTTTGCCCTGTTTTTAGTACATCTTTAATACTACCGTCTTTGTTGATGTCTTCTTCCTTTCGAAAGTTTTTTAAAGTGAATTCTTTATACCTACCTGTGCTTACTTTCTTAATGAATGAGTTTAATGAGTTTACTTGCGCTCCTAAATCATGATAATGTAAAAAACCATCTTTTGGATAGCCAACATTTACAAACGAAGCGTTTAAACCTGTTAACACCTTTCCTATTTTGGCCAAAAAAATATCGCCAACAGAGAACTTGTTATCAGTTGTTTCATTATTTAATTCAATAAGTTTTCCATCTCTTAATAAGGCAAAATCAATATCAGATGAATTACTACGAATTATTAATTCTGTTTTCATACTGAACTGGTTTTAACACTGCACAATAATGTGCAGATGGATTAATATTGTCAGGTATTTATAATACCATTTGAGGTTTGTGTAACCTCGATGTCAATGAACTTGTAATTTTTTTTCGCTAAACAATAAACGAAAAAGTAAGCAAACGCTTACTTTTTCTTGTGTCTATTAGCTCTAGCTCTTTTCTTTCTTTTGTGCGTAGAGATTTTTGCTCTCTTTCTTTTTTTACCACTTGGCATAAATTCTAGTGTTTTGCAAACCTTTAACGGTTTAGATTAATACTTTGTTATTTAACAGCTACTTTATTTTTTACACCTTCTGTAAAAGTTTTAGCTGGTTTAAAAGCTGGAATATTATGAGCTGGAATCTTAATAGTAGTATTCTTTGAAATATTTCTACCAGTTTTTTCTGCTCTTGTTTTGATAATAAAACTACCAAAACCTCTTAAATAAACATTATCACCATTTTCTAATGCATCCTTAACTTCAGTCATGAATGCTTCAACTGTTGCTAAAACATCTGTTTTTTCGATTCCTGATTTATCTGAAATTTTTGATACGATATCTGCTTTCGTCATGTTTCTATTTTTACTATATTCTTAATTATTTTGTTTCAAAAATGCGGATGCAAATATATGATAATTAATCAATTCCGAAAACTTAAAGACTTAAATTTATGTGAATTTTAAAATGTAATATTGCAAATCTATTTTTTAAAAATGAAATTTTCTAACACTTTAATTTACTGGTACTTACAAAACAAAAGAGATTTACCTTGGCGTAAAACTAAAAATCCATATTTTATTTGGTTATCAGAAATTATGTTACAGCAGACAAGAGTTGCTCAAGGTTTAGACTATTACTTGAAATTTACAAGCAATTTTCCTACCGTTTTTGATCTTGCAAAAGCAGATGAAAGTACCGTTTTAAAAATGTGGCAAGGTTTAGGTTATTACTCCAGAGCCAGAAATTTACATTTTTCTGCAAAACAAATAGCTTTTGAAAATGGAGGGCAATTTCCTACTACATATAAAGATATTATAAAACTAAAAGGAGTTGGTGATTATACAGCATCTGCAATAGCATCTATAGCATTTAATGAACCTACAGCTGTTGTAGATGGAAATGTTTATAGAGTACTTTCTAGATATTTTGGAATTGACACCCCAATTAATTCATCTAAGGGAATCAAAGAATTTAAAGAATTAGCACAAAGTTTAATAGATAAAACGCAACCTGGTACATTTAACCAAGGTATTATGGATTTTGGTGCCATACAATGTAAACCAAAAAAACCTCTTTGCATGTTCTGCCCATTTTCTGAAAGTTGTGTGGCTCTGCAGAAGAATTTAATCGATGTTTTACCTGTAAAAGAAAAAAAGATAAAAGTTAAAAAACGCTACTTTAATTATCTTGTAATAAAAACAAAGGAAAATAAAACGATTTTATCAGAAAGAAAAGGGAAAGGTATTTGGCAGGGTTTGTATCAATTTCCATTAATTGAAAGTAATAAGATTCTTAATAAAGAAGAATTAATAGCATCAGAAGATTTCAATACACTTTTCCAAAATGATGTATCAATCTCCTTATTTAATAAAAAGGATATTGTTCATAAACTATCTCATCAGCATTTGTATACTCAGTTTTGGGTAATTGAAACAGACGAACAAAAAGCTGCAGATATATTATGGAATGAAATCGAAAATTTTCCTGTACCAGTTTTAATTGCTAATTTTCTTGAAGCGTATAAACCCAAAAAATAATCATTTTTTTTAGTACATTTGAGTAAGAAACAAACAAGCTATGGCAGGTACAATTAACAAAGTTATATTAATAGGGAATTTAGGTGATGAAGTAAAGATGCATTATTTTGATGATCAAAATTGTGTAGGTCGTTTTCCTATTGCCACTTCAGAAAGTTATACCAACAAGCAAACAGGAGAAAAAATTACAAATACAGATTGGCATAATATTGTGGTTAGAAATGGCCTTGCAAAAGTTTGCGAAAAGTATTTAACTAAAGGTGATAAAGTTTACGTAGAAGGTAAATTAAAAAACAGACAATGGGAACAAGATGGAGTAAAACGTTACTCTACAGAAGTTCAAGTAAACGAAATGACAATGCTTTCTACTAAAAGAAATGCAGAACCATCTAATACCATACAGCAAACTGAACCACCAGCAGCTCCTGCTAAAAACACTGTTGCTGAAGAAGAAAATGACGATTTACCATTTTAATTAATCAAAAACCATACAATTGGATCCAGATCCTGAACCATTAATATTACTACTTTCATCAATTGATTTTATAACAGGCATAAATGCAATTGCTCTTATTTTTCTTTTAATTAGCTCTGCATTAATATCTGGTACTGAAGTTGCTTTTTTCTCACTTTCGCAAACCGATTTAAATGAACTCTCTAACGAAAGCAAAGAAACCAACATTATTGTTACTCTATTAGAAAGACCTAGAAAACTATTAGCAACCATTTTAATAACCAATAACTTTATCAATATTCTTATTGTGTTGTTATTTGCATCTTTGGCAGAAACTCTTTTTGGTAATTTTGATTATGAACTTAACTTATATTTATTTGTAGTTCCTATTCGCTTTTTAATAGAAATTGTTCTTGTTACCTTTTTAATTTTATTGTTTGGAGAGGTATTACCAAAAGTATATGCATCTAGAAATGCGCTTCGTTTTTCTAAAAACATGTCTAAATTTATACACGTTGTAAATGTAATTTTAACACCTTTTACACTGCCTTTAATATCCTTAACAAAATTTATAGAAAAAAAATTAGGAAATAAAAATTCTAACTTTTCTGTAGAAACATTATCACAAGCTCTAGAGCTAACTTCTGAAGGAGCAACAACTAAAGATGAACAGAAAATTTTAGAAGGAATCGTAAATTTTGGTAACACAGAAACTGTGCAAATTATGAAACCAAGAATAGATATTTTTGCGCTTTCTGATGATGAAGATTATGAAGTTGTTCTAAGTAAAATTCTCGAAAATGGCTATTCTAGAAATCCTGTTTATAAAGAAAATATAGATAACATTATTGGTGTTTTATATGCCAAAGATTTATTGGCACATTTAAACAAGAAGAATTTTAAATGGCAATCCTTACTTAGAGAAGCTTTTTTTGTGCCAGAAAACAAAAAGTTAGATGATTTGTTAGACGATTTTAGAGACCGAAAAAATCATTTGGCAATTGTGGTAGATGAATATGGAGGAACTAGTGGTTTAGTAACCTTAGAAGACGTTATAGAAGAAATTGTTGGTGATATTAATGATGAGTTTGATGATGATGACCTGCAATATTCTAAAATAGATGAAAACAATTACATATTCGAAGGCAAAACCACCATTAAAGATTTTTGTAAAGTTTTAGATGATGAAGATGAAGAAATTTTTGAAGAAGAAAAAGGTGAAAGTGAAACACTGGCTGGTTTTATTTTAGAAATTTCTGGAAAGTTTCCTAAAAAAGGAGAGAAAATAAACTTTAAGAATTATACGTTTACCATTGAAGCGTTAGATAAAAAACGCATAAAACAAGTTAAAGCAACAAGAAATGTATAATCGGTTTTTAGGCTATTTATTAGTAATTTTAAGTTTAGCAATAACCACATCTTGTAAAGATGATGTATTACCAAAACCTAAAGGTTATTTAAGTTTAGAATACCCAAAGAATCAATATAAAGAACTTACTGTTAAGCGCCCTTACCAATTTAAAATTCCTACACAAAGCATTATCATCAACGAGAAAAACAATTGGTTAAAAATAAAATACCCAAATTTAAAAGCATCTATAGATATTACCTACAGACCTGTAGAAAATAACTTGGCAGAACTCTTAACTGAAGCAGAAAAGTTAGTTTTTAAACATGCTGTAAAAGCGGAGCAGATAATTCCAAGAGATTTTGTAAATGATGAAAACAGCGTTTATGGAAGTTTATATGAAATTACAGGAAATGCAGCTTCTCACTTACAATTTCATGCCACAGACAGCACAGATAACTTCATAAAAGGCTCTTTATATTTTTATGCAAAGCCAAACTACGATTCTATTTTACCAGCAGTTGCATATATTAAAGAAGATATTTTAAAACTGATGGAAAGTTTAGAGTGGAAAAACTAAACAATCTTCATTTTTTCTAGAAGAAAAGAAGCATTCATATTTTTGCAAATTCCGTTTTTTAAGGTGTAATCAAAGTGCAGTTCGTTATTGATAATTTCAGCATCAAAATAATAATTTTTAATTGCTGAAAACTCATTCTCTAATTCACACAAACTCACATCATGAGTAGCAATAATTCCTGTTGATTTTGATTTTGATAATTTTTCGACAAACTTTTTAGAACCTGTAGCTTTATCCTTACTATTTGTTCCCTTTAGTATTTCATCTAAAATGATAAAATATTTCTCTGTTTTAATTTGATCAATAATAAATTTTAAACGTTTTAATTCTGAGTAAAAATAAGATTCGTCATCTGTTAAAGAGTCTGAAGTACGCATACTAGTTATCAATTTTATAGGGTGATATCTAAAACGTTCTGCACAAACAGGCAAGCCACAATTAGCCATAACAATGGCTAAAGAAACAGTTCTTAAAAACGTACTTTTTCCAGCCATATTTGCCCCAGTTACAATAAAAAACTGAGCATCATCAATATTAAAATTATTATCAATTCTGTTATCAGCCTTTAATAATGGATGTCCTAAATTGGTGGCTTTCATTACTTCCTTTTTTGATGTAATTTCTGGAAACACAAAAGTTGGATGATTGAATTTAAAATTAGCTAATGAATTCCTAGCATCAAAATAAGCAACCACCTTAAACCAATTTTCTACAGTGTGTTTGTACTTATCAATCCATTTTTCAACCTTACAAGCATTTAGAATATCCCACAAAAAAAGACCATTACCAAGTACAGCAATAATGATGTTGTTTCTATTATCAAAAGCATCTAGAATTTTAGAAAATTCTTTAAAAATAGTCGAAGCTTTTTTATTTTCTGATTCAATTATAGCTTGATTATCAACTAAGTTTTTAGCTACAAAAGTTTCGCTTTCAATTTCATTTAACAACAAATGATATTGCTTAAAAGTTTCTTTTGCCTTACCTGAATCTAAATATAATTTATTGGTTTTCTTTAAAAATCTGCTAGTAATAAATAACCCTATAAAAAACCATGCTGTTAAGTAAGTAAATGATAAAAAACCTAAAGAAATTAAGCCAATTAAAACCAAAGAAACTACAGAAAACCCAACTTGTATTTTTGCTAAATATGCAGCAAAAACAGCAGTATAATTTGTAACCCAACTTATTATAGTTTTTGAAGTATCTTTTACTGCAAACAAACTAGCCAAAGCAGAAAAATGTTGTCTCCATTTTAATTTATCAGCCAACTCATTAATGGCATCTTGCTTGTCTGTAACAGTTTCAATAGAATTTGATGTAAGTAAGTTTGCGAATTCTTTTTTACCATCTAAAGTTGTTGTTCTGTTTACATATTGAAAGAAAGAACCTTTGCCAAATAAATCAATATCATTACTATAAAAATGAGTTACATCTTCAAATTCTTTACCAGTTTCTAAGTGATGAAACTTGCGATTTAAAACATCAATTTCTATTGAATTCAGCTCTATTTTTTTGTCTATAATTGCTTTTTCTCTTTTTATGTTAAGGTATTTCATCACCAAAATAGAAAAAAGAGAAACACCTAAAATAACGATTATAAAAACCAAAGGATATTCAGTAGAAGTTAAGTACACCAAAACCCCTGTAATTAAAAAAACTACAAACCGAAAAATACCTAAATTAATAAGTTTCTTTTTGAGTCCATTTGCTTTGTACTCTAATTCAGTTTTTTGCTGATTGTAAATTTCTATAGGTTTTTGCATTTTTAACTTCTTTCTAAAAATTTAATTTCTAATTTTTCAGCTAAATCTCTGCCATAAAAAACTGCGTCTTCAATTTTGTAAAAATATGCTATTCTGTATTTATTATTTTTTACATCCCAAATATTAACTTCACAATTTCCTTGACGATTAACAAACGTTGAAACTCTATTTAAGCTTTTTAGATTTTGCCATTTACCAAAACCAAAAGGGCCAACAGAAACAAACTTTCTATACTTTTTTAAATCAAAGTCAAAGTGATGATTAACTGTATATGAGTATTTAATTCCTAAACTAAAAACAAATATTAAAGATGACAAAACCTTAAAACTACTTATATAATAGTCTTCTGTAAAAGTTACATTTATATTTTTATAGAATAGAAATAACAAATAAAACCCAGCTGCAAAGAAAACAGATGCCAAAACTCTTTCATACCAAGGTCTTTTGCCTGATACAATTTTAACAATGCCAGTTTTATTTTTTATCATTTAATAACTAGAAATTCCGCCAGTTAAATTTAGCACTTTTAAATCAGGGTATTTTTTCTTTAATCTTTCTGTAGCTCTGTAACTATTTAAACCTCTTTGACAAACCATCACATAGGTTTTATTAAAATCTACAGTTATTTTTTCTGCATCAAATGTATTGATATGTATGGTTTGATTGACTTTGAAAGGCAATTTTAAATTGTTTAACACTGCAATTATCTCTAAGTCTTCATCACCCAATTTTGATTTTAAAGTTTCTGGAGAAATTTGCCAATCAGGATTTTGATTTGCACAAGCTGCATCTACATAGGTCTGAACCTTAAAAATTTTAGTGATTTTTTCTTTATTAAAAATAGATTTCAACTTCATTTTTAACTGTGTGTTTTGTAAAGAATTATATATTAATAATTCATTCGTTAACGGTTTTCCAACACCTGTAATAATTTTTAAAACCTCATTTACTTGAGCTGTAGCAATTAATCCAACAATAGCATTTAAGGTACCTGCTTCTTCACAATTAGGAATATCTGTAGCCATTTCAGGAAATGCATCTCTTAAATTTGCTGAATAACTTCCATCTTTTTGCAACAAATTAAAAGTAGCTACATAACCATCAAATTTATACAGAGAACCATACACCAAAGGTTTTTGTTTAACAACACAAGCATCATTCAACAAATATTTAGTTGGCAAAGAATCTGTTGCATCAACTATTATATCTACACTATCTATCAACTCAGAAACGTTATCTTTTGTAATAGCTTTATTGGTAATTTCAACCTTTGTAAAAGGCGCTCTTTCTTGTATAAAATTACGTAAAGTAGCTGCTTTTGGTTTTTCTACATCTTTTAAGGTATAAAAAACCTGTCTGTGTAAATTAGAAATATCAACCGTATCAAAATCTACTAAATGGATTTTACCAACACCACTTGAAGCCAAATACACTGCAATTGGGCTACCTAAACCTCCACAACCCACTACCAAAACAGAAGCGTTTTGCAGTTTTTGTTGCCCAACTTCACCTATTTCTGATAAAGTAATTTGACGTTTAAAAAGGTGGTTTTTATCTAATTTCATTTACGAACTAATCTCTTCTTTAGCCGCTCTAAATTCTTCAGGTGTATTTATATTTCTGATAAAATCATCCTCTATTTCTACAATCTCTACATCAGAATTAATCAACATTTTACGTGGACAAGAATAACCTTGAGCTAAATATTGTAATAAAATAGGATAGGATTTTGGCTCGTAAATTGTAATTAAAGGTTCTACAAATTCCTTGTTTTTACCCTTTATTGCTGTTGCAACTTTAGATGGATTTCTGTGCTTTAAAACCAACTGAATAATTTCATTGTTCACAAAAGGCACATCTGTAGCTAAAACAAACCAAGCAGAATTTGGATCTTTTTGAAAGGCAGAACAAATGCCCCCAAAAGGACCAAGATTTAAAAATTTGTCTGCAATTTCATAATCGTTATCTGCTTTTTGAACGGAATAAAAAGTTTTTAAATTATGTTCTTCTAAGAGTTCTTTAGCAACTTCTTTTTGTGGTTTTCCAGAATAATTAAGTTCAGATTTATCAGACCCCATTCTTGTACTTTTACCACCAACTAAAACCAAACCTTTTACAGGCGCAATTTTCTCTTGAATTAAATTATTGATGTGATTAGAAATTGCATCAATATCATTTAAAGGGTAACAACGTTTGTTTTTAATATTTGGATATTTCTCCACTAAAAAATCAAAAAACTCGGTTTCTGAGTTCAGTTTTATAATAAATTGAATGTTATCTAGTTGATCTAATCTTTTTAATACTGATGCTTCTTTAGCTTCGTCTAAAATTAAAATTTGCTTTGCTCCTTGATAATGATTCCCATTTATAAAAACATAATCAAACTGTGCAAAATCTAAACGCTGTTGGTATTTATTTATAGTTCCAGAAGTTGTGATTTGTAAATTTCCTTCATGATGAAAAACATATTCTGATAATTTGTTTTTTGCTAAATCTTTAGCATGAGAAGCATCAAAATAAGCCAATTTATGATTAGATAATTTTTTAGCAACTTTAGAAACGATATCTGAAATAATATCACATTTTGCACCTAAAATTGCAATTTCATTGGGTGCATAAATATCATTATCTCTTCTTACCAAATTTGTATGTTTGCTGTGTTTTTTAGTCATTTTTAATATCAGATTTTCCGCCAGTTTTTTCCATTAATTTCACTTCTTTAATTACCATTTTTTGACTGATACTTTTACACATGTCATATATTGTTAAACAAGTAATATTTGCTCCAGTTAAAGCCTCCATTTCTACACCTGTTTTGCCAGTAATCATTACTTTACAAAGTACTTCTAGATGTTCTTCATCTGTAGTATGAATATCAATATCTACACCATTTATTAATAATGGATGACACATAGGAATTAAATCTGATGTCTTTTTAACACCTTGAATTCCTGCAATAATTGCGGTTTGAAAAACAGGCCCTTTTTTAGTGATTAACTCATCGTTTGTAAAATGAGCAATAACCTCTTTTCCTAAAAACATAGTTGCTTTTGCAATGGCTGTTCTTTTGGTAATTTTCTTGTCAGAAACATTTACCATTTTAGGATTATTTTTATTATTTAGATGACTAAAATCACTCATTATCTATATCTTATAATTGGATAGTTTTCTCCGGTTTTAAATTCAGTTTTATCATTTGGTAAATGAATAAAAGCATCTGCATGTACTAAACTTGCTAAATCTCCAGAACCATTTCCAGTAATTGGAGTTGCTAAAGTATGACCGAATTTATCACTTAATTTTACTTGTAAAAAGTATTCTAAATTTGGTTTAAAGTTAACATCTTTAGTTAAAATGGCTGTTTCTTCCTCGATTTCTAAACCAACAGATTTGTAATACCAAGGATAAAAATACGCCAAACAATTTACAAACGTTGAAATTGGATTTCCAGGAAATCCGAATAAATTGCAGTTGGCAGTTTTTCCGTAGAAAAATGGTTTTCCTGGTCTTTGAGCCACTTTATGAAATAGTTTTTCTACACCCAATTCTTCAAAAACTTCTGGTAAAAAATCAAATTTACCTTTACTTACAGCTCCACTAAACAGCAAAACATCATAGTTTTCGATAAACGTTTTAATCTTTTGTTTAAGTATGGCCTTGTCATCTGTAAGGTGTGCTGTTTCTGAAGCTATTTTTAGACTTTCTAGCAAAGAAACTAACGTAAATACATTACTTCTTCTAATTTGATGTGCTAAAGGGTTTTCATCTACTCCAACCAATTCATCTCCTGTAGAAATAATCATTACTTTAGGTTGCTTTGCAACTTTTACCATTGACTTACCAACTGTTGCTAAAACACCAATCTCTGCAGCAGAAATAATTTTGTTCTCTGATATTAAAACATCGCCAACTTTACCATCTTTTCCTTTCTGATGAATGTTTTGGCTTTTGTTTATAGCATCAATATTAATAGTTGCAATTCCGTTGTTGATAGTTACATCTTCATAACGAATTACAGTATTTGCGTTTTCTGGCAAAACTGCACCTGTCATTACTTCCATGCAATTTTCTGAATTTTGAAGTCTGATTTGCTCACTTCCTGCAGCTTGAATACCTTCTATTTTAAAAGTTCTTTGTCCGTTTTTAAATGGATTGAAATCTATGCAAATTCCATCCATAGAAACTCTGTTAAATGGAGGAAAATCTCTATCTGCAAAAATCTCTTCTTTTAAAATTCTACCTACAGATTTTATAAACGGAACTTCTTCTACACCAAAATCTTGAGTAGTGTTTAAAATAATATTTTTTGCTTCTTTTACTGAAATCATAAATTCAATTTATTCTGAATTTTAACTAATACATTATCTCTATCATTAACTACAAAATCAAATTCAGTATTTTGTTTTGTAATTATTTTAATTCCATTATCTATCAATTTTGCAGTTTTTCTTTTTTGCACTGAACTTATAATTGAATACTCAAGATTGGTTTGGCCTTTTTGAAAATTAAAGGAATGACTTTTGAAAATTAATCGCTGATTGGTTAAAAATATTTTACCTCCAACACCTTCTACACCTCTAAATAAGTTTGCAAAAATCTCTTCTTCTATTTCTTCATCATCTAATAACTCAGGTACAATATTACTTACTCTTTTACCTAGTATTTTTTTCATAGCCCATGGAAATATCAAAACAAACAAAACACCAAAAAAGATTGCTTGGAAAATTATTGAGTTTATGTTTTGATTCCTATCAAATAGAAACAAAACTGCTCCATAAATAATAGTTGTAAAAAACATAGATGAAATTCTTTGCTTCCAGGTTAAATCAATTTTAAATTCTTTTTTTGTGTATTGCACTTTTTTGTTATTCATATCTCTTTTTGCCAATAAAAATTTGAATTATTTCCAACCGATAAACAATGTAACAATTCCAATTATAATAGCTAAAATAGCAGCAAAAATTCCTTCCATAGATTTAATCTCCTCAAAAATATTTCTATCCGTTTTTTTGAAATTAAGTACAACAAGCATTAAAATTAGTCCCCCAATTATGAACGAAAAACTATAAACCATAACTACCCTCCAATTGTACTCATACTCTCGGAAACATTTCCTTTTTTACGGTTTGCTTCTGCTATAAAACCATTTTCTGGTTTGTCTTTTACTAAAGATAAAAACAATTCTTTTAAATCGTCATTAGAAGCACCTTTTCTTATAAAATCGCGTAGATTAAAAACACCATCATCAAACAAACAATTTTTAAAAGTACCTGTAGATGTGATTCTAATTCTGTTACAATCATTACAAATAGTTCTTGTAAAGGCAGGTATAATTCCGAAAGTTCCTAAATGATTATCTATTTTATAATTTCTAGATGTAGACGATTTTTCTGACTTAATTTCATCCACAGAGAACTCTTTTTTTACTTCATTTAAAATTTTATTGAAGGTCCAATTTTCTTTCATGTCTCTCTGTCCTTTTCCATTAAAAGGCATTTCTTCTATAAAACGAACTGCAATATTTTTATCTTTTGTTAGTTTTACAAAATCGATAATTTCATCTGTATTAAAACCAGACTGAACAACAACATTTAGTTTAAGGTTCAGGCTACTTTGCTCTAGTAATTCAAGCGTTTTGTAAACTTCAGGAAACACATCTCTACGTGTAATTTTGGCAAACTTTTCACGATTTAAACTATCTATACTTAAATTGATGTTTTTTACCTTTTCTAACTTTTGAATTTTATCAATATGATGAGAAATTAGTGCGCCATTTGTAGTAATATTTATGGCATCTAACAAATCATTATAAGACAGCATTTCTAAAAACCCCACAAAATCTTTACGTACAAAAGGCTCACCACCTGTTAAACGTACTTTATTTACGCCCAATTCTGTTAAAACACGAATTAAACGATACATTTCTTTAAAAGTGAGTAGTTCTTGTCTTGGTACAATATCTATACCATGAGCAGGCATACAATATTGGCAACGCAAATTACAACGATCAGTAACTGCCAATCGTACATAATCCATTTGTCTACCAAAATTATCTACCAATTTACTCATTTAATTAGGTAGTTTTTTAGCGATTAAACCATAGATAAATGCACCTATTAATGCACCTAATAAAATAATTAAAGCTGGTAAAAATTTGAAACCTAAAATTACAAATACAGGTGCTGCACAAGCACCAGAAATACCCCAACCTAAACCAAATAATGTTCCTCCAAAAACGGTACTTATAACACCTTTCTTTTTTGGTTTGGGTACAATTTTGTTACCATTAATATCTTTTATTTTTCCGCTTTTGAAAAGTTGCATAATTATAGCAGAAATTACAACTGCACCTCCAATAATTCCAAACATATGAAATGATTGAAATTTAAACATTTCGTAAAAACGATACCAAGAAATTGCTTGAGATTTGCTTAAAACAATTGCAAAGAAAATTCCTAAGAGTAAAAATTTAATATTCTTCATCATCTAAAAAAGTATTGGAATTATAAACCATGTTGCTATGATACCACCTATAAAAAAGCCAATTACAGCCAATAAAGAAGGTAATTGTAAACTACTTAAACCTGTAATTGCATGACCAGAAGTACAACCACCTGCATAACGTGTTCCAAAACCAATTAACACTCCAGAAAGTATTAAAATCACAAAGCCTTTTAAAGAGAACACAATATCATCACTAAAAATTTCTGCAGGAAAATAACTTTCACCAACATTGGCAAAACCTAAATCTGTTAGCTCTTGAACAGTTGTAGGGTTTAAATCTATTGTTGGATTTGGCACTAAGAAATTAGCTGATATAAAACCACCAATAATTAAACCTACCACAAATAATAATGCAAAATCTCGCTGTTTCCAGTCTTTCTTAAAATAGTCTGACACTTTACCTGCACCAGCCATTGTACACAATGTTTCAAAATTGGTTGATGCCCCAAAATTTTGCCCAAAATAAAAATAAAGAAATAGTGATAACGCTATTAATGGCCCACCAATAAACCAAGGCCAAGGTTGTAATAGAAAATCCATTTATAAATGTGTATTTAAATAGTTTATAATTTGTTCTGTTGCTCCTAAATTATCTTCAATATACTTTTTGTTAATAGTACCTGCTAAGGTTCTATCATTTTTATCATCTCTTAAATGTATTAAGTTTTGTGTAAATTCTTTTTGATTTTGGATAGAAATACAACCACCAATTTCAACCAAATCTACAGCTTCTTTAAACTTGTCAAATTTATGACCAATAATTACAGGAATTCCGAAAGTTGCAGGTTCTAAAATATTATGCAAACCTGTTTTTAAACCTCCACCAACATAAGCCAAATCTGCTGCTGCATAAATTTTGGTTAAAATACCAATGGTGTCAATAATAAAAACTTGATGTTCTCTTAAATCTGTATTGGCTTTATTAGAAAAAAGTACTGTTTTTTTAGCAATTGACTTTTTAAGTTTTTGAATTGCTTCATCATTTATATTGTGTGGAGCAATTATAAATTTTTCGTTTTCTGCAGAATCATTATTGATATAATTAATTAATAATTCTTCATCTTCAGGCCATGTACTACCTGCAACTACTGTGTATTTATTGTCTTTAAACTGATTGATAAAATCGAGTGAATTGTCTTGTTCTAAAATTTTTGAAACACGATCAAATCTTGTATCACCAGCTACAGTTACATTTTCTAAATTGATAGATGCCAGCAACTCTTTAGAACTATCATTTTGTACAAAAAAGTGATGAAAAGCTTGTAATGAATTTCGCATAAAGCCACCATAACTTTTAAAGAAAAATTGATTTTTTCTTAAGATTCCTGACACCAAAATTGTAGGAATTTTTTTACCTTTTAATTCATATAAGAAGTTTGGCCAAAACTCATACTTTACAAAAATGGCCATTTTAGGGTTTACGATTTCTACAAACTGTTGGGTATTTTTCTTAGAGTCTAAAGGTAGATAGCAAATTACATCTGCTAGTTTATAATTTTTTCTTATTTCATAACCAGAAGGAGAAAAAAATGTAACTAGAATTTTATATGAAGAATGCGAAATTTTTAATTGTTCTATTATTGGTCTTGCTTGTTCAAATTCACCTAATGAAGCTACATGAAACCAAATTGTGTTTTTATTTTTAAGTACTGAGATCTTAGAGAAGGTTTCTTTTCTGCCATCAACAAAAAGTTTTAACTTAGTATTGAATTTGGAAAGAAATTTCAATATATATTTAGAAATAAAAACTACTAAGCTGTATAATAATTTCATAAGACGTAAAAGTACAAAATAGTACTAAGTAGTCTTGTAACAATTATTACATAAAAAAAAGCTACTCTTACAAGTAGCTTTAGTATGTATAATTTAATTAGTTATAATATCCCCCAACATTATTAAATAGAAATTATACTTGAGTTAAATTTAAACTAATTAACATTTCTGCAACAAAAAAATGTTCTAAACACGGTTATAATGTTCTAAAAGATAAAATTCTAAGATAAATTCATTGTTTTCATTAAATCTTCTCTGTATTTTTTACCAATAGGTATTTCATAATGAGACACCAAGACAGCATCCTGTTTTACCTTATCTAAATAATGTAAGTTAATAATATAACCTCTATGAATTCTTTGAAAACAACTACTTAATTTCTCAGAAATTTCATTTAAACTAATTCTTGAAATTATTTTTTTATGATTTGTTAGCATTATTTCTACATACACATGATCACTTTTAATAAATAGAATATCTTCGAATTTTATTTTACTAAATCCTCCTTTTTCTTTAACAAAAACTGCTTTTTGATCTACTTTTAGTGCTTTTTTTGCATAATTAGATATGGCTAATTCAATAGAGGTATACAATTCATTTTTACTAAAAGGCTTCACCAAATATGCATTTGGAGAAACTTCTTTTGCTTTGTTTAATGTTTCTGCATCTGCATTGGCCGTTAAAAAAATAATTGGAAACTTATATTCTGAATTTATTTTCTTGGCTAAATCTATCCCTGTTTTTTTTCCTGATAACTGAATATCTAAAATGCAAATGTCTGGTTTGATGTTTTCTATACTAGCTAAGGCTTCAGAATAATTTATTACTGGCTCAAAAACTTTGTAATTTAAATCTTCTAAGGTTTTACAAATATTATCTGCAATGATAATTTCATCTTCTACCACCAAAATCTTAATTTTCCCCATAAATTCTAGTTTATCTCCTTTCTTGTTTCTGTATCTTGGAATTGAATTTCGAAAGTTACGCCTTCATTATTTATAATAGTTAATTTTCCATGCAATTGTCTTACCAATCTCTGTACTAATTTTAAGCCAGAACTTTTAGTTTCTTCAATCTTGAATTCTTTTTTAAACCCAGCACCATTGTCTTTTATGGTTAATAAATAGGGTTGCTTGTCTTGCTTGTCTAGAATAATAGTTAGTTTGTTATTTTTCTGTGTTTTAAAAGCGTATTTAAAAGAGTTGGTTATAATTTCATTTAAAACTAGTGCTAAAGGTATTGCAGTATCTATATCAAAAAAGATGTCTTTTATATCTACCTCTACTTCTACATGATCATTTAATTTATACAAGTAAGAGAGTTCTTTTACCAATAAATCTACAAATTCATTAAAATTGATGAGCCCAGATTTACTTCTAAATAATTTTTGATGAATTAAGGCCATAGACTTTATTCTATCTCTACCTTTTTCTAAAATCTGTAATGCTTTTTCATCTTTAATCTCATCTGTTTGAAGATCTAACAAACTATTAATAATTTGAAAATTATTCTTAACTCGATGATGCATTTCTTTAATTAAAATCTCTTTTTCTTCTAGTGATTTCTCAATCAATTTATTTTTACGAGTCAATTCATCAGACTGATCTTTGTTTTTTCTTAAAACTACAAAAGTTATTATTAATAAAGCAAAACAAAGTAGTGCTATAAGAAAGTACAATTGCCTTTGTTCTTTTTCTGAACTAATTTCTTCCTCTTTAATTTTTAAAGCTTTTTGATTTGTGTATTTAGTAAGAGATTTTGTTAGTTCTTCTGAATAAATATCTCTGGTTATTTCTAAAGCTTTGTGTTTATATTGCAACGCTTCTTCAAAATAATCATGTTCTGCTAAAGCATCAGAACTTTTATTCATAAGATGATAATATTCATTTAGATTCAAATCTTTACCTAATTTTTCTAATTTTCTTACTAGGTTTAAAACATTATCTACTTCAAACTTGGTTAGAATAAGGTTTTTAAGCTCAGGCTTATTTTTTGCTGTAGACATGAGCTGTGCATAAAGCATATAAGAATAGATTTTAGAATATGAATTATTTAATTCATCTATTAGTTTAAGAACCTTCTCATCATCTTCACCTTTATAAATGTAAGCATTAACCAAATCTGTAATAGTACCATAATAATAACTGCTTCTCTCTTCTAACTGAGCTTCTAATTCTAGAATATATTCACAGGTACTAATATATTTCTCTAACTTATTTTGATAAATTAAAAAGTCTTTTGAATGATTTAGAAATATAATTTGCAACTCTATATCCTCTAACTCTTTTGCAATTTTTAAACTTTTATTAATTAAAGCTTCACCTTCTTCAATGTTCTTTTCTATAACTAACATAACTAAAAGATGCGTTTGCATTTTAGTGTGCGCCCACAAATAAGTATCACTCGTTTGTTTAAATCTAGCTACGTAGTTTTCTAACTTTATTTGCTCTGCATTAGCTTCTTCTAAATGAACCTCGTTTCTAAGTTTACTTATTAAAATCCATTTAATATTAAAGAAATCTCTATCTAACCCTTTGCTTATTTTTGGAGTTTTAACTTCCTTATTAATATAATTAGCAACAGCATTAAAATCTAAATTCTCTCTTTTTGCTAAACTGGTTATAAAATGATAATAGTCTTTATAAGAGATATAATCTCTTAAAATCATTTTTTTAAGAAAGGCTTTTTCTTTACCATCTTTTAGCTTATTTAGGTAAAAAACAGCTGAATCTGATTTTTCCTGAATAATGTAATTTTCAGTTTTCTGAAAATTGTTTGCAGTTTGAGAATTTACAGCAATACCAAGAAATAGAAATAAGGTAAAAAGGAGGTGTTTCATAGATGATACATTTTCCTACAAAGTTGATTGATAATCTTTTAGAAAGGAAATGTAAGCAATAAAAAAAGCTCAAACAAATTAATGTTTGAGCTTTTTTACTTTTGAAGAAAATTTCTTAAGCTTCAAATGGAGTTACAGATACATAAGATCTGTTATCTCTTTTCTTTTGAAATTCAACAATTCCATCAACTTTTGCATGTAAAGTATGATCTTTACCCATGTAAACGTTTTCACCTGGATTGTGAGTTGTTCCTCTTTGACGAACAATAATGTTACCTGCAATTGCAGCTTGTCCTCCAAAAATTTTTACACCTAGACGTTTCGATTCTGATTCTCTACCATTCTTCGAACTACCTACACCTTTTTTATGTGCCATTTTCTTGAGTTTTTATAGGTTAAAGTTAAATTAGTTGGTTATTTTTCAATACCACCATCTAATCTATCTTGTAATTCTTTTAATTCATCCCATTTACCTTCTGCAGCTAAACCAGCTTGCTTTGGCCAAGTATCTGTTACAATATGAGATAATCTTGAGCTAGCTTCAGATAAAATTTCGCTTAATTTAGCAGCATCTGTTTTAGCTACTTTAGCAAATGTATCTAAACCTGCATTTACTAATGCTTCAGCAGCCTTTGGCCCTGCACCTTCAATTTTCTTTAAATCGTCAGCTTTAGCTTTAGTTGCTTTTTTAGGAGCGGCTTTCTTTGGAGCGTCTGCAGTAGTTTCTGATTTCTTAGAAGCCGCTTTCTTAGCAGTTTTCTTAGTACCTGAAGCTGCAATAGATTCAATTTGAATCTCGCTAAAAGACTGTCTGTGTCCATTTTTCTTTCTATAACCTTTTCTTCTTTTCTTTTTGAAAACGATTACTTTATCACCTTTTAAGTGACTTAAAATTTGAGCTGTTACTGATGCTCCTTCTATAGCTGGGGCGCCTAGAGTTACGTTACCAGCATCATCAAGTAAAAGAACGTTATCAAAAGTTACTTTTGATCCTTCTTCTCCTTGTAAACGATGAACGTATACTTTTTGGTCTTTTGCTACTTTAAACTGCTGCCCTGCTATCTCTACGATTGCGTACATACTATTTGTTTTGCGTATTTATACTAATTAATGCACTTAACTTACTGAAAATGCGGATGCAAATATACATAAATTTTAGAAATCAGCAATAAAGGTAAATATTAAAAATAAAAATTATTAAACGCTCAATTTCATTATGTTTTTAGGCAAACCTTTGTTATTTTTGAGAACTGACAAAAAACTTTATTTTCTGTAACATTTTGTAAGATGAAGCGTCAAACCCAAATGTAAATTATTAATTAAATAAAAAAATCAATGAAGAAAAGTATTTTATCTCTTGCTTCTGCTGTATTATTTGCGTTTTCTATGAACGCTCAGCAAGTAGAATTTGAAGAGTATGATTTAAGTAATGGAATGCATGTAATATTACATCAAGACTCTTCAGCTCCTGTTGTTGTAACGTCTGTAATGTATCATGTAGGTGCAAAAGATGAGCAACCAGGAAGAACAGGTATGGCTCACTTCTTCGAACATCTATTATTTGAAGGAACTGAAAACATTAAAAAAGGTGAGTGGTTTAAAATGGTTTCTTCTAATGGAGGTAGAAATAATGCCAATACTACAGATGACAGAACATATTATTATGAAATCTTTCCTTCTAACAAATTAGAGTTAGGTTTATGGATGGAGTCTGAGCGTTTATTACACCCAATTATTGGTCAAGATGGTGTAGATACTCAGAATGAAGTAGTAAAAGAAGAAAAAAGATTAAGAGTAGATAATCAACCATATTCTAAATTTTTAGAGTACGTAAAAGAGAACATCTTTAAAAAGCATCCTTATAAAGGAACTACAATTGGTAAAATGGAAGATTTAGATGCTGCAACTTTAGAAGAGTTCTTAGCATTCAATAAAAAATTCTATGTACCTAACAATGCAACTTTAGTTGTAGCTGGTGATATTGATAAAGCTGCTGCTAAAAAAATGATTGAAGATTATTTTGGTCCAATACCTAGAGGAGAAGAAATTACCAGAAACTTTCCAAAAGAAGACCCAATTACTGAAGCAATGACAGCTAAAGGTTATGATGCAAACATTCAAATACCTGCAATTATGGCTGCTTACAGAACACCATCTATGAAAACTAGAGACTCTAGAGTTTTAGACATGATCTCTTCTTATTTAAGTACTGGTAGAAGTTCTGTTCTTTACAAAAAATTGGTAGATGATAAAAAAATGGCTTTACAAGCTGGAGCAATTAACTTAAGCCAAGAAGATTATGGTACCTATATTTTATATGGTTTACCACAAGGTGATACTCAATTAAAAGATATTATTGCAGAAGTTGATGCAGAAATTGTAAAAATGCAAACTGAATTAATTTCAGAAAAAGATTTTCAGAAATTACAGAATCAATTCGAAAACAACTTTGTAAACTCTAACTCAAGTGTAGAAGGTATTGCTAACTCTTTAGCACGTTACAATGTATTATATGGAGACACTAATTTAATCAACACAGAAATTGATATTTTTAGATCAATTACTAGGGAAGAAATTAGAGATGTTGCTAAAAAATATCTAAACCCAAATCAAAGATTACTTTTAGAATATTTACCAGAAGCAAAATAATAACATCGAAGTTCGTTTAAAAATAAGATATAAATTATGAAGACAAAAATATTATCATTAGTAGCGCTATTTCTTACAACAGTAGCTATTAATGCACAAATAGATAGAAGTACAATGCCTAAACCAGGGCCAGATCCTGTAGTAAAATTAGGTAAGCCTATTAAATTTACTTTAGACAATGGCTTAAAAGTAATTATGGTAGAAAATCATAAATTACCAAGAGTTTCTGCTAACTTATCTATAGACAATAAACCTTATTTAGAAGGAGATATTGCAGGAGTTTCTGGAATGATGGGTAGTTTATTAGGTAGAGGAACAAAGTCTATCTCTAAAGATGAGTTTAACGAAAAAGTAGATTTTTACGGGGCTAACATTAGCTTTTTTAGTTCAGGTGCTTTTGGTTCATCTTTAACAAAATACTTTCCAGAGATCTTAGGATTAATGGCAGATGGAATGCAAAATCCAGTATTTTCTAAAGAAGAGTTTGACAAAGAAGTACAAATAACTTTAGACAACTTAAAGTCTAACGAAAAAAGTGTTACTTCTGCAGCAAGAAGAGTTGAAAACGTTTTAACTTATGGTAGAAATCATCCATTTGGAGAATTTACATCAAAAGAAAGTGTTGAAAAAATTACTTTAGAAGATGTAATTAACAACTACAATACTTACTATAAGCCTAACAATGCTTACTTAGTAATTGAGGGAGATATAGATCCTAAAGCAACAAAGGCGTTAGTAAAAGATTTATTTTCTGGATGGCAAAAAGGAGAAATCCCAGCTTACGAAATTCCAGAAGCTAAAAATGTTGCAAATACTGAAATTAACTTTGTAAACATGGATAATGCAGTTCAATCAGAAATTGCAATTATTAACAATGTAGATTTAACGTTAGGTGATGATGATTATTATGCAGCACTTTTAGCAAACAACATTTTAGGTGGTGGAGGTACTGCTCGTTTATTTATGAACTTAAGAGAAGATAAAGGATACACTTATGGTTCTTACTCGAGCTTAAGACAAAATAGATATGCAGGTACTTTTAGAGCTACAGCAAGTGTTAGAAACATGGTAACAGATAGTTCTGTTGTAGAATTACAAAAAGAAATTAATAAAATGCGATACAAAAAAGTATCTGCAGAAGAATTAGAAAACTCTAAAGAAGAATATATTGGAGGTTTTGTAATGGATGTTCAAAAACCAAGAACAGTAGCTAATTTCGCTTTAAATATAGAGCGTTACAACTTACCAGAAGATTTTTACGAAAACTACATTAAAAATATTAAAGCAGTAACATTAGATGATGTACAAAATGCAGCTATTAAATATTTTAGAGGAGACCAAGCAAGAATTGTAATTACTGGTAAAGGTATTGATGTTCTTAAGAACTTAGAAAATACAGATTATGTAATTAAGTATTTTGACAAAGAAGGTAACCCAACTGTAAAGCCACCTATGACTTTACCTATTCCTGCAGGTATGACTGCTGAATCAGTAGTAGATAAATATATTGAAGCTATTGGAGGTAAAGATAAAGTAGACGCTATTAAAACTACAATGATTGTTTCTAACGCTACAATTCAAGGTACACCTTTAGTTATGACAATGAAATCATCTGCACCAAATAAAACATTACAAGAAATTGCTGTTATGGGTAACGTAATGCAAAAGTCTGTTTTTAATGGTGAAACTGGTTATCAATCTGCAAGAGGTCAGAAGATGGATATGCAACAAGCTCAAATAGATGAAGCTAAAGCTAACTTAGTTCCATTTTCAGATATGGCATACAAAAAAGGTACTTTAGATAGAATTGAACCAATAGATGGTGTAAACTATTATGTAGTGCAGTTTAATGATACTGAAGTTTTCTACGATATGAAAACTGGCTTAAAAGCTAAAGAAGTAAAAACTGTAAAAACTCCAGATGGTAAAGAAGTAAAAGTACCAACTACATTTGGTAACTATAAAGCAGTTAACGGAGTTTTATTTCCTTATTCAGTAGGTATTAAATCTGGACCTATGGATTTAAACTTTGAAGTAAAAGAGATAAAAGTAAATGAAGGTGTTACAGACGCTGATTTTGAATAAATCTTTTTAATACAATATTTTAAAGGGCCAAAGTTTACAACTTTGGCTCTTTTTTATTTAGATCTGTTTAATAAATAAACGCCTAATAAAATAATTAAACCTGCCATTAACTGAACAACACTTAACTCTTCACCATCTAAAATACCCCAAAAAACAGCCACTATTGGTATTAAATAAGTTACTGAAGAAGCAAAAATTGGTGATGCCAAATGCACCATTTTATTATAAAATACTTTTGCTATTCCTGTTCCAAAAATTGCCAAAACTGCTACATAACCTAAAGCACTTGTTTTAGCATCCGTAAATTCCACTGTCTCAAAAAAATCCGAAAAATACAATACTATAAAAGCAGGTATTACCAATAACAAAAAATTACCAGTTACAATACTTAGTGCGCTTACATCACTCAAATGTTTTTTTACCAAATTTACATTCAAGGCATACCCTATAGAGGCTATAACTACCAATAACGTAAACCAATAATTCTGATTAGGGTTTAAATCTGCACCTTTAACAATAAGTACAATTGTACCTATTAAACCTATAACAATTCCTAGTAATTGCTCTTTTTTAAATTTTAAACCAAAAGCTAAAACTCCAAAAATAAAAGTATTAAATGGTGTTAAGGAATTTAGAATAGAGGCAATTGAACTGTCTATACCATTTACAGCAAAAGCAAATAAGAATACAGGAAAAAAAGTACCCAATAAAGCTGTGTAAACAATATACTTATAATGTTTTCTTTTAATTTGCTTTAAACTTTTAAAGCCAAATGCAAGTAAAAACACACCAGCAATAAGCATTCTTAAAGCACCAACTTGTACAGGCGTTAAATCTATTAACGCTTTTTTCATTAAGATAAAGGAGCTACCCCAAACAAATGATAATAAAAGAAGATACAACCATTTCTGTTGTTGACTATTCATAAGCTTGGTTAAATTTTGTACAAAAGTCTAACAATTATTTAGATACCACTTTAAATATTGATAAATTTGTGCAATAATTAAATAATAGATTCTAATGAAAGTTCAAAAAATAATTTATTCGATTGCACTTGCTTGTTTACTTTTAATAGGATGTGCCAAAGAAGTTCAAAAAGAAAATGTGTCTTTAGCCATTTCTGGAATGACCTGCGAAATTGGTTGTGCAAAAACAATACAATCTAAACTCTCTAAAAAGGAAGGTGTTTTAGAGGCAAAAGTTGTTTTTAAAGATAGCATTGCAAACATAGAGTTTGATGCAAATACTACTTCTAAAAAAGAGCTTATTGCATTTGTAGACGGAATTGCTGGAGGAGAATTATATAAAGCTTCAGAATCTTCTGCAATCAAATCTGAGCCTTCTGCTAAAAAGCACGAATGTTCTGCAGATTGTAAAGAGAAATGCGAAATGAGTGAAAATAAAATGGAATGTAAAGAAGATTGTGAAATGGCTTGTTGTAAAGACAAAAAAGCATAAATTACAATCTCGTAAACATAAAAAAAGCAGGCCATAGGCCTGCTTTTTTTTTATTATGTGAGTATAAGATCAAGATCTAGTCCAACCTGCACCCCAAGTTGCATAGTCTGTTCCTGTTGCTCCTGCATCTACAGTTAAGAAATCTGCTTCTGTAAAAGTTTCACCAGTATCGTTTTTCATGTTAACTGTTACATCTGAAAAGATTACAGAGTTTACATTTAAATCTCCACTTAAAACACCAGCTCCTGTTGGGTTATCTCCTTGGTCTCCATCTAAATCAAAACCTTCTGCAAAACCATCTAATTTAACATTAGTAAAGATACCTTGAGTACCAGCTCTTAAACGAATAGCTTCGTTACCAGTTCCTGAACCTAAACCTACAATAGTTAAGTTAGTAACAGTTGGCTTAGAAAAGTATAAAGGGTTAGAGTTGTTACCTACATCTGTATTGTAACCATCTGCTTCTATACCTTTATCATGACTAACACCATGCTTTACATAAGCATCTGTAATAGTACCTGTATAACCTTCTGTCCAGTCAATTGAATCATCTTGAGAGTTTACTACTGATAGATAAGAAACATTTACTGTACCTCCAAAAAACTCTACTCCATCATCAGAACCTTCAAACATTTGAATGTATTCTACAACAGTTCCATTTCCTACACCATAAAAAGAAAAACCATTATTTTCTGACTGACCTGATGCTTTACCTCCTGAATATTCAACTCTTACATAACGTAAAGTTCCTGAATTATCATCAGCTACAGAACCACCATAAGATAAGTTTCCAATTTCTGAAGTTGCTGTTGCATTACCTGTAATTGAATTTACTGGTGCTTTACCTAATAAAATTAAACCACCCCAATCACCAGCATTTGGTGTATTTGCATCAGAAGTAAAAATAATTGGTTGAGAAGAAGTACCTTCTGCAATAATTTTACCTCCTTGAGCTACTGCTAAATAAACATCTGCTCCTGTTGCTGCTGCTTCAATTACCATTCCTGCAGGAATTGTTAAAGTAACACCATCTTCGATAACTGTTGGTCCTGTTAATTTATACTCGTTTGTACTATCTAAGGTTAAATCTGAAGTTATACTACCAGATAAACTTACAAATTGTCCTTGATTTCCAGAATTACCTCCACCATTTTCTGGAAGATTAATTACGATGTCTGAAGTACCATCTTCTCCACAAGAAGTGAAAAGAGTTGCTGCAATAACGATTGCTAATAAAATTTTGTTTTTCATTTTTTAAAGTTTAAGTTTTTGATTAAAATTTATAATTGAAGCCTAAGCTGATGTTGCTACCTCTTTTATATCCAGATAAAACAATATCTCCTAAAGGTGTACCTTCTCTAACTCTTTCTATGGAAGGATCTAAAATATTGCTTGCACTAAAGTTGATTTCAATATTTTCGCCAATATTATTTTTCCAAACGAAATCTAATGTTGGTACAGATTTTTCCACAATATTTCCAATTTGTCCAGAGCCTAAAGCATCAATCCTATCTGCGAAATAAGAGAATACTAGTGTTGCTGTTGGTTTGTAGTTTTCCCATTTTGTTGGGCTATAGTTTAAGTTTGCATTTACTAAAATTGGAGACGCACCTTGTAATTGGTCTGTAGCTCTATTAAATGAAGTTGAAAAAGATTGTCCATTAACATTTGCATATAAATCTTGTTCTGTATGCATGTATGTAAAGTTGAAACCTGCAGAAAGTTGTGCATTATCATCTTCATCTGTAATTAAATTTTTTCTAGCCTCTAACTCTAAACCTAAAATAGTTGCTTTGTCTCCTGTTCTAAAATAACGTTGTACACCTGTTGCATCACTAGCAATTACTAAGTTTACAGGATTATTAATTTGTTTACCAAAAGCGCTTAAAGACAATACTTCTCCTCTATTGATAAACCATTCGTATTTTAAGTCAATATTAAATACATCTGAAAATGTTGGGTTATCTAATAAATCTGGGTTACCACCAATTCTCTGGGTTACACCTTCGTAAACAAATGGTGCTACTTCTTTAAATTCTGGTACAGAAACAGTTTTACTAAAAGTGAAACGTAAATTCTGAGTATCGTTTAAAGCGTATTTTACATTTAATGAAGGCAACCAAAATACTTCCTCTGCTTTTCTAAATTTAGGATCATTAGGGTTGATGTTAATTACATCATAACTAATTTCTTGCTGAAAAGATTCTAATCTAATACCAGGTACTACTGTTAATTTTTCATTTACATTAACCACACCATTTATAGATGCACCATAAACATTAAGTGTTCCTGAATATGTATTTTCATTCAAACCTGGTAGGTTAGTTGTACCAAAACTTGGATCTATTGCTTTAAAAACTTCTGTATTATAAACAACTCCAAAATTTTGTAGGTTAATTATATCATCAATTCTACTTGGATCTGCAACTTGTACATGAGGTGTTAAAAAATCGTACCCATAACGTATGTTTTCAAAATCACGTGTTTTTCTACGACCACTAAAACCATAGTTTAAACTAAAGTTATCTGAAATAGTTTGTTCTAAATTAAGTCTGCTATTAAATTCAGAATCAATAATTTTTTGAAAGTATCTTTGGTTATCAAACACAATATTGTTGTAGAAAGATGCATTTGTTGTTGGATCATTATCTAACGAATATTGATAATTCTCTAAACTCATTCTTCTTCTATCTGGTTCATGAGAGAAAACGTTGTTAAAACCAATTCCCCAAGTTAATTTAAATTCTGGATCTTCATCTGTAGCATTATAAAAATCATGCTCACCTGTAAGTTGATTTACAAAAATTAAATCTTGATTAAACTGAACGTTTAATTGAAAGAAACCTTGGTCTGTGTCTAAAATAGCATCTCTGTTTTCACCTAAACCATTTACACCAAAATAACCTACTTGATCTGATGAACTGTTTAAGAACATAGATGTGTATTTTAATTGATGATTATCATTTATTTTATAAAGTGCATTACCCATTACAGTTGTTGCTGTAGTGTATTCAAATTCTTGAGCTGTTGGGTATCTTACTTTAAAAACATTTGTAAAATCTACTGCTGGTCCTTCTCTATACTCATAACCGTTTTGAAACGATGCTGTTGCATATAAACTTAAACGTGATTCTTCTCCAAGATCGTAAGATTTACCTCCACTTAAACCGATATTTAAGTTAATTGGCTCCCCTCCATTTTCAGGGTCAATACCATGAGATAAAACCTGAGCAAATGGGTTATGCTCATATCTTCTGAAAAAACCAACATGACCTGAGCCTTTTGTTTTCTTAAAGTCTTTACCTGCAGCTCTAGTATTTACTCCTGTACCAACAGAAACATCAAAAAAGCCATCTCCTTTATACTCTTTAGACACGATATTTACATTACCTGCAGCAAAATCTCCATAAAATTCTGGCGAATATGCTTTACTAATAGAAACACTCTGTATAACTTCTGATTGAAATAAATTTAAATCTATATTCTTTTTGTTTACATCATTAGAAGGTAATGATAAACCGTTCATAGTAGTATTCAAATATCTATCTCCTAAACCTCGAACATATACGTTACTAGAACCTTCTTGTTTAGAAACACCAGATATTTTTGATACAGCACCAGCTGCATCACTTACACCTTGCTTTGCTAATTCTTGAGAACCAATACTTTCTTTTATAACTGTGGCTTTCTTTTGTTCTAATAGTAAAGCATTTGCATTATCTTTTTTAGTAGTTGCTCTAATTACAACATCATCTAAAGCAACACCCTCTTCTGCAGACATTAACTGGTTGATAGTTACTGTTTCATTTGCAGCAATTGTAAATGATTTTTCAACTGCTTTATATCCTAAGAAACTAAAAACAACAATATGATTACCTGCAGGAACAGATAATGTATAATTACCATCAAAATCTGTAGTTGTACCTATGGTAGTACCTTTAATTATCACATTTGCAAAAGGTAATGGTTCATTGTTAGTTTCTTTATCTGTTAATAAACCTTTTAAAGTACCCTTATCTTGAGCATTTATCAATTGGCTTAAACATAGTAAAGTTATAAATAGTAATTTCTTCATTTCTTATAAATAAATTTTCGTTGCAAAAGTACCTCCACATCTGTAAATTGATTGTTAGGAATAAATTATGGTTGGGTTAAAAACCTGTTAAGCAAACGTTAATGAAGAAATTAATGTTGATTTATTTTTAAAACTCTTAAAACCTTAGTGTTACAAATAAAAATGATAAATTTACCCCTGTAATTTGGGCATAAATTTCATAACATTAAGATAACATTATCAACTTGCTGTGTATTTAACTTTGTTGCCATATAAAAATAATCGCCAAAAATGGGAGATCCTTATGTGTTAATGCTAGTTGCTTTAGCAGCTTTAGCTATTGTAGATTTAGTAGTAGGTGTTAGTAATGATGCTGTAAACTTCTTAAATTCTGCTATTGGTTCTAAAGCAATTTCTGTAAGAAATATTATGATAATTGCCAGTGTTGGAGTATTCTTTGGTGCTGTTTCATCTAGTGGAATGATGGAGGTTGCTAGAAAAGGAATTTTTAACCCAAGCATGTTTGTTTTTCAGGATGTGATGTTTATTTTCATGGCAGTAATGATTACAGATATTCTATTATTGGATCTCTTTAATTCATTAGGGATGCCAACCTCTACAACAGTTTCTATTGTGTTTGAATTGTTAGGTTCTGCTGTGGTTATTGCTTTTATAAAAATATCTCAGAATGATGCTGAAGGAATTGCCTCTATTTGGAAATACATTAATTATGATACTGCAACAGACATTATTTTAGGAATTTTACTTTCTGTAGTGGTTGCATTTAGTGTGGGTGCTATTGTACAGTATTTTTCTAGACTTATTTACTCGTTTAATTTTGCGAGCAGACCTACGTATATTAATTCTTTGTTTGGTGGTTTTGCAATTACAGCAATTACTTATTTTATCATAATAAAAGGATTAAAAGGTACTGACTTTTACGAAAATATTGCACATGTAATGGAAGGTAACACCATAAGTATTATTGCCATAAGCTTTATACTTTGGACGGTTTTATCTTACTTATTAACTAAAATATTTAAACTAAATATTCTTGTGTTAATTATTGGTATTGGTACATTTTCTTTAGCAATGGCTTTTGCTGGTAATGACTTAGTAAACTTTATTGGAGTGCCAATTGCTGCCCTAAATTCTTACGAAACATGGAGTGTTTCTGGTGTTGATGCAGAAGTATTTTCTATGGCTAGTTTAGCTGCAAAAGTAAAGTCTAATGTTTGGCTATTATTGTTGGCTGGTTTAATAATGGTTATTACTTTATGGACCTCTTCTAAAGCCAAATCTGTTATTGAAACAGGAATTAACTTATCTAGACAAGGTGAAGGTCATGAAAAATTTCAGCCCAACAATGTTTCAAGAGTTGTTGTTCGTTTTGCAATGTTTGTAAACGTTGGTATTAATTATGTACTTCCTGAAAAAACAAAAACATTCATTAACTCAAAATTTGAAAAACCAAGTGTAAAATTACCTAATGATAAAACTATAGAAATGCCTGCCTTTGATTTGGTAAGAGCATCTGTAAACCTAGTTATGGCTAGTGTTTTAATTTCTATAGCAACATCTATGAAATTACCTTTATCTACAACCTACGTTACATTTATGGTAGCAATGGGCACATCTTTGGCAGATAGAGCTTGGGGTCGTGAAAGTGCAGTTTATAGAGTTGCAGGAGTTTTAAATGTAATTGGTGGTTGGTTTTTAACAGCTTTAGTAGCTTTTGTAGCTGCAGGTATTGTAGCTTATTTAATTCATTTACATATTATTTTTATTCCTATTTTGCTAGTGGCAGTTGCAGCTTTAATTACAAAAAACTCTATAGCCCATAGAAAAAAGACGCAAGAAATAAAAAGAAAAACATACATAGAAAGATCTGAGTTAATTACCATTAATGGCGTTATTGATGAAAGTTCTGGACACGTTTCTGAAGTTGCAACTAGAATTGATAAATTATATACTCATGTTGTAAATGATTTGGCAAATCATGATTTAAATAAGCTTAGAAAAACAGATAAGCATGTAGAAAAATTAAATGATGAGATTGATGACTTAAAAGACAATGTTTTCTATTTCATTAAATCTTTAGATGAAACCTCTGTACAAGCAAGTAAGTTTTATATTTCAATTTTAGGTTATTTACAAGATGCTGCTCAATCTATAAGTTACATTTCTAGAGCAAGTTTTAAGCACGTAAATAATAATCATAAGAATTTAAAGAAAGGTCAGATTAAAGATTTAAAGCTTATTAATAATGAGTTAAGTACTATTTTAGGTATAATTTCTACTATTTTTAAGGAGCGTAAGTTTGATGATTTAAATCCTTTATTAATTCAAAAAAGAGAATTATTAAGCAATGTTTCCTTGTCTATAGAAAAGCAAGTTGCAAGAATCAGGACAGATGAAACAAGTCCTAAAAACACAACGCTTTACTTTAGTATTCTTTTAGAAACAAAAGATTTAATGAAAGCCCTTATGAATTTATTGGAAACTTATGAAGAGTTCTATTTAAGTACTAAAGTTTAATTTTTAGAACCAAAAACCTAGATTAAACAACCAAAAATTCTGTTTGGTATCTGGAGACCAAGCGTATTTTAATTCAATTGGTCCAATAATACTGTTATAGCTATACCCTACTGCATAACCAGATTTGATATCTGTAAACAAATCGATGTCTTTAAACACATTGGTATCTAACCTTGCATAATTGGCAATAAAATTTGCATAATGTCTGTCTGCAAAACGATATCTAATATTTAGTTCTGATTTTACGTAAGAAAGATCTGAAAGCTCTGCAAAATCATAACCATAAAATCGAGTAAAAGTGTTGATATAGTTTTGGTTATATCCACCAAGATAAAAATCAAAAATGCTAGAATCTGGGTTATCAAAAGTAAAACCAGCTTCATTGGTTAATTGAAATGTAAGTTTATCGAAAAAAGTAGTTGCAAAACCTAAAGTTCCTCTAGTTTGTAGAAAACGTTTAAAATTTTGATTATGGTTTGTTGAATTGATAAACCATTTTGCTCTTAAATCTGCAAAATATCCTTTAGTAACAAAATATTTTTGATCATAAGTATCTAACTTAATATAACCAAATGCATTAAGATACTCACTGTTATCTAAAATAGTTTCTCCACTATTCACAACAATAGTTTCTGTACTTATTTTTATATACTTATGTTCTAAACCTAAACCAATTGCAAACTTTCTACCAAAGGTGGTTTGTAAGTATAATTGATTGGTTATATCTGTATATTTAATATTTATATTATTTATATCAAATTCATCAGTTATTACTAAATTAAACTTCGAGTTTGCTCTAAAATGATCGTATCTAGATCTAATTCCGTAACTAATATAAAATCCATTATCTACAAAATAATTTAAATCGTATCTTAAATTATCGCCTAAAATAAAATCTACAGCAAGCATATCATTCTTACCAAAAAGACGCTTGTGATTGTAGTTAGCTAACACTCCAGATTTATATAAAAAATCATAATGCACGCCTAATTTTAAATTGGCTTTCTCATTTGATTCTGTTAAATTAAAATTTAAGAGATAAGAACCGTCTACTTTTTTAATAAAATTATATTCAATTTTATTATAATTTCTAGTTGCAGAAAGTAAATGAATTCTCTTTGTAACTTCTTGTCTAGACAAACTATCACCTTCTAAAATGTTTAATTTTCCTAAAACATAAGACCTTGTATAATTATTATTACCCGTTAATGCAATATCTGATATTAACATTTTACTGGTATTTATTTCTATATCTGTACGTTTCTTTTTAATAGTTTGTTTGGCTGCAATTTCTTCAAAAACTTTAGTATATTTTTTAGCTGCAAGTTCTCCTTTTTCTAAAATTTCTTCTTTTCTTTCAAAATCTACTACAGAGAAATCGTAAATTTCTGGGTGTATGTAAACGTCTAATTTTTTAATTTCTTCATCAGACTTATTATACATTTGATAGCTAACAATTTGATTTAGCAAAGCAACAACAGAATTAATTTTTTCTTTCTGAAAGAGTTTGCCTTCTACATCTACACCAATTACAATATCTATTCCTTTATCTTTCATAATACTTACAGGAAAGTTATTGGCAATTCCACCATCAACTAAAAGTTTATCACCTACTTCTACTGGGTTTAATAATGAAGGAAAAGAACCACTTGCTCTTAATGCAATAGGTAATGAACCGCTTTCTAAAACTATAGGGTTACCATTTTCTACATCTGTTGCAATACAAAAAAATGGTGTTGCTAGTTTAGAAAAATCTTGGTTGCCATCTAAAGAATCAAATAATTCTAAGAGTAGATTTAATACATTTTGTCCTTTAGAAATACCTCTAGGAAAACCAATTTTACCATTATTTACAGGCAGAGTTATAACCGTTTTTTCACCATATTCTTTTTCGAAGAACGTTTCTGAACTTCTAGGAATTTGATCTCTTAGTAATGTCATAAAATCTGTATTTACAACAATATCTTCTATTTGAACTGCAGAATAACCAGCAGCATATAAGCCACCAATAATAGCACCCATACTTGTGCCTGCAATATAATCTAACTGAATACCAGCTTTATCTATTTCTTTTAAAACACCAATATGTGCAAAACCTTTTGCACCTCCACCACTCAAAACTAAACCTACTTTAGGTTGTGTTTGCTGAGCGAAAACAAACCAAGGGAGTAATAAAATTAAAATAAGTTTATTTTTCATTGTCTTTTTTTGAATGGTAAAAATTATAGACTTTTAATGCTCTTGCATTACCAATAACCGCTTTTAGCTCTTCTATATTAGCTTCTTTTACTCGTTTTGCGGATTTAAATTTACGTAATAAAGTTGTAATAGTTTGTTTGCCAACATCTGGTATTTGTTCTAACTCACTTTGAATGGCACTTTTACTTCTTTTATTTCTATGAAATGTAATACCAAATCTATGAGCCTCATTTCTTAAAAACTGAGTAATCTTTAAGGTTTCAGATTTTTTATCTAGATATAAAGGTATCGGGTCATCTGGATAATAGATTTCTTCTAAACGTTTGGCAATACCAATAATTGCAATTTTACCACGTAAACCTAAAATTTCTAAACTTTTTACGGCTGACGATAATTGTCCTTTTCCACCATCAACAATAATTAGTTGTGGTAAAGATTCGCCTTCAGTAAGCAATCGTTTATATCTTCTAAAAACAACCTCTTCCATAGAAGCAAAATCATCTGGCCCAACAACGGTTTTTATATTGTAATGTCTGTATTCTTTTTTACTTGGTTTTCCATCTCTAAAAACCACACATGCAGCAACAGGATTTGTACCTTGTATATTAGAATTATCAAAACACTCAATATGTCTTGGCTCTTCTTTTAAACGCAAATCTGCCTTCATTTGAGCCATAATTCTTTTCACATGCCTATCAGGATCTACAATTTTAATCTGTTTTAACTGCTCTAACTTATAGTATTTGGCATTTCTTTCAGACAGTTCTACAATTCTCTTTTTATCACCTACTTTTGGTATAGTAACCTTAACATCTTCACCAATATTTACTTGAAAAGGAACATAAATTTCTGGTGAAGTTGAATTGTATCTTTGTCTGATTTCGAAAATGAAAAGTTCTAGTAATTCTTTGTCTGACTCTTCTAATTTTTTCTTTATTTCTGTGGTATGAGATTGTATAATAGATCCATTAGAAATCTTTATAAAATTGGCATAGCCATGGGTTTTATCTGATATAATAGAAAATACATCTACATTATTAATAGAAGGATTTACAATAGTGCTTTTTGCTTGATAGTTGCTTAGTCTGTCTAACTTTTCTTTAATTCTCTGCGCTTTTTCAAACTCCATTTTTTCTGCAAAACCCATCATTAAAGCATTAAGTCTTTCCAGGCTTTCTTTAAAATTACCTTTAATAATGTTTCGAATTTCTTTTATGGAATTATTGTAATGCTGTTCAGTTTCTAAAGCTTCACAAGGTCCTAAACAATTTCCTAAATGATATTCTAAACAGACTTTATATTTACCTGTATTTATTTTTTCTCTACTTAAATCGTACTTACAAGTTCTAAGTGTATATAATTCTTTTATGAGCTCTAAAAGTGCTTTAATGGTTCTAACAGAAGTATAAGGCCCAAAATATTCAGAGCCATCTTTAATAACTCTTCTTGTCATAAAAACTCTTGGAAAACGTTCTTTTTTGATACAAATCCAAGGATAGGTTTTATCATCCTTTAAAAGTACATTGTACTTAGGTTTGTATTTTTTTATAAGGTTATTTTCTAATAAAAGTGCGTCTGTTTCTGTATTAACAACAATGTGTTTTACTGTGTTAATGTTTTTTACTAAAACTCTAGTTTTTCCACTATCATGTGTTTTTGTAAAATAAGAAGATACTCGTTTCTTTAAATTTTTGGCTTTACCAACATAAATCAGTTTTTCTTCTTTATCAAAATATTGATAAACTCCTGGAGAAGAAGGCAGTGTTTTAATTTGAAGCTCTAAAGAAGTGTTCATACACAAAAATAACTTTTATGTAGAATTAAACAGACACATTTGGTCTTTTATTTACACCTAATCAACAAGAAAATTAAAGCGCTATTTTAGGCATCTACAGTCTTGGTTTCTTTTTTCTCTTCTTTAGGAAATGCTTGCTTGCTAAAAATAAATAATAATGCTACACCAATAGTTATGTAAGAATCTGCAGGATTAAAAATGTATTGAAAAAACGTATACATTTCTCCACCAACAAAAGGAATCCAATCTGGTAAAATACCTTCCCAAATAGGAAAGTAAAACATATCTACAACTTTACCATAAAAGAACTCACCATCTGTAGTTTCTGGGAATAAAGTAGCTACACTATGTTTTGGATGATCGAAAATAACACCATAAAAAACAGAATCTATAATATTACCAACAGCACCTGAAAATATTAAAGAAATACCTATTATTACTGCATTATGTACCTTTCTTTTAATATTGTTACTTAACCAATAAATAATTAAACCAACAGCTACAATTCTAAATAAAGTTAGAAAAAGTTTACCTGTTTTTCCTCCAAACTCAAAACCCATAGCCATACCATTGTTCTCTACAAAGTGTATTCTAAACCAATCGAATACTAAAACCTCTTCACCTAATATAAAATGAGTTTTTACATAGATTTTAATAACTTGATCTAATACAATTGCAATTAGAATAGTAAGAATAGCCAGCGCTTTTTTAGACATTTTTTTAATTTTAAAGTCACAAAAATAGTGATATTATTATGAAAAAATTAAAGATTAAATTTTCTACCTATAACTCAGCTTTTTTAAACTTTTTCATAAATTTATAAATCTAAGATGATTTTAATTTATCTTTAAAAAAACTTTCTTTTGAATCTACTTTTAATACTCGTTTTCTTTTCTAGTCTTTGCTTTTTTTACTTTGGTATTACTTGTTTTACATCAGCATTTATAATTGCAGAGTTTATTAGATATAAACTACCTAATTTTAGAAAACTAATTGGTGTTTTACAAATACTGGGTGCTATTGGTCTGTTAGTTGGTTATTATTACAATCCGTTATTGTTATTGTTGGCTTCTTCTGGATTGTTCTTGTTAATGCTTGCTGGCTTTATAGTTCGTTTAAAAATTAAAGATAATTTTATAAAATCTTCACCTGCTTTTACGTTTGCAGCGATCAACTTATTTATCGCTTTAAAAACTTTTTATAAATTTTTCTAGTAAGAGAAGTAGGCAATAATTAAATTCATAACTACAAATAGAAATGCTGGGAAAGACTTAAATAAAGGGTCTTTTATTTTAAGATGCATTAAAATTGACCCTAATAATAAAGTTGCTAGCCCTAAACTTGAAACTATGGTTAATTCCTCAAATTTTATTGAAACCAATAATAAAATTGCCAAACTAACTTTTAGAAAACCTATGATATAGCATATTGTTTTTGATAAGCCATAACAGTTAAATTCCTCTATAATTGTTGTTGCATCTCCACCTCTCCATTTTGTGTTCTTTTTAGGCTGAATTAGCCAAACATTTAAAATACTTAATGAAACAATTACTTTTAAAGCGATGATGATATAATCTAAAGTTTGCATACGTAAAATTGATTTCTACTAAATTAAGATAATTTTTAAAATTACCTCTATCAAGTTTTTAGTAATCCTCTTTTGCAATAAAAATATTCCCTTTTATGGTAATTATCTCTAGTTTACGATTACTAATTGTAGGTTGATTTTCATATAATTTCTCATACAATTCATCATCAACATTTATCTTACCAAGGTTAGATATTATTTTAGTATCTGTGTTTTTTGTAGTTGCATACACATTACCAGAATATAATTTAAGAAGCGTTTTTTGTAAAATATTGTTCAGTTTAACAATTCCATTGTCTATATAAATGGCTAAATCATTTATAAGATTATTGCTTTCTATATCTACATTTTCACCAAAAACATATACTTTTTTTCCTTTAGGTATCTTTACAATGGCAGTTGCTCTTTGCAAGCGTTTTGTAATAAATTTTCTAAAAATTACCTCTCTTGTTTCTGTTCCTTCAAAATCGAAATTAATAGCAACTTGCTTATCATTTTCATCAATTTTAATTAATTGTTCATCATAACTTTTAGCTTCTAAAATAACTTCTAGAAAATTGTTAGATGAATTTTCTAAAATGATATTGTCTAAACCTTTGGTGTAAATGTTAATTTCAGATGCATTTGTTTGCAAACTTTTCATCACTTTTTTCTGCGAAAAAATCGCAGTAGAAAAACAAATACATATGAGAATTAATTTTTTTTTCATAAAAAAAAGCTTCTTAAAAAGAAGCTTTATAAATTTTTTACTAATTATTACTGAGCTCTTTTAGCCTCAATACTTAACGTTGCATGAGGTACTAATTTTAAACGCTCTTTCTGGATTAATTTACCAGTAACTCTACAAACACCATACGTTTTGTTTTCTATACGTAATAAAGCGTTTTTTAGGTCTCTAATAAATTTTTCTTGTCTTATAGCCAATTGCACATTTGCTTCTTTATTCATAACATCTGAACCTTCATCAAAAGATTTAAATGATGATAAAGTATCATCTGTACCATTATTTGCATCATTTTTATAAGCTGCTCTTAACAACTCTAAATCTTCGTTTGCTCTTGCAATTTTCTTTTCGATGATTGCCTTAAATTCTTGAAGATCTTCTTCAGAATATTTTACTTTAACATCTGGCATGTTCCTAAATTTTTTCGATTAATATTTTACTTTCAATGGTATCAAACTCTATGTCTGTACCTTCTTCTAACTCATCAACAAAAACCAATTCTTTAGTTAATGTCTCACTCATAATGTAGTCTTTATTATCAGTTATAGATTGTTGTAAATTATCGTAATTTAAAACCGTTAATTTTATTTTATCTGTTACTTCTAAACCAGCATCTTTACGTGCATTTTGAATTCTATTCACCAATTCTCTGGCTACACCTTCTTTACGTAAATCTTCTGTTATAGTAACATCTAAAGCCACAGTTAATGAACCTTCATTTGCCACTAACCAACCTTCTATATCTTTAGATGATATTTCTACATCTGAGGCTTCTAAAATAATATTTTTACCATTAACTTCTATAGAAATGTTTTTATCTTTCTCTATTTTGTTAATATCTTCTTGAGTAAACTTCTGAACTTCAGCAGCTATAAAACGCATGTCTTTACCAAACTTTGGGCCTAAAGCTTTAAAATTAGGCTTTATTTGTTTGATTAAAATATCTGAAGCGTCTTCCATTAATTGGATTTCTTTAATATTTACTTCGTGTTTTATTAAGTTTTCTACAGCTAAAATTTCTTCTTTCTGTTGAGTATTATCAACAGGAATCATAATTTTCTGTAATGGCTGACGTACTTTTATTTTCTCTTTTGCTCTAAGTGATAATACTAGAGATGAAATAGTTTGTGCGTTCTCCATTTTACGCTCTAAACTCTTATCTACAAAGCTTTCATCAAATTTCGGAAAATCTGATAAGTGAATACTTTCTGAAGTTTCCTTATTAGTTACCGAATTTAAATCTTGATACAATCTATCCATAAAAAATGGAGCAATTGGTGCTGCTAATTTGGCAACTGTTGTCATACAAGTATATAAGGTTTGATAAGCAGAAATTTTATCTGTTTCATAAGTACCTTTCCAAAAACGTCTTCTACTTAAACGTACATACCAGTTACTTAAGTATTCTTGCGTAAAATCTGAAATTGCTCTTGCAGCTCTTGTTGGCTCATAATCTGAATAAAATTTATCTACTTTATTTATTAAAGTATGTAATTCAGATAAAATCCATCTGTCTAATTCTGGTCTTTCATTTAAAACAACATCTGCTTCTTTGTAAGCAAAACCATCAATATTTGTATATAAACTAAAGAAAGAATAGGTGTTGTATAAAGTTCCAAAAAACTTACGTTTTACTTCTTCAATTCCTTCTAAATCAAACTTTAAATTATCCCAAGGATTGGCATTAGAAATCATATACCACCTTGTGGCATCTGCTCCATATTTGCCTAAAGTTTCGAAAGGATCTGCTGCATTACCTAAACGTTTAGACATTTTATGTCCGTTTTTATCTAAAACTAAACCATTAGATACTACATTTTTATAAGCAACGTCATCAAAAATCATTGTTGCAATTGCATGTAATGTATAGAACCAACCTCTGGTTTGATCTACTCCTTCTGCAATAAAATCTGCTTTTCTCCAAGTAGTATCTACCAATTCTTTATTCTGAAAAGGATAATGCCATTGAGCATAAGGCATAGAGCCAGAATCGAACCAAACATCTATTAAATCAGATTCACGTTTCATAGGTTTTCCTGTAGCAGAAACTAAGGTAATTTCATCTACAATGTTTTTATGTAAATCTATTTTAGCATAGTTTTCATCAGACATATTGCCTACTTCAAAATCTTCAAAAATATCTTTGTCTAAAACTCCAGCTTCTATAGCTTTTGCCATTTCTGATTTTAATTCTTCTACAGAACCAATACAGATTTCTTCTTTACCATCTTCTGTTCTCCAAATTGGTAATGGAATTCCCCAATAACGAGATCTAGACAAGTTCCAATCGTTTGCATTTGCCAACCAATTTCCAAAACGCCCAGTTCCTGTAGATTCTGGTTTCCAGTTTATGGTTTTGTTTAGCTCATGCATTCTATCTTTTACATCAGTAATTTTAATAAACCAAGAATCTAATGGATAATATAAAATTGGCTTATCTGTTCTCCAACAATTTGGGTAACTGTGCTTGTATTTTTCTACTTTAAACGCTTTGTTTTCATTCTTTAATTTTAACCCTAAACGTTCATCTACAGATAAATACTGTTTCTGATTTTTTAGAACGTCTTTTAATTTCTCTTGTTGCGTTTTTAATTCTGAAGCAAGATCATCTTCAGTTAAATATTCAGATTTTACATATTCATTTGCAAAACCATAAATATCATCTTTAACCTCTGGTCTAAATTTACCTTGTAAATCTACTAAAGGAACTAAATTGTCATTTTCATCTTTTACTAATAATGGTGGAATTTCTGGTGATGCCTGTTTAGATACTAAAGCATCATCTGCCCCAAAAGTTGGTGCTGTGTGTACAATTCCTGTACCATCTTCTGTAGTTACAAAATCTCCTGATATTACTCTAAAAGCATCTTGAGGATTATCATTTGGTAAAGCATAATCTAACAATTGCTCGTATTTTATACCTACCAAATCTTTACCTATAAATTCTTTTACAACGTAAAAAGGAATTTTCTTTTCTCCTGATTTATATGCTTTTAATTCATCAGCAGTTTCAACTTCAAAGGCATTTTTACCTCCAAATTGTTTGCTAATTAAGTTTTTAGCTAATATTACTTTTACAGGTTCAAAAGTATATTGATTATAAGTGTCTACTAAAACATATTCAATTTTTGGCCCAACAGTTAAGGCTGTATTACTTGGCAATGTCCAAGGAGTTGTAGTCCAAGCAATGAAATTAATATCACCTTCATTTTGTAAAAAATCTGGTAAGGTTTCATTTATCGCTTTAAATTGAGCAACAACTGTTGTATCTGTTACATCTTGATAGGTACCTGGTTGATTTAATTCGTGAGAACTTAAACCTGTACCTGCTTTTGGTGAATAAGGTTGAATTGTATACCCTTTGTATATTAATTCTTTGTTATAAATCTGTTTTAATAACCACCAAACAGACTCCATATATTTTGGTTCATAAGTAATATATGGATCTTCCATATCTACCCAATATCCCATTTTCTGAGTCAAATCATTCCAGATATCTGTGTATCTCATAACCGCTTTTCTACAAGCTGCATTATAATCTTCTACAGATATTTTTTTACCAATATCTTCTTTTGTAATTCCTAATTCTTTCTCTACACCTAATTCTATTGGTAAACCATGAGTATCCCAACCTGCTTTTCTTTTTACCTGAAAACCTTTCATGGTTTTGTATCTAGGAAAAATATCTTTGATTGCTCTTGCTAAAACATGGTGAACTCCTGGAAGACCATTTGCTGAAGGTGGCCCTTCAAAAAATATAAAAGGTTCTGCACCTTCTCTAGATGTAATGCTTTTTTCGAATATATTTTTCTCTTGCCAAGAATTTAAGATTTCTTCTGCTACTTTTGGTAAATCTAGTCCTTTGTATTCAGGAAATTTCATCTGGATTTTTTTTATTTTAATTCATGATGCCATACAAACTTTATCTATTTTAGAAACCTATCTTTTAAAGCAGATAAGACTCTAAAAATTAAAGTTTTCGCTTTCATTTTGCCTCATTTTTAATGAGACTGCGAAATTAAGGATTTTCTAGTAATTTTTAAGTGTGGTAACTTAAAATTAAAGTTTCCTTATTTTACATCAAATATTGTAGTTTTTTTCAGGCAGTATAGAACTTACATGCCTCTTTCGCTTTTAATGTTTTCGTAGGCAGTTTGTATGCTTTGAAATTTTTCTTTTGCGCCTTTTATGTGCTCTTCTCCTAAATCTTGCACTTTATCTGGATGGTATTTTTTTACCATTTTTCTGTATGCAGATTTAACCTCATCATTAGTTGCACTTTTTGTAATCTCTAAAATTTTATAAGAATTATCAGACTCATTATAAAACATGGCTTTAATAGATTCATAATCATTTTGATTGATGTATAAGTAACCTGCAATTTTACGAATTTCTTCTACCTCATTTTTAGTTACAAACTCATCTGCTTTAGCAATACCAAATAAAAAGTGTAACAATTGTAAACGAGCAGAATGAGACATATGCTCTCTAATTTGAATACACACTTGACGTGCAGAAATTTGTTTCTTAACTATACCTTTAAACAATTTAAATGCATTATTTGCACGTTGTTTACCATACATATTTAAGAACTGAGAACGCACAAAATCTAATTCACGTTGATCTATTTTACCATCAGATTTTATAACAATCGATGCTAAAACAAGAAGACTCATTTCAAAATCTCCAGATTGCGTATTTGCTCTTCTAAAACTCCCTTTTGGCTTACGATTTTTATCATAATCTAATTGTTCTTGTTTAAATTCGTCTAGTGTAAAACCGTCTACAAAACTACCAATTGCAAAACCAATTGCTGCTCCTATTGGGCCTCCTAACGTAAAACCTAAACCTGCTCCTAACCATTTAGAAAAACTATTCATGCTCTTTTTAAATTTTAGCTTCAAATATAAACAAACATCAGGATTAATGCTGGTAATTTCTAACATCAATTTAATTGATTAATACATTGATAGAAGTATGATTTTGCAGTTGAATTTTGCTTTTAGATTGATTATATTTGCAGTCTAAATAATTAATTATGTATCCAGAAGAATTAGTAAAACCAATGCGTGATGAGTTAATTAACGCTGGTTTTGAAGCATTATATACAAGTGAAGATGTTGAAAACGCAATGTCTAAGGAAGGTACTACTTTAGTAATGGTAAACTCTGTATGTGGTTGTGCAGCTGGTACTGCAAGACCTGGAGCTATTGCTTCTTTAGGTGCAGACAAAACACCAACCAATTTAACTACAGTTTTTGCTGGTGTAGAAAAAGAATCTACTCAAAAAGCTAGAGAATTTATGATTCCTTTTCCACCTTCATCGCCTGCAATTGCCTTATTTAAAGATGGTAATTTAGTGCACATGTTAGAAAGACATCATATTGAAGGTCGTTCTGCACAAATGATTGCACAAAACTTAGCTGCTGCTTACGAAGAGCACTGTTAATCTTTACGTATTAAGAAACAAACCAAAATCCACTTTCTATAAAGTGGATTTTGTATTTTTATAAAATCTATGGCCTCTCAATATTCAACTTACACAAAACCTGAACTAGAAAAAAAATTAAAAAAACAAAAAACAATTTTAATTATACAAGGTGTTTTAGTTTTTTTAATGATAATTTTTGCTGTTTTTTCTACAGTAGATAGAGGTATGACTTTTCATACTTTTTTGCCTTTATTCTTTGCACCTATGTTCTTTGCTATGTATTTTGAATATAACCAAATTAAAAAAGAATTGCGCTTAAGAAATTAAAGATGAATCAAGAAGAAGTAATACAAAATACAATTGCATTTGTTAAAGAAGAATTAAAAGACGCTGAAGGAGGCCATGATTGGTTTCATATAGAACGTGTATTTAGAAATACTTTATTAATTGCTAGAGATGAAAAAGTAGATGCTTTTGTAGTTTCTTTGGCTGCATTACTGCATGATATTGCTGATCCTAAATTTCATAATGGAAATGAGAAATTAGGCCCTAAAAAAGCAACAAAGTTTCTTATTGAACAAAATGTACCAAAAGAGATTGGTAAACACGTAGTTAAAATTATTAAGAATATATCTTTCAAAAATTCTCTAGAAGAAAATAAAAATCAATTTAATTCTAAAGAATTACAGGTTGTACAAGATGCTGATAGATTAGATGCTATTGGTGCTATTGGAATTGCACGTTGTTTTAATTATGGTGGTTTTAAAAATAGAGCATTGTATGACCCAGAAGTACAACCCAATTTAAATATGACCAAAGAAGAGTATAAAAACTCTAAAGCACCAACTATTAATCACTTTTATGAAAAGTTATTGCTTTTAAAAGATGAAATGAATACTGATGCAGGAAAAAAGATTGCAGAAAACAGACATGAATATATGGAAGGTTTTCTAAAACAATTCTACAATGAGTGGAATGGAAAATTAGAGCTTTAATTTTCTTCTACAACTTCTAAAGCTGTAATTTTATACTCTAATATTTCTAGTTCTTTACCAGATTCTATAATTTGTTCTACGGTTAAATTGTTGTTTTCGTTTATAAACGCTTTAAGTTGTTTACTTTTAAAAGTATAATACTCTAGTGCTTTTTTAATATTTTTTTCTGAAGTTAAAGCCATTTATTATTGAATTAAATCTTTCATTTCACTTCTATATATTGAAGCGCTTTTGCCTGTAAACTCTTTAAATAGTTTATTAAAGTGAGAGAAATTGTTAAAACCACATTCAAAACTTACATCTGTAATACTCATATTACTTTCAGCTAGTAATTTTGTGGCATGTACAACTCTATATTCATTAACCAACTTTGTAAATGTTTTACCTGTTGTTTTCTTGAAATATCTACAAAATGCAGGTACAGTCATGCTTACAATTTCTGCAATTTCATCTAAACTAATGTGCTCTTTAAAATTTTTATTGATGTGTTTGTACACCATTTCAATTTTATCACTGTCTTGATGAGCACTTTCGAAAGCGTAACCATTTGCATTTAATAAGGTATAGTCATCTGTGGTTGCTAAATCATTTAGAATTTCTATAAATGATGTAATTCTTGCAGCACCTTCTAACTCTACTAACTTCTCAATTTTAGCTCCAATTCTTTGCTTAATTTCTATATTAAATCGAATACCCTTTTTCGCACGCTCAAACAAGGCATCAATAGCAGCCATTTCTGGAATTTTAAAAAAATCTTTTCCTAAAAAATCTGGTAAAAACTGAATTAGAGTTTCAGAACCATTGGTTGTTAAACGATCTATATACCCTATATGAGGCAAATTAGAACCAATTAAAACCAACTGGCTATTATTAAAGTAACTTAAATGATTACCTATATGTCTTTTCCCTTTTCCTTTATTTACATATACTAATTCTATCTCTGGATGAAAATGCCAAAAAGGAATATTGGTCTTTAAGAACTCCTCATGTTTTTTAACCAACAATGAACTACCAAAATTGGGCGTAATTTTTTCTAAAGTTGGTTTCTTTTGTATCATACTGCAAAAATACAACACATTACTAAGACTATCTATATAAAATTATCAATATTCTATGCTAAATTAACTTAACAAGTTCTTAACATAAGGTATTTTGTTAATTTAGCATATAAAATTGCCAATTCTGTTGTTTTTCAGACTGTATTTCACCTGTAACTTTGCACAAAAATAAATACAACAAAACACAAACCTGTATTTATAAAAAGAAGAAACATTTTTAAGTATTAGATTTTATTCTTCTAATTATGAAATGTTTACAAAATATAAATAAAACAATTTAACTAAATACAATAAGTTATGAAGTCAATTAAAACAAGAGTACTAGTAGTAGTTTTAATGTTAGGAACATTGGTAAACTACGCAAACAACGCAAATTTAGAAGCTAACTTAGATGCAAAAACAATTAAAGTAGCATTTAAAGACGCTAAGAAAGGTCATCAATTAATTATTAAAAACAGTGCAGGTATTATTTTACATACTGAGCAAGTAGAAAAGAAAGGTGATTTAGTAAAAGTTTTTGATTTTTCTAAATTAGAAAATGGAAACTACACTTTAGAATTAGAAAAAGACTTTGAAATAATCATTAAGTCTGTTAAGGTAAAAGAAAACGAAATTATTTTTGACAAAACATCAGAAAGAAAAATCTTTAAGCCAGTTGTAAGAAACCAGGCAAACACATTAATGATTAGTAAAATAGCTTTTGATAAAAAGCCATTACAAGTTACTTTATTCTTTAATGATGAAGTAATTCTTTCTGAAACTGTTGTTTCTGAAGCAATTTTAAATCGAGTTTATAAATTAGATAGTGAGCAAAAAGGTGAGTATAAAGTAATTATTAGAAATAATAATAGAAGTTATATAAATCAGTTTAAAATCTAAGTATATACTTTTCGCCAAAAAAAAGAACGAGCCTTAATAGGCTCGTTTTTTTTTATCTATCTATTTGGAAAATTAGGTTTCCTTTTTTCTAGGAAAGCTGTAGTACCTTCTTTAAAATCTTCTGTTCCAAAGCAATTACCAAACTCTTCTATTTCTACATCATAACCATTTACACCTTCTTTGTAATTGGCATTAATTGCTTTAATGGCGCCTGAAATAGCAACAGATGAATTTCTCATAATTTTACTTGCTAATTTATTGGCAAGTGGCACTAGTTCTTCTTGGGTAGTTACATGGTTTACCAACCCTAAAGATAATGCCTCATCTGCAGGAATCATTCCAGCAGTCATTACAAGCTCCATAGCTTTACCTTTACCTACTAATTGAGATAAACGTTGTGTACCTCCATAACCAGGTATAACACCTAATGAAACTTCTGGTAATCCCATTTTTGCATTGTCTGATGCAATTCTAAAATGACATGACATTGCCAATTCTAAACCACCACCTAAAGCAAAACCATTTACTGCTGCAATTACTGGTTTTGATAAGTTTTCTACCAAGTCAAACAACATTTCTTGACCTTTTCTTGCTAGTACTCCACCTTCTTCTACAGAAAAGTTAGCAAATTCAGAAATATCTGCACCTGCTACAAATGCTTTTTCTCCTGAACCCGTTAAAATAATTACTCTTACAACTTCATCATTTTCTAAATCTGTAAAAGCTGTGCTTAGTTCTGTAATTGTTTCTTTATTTAATGCATTTAACTTTTTTGGTCTGTTGATGGTAATCTGTGCTAACGCATCATTTTTATCTACTAAAATATTATTAAAACTCATTTTATATCCTTTAAGTTATTGTATGATTATTTTATTCTTTTGGCAAAATTACAGTAAAAACGGTACCTTCTCCAACTCTAGACGTAAATGAAATAGAGCCATCATAAGCCTCTATAATGTTTTTTATCATTCCTAAACCAAGACCCATTCCACTTGTTTTTGTGGTAAATTTTGGCTCAAAGATTAAATCTTTCACATCATCAGCAATTCCTTTTCCATTATCAGATACTAAAATAGTTACATTTTTTGCATCAGAAATAACTTTAACTTCTATTAACGGATTTTCCTCTTTATCTGCAGCTTGTGTTGCGTTTTTTACCAAATTATTTACAATTCTAATTAATTGCGTTTTATCTAAATTGGCATATATTTCATCTTCACTTGGCAAGTAACTTATATAATCTTCGTTAAAAATATCTAGGGCAAGTTTTACTACACTTACTACATTTATACGTTCTCTTTTCTGACTTGGCATTTTTGCAAAATCTGAAAATGCAGAGGCAATAGAACTCATTACATCTATTTGCTGAATTAATGTTTGACTATATTCTGCTAGTTTTTCTTTTATATTTTCATCATCAGGATTAAACTTACGCTCAAAACTTTGCACTGTAAGTCTCATTGGTGTAAGCGGATTTTTAATTTCATGTGCTACTTGTTTTGCCATTTCTCTCCAAGCCTGCTCACGCTCACTTTTTGCCAATTTTGCTGCACTTTCTTCTAGCTGATCTATCATACTATTATAAGCATCTACCAAAACCTCTATTTCTGAGCTTGCTGAACCCAACATTATTTTTTCGTTTCTTTCATTTAAACGCGTTTGTTGCATTCTATCTGAAATTGAATTGATAGATCTTGTAATGTAACTTGATAAGAAATAGGCCAAAGCAATTGCTATTAAAAACATTAAAATGTAAACCAAACTTAGCCTTTTAATAAACTCTTCTAACTCATACTCTATTTCTGAATTGTCTTGCGTAAATTGTAATTCTAGTATTCCTATTCGTTTAAATTTAGGATCGTTGATGTATGTATATGAGGATTGATATCCATCACCTTCTACTTCTCTACTTTTAAAAATTCTATGATTGGAGTTTTGAGACAAGTCATTTAAAGTCTCATAAGAAAGTGGCTTTGTTTTGTTTTCTTCGAAAGCATTGGTTTTAGAAGAAACCAATAAATTACCATGTAAATCAAAAATGGATACGTTTAATTTGTTAATTGATGATATTTCATAAACACGTTCTTGGAAAATCATTGCCAAGTTTTTGGTATTTACAGGGTAACTAGTTTTGTTGGTAAGCTCTAAGTTTATGGTTTCTATAGTTGTAGCTTCCTTTCTTTCAAAACGTTGAATATTGTAGTCTTTGGTTTGCTCATCATACTGAATTACTGTAACCACTAGTATTAATATTGATGCCAAAAGCACCAAAATTATCATCGATAAAAAGATGCGGATTCTTAAAGAAACATTTTTTATTTTGAACAACCTTATTGTATTTTAATTCGTTTTGTTTTCATCAATAGAAAATCATCTAGTTCACCATCATTATCCCAATCAAATTTACTTTTACCAGTAAAACCTTCTTCTGTTTCTGTAATTTGATATCCTACTTTTATATCTCTATTATTATAGAAGAAATCTACAAAAAGTGAATCGTTTTTTACACTCCAATTACCTGAAGATTCTGAAACTTTCTCTCCTTTAGGGTTTACAAACCAAGCATTAAATGTACCATCTGCATTATAAGTAGATTGCGCAACTAACTCTGGATTATTGTCAAACTTATCTTCATAAACATATAAAGAATCTGACTTTTCATACGTTGGCATTTCTATTTTCATGTAAGTAGTTTGCCAGGAGTTAATCATATATTCTTCTAAAGATTTTTCTTTTTTACAAGCAACAATAAGCGTTCCAAAAATTAAAATTAATAATAAATGTTTTTGTTTCATTCTCAGTGACTTTAGAAGTACAAGATATTATAAATATTAAACTAGTCTTTTACTAAGGGTAAAAATAATTGTCTGAATTTAATTATTAATGGTATTCCCCTAGCCATAATCCATAATGTAAAAGCTATCCAAATGGCTGTTAGTTTTAAATCGAAATAATCACAGATTAATAAGGTTGGTATAAATACAAATCCTGTAGAGAATAGTAATACGTTTCGTAAATATTTCATTTTACCCATTCCTTTAAACATACCATCAAAAATAAATGTTATAGCGCTTATAGGCTGTGTTAGTAAAACTATCCAAAAAACATTATAAAACTGGGTTAAAACATCTGTTTCCTTCGTGAAAATTTCACCTATAAAATTGTAAAAAATAAAACCTGTTAAAGCTATAAGTGAACCAGTAACAATACCATATTTAAATAATTTATTACTTAATTCTACCAAAGATTTATAATTCTTTGCACCTAATAATTTACCTGATAAAATATTACCTGCACTAGAATAACCATCTATCATAAAAGCACCTAATAACCATATATTAATGCCAATTGTGTAGGCTGCAATATAGGCTGCTCCATAATCTGTAGCATAAGAAGTTGCAAAGTACAATGCTGTGTTTAGTGCTAAAGTTCTAATGAATAGATTACCAATCATTCCCAATAATTTTGGTATTTCTACATGAAATGGTAATGAGAATTTTAAAGAAATGTTGGTTTTTTTAATCAACAAAATAATAGCAATAATTGCCATTGTTATTTGTGCAATTACACTTGCATAAGCTGCTCCTTCAATTTGCATTGCTGGTATGTAACCTTCTATTCCATACACAAAAATTAAATCGAGAATAATATTTAAAACAGCACCTACTATTGCAATAATCATTGGATAAAAAGTGTTTTGTAATCCTCTAAAAACACCAAAAATTGCAAATACAAATAACGAAAAAGGAAACCCGAAAATTCTTATTTTAAAATAGGTAATGCAATATTCTAAAACCTGACCAGATGCATTATAAAACTGAAATATTTCTTTAGCAAAAGGATAACTTATAGCCAAAATACATAGACTACCAGTAATTATAATAGCAATTGCTTGTATGGGTAATTTCTGAATTTCATCGATTTTATTAGCACCCACATATTGTGATATGATAGATGAAATAGCACTTCTTATTTGCCCAAAAACCCAGATTAGCATAGAAATAAAAGCCCCAACAATACCAACAGCTGCCAAGCTTTCAGTAGCATTATCATTTATATTACCAATAATTGCTGTATCTGTAATGGACAAAAGTGGCTCTGCTATACCAGCAATTAAAGCAGGAATTGCCAATTTATTGATGTTTTTAAAACTAATATCTGCCTTCAAAACGATGCTTTTTAACAAAGGTACATATCTAAAAACGAGAACTGCTTTTACTTTTTAAAAAATGAGTAACTTTGTTTTAAAATTAAATTGATTATGCAAAATATTCTAGTACCCATAGGTTTTACAGAGAATGCTTTAAACACTTTACAATATGCCATAGATTTCGCTTCAGAAATTAGTGCAAAGGTTTTTGTTTTTAGGGCTTATAGCTCACAGTCTAAAGCTGGTACTATGATTAATTTAGATAAAATCATAGAGCGTGAAACTAACTTGTATTTAAGAACAATGGTTAGTGCTTCTGATACAAAAGATGTAAAGATTCAATTAATTTCTGCAAAAGGTTCTTTAATAGACAGTGTAGAAGGTATTAATGAAGAACTAGGAATAGATTTAATTATTGTTGGTGCTAAAAGTAACTCTATTAAAGAAGAATTATTTTTAGGAAAAACTGCTGGCAGCTTAGTAAAGCAAACAGAAATACCATTGTTAACAGTACCTGAAGGATATAAGTACAAACCTGTTCTTAATATATTAACAGCATTTAAATCTGGTAATATAGAGAGCAAAACCGCATTAAAACCTTTGCAATTTATTGCTGATAATTTTGAAGCAAAAGTGAACTTATTATTGGTAAAAACACCTAATTATACTGAGTTAGATTTAGTGATAAACGAGAATTTAGCGAAACTTCAAAGCTCATTAACTGTAACAGAAAATGCCACTACTTTTCAAGGTGTTTTAGAGCATATAAATACACACAACCCAGATATGCTTTGTGTATTTAGACGTAAAAGAGGTTTCTTTAAAAAGCTTTGGGAAAAAAGCACCATTTTAAAAGAAGAGTTTTTTACAAACGTTCCTCTATTAGTTTTAAAAGGCAAATAAGTTTAGTATTTTAAATCTGCAGGTTCTAAAAAACCTAGTTCCATATTATATATTTCTAATAGGTAACTTTTTAGTTTAGCTATAAACACATCCAGCTTTTCTTGGGTTATATTTGTTTCTGGATTTCTATAGTTAGATGAAAAATTGATACTCAAGAAACCTTCATTTAGGTTTTTAAAAGAATAAATTCCGCCTTTTAAATTTTTAGAAAAATCGAACTTTTTATTTTTTGTAAATAGGTAAGCATAAAGTAAAACCTGAATAGCTTTGTATTGTTCTTTAGTTCTTAATTCTTCAAGATCCAGAACTTTTAATTCAGAACCTTTAACCATTCCAGATTTATAATCTATAATACGTATCTCTCCATTTAATTCATCTACTCTATCTACATTACCATGTAATTTAATTGGGAAATCTAAACCATCAATAGTAATTTCTGCAGCTAAATTTTCTTCTGTTGCAATAATTTTTAATTGGTTGTTTTTGTCTTTTAAAAGCGCAATTTCTTTGGATAAAAAATTGCTCACAAATCGATTGGCTACCTCAAAAATCAATCGATTTTTTCCTGTGGAAATATCTCCGTTTTTAAATTCGATTTTAAAATATTTAACAATTAAATCTTTAAATTTTGTTTGCATTGTAGCCACATCTTCTTCTTGCAAAAACTTACCAATAAATGGTTTATACAATTCATCTAATGTTTCATGAACTATGGTACCTAAAGTATTGTAGGCTACAGTTTCTTCTACATCATCAAACTCTTTAATTCTTAAAATTTTCTGTTTGTAAAATGCAATAGGGTTGTACAGGTAATTCGTTAATGAAGAAGGTGAAAAACCAGATTTTGCAATCTCTTTTAATCTTTTTAGAACTTCGTCATTTTTAGCAACTTCTTTTAATTCTGAATTTTGAGGAACTACTTTTGGAGATACTATTTTTTGAATAACATCTGTTCTCATCATTTCTAATTGCGTAACAAATCTGCTTTTTTCTCCACTCCCAAAAACATCATGTTCTGTGTTATACAAAATATATACATTCTTGGCTCTTTGCATTAATCGAAAGAAATGATAAGAAAAAATAGCATCTTTTTCTCTGTAAGTTGGCAAGCCAAATTCTACTTTAACATCAAAAGGAATAAACGAGTTTTGCTGACTACTTGCAGGTAAAACACCTTCGTTGGCAGATGATAAAATAACGTTTTCAAAATCTAGCACACGCGTTTCTAACATTCCCATTAACTGCAAACCCTTTAAAGGTTCACCTTGAAAAGACAAGCTTTCTGAATCTATTAGTTGTTTAAAAAATTGCGATAATGTTTTTAAATCGGTAAAATATTCAAACTCGGTTTGCAAGGTTTTTAATTGCGTAAAAGCAGTATAAAAACGAAACAAATATTCTTTTTCTAAACTATTTACATTTACCTTTAAAACATCTATTAAAGCTAATATTTGATTGATGAAATCTGCTACAGAAATAAATGGTTTAAATAAATTCTGTATGACACTTTGTATAAAATCTTCTTCATCTTTTAATAGATATTCAATATCACTCTCAGTTATAAAGGTTTGATTGTTCTTTGCTATTTGAGTAGTAAACTCATCTAAAGCATTCAATAAACCATAAACTGATTGATGTTTTAAAAAGCGAATAACATCTTTATAATAAAATTGATTTGTGGTGGTTTTCTGCAGTTTTTCTTGAGAGGTATATAATTGAAAAATGGCAAATAATAAACTTGTTGTTGGCACATCTTTTAATGGATAACCCATAGTTATATTAATTGCACTAATATTTTTTGGTAAAGAGTTTAAAGTGATAGGTAGCAAAGTTTCATCTGCCAAAACTAAAGCTGTATTTGCAAAACTTGGCATTTTTTCTAAAACTTCACCAACATATTTTATTTGTGTAGTATTTTTTGCTGCTCCAATTACTTTTATTTCTTTAGGTTGTGAAAACTTTGTTCCTATTGTCTTTAATGCATTTTTCTCAAAATATTTCCATTCAGTTTTATACTTTCTAATAAATTTTCCTGCTTGATGATTGGTTTTAAAGAAAGCCTCATCAATATCCCAATAAATTTCAGAATTACCCAACTCTAACACTTTTTGAAACAGTTTTTCTTCTGCTTTATTTAAAGCATTAAAACCTATAAAAAAGAACTTTTTCTTGTTGTTCTTAGACAGGTAGTCATCTATTTTATTTACTGCTTCTCTATACATTAATCCCTGGTAACCAATATTTTTCTCAATCAAAAACGCATAGAAAGCATCATAATAAATATTCAATTTTTCTAAAAATGAATAATGATCTTTTATTAAATCAGTTTCCTTAAAAGTACCTTTTACAGACCATTTACGTAAACGCTCTATATCTCTTAAATAAATAAAGATATCTTTTGTGTTGATTAAATGTTGGTCTAATTCATTAAAATCTTGCAAGACTGTTAATGCCCAAGAAGAAAATACGTCAAAAGCATCAGCATTTTTTTCTACACTTTTATAAATGCTGTAAAAATGAAATAACAACTGTATACTATCTGCTTTTTGAACACCAGAAACTTGCTGTATAAATTGTTCTATGTTTAAAATTTCAGGTAAAAAACCTACAGAAATCTTTTTCTTAAACTCTTGTTTTACAAATACTTTTGCTCTTTGAGATGGTAAAATAAAAACCACATCTTCAAATGATTGTGTTGTTTTTAGAATATCGTCTAAGGTTTCTGAAATAAAAGATTGCATAGCATTTTTTTGGTTTTCTAAATTACAAAAACTTACATTTATACTTCTGTAAACCTTAATTTTATTTTAATGAAAAACGAATTACATGTAGTTGGAATTCAAGCAGATTTAGTTTGGGAAAATCCTTCAGAAAATTTAAAATATTTTGAAGATAAAATTACAGATCTACCAACTACTACTGATTTAGTTGTATTGCCTGAAATGTTTACAACTGGCTTTACAATGCACCCCAATAATGTAGCTGAATCTATGAATGGATCAAGCATTACATGGATGAAAAGGTTGGCACAAAAATTTGATTTTGCAATTATTGGAAGCTTGGTTATAAAAGAAGACAATAAATTTTATAATAGATTAGTTTTTGTGCATCCTTCAGGAAAAATTAATACTTATAATAAAAGACATTCTTTTACTTTGGCTGGTGAGCACAAAGTTTATACCTCAGGAAAAGAAATACTTACTATCGATTATAAGGGTTGGAAAATTAGGCCTTTAATTTGCTATGATTTACGTTTTCCTGTTTGGGCTAGAAATACCGAAAATTACGATCTTTTGATATATATGGCTAATTGGCCAATTACAAGAATTAAAGCTTGGGATACACTTTTAAAAGCACGTGCCATAGAAAACATGAGTTACACAATTGGTGTTAACAGAACTGGTTCTGATGCTAATAATTACCAATATTCAGGAGGCTCTATAATTGTAGATTTTTTAGGTGAAGAATTGTCTTCTTTAGCAGAAAATAAGATTGGTACAACATCAGCTATTTTAAAGAAAGAAAATCAAGATAAAGTTAGAGAGAAACTTGGTTTCTTAAGTGATAAAGATGCTTTTAATATTGATTTTTAAAACTAGAATAACATTATATTACTAAAAGAAAAGATCCTTCAGGTTTTGAAAACCTGAAGGATCTTTAAATTTTCTCGCAGTTTAGAAACGTCTAAAACTAACTTGGCTGTAACATCCATTTAAATTTAAACTCAGTATCTGGTACTTTAATACGTTCTGTAATTCTGTACATTCTATCTGGTAAATTCATTAAGAAATCTCTTGCTTTTTCTGCTTCAGGCGTAAGATTTGTTATCTTATCAATTTCCCAAGTAGTATTTAATTTCTTTAAAATATCTACATAATCAAAACCTGTGTAAACTCCTATTCTTTGAGCAACTGTAGAAAAATCATCAAATAAACTACCTTTTTCACCAAATGATTCTCTTAAATGCATTGCAGGCATTACTATTTTATGCTTCATCATGTGTTGAAAAGCCAACATCATTTCTGATGGATCTATCTTAAAAATTTCTTTTACAAAATGTGAATATGCTTGGTGATGGCGCATTTCATCTCCTGCAATAATTTTAGACATTTTAGCCAAAGCTTTGTGTCCTTTTTTACGTGCAATTTTAGCTACGTTATTATGAGAAATATAAGTTGCTAATTCTTGAAAGGTGGTATAAACAAAGTTTTTATAAGGATCTGTTGATGTACCAATATCAAAGCCATCTGCAATTAAATGCTGGGTAGAAATTTCTACTTCACGCATATTAACTCTACCAGATAAATATAAATATTTGTTTAAAACATCTCCATGTCTGTTTTCTTCAGCTGTCCAGGTTCTCACCCATTTTGCCCAACTATTTTCTGGGTCTTGAGATACCCCATCTAAATCTAACAACCAAGATTCATAAGTTGGTAAGGCTTCTTCTGTAATAGTATCACCTACTAATACTACCCAAAAATCATCATGCAATTCTTTAGAGATTTCCCTAATTTCTTCTATTTCACTAATAAAAGAATCTTCTTGAGAATTAGGTAAAAAATCTGTAGGTTGCCAAATTTTCTCAGCAGGAATTAAATAAGTTTCCATGAAGTTTTGCATCTTTTTTTCTAAAGTTTGCATCACTTCTATTCTTATGTTTTTTATAGACATTTTTTTATTTTATGTGTTCTTTTATTACTGATTCTGTTTTTTCTAAAAGCTCATCAAAACGCATAGAATCAATTTTAATTGGCTTGTGTGTAGTAATGGTAATTGGACTTCCAACTCCTAATGGAAATTTTCCATATTTAAATACTTTATAGGAATTGTTAATTGTTAAAGGAACTACATAACCATCCTTGTTGTATTTGGTAATTACTTTTAACCCATTAGAAGCAAATTTTTTTGGTTCTCCTGTTTTACTTCTGGTTCCTTCAGGGAAAATTATGGCTCCCCATTTATTTTTGTTTATACGTTTTGCAAAATCTACTAAAGCTCCTATTGCTTGTTTCGGATCTTTTCTATTGATTAATGCAGCACCTCCATTTCTAAGGTTATAAGATACACTTGGTATACCTTTACCTAATTCATACTTGGCTACGAATTTTGGTTTAAACTCTCTAAAATACCATCCTATAGGTGGAATATCGAAAGTACTTTGATGGTTAGCTACAAATATTAATGAAGTGTTTTTAGGCAATTCATGTTCGTTCTTTAAAAACATTGGTACTCCTAAAATCAACAATGATTTTACCAAAAAAAAGTTAAGTGCAGCTACTACAGCTTCATGTGCCTTTCTACCAAAAACGTTTAGTGCAATCCATTGCAATGGATGAAATATTACCAATAGTAAAATAAAGGTAAATGCGAATATTGGTGAAAGTATATAACTAATTATCTTCATCAATTAAAACCAGTTGCTCCAAGGTATTCTTGAAAGAATCACTACTAAACCTAGTCCATAAAAAATGGCAAATGTTTTAAATTTTGCTTCACTAGTGGTTTTCTTTTTATGTTTAGACCAACCAATAGTAATTAAAATAATTGCAATTATCATCATACTTGGGTGTTCTACTGCCAATAGTCTAACCTCTTTTGTTTTCATAACAGTACTAGCATCATTTGTTAAAGCTTCAAACCAAGGAGACATAAAATACCAAGCCAAACCAATTAGTAACTGAATATGAGTTACAATTAGGGTAAATAATCCAATTCTTAAGTCTTTGTCTGTAAATTGTTTTTTCTGTGTTAAACCAATAATTGCATTTATAACTGCAAATACTAAAATGGCTAATACTAAATAGGCCCAATAAGAATGTACTTCTTTCATAATATATAATGATATTTAATAGTGTAAAGTTACAATTTTAAGTATAAAAAAACCACCTCAATTGAGGTGGTTTTCTATATAATAAATAAACTATTAAATATTAGAAGTTATATCTAACACTTGCATTCCAAGTTCTACCTAAACCAAAGTAACCTCTGTTAGAAACATCGATTCCTCTGTATAATGTAGAAGTAGAAGTAGCTTGATTTGCTGAAGATAATTCTGAAATATATCTTGCATCAAATACGTTGTTTACGTTAGCTCTAAAGTCTAAAGACTTATCATTCTTTAAGTTGAAAGTATAAGAAATACCTGCATCTGTAATGTTATAAGAAGGTAACTGTAATTGACCTTGAGTAGGACTTACGTTAGCAAATAAGTTATCGTAAAATCTGTAATCAGCATCAATACTTAAGTTATCTAAGATTGAGTAATCGAATCCTAAACCTGCAGTAAACTGAGCTGCATCTCCAACATTAATACCATCTACATCAACAGTAGATTGAGCACCAATTTGGTTTCTATCTTCATCAAATACTAAAGTAGTTAACTCACCTTTATATTTCCAGTCTCCAATAGAAGTAAATCCTTTTAATCTGAAGTTATCTGTAATATTTGCAATAAAATCTACCTCAACACCCATATGATATTGGTTTTGACCAGTAGTTTGAGTAATTGTAACTACTCCTGTATTAGGATCTACATCTGTAAAACCATCTACTCTATCTCTCCAAGAAGTACTGTATAAGTTTACGTTTGCACTAAACTTTTCGCTTCTGTAGTTATATCCCATTTCTAAACCGAAGATTTTTTCGTTTTGAGATGATGGGTTAGCAGCATTTGTAAATTGGTTAAAGATATTATCATGATAAGGCTGACGTGAATAGTAACCTGTATTAAAGTAATAGTTACTGTTTTCGCTTAATTTAAAACCTAAACCAGCTTTTACGTTATAACCAAAGTTGTTGATTTTTTCTGAATCTTGAAATTCTTCTTGATAATCATATCTATCAAATCTCTGGTGAGATTGGTTAGAAACAGATCCTTGGAAAAACGCAGAAACAGTTTCATCAGCATATTCTAACTGAGTAAATAAACCTCCGTAAGAAATTCTTTCACTGTTATCATAATCAATTCTTTGATCTTCTGACATCGTTTTGAAAGTTGCAGCCCAAGGGTTAGCGTTCATGTTTTCTGTTGCAGTAACAGATACATTAGGACCAACTCTATTGTCTGTACCATCTCTTAAGCTTCTATCTTCTGTCCAAGAAGTTAAACCATGGAAGTTTTCAACTTGTCTAAAGTGTGTACCATAGTAAGTTCTTAAGTCTGTACCAACATTCCAAGTTACTTTATCCGAAATTTTAGTTTCTAAATTAGATACAACACCATACCAGCTATGTAAGTTCATAGAAGATCTTGTAATGTAAGCATCGTTTCCGAAGTTACCATCACCACCTGTAGCAGCATTGTTTGCATAGATTGCATCATAGTCAATTAAACCATCTGCAGTTCTTTCTCTGTTTCCTCTGTTTCCAGTTCCTCCACCTCTACCAAAAGAAGCGTATAATACTGTAGATAAGCTAGTGTTATCAGAGATTGTATAATCCCAGTTTAAGTTTAAAACTGGTTTGTGATAGAAGTTTCTTCTTTCAGTTAAGTACTCTCCTTGGTAAAAACCAAAGTTGTTATTGTATTTAAAACCTTGATCTAAGTATGTAGAAATACTTTTTGTAAAGTTTTGGTCATGCCATTGTGGAGCTCCTGTAATTAAGAAGTTGAAGTTATGGTTGTCATTAGGCTTGTATCCAAAAGAAATGAAGTAAGTTTGACCTTGACCTCTTGTTCCATTGTTGTATCCTTGACCTTGCCAATGAGATAACATTACACTAGTTCCCCATCCATTATCTTTCATTCCTGTATTGTATGATACAGTAGTTTTTAAGTAACTATCATTTGCAGTACCTGCATAAAAATAACCACCTTCTTGTTTATCAGTAGTTTTTGTTACAAAGTTCATTGTACCCCCAACTGAAGAAATAGCTAATTTAGATGCTCCTAAACCTCTCTGAATCTGAATTGCACTTGCAATATCATTAACTCCAGACCAGTTAGACCAGTACATTCTACCATCTTCCATTCCGTTAATTGGCTGACCATTTAATAAGAATGCAGTGTTTGTTTGATCAAAACCACGAACAGAGATTCTAGAATCTCCAAAACCACCTGCTTGACCAGCAACATAGATAGAAGGAGTGTTTACTAATGTCATAGTAACATCTTGTGTACCTACTTTTTTCTGAATCTCAGCTGCTTTAATTGTAGAAACAGCTACAGGAGTTTTTCTACCACCTGCTAAATCAATTACACCTTTACCAACGATAACTACTTCTTCTAAAGAGTTCTCATCCATAAATAATTTAATTGTTCCTAAGTTCATTTTAGAACTACTGAAACGAACCTCTTTAGATTTGTAACCTATATAAGAAACCACTAATACACCTGAGTTGTTTTTAGTAGTTAATGTAAAGTTACCATCAAAATCTGTTTGAGTACCATTTGTAGTACCTTTTTCAAGAATACTAGCACTTGGCATTGGCTGATTTGTGTCATCCACAATCATACCAGTAATTTTGGTTTGTCCTAAAACTGTAGCTGATATAAAGAATAAAGCTACAAATAATAAGTTTTTAAAATTTTTCATTGTTGAATTTAGTTTATTAAATGTTTTGCAAAATTCTCTAATTTTTACAAGGCGTTTGTTAATTGAATGTTAAGTTTTAACATTTAATTATGAACAGCTAAAAATCAAAAATAGCTTTAAAATATTGATAATCAATATTTTAAAGCTATTTTTGATTTATCCGATAAATTTAAAAGGTTAATTCTTAATAAATAACCTGTTAAAAAACGCAGATTACTGCTTATTCAATAACTTCTTTGCAAGCTCTTTACCCAACTCAACACCAAATTGATCATAGCTATAAATATTCCATAAAATACCCTGTGTGTATATTTTATGTTCATATAAAGCTACTAATTTACCTAATGATTTTGGTGTTAATTTATCGAACATAATAGCGTTACTTGGCCTATTACCTTCAAATACTTTAAAAGGTAAAAGTGTATTGATTTTATCTGCATTACCAGAAACCTGTAATTCTAAATGCACATCTTCTTTGGTTTTACCAAATGCTAAAGCATCCATTTGCCCATAATAATTGGCCATTAATTTTTTGTGATGATCTGTTAAACCATATAATGACTCTTTGTATCCAATAAAATCTGCAGGAATCAATTTTGTTCCTTGATGCACTAACTGCATGAATGCATGTTGCATATTTGTACCTGTGCTACCCCAAACAATTGTACCTGTTTGATAGTCTATCTTATCTCCATTTCTGTCTACACCTTTACCATTACTTTCCATGATAGCTTGTTGTAAATAATCTGGAAGTTTCTTTAAATATTGTGAATAAGGCAAAACAGCTTCTGTTTCTGCCATATAAAAGTTGTTATACCAAATGCTTAAAAGAGCTAAAACAACTGGAATATTATTTTCGAATTCTGTGTTTCTAAAATGAATATCCATTTCTTCTGCACCATCTAACAATGCTCTGTAGTTGTCAAAACCAACAGATAAACTAATTGATAAACCTACTGCAGACCATAAAGAAAAACGACCTCCAACCCAATTCCACATTGGGAAAACATTCTTCTTATCAATTCCAAAATTATCTACTGCTTCTAAATTGGTAGAAACTGCAACAAAATGCTTTGGAATATCGAAAATAGTAGCAGATTTTAAAAACCAATTTTTTAAGGTTTCTGCATTAGTAATTGTTTCTTGTGTAGTAAACGTTTTTGATACTATAACAAACAAGGTAGTTTCAGGGTCTAAATGTTTCATTATTTCAGAAACATGATCTCCATCTACATTAGAAACAAAGTGTGTATTTAGATGATTCTTATAATATTGTAAAGATTCCACAATCATATCTGGCCCAAGATCTGAACCTCCAATACCAATATTTACAACATCTGTAATAGATTTACCTGTATAACCTTTCCATTTTCCAGAAATAACTTTGTTACTAAAACTTCTAATTTTACGTAAAGCTGTTTGAATTTGTGGTTTAATGTTTTTACCATCAACTAAAACTGAATCTTCTGAATTACTTCTTAATGCAGTATGCAAAACAGCTCTGCCTTCAGTTACATTAATAATCTCTCCATTAAACTGACTTTCAATTGCTTCTTGTAATCCAACCTCTTTTGCTAAATCTACAAGTAACTTTATAGTTTCTGATGTAATTCTGTTTTTAGAAAAATCTACGGATAAATCATTTAAAGTAAGAGAAAAATCTTCTTTTCGATTATCATCTTTATACAAATCTTGAATTCTAATGTCTTTAATTTCATTAAAATGATTTGTTAGTTGCTGCCAAGCATTTGTTTTAGTTGGGTTGTTGTTTGGTAAAGCCATTTTTTATTTTTGTGCTATAATTTCTTTAACTTCTTGTGGTTCTGGAACCTCTATTCTTTCGTAATCTAATTGATACTTTAAAGGTTTAATATACTCGAAAAATGATGGTTTAACATTCTTTTTCATTGGTTCTGCTGCAGGCAGTTTTTCTCTAAGAGGATCTACTTGTTTGCCATATTTCCAAAAACGATAACAAACATGAGGCCCACCTGTATTCCCTGTCATACCTACATAACCAATTACATCTCCTTGTTTTACATATTGCCCTTTTTTTACGGCTTGCTTACTCATGTGCAAATATTGTGTTGAGTAAGTACTGTTATGTTTAATTTTTACATACTTACCATTTCCACCTCTCCTTGTAGATTCTGTTACAGTACCACTTGCAGTTGCTATAATTGGGGTGCCTATTTTAGCTGCAAAATCTGTACCTCTATGAGGTCTAATTTTGTTTCCATAATATGCGATTCTTCTTCTTAAATTATATCTAGAAGATATTCTATATTGAAATTTTATTGGTGCTTTTAAAAACTGACTTCTAAGCATATTTGCTTCATCATCATAATACTCATGAATGTTTAAGGTAGAATCAGCTAAAAATCGAAAAGCGTATAAATCTTTTCCTTTATGCTTAAATACTGCAGATTTTACATTTCCATAACCTGCAAATGTAGAATCATCTATAAACTTTTCTTCGTAAACAATTTTAAACGAGTCTCCTTTTTGAAGTCTTAAAAAATCTAAAGTCCAAGCATAAATATCTGCAACTTTATAAGTTAGATTTGGCCTTAAACCTAAGCTATCCATAGATATTGTAAAATTGCTATTAACAACTCCACTAGCTACTTTTTCTACCAATTTAATTGGTTTCTTATACTTTTTTGCTACAATTACAGAATCTTTAAAATCTACAATAGTGGCATTTATTTTATCATGTTTATAAATAAAAACTTGGGCTTTTTCTGTAGAATCTTTACTTGCTAAAATTGTATATGGTTTACCTGCTCTTACTTTTCTAACATCAAACGTTTCTTTAACTGTTGCTGCAATTTGGTTAATTTTAGGATAAAAAACATGATGTCTGTCTAAGATAATTCCAAAACTTTCACCACTTTTTATGGTATCTTGAATAACTTTATAATCGTCTATTTTGTAACCAAATCTTATTTCTGGTTCTGGTTCTACAATTTTCTGGCTTTCAGGAGCTTTGTCTTCTTCTTTACATGATGTAAATGCAAGAATAAAAACGAAGAGAATGACTATATTTTTCAAGAAGTGAGTAGTTTAATATCAACCTCAAAAATACAAATAAAAATGATTTATTCTGAATCTAAAAATAGAACTTCTAAAAAAGAATTTACAACAATATTATAGCTTCTTAAAAGGATTTGCCAAGCCTTTATATTCTTCTAATTCCGCTCTTAAAGAACCTACAGTTAATGAGGCTTTCATTTTAATTGGAATTTTATTGGCATCATCAGTAATCCAGATAGTTACACTTTCTTGTTCTTTAAACACCCTACCTGATTGTACTAAAGGTCTAAAAATAAGCGTATTTACTTTTCCGAATTTTGTTTTTATCTGCTCTTCTCCTAAAAACTTAAGTTTAAAAGGATAAACCTGAGAATCTAAAAACATATCTAGTTTAATTTCTTCTCCTTTTTGAAGGTTACTAACATCTTGATTTCTTAAAAAGTAAAATGATGACAGAACATCTTGCACATTACTAAACGCTACTGTTGTGTCTGTTTGTTTTACAAAATCTTGAATGTAAGCTTGATTAGAATTGTAATTGAATGAGGTAATTCTATGTTTTTTATAGCCACCTTCATTAATTTTTCTTTTAAATAAGTATGGTTTTGTTTCTTCTTTATCAAAATAAGATTCATACAAATCTTCTACCTGAAAAAACCATTTTATCATTCCTGATGTCCAACCTTCACCTTTTGTATGAAATACTTTTTTACCATTAATTTCAGATTCATCTACCTCCAAAATTGCAGTTCCTGCTCTTAAAAAACCACTATAACTCATTTTATAACGCAACCACTCACCAGACTTAAAAGCAGGTGTTTTTTCTTGTGCTAAGAAAAACGTAGATGTAAATATGGCAATTAATAACAGGGTTTTTTTCTTCATAACTCTCAAACTTATAAAAAAGTAATGACAATTACTGTTCCAAAACAAAAAAACTCATTTAAAACAAAAGTTAAAATGAGTTTTTATAAGGTATATGTGGTTTAAAATGTTCCCCAGTTTTTAAGTTCTTCTTCAGACCATAAATAAGGATAAAATATTCTACGCTGATATTTTGGATGCATATATTTTCGCCAATTACTTCCACCTGTTGCTTTCAACTCAGAATCATTACCTCCAATATACTTTGCTGCTGTGTTATAATGAGCCATTACCCACTTTACATTTACTGTATAATCATAATGACGCATTGCTTTTATCAACTCTTTATTTTCTTGCTCTTCTAAAGGTAGTTGCTTAAATTTTAAGGAAAGATTGATGTCATTATAATCTTCCATAAAATCGATAAACTCACCCAAGTACTTTTTCTCAAAAAGATTTAATAATGTCGATTTTTGACCTGTAGTATAATTTTTACCAGCTGCTTGCCAATACAAATGGTTGTATGCATTTTTAAAGGAAGAATTTCTATCAATAGAGTCTCTATATCTTGCATCTATTAAATTAATTAGTTCTGTTGATGCAAACTCAACTTTTCTATATTGAGCTGACTGAAAACCACTTGCAGGTGTTAATGTATTTCTAAATTTTAAATACTGTTCTCTTTCCATACCTTCTGTCATCACTGTAAAAGAACTGCAGAGCATATCAAAATACCTACTTATTCTATCTAAATGCATAGAAAATTTCTGTGCAGAAACTTCATTAATTTTGGCAACTTGGTCTATTTCCCACAAAATCATTTTAAACAACAGTTCATTTATTTGATGATACATGATAAATACCATTTCATCTGGCTGATTGGTTCTAGGCGTTTGCAAACCTAGTAATGCATCTGTTTGAATATAATCCCAATAGGTAATTGGTGTACTGTGTAATAAACCTTCTAACATAGCATCTACAGGAACACCAAGTTTATCGTACTTTTCTTCTATAGCTTTTAAAATTTCGTCTCTCTTCATTTTTGGTTGAAATAAAAAAGCAAGATACTTAAATCTTGCTTTTCGAATTTTATAATGTTCCTCTTTTTTGCTGTTCTCTTTCTATAGATTCAAAGAGCGCTTTAAAGTTACCTGCTCCAAAACCTTTGGCACCCATTCTTTGAATAATTTCAAAAAATAATGTTGGCCTGTCTTCTACAGGTTTTGTGAAAATTTGTAATAAATACCCTTCTTCATCTGCATCTATCATTATACCTAAAGATTTTAGTTTTTCTATATCTTCTGCTAATTCATGACTAAAGGCTGATAATCTAACAGGTACTTGATGATAATAATCTTCAGGTGGTATTGATAAAAATTCTACTCCATTTGCACGTAATTGTGAAACTGTTTTTATAATATCGTCTGTAGCCACTGCAATATGTTGTACACCTGCACCTTCGTAGAAATCTAAGTATTCTTCTATTTGAGAACGTTTTTTACCTTCTGCAGGTTCGTTAATAGGAAATTTAATTCGACCATTTCCATTAGACATTACTTTACTCATTAATGCAGAATATTCAGTATGAATTTGCTTATCATCAAAAGATAAAAAGTTAACAAATCCCATAACATCTTCGTAGAATTTTACCCAAACATCCATTTGGTTCCAACCTACATTACCAACCATATGATCTATATATTTTAGACCTGCAGTTGGTGGGTTATAGTCAGATTCCCATTTTTGGAAACCAGGTAAGAAAACACCATTATAGTTTTTGCGCTCTACAAACATATGTACAGTTTCTCCATAAGTATAAATACCTGCTCTGACAACTTCACCAAACTCATCTGATTCAACTGTAGGCTCCATATAAGATTTTGCACCTCTAGAAGTTGTTTCTGCATACGCTTTTCTTGCGTCTTCTACCCAAAGAGCTACTACTTTAACTCCATCACCATGTTTTACAATATGGTCGTTTATTGGTGATTTACTGTTTAAAGGTGTTGTTAAAATTAATTTTATTTTATCTTGAGTTAGAACATAACTTACTGAATCTTTTGCGCCAGTTTCTAAACCTCTATATGCATAAGATTGAAAACCAAATGCAGTTTTATAAAAATGTGCTGCTTGTTTTGCGTTACCCACATAAAACTCTACATAATCTGTACCTAACAATGGAAGGAAATCTTGTGCTCCCTCAAATATTTTTTCTAAACCGTAGTTTACTGATTCTATTTTTTTTGACATTTTTCTGTTTTTTGATTGATTATTCTAACCAAGATTTATAGTAATCTTCGTCAGCAATTTTCATAGCTTCTTCTGTTACTTGTAATGGTTTAAAAGTATCTACCATAACTGCTAATTCTTCAGTTTCTGTATGACCAATACTTCTTTCTGTGGCACCTGGATGTGGACCATGAGGAATTCCTGCTGGATGCAATGAAATATGACCTTGATCGATATCGTTTCTGCTCATAAAATCGCCATCTACATAATATAAAACTTCATCTGAATCTATATTACTATGGTTATAAGGAGCAGGAATTGAATTTGGGTGATAATCGTACAAACGTGGCACAAAACTGCAAATTACAAAAGCATTTGTTTCAAACGTTTGATGAACAGGTGGTGGTTGATGAATTCTACCTGTAATTGGCTCAAAATCGTGAATTGAAAATGCATAAGGAAAATTATAACCATCATAACCCACTACATCAAAAGGATGAGAAGCATAGGTCATTTCTATAATTTCACCTTGTTTTTTTACTTTTATTAAAAAGTCTCCTAATTCATTATATGTTTCTAATTCGTAAGGTCTTCTTAAATCGCGCTCACAAAATGGCGAATGTTCTAATAGTTGACCAAACCAATTTCTATAACGTTTTGGAGTATAAACTGGCGAGTAAGATTCTACTATAAAAAGTCTATTATTTTCATCATCAAAATCTAGCTTGTAAATAATTCCTCTTGGAATTACTAAATAATCTCCATATTTAAAGTCTATATTACCTAAATGAGTTCTTAGTTTACCTGAACCTTTATGAATAAAAATAACCTCATCTGCATCTGTATTTTTATAAAAATATTCTTCTGTAGATTTTTTAGGTGCTGATAAAATAATATTACAATCGGAATTTGTTAAAACCACTTTTCTACTTTCTAGGTAATCGTTTTCTGCTTTTACTTGAAAACCTTTAAACCTGTAAGATTGTATGTTATTTGCTTTGGCAATTTTAGGCTTTACAGAATACTGTTTCCCTATTTTTTTGACCATGGTTGGCCTATGTTCATGATAACTATTGGTAGACATACCATCAAAACCAATAGTACCAAACAATTGTTCGTAATATAAACTACCGTCTTTTTTACGAAACTGGGTGTGTCTTTTAGGTGGAATTTCTCCTAATTTATGATAAAAAGGCATTTTCTAATGTATTAATACGTTAATAAATAATATAACTATTTAGCTTTAGATGCTAGGTGTTATATCTTTAGATTGCAAAACTGATACATTAAACGCTCATTCTGGATTGCGCTTTATTAAGAATTTTAGATAAGAAAGTAAATCTGAAAACATCTTAATCGATTTCGTAGTTTTCACAAAGGTATGAAAACTAAAGAAGTTTATTAAAATTAAAACATAATGAGGTGATAAGTCTTTATAAAAATCTACTCGATCTTTTTAATTACAGCCTTAGGTGCTTCTTTTCTTGTACCATCAAAACCATCTACACCACCAACAGTAGTATATTTCATTACATACTTTTTATCCGGAAAAATACGTTTATAAGCACTTTGACACATTAGAGTTGCTTCATGAAAACCACAAAGAATTAATTTTAATTTACCTGGATATGTGTTTACATCTCCAATTGCATAAATTCCTGGAATATTGGTTTGATAATCTAAAGCATTATTAACTTTAATGGCATTTTTCTCGATTTCTAAGCCCCAACTTCCAATAGGTCCTAATTTAGGTGATAAACCAAAAAGTGGAATAAAATGATCTGTTTCAATAATAAAATTCTCTTTGTCTTTCTGCTTAACTTCAACTGCAGTTACCCTTCCTTTACCAGAAATACCAATAACTTCTGCTGGTGTAATTAAACGAATTTTACCTGCATCTTTTAATTCTTGAACTTTATCTACAGAATCTAAAGCCCCTCTAAATTCGTTTCTTCTATGAATTAACGTAACTGATGCTGCAACATCTGCTAAAAAAATAGACCAATCTAGGGCAGAATCTCCACCTCCAGAAATAACTACATTTTTATTTCGATACATTTCTGGATCTCTAATAATGTACTCAACACCCTTATCTTCAAAATCTGCAATATTTGGAATAGGAGGTTTTCTTGGTTCAAAAGAACCTAAACCACCTGCAATTGCAACTACTGGTGCTTGATGTTTTGTACCCTTATTTGTAGTTACTATAAAAGAACCATCTTCTTGTTTGTCTATGGTTTCAGCTCTTTCTCCTAAAGTAAAACCAGGTTCAAATTGTTTAGATTGCTCTAACAGTTTATCTGTTAAATCTCCTGCCAAAATTTCTGGATAAGCAGGTATATCGTAAATAGGTTTTTTAGGATAAATTTCTGAGCATTGACCACCTGCTTGTGGTAAAGCATCTATTAAATGACAACGAAGCTTTAATAAACCTGCTTCAAAAACTGTAAATAAACCTGTTGGACCTGCACCAATTATTAATATATCCGTTTTTATCATTTTGATAAAAATATTTAGAGTTTGCTGAGCGCGTTAAGGATTGAAATGGCATCCTTTTTTGTTTTTTTACAAAAAAGATATAATGTAAAGCCTGACCTTTGGGTAACGCCCAAATAAAATTTAATTAAGCAACGTTTATTACTTGCTCTATTTGTGGAGCATATTTTTTGATGGTTGCTTCTACTCCATTTTTTAAGGTCATTTGATTTACAGAACAACCTGTACATGCACCTTGCAATTGTACTTTTACAATAGCATCTTCTATAGAAAGTAACTTAATGTTTCCTCCATCACTCATTAAAAAAGGACGAATTTCATCTAAAGCTTTTTCTACATTATTTTGTGTTTCTTGTGCTGTCATAATTTTATTTTTTAACTGAGCTACAACCACTCATTGTAGTAATTCTTACAACTTCTGTAGGTGGTAAATTTTTATTTCTTTCTAATAACTGTGCAACCATCTCTTTGGTAATATTACTAAAAGCTTCTTCTAAGACTGTGTCTTCTTGTAAAGCTACTGGTCTACCAACATCTCCAGATTCTCTAATACTTTGTACTAATGGAACTTCGCCCAAAAATTTGGTATTGATATCTTCTGCTAAATTTTTAGCACCATCTTTACCAAAAATATAGTATTTATTTTCTGGTAATTCTTCTGGAGTAAAATAAGCCATATTTTCTATAATACCCAAAACTGGTACTTTAATAGAGTCTTGCTGAAACATTGCTACCCCTTTTTTAGCATCTGCTAAAGCTATGTTTTGTGGTGTAGAAACTACAACTGCCCCATTAATTGGTAAAGCCTGCACAATTGATAAATGTACATCTCCTGTTCCTGGAGGTAAATCTATCAATAGAAAATCTAACTCGCCCCAAGCTGCATCAAAAATTAATTGATTTAATGCTTTAGAAGCCATTGGCCCTCTCCAAATTACAGCTTGATCTGGATTTGTAAAAAACCCTAAAGACAATAATTTTACACCATAATTTTCTACAGGCTTCATTTTAGAACGCCCATCTACATTTACAGATAGTGGTCTTTCTTTTTCTACATCAAACATAATATGTTGTGATGGGCCATAAACATCTGCATCTAAAACCCCAACACTAAAACCCATTTTTGCTAAAGAGATGGCTGTATTTGCAGTTATTGTAGATTTACCTACACCTCCTTTACCAGAAGCTACAGCAATAATGTTTTTGATATTTGGTATTTCTTTACCTCTAATTAAATTAGGATCTTTTTTCTCTACGGGTTTCTCTACTTTTAAATTGATTTTTACTTCAATTTTTTCGGAAACATTGGTTTTAATTGCTTTGGTTATTTCAGATTCAATCTTCTTTTTGGCTTGTAAAGTTGGGTTGCTGATAGTAACATCTACGTTTACTTCATCACCAAAAATAACCACATTTGTAACATTGTTGTTTTCTATTAAACTTTTACCTTCTCCAGGTGCTGTAATAGTTTCTAATGCTGAATATATATCTTGCTTTTTAAAACTCATAATGTATATTTAGTACTTAAAATTTTATAGTTGTTTTCTAAAAAATTTTAAAGACTTATTTTTATTTAATCTTGATTACAAAGATACGTCTTAACAACAAGATAATAAAGTGAATAAATTGTGAAAATTTATGCTTTTATAAGCGGAGTTTATTTTAATTCTTCTGCTGGATTCCAGAAAATAGATTCTAAGTTTTGAATCTGATTATCAATAACTACAATTCCTTCGTTTTCTAGTAATTGCTGCATAAGGTTTGTACCATCAAAATGATGTTTACCTGTTAATAAACCTTTTTTATTAACCACTCTATGTGCAGGCACATCCTCTTCTTGATTATGAGAATTATTCATGGCCCAACCAACCATTCTAGCAGATCTTGCAGCACCTAAGTATGTAGCAATTGCTCCATAACTTGTTACTCTACCTACTGGTATTTTACGAGCAACAACATATACTTTTTCGAAAAAATTATCTGATTTCTTCATGTTGTGAAGATAGTAAATTAGAAAAAAGTAAATTAAAAACTACTAATACTTTAAGCGAAACTGGATATAGGTAATCCATTTACCAACTTCTAAATATTGGTTTTCGTAAAAAGTTTGTGTTTCTGTAACCTCTTTTGGAGCACCTTCGTTGTTGTATACATTATGATTTGCATACAAAATTTCATGACCTGCACCTTGTAACAAACCTAAAGTATACCCATGCATAAACTCAGAATCTGTTTTTAGGTTGATGATACCATCTTCTTTTAAAACAGTGTGATACTTCTTTAAGAAAGAAGCATTCGTCATTCTATGCTTTGTTCTTTGGTATTTAATTTGTGGATCTGGAAAAGTAATCCAGATTTCAGAAACTTCATTTTGTGCAAAGATAAAATCTACTAATTCAATCTGAGTTCTTACAAAGGCAACGTTTTCTAAATTTTCTTCGATTGCAGTTTTAGCACCTCTCCAAAAACGAGCACCTTTAATATCTATACCAATGTAATTTTTATTTGGGTTTTTACGAGCTAAAGCAATTGTATACTCGCCTTTACCACAACCTAATTCTACAATAATTGGATTGTTATTTCCAAAAAAAGAATGCCATTTACCTTTATGAGAAAAGTTATTAATAGCTTCTTCTCTTGTTGGCTGAATGACATTTTTGAACGTTTCATTTTCCTGAAAACGTTTCAGTTTATTTTTACTTCCCAAATTGCTAGATTATGCTCTATCTTCTGTTCCTTCGTCTAAAAATCTTTTAGATTCCTTCATCCAATAAGCGAATAAAACTAAAAGCACTACTAAAAACCCCCAGTTAACAGCATTAGAAATCCACCATCCTAAATCTGCAGTGGCAACCTCTAATCTTAACCATCTAAAAGGAATGAATAAAATATCTGTGAATAAACTACCTATCCATTTAAAAATATTGCTTGCTATCATAACTTATTTATCTTTACACTGCAAAAATAACAAAAGAATCAATGCTAGCCAATTTTTTAAACAAATCTAAACCAATCAATTTTATTGGATTAACGGTTTTCTTTTTCTTAGGTTATTTGTCATTTGTATTTAACACATTTTCTGCTGAAGAATTTGGACTAAACACTTTGCTAAAGAGTGTTTTTATCTTAGCCTTTTTTATTGTTATATTCTTCATTTTTAACTTTATAATGGTTAAAAACAGATTAACATTTGATAACTCTTTTGCATTTTTCTTTTTTATCTTATTAACTTTTTCTGTACTACCTGTAATTGCAAGTTACAAAGTTTTAATACTTTTTGTAATCTATTTATTATTCGTAAGAAAAATATACAGTTTGCGTTCTGTAAACAAAGTGCTAGAAAAACTTTTTGATGCTGGCTTCTGGCTAGGTATTCTCTTTATTTTAGATTCCAGAACATTGCTTTTTATTCCGTTAATTTATTTTGCGATATATATTCATCATAAAATAACTATACACACCACTCTTACTCCTATTATTGGTTTTACAACACCTTTGTTTATTTTCTTTACCTATAATTATTGGTATAACCAAACTGAGGTATTCACAGAATTATTTGAACCCAACTTTAGTTTAAATTTAGGTTTCTATACCAACTCTAAATATCTTTTTTTTATTAATTTTTTGTTCGTTTTAAGTTTTGTGTCCTTAATTTTTAAATCATTAAAAACACTAACCATTAATAATACATTTAGAAGAAACTGGGTATTATTAATGTTACATACTTTAATTGCTATACTTTATCTTTTTTTAGTAGCAGATAAAGATGGGTCTGAAACCATTTACCTATTATTTACTATAGCTATTATTCTTGCAAATGGAATTGAAATGATTACCAAAAAGCTATTTAAAAATATTGCTCTGTATGCAATGATTCTATGTGCAATAGGTTTTTACTTTTTCCTATAATTTAGAACCAAAAGCCAAATCTCCTGCATCACCTAAGCCAGGAATAATATAACCTTTACTATTTAAATTAGAATCGATTGCTGCAATCCATAAATGAGTATTCTCAGGTAAATTTTCTGCAATAAAATCAACCCCTTCCTTAGAGCCAATTACAGCAACTATATGAATTTCTTTTGGTGTACTTTTCTTTTTTATAGCTTCATAAACAGCTACTAAAGATTTGCCTGTTGCCAACATTGGGTCTGCTAATAAGAGTGTTTTATTTTCTATTTCTGGCGATGCAAAATACTCTACAACAATCTCAAATTTTTCATCATTTTTTTTATGACTTCTGTAAGCTGAGATAAAGGCGTTTTCTGCCTTATCAAAATAATTAAGTAAGCCTTGATGTAAAGGTAAACCTGCTCTTAAAATTGAACATAAAACCAAATCGTTATAAGAAAGTTGCATTTTCTTTTTACCCAAAGGTGTTTCTATATAAACACTAGAATAAGAAAGTTGTTTGCTTAATTCATAACCTAATACCTCTCCAATTCTTTCTATATTTCTTCTAAATCGTAAGGAATCTTTTTGAGTGTTTTTATCTCTAATTTCAGCAATAAAAGAGTTTAAAACTGAATTGTTTTCTCCTATATAATGTAGTTTCATAATGCTATTTATTATGCTTTCTAAAGTACTTAATTTGTTTGATATAAATTAAAAATAATCATCAACTTTGCATTTCTAATTTCAACGATGAAAACAAGAACTTTAGCCTTAATTGCGGTTTCTATAGCCACTATTATTTACGGAGTAAATTACACCATTGCAAAAGATGTAATGCCTACATATGTAAAGCCATATGCATTTATTTTACTTAGGGTTTCTGGAGCTACTGTAATATTTTGGATTTTGAGTTTATGTATAAAGTCTCAAAAAATAGAAAAGCAAGATTATAAGAAAATTGCATTAGCCTCATTTTTCGGAATTGCTCTAAACATGTTATCTTTCTTTAAAGGGCTAAGTTTAACTACGCCAATTAGTGCTTCTGTAATGATGGTAACTTCGCCAATAATGGTGTTGCTGTTTTCTTTTTTAATACTTAAAAACAAGATTATTCAAAGACAAATTATAGGAATTGGAATTGGTTTAATTGGAGCAATACTATTAATTGTGTATGGAAATACCACCAATGAAAATGCTAGTAATGTTGCCTTAGGTAACTTTTTAGTATTTGTAAATGCTACCTCTTATGGTTTGTATTTAGTATTGGTTAAAAATTTAATTTCGAAATACAATCCTTTAGTTTTTATAAAATGGCTTTACCTATTTGGGTTAATTTTTATCATCCCCTTTGGTTTATCAGAAATGGGTGATATTAATTGGATAAGCATGCCTACTTCTATTTATTTAAAAATAGGTTTTGTAATACTTTTTACAACATGTATTACCTATTTGTTCAATCTATATGGTTTATCTAAACTAAAACCAACAACTGTAAGTGTTTTTATTTATCTACAACCAGTTATAGCATCTACTTATGCCTTATTGGTTGGTAGTGATTCTCTTAATCTTATTAAAATATCTGCAACCCTAATTATATTTTTAGGTGTTTACTTAGTTACGAAGCAAACCCAGAAATCACGAAAATAAAAACTTATCTTTGCACCTCATTTAAAAAATTGATTGTATGATTCAATCTATGACAGGTTTTGGAAAATCTGTACTACAATTGCCAACAAAAAAAGTTACTATTGAAATTAAATCTTTAAATAGTAAAAACTTAGATTTAAACGTTAGAATACCTTCTTATTATAAAGAAAAGGAATTAGCTGTTCGTAAAAAACTAGCTAGAGCTCTAGTAAGAGGTAAGGTTGATTTTTCAATTTTTGTAGAAATGACTGCAGATGAAACTTCAACTACCGTAAATAAAGGTGTTGTTAAAGATTATATAAATCAACTTAAAAACGTTGTAGAAACTGGCAGAGCTTCTGATGTTGAGCTTTTAAAAATGGCAATTTCTATGCCAGATGCCTTAAAAACGGAACGTGAAGAGTTAGATGAAAATGAGTGGGCTAACATCAACCAAAATATAGATGAAGCCATAGAAAAAATTACACAATACAGAATTGATGAAGCTGCCTCTTTAGAAATAGATTTTAAAGAAAGAATTGCGAATATTAAAATGTATTTAGACGAAGTTAAAGCATTAGATGCAGATAGAATTGAAAACGTAAAAACACGTTTGCAAAAAGCAATTAATGATTTACAAGTAGATGCAGATGAAAATCGTTTTGAGCAAGAACTTATTTATTATTTAGAAAAATTAGATATTAATGAAGAAAAGGTTCGTTTAGAAAATCACTTAAATTACTTTTTAGAAACCTTAGACACACCAGATTCTAATGGTAAAAAACTTGGTTTTATTGTTCAAGAAATGGGTAGAGAAATAAACACTACAGGTTCTAAAGCCAATTTTGCACCTATGCAAAAAGCTGTTATTCAAATGAAAAACGAACTAGAACAAATAAAAGAGCAAATTTTAAATGTGCTGTAAGATTTTTATCTTTTAGATTGGTGATCTATTTGTAAGAATAATGAAGTAAAACAAAATATTATGTCAGATTTTAAGGGTAAACTATTTGTGTTTTCAGCACCTTCTGGTTCTGGTAAAACCACTATTGTTCGTCATTTATTAGCACAAGAAAAGTTTAATTTAGAGTTTTCTATTTCTGCAACTTCTAGAGCTCCTAGAGGTTTTGAAAAAAATGGAGCAGATTATTACTTTATTTCTTTAGAAGATTTTAAAGAACATATTAAAGCTGATGATTTTTTAGAGTGGGAAGAAGTATATAGAGATAATTTTTACGGCACTTTAAAAAGCGAAGTAGAACGTATTTGGGCTCAGAAAAAACACGTTATTTTTGATATTGATGTTGCTGGAGGTTTACGTATTAAAAAGAAATATCCAGAAAGGACTTTATCTGTTTTTGTAAAACCACCAAGTGTAGATGAGTTAAAGATTCGTTTAAAAAAACGTAAAACTGAGAGCGAAGAAAAAATTAATATGAGAATTGCAAAAGCTTCTGTAGAGTTAGCTACTGCTCCTCAATTTGATAGAATCATAAAAAATTACGACCTAGAAGTGGCTTTAAAAGAAGCAGAAGATTTAGTAGGTGATTTTTTAAATTTAGATAAAAAGTAAATCGTAAAATACCTTATTACGATTCTAATTTTTCTGTAATTTTATAACTATGAGTAAAGTTGGTTTATACTTTGGTACGTTTAATCCTATTCATGTAGGGCATCTAATCATTGCAAATCATATGGTTGAAAATTCTGATTTAGATGAAATTTGGATGGTGGTTACTCCTCATAATCCTTTTAAGAAAAAAAGTTCTTTACTAGAAAATCATCATCGATTTGAATTAGTATATAGAGCTACAGAAAATTACGAGAAATTAAAACCTTCAGATATTGAGTTTAAACTCCCTCAACCCAATTACACTGTTTATACCTTAGCTCATATTTCTGATACTTACCAAGACAAAGATTTTTGTTTGATAATGGGTGAAGACAATCTTAAAAGTTTTCACAAATGGAAAAATTACGAAACCATCTTAGAACATCATCATATTTATGTGTACCCAAGAATTTCTGAAGGAGTTGTAGAACATCAATTTAAAAATCATCCAAAAATTCATAAAGTAGATGCACCAATCATTGAGTTATCTTCTACTATGATTAGAAACGGAATTAAATATAAAAAAAATATTAAACCACTATTAACCAAAGAAGTTTGGCAATATATAGATGAAATGAATTTTTATAAAAAATAGTTTCGTTATTTTTACGTTAATCTAAAGGTAAAAGCACAAAAAAATAGTGAGTCAAAAACCAAAGAACAAAGGAAAATTAAAGCAAAAACTAACTGATAAATATAGATTGGTTGTTTTAAATGAAGACACGTTTGAAGAGCGTTTTTCTTTAAAACTATCTCGTTTAAATGTATTTGTTTTAGGTGGTGTTCTATCTTTCTTATTAATTTTGGTAACCACATTTATTATCACATTTACACCTATCAAAGAGTTTATACCTGGGTATTCATCTACAGACTTAAAAATTAAGGCTACAAAATTGGCTTTTCAAACAGATTCTTTAAAACGTAAATTAGATGTTTTAAATGATTATACAAAAGCGCTACAACCTATTTTAACTGGCGAAATTAAGGCAGATAATTTAGATACTACAAAAATTGAATCTGGTAAAATTTTCATAAAAGACAGTCTATTAAACGCAAGTAAAGAAGATTCTTTATTTAGAGAAAAAATAGAAAGTAGAGATCGTTTTCCAATACAAAATAGTACTTCTTCTAATGTAAAAATTGTCTTTTTTGCTCCTGTTAAAGGTACAATTTCTCAAGCTTTTGATGCAAAAACAAAACATTTAGCTGTAGATATTACTGCAAGCAAAAATGCACCTGTAAAAGCCACTGCAGATGGTACAGTAATTTTTTCTGGCTGGACCACAGAAACAGGTTACGTAATAATTCTTAAACATGCTTACAACTATGTTTCTGTATACAAACACAATGGAAACTTGCTAAAACAACAAGGTGATTTTGTAAAATCTGGAGAAGTAATTGCAAGTGTTGGTTCTACAGGAGAACTTACAACTGGACCCCATTTACATTTTGAACTTTGGAGTGATGGTTATGCAGTAAACCCAACCAATTTGATCGACTTTAAATAATGAGTATAAAATCATTTTTCGCAATTCCGTTTGCAAAAATTGCTACAAAGCAAGTTTTAAAGTGGGCTAAAAACCCTCATAAAACGCAACAAAAAGTTTTTAATAATTTAATTTCTAAAGGGCAAAAAACAGCCTTTGGTAAAGATCATGATTTTAAGAATATTAATTCTTATGATGATTTTAAAAAACGTGTTAAAGTTACAGATTACGAAGGTTTAAGACCTTATGTAGATAGAATTGTAGCTGGTGAATCTAATATACTTTGGACAGGTAAACCTCTTTATTTCGCAAAAACTTCGGGTACAACTTCTGGTGCTAAATACATACCAATTACCAAAGATTCTATGCCAACTCATATTAAAGCTGCAAGAAATGCATTGTTATTTTACATCGCAGAAAAAAACGATGCAAGCTTTGTAAATGGTAAGATGATATTTTTACAAGGAAGCCCAGTTTTACAAGAGAAAAACGGAATTAAATTAGGCAGGTTAAGTGGCATTGTAGCTCATTATGTACCTCAATATTTACTTAAAAACAGACTTCCAAGTTGGGAAACGAATTGCATAGAAGACTGGGATACCAAAGTAAACGCAATTGTAGATGAAACAGTTAATGAAGATATGTCTGTAATTAGTGGTATACCTTCTTGGGTGCAAATGTATTTTGAAAAACTTATTGAGAAAACAGGAAAATCAATCTCAGAAATTTTTCCAAACTTTAATTTCTTCATTTATGGAGGTGTAAATTTTGAGCCTTATAAAAATAAGTTCGAAAGTATTATAGGTAAAAAAATAGATTATATAGAACTATATCCTGCATCAGAAGGCTTTATAGCATATCAAGATTCGCAAACTGAAAAAGGTATGTTGCTGCAATTAGATTCAGGTATTTTTTATGAGTTTATACCATCAACAGAATTTTTTGATGACGACCCAACAAGAATTTCTCTAAAGGATGTACAACTTGGTGTAAATTATGTAATTATTTTAAATACCACTGCAGGTTTGTGGGGTTACAATATTGGAGATACAGTAGAATTTACAAGTTTAGCACCTTATAGAATTAAAGTTACAGGTAGAATTAAACATTTTATTTCTGCTTTTGGGGAGCATGTTATTGGTAAAGAAGTAGAACAAGCTTTGAATGATGCTATAGCTGGTACAGACATTAATATTAGCGAGTTTACTGTGGCTCCTCAAGTAAATCCGAAAGAAGGTTTACCTTATCATGAGTGGTTTATAGAATTTGAAAACGAACCCGACAATTTAGAAGAGTTTACTTCTAAAATTGATGCTTCTATGCAAAAACAGAATATTTATTATTTAGATTTAATAGAGGGTAAAATATTAAAACCTTTGGTTATTCAAAAGGTAAAAAAAGGAGGTTTTCATGAGTATATGAAATCAATAGGTAAGTTTGGTGGTCAGAATAAAATTCCACAATTATCAGACAACAGAAAAATTGCTGATGTTCTAGAAAAATTTCTTCAAGATTAATTAAATAATTTTTACAGTTCTAGCTATAATCTTGGTTATTGCTTACTTTTGCCTCAAATTAAGAAACTAGAATTCATGAGTACTATTAGAATTACCAAACAATTTAAATTTGAAACTGGCCATGCATTATATGGTTATGATGGTAAATGTAAAAATGTTCATGGACACTCTTATAAGCTTTCTGTTACTGTTTCTGGAAAACCAATAACAGATAATACCCATGTAAAATTTGGTATGGTTATCGATTTTGGAGATTTAAAGAAAATTGTTAATGAAGAAATTGTAGATATTTTCGATCATGCAACTGTGTTTAATAAAAATACACCTCATGTAGAATTAGCCAAAGAGCTTATGGATAGAGATCATCATGTAATTTTGGTAGATTATCAACCAACTAGTGAAATGATGGTTATTGATTTTGCAGAAAAAATTAAAAAGAGGTTACCAGAAAACATCAAATTGCACTCTATTAAGCTACAAGAAACTGCATCTAGCTTTGCAGAATGGTTTGCTAGTGAAAACTAGAAATTAGCATAAAACTAACATTCAAATATACTTTTCTACACATTTTGAAGTTATATTTGATAAAAATTATATCCATGAAAAATATTAAATTCATTTTGTTTTTATGTCTATCAACAATTTTTGTTAGTTGTGGAGATGATAATAACGATACTCCACTTTTACTTACTAATGCTAATTTAGCTGGCTCATATTCAATAGGTAGTTTAACTGGTGAAGAGCAAGAAACTGCAACTTCTAGTTCAGGAGCAGTAGTAGATTTAGCAACTTCTAACATTGTTGGTGATACATTTCAAGTAGATTTACTTATAAACACTAATGGCACGTATTCTATTTCTGGTTTATATAGAGAAGTTAAAAACACGACTCCAAATGGTGGTTCTACTACAGAAACTACTTCTATTTTAACTACAGATACAAATGGAACATATCAGTTAAATGGTATAAATAACACTATAACATTTACACCTATTAATGGCGATTTTTTAGCAGATACATTTAACGTAAATAATTTTAATAGTACAATATTTAGTATCAATCAAGAAGGGTCAGAAGCTTCAGGTTCTAATACCATAACAAGTTCTGTCACCATTGATTTTGTAAGAGAATAAATTTAAAATATTTATAAAAAAAAAGAGCTTGAAAATATCAAGCTCTTTTTTTTATATACAATTTATTAGGTTATTTACCATTATAATTGTTCATGGTGTTGGATAAGCCATCAGTACCAAAAGAGGTAATTACTTTAGCTGATAAAGGTAGTCTTTCAATTAATAGACTAGTTTCTTCTTTATTCCAATCCCCTAAAACATAATCCACTTGACGTCCTTTAGAGTAGTTGGCTCCAACTCCAAACCTAAATCTTGGGTATTTATTTGTGCCTAACTTCTCTTGAATGTCTTTTAATCCATTATGTCCTCCATCACTACCTTTAGCTTTTAACCTTATTGTTCCAAAATCAATATTTATATCATCTGTAACCACAAGGATATTTTCTATAGATACTTTCTCTTTATCCATCCAGTATTTTAAAGCCTTGCCACTTAAATTCATAAATGTACTTGGTTTTAAGAGTATAAAAGTTCTGCCTTTAAATCGAAAACTAGCAACATCACCCAACTTTTCTGTTTCAAAAGTTGCATTATGTTCTTCTGCTAGCTCATCTAAAATTTTAAAACCAATGTTATGACGTGTATTGATGTACTTATCTCCTATATTTCCTAAACCAACAATCAATTTTTTCTTCATTTTCTGTATGCTAACTTTAAATTCTTCAGAATATAAGGTTTTGTAATTTTTAAATCATTTCAAAAATAAAAAGAAATCTAACAAATCTCTTTTAAAGTATAACAAAAAAAAGCGTTACAAAATTGTAACGCTTTTATATCTATAGCTTAAAAACTAACTATGCAGTAGTTTCTCCTTCTGCAGTTGCTTCAACTTGTGCTGCATCCTCTAATTCTTCATCATCAGAACTAGCTGTTGCATTACGTGAAGTTCTTACTTGAACAACAACAGTGTTATCTGGGTGCATAAAAGTATAATCATCATTAAATAATGAAGTAATTACTAATTTATGACCGATTTTTAATTTAGAAATATCTGCTTCAATAAAATCTGGTAGATTAGCTGGTAAAGCTTTTACTCTTAATTTACGGTTTGTAAAACGTAATGAACCACCATTTAAAACTCCTGGAGAAGTACCAATTAATTGAACTGGAATGTTCATCGTAATTTCTTTATCATCGAATAATTGATAAAAATCTACGTGTAAGATTTTATCGGTAACAGGATGAAACTGAATATCTTGCAAAATTGCAGGAATTTTTTCTCCATCAACATTAAGACTTGCAGTGTATACATTTGGAGTATAAACCAAGTTTTTAAACGCTTTTTCTTCTGCTGAAAAGTGTATTGGTGTTTCTCCTCCGTATATAACGCAAGGAACCATACCAGCATTACGTAAGGCTTTGGTAGCTACCTTGCCCACGCTTTCTCTTTTTGATCCTTTAATTGTAATTGATTTCATTACTTTTTTGTTAATTATTTACATTAAAAATTGTCCACTTATTGATGTGTTATCCTGTACTTTATGCATAACATCAGCGAATAAGGGCGCGCAAGATACAACTTTTATTTTTGAAGTCTCCTTTTTTAGTGGAATTGTATCTGAAACTATTAATTCTGTTAATGCTGAATTCTCAATTTTCTCATAAGCACCTCCAGAAAGTATTGGGTGAGTACAAATTGCACGTACACTTAATGCTCCTCTTTCTTTCATTAAATTGGCTGCATGAGCAAGTGTACCTCCTGTATCTATCATATCATCTACAAGAATTACGTTTTTACCTTCAACATCACCAATTAACTCCATGTGCCCAATTACGTTTGCTTTTTTTCTCTGCTTATAACAGATAACAACATCTGATAATAAGTGTTTAGAATAAGCATATGCTCTTTTAGAGCCTCCCATATCTGGTGAAGCTATGGTTAAATTATCTAATTTTAAGCTTTCTATATATGGCATAAAAATAGTTGATGCAAATAAGTGGTCTACTGGTTTTTCGAAAAAACCTTGAATTTGATCTGCATGTAAATCCATAGTCATAATTCTTGTTGCACCTGCAGACTCTAATAACTTAGCAACTAATTTTGCACCAATTGCAACTCTAGGCTTATCTTTTCTATCTTGTCTCGCCCATCCAAAATAAGGCATAACAGCAGTAATGTGTCTTGCTGATGCTCTTTTTGCAGCATCACACATTAATAACATTTCCATTAAATTATCTGCATTTGGAAAAGTAGATCCTATAATAAAAACTCTTCTTCCACGAACAGACTCTTCAAAGGCTGGTTGAAATTCACCATCACTAAAATAAGTTGTATGTACATTACCTAATTCTGTATTGTATTCTTTGGCAATTTTTTCTGCTAGAACAGTACTCTGCCTGCAAGCAAAAAGTTTTGGAGCAAGTTGATTGTTAATCATGAAATAAGGATTTTTGTTGTGTTGTTGTAAGGGTACAAAAGTAGAAATTATTTATCGAGTTTGAAATTAAAATTTTCACTTTAAAAACTAAATATTATTAGTAGATTTGCATTCTCTATTAAATGCTCAAGTGGCGGAATTGGTAGACGCGCTGGATTCAAAATCCAGTTCTTTCGAGAGTGTGGGTTCGATTCCCACCTTGAGTACGAAATCCTTTAAAATCTAGCTGGTTTTGAAGGATTTTTATTTGGTATCATTTTGCTTTACATAAATATTATAAATCAACCCAGATACAATAAGAAGAATCCCAAAAATTGTCCATGAATTATAAATTTCACCAAACCAAAAAGCGCCAATTAAAATGGTAATTACCACTTCTAGATACTTTATAGGTGCAATTAAATTAGTTTCTTGTGCTTGGAAAGCTTTGGTCATGTATAATTGCCCAACATAACCCAAAACACCTGTACTTAAAAATAATAGTAACTCAATTGAGGTAGGATTTCTCCAATAGGGAATACTCATTAACCCACCAAAAACAAAAGCCATTACCATAAAATAATTAATAATAACCAAAGGGTTTTCTGAAGGGCCTATTTTACGAATAACCACAAAAATTAAACCCAAGAAAACTGCTGAGAGTAAAACAAATACTAAACCTATGTAATTTACATCTGCTCCAAAACCTTTTATAATTAATACACCAACAAAAGCTATAAAAAACAAACACCATTGAATTGGTTTGATCTTCTCTTTAAGAAAGATAAGAGCAAATATAGCTGCAAATATTGGTGCTACGTACCTTAAAGAAACTGCTGTGCCTACAGGTAAATAATTTAATGATTGAAAAAAGCAGGTTAAAGAAATTACACCCAATAATCCTCTTGCAAATAACCATTTCTTTTTATTCCCAAGAAATGAAATTTTGTTTTTAACAATTAGGGGAACTGTAAAAAAGAGAGTACCAATTGATCTAAAAAAAACAATTTGATACACATTAAAATCACTTAAATATTTAACAAAAGAACTCATTAACGCAAAAGCAATTACGCTAAAAATCATATAGAATATAGGTTTATTAGATTTCACAGTTCTTATTATTAATTAGTTAGCAACAAAAATATTGTTTTTCAATTTAAGAAATTGGGTAATAAAAAAGAGCTGGTTAAAAAACCAGCTCCAATTAATACAATTTATAAATCCCCCAACTTATAATTGTTATATTTCTTCAATTTAAAACTATTTAATTCCATGAATATTTACGTTCGATTATTGAGCTTTTTCATTCGATGAATGAACAATAAGTGTCGACGAAATGAATTTTATAATAGATTAAGCTTATTCATTAATTCGCTTTTATTAGACCTACTAACAGGTACTACATCTTTACGAACTAAAACTGTATTGTCTTCAATATCAACTATTTCTGCAGTATTAATAATAAATGACCTATGTACTTTAAAAAAGTTTTCAGATGGCAATTTATCTTCTATTTTCTTTAAGGTTGAATGAACAATGTAATTCTTCTCATTTGTTTTAATATTAATGTAATCGCCTTTGGCTTCTATTAAATAAATATCTGAGATATTTATTTTAACCAAACGTCTATCAACACTAACAAATAAGAATTCCGAATTTGTTTTTATCTCACTTTGAGGATCTTCAGAAACTGATAACGATTCTATTTTTTCTAATGATTTGGTAAATCTTTCTTTTGTGATAGGTTTTAACAAGTAGTCTACAACACTTTTAAATTCAAAAGCTTCTATTGCTAAGTTTTTATCACTCGTTGTTAAAACAATTTTAGGTGGATTTTTTAGTGTTTGAATAAAATCAAATCCTGAGAAAGAAGGCATATGAATATCTAAATAAACCAAATCTACTTTTGCTGTATTTAAATATTTTATTGCTTCTATTGCTGATGAAAACTCATCTAGTACAACTATTTTTTCTGAGTTTATACAATGTTGCTTTATAATTAACCTTGCAGTTTCATCATCATCAATTATTATACAGTTCATATTTTTCATCTAAAAAAAACAGTTATTTGTTTAAATATGCATCCATTTTGTCTAAAACCTGAACAAAAGTAACATGCAAATCAGTATTATTATCTCTTAATTCTTTCTCATATTTTGTAGCAATTTCAAAACCTTGAGCTAGGCCTAGTAAACTTATTTTATGTTTAAGTTTATGCACATCATCAGATGCTTTTGCATAATCTTTTGCGCCAAAGTTTTCTATATACAAATCTCTCTCTAAAGGAAATTCTTTCTTTAGAATACTAAAAATACTGTTTTGAAAATCCTTGTCATTACCAGCAATTTCTTTGATTAAGGACAGGTTTGGTTGCTCCATTCTAAGTTTTTGATTTGTACCTCTAATTTACTAAAAATATAGAATTTATAAAACTACTTTTTGCCAGTAATCTAATATAGATATTAAATTACTTTTGTGTTTAGAAAATTGCTCTGACTTTTTGAAGTAGCTAGATATTCCTAAATCATAACATTGTTGTATAGTTTCTTTATCATCTAAAGATGATATAATAACTATAGGAATTCTTTTAAGGGTAGAGTTCTTTTTTAGCTCTGCCAAAAATTGAAATCCATCCATTACTGGCATGTTTAAATCAGATATAATTAAATCGAAAGTGGGGTTATTCTCATTAACTAATGCTAGTGCTTGTTTACCATTTTCTGCTTCTAAAATAGTATTGCTAGCATTAAACTCATTACATACCTTTTTAAACTTTAATCTTTCAATTTCGTCATCATCTATAAAAAGTATCGATAAAGATTTCATGTTTGGCGTGTTTATGGGTATGTAAAAATCAACTAAAATTTTTAGATAATCAATTATTATTTAATAAAATGTGCCTCAAAACCCTTAAGTGAGACAATTTTGAAGTTAAATTTCAATTTTTAAATACTTATCTGTCTACTAATTTGCTGATCTAATGAGATAAACGTTTCTGTTCTAGATACTCCTTTAATATTTTGAATATCTTTATTTAAAAGGTGCATTAAGTCTTCATTATTCTTACATAAAATTTTGATAAAAACAGCATAATTACCAGTTGTATAGTGGCTTTCTACAATTTCTGGTATATCTTTTAATCTTTTTATGGCAGATGAATAAAGGCTAGATGAATCTAAAAATATACCTACAAAAGCTGTGGTTGTATATCCTAGAGATCTTGGGTTAATGACCATCTTATAACCATCAATTAGCTTTGATTTCTCTAATTTTTTTAATCTTTGATGAATGGCTGCTCCAGAAATACCTACTTCTCTTGCAATACTCAAAATAGGAGTTCTAGCATCTTTTACTAATCTTTTGATGATTATTTTATCAATTCCATCAATCTTCATGTTCTAGTTTTATTTGATCTAAAGATAAAAAAAAAGAGCATACACTAGGTATGCTCTTTTTCTTATATATATCTGAAATTGCAATTAAGCTTTCATTTCAAAATCTTCCATAAATTTAGTAGTATAATTACCAGAAACATAATCTGGATGATCCATTAACTGTCTATGGAAAGGTATTGTTGTTTTTACACCTTCAATTACAAATTCATCTAATGCTCTTTTCATTTTATTAATTGCTTCTTCTCTTGTTTGAGCGGTTACAATTAATTTAGCAATCATAGAATCGTAATTTGGTGGTATCATATAACCAGCATATACATGTGTATCCATTCTTACTCCATGACCTCCTGGAGTATGTAAAACCGTAATTTTACCTGGAGCAGGTCTAAAGTTATTATGAGGATCTTCTGCATTAATTCTACATTCTATAGAATGTAACTGTGGATAATAGTTTTTACCAGAAATTGGCACACCTGCAGCTACTAAAATTTGCTCACGAATTAAATCGTAGTTTACAACTTCTTCAGTAATTGGGTGCTCTACTTGAATTCTTGTATTCATTTCCATGAAGTAGAAATTTCTGTGCTTATCTACCAAAAACTCTACTGTTCCAGCACCTTCATATCCAATGAATTCTGCAGCTTTTACAGCAGCTTCACCCATTTTATCTCTTAATTCATCTGTCATGAATGGAGAAGGTGTTTCTTCTGTTAATTTTTGATGACGTCTTTGAACAGAACAATCTCTTTCTGATAAATGACAAGCTTTACCAAAAGAATCACCAACCACTTGTATTTCTATATGTCTTGGCTCTTCAATAAGCTTCTCCATATACATATCGTCATTACCAAAAGCGGCTTTACTTTCTTGTCTTGCAGAATCCCAAGCATCTTTTAAATCTTCTGATTTCCAAACAGCTCTCATACCTTTACCTCCACCTCCTGCAGAAGCTTTAAGCATTACTGGGTAACCTGTTTCAACAGCAAGTTTTTCACACTCTTCAAAGTCTTTAATAACTCCTTCAGATCCTGGTACACAAGGTACACCAGCTGCAATCATGGTAGATTTAGCGTTTGCTTTATCACCCATTTGATCTATCATTTTACCTGAGGCACCAATAAATTTAATATTGTGCTCTTCACATAAATTAGAAAATTTAGCATTTTCAGATAAAAAACCATACCCAGGATGAATAGCATCTGCATTTGTAATTTCTGCTGCTGCTATGATATTAGACATTTTTAAATAAGATTCGCTACTTGGAGCTGGTCCAATACAAACTGCTTCGTCTGCAAATCTAACATGCAAACTTTCAGCATCAGCCTTAGAGTATACTGCAACAGTTTTTATACCCATTTCTTTACAGGTTCTAATAACACGTAAGGCTATTTCTCCTCTGTTTGCAATTAATATTTTTTTAAACATCGTATAATAATTTTGAATTATGAGTTTTAAGGGGAGTTAGTAAATAATCTATAACTCTAAAATAAACTCAATATTTAAGAAGGATCAACTAAAAATAATGGCTGATCAAATTCTACAGGTGATGAATCATCAACTAAAACCTTAACGATTTTTCCTGAAACTTCAGATTCAATTTCATTAAATAATTTCATTGCTTCAATAACACAAACTGTATCTCCTGTATTAATATCTGAACCAACTTCTACAAAATTTGGTTTGTCTGGAGCTGGTTTTCTGTAAAATGTTCCAATAATTGGAGATTTTACAACAATGTATTTATCTTCCTCATTACTAGCTACTGCAGGTGCTGCTGGCTCAGCTGCAGGTGCTGCTGCTACAGGAGCAGGTGCTGCTGCTTGAGGCATTGCTGCCATTGGTGCTGCTTGTACAATAGTAGTTTCTGTTTTACCTGTACCAGTTTTAATTGTAATTTTTACATCTTCCATTTCTAACTTTACCTCGCTTGCGCCAGATTTTGCTACAAATTTTATAAGATTTTGAATCTCTTTAATGTCCATACTTCTTACTGTTTAGTTTTTGTTATTAAGAATTATACGCCCATTTTAGGTAAATGGCTCCCCATGTGAAACCACCACCAAAAGCGGCAAAAATTAAGTTATCTCCTTTTTTTAATTGATTTTCGTAATCTGCTAATAATAAAGGTAAAGTAGCTGATGTAGTATTACCATACTTATGAATATTCATCATTACTTTATCAGAACCTACACCTACTCTATTTGCTGTAGCTTCTATAATTCTTTTATTAGCTTGATGTGGTACTAACCATTGTATATCTTCTTCTTTAAGATTGTTTCTAGTTAGCATTTTTTCTGATACATCTGCCATATTCGAAACAGCATATTTAAATACAGTTTTACCTTCTTGATGTACGAAATGTTGTTTGTTCTTTACAGTTTCTTCAGATGGAGGTAAGATTGACCCACCAGCTTCAATTCTTAAGAAATCTCTTCCAATTCCATCACTTCTTAAAAATTCATCTTGCAAACCATTACCTTCTTCATTAGGTTCAAATAATGCTGCACCTGCTCCATCTCCAAAAATAATACATGTTGCTCTATCACTATAATCTATGATAGAAGACATTTTATCTGCCCCTATTAAAAGTACTTTTTTGTATCTACCTGACTCTACGTAACTTGCAGCTGTAGACATTCCAAATAAAAAGCTAGAACAAGCTGCTTGTAAATCGTAAGAAAACGCATTTTTTGCACCTATATTACTAGCTACATATGCTGCAGTAGCTGCAACTGGTAAATCTGGTGTTGCTGTAGCTACTATTAATAAATCTATGTCTTCTGCTTTGGTATTCGATTTTTGTAGTAAATCTTCTGCGGCTTTTATAGCCATGTATGATGTACCTAAACCTTCTCCTTTAAGAATTCTTCTTTCTTTAATTCCTGTTCTAGACGTAATCCATTCGTCATTGGTATCTACATAAGTTTCTAACTCCTTATTTGTTAGAATGTAGTCAGGAACATATTTTCCTACTGCTGTAATTGCTGCAGTCATTTTTGTCATAATTAAGGTTTATTTCTAAAGTTTAGAAGGATCAAAAGTAATGAAAATTATAACACTGTTTTACCTAAAAAACACCAAAATAGATAGTTTTTAGATAAATAACGAAAAAAAACCCTCAAAATTGAGGGTTTTTTGATATTTTGATAAGCTAGTTTTTAAGCTTCTGCAGATGCAGATTCTAAAACAACTTGACCTCTATAGTATAATTTACCTTCGTGCCAATGTGCTCTATGATATAAATGTGCTTCTCCAGTTGTTGGATCTGTAGCTATTTGTTGAGCAGATGCTTTATAATGTGTTCTCCTCTTATCTCTTCTAGTTTTAGATATTTTTCTTTTAGGATGTGCCATTTTATGTCTTTTTTTCTGTTATTAAATTCTTTAATTTATCCCATCTTGGGTCTGTAGTTTCTACAGTTTTTTCTTCTTTTATTTCTAGTTCTTTTAATTTATCTAATGCTTCAGATTCCATTGTGCCATCTAATACTTTAGGATGAACTCTTTTGTTTGGAACTGCCAAAACAATCATTTCATAAATGAATTGAGCTACATTAAATTCGTATGCTTCATGAGGTAATACCAAAATTTCCTCATTATCATCATTAAACTCAGGACCAAACTTTACAACTAAAGGTAATTCTGAATCTATTTCTTGATGATACAACTCATTTGTAACGTCACAAGGCACTTCTACTGTACCTTCTGTTACAAATGTAAGCTCGAACAACGTGCTTTTTTTTACAAAATGTAAAGAAACTTTTATAGATGAGCTTTCGTAATCATCAAAATTAAAAGCTTCAAAGAACTTATTATCAATAGAATAAATGAACTCATGTTTTCCTTCTTTTAATCCTACAAACTGTATGTTGAATTGTTTTAAGTCTTTCATTGTCAAACATCAATTGAGCGTGCAAAGATACAAAAAAATGTATTTCTGCCATATTTTTATTAAAAAATTAAATTACTTTTAAATTACCTTACTTTTAAAGGGTTTTGCGTTAATTCTTTATAATCTTTTCTAGATTTATATACTTGAATTGCAGTAAATAAAGCTTCTTTAAAAGAAGATGAGTTAGCTTGGTTTTTACCTGCAATATCATAACCTGTTCCATGATCTGGAGAAGTTCTTACATGGCTTAATCCTGCAGTAAAGTTTACACCCTTGCCAAAAGACAGTGCTTTAAAAGGTGCTAAACCTTGATCATGATAAGTAGCCAAAACTCCATCAAACTGTTTATAGGTTTCTGAACCAAAGAATCCATCTGCAGCATAAGGTCCAAAAACTAATTTACCAGAATCTGCTATTTCTGTAAGAGTTGGCTTTATAATATCATCATCTTCTTTACCAATAATTCCATTATCTCCACAATGAGGGTTTAATGATAATACTGCAATTTTAGGTTTATTGATACCAAAATCTTGTTTTAGAGAATTGTACATTGTATCTACCTTACTCTTAATTAAATCTGGAGTAATAGTTTCTGCTACTTTAGCTATTGGAATATGACCTGTAATTAAACCAATTCTTAATTCATCTGTCATTAAAATCATTAGGCTATTGCCTTCTAATTTTTCTTCTAAGTACTCTGTGTGACCTGGAGTCTTAAAAAATTCAGATTGAATATTCTCTTTATTAATAGGTGCAGTTACTAGCACATCTATCTTATTTTCTTTTAAATGTTCTACTGAAGCTTCTAAAGACTTAAAGGCAAAATTACCAGATTCTTTGGTGGCTTTACCTAACTCTATCTTAACCTCTTCTTTCCAAATATTTAAAACATTTATTTTATTATGGTTAATTTGATTGATAGCTGTAATACCATGAACTGGCGTTTCTAAATTCAAAGCTTTTTTATGATAAGAAATAGCTTTTGTGGCTCCAAAAAGAACAGGCGTACAAAAATCTAACATTCTTTTGTCTTCGAAAGTCTTCAATATAACCTCAACACCAATTCCATTTAAATCTCCAATTGAAATTCCAACAATTATTTTATCAGTTTTATCCATAGTAAACCTTGTAATATGCTTATTTTTGTAACTACAAAAGTAACTAATTTTTAATGATATGTTTACAGGAATAATCGAAACACTTGGTACCGTAAAAAATGTAGTTAAAGAGCAAGAAAATGTTCATTTAACTATAGAAAGTACTATTACAAAAGAGTTAAAGATTGATCAGAGTGTGGCTCATAATGGAGTTTGCTTAACTGTGGTTGATATTAATAATGATGAATATACTGTAACTGCCATTAAAGAAACATTAGACAAAACTAATATTGGTAAACTAGAAACCTCTGCTATTGTAAACCTAGAACGCGCAATGAAATTGGGTGATAGATTAGATGGTCATATTGTACAAGGTCATGTAGATGAAACTGGAGTTTGTAAAAACATTAAAGATGAAAATGGAAGTACAGTATATACTTTTGAATACAATTCTGATAAAAACAATGTTACTATAGAAAAAGGTTCTATAACAATAAATGGGGTTAGTTTAACTGTAGTAAATTCTACAAAATCTGGGTTTTCTGTAGCTATCATACCTTACACATGGGAAAACACTACTTTTAAAACCTTACAAGTTGGTGATATTGTTAACCTAGAATTTGATGTAATTGGCAAATACGTAGCTCGTTTAACAAACTTGTAATAACATTAAATTAGTGGCAAAGTCTAGAGTAAAATACTGTGAAATCTGTAAGAAAGATTTTTCTACTATGTTTAGAATACAATATAAACAACCTAAAAAATGGGTTTTTACTTGTGAACAATGTTTGTTAAATGTAAAAAAAGACAATCCTCTTTACGTTTATGGAGGCACTTGGAAAAGGTAGGCTTATAACTTTTCTTCCTTTTTATGCAAAAAGCGAGTTAATTTCATTGAGAGATCTAACAAAATAATTTTAGCATTTCCATTTCTTTCTATATGATAAATTGCTTCACTAATCTCTTTTTCTATTTCTAAGATATTTCCTGAATGGACAAAAGGTGCAAATTTAGATAACTGAAAATTGGTTTTTGTCTCCATAAAAACCAGCTGATCAGACTTGTAGTTCATTAATAAAGCTTGTCTAAAAAACTGCAAACAATATTCTAAAAATCGTTTTTGTGTTTCCCTACCTGTTTTTGCAATAGTATCAGACCAAGAAATTAATTGTTGTACAACTGTAGCATTACCTTTTGCTTTAAAAGCAGTTCTAATCCAAGCAATAAACCATTCTTCGAAAACCAAATCAGATGAATCATTATGTAATAAATGTAAAGCTTTATTAAAATTACCTTCTGCTTGATGCGCAATATTTGCAGCTTTATTATCTTCTACTTGATGGTTTACAATTAATGTATTTATAATATCTTGTTCTGCTAAAACAGGAAAATGTAAGGCTTGACAGCGAGATTTTATTGTATTTATAATCTGCTCTTCATTTTCTGTAATTAAAATAAATACCGTTTTTTCTGGTGGCTCTTCTATCAGTTTTAATAATTTATTGGCAGCAGCAATATTCATTTTTTCTGCCATCCAAATTATCATCACTTTAAAACCACCTTCAAAACTTTTAAGTTTTAATTTCTTTACAACATCTTCTGCTTCATCAACATTTATTAAACCTTGTTTATTCTCTACACCTATATGTTGCAACCAATTAAATAAACTTCCATAAGGCTGATTTTCTACAAAATCTCTCCAATCTTCTAAAAAAAGATTACTTACAGGATGTTTCTTTACAACATCGTTAGTAGTTACAGGAAAGGCAAAATGTAAGTCTGGATGTTGTAGCTTATTACATTTTAAATTACAAGCATCTGCATCTGTAGAAAAATTACACAACAAGAACTGAGCATAAGCAATAGCCATTGGCAAAGTCCCTGAACCTTCTTTACCCACAAATAATTGTGCATGTGGAACCCTGCCATTTTCTGCTGACTTTTTAAGATGGTTTTTAATGTGTTCCTGACCTATAATTTGGTTGAAAAGCATATAGCAAATATAGAACTTTAGAAAATTTTAATTTTAGATTTTGTAATTTTAATCACTTAAATTATCAAACTTTAATTATGAAGAAATTATTACAAATTTTAAACGGTATTGCCTTTGTTTCTGTAGTTTTTATTAATTACCTCTCTAATACTGGTGCTATGGATGGTAAAACAATTGGTGGTGTTTCAGATAATATAAAATCGCTGTTTACACCTGCAGGCTATGCTTTTTCAATTTGGGGAATTATATACTTATTGCTGCTTGGCTTTATAATATACCAAGGTAGAAGTTTGTTTGTAAAAGTTAAAAACGATGATTTTATTTTAAAAACTGGTTTCTGGTTTATTATCTCTTGTTTTGCAAATAGTGCTTGGATTTTCTGCTGGATATATGGTTACACAGGTCTTTCTTGTATCTGTATATTTATTTTACTTATAGCTCTTTTAAAAATAGTAGTAAATAATAATATGGAGTTATATGAAGCTTCAAAATCTACAATTTTATTTTTATGGTGGCCCTTTGTAATTTATAGTGGTTGGGTAACAGTAGCTAGTATTGCAAATGTTTCTTCTTATTTAGTAAAAATAAATTGGGATGGTTTTGGAATATCTGCAGAAATTTGGACTATTATAATGATTGTAATTGCGACTATTATAAATACTATTTTAATATTTAAAAGAAATATGAGAGAGTTTGCTCTAGTTGGTACTTGGGCCCTAATTGCAATTGGTGTAGCAAACTACGAAAGCTATACAACAGTTGCTAATAACGCATTTATTGCTGCTGGTATACTTTTTATTTTTAGTGCTTATCATGGTTTTAAAAACAGAAAAAGTAATCCTTTTATAAAGTTCTAGTAACTGCAACAACTCCGAAAACGTTATCTTAATTTTTAAGATATCAATTTCGGTAAACCTAAATAATAAAGTATTTTTGTTGAAAAGCGATACATAAAAAACATGAAAACCTTAAACGATTTTAATTTCGATAAAAAAAGAGCCATAATTAGAGTAGACTTTAATGTGCCTTTAAATGATAATTTTGAAGTAACAGATAATACTAGAATTCAGGCTGCAAAATCTACTATTATTAAGGTTTTAGAAGATGGAGGAAGCTGTGTTTTAATGTCTCATTTAGGAAGACCAAAAGGTAAACAAGAAGAATTTTCTTTAAAACATGTTGTTAAGGCTGTTGTAGATGTAATTGGTTGTAACGTAAAATTTGTTGATGATTGTGTAGGGCCTAAAGTAGAAGAAGCAGTTGCTAATTTAGATTCAGGAGAAATTCTACTATTAGAAAATTTACGTTTTTACGAAGAAGAAAAAAATGGTGATGTAGCCTTTGCAGAAAAACTATCTAAATTTGGAGATATTTATGTAAATGATGCTTTTGGTACTGCACATAGAGCACATGCATCAACCACAATTATTGCACAGTTTTTTGAAAATAATAAATGTTTTGGAAACTTATTAACAAGAGAAATTGAAAGTATAGATAAGGTTTTAAACAATTCAGAAAAACCAGTTTTAGCAATTTTAGGAGGTGCAAAAGTATCCTCTAAAATTACAGTAATCGAAAATATTTTAGACAAAGTAGATCATTTAATTGTTGGTGGAGGTATGACGTTTACTTTTATAAAAGCACAAGGTGGTTCTGTTGGAGATTCTATTTGTGAAGATGATAAAATGGAATTGGCATTAGATATTTTAAAACAAGCCAAAGAAAAAGGTGTTGAAGTGCATATACCTGTAGATGTAGTTGCTGCAGACGATTTTAATAACAATGCAAATACAAAGGTTGTAGATGTTACTCAAATTCCTGATGGATGGCAAGGTTTAGATGCTGGTCCAAAATCTTTAGAAAACTTTGATGAGGTTGTAAATAAATGTAAAACCATTTTATGGAATGGACCTTTAGGCGTTTTTGAAATGGAATCTTTTGCAAAAGGAACAATTGCACTTGGTAACTCTATAGACAATGCTACTAAAAACGGAGCATTTTCTTTAGTTGGTGGAGGTGATTCTGTTGCTGCTGTTAAACAATTTGGTTTTGCAGATAAGGTAAGTTATGTTTCTACAGGTGGTGGAGCAATGTTAGAAATGTTAGAAGGTAAATCTTTACCAGGTATAGAAGCTATTTTAAAATAGTTTTCAAATAAAAATTACGTTAAAAGCTGAAAATATGATTCTATATTTTCAGCTTTTTAGTTATAATTATAGCATCATTTGTAACAAAAGGCATAGGCATCATTTCTTCAGTTCTTGGTATTATATTAAAATTCTCATTAGTTAATAAATCAAAAGAAATTTCATTTAGAATAAAATTTAACTTCTCATTCTTATCAACTGTAAAAGTTAAATTTACTGCTTCATCTGAATTAGCTATATAATAAATTAAAAATGTACCATATTTAATAGTATAATTTTTACCTTTTAATACTAAAGCATCATTTACTTTAAATTGTTGCAAAGTCACTTTATCTTTAGTTATAAACTCTAACTTATTTACATTTCTATTTGGCTGAACACTAATTTCTAAAAAGCGTTTGGTACCCATTATTGTATCTGTAATTATATTAATGTTTGCAGAAGCGATATTTTTAAAATCGGTTTTTTTATGATAAGTAAAACGTGTGTTATACTTACTTTTAGTTTCTGCATTTTTTATGCTGCCTTTAACTGCATTTTCATCAAAAATTTGATTGGTATAGGCATCTAAGGTTTTATTATAAGTACCAAAATAGGCTGTAGAATCGTTAGAATTTTGAATGTAAACAAGACTATTTGGTTTTTTATTATCTATAGAAAATCCACTATTATAAGTGGCCCATCCAAAGAAAACAACACACAGTAATCCACTCAGTTTTATAATAATTCCTGTTTTTTTATGATTGAAAGAAAGTATAATCAACCCAAAAATTAAAACAATAAAAACTGCGCTTACTGCTAACATTTTTAAACCTAAACCTACAGGAAACATTTGCACCAAAGGTGAAAATATATAAAGTGTTGGCATAGATAAGAGTGTAAATAAAATAGATTTAAAGCCAGAATTTAGGTTTGTAAAAATTGATAAAGCTAAAATTAGCAAAGCAATAAAAACAGGTATAATAAAAAAGCCTGCTCCTTTTAAGGTTAATGCTATTATTATGCAGATAATCAACCAAAGAAAAATTGGAGCAATTATTAAGCTTGTAGGCTTGTCGAATTTTGAAAAATAGCTATAGGACTTAAAAGTAATCAACAAGTTTAAACAAATAAAGGCTGCTATATAACTGTAACCATTATAAGTAAAACCATGAAGCATATCATTATACTGAGGATGAATTATTTTTAACAATTCCCATCCAAAATAAGAAAGCAATCCACATAAAATTAAGGAACCTAAAAACGGTATAAATCCTAAGAAAACTTCTTTACCCTTTATTCTATTTAAAGAAAAACCAAAAAACAGCAAGATTAGAAAAACTAAAACTGCACCAATCACCAAAGATGTTACCCAAGCAAAAGGAAAGGTTAGCATTTTTATAAATGGAAAATTCACATACACTAAATCTTCATCTGAATTTAAATTTTCTAAATCTGAATTTGCAAAATAATTTAATGAGGTCATTAGATAATCTGCTTGATGCAATAGTGTTTCTCTGTCTAAACGTTCGTATGAATCTTGTGCTGTATGATAATCAAAATGATCATCTATAAAAGCAAAATTGAAACCATTTATATTTCCACTCTCTCTAAAAACAGTTAAATCTGTATCATTTGGTAATTTTTTATAGATACTATACATTAAAGAGTTTGCTGCAGGAAAGTTTGGTTCTGCAGCTAAAAAAGCAGCTAGCAATTTGCTGTTTTTACCATTAGTTTCCATCAGCATATAACTAGGCCCTCCACTTCCTCTAGCTTCAAAATTTAAAACTAAACCAACATCTTTTGCCCAATCATGTTCATCTACAAATGCTTGTGCACCCAATAACCCTAACTCTTCAGCATCAGAAATTAAGATAATAATATCATTTTTAGGTGTGGCTCCATTCTCTAAAAAAGCTCTTACACCTTCCAAAATTGCAACTACTCCAGAACCTGCATCACTAGCTCCTAAAGAAGAATGTGGACTAGAATCATAATGCGTTAAAAGCATTAAAGCCTTACCTTCTTCTGACCCTTTAATTCTTGCTAAAATATTCTCTGTAGTTGTGCCTGCAACCCATTTTTTATTGATTGCAGTTTGTGTTTGAATACTAACTTCTAAACCTAATTTTTCTAATTCTGTAACTATATAATTCTGTACATTTTTATGTTCTGCAGAACCCACAAAGTGAGTATTTGTACTTATATTTTTTAAATGATGTAAAGCATTGCTTAAATAAAAGCCCTTCTGTTCTAATGCTTTTTCTTCAGACAAACTAGGTTTTAAATCATAGAAACTCCAATAAACCACACCTAAGATTAGTAAGAAAGAAATTAGGGAAGACGTCTTTTTCATTTGATTGTTAAGTTTTTATAAATGTAAGAAATAAAAAAAACTTTTGTTAAATGTTGTATAAGAGGTAAAAATCTGTAATTTTAGATGAAACCAAAAAACTAACTAAAATGGGTATTAAAAGCTTTCAAGGCAAAAGAGATGAGTCTCAAAATAAGAACGAAGAACAAATTTTAGTTTCTGACTACATGACTACTAAATTAATAACATTTAAAGCAGAAGATTCTTTAGATCATGTTATTGCTTTATTGATTAAAAATAAAATTTCTGGAGGACCAGTTGTGAATGACAACAATCAACTAATTGGTATTATATCTGAAACAGATTGTATAAAACATATTTCTGAAAGTAAGTATTACAACATGCCTTCTGACACAAATAATACTGTTGGTAAATACATGGTTACAGATGTAGATACTATAGATAAAGACATGAATATTTTTGATGCCGCTTTTAAATTCATTAGCTCACACAGAAGAAGATTTCCTGTTTGCGATAATGGAAAATTAATAGGCCAATTAAGTCAGAAAGATGTTTTAAAGGCTGCAATTAAAGTGAAAGGAAATACTTGGAAATAGAATTAAGCTTCTTTTCTTATTAATAAAAACATTTCGTTTTCTAAGGCCAAATAACCTTCATTATAGACATAAAAATAGGTGTTACCTGTTTTTGTTTTATAGATAGATGTAAAGAATTGAAAATCAAAACCTTTATCATATAATTTGGTTCTGGTTACTTTGGTTTTACCTGAAACGTTTAAATCAGATAAGATTTTATAATTTTTTCTCAATCTATTATTAATGTTTCTAATAAGATTTTTACTGTCTTTATTTACTTTATTGTTGTACGAATTTCTACAGTAATCAGAACAAAATTTCTTATCTACTCTACCTTTAACAGCTTCTCCACACTCTAAACAACTTCTTTTTTCCATCTTGTAAAGGTACAATAATTTATTCGTTTACAAACGACTACAAATATTTACAACCGAAAGTAAGCGCTTTTAAACCGATTAAACTTTTGATGGTGTTGCATCTTTGCAGTGTCGAAAATAATTGACAACAATAAAATAAATAATTTAAAAACTTATCTTATGAGTACGTTAAGAAACAAAGTACAGTTAATTGGAAATTTAGGAAACAACCCAGAAATCATCACCTTAGATAGTGGTAAAAAACTAGCAAAATTCTCTATTGCTACCAATGAAAGTTACAAAAATGCCAATGGTGAAAAAGTAACAGATACTCAATGGCATAACATTGTAGCTTGGAATAAAACTGCAGATATTATAGAAAGGTATCTGCAAAAAGGAAATGAGGTTGCTATAGAAGGTAAACTTACCAGCAGAAACTATGAAACAAAAGAGGGTGAAAAGAGATATGTAACAGAAATTGTCTGCAATGAGTTATTAATGTTAGGCAACAAATAGGTTTATAAAGTCTGGATTTACAATCCAGACTTTTATTTTTTAGAGCTATAAAAGTTTTACTAACTTCACTTGAAATTTAGCTCACTAAAAATGAAATCTATTCTTAAGCAAAGACTAAAGTACCTCTTGTTATATTTTTTATCTATTTTATTACTTTCTTGTTCCACAGAAAAGGAAGCAAATAATGATACCACTATTTTACCAGAAACAACCGAAAGTGAATTTTATCTAGGTGCAGATTTATCCTATGTAAATGAAATGGAAAACTGTGGAGTGACCTATAAAAATAAAGATGGCGACTCAGAAGATGTATTCAAAATTTTTGCTGATGGAGGAAACAATTTAGTTCGTGTTCGTTTGTGGCATAACCCAACTTGGACCAATTACTCTAACTTCGAAGATGTAGAAAAAACAATTCAAAGAGCAAAAAACACAAATACAAAAGTACTTTTAGATTTTCATTATTCAGATGATTGGGTAGATCCTGAAAAACAAGAAATACCTAAAGCCTGGTTGCCAGTTGTAGACAATTTACCAGTCTTAGGAGATTCAATCTATAATTATACTTATAGGATTTTAGACAAGTTATCTCGTAAAAATCTGCTACCAGAAATGGTTCAAGTGGGTAATGAAATTAATTTGATGATTTTACAAAAAGACAACAATGCAAATGCTATGGATTGGTCTAGAAATTCCTATTTAATTAATAAAGGTATTAAAGCAGTAAGAGATTTATCATCAGCAAAAAACAAGAATATAGAAGTAATGCTGCATATTGCTCAGCCAGAAAATGGTGTTTGGTGGTTTAAGGAAGCAAACGAAAATGGAGTTACAGATTTCGATTGGATTGGTTTATCTTATTATCCAAATTGGTCTCAATATACCATTCAAAACGTAACACCTGTTTTAAAAAGTTTAATTGATACCTACAATAAAAAATTAATGATTGTAGAAACCGCTTATCCATTTAGCCTTTTAAATGCAGATAGTGCAAATAATATTTTAGGTACAGATGCTTTAATTTCTGGGTATGATGCCACTCAAGTTGGGCAGTTAAAATATCTATTAGACTTAAAAACAGCCATAAAAAATGCAGGTGGTTCAGGTTTAGTTTATTGGGAGCCTGCTTGGGTTTCTAACAATTGCTCTACTAGGTGGGGCCAAGGTTCTCATTGGGACAATGCCACTTTATTTGATGCCAATTACAAACCAACCTTAGGTTTCGATTTCTATAGTTCAGAGAATTAAATTATAGAACTGTTAAATTATTTCTGGCATTATTTTCAATTAGAAATTTTTGTAACTTACAAATCCAATTCTAAAAATACTTCTTATGCCAAACTATACTTTAAATATTAATGGAAAAAATCAGTCTGTTACTGCAGATGAAGACACTCCCCTTTTATGGGTTTTAAGAGATGAACTAAATTTAGTTGGTACAAAGTTTGGTTGTGGTATTGCACAATGTGGTGCTTGCACTGTTCATTTAGATGGAACAGCTGTAAGAAGTTGTCAAATGAAAGTTTCACTATTAGATGATGTAAAAATTACAACTATAGAAGGATTATCTGAAGATGGTAAACACCCTGTGCAAGAAGCTTGGAAAGAAATAGATGTACCTCAATGTGGTTATTGTCAAGCAGGTCAAATCATGACTGCTTCTGCATTTCTAAATGAAAATAATAATCCATCAGAAGAAGAAATTAGAGAAGCAATGCATGGTAATATTTGCAGATGCGCATCTTATAATAGAATTGAAAAAGCAGTAAAAGTAGCTGCAGAAAAAATGTAATCACTAAAATTTGAACAACATGAAACTACAAAACAAAGATAATTTTAGTCGAAGAAATTTTTTAAAAACCTCAGCTTTAGCAAGTGGTGGTTTACTAATAGGATTTAACTTTTTAACAGCCTGCAAACCAGAAGCAACAATGCCTGTAGATGTTGCTAGCTTAAACTTTAATGATTTTAATGCATTTATTAGAATTTCTGATGAAGGATATGTAACTATTTTTTCTCCAAACCCAGAAATTGGGCAAGGTGTAAAAACTGCTATGCCAATGATTATTGCAGAAGAACTAGATGCAGATTGGAGCAAAGTTACAGTTGCACAAGGTGCTTTAGACACTAAAAATTTTACTAGACAAGTTGCAGGTGGAAGCCAATCTATTCGTCAAGGATGGGATGCTTTAAGACAAACAGGAGCAACTGCAAGACAAATGCTATTAAATGCAGCAGCTACAAAATGGAATGTAGATGTATCTACTTTAAAAACATCTAAAGGAATTATTACAAACGCAAATGGAGATGAATTTAATTATGGAGATGTTGTAAAAGAAGCTGCATTATTAGAAGTTCCAGAAGATGTTAAGCTAAAGGAAACCAAAGACTTTACCATTATTGGTAAAGATGCTATTAATGTAGATATAGATAAAATTATTACAGGTAAACCACTGTTTGGTTTAGATTACAAAGCAGATAATATGATGATTGCTTCTGTTTTAAGACCACCTGCATTTGGACAAAAATTAGTAGATTTTGATGATGCTAAAGCAAAAACAGTAAATGGAGTTGTAGATGTACTAAAATTTGGTGATAAAATAGCTGTTTTAGCAAATTCTACTTGGGCTGCAATGAAAGGTAAGAAAGCATTGTCTGCAAATTGGAAATCTGAAAAACCAGAAAGCACTAAAAATCATGATGAAATTTTAACCAAAATTTTAGATGGTAAAAAGTTTAATACAAGAAGAGAAGATGGTAGTGTAAATAAAGCCTTTGCTGATGCAGACAAAGTAATTGAGAGAACCTATCATTCTCCTTTTTTACCTCACAACTGTTTAGAACCTATGAATTTTTATGCAGATGTAACTGCAGATAAAGTACATTTAGTTGGGCCAATTCAAACTCCTCAATGGACCGTGAATAGAGTTGCACAATTATTAGATAGAAAACCAGAAACTATTCATTGCGAAATGACAAGAATGGGTGGTGGTTTTGGTAGACGTTTGTATGGAGATTTTGCCTTAGAAGCTGCAGAAATTTCAAACATTGCTAAACAACCTATTAAAGTGGTTTTCTCTAGAGAAGATGATATGACAGCTGGTACTTATAGACCCGCAATTAAATATAGAATTAAAGCCTCTTTAAAAGATGGTAAAGTTTCTGGATATCACTTAAAAGAAGCTGCTATTAATGGAAATATGTATGGATTAATACCTAACTTTTTTCCTGCAGGTTGTATCCCAAACTATAAAGTAGATACTGAAAGCTATGCAAGTAATATAACTACTGGAGCTTGGAGAGCACCTTATACAAATTTTTTAGCCTTTGCAGAACAAACCTTTTTTGATGAATTGGCTAATGAATTAGGTGTAGATACCATTCAACTAAGATTAGATCTATTGCAAAATGTAAAAAACACTACTGATGATAAGATAGAATATTCTGGTCAAAGAATGGAAGACACTATTAAATTGGTAAGAGAAAAAGCAAATTGGGGTAATACCAAAGAAGGAGTGTATCAAGGTTTTGCTGCCTATTACAGTCATAACACACATGTAGCAGAAATTGCAGATATTTCATTAAAGGATGGATATCCTATTATAGAAAAGGTAACAGTTGCTGTAGATTGTGGAATTTTAGTGAATCCTACAGGTGCAAAAAATCAGGTTGAAGGTGGAGTTTTAGATGGAATTGGACATGCTATGTATTCTGACTTTTCATTTAATGATGGCAAGCCAGAGCATAAAAACTTTGATACATATAGATTAATTAGAATGCAAGAGACACCTAAAGTAGATGTCTATTTTGTAGAGAATGATAAAAAACCAACAGGTTTAGGAGAACCTGGTTTACCTCCTGCAGGTGGTGCTATTGCAAATGCTATTAATGCTGCATTAGGTCAAAGGTTATACAGTCAGCCATTTGTTAAAGAATTAAAGAAAAGCACTGTTTTAGGATAATATAATGCTATCATTTTTCTTATCCTTTCCCGACTTTAATTTATACAGCACACCATTATTAATACTTGTTGTACAAGGACTAATTTTTGTTGCGCTTTTGTTTGCTAGGTATTTCAAAAAGAAAAATATATCAGATTTATTTCTAGGGCTTATTTTACTTATAATTTGCTACGAACAAACTTGTTATACTGTAGGTTTTATGGGTTGGTATAATGTATTTAGAAATACAAAAATCAACTATTTTTTAATTCCTATGGGGGTTGCAATTGCTCCTTTAATTTACTTTTATGTAAAAACCATTACAACCTCTAATTTTAAATTCCGTAAAAAGGATTGGCTTCATTTTTTATTAGCTTTTTGTCTAATAATTTTTCGATTAGGAATTTATGTTTACGACAGTTTACAGCCTGGTTTTAATGAAACACAAAATGGTGTTTTAAAACTTTCTATAGAAGAGCCAATTGTTTCTCCTCTTTGGGTTTTTGTAAGTTTTGCGCAAATGCTTTTGTATTTGGCGTTTACTTTTCAGCTATTTTATAATTATAGAAAAAGAATTAGAGAATACTTTTCTAACACTTATAAACTAGAACTTAATTGGATTCTTAGTTTTTTAATTGCATTTACATTATTATTTCTTTATAGTTCTTTACAAGATATTGTAGGTAGCTTAATTATTGAATTAAATTATAAACAACGCTGGTGGCTTAATATTTTTATGGCACTTGTAGTTCTGTTTGTTGGGATAAAAGGGTATTTTACAGATACTACAAAACTGAATAAATTAACCTTTAGCTTTTCTCCAAATCCAGAAAGTATACCTCAACAAAAAAATAATATTAGTGAGTTTTCTGCAGAAGATTTAGAAAAGGTTTCTAATTATATGAAAACCGAAAAACCATACCTAAATCCAGACTTAAATCTTTCTGATTTATCAACTTCTCTAAACTTTTCTAGAGCAGAATTAAGTAAAATTATAAACACTGGTTTTGCTAAAAACTTTAATGATTTTATTAATGAATATCGAGTAAATACATTTAAAGAAAAGTTAGAATCTGGAGAACATAAAGATTTTTCTTTACTAGGTATTGCTTATGATTGTGGTTTTAATAGCAAAGCAACCTTTAACAGAGTATTTAAAAAAGTTACACAAACTTCACCTACAGAATTCTTAAACACTCTTAAATCGTAAGGATTATAGCAGATTTTCTCTTGTTATTATTCTCAAATTAAGACGTCTCAAATTGTAAATAAGGCCTGCTTTTATCTTTTAAGTCTTTAAAAGAATAGATATGTTCCAACTTTGTACCAGAAATCAAAAAGAACAATTATTCTATTATGAAAACACGTTTTATAACATTATCTAAATTCATTATCACCCCAATTATTCAGAAAAACTGGTTTGCAGATTTACTCTTTAGCATACCAAGAATTATTTGCGGCTTACTATTAACCTTAAGTTTTGGATCAGATAAATTTGGCTTGCCTTGGTCTAATACACCCAACTTAGGTTTATTTGAAGTTGTTGCTTGGTTTCCAAAAGATGTTGCAGAATATGGAGGAATCTTTGCAATAGCTCCTGTATTTTTTGCTTGGATGGGTGCTTTCTCTGAAGCTGTTGGTGGTTTATTATTAGCTCTTGGGTTTAAAACTAGAATAGCATCATTTTTAATTTTATGTACAATGTTGGTGGCTATTTTTCTTCAAAAATGGAACCAGGGTATGTGGTCTATGTTGCCAGCAATGGGCTTTTTATGGGTATCAATTTATCATCTGTATTTGGGTTCAGGAAGATTTGGAATCGACTTTTTAATCGCTAAAAAATTAAATCAATAAAATATGAGAAAAATAATAACATTAAGCCTATTGTTTATGGGTGTACTTGCAAGTTGTGTTCAAGAAGAACACGTGAAAAATGTAACCTTTAAAGTAGATACAAATGGAATAGTAAACATAGAATCTCTAGGAATTAGAGGTAGTTTTTTACCAAATCAATGGAGAGAAAGTTTTCCTCTTACAGATGACGATAATGATGGTATTTATGAAGTAAATTTTAAAGAATCTACTGCTGTAAATAGCATAACATTCAAATTTGTAAAAAACGGATTTGATTATGAATTAAAGAATTCAGAAAACAGACAAATTACCTTCGAATACAAACCAGAGACATTAATATATCAAACTAAATTTAACGATACTCTAGCAACAATTACTAAAAAATAATATCATGAAAAAATTACTTATACTTTTAATACTTACTAGTTCAACTTTAATTGCTCAAGTAAAAGGGAATAAAACTATTGAGACAAAAACCTATAACATAACTAATCTAAAAGAACTTAAAGTTAATTTATATGCTAAAATTACAGTAGATCAATCTTTAAGCGAAAGCATGCAAATTAGTGCTGATAGCAATTTATTTGATAAAATTGATACTGAAATTGTTGATGGTAAACTAAATCTAAATCAGTTAGAGTGGATACAGCCTTCACAAAAAATAGTTATTAAAATTGGTGCACCTAAATTAGAACGATTAGAAACTGGTACTCACGAAACTTTATATTTAAACAACGTAAATGCAGATTATCTAAACATAATGGCTTTGGTTGGTAAAGTAATTGCTTCAGGTAAAGTAAAACAGTTTAATGTTGGTGTAGAGTTAGGTGAAGTTGATGCATCTAAACTTATTTCAGAAAAAGTTAGAGCTAACATTTGGGGAAGAGGAAAAGCTATTGTGTATGCTAAAGATGAAATTTATTCTATTGTAAAAAATGATGGAAGATTGGTATTAGCAAATACACCCAAATCATTAAAGGGAGATACTAAAAAAGCCATTGCCAAAACTAAAAAGAGCATGAGCAAAAATCTTACTTGGATTTCATTTAAGATAAAAAATAACTCTTGGAACAGGAATAATTTTGTTGTTGTTGGCCCTAAGAAAGATGGTAGTAGTTTTAGTTACGGTTTTCCAATGATGCCAGGCTTAACTAGAAAAGAAAAATGGAGTGTAGGCACCAAAGTTTATAAAGTAAATAGAATAGGTTTACGAAAACTATTGGTAGAAATAAAAGCAGATGATAAAGATAAAACTGTAAAATTATTTCAATAAAAAAAGCCGCTAAAAGCGGCTTTTTTTTTTAATTTAAACTTATGGTTTGTTGGTCCATAATAAAATCTCCATCATCTGTAATACCTTCAATAAATAAAGTAACTTCTTTAGCCTGATTTGCGTTTATATTCAAACTTAAAATACCATCATTATTAATTGTATTTATAGGTAACCAGTCTACAACTCCATAATGTTTATAGAAATCGCTTTTGTAGTTTTCATACTTAGGAACATAAAATTCTTTAGAACTAGAAAAGGTAACAGGGAACTCGATTTCTTTAGTTGTTTTTCCTTGAAATTTAAACTTTTTTGGGTTTGTCCAAATTTCAATGATTCCTCCTCCATTTAAACCCATAAGAGATTCTGGTTCTAAATTTATATACTCTACAAGGCTTAAATCAAAGGCATATAGAATATCAAAACTCAACACCTCAAAACCATCTAAATAAATGTCTGGCCTCAAATCATTTCTTCTATTATAAATTACTAAAGTTCCACTTCTAGGATCGTCATAAGCAACAAAAGGTACTTTAAAGTTTAAATAATTAGCTAAGGTTTCTGCTCTATTAGCCTCGTTTAAAAATAGCACTCTACCAGAAGAACTACCCCTAATACTATCCATTCTTTTCTTTTCTAAATTAAACTTTAATGTAATTTCATCTAACTCCTCTCTTTTGTTTAATTTTTCAAAATTTGAAAAAGAAATATAATTTTCAGATTCATAATAATCTGGTTTTTGAGCAGGTAATTTATAATTATCAAACAGTTTTGGTATTTGATTTACACTAAACTGCACATAAACATTTGGCATTTCTAGTTTACCCTTTCTTTTAACCTTTGATAGATAAAGTAATTCCTTATCTAAAGGAAAATAATTAGTACTTTTAAAAGATTTTACTTTCTCTGAAAACTCTAAAACTAAACCAGGGTTATTGGTTAAATTATGAATTAAGAACTTACTTTCTTCCTCTGCTCTTGGTATATTAACTTTTATGGAAATACCATCTTCGAACTTATAAATAGGCTTAGATTTTTCTTCAAAAAGATCTTTCCAGTTATAACTGCTCCAACCTTGTGTGATTAATAAATTATCTAAATCAAGTAGTTTTTTATCATTTAAATCAGAGAAATAGTAGTTTGCATTTTCTATATAACCTTTTACATATGGCTGAAGTAATGTTTGTGAAACTATATTAGAGTTTTTAGAATATGCCTTGGTTTGCGAAGGTAAAACAGAAATACTTACGTTATTAAACTTTATATTTCTCTTAGCATATTGGAAAATAACTTTCACAGAGTCTCGATCGTTTTTTGTGATAGCATTTTCACTTTTAAGAATATTTACTTTTGTGTGATTAAAAAATATTCTTTCTGCTATTTGTGTGTTATTACTATCTAATAATGTAAAAACATTTACACCTTTACTTAATTTTTTAAATGGAATTTTTTTGGTGAAATTAGTTTTATTTTCAAAATCTATAACTACTTTATTCAGCTGAATACCATCATGAAAAGTTAAATTATAACCCTCTGAAATCTTTGTAGACTCATTGGTTATTACTGATATAATTGCATTCTCTGCATTTCTAGATACTTTAAGAATAACACCATTTTTATATATAGGAGCATCAATATTTTGAGTAACAACTTTCTCTCTATTATTGATAACTGCCTTGTAACTTTTTAAATAATTAGGAATAAATGAAAAACGACCAATTCCGTTTTTATTTACTTTAAAAGAGGTGATAAAATTATTATTTTCATCTAAAATTTTACCTTCTAAATATGGAATTCCCAAACCTAAAGTATCTTTAATTATTACACCAACAGTGTTTATCACGTTATCTAACAAATGCCCACTTTCAGGTAAAAATTGTGCATCTAAATAAAAGCTTTTTATTTTCTTTTTTGATTTGAAAATTCGAGCAGCATCAATAATTTCTATTTTTTGAGCATAGTAATTTTTCTGAGAAAAATTTCTCATCCAATTGGTATAGGTCTTAAAAGTATAGGAACCATGTTGTAAATCGTCCAAAATTCTAAAATATCCATCTACTAAACCTTTGTCTACCTTAAAAAGTTTAGATTGAACTACTTCATTTTTATCGTTTAATAATACAGCATATAAATTTTTAGTAACCTTAGATAATTGCTTAGTATTCTTATTTATTACATAAGCAGTAAAACCCAACATTTCTCCTTTTACAAATTTAGATTTGTTTAAATGTGCATAAACTACTTCTTGATACTGATTAGCGGAAATTGATTCTTTAGTTTGTGAATTTGTTATTTGCGAAACAAATAAAACAATAAACGGTAAAATTAACAGGTAAGGTTTTTTCATAGGTATTAATTTTGTTTGATTTTAACATAAAGTTAACAAACATTATGCCAAACAATTAGCCCTTAAATTACAGATTTTAAATAACTATTTACCAATGAATTATTTTGAAATAGAAATTAAAACTCTAATTCTACAAAACAACAAAAAGCCGCTAAAAGCGGCTTTTTGGTTTAATAATTTCTTAAAAATTTAGTTTTGAGCATCTTTAATTGCTTCATTTTTCATTTTATCATTTGGTACAATAGCAACGTTTACACGTCTGTTTTTTGCTCTACCTTCTGCAGTTGAATTATCGTATTTTGGTTGTGCCTCTCCATACCAAAGGGTTTCAAATCTTGGACTTGCAATACCATCACTAATTAAATAGTTAGTTACAGACTTTGCTCTTTTTTCTGATAATGATAAGTTATAATCTGCATTACCTGTATTATCTGTATGCCCTACAACTAATATTTTGGTATCAGGAAATTCTAAAAACACTTTAGCTAGTTTATCTAAAGTCTCTTGAGATTTAGCATTTATATTCGACTTATTTGTATCAAAATACACACCACTATTTTCATCAAAAGTTACAACAATACCATCATCTACTCTTTCTACTTTTGCACCAGGAACTTCAGTTTCAATTTTCTTTGCTTGCTCATCCATTCTTTTACCAATAAGAACACCTGCTCCACCACCAAGAACGCCACCAATAACGGCTCCTAATTCGCTGTTTTTTCCACTACCAACATTGTTACCAATTATGGCTCCAAGAATGGCTCCACCTGCTGCTCCTATTGCTGCTCCTTTTTGTTTGTTATTTGCATTTTTAGTGGCTTCACAACTAGAAAATGTGAATGCAATTGTAAATGCTAATGCTAATGCTACTGTATATATTTTTTTTGTAAAATTTTTCATCTGTTTATTGTTTTGTAAAGTTCATTTTAATTAAAAATGGTGATCCATCTACCATAATATTTTGTTGCCAAACCATGGTATAATCTGTCAATTGAATTAAATCTAATCGAAAACCAATGTTGTTTTCATCGTTTTTAGGTTTTAATAAAAAATCATAATAACCAGTATTTACGTCTGTTTCTTCTATTACAAAGACAAATTCTCTTGCACCTTCAATACAGTTAGAATCAGAAATAGTATAAGTACCTGTATTATTATTAGGTACAAATTTCCAGCTACTGCCCTCTAAACACTCCTTATTGGCATCATTAAATAATGTAACATTGTATTCGCCAGTTTTGCTGTATACAATATCTGTTAACTCCCAATTTCCCTTTATAACTTTCTGTTGAGTTCTTACATTTTTAGATGCCCCACAAGAAAACAGTACTATGGATAACATCAATGTTAAAATTTTTTTCATTTTTGGTTTTTTAATTTTTATCAAAGTAAAGATTATTTCAAGGCTTTTATTAACTCAAATAGAATAAAAGTTACTCCATTTCAAGTAAAGTTATACAATTATTGAGCTAGAAAAAAATCTCTTGTGCTAAACGAAATGTATTAGAATGTGCCTCTACTACTCTATTTACATCTTTAGAATAACCACCACCCATAGAACACATAACAGGTATTCTCTTATCAAAACAAGTTTGTAGAACATACTCATCTCTTGCTGCACAACCTTCTAAACTCATACCAAGTTTTCCTAATTTATCTGTAGCTAAAACATCTACACCACATAAATAATAAATAAAATCTGGTTGTTCTTGGGCAATTAATCTAGGTAAGGTTTGTTTTAAAATTGATATAAATTCATCATCATTTGTGTCGTTTTCTAAAGCAATATCTAAATCTGATTTTTCTTTAACAAAAGGATAGTTACTTTTACCATGCATAGAAAACGTAAAAACAGAAGCATCATTTTTAAAAATTTCTGCTGTTCCATTTCCTTGATGTACGTCTAAATCTACAATGAGTATTTTATTTACAAGATTTTTATTTTGAAGATACTTAGCACCAATTGCTTGGTCATTTAACATACAAAAAGCTTCTCCTCTATTAGAAAAAGCATGATGTGTGCCTCCTGCTATATTCATGGCAATTCCATTTTGCAAAGCAAATTCAGAGGCTTTCATTGTGCCATCTGCAATAACCATTTCTCTTTCTATGAGTACTTCAGAAAGAGGAAAACCTATTTTTCTTGCTGCTTTTCCATCTAAGGTAATATTTAATAAATCGAAAAAATATTCTGGCTCATGAACTGTAAAAAAATGCTTGTTATCTGGTATTTCTGGTTCAAAAAAATTATCAGCTGTACAAGTACCTTCGTATAAGAGTTGTTCAGGTAGCAAATCGTATTTTATCATCGGAAAACGATGCCCTTCTTTTAAAGGGTGATGATAAATAGGGTGATGTGCTATCTTTAACATTAGCTCACTGCTTGACCGTTTTTAACTGCTTTTTCTGGTTCTACAAAAGCCAATTTACCATCTGGAGTATCTGTCATTAAAATCATTCCTTGACTTTCTACTCCTCTAATTTTTCTTGGTGCTAAGTTTACCAAAACAGAAACCTGTTGACCAATGATGTCTTGTGGAGAAAAGCTTTCTGCAATACCAGAAACAATGGTTCTTGTATCTATACCAACATCAACCTTAAGTTTCAACAATTTTTTAGTTTTTGCTACTTTTTCAGCTTCTAAAATGGTACCAATTCTAATATCTAATTTGGTAAAATCATCAAACTCTACAGTTTCTTTTTGAGGCTCAACTACTTTGTTTTCTTGTTCATTTGCCAATTTTGTAGCTTGTAGTTTTTCTAATTGAGCATCAATAGTTTTATCTTCTATTTTAGAGAATAACAATTCTCCTTTATTTATTTGATGTGCTGCTTCAATTAGAACATTCTTATCAGAAATATCATCCCAAGAAATAGAGGCTTCTAAATTTAGAATACCTTTTAATTTTGTTGATGTAAATGGTAAAAATGGCTCTGCAACCACTGCTAATGCTGCAGATATTTGCAAAGCTACATACATAATTGTTTGTACACGTTCTTCATCAACCTTAATAACCTTCCAAGGTTCTTCATCTGCTAAATACTTGTTACCCAATCTTGCCAAGTTCATTAATTCTTGACTTGCTTCTCTAAACCTATATCTTTCTACAGATTTACCAATTACGTTTGGAAACTCTTTTACAGCAGCTAAAACATCTTCATCTACTTCTGTAAAATCATTTGGTGTAGGTACAATTCCTGAATAATATTTGTTAGTTAAAACTACAACTCTATTAATAAAGTTACCAAAAATGGCAACCAACTCATTGTTATTTTTTGCCTGAAAATCTTTCCAAGTAAAATCGTTGTCTTTGCTTTCTGGTGCATTTGCAGTTAATGTGTAACGCAAAACATCTTGCTGATTTGGAAAGTCTTCTAAATACTCATGCAACCAAACTGCCCAGTTTTTAGAGGTTGATAATTTATTGCCTTCTAAATTTAAAAATTCATTGGCAGGTACATTATCAGGTAAAATATAATCTCCATGTGCTTTTAACATACTTGGAAAAATAATACAGTGAAAAACAATGTTGTCTTTCCCTATAAAATGCACCAATTTAGTATCATCCTTTTTCCAGTAATCTTCCCAATTTTTACCTTCTCTTGCAGCCCATTCTTTGGTTGATGAGATATACCCAATAGGTGCATCAAACCAAACATACAGCACTTTACCTTCTGCACCTTCTACAGGCACAGGAATTCCCCAATCTAAGTCTCTAGTTACAGCTCTTGGCCTTAAACCATCATCTACCCAAGATTTTACTTGGCCATACACATTTGGTTTCCAATCTTTTTTATGCCCTTCTAAAATCCATTTTCTTAGAAAATCTTCATGTTTATCTAAAGGCAAAAACCAATGTTTTGTTTCTTTTACAGTTGGTACATTACCAGTTATTACAGATTTAGGATTAATTAAATCTGTTGCATTATGACTTGTACCACAATTTTCACATTGATCTCCATAACTTTCTTCAAAACCACATTTTGGACAAGTACCAACAACAAATCTGTCTGCTAAAAATTGGTCTGCTTCAGCATCATACAATTGTGCAGTAACCTCTTCTACAAAATCACCTTCATTGTACATTTTCACAAAAAAATCTGAAGCAGTTTTATGGTGAATTTCTGCTGATGTTCTAGAGTAGTTATCAAAAGAAATACCAAAATCTTCAAAAGATTTTTTAATAATAGTATGATACTTATCTATAATATTTTGTGGAGAAACACCCTCTTTTTTTGCTCTCATTGGTATTGCAACTCCATGTTCATCTGAACCAGAAATATAGGCTACGTCTTTACCTTTTAAACGTAAATAACGTGCGTAAATATCTGCAGGTACATAAACCCCTGCTAAATGACCAATATGAATTGGACCATTTGTATAGGGTAAAGCTGCTGTAATTGTATATCTTTTTGGAGCACTCATAGTGTTTCTCTTAATTTTTTGGAATAATTTTTGAAGGTACAAAAGTACGAAAACATGGTTTTAAAAACCATCGAAAATTGATACATTTACATTGGGTGTTTTTTAAACACGGTAATGCATAAACGAATAATCTTTTTAATGTTAAAACAAATACTACTTGTTGTCTTTTTGTTGATTTTTTCAACGTTAAAAGCTCAAGAAAATTTAGATAGCTTAAGCCTAAAACCAAATCCAATTGTTTTTGGTGATTTTAGCTTGGGTTACTCAAATGGATTTGTTAAAGGGTTTACAGTAGGTGGTTCTATAAATTATCAGAAAAAAAATGATCTATTCACATTTAGAGCATTACAAGTCATCAACATTAAAAAAATTGAATTCTTTTTAATATTTCCAATCAATATAGAAAGTGAAACCATGACAGAATACTCACTGTTATATGGAAAAAGATATATAGAAGATGGATTTTCGTATCATTTTTCTGGAGGAATTTCTTACGCTTCTTATGATAAAAGTTTTGAGAACGATAATTTAACCATAGATTATGTTGGTTTTCCTATTGAAGCTGGTATTAGTTGGTTTAAAAATAAAAAAAAACGATTTAGAGTTTTATATGGTTTGATTCCTGTTGGTAAACCTACTAGTTTTGGTAGGTCTATAGGTTTTAAATTACATGCAAATATTGCTAAAAGATCATATGTTGGTTTAGGCCTAACTTTTGGTTTGGGTTGGCACAAAATTTATGCAAATGACGAATAGGATTTATATCTTTTTACTTTTAATAACCTGTATGTTTACACATGCTCAAGAACAAATGATTACTCCACCTTTTCTAAAAGCTGGAGATACTATTGCAATTGTAGCTCCTGCAGGTATTTTAAAAAATAGACAAGCTACTATTTTAAAAGCCAAACAATTGGCTGAAAGTTGGGGATTACATGTGGTTATTGGAAAGAATATTTACAATAAAAACAATCATTTTGCAGGAACTGATAATGAACGTTGTAAAGATTTTCAAGATGCTTTAGATAATGATAGTATTAAAGCAATTTGGGCTGCTAGAGGTGGTTATGGTTCTGTAAGAATTTTAGATGCATTAGATTTTACCAACTTTAAAAATAATCCTAAATGGATTATTGGTTATTCTGATATAACTGCCTTTCACAATCATGTTAATAACCTAGGTGTACAGAGTTTACATGCTATGATGGCAACAAGTCTTGAGCAAAAACCTGAAGAAATTGAAAAAACTATAACTAGTTTTAAAGCAGCTCTCTTTGGAGATGATATATCCTATTCCATTAAAAACTCAAGCTACAATAGAACCTTAGGCAAAACAAGTTTGGAAGGTGAATTGATTGGTGGAAATTTAGCAATACAAGCCTCTATGTTAGGTTCTAAAAGCCAAATGCATACAGATAATAAAATTCTATTTATAGAAGAAATTGGGGAATATAAATATGCCATAGATAGAATGTTACAAAGCTTAAAACGAGCTGGCTATTTTAAAAATTTAAGTGCAGTAGTTATAGGTGACATGTCTTTAATTAAGAAAAACTCTACAAAATGGGGTAGTTCTATAGAACAACTTATTTTAGATGTTGTTCCAAAAAACATACCCGTAATTTTTAATTTTCCTGCAGGTCATGAAGCAGATAATAGAGCCTTAATTTTTGGAAGAACTTTAAAAATTAATATTACTAAAGAAACATCTATTTTTTCTTTTTATTAGATTTCTATTTCTTCTAAAACTTTATTAGATAACTCTTTTCCCTTTTTATCAATAGTAACAAACCAAACATTGGTTGTACAAGTTCTATTAAATACATCTGAATTTGAGGTGCAGTTTTGAATGGTTCCCTTAATTATATATCCATTTTTTGTTTTTTCTGCTGAATAACCATATTCATTATAGAAACCTCCATATGTATTTTGCCACACTTTCTTTCCCTTTTTATCTGTTTTAATCACAAACATATCATAGTTTCCTTTGCCATAAGAACTGGTAGATCCAATAATTAAGTAGCCATCATCTGTTGCTAAAATAGAACTTGCTTTATCATAACTTTTACCACCAAATTGCTGAGACCATATTTCGTTTCCATTCTCATAATTTTTGGTAAGTAAAATTTGAGACGAATTGCCTTTTCTAGAGCCTATAGTAGTTACATTTATTGAACCATTTTCTGTTTTAATTTTTGGTTGAAACTTTAAATTAGATTTCTTAATAAACCTATTATTTAAAACTCTATTTGTGGTTAAAAGAATTTCTGTAACTCTATTAAATTGGTCTCTTTCAATTTTTAAAATATAGTCATTTACCAAAAGTTCATTTCTATTTAGAACTTCTACTTTTCTATCTTTTTTCCACTCATCTCTAGAAATATATAATTCGTATTTGTCGTTTAAAAACAGTTCAAATTCTACATCTAGCTCTCTACTAAAGTAATGACCTTCATAACTTTCTAAATCTGCTAAAGTTGGTTTTTCATAAGCAATTTTCTCATACTTATACGTTTTTCCATTATCATAAAAAGAAATCATTTTATCTTCAAAAAAGCCAACCTTGTTCTTTGGTGATCTTTTTTTTCTGTAAATAGTATTGGTTTCTTTAATTAATTCAATAGGATTATTGTTTCCATTTCGCCAAAATAAAGCGTTGTTCTTCTTTATAATTCTAATTAAATATTCTCCTTCAGATTTATATTGACCAACAATTTCATTAGAGGTTAATGCTAAAGCTTCATTTAATTCTTCATCATACTTTTTCTGAATTTTAGCAGGCGATAAAAACTCCTTTGCAATTTCATCTGCTATATAGCCACTCCAAATTTTACTATTAGAACTCATTACAAAAACGGTTAATTTATCATCAGGAAAACGCACCATTTGTGAGTGATAAGAACCTGTACCTCCTGAATGATGCACAGCTTTTCTATACAATCTGTTTTCTAACTCTAAACCAAAACCATAGGTTTTAATTTCGCTATTTTTTATTGGTTGCTGACTTTCAATTAACAATCTGTTATTGTTATAATTTGCATTCTGTACAGCTTGTTCAAAAACCATCTGATCTTTTATAGATGTAAATAAAAATCCATCTCCAAATAAATTCGTAATCATTGGGTATTGTTGCCAAACTCCATCTCCCCAATCTGAATATGGCAAAGATTGATTAGGAATTACGTACATGTAATCCTCTAAAAATTGCGTACTTTTCATGCCCATATTTTCGAAGAAATTCTTAGAATATTTATGAAATTCTTCTCCTGAAGCCTCCTCAATAATCTTAGTTAAAATTGTATAGCCAGAATTGCTATACATATATCTAGAACCTGGTTTAAACCCTAAATCTTCTTGTTTTTCTAAGAGCTCTAGTGCATCTTTATTGTCTAAGCCTTCTCTTCTCCACCAAGGGTTTTGCTGAATACTCATTAAATCGTAAAAATCTCTAATACCACTTGTATGATTTAGCAAGTGCCTAATTCTTATTTTCTCTTTTACATTAGGATAAAAAGAAGGTAAATATTTTCTGATATCGTCTTCTAAATCTAACTTCTCTTCTATAGATAATTTTAAAATCATTAGCGCTGTAAATTGCTTAGCTGTAGATGCAATATTAGAAACCGAATTTACAGTTGCTTTTACATTATGTTGCAAGCTTAATACACCTTTTGCTTTTTGGTAGATGATTTTACCATCTTTAACAACACCAACAAATAATGCTGGATCACTATTGCCAATCTTAGAATTTACAATAGAATCTATTTTTGAAATTTGAGCATTTTGAGTAAATGCGATAGTTGAGAAAAATAGGTATACGAACGAGATATAAATTTTCATGAGAGTGCTTTTAATTTGATACAAAGATGTAAGATTATGCAAGTTGAAGCGCTTCAAATCTTGATTTGATACCCAATTCTATGATAACTTTTGCAAATAGTCTTTGGGTGATTCTGCTGTGCTTTTTTTGAAAGCTCTGTTAAAAGTCGCTTTACTATTGAATCCGCAATCAAAAGCAATGCCTAATAAAGTTGATTTTTTATGTGCTCCTTTTTTTAATTTTTCTTTTACAGCCTCAATTCTATAATGGTTGATAAAGTCATTAAAATTCATCTCAAATCCTGAATTGATACTATTTGAAATTGTTTTAGGGTTTGTTTCTAAGCGTTTTGAAACATCAGAAAGTGTGAGTTTTGGATTTTCGTAAATTTTATCAACCTTAATTAGTTGCAGAATTTTTTCTTTCCAAAGGTCGAGTTCTTTTTGGTTTAGTGTTTCTTGTTTTGGTTTATCATCAATTTCTAATTCAGAAAATACATTTACGTTTTTAGAATTAACATCATTTAAGAAAGACATTTTAACTGCATTTGCATATCCATTTATAGAGATATAAAACACAACAAAAGAAAATACAATATAATGCCAAAACTGACTGCCAAATTCGCCCCATTCAGGATTTAAAACAAACAATAAAACTCTTAAAATAATTATCGATAAAAAGGCGATAAGGAAATTTTGAATCCATTGAAATAAAATAGAATCTGCAAAACTAACTTTATCAAAAACTAACTTCTTATAAGTTGAATAATGCTTTAAACTTAATATTAGATAATAAGACATAGATATTACTCCTGCTGTTTGATACCAATTGGCTAAATCTTTATCTCTACCATCTGAATAAAAGTAAAATTCGTCTAGAATAAGTTTATCTGTAACAAAAACAACTAAACTGTATGCTAAATAAAGTAAAGCTGGTATAAAATGTAAACGGTCTTTTTTATCAATTTTAAAAGACGGATTCAACAAACTTTTGGTGTAGAAATAAATGACTGGCCCTATTAATAACACCTGCATAAATGGTATAAAAAATAAAATCTCTATAGTAACTTTATTTGCATACCAATTAGCATAGCCTAACATATATGGAGCAATGTACATAGCACATAAAAACAATAAGAAACTAAGCCATTTACTAGCTTTATTATTGTATAAAATTCCTTTTCTTAAAAGTAGTAGTGAAAATACAATGCCATGAAAAAAGAAAATTAAAAGTAATGAGCTTTTTTGTCCAAAACCAAAAGGAAAATTCATCTTCTAAAAATAGTCAATAATTTGTAATTTCACATTATGGCACAACATAATGAACTTGGTAAAAAAGGAGAGCAACTAGCCATCGATTTTTTAATCAATAATGAATATACAATTCTTGAAAAGAACTACAGGTATTTAAAAGCTGAAGTAGATATCATTGCTCAAAAAGATGATACTCTTGTTGCTGTAGAAGTTAAAACTAGAACTTCTGCATATTTTGGAAACCCTCAAGACTTTGTAAATCCGAAGAAAATAAAATTGCTAACTTCTGCAATAGATTTTTATGTTAATAATAACGATTTAGATGTTGAAGTTCGTTTTGATATAATTGCTATTATCACCAATAAAAAAGAAACTAAAATAGAACACCTTAAAGATGCTTTTCTACATTTTTAAAGTTTCTCTATAAAAGCCTTTACATCATTAATATCATTTGGTTTTGCAACAATTTTTTTATTCTTGTCTAAAATAAAATAAGTTGGTGTTGCATTTATTTGATAAGTTCTTGCTGTCTTATTTTCCCATTTATTTAAGCCTAATACATTGTGCCAACCACTTAAGTTTGCTTTTTTATATGTTTCCCAAACAAAAGCTTCTTTTTCTAAAGCAAACGCAACTACTTTAATGTTCGATTTCGGTTTCATGTAACTGTGCAATTGAGGAATTTCTCTTAAGCAATGAGAACAACTTGTGCTCCAAAATACCAACACATAATGCTTTGCATCATTTAGAGTAGAAAGTTTAAATCCTTTCCCATTCTCTGTCCAAGAAAAATCTGGAGCAGTCCTACCAATTTCTGTGGCAAACAATGCCTCTTTTTCTTTTTTGAACTTAGCATTTTGTATAGCAACAGGTAATTTGCTATAATGTTCTTTAAATAAGAAATCTATAATTTCTATGTTTTTAGAGGCTTCAAATTGATCTACCAAAAACTCTATAATATCTCTCTTGTAGCTTTTATCAGAAATTTTAGAAAGCACAGTATTAACAGACTTTTTATATAACTTCTGTTGCTCAGCTAAATCATCTGAATAATTAATATAGAAAATGTAATCTAAAGTTCTATTTGTTAGAAAAGAAGAATTTCTTAATATTTTATTAGAGAAATCTAATCGATCAAAAAAGGTTGCTTTTATACTTGATAAATAAGCATCTACCGAATTTAAAATTGTGGGTGAGTTTACTCTTAAGCTTGCACTTATTACTGGAGCTATGTACCTGTTTTTTGCAAGTTTATCGTACTTTGCTTGTACATTATTTAAATTGCTATAAGCACTTTTATATGCATCTGCTAAGTCTAAACTTGGGTCTTGTAAAACTGCAACTTGAATACTATCTAAACTTTGCTGTGCCTTAGAAATATCACTTAAATAATTACGATACAGTTTGTTTTCTTCACTATCTGAAAAAGCTATAGATTCTTGTGGATATTCTGGATTAAAAATAAAAGTAACATCTTCATTATTGTAATAAAAATCTACAAAACCTGCACCTTCTAATCTATATGTGGCTCTGTAAACACCTGGTTTTGCAGTTGCTGGTAACTGAAATTCAAATCTTCCAACTGCTTCCTGCTTTCCCCCAATTAAAGCACTATCGGTTTTAATTTTTGTGTTATTTACAAATACCTGTTTTGTGCCCTCTAATTTGTATAAAATTAGCCAGTCTGATTCTAATTTTGGACTCATAACACCTTTTACAGAGTGTTGAGCATACATGAAAGTAGTTGCCAATAGAACTAATGGTAGTATTTTCTTTAACATATAAATTAGTTTACGTTTGTGTAATTTTTTTCAAGAAGCATACCAAAAATACTATTTCTCTTTTTAAATAGGTATATTGTAACGTTAAATAAATACTTATGAGTTTTTCTGATAAAACAATTTGGATAACTGGAGCCTCTTCTGGAATAGGAAAAGCATTAGCCATAGAATTAGCAAAACAAGGTGCACAATTAATTTTATCTTCTAGAAAAAAACAAGATTTAGAGTTGGTTAAAAACGCTTGCACAGAACCTAATAAAGTTAAAGTTATTCCATTAGATTTAGAAGACTATACAAACTTAACTACTATTACTAAAGAAGCAATTTCTGCCTTTGGTAAAGTAGATATTTTAGTAAATAATGGAGGAATTAGTCAGCGTTCATTAGTAAAAGATACAGATATTCAGGTTGATAAACGAATTATGGATATTAACTACTTAGGTAATATAGCTCTTGCTAAAGCTTTGTTACCACATTTTATTGCCAACAAAAACGGTCAGTTTGTAATAACCACGAGTATTGTTGGTAAAATAGGTACACCTTTAAGATCTAGTTATGCAGCTAGTAAACATGCATTACATGGTTTTTACGATAGTTTAAGAGCAGAACATTTTAATGATAATATAGCAGTAACCTTAGTTTGCCCAGGTTTTGTAAATACAAATATTTCTAAAAACGCTTTAACTGGTGATGGTTCTCCACAAGATAAGATGGATAATGCAACAGCCAATGGTATTCAGCCAGATCGTTTTGCAAAGTTGATGGCTAAAGCTATCAAACAGAAAAAAGAAGAAATTTATATTTCTGGAGCCAAAGAAAAGTTGGGTGTTTACGTAAAACGTTGGGTGCCTAAAGTTTTCTCTGTTATGATTCGTAAAATGAGTGTAACCTAAGTTTTAAAAGTAGTCTAAAGCCTCAAAATAGGTAACAATAGCTTCTTTCATTAATACAGTTTGTTCACCTGGTTTTAAGCTGGGTAAATCAGTTAGTATTTTGTAATGAGGCCAACCATCATCATCAAAATAATCAAACTCATAATATCCATAAGGTTCTAATAACTTGCAAATGGCAATGTGCATTAAGTTCATTTTTTCGTCTTTTTTAAACGTTCTATGACCTTGCCCTAATTCTTGAACACCTATTAAATAAATAATACCATCTACATTTAGTTCATCTCCATCTGCAAAATCTTCAGATAGTCTGCTTACTAAAAGACTCCATTTTTCTTTTAAAGTATTCTCTTTTGTCATTTTGGATATTAAAATGTAAAGATACAATGTGCATTTTTAATTTGATAAAATATACTGTAGATTTACACAAATTATAAACCATGAATGTAATTGATATTATCATTATTGTCATATTACTTTTTGCTGCTGTAAGAGGTTTTATGACTGGTCTTTTTGCGTCAATTGCATCTTTGGTTGCTATAGTTGCTGGTGTTTTTTGTGCCATTCACTATTCTTACTACATAGAATATGCTTTAAATGATTCTGTTTTAGAATGGTCTCATCAAACCAATAAAATTGTCGCTTTTGCTGTTACTTTTTTAGCAGTTGTTTTGGCCATTATTTTTGTAGGAAAATTACTTACAAAGTTAGCAGATATTACTGCTTTGGGTTTATTAAACAAAATTCTTGGAGCCATTTTTGGAGCCTTAAAATGGTCTTTAATTTTAAGTGTAATCTTTTTGTTATTCGATAAGTTTAATAAAACCATTCCTTTTGTTGATGAAGAAATGTTAGATGAATCTGTCATGTTTTATCCTATTAAATCTATTGTACCAACCTTGATTCCTGCAATTATGGATGAAGAGAATCCTTCTTTAAAGTTTATTAAAGCTTAAATATCAGCCACAAAAAAAGCCAAGTTTTAAAACTCAGCTTTTTATATAGTTTTGAATGTTTTTATTACAACATTGTTACTTTACCTGTTTGTAAAGAGTATACTCCACCTACAATTTTAATAGCATCAGAGCTTTCTAAATCTGCTAAAATTTCGCTACGCTCTCTAATTCTATCAATTGTTAAAAGCACATTATTTTCTACAGTTTTTGCTACAAATTTTGGATTTGCAGAACTGTTATCTCCATCTATTTCCTTTGCCGATTTTTTTACAGCTGGCATAATATTGGCTAATAAATGTGTAATGTTACCTAGTTTTACATCATCACAAGCTGCTTTTACTGCTCCACAACTTTCATGACCCAATACTAAAACTAGTTTACTACCAGCAACAGCACATGAGTACTCTAAACTACCTAAAATATCTTCGTTTTCGAAATTACCAGCAACTCTGGCTACAAAAACATCACCAATTGCTTGATCAAAAACTTGTTCTACAGGTACTCTAGAATCTATACAAGAAAGCACAACTGCCTTTGGGTATTGACCAGTAGTGGTTTGTTGTACTAAATCTAAATGCGAAACCTCTTCTAACTCATTATTGACAAAACGTTCATTACCTGCTAATAGATCTGTTAAAACATCTTCTGGAGTTAAATTGTCTTGTACTTGTTTGTTTATGGCTGTATTTCTCATGCTATTTTATGATTTTTTTTCCAATTTAAAGAACTCTATAAAACTGTCTGGGTTTTCTACAATTCCTCTCTCAGAAATTATTTTAATATCTATGTGTCTTTCTTTTGCTTTTACAGCAAAGTCTTCTAAAATTTCTATAATATCATTATCTAAATAAATGGTTTTTCTAACATCTAACTCTAAATAAGTGTTTTCTGGTAACCTGTCTAATTCATTTAAAATAGCTCCTTTATTGAAGAATGTTACTTGCTCAGCAAGAGTCATTTTAATACGGTTTTTACCATCACTTTTATCTTCAATATGTAAGAAGTGCGAATTTTGGAAACTTTTGATAAGGATAATAACAATACCAACAGCTAAACCTAAAGCAATACCTACAAGTAAATCTGTAAATACAATACCAACAACAGTTACTGTAAATGGAATAAATTGTTTCCAACCTAAATCCCACATTTTTTTAAATAATGCTGGTTTTGCTAACTTATAACCAACAATTAATAAGATTGCTGCTAAAACAGAAAGTGGAATTTTATTTAATAATGTAGGTATTAAGATTACCGAAATTAATAATAAAAAACCGTGAAATATTGCTGATAATTTAGTTCGACCTCCAGATTGAATGTTGGCAGAACTTCTTACAATTACTTGTGTTACTGGTAACCCACCAATTAAACCAGATAAAATATTACCTGTACCTTGAGCTAATAACTCTCTATTTGTTGGTGTTACATTTTTATGCGGATCTAATTTATCTGTAGCCTCTACACATAAAAGTGTTTCTAAACTTGCTACTAATGCAATTGTAAAACCAACCACCCAAATTTGAGGGTTTGTAATTGCTGCAAAATTAGGAAAGCTAAATTGGCCTAAAAATGAATCGAAACTATCAGGAACTGGAACACTTACCAAATGCTCTGAACTAATACCGTATTTAGAGGTAGAATCTGTAAGTATATAATATACAATACCAAAAACTACAGCTACTAATGGCCCTTGAATTAATTGAAAAATCTTTCCTTTTTTAGATAAGACATTACTCCATAAAATTAAAATTCCAAGACCAACAATACCAACAATGGTAGAGCCTAAACTTATATTATTTATAGATTTAAAAATCTCTGAAAATGTATTTTCTCCATCTACTTGAAAGAAAGCAAAATCTCCTTCAGGATCTGCATCATACCCAAAAAAGTGTGGTATTTGCTTTAGAATAATAATAATTCCAATACCTGTTAACATTCCTTTAATTACAGATGATGGAAAATAGTAACCAATAATACCAGCTTTTAAAACTCCGAAAATTAACTGAATTACACCTCCAATAACTACAGCTACTAAGAAGTTTTCATAACCTCCTAAAGTACCAATAGCAGTTAAAACAATTGCTGCTAAACCTGCAGCAGGCCCACTAACACCAATTTTAGAACCAGATAATGCACCAACAACAATACCACCTACAATACCAGCTATTAAACCAGAAAATAAAGGCGCTCCACTTGCTAATGCTATACCCAAACAAAGAGGTAGTGCTACAAAAAATACTACAACACTTGCAGGTAAGTCATTCTTTAAATGCTTAAACATAAATTTTACTTTTTATTAATTGACCTCTTTTCGATTTACGAAAACGAAAGAAGTTTTTGATTGATTGATTCTATTTCCTCTTATGAGGAAACAATGCAATATAAAAAGAAAAAGATATTTTTAAGTAAAATTAAAAAATTATATTTCGTCTAATTCTTTAATTTCGTTAGCTATAATCCAGCCAATTTTACCATCTGCTAACTTAATTTTTTTCCAGTTATCTACTCTATCTAAAACAGTAACCTTAGTACCTTCATGTAAGGTAAATAGCTCTTCTGAATTTAAGGTTGGTGCATTCATCACCTCTGTTTCTTCTGCAAAAACAATAGCAATTTTGTTGTTATTTGCTAAAGAATATTGATTAAATGTAATAAAGAAGGTTATAATTAAAAACAAGTAACTGAGCATACTGATAACAAAAAAGAATCTTTTTGTACCTGGTCTATTAGAAAAATAAAAAAGTAGAAATAAAATACTACCTAAAATTGCAAAAGAAACAATTACTATTGCCCATTCATTATATGAAAGTTTTTGGATATAATTTATGTTTATTTTTTGAAAGAACGTTTTTGGTAATTCCTCTATAGTATCTAAAGCCAACCTTTTAGCAAAAACTAAATTGTTTTTTACATCGTCATTATCAGGATCAATTTGTAATGCCTTTTCGTAATAAAAAATTGCAGGACCTACCTGATTCAATTTATAATGTGCATTACCTAAATTATAAAATAATTCAGATGAAATTAAGTTATAATGTTCTAAAGTTTTGTAAAATTCAATAGCCTTTTCATAGTTCTGCTGTTTATACATTTCATTAGCAGAATTAAAAATCTTTTGCTCATCTTGAGCATAAAATACCTGAGCAACTAGCAGTAATAAAAATAGGATTTTCTTCATCTTATAACTGTTTATCTAATTCAACGATTACTTGTTTAGCTCTCTCATACTCTTGTTTCATTTCTGTATCTGTAACAGGCGTGTATCTTGCAAAATCAGATGCTTTTAAAACGTCTATAAATTGTTTTATAGTAGCATCATTAATGTCTCTTTTCTGTAAAATTTGGGTGATGTTTTCTTTACTAATATCGCTAGTTTCAACACCTAATTTCGCTTTTAAGTAATTATGTAGAGCACGTTCTAAAGCTTCATAAAAAGCTTCTTTTTTACCCAATTGCTTTTGAGCTGCAGACAAGTATTTTTTTGCTAATTTTTCTGCTTTTCTTAAACGTAAACCAACAACATCACTTCTTCTCTTTTCATTGTTTTTACCAATTATAATAGCTAATGGAATGAATAATAATGGTAAAATTAAAAGAATATAGAATAAATAAGATTGGTAGAAATCGCTATCATCTTTAACCTCTAAATCAGTTTTAGTTTGTATGTATCTAAAACTTTTTCCAGAAGAAACTACATTTTTCTGTTGAGGACTTGTATTATCTGTAGTTGTAATTAGTTCTTTACCTTCTAAAACATCTACATATAAATCATCTGTATTTATGGTATTGTATTTTTCTGTTTTAGGATCAAAATATGAGAACGAAATATCTGGTAATTTATATTTTCCTTTGTATTGAGGAACAACAGTATACGTGTCTGAAAAAGAACCAGATAACCCATTACTAGTTATTCTAACACTTTCTTTTCTTTCTGGTTGATATGTTTCTAATTCCTTAGGCGTTTTTACAGCTGGCAACTCAAATAATTTTAAGTTTCCTCTACCATTTACTGCTACTTTTATTTCTGATGATTCATTCGCTTTTAAAATATCTTTACTTAAGCTAACATCAAAATTAAATTGCCCAACAGCACCTGTAAAATTATCTGGCTTACCTTCTAAAGGAAGGCTTTTGGGTTGAATTACTTTCTTAACTGAAGAGAAGTCTTTCTTAATATTCTTAGTAATTACATTACCAAAAAAATCTGCTCTTCCTGTTGGTACACCAATTACAATATCCATTTTCATAGGATCTATAGTTAGTTTACCTGTTTTTGTGGGTATTAAAAATGCTTTTTGTAATACAATATACCTGTAGTTTTCTCCATTATATTTTCCCATTTTAACTGGGAAACCATTTATTTTAATTTCTTGATTCCAAAAACCATTATACTGTGGAGCTTCTGTTACAGAAGTGTCATAAACACTTACGTTTTCGCTAACATATAATCTGTATTCAACATAAATACCTTCACCAACATAAGGTCTAGATTTAGAGATTTCTGCTACTAAATGTATATTTTGTTCTGCTATATAATCTGGGTCATTAGGATTGTCTGGAGTTGCAATAGGTGCTGTTACAATGATTTTCATCATCTTAGAATCTATTGTTCTACCATTAATTTTAATATTGGCAGGTTGTATTATAAGTTCTCCTCTTCTTTTTGGTTTTAGAATATAAGAATAAGATTGAGTGAAACTTACTTTACCATTAATCCAAGATTGACTAACAGACTGACTTGGACCTTGAATAACCTCAAAACCTGTAAAATCTGGTGCTTTAAAATTATCTGCACCTTGTTTGTTGATTGAATATTCAATTCGTAAACGCTGATTTAAACCTAACTTATTTTTACTCACAGCAACACTTAATTCTGCTTTTTGCGCAGAAATAGATAGTGTGCATAAGGTTATAAATACTGATATGTAAAATCTCAACTTCATCGTCTTTCTAAATTGCTGTTTCTACCAATCTTTTTCTTGTTTTGTCTTTTTGCCTTTAGCCTTTTTCGCATTCATTTTCTTTTGCGTTTTCTTTTCCTCATTATTTAAGCTTTCTAGCAACTGCTTAATTTGCTGAGGAGACATTTTTCCTTGTTGAGGTTTAGGCTTTTTGTTTTGATCTTTTTTATCGTCTTTTTTAGGATCTTGATTTTTGTCTTTGTCTTTGTCTCCTTCACCATCTTTATCATCTTTCTTGTCCTTATCATCACCTTCTTTCTTGTCCTTATCTTGATCTTTGTTTTGATCGTCTTTGTTATCCTTATCTTGGTCTTTTTGGTCTTTCTTGTCTTTGTTATCCTTGTTTTGATCGTCTTTATTTTGCTGATTTTCTTTGTCTAATAATTTCTGAGCAACAGCTAAATTATAACGAGTTTCATCATCTGTAGGATTATTTCTTAACGAGTTTTTATAAGCATCTACTGCACCTTGATAATTTTTGGTTTCCATGTGTGCATTACCAATATTATGATATGCTTGTGCTTTCGTTAACTTATCTTCTGCAGTTTTTGCAGTTAATTCATATTGAGGTAGAGCCTCTTTAAAGTTTTTATTTTTATATAAGGCATTACCTAAATTGTAACTTGCTTTGTCGTAAAAAGAACTATTGCTTAATGCTTTTTTGTAAGCTACAGAAGCATCTGTATATTGTTTATTTTGATATAGTTCATTTCCTTGCCTAACCATACTTCTTGCTTTACGTTGCAAAGCTGTTGAGTCTTTTTGAGCTGAGATTTCTTTGATAGAAAACAGCATCAAAAAGAGAATTGATATTTTTAAATACGTTTTCATATTATTTATTTTTAACCTTTTCTTCATTAAATAAATCTACTCTTTTAAGCCATTTAGTTTTCTTATCAAATAAGAAAATGTCTAATAGTAAAAATAGAATTCCTGCTCCTAAAAACCATTGAAACTGATCTTTATAATCAGAGAATTGTTTGGTTTCAAATTCGTTTTTCTGAGCATTAGCAATAACTTCAGAAATTATATTTACAGGTGTTTCTGTAACATTACCATTTACATATCTTCCACTACCTGCATCTGCAATATCTTCTAAAACATCTGGAGTTAATTTGGTAATTACAGTTTCTCCTTGATTGTCTTTCTTATAGCCAATCATTGCACCATTTAAACGCATAGGAATTGGCCCTCCTTTTTCTGTACCAACACCAATGGTATAGATCTTTACACCATCATTAGACAAATTTTGTGCCACTTGTTTTGTTTCTTCTTGATGATCTTCTCCATCTGAAATAATAACTAAGAAACGATTGGTTTGCTCATCATTATTATAATATGTTTTTGCCAACTCTAAAGCTTCGTTAATTGCTGTTCCTTGGCTAGAAACCATATCTGGAGTTGCATTCTGTAAAAACATATTTGCAGCTGCATGATCTGTAGTTATTGGTAAAAGTGGATAAGAATTACCTGCATAAATAATAACCCCAACTCTATCTGAGCCTAATTTATCAATAATTTTTGAAATAATTTGTTTTGCCTTTTCTAATCTGTTTGGTGCTATGTCTTCTGCTAACATACTTTTAGAAACATCTAATGCGAAAACAACATCTACTCCTTCTCTTTTTACCGTTTTTAGTTTAGACCCCATTTTAGGGTTTACCAAAGAAATTATTAAGAAAGAAATACCTAATAACAACATAATCAACTTTAATGTTGATTTAAATACTGATGAATTTGGTGCAATTTTCTCTAATAATTCTGGATTAGAAAATTTACGTTGAGTTCTTTTTTTCCACCATAAAACCAATAAGTAAATTACAATCATAACTGGTATGATTGCTAATGCATAAAAATAAATTGGCTCTTCTAATCTGTACATTTATATAAAACTCTTAAATAATGTGTTTCTTAATAAAAATTCTAATAGCAATAAGCCCAAAGCTAAGAATACCAAATCTCTATACATTTCTTGATAGTTATAGTATTTGAATTCTTCAATCTTTGTTTTTTCTAACGCATCAATTTCATCATAAATTTCTTTTAATGATGTGTTGTCTGTAGCTCTAAAATATTTTCCTTGTGTTTCTGCTGCTATTTCTTTTAATAAATCTTCATCTATTTGCACTTGTTGCTTTCTAAAGTTTAGCATACCTGTTCTTGGATCTTTGCTCCAAGGAAAATCAGCCATACCATTTGTACCAATACCAATTGTATACACTTTAATACCTAGCTCTTTTGCTAATTCTGTTGCAGTTGTTGGGTCTATATTACCAGCGTTATTTACACCATCTGTTAGTAAAATAATAACCTTGCTTTTGGCTTTACTATCCTTTAGTCTATTTACACCAGAACCTAAACCCATACCAATTGCTGTACCACCTTCTAACTGACCCCATTGTAAACGATTTATGGTTCTTTTTACGATAGTTTTATCACTAGTAATTGGTGTTTGTGTAAAGCTTTCACCTGCATAAACTACAATACCAATTCTATCATTTGGTCTTCTGTCTACAAAATCTACAGCTACTTTTTTAAGTGCTTCTAGCCTGTTTGGTTTTAAATCTCTGGCTAACATACTTGCAGAAACATCAATAGCCATAACAATATCTATACCTCTATTTGTTTTTGTTCTTTTACTTACAGAAACTTTTCTGGGTCTTGCTAGTGCTACAATTATAGCTGCTAAAGCTAATAATCTTAAAACGTATAAAACTGGTTTTAACTTTGCTAAAAAAGAAGTTTTAGTTTTAAAACCTTTAGTACTTGGTACAGTTAAAACTGCTGCATCTTTTTTGCGTACAAAAAAGTACCAAATTGCTAATAATGGAATTAAAATTAGCAACCAGAAAAATTCAGGATTTAGAAACTCAAAATTACTCCAGTTCATCATCTTTGCTAATAATTTTAGGTTTTAAGTCGCCAACAATAGCTTCTGCATCTTTTCTATCTTCCTCTATTTCTAAAGCTAAAGGTTTAGATTTTGCAAACTTTACTAAATCTGCTTCTTGGAACAATTCTTTTAATTTTTGAATAGTTGCTTGTGATGTTCTAATGGTTTTTACATCATGAAAATCTTTTAAAGTTTCAATGATTTCATCTGATGTTTTTTCTAAAGCAGGAACTTTTAATTCACGCTCTATATAACCACGAATAATTTCTGTAAGCTCACTATAATATTGTTTTGTTTTATTGTTCTGCCACAATAATTTTTCATCGAGCTCATTTAATTTGTACATAGCCTCTTCATAAGGAGGTAATGCTCTATAAGTTGCTTCTTCCTCTTCTGTTTTTCTTTTTCTAATAACAAACCAGTATATCCAAAAGCCAATTATTAGTAATGCTGCTATTAAGAGGTAGATATAGATTTTAAAATCATCGAAAACAAGTGGTTCTTTTTTGATCGATTTTATAGGATATTTCTTTACTTGAGTTGTATCTATGGCGACTGTAGCAACATTAATTAGTAAAGAATCTGTTAAATAGGCTTGATTTTTAATGAAAACTTGTTGTTGTGGAATGTAATATGCTCCACTATCAAAACCTGTTAAAATGTATTTCTGAATTAACTTGTTGTTAATGGTATCAATTTTTGCAGAATCGATGACTTCTAATCCTTGTAATTCTAATTTTGGTAAAATTACATTTTCGGTTTCATTGATTACAATTTTATAGCTAAACTGCTCACCAATCCTAATATTAGAGATTTCTATATCTGCTCTAACCATAGAGGTTTGCGAAAAACCAACAGCAGATATCCATAAAAAAATATATAAAATGTGTTTTCTCATTTTGCTAATTATCTTCCTTTATGTTTAAAATATCCTAGTAATTTTTTTACATAACTCTCATCAACTCTAGTATTTATTGTACCTGCTCCACTTCTTTGAAAAGTATTGGTATAATAATCTGTTAATCGTAAAGCGTTTGCTTTGTAATTGTTTCTAGTTGTTCTAGAGGATGTGTTTACATATTGTATAGCTCCAGTTTCTGAATCTAACATGGGTACCATTCCTAAATTAGGAATTTCCTCATCATGTTTATCATACACTCTAATACCTGTTAAATCGTGTTTTTTAGCAGCAATTTTTGCTGTTTTTTCATAATCATCGTCCATAAAATCAGACAGCATAAAAACAATCGCTCTCTTTTTCAAAACGCTAGATAAAAACTTTAGGGCTACAGAAATATTAGTTTTTTTACTTTTAGGCTTAAACTCAATTAATTCTCTAATAATTCTTAGAACATGGCTTTTTCCTTTTTTAGGTGGAATGTAAAGTTCTATATCTTCAGAAAATAAAACTAGCCCAACTTTATCATTATTCTGAGTTGCAGAAAAAGCTAAAGTTGCAGCAATTTCTGTAATGGTATCTTTTTTAAATTGATTTGTTGTACCAAAAAATTCTGATCCAGATACGTCTACCATTAGTAACATTGTTAATTCACGTTCTTCTTCAAAAACCTTAACATAAGGCTCATTGTAACGTGCTGTAACATTCCAGTCTATGGTTCTAACATCGTCTCCAAATTGGTATTGACGTACTTCAGAAAAAGTCATACCTCGCCCTTTAAAAGATGAATGGTATTCACCTCCAAAAATATCATTAGACAAACGTTTTGTCTTAATTTCTATTTTACGAACTTTCTTAAGTATATCTTTTGTATCCATTGTTGTAAGCTGTTGGCTTTTTGCGTTTTGCTGTTGGCTAATTGCTAAATGCTAAGAGCTAATTCTAAGGTACTTCTACTTCGTTTATAATTTGATTGATAATTTCTACTGAAGTTACATTTTCTGCTTCAGCTTCATAAGTAATACCAATTCTATGACGTAAAACATCGCCAACTACAGCTCTAACATCTTCTGGAATTACATAACCTCTTCTTTTAATAAAAGCGTAACATTTAGCTGCTTTTGCTAAATTGATACTACCCCTAGGTGAAGCTCCAAAACTGATTAAATCTTTTAAATTAGGTAAGTTGTATTTTTCTGGATAACGTGTTGCAAAAATGATGTCTAGAATGTATTTTTCGATTTTCTCATCCATATAAACCTCATTCACAACTTCTCTTGCTTTATTAATTTGGTCTACTGATATTACTGGATTAACTGATGCAAAACCACCACTTAAATTTTGACGCATTATAACTTGCTCATCCTGAATTTTTGGATAATCTATAACTACCTTAAGCATAAATCTATCTACTTGCGCTTCTGGTAAAGGGTAAGTACCTTCTTGTTCTACAGGGTTTTGAGTTGCCATTACTAAAAATGGTTCATCTAATTTAAAAGTAGTATCTCCAATAGTAATTTGGCGTTCTTGCATTGCTTCTAACAAAGCAGATTGCACTTTTGCTGGTGCTCTGTTAATTTCATCTGCCAATACAAAGTTTGCAAAGATTGGTCCTTTCTTGATAGAGAAATCATTCTCTTTCATATTATAAATCATAGTACCTACAACATCTGCAGGCAATAAATCTGGCGTAAACTGAACTCTACTAAAAGAACCTTGTACAGCCTTAGAAAGAGTGTTAATAGCTAAAGTCTTTGCTAAACCAGGCACACCTTCTAAAAGAATATGACCATTACCTAACAAACCAATTAACAAACTTTCTATCATTTGTTTTTGACCCACAATTACTTTATTCATTTCTAAAGTAAGTATGTCTATGAAAGCACTTTCTCTTTCTATTTTCTCGTTAATTGCTCTAACATCTACGTCCATTATAGTATACGAATTGATTATTAATTTTTTCAGAAAAACAAAGCTACAATTTTAACAAAATTTATCTGTTAAAACAAGGTTAAAGATTTTGGCCAATTTATTAGTAATGATAGGGCTTTCAGTTAAATTTTTCTAAACGAAATGTAGCTGAATTGAACTCACCAAATGTAAAATATTGTATCCAATCTCCAAGATTTATGTATTTGCTGTTTTCTTGTAATTTTATTTCTAAAGGTAAGTGCCTATGCCCAAAAACAAAATAATCATAATGATTTTGAGTTAATTTTCTTTTGCAATATTGCACTAACCACTCTTCATCTTCTCCTAAAAACTTTGCATCTTCATCTCCAGAAATCATTTTATTTTTAACAGACATGTATTGCCCAAGTCTAACACCTAAATCTGGGTGAAGCCATTGAAACATCCATTTAAATAAAGGAAAAGTAAATACTTTTTTCATGCGCTTATAGCCTTTATCTCCAGGCCCTAAACCATCTCCATGCCCTATGAGAAACTTTTTATTATCAATTAAAAACTCTTGAGGTTGGTGATAAACTGTAATGTTTAATTCCTCTTTAAAGTAGTTTTTCATCCATAAATCATGATTACCAACAAAGAAATAAATGGGAATACCAGCATCTGAAATTTCGGCTAATTTGCCTAAAACACGCACAAAACCTTTAGGAACTACAGTTTTATATTCGAACCAAAAGTCGAATAAATCTCCCATCAAAAAAATAGCTTCTGCACTATCTTTTATTTCAGTTAGCCATGAAACAAATTTCTTTTCGCGAGGCAAACTTAAAGCAGCTGTAGGTGCTCCTAAATGTTGGTCTGAAGCAAAGTAAACTTTTTTATTTGTTGATGTTGTAATAGAAATCATTCTTACAAAGAAAAGCTATTCCTTTTTACTTTCCAACTCTAATACCTTTTGCAACATTTGATCATCTTTGTGCATAATTCTATAAAACCCTACATCACCAAAAAGAACATTGGCTATAGAGGCTTTTAGGTATGGTTTAATGGTTTTTTCTGTTCTAAAAGATGGTGTTACTTTGTCTTTTATAGAGGCCAAATAATTTTCGTAAACTTCATTATTTGAATCGAATTCAGTTACAAAAGTATCAATTGTCCAATCATTCAATTCTTTTCTATTCTCATCTACATAATCAAAAGCAAAATTATTGATGGTATTAAAATAGAAATTAGTCATCATAGATGTAGTATCAATAGCTACAAAAACATCTGGTATAATACCTCCACCTCCATAAACAAGCTTGCCTTTTGGCGTTTTATATTGCAAAGAATCTACTACTTTAATGCTGTCTTTACTTAGTAACTCTCCACTTAAAATTCGTTGCTGATAATCTTTATAGTAATTTTTATTACCATTACCTGAATATGGTTTTTGAATGGATCTTCCTGTTGGTGTAAAATATCTTGCTGTAGTTAAACGAACTGCAGAGCCATCTCCTAAATCCATTTCTATTTGCACTAAACCTTTACCAAAAGATCGTCTTCCAATAATGGTACCTTTGTCATTATCTTGCAAAGCACCTGCTACAATTTCTGATGCTGATGCTGAGTTTTCATCTATTAAGACATACAAACCTCCATCTTCGAAAGAACCCATAGATGTTGCATAGAAATTTTCAATGCGCTCTTTGTTGTCTTTGGTAAAGACCATTAGTTTATCACTTTCTAAAAACTCGTCAATAATTCTGTTTGCAATTTCTATAAAACCACCTCCATTTCCTCTTAGATCTAATACAAGATCTGTCATGCCATTTTCTTTTAGCATATTAAGAGACGTTTTAAATTCTGAATAGGTGTTTCTTGCAAAACGATCTAATTTTATATAGCCTACAGAATCGTTTATCATATAGGCTAAATCAACACTTTTAATATTTACTTTACCTCTGGTTATATCTACATTAAAAAGTGAATCATTACTTTTTCTGTATACTTGTAAGGTAACATCTGTATTTGGTTTACCTTTTAAATATTTTGGTACAGAGCCATTTCTAAAGCCTTTACCATACAAAGTATCTGTATTTGCCATTAAAATACGATCACCAGCCTTTATACCTGCTTTTATACTTGGGCCTCCTTTTATTGGTTGAATTACAGTTATTGAATCTTTTATCATTCTAAACTGAACACCTATACCCACAAAATTACCTTGCATACTTTCAGTAACTGCTTGTAAATTTTCTTTTGGAATATACACTGAGTGTGGATCTAATTTACCCAACATTTGAGTAATAGCACCATCTAATAAATCGTCTGTATTTACATCATCTACATAGTCTTTCTCTATAAAATTGATAAGCTTTTTTATTTTCTGCTCTTGCTTATTACCTTCAGAAAATGAGAATAAATCTTTGGCATCACCTCCAAAAAATACACCAATTAGTATTCCTAGAACTAAGGCAATTGCAAAATATAATGGTAAATTATTCTTATTCATAAGGCAAATATGTTAGTGAAACACCAGCCTTTTTAAGAAAATCTAATCCTGAAGGATCTTTATAAGCATTTGCATATACAACTCTTTTAATTCCTGCTTGATGAATTAGTTTACTGCATTGTGTACAAGGTGATAATGTAATATATAAAGTCGAGTTTTTTGCTGATTGAGTTGAAGACGCTACTTTTAAAATAGCATTAGCTTCTGCATGAAGTACTTCCCATTTTGTAACTCCATTTTCATCTTCACAACAATTATCAAAACCAGTAGGTGTTCCATTAAACCCATCTGAAATTATCATTCTATCTTTCACAATTAATGCACCCACTTGTTTGCGTTTGCAATGAGACAGTTTACCCCACTCTAAAGCCATTCTTAAATAGGCTTTATCATACTTTAATTGTTTCTTTTCTGTCATATCACGAAAATAATGAGATTTACAGAAACTGAACGTTAATTATAAGACAATTTTTAGGCTACCAAAAAACTCTATCAATCATCATTTGAATAGCAAAACCAATTACAATAGAAGAAGTTACCATAACCCAATCTCTTTTAGAAACTTTAAAAAGGCCTTGAAAAATTGCACCTATAATTAAAATACCTAAAACTATAATAATTTGAGCAGCTTCTATACCTAAAGCAAATTCTAAAAGTGGCATTAGTTTGTCTTCTTCTTGGCCAATCATCATTTTAAAATAATTAGAGAAACCTAAACCATGAATAAGCCCAAAAAATAAAGCGAAAATTAAATTTAACGAACCGTTTTTAGCACCAGTGTTTTTAGTGAAAACTACATTAATAAAGCCTGTTATAAATATAGTTAATGGTATTAAAAACTCTATGATATCTATTGGAAACTGCACTATTTTATAGGCTGATAATGCTAAAGTAATTGAATGCCCTATTGTAAATAAAGTAACTAACCACAAAACTTTTTGCCATTGTCTAAAGTTAAAGACTACAGCCAAAACAATTAGAAACAAAATATGATCGTAAGCACTAAAGTCTAAAACATGGGTAAGACCCATTTTAAAATACAATTCAAAATCATTCATAGGGAGGATTATTTTAAGATGTTCAAATATATTGAAATCATGAAAAGTAAAAGTACATTCTAGCTGTTTTTTTAAAACTACTGCCTCTTTATAAGTATATTGAAAAACGTATATTGCATTATAATTTAGACATCATATAATGACTCAGAAAATAGTTGTTGAAGATCTTTTTGTAGAAGATATTGTTAAAGAAATGGCAAAGAGCATGCATGCTCTATATGCAGAAGAACACAATACTACAAAAGTTATAGTACCTGAGGAATTTGGTTCTGGATATATAGAAGCAACTCAGTTTGCATCTGGTTTAGGAATTATAGATACTGATTATAATTTGAGTGAAGACTTCATCATAAAAATGCAAAAGCATAAGGTAAATCCATTGAAATTTGTTTTTAATTTAGGCGATACTTTTTACCATAGATTTGAAAACGAAGGTGAATTCGAAGGTATAAATAAATATAGTGGAGCGATTATAGGTAGTTCAATAGAGAAAGTACACACCTTTAAAATTCCGAAAGAAAAAAATATTCACTTTTTTAGCATTGAACTAAATCGAAATTTATTTGAACATAAATTAGAGAGCTTTAAGTTTGATTTAGGTGATGATTTGAATGAGCTTCTAAGAGATGTAAAAGCGATTAATCCGTTTTTTTATACCTATCCATTTGGAGCTGATGAATTTGATCAAATTAAAAAAATAACCAAAAACAAAAAAAAGGGCTTTATTGGTTCTTTATTTAAAGAAGGTATTACCTACACTTTATTGTCAAACACCTTAGAGCAATATTTAGGAAGAAAATGCGAAGATTGTGAGGCTGACTTGGCTTCTGAAGAGGTAGATACTGTTTTAGAAATATCTTCTTTTATAGAAAAGAATTTAAATAATTTACCAACCATAGAAGAAATTGCTAGGCGTAATTTTATTTCCGAAAGTAAATTGCAAAAACTTTTTCAAAGCTACTACAAATGCTCTGTAAACGATTTTACAAGAAATAAAAGATTAAATCAAGCTCGTATTTTGCTGGAAACAACTAAATTATCTATGGCAGAAATTGCACACGAGTTAGGTATAAAAAGCAATAGTTATCTTTCTAAGACCTTTAAAGAAAGGTATGGTGTAACGCCTTCTAATTACAGAGATTCTAGGTTATCAAAAATCAGATTTTATTAAAATTATTTATCTACTTCTTGGTTTACGATTAAGTAATTTCTAGCCTTTTCCCATAGGTATTTATTGGCTAAAGGATTTTTAATATCTGTCATTGGTAGAAACTCTACAGGAATTATATCCAACTCTCTATTGGCTTCTATACTTGCAAAATCATCTTGAATTAATGCCATGTTCCATTCTCCAAAAATTCTTCCAGATTTCATTCCTTGAAAAATAATATTTAGGTTTTTGTTTCTGCTATCTTTCTTAATAACTTCAATTAGGTTTAAAATTTCGTTCTTAGGACCTTCTAAAATCTGATAAAAAGATGCTTTGTAATAAATTAAACAACCTGAAATACCATACTCTAAATTATTCTTCTTAGAAGCCTCTAAAATGCTAATTAAATCTTTCTTAGTAGTACCTTCTGCAGCTTCTGAGTAATATGAAAGTTGAAATGTAGGGTTTGATAAATGATGAAACTTTTTGTAATCTTTAGGAATTAGACCATATTTCTCTTTAAAAATTTTAGAGAAGTAGCTTCTACTATTCAAACCTATCTTATACACAATTTCTGAAATGGAATAATCAGTCTCTTCTAAATACTCTTTAGCCTTTAATATTCTAAGGTTAGTTGTAAATTTATTTACGGTTTCATCAAAAAAGTATTGGAACCCTTTCTGAATCTTTTTTTGATTTAGCCCACTTATAGACGTTAATTTCTTTAAAGGAATAGTTTCGTGGAGATTTTGAGAAATATAATCACTTAACTTAATTATTTCTAGAGTATCTGTTTTTGATAAGGGATTTTTATTCTCTACACTTTTAATATTATTACCTCTACTAGAATATTGAGAAGAAAGCGTTTTTAAAACAGCTGCCTCATTCAATAATCTATTGGCCAAACCAGATAGGTTTGTGTCAATTATTGTCTCTACAAAAGGTGTAGTTCTATTAGAAATTTCTCCAAAATAAGTATAGTTTTCTGTATTACTAACATTTGTCATTAAATTAGAAAGTAAATTAGATAATTGGCTTTGGTATCTTGGTTCATTATTTACATGTAAAACAGTGATAATCGTAAACTTTACTTTAGTGTTTGCAGGAATAACGATACAACTCGATTTATTTTTATTGTTTCCTATAATAACATTTTGAAGTCTATGAATATTTTTTTTCTCTTTATCTAAATTCGAATAATGAGATAGAAAACCCTCGATACAGAAAATAAAATGTAAGCAGTTTTTATTCTTAAAAATATTTTCAATATAAATAGCCTCTGAAGTTAATAGATTAAAAGATAGGACCTCTAAACCTGAAAACAATTTAAAGGCCTTTGCATTTCCTTTTCCATGTTTATTTTTAAAGGTTAGAAAACCTCCACTTGCATTTTCTATAAAGTCTCCATCAATTTTAAGAGTTATATTTTTTAAAGAATTTATAGCATCAAAACTTTTCATCTATTCAAAAAAATTAGGACTACAAATATATTTTGTTGTTAATAAAGTAAATAACAGAAAAGCATTCAACTATAACTATATTCCTAAACATTTTAAGAATTTACTTATAAAATTTAGGAAAGTTTTGAGCACAAAAAAACCGTAACATAAATGTTACGGTTCTTGTACTGAAGATGGGACTTGAACCCATACGAGCATTACTGCTCACTGGATTTTAAGTCCAGCGTGTCTACCAATTCCACCACTTCAGCATGGAAATTTTATATGGTTTAGAGCGAAAGACGGGATTTGAACCCGCGACCCTCACCTTGGCAAGGTGATGCTCTACCCCTGAGCTACTTTCGCAGTCTTATTTTTAATGAACATCCTCTAAAATATTATTAGAGAGGTGCAAATATAATAAGTTTTATGAACCCTGCAAATACTTTTTTTAAAATAAATTAAAGAAAATAACAAAGGGGCTGAAACACAACGTTTTCAACCCCCTAATATTTTTAAAAATAGTATACTATCTAAGTACTGGCGAATAATTTGTAGGATAATCTCCAGCAACCGCTAACCCTCCAGTAGCTGAAGTAAAGTTAGTACCAAACTCTGCATCCATAGCAGCCATAATTTTATTAGCCATTAAAGCATAACCTCTAGCTGTTAAATGCACACCATCTAAACTAACTAAACCTCCTGTAACTAAACTAGTATTTAATGTATAATTATCAAACATAATTCCAGTTGAAGCCTCAGCCAAAACTGCTTTAAAATCTACTAAAGCAATATTTGCGTTAGCTGCAGCTGTTGCTTCTATTGTTGCATTGTAAGCATCTGTAGCAGTTTTAATAGCTAGTTGCTCTTCTGGTGTAACTACCCATTTATCATCTAATGGAACTCCAACACCATTTACAGATAAAGGATTATTAGGATCTGCAAGTGTACCTATAAAAGCTGAACCTGGTAAAACTAATAAATCATCAGCAGTAGCCTGTCTATACTGAGGTATTCCTGCAAAAGCTGGATTAATTGCACCTAAATCTGTCAAATCTTCATCAACGATTACTACTGCATTTTGACCCGCTGAAAATGAGATAGTTCTTTTTGCTATTTCAGCATCTGCTTGATCTTGTGTAAATACACCTAACTGAACTAGCACTCCAAAGGCTTGTTGAATACCACCATTATAAGCAGCATATCCTCCATTAACAGCAGCAGCTGTGCCAGCATCTAAAGGAATTGGATTATAAGGTACAGTAGTAAAATGTGATAAATCTGTAATATATGGTACGTTTGCCACAACTCCTTTTGCTCCTCCAGATGTTAAAGTGGAAACCATTGTTGTAAATACTTGTGCAAACACATTAGGATCTGTAATATCTGAACCTCCATATGTGGTTGGATCAAAATTTCCAGTTTGATCAACTCCTGAACCTCCAGATGTTGCATAACCTAAAACATCATTACCGCCAATTTCTGATAATGTAAAAAACGTTGGTGATTGAGCCATTGCATCTCCTAATACTGTTGCAGTAGCACTTGATGCCATTCTTGCATAGTATGGATTAGCTAAACCTAGTGGTACACCCTGAACATTTCCATATCCTGAAGCCACAAAGTGAAAACTTTTTGCACCTGGAATACCATAGTTGTTTAAATTTCCTGCTACAGAAGTAGTTACTTCTGTGGTAGGCGTTGCTGGCAGAGCAGCTGGCCCTGCTCCATTAAAAAACAATCTTGGTCCTTGTATTACATTACCTGCAAACAATAATCCACCAATATTATCACTCATTAAAGGTTGAGCAAAATTTGCACCAAATTTACCAGCTAATATATTTGGAAAAGAATTTTCCTGTGCTGCAATAAATAACGCATTATCTGTAAAACCTGCTGTAAAAGAAGCTCCTACAGAAACATAAGAAGAAAAATCTAATCCATTTGTATTCAATTCTACCTGTTCTACAGGTTCAGCTTGAATCTCATCTAATTCATTATTTACATCACAAGAAATAAGCCCTAATGACAGTAAAAAAAGTGATATATATTTATAATTTTTCATAAAATATTTTAATTATTATTAGTTATTTATTGTCCATGATAGGTAGTACTGAGAACCTATTGCACCAACTCCTGGCGCACTTAAATACTCTTGTCCTGTTAAGTTAGCACCACCTAATTTGAATACAGATTTAATACTAGGTATTGAATAATTGATTTGTGCATCTAAAACTGTTCTTCCTTCAATTGTAGCATCCATAAAAGTAGACTCCCATAAATACTCATCTTGCCATCTTAAGTTAATGTTGAATCCGAAGTTTTCAAATAAGTCTGGTTTTCCAAATTGTAGTTTTACTTTGTGCTCTGGTGTATTAAAACTTGGTTCGAAATCTGGATCTGAAGCTCTATCAAAATCAAACTTTGCATAAGTATAGTTTAATCCTAAATCAAATCCATTAAGAATTTTTGTATTTAAACCTATAGATGCTCCATAAGAATTAATATCTGCAGCAGAATTAGTATACGTTTGAAATACTGTAAAATCTCCATTTTGTAATGCAGCTAATGATAATGAGTTATCACCTACAGTTCCATAAAAAGGAGTAATTACGTTTTTACCAGCAATAAAATCTTCATAGCTGTTATAATATGCACTTAAATCTACTGTTATTCTTTGTGATCCTGCATTTACTAAGCCTCTATAACCAACTTCATAAGCAGTTACTTTTTCTGGTGCAACTAAAGGTACGTTTGCAGCAACTGGTGCTCCTGCAGTAACAGATGATGCTGCAAATGAGTTTTCATAAGCTGCTCTACCTGAAACTGTTGTTGTAGCTGTGCCTAAAATACCTTGTCCAAATCCACTAACTAATAATGGCTGAGTTTGGTATCTATCTAAATTGTCTGGTGCAGAACCTACTAAGTATGCTCTACCTGCATTTAAACCAATGTATTGATCTTGTGTTGTTGGGTTTCTAAAACCTGTTTGAAAAGAGGCTCTAAAGTTTTGGTTTTTATTTTCACCTCCTGCATATGCCAAAGAAACTCTTGGAGAAAAGTTTCCATCAAAATTTTGAGCTTTATCATAACGAATAGAAGCTGTGAATTTTAAACGATCATCTTCTAAAAATTTCTTTTGCATTTGTGTATAAACACCATATTCATCATAATCAATTGGCCCATCATAATCAGTAAAAATGCTTCCATTAGAATTTAATGAATATCTTCTGTAAGAACCACCTACTTGAAATTCTGCCCAATCAATAACGTCTTGGAAGTTATAGTTAACATCTCCATGATATAATTTTGTTTGATCTTGGAACTTAGATCCAGTTACTAAATCTGGGTCTGAAGTTACTCTATCAAAAGCTGCTTGGAACTCTGGAGTTCCTGGCTCAAATCTTCCTGTTTCTGCAGTTTGTCTTGCAATAGCATGTGCTTGGTCTGAGTTTAAACCACCTAAAGTACCTTGTAAGTATGCACCTACATACTCTCCAAACCAGGTGTTGTCATCTTTCCAAGCTCTGTTGATGTTAATTGCAGCAAAACGAGTATCGTAAGAATTACCTGCATCTTCGTTAGTTACATAACCTCTTACAAAGAAGTTTTTACCTCTAAATTCTAATTTGTGTTGTGCTAAGTAAAAATCTTGAATGTTATATCTGTTTGTACCTTGATAAATAGTATTACCAACTCCAAACTTTGAGTTCCAAATAATTTCTAAACGATCATCACCAAAAGGTCTGTAGTTTAAAGAACCACCAAACTTTACACTTTTAGCTTCATAACTCATTAAGTCTCTTTCTTCATAACCTGTTCTACTAATGTTTTCACTAGGAATTAATGCAGAAGCTCCATTAGGTATAATGCCTAAACTTTCTAAAGTTTGAGCTACACCTCTTATGTTTGTTGAAACCTCATCACCATAAATGTTTAAACCATCATAGTTTCTATCTGTTTCTCTTGTTCCTGCAATATAATCTCCCTCTAAAGAAGTACCTTCTCTGTTGTTTCTATAATCAGTAGCAAACCATTCTGTACCATCTAAATAAGCTAAAGTGGCTTTTGCAGCAAATTTATCTGAAAATGCGTAAGCCATTCTAATGTTCATATCATAAAACTCATTGTTACCTGCTGCTTCTTGACTTGTAATACCTCCTTTAACAGAAACGCTAATTCCTTGATCGTCAAAAGGACTTTTACTTGTCATAAACATAATACCATTAAAAGCGTTAGCTCCATATAATGCAGACGATGCTCCAGGTAATAACTCTACTGTTTTAACATCTAGTTCAGACATACCAAGTAAGTTACCAATAGCAAAGTTTAAAGCTGGAGATGAGTTGTCCATACCATCAACTAACTGCATAAAACGTGTATTTGCAAATGTTGCAAAACCACGTGTGTTTACAGACTTAAATGTTAAACTGTTGGTATTAATATCTACACCTTTTAAATTTTCTAAACCATCATAAAATGAAGGAGCAGAAGTATTCTTTATGGCTCTAGTATCCATTCTTTCTACTGTAACTGGAGACTCCATAATACGTTCTGGAGTTCTAGAGGCAGATACTACAATTTCATCTAAAGAAGTTTCATTTTCTGTAAGTGAAACAGCAACTTCTTGATTGTTTTTAGTTATTTCTACCTTTTCTGTTTTAAACCCTAACATTGATATTTCTAATGTAAAAGGAGGCACATCTGTTGTTGTTAAAACAAATTTCCCATCAAAATCGGTATTTGTACCAACTGCTTTTCTTGAAATTTTAATGTTTGCACCAGGAAGTGTTTCACCTGTTTTAGCATCTTTAACTACACCAGTAATAGTGGTTTGTGCACCCATTGATAAACTAGCAAAAGCTATAAATACCAAGAGTAAAGTCTTTTTTATCATAATTTGAATTGTTTGTTAACTTATACGCAAAATACAATTTTTTTTGAATTTCAGAATAATTGATTATAAAATTTATCATTTTAACAATTATCCCTTAGTTTAATTAGTATATAATTAGTCTAAAATCATAACCTAAAAATCTTTTTTTAATTTCTAGATATTGTACATTTGTAGTGTAAAACAGTATTTTCTTGAAAATTTTTCAAAAAACTTCTAGCTTTTCTTCAGAAGAGAAAACTTTTGTAACAATTGGTACTTTTGATGGTGTTCATTTTGGGCATCAAAAAATTATCGAAAAACTAGTTTCTGAAGCTAAAAAATCCAAAAAAAAATCGGTTTTACTTACGTTTTTTCCTCATCCAAGGATGGTTTTACAGAAAGATGTTTCTATAGAATTGATAAATACAATCGAAGAAAGAGCAAAATTATTAGAAAAAACAGGTTTAGATTATCTTATTATTCATCCTTTTAGTAGAGAGTTTTCTAGAACAACAGCACTAGAATTTGTAAGAGATATTTTAGTAAATCAGTTAAATATTTCTAAGTTGATTATTGGGTATGACCATCATTTTGGTAAAAACAGAGAAGGTAACATAACTCAATTAACAGAGTACAGCCATTTATACGATTTTAAAGTAGAAGAAATACCTGCACAAGATATAGATGATGTTTCTGTAAGCTCTACCAAAATTAGACTTGCTTTACATTCAGGAAACCTAAAAACAGCAAATAATTATTTAGGATATAACTTTATGCTAAATGGTAATGTTGTAAATGGAAAAAAGTTAGGGGGTAAAATTGGCTATCCAACAGCCAACATAGATGTTAAAGAAAGTTACAAATTAATACCAAAAACTGGTGTTTACGTAGTAAAATCTTTAATAGCTGAAGAAATAGTATTTGGAATGATGAATATAGGAAACAGACCTACTATAAATGGAAATCATCAAACTATAGAGGTACATTTTTTTGATTTTAACAAAAATCTATATCACCAAAATTTAACCATAGAACTACTTTATTTTTTAAGAGATGAACAGAAGTTTGATTCTTTAGAATTACTTATTGATCAACTTAAAAAAGACGAATTAATTGCTAGAGATTACATTAAAAACAATCTCTAAAAGTAGATTGCCAAAGTCTTAATCTTCATGTATATTTGCGGCTTATAAAACATCGAAAAAATGTTACAAGTACAGTTTATTAGAGAAAACAAAACCAAAGTTTTAGAAGGTTTAGCAAAACGTAATTTTGCTGATGCTGAAACAATTATTGAACAAGTTTTAACTGCAGATGAAAACAGAAGAGCAACTCAGGTTACTCTTGATAATACATTAGCAGAATCTAATAAACTATCCAAAGAAATTGGAAATTTATATAAAAGTGGAAAAGCACAAGAAGCGAATGTTTTAAAAGAAAAAACTGGGCAGTTAAAAGAAAGTTCTAAAGAACTATCTGAAAAACTATCTCAATTTTCTGATGAATTAGATCAACTTTTATATCAAATACCAAATGTGCCTCATGCTTCTGTAAAAGCAGGAACTTCTGAAGAAGATAATGAGAATATTTTTAGTGAAGGTTCTATACCAAATTTAGGAGATAATGCACTTCCTCATTGGGAGCTAGCAAAAAAATACGACATTATCGATTTTGAATTGGGCACAAAAATTTCTGGTGCTGGTTTTCCTGTATACAAAGGAAAAGGTGCAAGATTACAACGTGCTTTAATCAATTATTTTTTAGATAAAAATACTGCTGCTGGTTATACAGAAGTACAAGTACCACATTTGGTAAATACTGCATCTGCAACTGCAACTGGGCAATTGCCAGATAAAGATGGGCAAATGTATCATTCTACTGTAGATGATTTGTATTTAATTCCTACTGCAGAAGTGCCAATTACTAATATTTTTCGTGGAGATTTAGTACAAGAATCAGATTTTCCTATCACCTTAACTGGCTACACACCTTGTTTTAGACGAGAAGCTGGAAGTTATGGTGCTCATGTTCGTGGTTTAAACAGATTACATCAGTTTGATAAAGTAGAAATTGTAAGAGTAGAACATCCAGAGAATTCTTACAAAGCTTTAGATGGTATGGTTGAACATATTAAAGATATTTTAAGAGAACTTAAATTACCTTATAGAATTTTACGTTTGTGTGGTGGAGATACAGGTTTTACTTCTGCATTAACGTTCGATTTTGAATTGTTTTCTACTGCTCAAGACAGGTGGTTAGAAATTAGTTCTGCATCTAACTTCGAAACGTTTCAAGCTAATAGATTAAAACTACGTTTTAAAAATAAGGAAGGTAAAAGCGAATTAGCACACACGTTAAATGGAAGCTCTTTGGCTTTACCACGTGTTTTGGCTGGTATTTTAGAGAATTATCAAACAGAAGATGGAATTCAAGTTCCGGAAGTCTTGATTCCTTATACTGGTTTTGATATGATTAATTAGCAGTAATTGCTACCATTAATCTTTTGTATTTATTCATCTCTAAAAGCGAGTTTAAATAAGCACTTATTTGTCCGTTTTTCATAAACTCTATTGAGCTAGATTTTGCGTTTTCGTATTTGTTAGTTAGATCTTTCATAATCTTAATAGTTTAGTTATTTATCATATAGACAACTTTCGTGCCAAAATGTTACAAACAATTCATCTAAATAAGGTTTGTTTAATAAAAAATTAACATTTATGTTGATTATCTTTGAAAAGTATGAAACAATTTTTCCTAGCTTTTTTTCTGTTTACTAGCTGTTTATCTTTCGCTCAAAGTGAAGATCAGAATAGTTTTTATTTAGCAGAAACCTACTACAGACAAGGAGAATATGAAAAAGCAACTCAAATTTTTGAAAAGCTTTATCAGAAAAGTTCATTCAATACTACTTATTTAACACGCTTAATTTCTTGTTACCAAGAAACAGATAAATTTAGTACTGCAGAAAATCTATTAAAAAATAGAATCAAGAAAAATACAACACATAATTATTTGTATGTTTTGTTAGGCTATAATTACCAAAGGCAGCAATTAAAAGAATTGGCTCAGGTTAATTATGACAAAGCCATAAACTCACTAGAAGAATTTGCCAATTATGGAGGAATTATTGGTAGACTTTTTAAAGATTATAATCTCTTAGATTATGCAATTTTAGCTTATGAAAAAGCGATGCAAAAAAACCCCAATGTAAACTACAATTTTCAAATTGCACAGATTTATGGAGAAAAAGGGGAGTATCAAAAAATGTTTGAATCGTATATAAATTTACTAGATAAAAATGATTCATATTTAGATTTAGTTCAAAGATATGCAAGCAGATACATTACAGATGATGCTGAAAATGAAACTAACATTGTTTTTAGAAAGACTCTTTTAAGAAAGGCTGCAAGTAATCCTAAGAACGAATGGAATATACTTTTAAGCTGGCTATTTGCACAACAAAAAGATTACAACAAAGCGTTTATTCAAGAAAAAGCATTGTATCAAAGAAATAATGGTGATTTAGCAGAAATCTTCAATTTAGGTAAAATTGCATTCGATAACGCAGATTATGGAGCTGCAAGCCAATGTTTTCAATTTGTTAATGAAAATGCATTTTTAGAAGAAGAGAAGATTGATGCCAATGTTTACATCGCAAAAATTGCTGTAGCAACCAAAAGCTCAGAAACCGAAAACTTATTTCAACAATTATTTACTGAATTTGGTAAAAATCAACAAACAATTGACCTGCAAGTAACCTATGCAGACTATTTAACCTTTAGTAAAAACGAACCTCTACAAGCTACAAAAGTTTTAGAAGAAGCATTAACCTATGCCAACTCTAAATTCGAAAAAGGAAACATCAAATTAAAATTAGGTGATGTATTAGTTTTTAGGGGTAAATTCAACAAAGCATTAATTTACTTTTCTCAAATTCAAACACAATTAAAAGGGTCTGAATTAGCACAAGAAGCACGTTTTAAAGTAGCACAAACTAGTTATTTTAAAGGAGATTTTACTTGGGCAAAAGCACAATTAAAAGTATTAAAAAGCTCTACAACACAACTTATAGCTAATGATGCTGTAGATTTGTTTTTAAGAATAACAGATAATGAACCTGTAGATTCTATTCCATCTGGTTTAAAGCAACTAGCGCAAGCAGAATTGTTATCCTATCAAAATAAAAACAAAGAAGGTTTAGAGGTAATAGAGAATTTATTTGCATCTAAAGATTTATTTGCAAATGGTTTAGTGCCTGGAGAAGTAATTTATGATGATGCTCTTTTTCTACAGGCCAAATTGCGAATTAAAGAAGGCCAATATTTAGAATCAATTTCGAGTTTAGAAAAAATTATTGCAGCAGACAATCAAGGCTTTTTAGTAGACGATATTTACTTTTTAATGGCAGAAACCTACAATTATCAGTTAAATGATGTAGAAAAAGCCAAAGAGTTCTATCAAAAAATTATCTTTGACCATCCTTCTAGTATTTATTTAGTAGAAGCTAGAAAAAAATTCAGAAAATTAAGAGGAGATAACCTTTAAAAAAAATAAAATGTACATATACAACGTAACTATAAATGTAGATGATGCTGTTCATGAAGAATGGTTAACTTGGATGGAAACTCACATTTTAGATGTCTTAAATACAGGTAAATTTATATCTGCAAAATTTACGCAGATTATGGTAGAAGAACAAATGGGTGGTAAATCTTATTCAGTGCAATATACTGCAGAAACTAAAGACGATTTAGAAGATTATTACTCAGAAGATGCAGAAGCTTTGCGTATAGAAACTATGCAAAAATTTGGCGATAAAATATTAGCATTTAGAACCGAATTAAAATTGATAAAAGAATTCTACCCAACAGCAATGAGCAACTAAAATATGTCTGTAAAAGCAAAAAAACACTTAGGCCAACATTTCTTAACAGATGAAAGTATTGCAAAAAATATTGCAGATGCTTTAACCGAAAATGGGTACAATCATGTATTAGAAATTGGGCCAGGAATGGGTGTTTTAACCAAATACTTATTACAGAAAAAACCTAAAACCACAGTTTTAGAATTAGACAGAGAATCTGTAGCGTATTTAAAAGATGTGTTTCCAATAGAGCATCTAAATTTAAATACCACTTCAGATAAATTTAATATCATAGAAGGCGATTTTTTAAAGAAAGATTTACAAACTCTTTTTAATAAAGAACAAGTAGCTATTATTGGTAATTTTCCTTACAATATCTCTACCCAAATTGTTTTTAAAGCAATTGAAAACAGAGACTTTGTACCAGAATTTGCAGGAATGTTTCAAAAAGAGGTTGCCAAAAGAATTGCAGAAAAAGAAGGTTCTAAAGTTTACGGAATTCTATCTGTGTTAACTCAGGCTTTTTATGATGTAGAATATTTATTTACAGTACCACCAACTGTTTTTAATCCTCCACCAAAAGTAGATTCTGGAGTAATTAGACTTATTAGAAAAGAAGATTACAGTTTACCTGTAGATGAAAAACTATTTTTTAGAGTAGTAAAAACGGCATTCAATCAGCGAAGAAAAATGCTAAGATCTAGTTTAAAAACCTTTAAACTTTCGGATTCTTTAAAAGAAGACCCTATATTTGCGAGAAGACCAGAACAATTGTCTGTTCAAGAATTTATTTCACTCACGCAAAAAATAGCAAATAATGCCATTTGATATTTCAGACGACTTCTTAGATAACCTATCAGAATTAATAGCATTAGATAAATCTAAAGAAATTACTGCTTTATTTGCTGAGGTTCACTTTGCAGATATTGCTGAGGTTTTAGATGAAGTAAATTTTGATGAGGCTATTTACATCATTAAACTTTTAGATAGCGAAAAAACTTCAGAAATTCTTACTGAATTAGATGAAGACATTCGTGAAAAAATACTTCAAAATTTATCTGCCCAAGAAATTGCAGATGAAGTAGGAGAGATGGACTCAGATGATGCTGCAGATATTATTGGTGAGTTATCTGTTGAGCGTCAAAATAGGGTAATTAATGCCTTAGAAGATGATGAGCTAGCAGCAGACATTAAAGAACTTTTATCTTACGAAGAAAACACTGCAGGTGCTTTAATGGCCAAAGAATTGGTAAAAGTTTACGAAACTTGGACAGTTGCAGGTTGCATGCGTAGAATTCGTGGTCAAGCCAAAGAAGTAACAAGAGTACACTCTATTTATGTAGTAGATAAAGAAGAAAAACTCGTTGGTAGACTTTCTTTAAAAGACCTAATTATTGCAAAATCAGACCAGAAAATTGCTGAAATTTCTAAACACAAAGTAGATGCAGTAAACGTATCTGAAGATGATGAAGAAATTGCAAAAATTATGGCAAAATACGATTTAGAAGCCATACCTGTTGTAGATGATAATAATGTGCTTTTGGGTAGAATTACTATTGATGATATTGTAGATGTAATTAGAGACGAAGCAGATAAAGATTACCAAATGGCTGCAGGTTTCTCTCAAGATGTAGAAGTTAATGACAGCATTTGGGAAATAACAAAAGCACGTTTACCTTGGTTAATTTTGGCACTTTTTGGTGGCTTTATTTCAGTGTCTGTTTTAGGTAGTTTTGATAGTGCTATGGATCAATATCCAGAACTTTTCTTTTTTACACCACTAATTGCAGCAATGGCTGGTAATGTTGGTGTACAATCTTCTGCAATTATAGTACAAGGTTTAGCTAATGATAGCCTTAAAGGATCGCTTTTTAAACGTCTTTTAAAAGAAATTTTACAAGGGTTATTAAATGGTTTTGTGTTGGCTGCTCTTTTAATGTCTGCAGGAATGTTATTTCTTGGTTTTCCTTTAAATTTAGGAATTACAGTAGCAGCTTCTCTTATTTCAGTAATAGTTATTGCCTCAATTATTGGTACATTTATTCCCATTATTTTAGCAAAAAGAGGTGTAGATCCTGCATTAGCAACTGGCCCATTTATTACAACAAGTAACGATATTTTGGGTATTCTTATTTACTTTACAATTGCTCAACTTGTTTTAGGTTTTTAATTTTATTAGAAGCTATTTCCAACTTTCATTACTCGCTTTTTTGTAAAAACAAAAAGAGCTCAAACACGCCATTCAATCTGGGCTAAACTTGTTTGCCAATTTCAATTCTTAAGCCAAGAAATATTGCTTATAAACTTCTAATTTTTGTAAATAAATCCCAAATAACAACACCTGTAGTTACAGAAATATTTAGAGAGTGTTTGGTGCCCAATTGTGGAATTTCAATACAAAAATCACTAGCATTTATTACCTCTTGCTGCACACCTTTTACCTCATTACCCATCACAATTGCATACTTTTCATCATTTTTTGGCAAAAACGTATCTAGTTTTGTAGAGTTTTCAGCTTGCTCTATAGAAAGTACCTTTACATTATCTGCCTTTAATTTTTTGATAATATCTAAAGTCTCTTCTACATATTCCCAATCTACAGATTCTGTTGCTCCTAAAGCAGTTTTATGAATGTCTTTATTTGGTGGAGTTGCAGAAATACCACATAAATAAATTTTTTCTATCAAAAAAGCATCACTAGTTCTAAAAACAGAGCCAATATTATTTAAGCTTCGCACATTATCTAAAACCACAATGATAGGTGTTTTTTCAACTGCTTTAAATTCATCAACCGAAATTCTACCTAATTCGTTATTTTTTAATTTCCTCATATCTTGTGAATAAGTTCAAAGCAAACTGCTACTGTAAACTGCCTACTAATTTTTACCTTCGCAAAACTAATTGAAAATTTCCAAAAACTTGGCAAAATCAAAAGCGAAAAAGGTTACGCCTTTAATGAAACAATACAATACCATCAAGACTAAATATCCTGATGCTATGTTGCTTTTTCGTGTTGGAGATTTCTATGAAACCTTTGGTGAAGATGCTAAAAAAGCAGCGCAAGTTTTAGGCATTACATTAACTAAAAGAGGTGCAGGTTCAGATTCTGAAACAGCTTTAGCTGGTTTTCCTCATCATTCTTTAAATACGTATTTACCAAAGTTGGTAAAAGCAGGTATGCGTGTTGCCATTTGTGATCAATTAGAAGACCCAAAAATGACCAAAACCATTGTAAAACGTGGTGTTACAGAATTGGTTACTCCTGGAGTTTCTTTAAATGATGAAGTTTTACAAAGCAAAAGCAACAACTTTTTAGCGGCTGTACATTTTGATAAAAAACAATTAGGAATTTCCTTTTTAGACGTTTCTACTGGTGAGTATTTGGTTGCACAAGGAACTGCAGAATATATTGACAAATTGTTGCAGAACTTTAATCCAAGCGAAGTTTTGGTACAAAAACAAAACAAGCAACAATTTTTAGAGCTTTTTGAAAACAGATACTACACATTTTACCTAGATGATTGGGTGTATCAAAAAGAATACGCCAACGAAACTTTACAAAATCATTTTGATGTAAAAACACTTAAAGGTTTTGGCGTTCAAGATTTAAAAAATGGAATTATTGCAGCTGGTGCAGTGTTATATTATTTGTCAGAAACACAACACAATCAGTTAAAACACATTCAAAATATCAGCAGAATTGCAGAAGACAATTATGTTTGGATGGATCGTTTTACAGTTCGTAATTTAGAATTATACAACCCAAATTCTTTAAATGCAGTTACGCTTTTAGATGTAATCGATAAAACCATTTCACCTATGGGTGGACGATTGTTAAAACGCTGGCTGGCTTTACCTTTAAAAAATATTGATGAAATTAAAAATCGTCATGAACTCGTAAAGTTTTTTATAGATTCAGATGAGTTTTCTAAAAATGTAACCTATCAACTAAAACAAATTTCAGATTTAGAAAGACTCATTTCTAAAGTGGCTACAGGCAAAGCTTCACCTAGAGAAATAGTACTGTTAAAAGACTCTTTAAAAGCAATTTTACCGATAAAAATTGAAGCTGAAAAGAGTAAAAATAAAGCAGTTAAGAATTTAGGAAAACAGCTACACACTTGTGAAGATTTAATCACTAAAATTTCTGAAACTTTGTTTGATGATGCTCCTGTAAACATCAATAAAGGGAATGCAATTGCAAATAATGTGCTTCAAGAATTAGACGATTTACGTGCAATTTCTTCATCAGGAAAACAGTTTTTAGATGATATGTTAGCTCGCGAAACTGAAGCTACAGGAATTACAAGTTTAAAAATTGCTTTCAACAATGTTTTTGGTTATTACATAGAGGTTAGAAATACGCATAAAGATAAAGTTCCTGAACAATGGATTAGAAAACAGACGTTAGTTTCTGCTGAAAGATACATTACTGAAGAACTTAAAGAATACGAAACCAAAATTTTAGGTGCTGAAGAAAAGATTGCAAAATTCGAGCAAGAAATTTTCTCTAAGTTATTGCAATACATCATTCAGTTTGTAGATATTGTGCAAGAAAATGCACAGATTATTGCAAAAATAGATTGTTTGTTATCCTTTTCTGTTTTGGCTGTAGATAATAATTACGTGCGTCCAATTATAGATGAAAGTACAGATTTAGAGATTAAAAACGGTAGGCATCCTGTTATTGAAAAACAGTTACCAATAGATCAAACCTATATTGCCAATGATGTTGTTTTAAACAGAAATCAGCAACAAATTATTATGATTACTGGGCCAAATATGTCTGGTAAATCAGCCATTTTAAGACAAACTGCTTTAATTGTTTTATTAGCACAAATGGGTTGTTATGTGCCTGCTCAAAATGCAAAAATCGGAATTGTAGATAAAATTTTTACAAGAGTTGGTGCTAGTGATAATATTTCTATGGGCGAATCTACTTTTATGGTAGAAATGAACGAAACTGCATCTATCTTAAATAACGTTTCTGAGCGCAGTTTAATTTTATTAGATGAAATTGGTAGAGGAACTTCTACTTATGATGGTATTTCTATTGCTTGGGCCATTTCTGAGTTCTTGCACGAACATCCATCAAGAGCAAAAACATTATTTGCCACACATTATCACGAATTAAATGAAATGACCACCACTTTTGAACGCATTAAAAACTTTAATGTGTCTGTAAAAGAGTTGGAAGACAATATTATTTTCTTGCGTAAATTAGTTTCTGGTGGTTCTAATCACAGTTTTGGTATTCACGTTGCCAAATTAGCAGGAATGCCAAATATGGTGATTCATAGAGCGAATAAAATACTAGCTCAATTAGAAAAAAATAATAAAAACGATGAAGTAAAAGAGGTGTTAAAACAAACGCAACATGAAGAAATGCAACTCAGCTTTTTTCAGTTAGATGATCCTTTATTAGAAAATTTAAGAGACGAAATTTTATCTACAAACATTGATACATTAACACCTATTGAAGCTTTAATGAAGCTGAATGAAATTAAGCGAATGTTAGTTAAAAAGTAATATATGTGTATATGAAATGTAGCAGAATAAAAAAGCTATTATTCTAGGTTAAGAAATAGAGATAGCAGAAAAGCACAAATTTTGAATTTTGCACTTAACTGCTATTTTTTATATACGTGGTTGTGGTTTGTATTTATTTGGATTGTCTGATTAACTTTATAACTCGATTTTCTTTTTTAATTTTTATGAAATCTTCAGCATGTTCAATTATTTTATATTTTATAATTTGATTTTTGATTGCTTTAGGATGACCAAATTGTTCCACAGATTTATTCATAAAAACATCAATATTGTAATTAGAATCTCCGTCTAAATACATAACTTGTTTTGCCAGAAACATTTCCTTTACATAAAGTTTAATTTTGTCTTTATGTCTTTGTTTTTTTAATTTTAATGATGCTGTTCCTTTTTTATTTGACTGTGTAGCACTATAGGTAGGAAATGAATACACCATTATGTTAGATAGGGGTTCTTTGTTAAGGTTATAAATTTTTAAATTTATTTTTATTGAATCATTTGAGTTATAAAATTTTTTTGTTTTAAAATAACTTTCTTTATTCAATTTTGTTAAATCATAATTAAGAATCAAGCTGTCATTTTTTATTTGATAATGACCTTTACCAAATTCAATCTCTCCTAAGTCTGCACCTGCATGATATTCAAATATTCCATTTTTATTAAAGTCAAAGTAGTTGTAATGCTCTTGGTTTAACATTAAACTACTGTATTTTCCATCAATTTCTTGTTGGCAGTAAAGTTTAAATGATAAACAAAAAAAGCTTAATGTTAATAAAAGTTTAATCACATTTTGTTCCTTTAGCATCTTTATTTCCTTTATTTTCATTAAACATTAAATCAGCTATAGCTTGCCTATCGCTTGCATTGGGAACTAACTCTTTAAAAGTATCTATCTCCGTGACAATTTTACCACTTGGGTCAACTTGAAACATCCCTCCATAAGCCAATGATTTAGCTGGTTATAACTATCATTATTTTCTTTTTCACAGCTAACTACAATAATCAATAAAAAAATTAATAATATTGATTTTTTAAGGTAGTTATTTTTTTTTAATTTCATTTGCTCTTCGATTAATTATACTTACTCTTTCGATTTTCAGAATGTAAACTCGTCTTAAATATTTTTAATGTCTTTTTATAGCTTTCACATATTTTGACAGAAGATGGTAAGTCTCTATTTATTTTAACCTGTATTAATATATTTCAGAATTAGCAGTAAAAAATAATTTTAACCACAATTTTTAGTTCACTAATTTTTCGGGGGATATTGGAGGAGAATTATTAGTTTCTTTAGTTATTTTAAAACGAAAAAATGTTTAAAAGTTATAGGTTTAAAACTAACAACACAAAAACGTGAATTAAAAGAATATGAGTCAATCCCCATTTATGGGGAAATTTATTTCTCCTCATAAATGGGGAGAGGCCTCCCCAAAAAAGGGAGATTAATTTTATATATGTTTGATAATATCTACTTTAAATTATACCTATAACCTTAAAATAATTGACTAATTTTAACATTATTAAAAACATGCGACTATTATATTATTCAAAGTATGCTTATTCTAAAACAATTGTAAATTAAAGAAAATGGTAAACAATTTAGAACAAGGCTTCTTTGGTATTGGAATTCAAAATGGAAAAACACCTGAAAACTTAGGCGTTCTTTGGAGATCTGCCCAAAATATGGGTGCAAGTTTTATTTTTACCATTGGTAATAGATATGCAAAACAAGCTTGTGATACGCATAAAGCAACTGGTGCAATGCCTTATTTCCATTATGAAAACTTCGATGATTTCTTTAATAATTTACCAAAAGGAGCCATGTTAGTTGGTGTGGAATTAGATGAAAAATCTGTTCAATTAGAAACATTTAAACATCCAAAACGTTGTGTGTATTTACTTGGTGCAGAAGATCATGGGTTATCTAAATTAGCAATTGAAAAATCGCATCATTTGGTAAAATTTAAATCTGAATTAAGCTTAAATGTTTCTGTAGCTGGTAGTATTGTAATGTATGATAGACAAGCAAAATTAAATTTCCAATAGCATTTAATCTAAAAGACTCTTCTTATAAACTCTAGCATAAACGAAAGGAAAGATTATTACTAGAAAAGAAACAATATCAAAAAATAAATTTTTAGGTAGAAAGTAGTTCAGCACTAAATAAGCACCTGAAATACCACAAACCAACGTAAGTTTTTTGTTTTGAGAATAACTAAATGCTGCTAATATCAACATTAAAAGCCCAACAATGGTATAAATTTCTTTTACGCTTAAATCTATCATTGCTGTAAATATAAAAAAAATAAAACCTAAAAGCATATAGCTTTTAGGTTTTAGATTCTAGGGGTTAGGGGTAATATACTGTTAGATAGACCTCTTTAATCTAAGTAATTTATTCGTTGAGTTTAAATAACTGTTGTAAATAGACTCATACTGAATTAACTCATTAAAAGTGTAAGGAGCTACTTCTGCATTACCAATTATTAAATCGCCATTTTTAATCAATGAACTTTTAAAATTAGTAGATGCACTATGATCTTTTAACTCAATTGCACCTTCAAACTTTTTAATTTGAACGTTCTCATCAGCTAATAAGGCTTTTCTACCTGAAACTTTATCTAAAATATAAACCTTAGCATTTACATTATTTGCACCACGAATCTTTTTTACAAGATCAGTTTCTACATAAAACATAAAATCAGAAGTAGGCCTACACTCAAACTGTTGTTTGGATAAGGTTTCAATTACGTTAATATTATCTAAATTAAGGCTTAGTTTTTCTGAAGACATTTCTGCTTTACTAAAAGCAAATATACCAACAAGCAATACAGCTAGCGCTGCAACTTTTCTTAGGGGTTTCATCTTAAGGGGTTTAAGGGTTAAAGCAACAAAGTTAAATAATAATTTTGATAAAAACGGAACGAACATTAGAAAAATATTCCATTTTGGAAAAATAAATTTACAAACCATTGATTTACAGGTTTTTAATTATACAAAGTTTTGCAATTATTTAACAATCAGAATATTAAATAAGCGTTAAAAACTAAAATTTTGGCTTGCATAACAAATTATTTATTAGAATTAACTTTATCTTTGCACTATGTTAAGCACACATTTTCTGTTTATTGGTACTCCAGAAGTTTTTGTAATTATGTTAATTGTAGTTATGGTCTTTGGTGCAGATAAAATTCCTGAAATCGCAAGAGGTTTAGGTAAGGGAATTCGTCAAGTTAAAGATGCTACTAATGACATTAAAAAAGAAATTAACGAAAGTGCTAAATTAAATGATTTAGACTTAGATGTTACCAAAGACATTACTAAAGAAGTTAATGGGGTTAAGGATAAGTTAGATGACTTTACTGGCCCAATTAAAAGAAATAGATAATATTTATCTACTTTTTTACTCTACTTATCGTTAATCCATCTCTAATAGGTAGCAGCACTGTTTCTATTCTATTATCTGTATTTAATAATTTATTATAAGCCAACAATTCTTTGGTGTCATTATCTTTAGGATCTAGTTTTTCTATGACTTTTCCACTCCAAAGTACATTATCAGATAAAATAATGCCTCCTGGTTTCATTTTATCGATTATCAAATGAAAGTAATTGGAGTAGTTAGATTTATCTGCATCAATAAAAACCAAATCGAACTTTTCTTCAATGGTTGGTATAATATCTAAGGCATTACCAACTTTTTGTACAATCTGATTTCTATAACCTGATTTTTCGAAATATTTATTTTGAAGTGTTTCTAGTTCTTCATTTTTATCTAAAGTGATTATTGTGCCTTCTTTTTGTAAACCTTCTGCCAAACACAAAGCAGAATAACCTGTATATGTTCCTATCTCTAAAATATGTTTTGGGTTTATTAATTTTGATAAAATAGACAGTAACCTTCCTTGATAAGCACCACTTAACATTCTAGGATTCAATACCTTTTGCCAAGTTTCTCTACTTAATTCTTTTAGAATTTTTGGTTCTTGTTGCGAATGTTCTACAACATAATCATCTAATTTTTCTGGTAGGAAATGCATGCTTAAATTTTTATCAAAAATAAAAAAACGGACTTTATATTTCTATAAAAAATCCGTTTCTATTTAATCCTTAAAAATTACAGTTTAAAAACTGTATTTAGTTTAGGCCTTAACCTCTTTCAATTTTTGTTTTAAAACCTCTTTTTCTTCCGAAGTTAAACAATGATGAATCTTCTTACAATCCTCTGCTTTTTTCTTATAAAAAACACTTAACAATAGGTTTTGTTTTGTGTAAAGTTTACAAATTTCACAGCGCAAAAAATGAAGATTTAATTTTATCTTTTCTAAAATTGTAGCCTCCCCATATTGATTTTTGTCACAAATTTTTGTGGCTTCATCACAAGTTATATTTAATCTTTTAAACATCTCTTAATTATTAAACCAGTTATCTTCCATACATTTCCTTAATTGCGTTCTAGCTCTATGGATAATTACCCATAAATTGGACGCAGTTATCTCTAACTCCTTACAGATTTCTTCTGTTTCGAATTCTTGTATTGTTTTCATTCTAAATACCATAGCATATTTCTCTGGTAAATTATCAATACAAACGTCTATTTGGCTTTTAAGTTCTTCGTTTTCAATAGCTTTTTCTGAAGCATTATTCCAATCTTGAGGTACTCTCTCTTCTAACCAATTACCTTCATTTTCACCATCATTGTAAAAATTCATTCTAACTTCTGCCTGACCTTTTTTAGAATTTATTTTTCTATAGTGGTCTATTACTTTTCGTTTTAAAATAGATACCAGCCAAGTTCTTTCTGATGCTTTACCTTGAAAGTTCTTTGCAGATTTTAACCCTGCAAAAAAGGTGTCTTGCACTAAGTCTTTTGCTAAATCGCTATTGTTTACGCGAACTACAGCATAGTTAAATAGATAGTCTGCATATTCATCTATCCATTTGTTAGGGTTTAAAGTATTTTGATTTTGTAACATTCTTAGTTTCAGGAAAAAATCAAATATAACTTATTTTTTTTCTTTTAGAGCTTGGCAGTTATCTCTTCTTCTCATATCTACCAAATAAATAATTTTCCAATTGTTACCATCTTTAAAAAGTTGAAAAGAATTTGCTCCACAATGACTAAAGTTATTATTAAAGTAAAACTCATAAGGAGTCCAAACTGAGGCTATATTTTCATCAATTTTAATAGTGTAAGAGAGTAATTTTTCTAAATATACATGTTCTGGATTTTTATTGGCAATAGCCGTAAGCAATTTTGCTCTAGAATCTGTTTGTAACAAACCATTAGGACCTCTCATGCTAGAAGTAGTCTGAATTTTAATGTCTTTATGCAGGGTAGAAGCCATTAAAGTACTATCTCCTTTGTGTAATCCTTCAAAGAACGTTTCAATTACTTTTTTAACATCATTTTCGGCTGATTTATCTTGAGCATGAAATGATAATGAGAATACCAAAACAATAATAAATACAATAATTTTTTGCATATCAATAAATTTAGAATCGTTAAATCTAACCAAAAAAAGCATATCAATAAAATTATAGAAAGTATTAAGGGCCTAAAAATCTGCGATTATTTCTTACTTTTACCCTCGTCAAAAAACATATTATGTCTGTAGCAAAAAAACAGTACAAAAGAGTTACTGTAAAATCTTTAGTAGAAATGAAAGCCAATGGAGAGAAAATCTCTATGTTAACTGCATATGATTATACCATGGCTAAAATATTAGATAATGCTGGTGTAGATGTTTTACTTGTTGGTGATTCTGCTTCTAATGTTATGGCTGGTCATGAGACTACTTTACCAATTACTTTAGATCAAATGATATATCATGCAAGCTCTGTAGTTAGAGCAATTGAAAGATCTTTAGTAGTTGTAGATTTGCCATTTGGTAGTTATCAATCTGACCCTAAAGAAGCTTTGCGTTCTGCAATTCGAATTATGAAAGAGAGTGGTGGTCACTCTATAAAATTAGAAGGTGGTAAAGAAATTAAAGAATCTATAAAACGAATTTTAAATGCTGGAATACCTGTAATGGGTCACTTAGGTTTAACTCCACAATCTATTTATAAATTTGGTACATACACTGTTAGAGCCAAAGAAGAAGAAGAAGCCGAAAAGTTAATGGAAGATGCTCTAATGTTAGAGAGAATTGGCTGTTTTGCTTTAGTTTTAGAAAAAGTACCAGCAAAATTAGCTCAAAAAGTAGCAGAAGCAATTTCTATACCTGTAATAGGTATTGGAGCAGGAAATGGTGTTGATGGTCAAGTTTTAGTTACTCATGATATGGTTGGTATGACACACGAATTCAACCCAAGGTTTTTACGTAGATATTTAGATTTATATAAAGAAATGACAGGTGCATTTCAACAATATATAGCTGATGTAAAAAGTAAAGATTTCCCAAATGAAGAAGAACAATATTAAACTTATTTTAAAGTGTATTTCTTACATTTCTTTAATTGCTTTTGGAATTCTCTATCTTTTAGATACATTTTTTGATGTTCAGTTTTCTGACAATAGTAGCATAAGGCAAGCTTTTGTTGTAGTTTATTTAATTACCAGTTTATATTATTATAAAATGGATTTGAAAGATAAAAATGAACGAATAAAAGAACTAGAGCACAGGTTAAACAACAAAAAATAACCTTATGAAAATTCTACACTTAGATAGTAATCACCCATTACTTATCAATCAATTAAATGATTTAGGTTTTATAAATGATGAAGATTATACTTCATCAAAAAGTGAAGTAGAGGCTAAAATTCAAAATTATGATGGTTTTATCATCAGAAGTCGTTTTAAGATTGATAAAACGTTTTTAAACAAATGCACAAAACTAAAGTTTATAGGTAGAGTAGGAGCTGGTTTAGAGAATATAGATTGTGATTATGCAGAAAGTAAAAGAATAAAACTAATTGCAGCTCCAGAAGGTAATAGAAATGCAGTTGGTGAACACTCTTTAGCTATGTTACTTTCTTTATTTAATAAATTAAACAAAGCTGATAACGAAGTTAGGCAAGGAAAATGGTTGCGTGAAGACAATAGAGGTTTAGAGTTAGATGGTAAAACTGTAGGCCTAATTGGCTATGGAAATATGGGTAAATCTTTTGCCAAAAAACTAAGAGGTTTTGATGTAGAAGTACTTTGTTATGATATTAAACCCAATGTTGGTGATGACAATTGCACCCAGGTTTCCTTACAAGAATTACAAAATAAAAGTGATGTTCTAAGCTTACATACACCACAAACTCAGCTTACCAAAAACATGATAAACAAAGAATTTATTAATAATTTTAAGAAAGATTTCTGGTTAATAAATACTGCACGTGGAACATCTGTAGTTACCAAAGACTTAGTTACTGCCTTAAAATGTGGTAAAGTTTTAGGTGCTGGATTAGATGTTTTAGAATACGAAAAATCATCTTTCGAAAACCTATTTTCTAACAACAACATGCCAGAAGCTTTTAACTATTTGATTCAAGCAGAAAATGTAATTTTATCTCCACATGTTGCTGGTTGGACCATTGAAAGCAAGCAAAAATTGGCACAAACTATAGTAAATAAAATAAAAAATAATTTTTGCTAACTTAAGCCATTCATCAACCAAAAATTTAGAGCATGACTTACGAAGCAAATTCGCCTGAAGAATACATAGCCCAAATACCTCAAGAAAGACAACAAGTATTTCAAAAATTAGCAAAAACTATTGCTGATAATTTACCTACAGGTTTTGAAGAAGGTATGCTCTATAAAATGATTGGATTTTATGTTCCATTAACCACATATCCAGATGGTTATCATTGTCAGCCAAATACTCCTTTACCATTCATAAACATTGCATCTCAAAAAAACTCTATAAATCTTTATCATTCAGGTATTTATGCTAAAAAAGAGCTATTAGATTGGTTTGTGTCAGAATATCCTAAACATTGTAAACGCAAATTAGATATGGGCAAAAGTTGTATTCGATTTAAAAAAATTGAAGAAATTCCCTTTGATTTAATTGCAGAACTTTGCACAAAAATGGATGTTAAAGAATGGATAGCGATTTACGAAAACAACATTAAAAAGAAATAGAAATGAAGAAAAGAGTAACAGGAATTGGAGGTCTATTTTTTAAAAGCGAAGATCCAAAAGCGTCAAAAGATTGGTATCAGAAACATTTAGGTTTCAATACTGATGATTATGGATCTACCTTTTGGTGGAAAGACAAACAAGGAAATGATTGTTCTACTCAATGGAGCCCTTTTGCAGAAAAAAGCAAATATTTTGAACCTTCTAAAAAAGACTTTATGTTTAATTATAGAGTTGAAAATTTAGTAGAACTTTTAAAAGAGTTAAAAAAAGAAGGAGTTACTATTGTAGGTGAAATGCAAGAATTTGAATATGGAAAATTTGGTTGGATTTTAGATAACGAAGGCAATAAAATTGAACTTTGGGAACCTATAGATGCAGCTTTTAAATAATTAAAAAACAAATACATGAACTTTTTATCAAACTATCCAACAGAAGTATTAGTCCTATTATTTTTAACAGTAACTTTTTTACAATCAGGAATAGACAAATTATTAGATTGGAATGGAAATGTTTCTTTTATAAAAGATCATTTCAAAAATTCTCCTTTAAGAAATAGCGTTCCATTATTATTAGCTATTATTTTAGTGTTAGAAATAATTGCTGGTTTATTGATGGCTTTTGGCGTTTATCAATTGTATACATCAGGTGCAAAAGAAATTGCTTTATTAGGAACAGAGCTTTGTGCAGTAGTTTTAATTTTCTTATTGATAGGGCAACGTTTAGCAAAAGATTATGCAGGAGCAATGAGCTTAGCTGTATATTTTATTGTAACCCTTTTAGGTGTATACTTGCTAAATAGCTAAAAATTATAATAAAATTTTTTACTATAAACAACAACTATATAAAAACCTCTTAAAACATGCGTTTTAAGAGGTTTTTATATTTTTAAAGTGTATATTCCTTTAATTACTAATAAAGATTAAAATAAGACCGCTTAAAACAATTATTTACCTTCTTTGATAATATAAATTAGAGAAGAATACTCACCAGTCTTATTTGCTTTCTTATTTGAGAGAAATCCTCTATAAAAAGCTGAAGCAGGTTTCATTTTTCCATGCTTGTACTTTTCACTTAATAATGAAACATAATAAGAATCAAATTTCATAGGTAGTGTTTTCTCTACAATCATATTTTCTGTTTGAAATAATTTTCCGATTGTTGTTTGAGAGAAATGCCACAAATGTCTTGGAACATCAAAAGCAGCCCAAATATCTTTATAATAATTTGCATCATAACTTTTAAAATTTGGAACAGCTACAATTAATCTTCCATTGCTTTTTAATAAACCTTTTAAAGATTTTATATAGTCTTGCAAATTTTCTACATGTTCTAAAACATGCCAAAGTGTAATTACATCAAATGTTTTCGTAGTTAATTTTAATAAATCTTCTTGTAATAAAACACCTTTTTGCTCTGCAATATTTCTTGCATCTAAATTAGGCTCAGTTCCTAAAACTTCCCAAGAATTATTCTTACAAACTTTTAAAAAATCACCTGTACCTGCACCAACATCTAAAATGGTTTTTGTTGTTGTATTGAAAGAATTAATCAACTTTAACTTTCTTTTTAAAGTGATGTTTTTTACAGATTGATATACTTTATCAAACAACGAATCTTTTGCATCTGTATGTGAAATATAATTTTCGCTTTTGTAATAATCTCCCAAGTTTTTTGGAACAGGAGTTGTTACAAGCATCTCAAATTCTTTGTTAAATTGAACTTGATAAACTTCACCTGAAACAGTATAATCTTTACATTCTAAATAAGGCTGTAAGTTTTTATAAAAGTCGATTTTGTTTGACATAAAAATTGGATTGTTCCTCGTGGAACATTATACTATTTTGAAGTAAATCACCTACCCATATACACCAATAAAACAGAAATATCGCTTGGTGAAACTCCACTTATTCTACTTGCTTGAGAAATAGACCTTGGTTGAATTTTAGTTAACTTTTCACGCGCTTCAAAAGATAAAGATTGTAACTTTTGATAATTAAATGAAGCAGGAATTTTCACGTTTTCTAACCTATTTAATTTATCTGCATTATTCTTTTCTTTGTTGATATAACCAGAATATTTTAAATGAATTTCAGCTTGCTCTATGATCTCTTTATCAATATCATTTTCAATTAAAAATGTATTTAATTTTTCTACCGTTTTAAAATCAGAAAAATCTAATTGTGGTCTAGCAGCAATCTTAAACAACTTCATAGATTGATTAATTAAAGCCAAATTTTTACGTTCCAAAATAGGATTAATCTCTTCTTTCTTAACACTAGTTTTTTCTAAAAACTGAATTAATAAATCTGTTTTACGTTGCTTTTCTAAAACTCGATCCATCCTTTCTTGAGAAGCTAAACCAAGTTCAAAACCTTTAGGTGTTAATCTCAAATCTGCATTATCTTGTCTTAATAAAGTTCTATACTCTGCTCTAGATGTAAACATTCTATAAGGCTCTTCAGTACCTTTTGTAATTAAATCATCTATTAAAACAGCAATATACGCCTCATCTCTTTTTAAAGTAAAAGGTTCTTTACCTTGTACTTTTAAAGCTGCATTTACTCCAGCCATTAAACCTTGAGCTGCTGCTTCTTCATAACCAGTAGTTCCATTTATTTGACCCGCAAAAAACAAGTTCTCTATCAACTTAGTTTCTAAAGAATGCTTTAATTGTGTTGGCTGAAAAAAATCATATTCTATTGCATAACCATATCTTAAAAACTTTACATTTTCAAAACCTGCTACTGCACGAATTGCTTTATCTTGAACATCTTCTGGTAGGGAAGTAGAAAAACCATTTACATACATTTCTATTGTAGACCAACCTTCTGGTTCTACAAAAATTTGATGCCTCTCTTTAGTTGCAAAACGATCTACTTTATCCTCTACTGAAGGACAATATCTAGGACCTGAAGATTGTATTCTACCATTAAACATTGGTGATCTATCAAAACCCTCTCTAAGCAAATTATGTACTTCTGGATTGGTATACGTTAACCAACAAGAACGTTGATTTTTTAAAGCACTAGTGGTGGGTAAATACGAAAACTTTTCAGTGATTTCGTCTCCTGGCTGTTCTGTCATTTTAGAATAATCTAAAGACCTACCATCAACTCTTGGTGGCGTTCCAGTTTTCATTCTACCAGCTTCAAACCCTTTAGCAACTAAATCTTCTGTAATACCTTTTGAAGCACCTTCACCAGCTCTACCTCCACCAAAACTTTTATCACCAATATGGATTAATCCATTTAAAAAAGTACCTGCTGTAATAATAACTGTTTTTGCATTTATTTCTAAACCTAATGCTGTTTTAACCCCTACAATTTTATCGCCATCAAACACTAAACCATTTACAGAATCTTGATAAAAATCTACATTTTCGGTTTGCTCTAACATTGTTCTCCAACATTCAGCAAACTGCATTCTATCCGATTGTGCTCTTGGACTCCACATTGCAGGCCCTTTAGATTTGTTAAGCATTTTAAACTGTATAGCAGTTTTATCTGTTACAATTCCACTATAACCACCTAACGCATCAATCTCTCTAATTATTTGACCTTTTGCAATACCACCCATTGCAGGGTTACAACTCATTTGCGCTATATTTTGCAAATTCATTGTAATTAATAAAGTGTGTGCGCCCATATTTGCAGCTGCAGCTGCAGCCTCACTACCTGCATGTCCTCCACCTACTACAATAACGTCATATGTTCTTGAAAATAAACTCATTTCTTATAGTTCCACGTGAAACTTTTATTTTATATAACTGACTATCAATTACTTAATTTCTCTAAAGCCATGTTCTCCTGATTTCTCATCATCTTTTTCTCATCACTAGACTTATCTTTATAACCCATGTAATGCAAAACTCCATGAATCATTACTCTGTGCAATTCATCTTGAAAAGAAACCTTAAATTCAGCTGCATTATCTTTAACTCTTTCTACAGAAATAAAAATGTCACCATTTAATAATTTACCTAGAGAATTATCAAAACTAATGATATCTGTTAATGTATCATGATCTAAAAATTCAACATTTAATTTATGTAAATAAGCATCATCACAAAAGATATAATTGATTTCACCAACCTCAAAATTTTGTTCTGAAGCAACAGTAATAATCCAATCTTTTAACAAGGATTCATCTTCTAATATAAAATTGGTTTCGTAATTAAATTCAATCATTAATTAATTGTTCTTTGTATCAGAAAAATAGGCTCTCACCTTCTTTTTATAATTTTGCTGCAAAGGTAATGATTGTCTGTTTAATATCTCTATTTGATTATAAAACTGCTTTTTGAATTTTAACGCCCTTGCTTTATTCCTTTTACTCTCTAATTTATTCGTGTTCGCTTTACGCTTTTTTTCCTTCCCTTGTTCTAATGCAGCCTTATCTAACTTTAATAACTCATAGTTCAAATTCTGCATTTTTTGTAGCGTATTTGTGTTGAAACCCTTTTCTAGAATTTCGTTTTCTAACTGCTCCATTGTTTTTAGAGCTTTCTTAGCAGATCCATTTCCTCCAGGTTTACCATTCTCACTTTTATTTATTGCATTTTGCAGCTCTTGTCTTAACTGACTTTGCTCTTTAAAGATTTCATACAATTCACCATCTAAATCATCATTAGTATTGCCTTCTCCTTCTCCATTTTTACCCTCAGAACTTCCTTTTTCTCCTTCCTTACCATTTTTACCTTTATCACCAGGCTCACCATTTTTATCTGGTTTTTCACCTTTCTTTCCTTCACCCTTTTTCTCTCCTTTCTGCATTCCTTTTTGCATCTTTTCAGATAAACCTTTTTGTTTCTGAATTAAATCTGGCAAACTAAAACCTGGTTTATTACTCTTTTTTCCTTTGCCCATTTTCATAGACATATTATTCTGCATGCTATTTAAAATATTACTTAAATAATCTGCTAAATTATTGGTAGCTGTCATTACATATTGCTGATTAGACAAGCCATTATTAAATCTGTTTTCTGAAAAGTTTTCTAAAGATTGTTCTAAATTATAATGTGCCGCTGAAAGATCATCTTGAATTTTTGTTGAAATTTTTGGAACACGCACTGCTAAGACATACAAACTGTCATCTATATGTTCAAAATAGGTTCTGATTTCATTCTGCTTTTTAAGGTCTTTTCCAAAATCTGGATGAGAGGTAGAACCTTCACTAAACTTATCCATCAATTGCTCTTGCTGAAAAGAAAAAATAACCAAGTTTTCTAAAATTTTACGCAAATCATCCATGTTTTCTTCCATAGATTCAGATTGCATATCCATCATAGATTTTTGCATTTTAGCACTCATTTCTTTCATCTTCTCAGATGCCTTTTTCTGACTACTTTTTGCTTTTGGAGATTGTTTATTTTCAATAAGTTCTTCAGATTTTTTTAATTCCTCGTCAATTTGCTTTTCCTCTTTATCAACCTCTGGCAAATCCATAGGTGTTTTTAATTTCTCATTATCTTTCTGAAGTTCTTTTAAATCTTTATGAATTTCATCAAATTGTTTAGAAATCTCTTTTTGTGCCTCTAAATCATTCTCTTTTTGTTCTAGATCTTTCTGCTCTTTAGACAACTCTTCTACCTTATTCGCAATTTGCATGGTTTTTTGCTCCACATAAAAACGCTTTACCATTTCTAGTGTCTTTTCTAAACTGCGTTGTTGCTGTTTGTTTTGCTGTGCTAATTCTTTGGCTTTTTGTACTAAATCTTCCTTGTTTAATTTATCAGCCATTTTCTGAATTTCTTCTAGCAACTTTTGTTGTTTACTTAATTGCTTTAATTCTTTAATGCGTTCTTTTAAATCTTGTTTCTTTTCTTGTAAATCAGGATCATTTTCTTTCTTTTCATCTAAATTTTCTTGAAGCTGATCTGTTTGTCTTTGCATCATTTTTTTATACTGTTCTTGACGCTTTATAAAACTTTCAACCTTCTTCTTATCATTCCAATTAATGCTTTTTTTATTCTGTAAATCTTCCTGAATACCTTCTAACTGCTGCTGTTGTTTTTTCTGATTTTGTACAGCATTTTCTAAATCGTTAATGGTATTTCGTTGTTCTTGAAACAACTCCTCTTCTATTTCTTCTTTTGTTTTTTGCCTGTAATTAAAAACCTTACTTTTTGATGATTTAGAACCTCTTACACCATCATTATCAAAAACCTGAAAATACATTTCATAATTTATACCTTCTTGTAAGTTTAATCCTTCTGGAAATTGATAGAAAAATGTTTGAATATTTTGATTGCTAACATCCAATAAAAATTCCTTTTTTAATTCAGGAGAATCTTCATCATAATAAATCAACTGTAATTTTCGAATACCATAATCATCAGAAATTTGACCTGCAAATTGTGCTGTTCCACGTGAAATACTATCAATATTTGAACTTACAGAAATTACAGGGTATACATCTTTTACAACTGCTACAGAAAATTGTAAATTTTCAAAGTCTTTTAAATTATCATTTGAAGAAGCTATTTGATAATTTATTGGTAACAAAATACGCTTTTGATATTGGAATTTATCATTTGAAATTTTGTCAAACGCTGTTCTTTCAGAATTATTGATAAAGTTTAAGTTTGTAGTTTTATTTGTGGTTGCTTTCCAAGTAATAGTAGTGCCTTCAGGTACAATTAAGTTACCTGAATTCTGAATGGTTTTATTTTTTTGACCTACATAATTAGGATAATCTAAATCTAAAGTAATGTTGTTGATAGTTGGAGTACCAATAACCTTTATTTGATAAAATTGAGATTGTACACCATTTGCTTCAACATAAAAATCAATTGATTTTTGAACATCAGAAAACGTATATGAAAATGTTGCATTACCTTCTGATTTTAAATAATAACTCTGATCATCAAAAATAATCTTACCCTCATTTGGTACAATATTTCCAACTGTTTTAAACTGCACATTTATAGATTTACCTTGTATAACCTGAAGAGTTTGATTAGCTAAAGAAAAAGAAAAAGGAGCAGGAGGGTTATAGGCAGTTCTATGATTTACAACACGTTCTAAACTTTTACCTAAATTTATTGAATTACCTGTAAATAAGCTAATTAAAAATATTAAAACAGGAATTATGGCGTATTTTAAATATTTAGTATTGGCTTTAAAATCAATTGCTTTTGTAAAAGGTATTGGTTTTAAGGCCTCAGATTTTTGGTTGATACTCGCCAAAATTAAATCTGACTGATCACTATTTTCTTGAAGTTGCAAAACATTTAGTAGTTTATCTTCTACTTCAGGAAAATGAGCGCCAATAATCTTTGATGATTCTTCTAAAGAAATGCCTTTTCTAAACCCTATTAACTTAGCAATAGGTATGCAAATAAATTTGATGAGTAAGAATAATTCTACAAGAATAAAAATCCAAAAAAGAACGGTTCTAGCAGTAGGTTTTAACCATAGAAAATATTCTATAAACAGAATAAAAAACAGGTATAAGAAGCCTAATGACAAAAACAAGATGCTACCTTTTATCAACTCATTCGTATAAAATTTACGTGAGAATTGATGTAACTTTTTCTGTATGTTTTGGAAATGGCTCATAATCAACAAATAAAAATACTATTTTTGGTAAGATTCACCATCAAATAATTGTTAAAACAGTTTGTAAGTATTTCTAAGAAAATACAACTAAAGCAGCATAAAACTAACTTATGAAACCAATTTATATTTTAATTGCCCTTTTCTTTTCTTTACAAATAACTGCTCAAAGCCCTTGGACACAAGAAAAAGGACGCTTTTTTGCAAACCTATCTTATTCTTCTATTTCTGATTATTCTGAAATGTTTGGAGAACCAGATTTTTCGATTTCTGGTACAATTACAGATAGAACTTATCAATTTTATGGTGAATATGGTTTAACAAACAAAACTAGTTTACTTGTAAATGTACCTCTAAAATCAATAGATATTAACAACTACGTAGATCCTGCAATATTATGTATGGGAAATTGCGCTCAAAGTTTTAGTGAAACTGCTTTGGGTAATATTACACTAGGTTTAAAACACAATTTTCTAAAACAAAAATGGGTTTTATCTGGGCAGTTAAATATGGAAATAAATACAAGTTCTTATGATGAAACTTCAGCAATAAGAACTGGTTATGATGCCTATACATTTACACCTATGTTCTTGGCAGGTACAAGTTTTGGTAAGAACTACTTTCAATCTTTTATAGGTGCAGATATTAGAACCAATAATTATAGCTCTAACTTAAAAATTGGTGGAGAAATTGGTAGAAAATTAACTCAGACTATATGGCTTATTGGTTTTGTAGATATTTCTCAATCTTTAAACAATGGCGATATTTCTTTCCCAGCAAACAATGCAGCAAACAGTTTGTATGTTAATGATCAAGAATATGTGGCTTATGGGTTAAAAGGTATTTTACAGTTTTGCGATTTTGGTTTAACAGCTGGTTTTGGCTCTGCTTTATCTGGTAATAATGTACCTAAAAAAGCAGCCATTTCTTTTGGTGTTTTTAAGACTTTCTAAGAAAATAAAAATCTTTGTTTCTCTTATTTCTATTCTCTTTTTAGAAAAAGTATCTTTGCACTTTAAATTTAAGAAAATGGAATCTAATGTTCGTGTGCGTTTTGCACCAAGCCCAACAGGACCTTTACATATTGGAGGTGTAAGAACAGCTCTATACAACTATTTATTTGCTAAAAAACACAATGGAACTTTTGTTTTAAGAATAGAAGATACAGACCAAAATAGGTATGTAGCCAATGCAGAAAAATATATAATTGATGCTCTAAACTGGTGTAATATTCCTTATGATGAAGGTATTAATAAAAACGAAAAATTTGGTCCTTACAGACAATCTGAACGTAAAAACTTATATAAGAAATACGCAGATATTCTTTTAGAAAAAGGCTGGGCATATTATGCTTTTGATACCTCAGAACAATTAGATGCACACAGAAAAGGGTATGAATCAGAAGGTAAAACGTTTATTTACAATTGGCACAATCGTGAAAAAGGACGTTTGGTAAATTCTTTAGTTTTATCTGAAGAAGATGTACAAGAAAAAATTAATTCAGGAGAGAATTACGTAATCCGTTTTAAAAGTCCACAAGATGAAACTTTAGAAATGGAAGATGAAATTCGTGGTAAAATTTCTATTGATACTAACACCTTAGATGATAAAATTCTATTCAAAAGTGATGGAATGCCAACCTATCATTTAGCAAATATTGTAGATGATCATCTAATGGAAATTAGTCATGTAATTCGTGGTGAAGAATGGCTACCATCTATGGCTTTACATGTTTTATTATACAGAGCTTTTGATTGGCAAGCACCTAAATTTGCACATTTACCATTAATTTTAAAACCAGTTGGTAAAGGTAAATTAAGTAAAAGAGATGGAGATAAATTAGGTTTCCCAGTATTTCCATTAGCCTATACTAACGAAAAAACCAACGAAGTTTCGCGTGGTTATAAAGAAGATGGTTATTTTTCTGAAGCAGTTGTTAATATGTTGGCTTTCTTAGGATGGAATCCTGGAACAGAGCAAGAAATATTTTCTTTAGAAGAATTGATTAATGAATTCGATTTGAAAAGAGTTAGTAAATCTGGAGCCAAATTTAACCCAGATAAAACAAAATGGTTTCAACAGCAATACATGCAACAAAAAAGTGATGCTGAATTAACTTCTTTATATTTAACTATTTTAGCAGAAAAAGGAATTAACAAAGAGGAAGCTTTTGTACAAAAAGTAGTTTCAGCTATTAAAGAAAGAGCTGTTTTTGTGGAAGATTTTTGGGATTTATCTCATTTCTTTTTTCAAACTCCAACAGAGTATGATGCTAAAGCCAGCAAGAAAAATTGGAAAGCAGATACAGGTGCATTAATGCAAGAATTAAATGCTGTAATTGCTAATATTGAAGATTTTTCATCAGAAAATACAGAAAAAGTTATTAAAGAATGGATTTCTGGCAAGGAAATTGGTTTTGGTAAGGTAATGCAACCTTTACGTTTAAGTTTAGTTGGTAAATTAGCAGGCCCTCATTTGTTTGATATTATAGCAATGATTGGCAAAGATGAAACTATGCAAAGAATTACAAACGCAATAGAAAAATTATCATAATGAAAAAATATCTTTTAGTACTTACGTTATTAACAAGCTTTTTAGCTCATAGTCAGCTAAACAGAGGAGGAATGAGAAATAGTCGTCAAAGTCAGATGAACCAAACTCCTAGAAAAGCTCCAGAACCTAATTTTCAAGTAGAAAAATACTTAGGTATTGTTATTTATGATATAGAAAAAGCAGCAAAAAAGTCGAGTATTAAATTATCTTCAGAAGAAGGTAAAAAGTTTTCTAACTTATTAAAAAAGTACAATAGAGAAATTAAAGATATTAGACGTATTAACAGCTTTACATTAAAAAGTACTAAAGAAATGATGGAAAATTTCCAGAAAAACGCTCAGAAAAATGGCGATTTTTCAGACAGAACTAAAGTACAGCAAACCATGGTTAAAAATCTTACGCCTATATCTGAAGCCTTAAAAGTTAAAGACAGAGCTTTTGATAAATCTATAAAAGAACTTTTATCTGAAAAACAATATAAAAAGTGGCTAAAATTCAATCGAAAAATGTACAAAGTTTTTCCTAAGGATGAAGAAAAAAAAGAATAATAAAAAACCCTGAATAATTGATATTCAGGGTTTTTTATTAAAATTCAATATTTAAAGTGTAACAATTTAAAAATTGTTGCGTCCAATAAATAACTGCTTAAAATCAGTATATTTACATATCTCTTTATTAACTCTTAAAAACCAACCTATGAATCCATTAGCTATTATTTTTATTGTATTTCTATTTATAATTTTCTTTGCCTCTTTCTTTCTAGTAAAACAACAAACTGCTGCTATTATAGAGCGTTTTGGACGTTTTAGTTCCATAAGACAATCTGGTTTACAGCTTAAAATTCCTCTAGTAGATAAAGTTGCTGGTAGAGTAAGTTTAAAAATTCAGCAATTAGATGTTATTATAGAAACTAAAACTTTAGATGATGTATTTGTTAAACTAAAAGTTTCTGTACAATACATGGTTATTAGAGATAAGGTATATGATGCTTTTTATAAGTTAGATTATCCTCATGAACAAATTACATCATTTGTATTTGATGTTGTAAGAGCAGAGGTTCCAAAAATGAAATTAGATGACGTTTTTGTTAAAAAAGACGATATTGCAATAGCTGTAAAAAGAGAATTACAAGAGTATATGTCTGATTATGGGTTTGATATCATAAAAACCTTAGTAACAGATATAGATCCAGATGCTCAAGTAAAAGCTGCAATGAACAGAATTAATGCTGCAGATAGAGAAAAGACAGCTGCTCAATTTGAGGGTGATGCACAACGTATTTTAATTGTAGAACGCGCAAAAGCAGAGGCTGAAAGCAAGCGTTTACAAGGACAAGGTATTGCAGACCAAAGAAGAGAAATTGCACGTGGTTTAGAAGAATCTGTAGAAGTTTTAAATAAAGTGGGTATTAACAGTCAAGAAGCATCTGCTTTAATTGTAGTAACACAACATTATGATACTTTACAGTCTATAGGACAAGAAACCAACAGTAATTTAATTTTATTACCAAATTCACCACAAGCAGGTAGTCAAATGTTAAATGACATGGTTGCTAGTTTTACTGCAAGTAACCAAATAGGTGAAGCTATGAAAAATGCGAAACCTAAAAAACTAGATAAGTAAACAAATTAAAATGATTGCAAATCTAAAAAATTGGCTTGCAACTCCTTATTACTATAATCCATCAACTAAATTTAAGTTTAAAATAAGTTTAGTTTATGGATTATTTGTGTTTCTCTTCCTTTACACATTTCAACCTTTTACTTTATACAGTTTTAAAGAATATTTACTAGAATATACCTCTAGTATTGGTCTTATTACATTTTTAGGTACTTTTATTACTTTAGTTGTACCACCTTTAATCTTTAAAAAGTACTTTAAGGAAGATAATTGGACAATAGGTAAAAGCATACTAATAACTGTTTTAGGATTATTCAGTATTGGAACTATTTTATGGTATTATGGAAAAATATTTAAGGCTGATAAAGACATAGAGCATATAGAATATATAGCTTTTATTTTTTATACTTTTTTAGTTGGTGACATTCCTATACTTTTTGGAGTTTTCTTTAATGAAAAAATGGTTAGGCTTCGTAGAGAGAAAAAAGCCGAAGAAATTACAGCTATCAAAAACCAAAAAGAAGTTGAGATAAAACCAACAGTACCTAATAAAATAATGCTAAAATCTGATAACATGAAAGAGAGTTTAATATTCTTTATTGAAGATTTAGTGTACATAACATCGCAAGGAAATTATGCTAGTTTTTTTATAAAAAACAATAAAGGTGAACTTAAAGAAAAAATTTTAAGAGTTACATTAACTAAAATTGTAGAAAATTTAGAGGAATACCCTACAATTATTAGATGCCATAAATCGTACATTATTAACACCAAATATATTAACGGAATTAAAGGTAATGCAAGAGGTTATTTATTAGAATCTAGCCTTATCCCTCATCAAATACCAGTTTCTAGAAACTTTAGTAAAAAGTCTTTATTAGGTTTAATTAAGTAAAAAGGTTTCCCATTTATCCCAAAAACGTATAAAATTCACCATTTAGTAACAAAATATACTATACTTTAAGATAGTATGTTATATTTGACAAAATTAAAATTGGGGGATTTTAATTAAAAAAAAGAAAAGCTCTATTCGTTTGAATAGAGCTTTTTATTGTAATAGAAAAAAGTAAATTATTTCTTTTCTTCTAATTTTTCTTCGTTTTCGTCTTTAGAAGCTTTTTTAAACTCCTTAATACCACCACCTAAACCTTTCATTAATTCAGGTATTTTTTTACCTCCAAAAAGTAATAAAACCACTACAACAATTAATATTATTGAGTAACCTCCAGGTATTGCTAAAAAAGTATATAAACTCATCATTTAGTTATTATTTATTACTGCAAAGATACAAAAAGGTTTTTATTAATTTCTTTTTTGAATAATACCACCCACTACTTTTTTGTCTTTTAACACTTCAGGATTTCCTTTGTAAAAAATAGAACCTCCAAAACTAACTTTAGCTTTTAGAGTTTCTCCTGCAGAAACTTCTGCTTTAGCTCCTGTACCAGCATTTACAGTTGTATTTGATGATGCAGTTAAAGCATAACCATTGTAAATACCATATAGATCTACAGTAACATCTTGGTTTTTAGTAGTACCAGAAAGTTTAATAATTCCTCCAGATGAAGCTCTTACCTCTAAATGTTTTACATCTAAAACTAAATTGATAAATGCTCTTTCTTGAGAATTAACCTCTAACTTATCTTGCTTAATTTCTTTACCTGTTATTGTTGCACCTTCATTAGCATCAATAACAGCAATTGGATTTACATAATATAACTTTACCAAAACTTCTCCATTAGCACTATTATTTTCTGGTTTAATAGAAAAGGGTAGTGTAATTTTTAAAGTATTATCTATATTTTTTACGGTAACCATTTCAGATTTATTACCTGTAATCACCAATTTAGATTCTGTTGATTTTATCAACTCTAACTCAATACCATTATATACTTTTAGGGTAGTATAATCTCCTAGATTCTTAGTTATTGTAGTTTGTGCAAAAACTGATAAACTACAACATAGTAAGAATAAACTTATGTATTTCTTCATTTTCTAAAGTTTGATTTTACTCATTTTAAATAAGTAATATATAAATTATATAATGCTAAATAATAAAATATATTGTAATTAAACTCTATTTATTGCACCTTAACTGCTGTACCAGTTATAGAAACCAACAAAGTAGCAGAGTTTGCTAAGGGTTCTACATCTATTTGAATACCAACCACTGCATTTGCACCTAACTTTGTAGCATTGTCTTTTAAGTCTTGAAACGCCTTTTCTTTAATGCCTTCTAAACCTAAAGTATACATTTCTCTATATTTAGCCATGCTAAACATATCTGTAAAAGACATTTTTTTACCATTTGAAGAATAACTAGAATCGTAAGCTGTGCCAGTTACAATACCTAAATAATCTACAATTTTAAAGTTCTCTATATTATTTGTTGTTGTTAAAATCATACTCTTTACAATTAGTCTTCTATTAAATTAAAATCTAGATGTTTACGCTCTAAATCTGTCTTTTTTACTTGCACTTTTACATCATCACCTAATTGATACATGTGTTTTGTAGACTGACCTACAATTGCATATTGATCTTCATCAAAAATATAATAATCACTTTTTATATCTCTAATTCTAACCATTCCTTCACATTTATTTTTAGTGATTTCTACATAAATACCCCATTCAGTAACTCCTGTAATTACACCTTCAAAAACTTCATCTTTATGATCTTGCATGTATTTAACCTGCATGTATTTTATTGATGAACGTTCTGCTTTAGAGGCTAATTCTTCTCTTTTAGAAGAATGCTTACATTTTTCTTCATAAGGATCTGCTTTTGGGCTTTCTCCTCCATCTAAATAATGTTGCAATAATCTATGGGTCATTACATCTGGATAACGTCTAATAGGTGATGTAAAATGGCTGTAATAATCAAAAGCTAAACCATAATGACCAATATTGTGAGTTGTATACACAGCTTTAGACATAGATCTAATAGCTAAAGTTTCTATCATATTAGATTCTGCTTTACCTTGTACATCATTTAATAACTGATTTAAAGATTCTGATGTTGATTCTTTTGTATCTGTATTAATTTTGTAACCAAACTTGCTAATAATATTTTGTAACGAAGCTAATTTTTCTATATCTGGCTCATCATGAACCCTATAAATAAACGTTTTATTAGAAGGTTTACCTTGTTTACTACCAATATATTCTGCTACTTTTCTATTGGCTAATAACATAAATTCTTCAATTAATTTATTAGCGTCTTTAGAACTCTTAAAGAATACACCTACAGGATTTGCTTCTTCATCTAAATTGAATTTTACCTCTACTCTATCAAAAGAAATAGCACCTTGTTTCATACGTTTTTTACGTAGAATTTTAGCTAATTTATCTAATTGTAATGTTGCTTCTACAACTTCAGCCTTTACTTCGTAAGCAGCATCTATTATAGAAATATCTACAGGCATTGTAAATGGTTTTACTTCTTCTGTAAGTTTACAATTTTCTATAATATGTTGGGCTTCTTCATAGGCAAATCGTTGATCTGAATAGGTAACTGTTCTTCCAAACCACTGATTTTTAATCTGTGCTTTTTCGTTAATTTCAAAAACAGCAGAAAAGGTTAATTTTTCTTCATTTGGTCTTAATGAACAAACACCATTACTTAACATTTCTGGTAACATTGGTACAACTCTATCAACTAAATATACAGATGTTGCTCTATCATAAGCTTCATCATCTAAAATAGTTTTTGGTTGTAAATAATGAGAAACATCTGCAATATGAATACCAATTTCATAATTACCATTTTCTAATTTTGTAAAGGACAATGCATCATCAAAATCTTTTGCATCTTTAGGGTCTATGGTAAACGTTAAATCGTTTCTCATATCTCTACGTTTAGCAATTTCCTTATCTGTTATTTCTATTGGTAAATCTTGTGCTTCTTTTTCTACTTCTGGTTCAAATTCATAAGGTAAATCGTATTCTAAAAGAATAGAATGCATTTCTGTATTATGATCACCAGGTTTACCAAGAACTGTGGTAATTTTTCCAAACGGATTTTTAGAATTTTCTGGCCAATCAGAAATGGTTGCTTGCACTTTATCTCCATGTTCTGCACCATTCATTTTATTTTGCGAAATAAAAATGTCTGCATACATTTTATGATTATCACAGATTACAAAACCAAAGTTTTTACTTTTTTGTAATACCCCAACAAATTCTGTTTTAGCTCTTTCTATAACTTCTACAACATCTGCCTCTAATTTATGACTTCTTTTACGTTTATAAACATAAGCTCTTACCACATCTCCATGTAAACCTTTACCTAGATTAATGTTTGGTATAAATATATCATTCTCATAATCATCAGTTACAAAATATCCATTTCCATTAGATGTAATATCTAAAGTACCTATAGAATATTTTCTATCTTCATTAATTTGAAATTTACCTCTATCAATTTCTTTAATTTTTTTATTCGCTTTTAACTCGGCTAATTTTTTTAAAATTTGAGTTTTACCATCAGTATCTGAAACATTTAATTTAGATGCTATTTGTTTGTAATTGTAAAACTTACTACTGTCTTCGTTTAATATTTTAAATATATTTCTTGTTAAATCTTTGATGACTTTTCCTTTCTTCTTAAAGATTTTTCTTTTCTTTCTTGTCATTAATTTTTTTCTATTATTATAATTACCAAAATACTAATTATTTCACTTTAGTTAGGTTAACAAACTATTATAATTCAATTTTGTACTTTGAAGTTTTTTAATTCTATATTTTATGTCTGAATTCATCAATCAAACTGATGAAAATTCTTGGTTTATAATTGCAAATCCTACTGCAGGAAACAAGGTTTTTAACAAACAGTGGAAAGAAATTAAAACGCAATTATCACTAAATAATATTAGTTATTCTTTTGCTTTTACAGCATTCTCTAAACATGAGATTGAGTTGGTACAACAGGCCATTCAAAAAGGATTTAGAAAAATTATTTCTGTAGGTGGAGATGGTACACTACATCATGTAGTTAATGGTATTATGCTGCAAACATACGTAAAAACTTCTGATATAACTATTGGCGTAATTCCTATTGGTACTGGAAACGATTGGGTAAAGACCTATAATATTCCAAATAACACTACAGAAGCTGTAAGAATTATAAAGAAAAATTCAACAACTTTACAAGATGTAGGTTTGTGTGAAACAGCAAATAATACTGTAGATTATTTTGTAAATTTAGCTGGTTTAGGTTTTGATGGATATGTAATATACAAACTAAACAATTTTAAAAAATTTGGAGCTGTTGGCTATTTATTAGCTGGTGTTAACAGTTTGTTTTCTTACAATACATCTAAATTTAAAATTTTTGTTGATGATAAAATTATAGAAACAAAATCGTTATTAACCATTGTAGGTATTTGTAAATATGCTGGTGGTGGTTTACAGTTTACCAATAATGTAGATCCTTCAGATGGTTTATTCGATATTACCATTGCAAAAAATCTTAAAATAATTACTATATTATTAAATATCAATAAGTTATTTAAAGGTTCTCTTCATAAATTAAAAGAAATATCTACCTATAAAAGTTCTAAAATAACCATAGAATCTAGCAATACTGATACTTATATACAAGCTGATGGAGAACTAATTGGTACTAATAAAGTAACTTTTAGTATTATTAACAAAGCAATAAATTTTGTAGTAAATACTTAAAAAGTTAAAGAAATCTTAAAATTAATGTAACAATTTGCAATTTTTTACGTCTTTAATAATGAAGGTCAACTAATTACCATGAAAAATCTACGTAAAATCATTGCATTATTTTCAGTAATCTTTGTTGCAGGAATTTTAATTACTGTTGTTATTGTAAATACTACATTAAACAAAACAGAAATTCCAAAAGAAACTGTAGAAGTTCAACAAGACACACTTTCTATTCGCAATACAAAAAACAAAACTGTTTAGTTTTACCTTCATCACTATTTTAATTCTTACACTTTTCTAATTATTTAAATTTTTAAAAATCTTTACTTATTAACATTATATAGTATTATACTTTTTCTTTTTAAAAATTTTAAAAAACAATGATGTTTATAATAGTATGTGAATAGCTACAATAAAAAATTAGTTTTTAATTTTATAATATCACTTATTAAAAACAATTGACATTTTATAAGTAACCCAATGTCTTAAAAATCAACTTATAATTGTAGTTATTAACAAAACTTATAAACAGTAGTTCACACAGTTTTACTTATAATTAATTTGCTTTTTAATGTAAACTAATTGTAAATTTTATGTTGATAAACTTTTATCAAAAAAGAATAATAAAAGTTGTGTATGTGCTTTGGTTGCTTGTATTGTAATAAAATTTAAAATCACCAAAAAAACTTTCGAGTTTTTAATGATAAGTTCTTAACATTCGCTTAAAATAGATAAATCGTTTAAAAATAAGTAGTTATTAAAAATTGATAAGTTTTAAAAATTTGTATCTGTTAATAACCATTAAATTCTATATTTTTGTACCTGTTAAACGCAATAAAATCAATTTATTATGACAATTGCCATAGGTAATGATCACGCAGGAACTGAATACAAGTTCGAAATTATAAAACACTTAGAAGAAAAAGGCTATTCTGTTCTAAATTTTGGAACAGATACAAACAGTTCTATGGATTATCCAGATGCTATTCATCCAACAGCAGACGCAGTTGAATCTGGTAAAGCAGAGTTAGGCATTATTTTATGTGGTTCTGGTAATGGTGCACAAATGACAGCTAATAAACACCAAGGTATTAGAGCTGCTTTGTGTTGGAATAATGAGTTAGTGGCTTTAACAAGACAACATAATAATGCAAATGTATTAACGATTCCTGCACGTTTTGTATCTCTACAACAAGCTATTGGTTTTGTAGATGTGTTTTTAACTACTGAATTTGAAGGTGGACGTCATGCAAATAGAGTTAACAAAATTTCTTGTGCTGGGTAATGAACATCCAAGTAAAAAGCTTTACTGAATTAAATACCTCAGAGCTTTACAATTTACTTCAATTACGCTCTGAAGTTTTTGTGGTTGAGCAAGATTGTGTATACCAAGATATAGACTTTAAAGACCAAAAAGCATTACATGTATTAGGTTACAAAAATGATGTATTAATAGCCTATACACGTATTTTTAAACCAGGAGATTATTTTAAAAATTCTAGTATTGGAAGAGTTGTTGTAAAAGATTCTGAACGAAAATTTAATTTTGGGCATCAAATAATGATAGCATCTATAAATGCTATAAAGAATAATTTTAAAGAAGATAAGATTACGATTTCTGCTCAGAAATACTTAAAAAAATTTTATGAATCTCATGGATTTTATCAGGTTGATGATGAATATTTAGAAGATGGAATTCCACATATTAGAATGGATAAAGATTAAGGAAGTTGAGGTACTTCCTTAACTTCACCATTTTGCAAATTATATATGGTAATTGTATCTATTCTAACACGAACTAAACGTAAAGTTGGGTAACCAACAGCAGCTGTCATTTTACGAACTTGTCTAAATTTACCTTCTCTAATAATTACAGAAATCCAACTTGTGGGTCCATGTCTATCATCTCTAATTTTTTGACTACGTAAAGGAAATTTCGGGTCTTCTATTATAGAGGCTTTACCTGGTTTTGTGATGTATTTTTTACCCTCAAAACCAATTTCTACACCTTTTTTAAGAGCTTCAATTGCAGTTTGAGTAATTAAACCATCTACTTGTACATAATACTCTTTCTCATATTTATTACTTCTAATTTCTTGAGAAACTTTACCATCTGTTGTTAATAAAAGTAATCCTTCAGAGGTAAAATCTAAACGTCCAATAGCCATTGTACCTTCAGGAAAATCATATAATTCTCCTAACATTTTTTTCTTTCTCTTAGTTTGATTTGTTATAAACTGAGACAAGTAACCATAAGGTTTGTGTAGTATAAAATGACGATGTTTTTTCTCCAAATTAAATTACCTTAATGTGAACAGAAAATTCATTTACTCCTTTAGAAATGCGCATATTTTCTTCAGAAAATTTTTGATCAGTGTAAGAAGTATATTGTGTAATTGGTTCTATACATAACATGTTATTAACTTGTGTCCATAACATAAAGTTATTAAAACCAGTAGTACTAATTTCTAAATGCTTTCTATCAGTATTTTGTAAAATTATTTTATCTGTATTCAAAACAGGAAAAGCATTATGCCCTACTTCATAAATATCTTCTAAAGTAATTTTTTTATCATTTGCTACTAAAGTATCCTTACCAGTATCAGACAATAGAAAAGCAGGATGATAGCCTAACATGTATGGCATTCCTTCTTCAGATGTTATTTTAAAATCAATTTCTAAAATTCCTTCTTTTAACGTAAAGTTTTTTTCAAAACTAAAATCGAAAGGCCAATTTAAAAGGGGTTCAGTAGATTTTTCTGGAAATTTTGCATTGTTTATTTTAGTGTTGGCAGCATAACTTTTAATGAATTTAGCAGAAGTAGCATCACTATAATACAACTCATAAGTTAATTCTCGAAGCAAACCATGCTGATCTTGAATAGCATTACCTTTTTTAGTATGCATTCTATAATTGTTTTTAGAAGTTGGCCCAATAACAGGAAACATTTCATCATCAGATTTTCGCCAACCTTTGTTTCCTTTCTGATGAATAAATTCTTCATTATTAAAAATAAAACTAATTAATTCGCCTTTTTCTATACGAACTTTACTATTGTTATTCTCTAAAACAATTATCGATTTCATCTTAACTAAATTTTAGTAAAAATAACATAAAATGCGTTTATTTTGTTAGGTATTTGAGAAGAGTTTTTCGTAACTTGTGACACTATTTTAAAATTAATATTAGCAAGATTTATGGCAGCAGATAAAGAAAAAGCAGCAAAACTAAAAGCATTACAACTTACTCTAGATAAACTAGATAAAACGTATGGTAAAGGTTCTGTAATGAAATTAGGAGATGTAGTAACAGAAGATGTAGATGCTATTTCATCTGGTTCTTTAGGATTAGATTTAGCTTTAGGAGTTGGTGGTTATCCTAGAGGTAGAGTTATTGAAATTTATGGGCCAGAATCATCAGGTAAAACAACATTAACAATACACGCAATTGCAGAAGCTCAAAAAGCAGGAGGTATTGCAGCATTTATTGATGCAGAACACGCTTTTGATAAGTTTTATGCAGAAAATTTAGGTGTAGATATAGATAATTTAATTATTTCTCAACCAGATCATGGAGAGCAAGCATTAGAAATTGCAGACAATTTAATTAGATCTGGAGCAATAGATATTGTAGTTATTGATTCTGTTGCAGCACTTACACCAAAATCTGAGATTGAAGGTGAAATGGGTGATTCTAAAATGGGTCTTCATGCACGTTTAATGTCTCAAGCCTTACGTAAATTAACAGGTACTATTTCTAAAACAAATTGTACAGTTATATTTATTAACCAGTTGAGAGAAAAAATTGGAGTTATGTTTGGTAACCCAGAAACAACAACTGGTGGTAATGCATTAAAATTTTATGCTTCAGTTCGTTTAGATATTAGAAGAAGAACGCAAATTAAAGACGGAGATAGAGTTATTGGTAACAGTACAAAAGTAAAAGTTGTTAAAAATAAAGTAGCACCACCTTTCCAAATTGCAGAATTTGATATTATGTACGGACAAGGAATATCTAAAGTTGGTGAAATTTTAGACATTGGTGTAGAATTAGGTATTGTAAAGAAAAGTGGATCTTGGTTTAGCTATGGTGATACAAAATTAGGGCAAGGAAGAGATTCTGTGAAAGGCTTAATTAAAGACAATCCAGAGTTAATGGAAGAGTTAGAAATGAAAATAAAAGATGCTATTGAAAATCAAGAATAAGTTATTTTAAAAGTTCTAACAATTATTTAAAACTGCTATAGAAGTAATCAATCTATAGCAGTTTTTCTATACAGATGATACCTATAAAACAAAATATAGTTTTAAGAGAAATTACAGAACAAGATGTTGATGTTCTGTATAATTTGATGAATATAATTTATCCTGCTGCATATAGCTTTCTGTGGCCAGATAATGGTACTTGGTATATTAATCAACAATATTCTAAAACCAATGTTTTAAAAGAGCTTAAGGAAGAAAAAGCAAATTATTATTTTGTTGTAGTAGATGATGAAATTATTGGAAACTTTAGAGTTGTTTGGAATAAACCACTTAAGAACTTACAAATAGCAAATCAGGTAAAATTACATCGACTTTATTTACATGAAAAAGTTCAGGGAAAAGGAGTAGGAAAAGCTATTATGAATTGGTTAGAGAAAGAAGCTTTACGCAAAGACTATAAAGCAATTTGGCTAGATGCTATGGATGCCAAACTACAAGCTTTCGAATTTTATAAAAAGTTGGGTTATCAATACCATGCTCATGTTTTTTTACCTTTTGAGTTGATGAAAAAAGATGTTCGTAAAATGAGTCAACTTTATAAATTGCTATAATTCTTAAAAAACAAAAAAGGCTATTTAGCCTTTTTGTTTTTTACACTCCTGTACTTCCAAACCCTCCTGAACCACGTTCAGTTTCGTCTAAAACTGTTACTTCTTTCCAATTTACACGTTCATGTTTTGCAATCACTAATTGTGCAACTCTTTCTCCATCATTTACAATAAAATCTTCATTAGAAAGGTTTACTAAAATTACTCCAATTTCTCCTCTATAATCTGCATCTACAGTTCCAGGTGAATTTAATACAGTAATTCCTTTTTTAGCAGCCAAACCACTTCTAGGTCTTACTTGAGCCTCAAAACCTACAGGCAAAGCTATAAATAAGCCTGTTTTAATAATAGCTCTTTCTAAAGGCTTTAATGTTATTGCATCTTCTATATTTGCCCTTAAATCCATACCAGCAGCACCTTCTGTTTCGTAATTAGGAGTTGCATGTTTAGATTTATTTATAATTTGAACATTCATCATATTTAATCGTATAAAAATAGTATTGTTTCTAAAAATTCATCTCTCCAAAATGATTCTGTGTGTTTACCATCAGCAACAATTTTGGTCTTTAAGTTTTCTTTTGGAAAACCCTTTTCTAATAGTAATTGTTCCATTTTTTCTGTATCAGAAACCATAGAACCACCTTCTTTATCACCTATCAATAAATATAGTTTTGTATTTTTTGTATTACTATTTCTTGAAGCAAAAGCAAAACTATTGTTAGAGAACCAGAAAGATGGAGAAAGTGCACCTATTTTACCAAAAACATCAGGATATTTTAGACCTCCATAAAAGGAAATTAAACCTCCTAAAGAACTACCAATAATGGCAGTATGCTTAGCTTTGGTTTTTGTTCTGTAATTTTCATCAATATAGGGTTTCAATTCGTTTACTAGAAAATCTATATAAATTGCTCCTTTTCCTCCACCATATTTTTTGTTTGGCCAAGGAGTATATTCTTCAATTCTTTTTTCTCCTCCATTTTCTACACCAACAACAATAAATCCATTTTTAGAGGTTTTATAGTAGTTATTTAAAGTCTCATCTACACTCCACTCACCAGCGTAAGAAGTTTCAGCATCAAATAAATTTTGAGCATCATGCATATAAATTACAGGGAATCTTTTTGTAGGAGTTGCATAATTAGGAGGTAAATAAACCCAAACCTTATGAGAAACTGTATTTAAATCTTTAATAATAAACTCCTTTTTTAAGATTTCAACATTCTTAGATCTTGAAGATTTTTGCTCTAGAATATCAGTTTTAACTGTTTGTTTTACCTCTATACTTTTACAACTAATAGCTATAAATAACAGTGATAAAATAAGTAAAAAGTACTTGTTCATAAAGTTCAATTATTGAACAAATATAATAAATGAGAAGCCCTTTCTTTTATAACCTAATAGTTTTCTTACTTTTGACCAGCAAATTAAGAAGTATGGAAAACAAACAAAATATTGCTGTTATTGGAGGAGGAAGTTGGGCAACTGCAATTGTTAAAATGCTCACAGAAAATGTAGATCAAATAGGTTGGTATATGCGAAATACACAGTCTATAGAACATATAAAAGAAAACAATCATAATCCTAAATACTTATCATCTGCAGATGTAGATGCCAAGTTTTTAGACTTATCAGATGATATAAATTACATTGTTAAAAATTATTCTATTTTAATTTTTGCTGTACCATCTGCTTTTTTAACAAGCGAATTAAATAAACTTACAGCATCTTTAGATGGTAAAACTATTTTCTCTGCAATAAAGGGTATTGTACCAGAAACAGGTTTAATTATTGGCGAACATTTTAATGAAGAGTTCAATATACCTCTAGAAAATATAGGTGTAATTACTGGGCCTTGTCATGCAGAAGAAGTAGCTATGGAGCGTTTATCTTACCTAACAATAGCTTGTATAGATGAAGATAAAGCAAAGTTTATGGCTAAAGCCATTGAAAGTTGGTACATAAAAGTTAAAATTTCTGATGATATTATAGGTACAGAATATGCTGCAATGCTTAAGAATATTTATGCTGTAGCTGCAGGTATTGCTCATGGTTTGGGTTATGGAGATAACTTTCAATCGGTTTTAATGAGTAATGCAATTCGCGAAATGAAACGTTTTATTAAAAAAGTACATAAAATGAAACGTAACATAAATAACTCTGCTTATTTAGGTGATTTGTTGGTAACTGGGTATTCTGTTTTTAGCAGAAATAGAATGTTTGGTAATATGATTGGTAAAGGCTACACTGTAATTTCTGCACAACATGAAATGAGCATGATTGCAGAAGGCTATTATGCAACTAAAAGTGCTTATAAAATTAAGCAAGAAAACAAAGCAAAAACGCCAATTATAGATACTGTTTACAGCATTTTATACGAGAATAAAAATCCGAAAAAAGAATTTAAAAAGTTGACTGATAAGTTGGATTAATTGTTTAATTTTGAACATTATTGTAATGTATTAAACAATTATTATGAAAACAATACAAGAAGTTGTTGAAAGTACGATTAGAAAAACACCTTTTATAGAAGAAGCACTGCATGAAAAACTGATTAACGTTTCTTCTCTTGCCAGAATTATTTTACCAGAAGTTTCTAAGACTTTAAAGAAAGAAGTTAAAGTGGGTGCTGTTATGATGGCTATTAACAGATTATCTCCTGCAAGTGAATTACGTATTCGAAAGAATATTAAAAAGTTAGCTTTAGATTTGGGTGATGTAATTGTACGTTCTGATTTGTGCGATTTTACTTTTAAAAATACACCTTCTTTATTGAGAGAAATTGCAAAAATACTTACAAAATCGTCAGAAAGTTCAGACTATTTTCTAACAGTTTCTCAAGGTATTTTCGAAACAAATATTGTTACAAGTAAAAATTTAAGACCTTTTGTAGAAGAAATTTTTGAGCAAGAAACACTTACAAATAGTATGCTAGATTTAGCATCTATCACCATAAAATTACCAAAAGAAAATTTAGAACAATCAGGTATTTATTACTTTATTTTAAAGCAATTAGCTTGGGCAGATATCTCATTACAAGAAATTATTTCTACTACTAACGAAATGACAATTGTTGTGAATGAAGAAGACATCAACCAAACTTTTGCCATTTTAATGGATATGAAATTAAACTAAAAAATGGCAAAGCAAGACCCATATGCAGCTCTAAGAATTAGAGAATTTAATATATTTTTATTTGTAAGATTTCTCTTGGTTTTTGGATGGTCTATGCAATTCATAGTTATTGAGTGGCAAGTATATTCCATTACAAAAGATCCTCTTTCTTTAGGTATAATTGGTTTAATGGAAATTATTCCTGCTTTTTCTATGGCCTTATTTGCGGGTCATATTGTAGATCAAAAAGAGAAAAGAAACTTACTTGCTTTATGTACTGCAGCTTTTTCTTTAATAAGTTTAGGTTTGTTTTTACTAACATCAGATGAAGTTGTAAATGGTTGGTCTACAAATTCGGTTTTGTATTGTATTTATGGATTGGTATTTTTTGGCGGATTTTTAAGATCGTTTTTTGGCCCTACTATTTTTTCTTTAGTGGCTTTATTAGTGCCTAAAAAAATATATCATAATGCTGCAACTTGGAGCACTAGTACTTGGAAAACAGCATCAGTTTCTGGTGCTTTGTGTGGAGGTTTTTTTATAAGTTGGATAGATGTTGACAACACTTTATTACTAGTATTTATTCTAGTTATTTTATCATTAATTTTTACATTTTTAATTAAAAAGAAACCAATTTTAAATAAGAAAATTGGTGAACCTATTACAGAAAGTCTAAAAGCAGGTGTAAAGTTTGTATTTAGCAACAAAGCTGTTTTAGGTGCTTTAACCTTAGATATGATTGCAGTTTTGTTTGGTGGAACAGTTGCTATTTTATCTGTTTTTGCTCAAGATATTTTAGAGGTTGGTCCTGAAGGTTTTGGACTATTAAACGCCTCTATTTCCATTGGTAGTATAGTAACTATGCTATTAACAACTTATATACCTATCAACAAAAATACAGGTAAAAAGATGTTGATATCTGTGTTTATTTTTGGGTTGAGTATTATTGCTTTTGGTTTATCATCTATCTTTTGGGTGAGTTTATTAGCATTGTTTGTAAGTGGGGCTGCAGATGGTATATCTATGGTGATTCGTCAAACTATTTTGCAGTTAAAAACACCAGATGAAATGAGAGGTAGAGTATCTTCTGTAAATTCTATGTTTGTAGGTTCTTCTAATGAGTTAGGTGCTTTTGAAAGTGGCTTAGCAGCTAAAATTCTAGGGCCAGTTGCAGCTGTTGTTTTTGGTGGCACAATGACCATAATTACTGTAGCTACAACAGCAGTAGTTAGCCCAACTATTAGAAATTTAGATCTTACAGCAGATATCGAAGAAAATGAAAAAGAAGATTAACTACTTTGGTATTGTTCTGTAATTACCCAAACTTAGTGTCCAATCATAAGTTTTAAAGTCTAACTTTTTTGGTTTTTCAGGTGTTATCTTATAATCAAAAAGAATTTGTCTTGCTCCACAAAGACCTCCAAAATCTGCTCTAAACCAAGAAAAAAGCGAAACTGATTTTGCTGTTTTTGTTTCCTCATTAAATGAAGTTTGTTCATTTAAATATTCAGTAGTCATAAAATCTAGCTCATTACTTAAATTTTCTGATGAATAAATAGCAACTGGAGGACAGCTTTTGGCTCCACAATTTAAAGCAAAATGAATTCTCCATTCTAAATCGCCATCAATTCTTAGTTTACGCTCCCATTTTGGACGAAAATATTTTCTTAAATATCCCCAACTAATTTTAACTCTAGATTTACGCATAATATCATGCTCCATATCATCAAAAGATAAAAGCTCACCTGCAATTTTAACTCTAGGTTTTTTAAAGAAAGCACCTCTATCTTCGTATTCTTTAGGGTTTTCTGATAAAGAAATTTGAATGAATGCATTGTATACATTAATCCAAAAAGCTAGTTTTTGAGAATCTGTTTTTAACTCTGAGGTTAAATCTTCTAAAGTACTTTCTGCTAAAATTTTTACCTCTTTATCATACAATTTTTTATCCATTATATTTTGAAGTAAATCTTGTGCAACATCACTATAAATTATCTTATTTTGTGAAACAATTGATAGAGAAGTAAAAAAAACGATTGTTAATAAAACCTTTTTCATATAAAATTACGTAAGTTAAAGTATGTTATTAAGTATTATAATTCCTGTTTACAATGAACAAGAAAATCTTGCAAAAAGGTTGTCGTTTTTATGTGAACAAGCTAACAATTTTTCTCTAGAAATAATTATTTCTAATTCGCCAGAAACTACAGATAATAGTTTTAATGTGTGTAAAAACTTTAGTAAAGTTACATATTTAAAAAGTGATAAAAAGGGCAGAGCTGCTCAAATGAATTTTGCTGCAGAAAAAGCGAATGGTGATGTTTTACTTTTTTTGCATGCAGATGTAATGTTGCCTAATGATTTTTATAAGCAAATACAGAATGCAATAAATAAGAATTTTACGTTCGGTTTTTTCGCTTATCAATTTGATAATGATTCTGCCTTCTTAAGCTTTAATTCTAAATTTACGACTAAAGACGGTTTATTTGCAGGTGGAGGAGATCAATGTCATTTCTTTACTAAAGAGCAGTTTCAACAATTAAAAGGCTATAATGAAGAGTTTTGCATTATGGAAGATTTTGAAATGATGACAAGAATTAGAAAACAGAAAATTCCGTTTACAATTATACAATCTAAAGCTACTGTAAGCGCAAGAAAATATGAGCACAATTCTTGGTTAAAGGTAAATTTAATTAATGGCTACGTGTTTTTAAAATACAAGTTTGGAGCACATCCAAATAGTCTTAGAAAGACCTATAAAAGCCTTCTAAGAGAAGGTGTATAACTAGTTAAATGTAGTTGCCATTCTTACATGATGCTCAAGTTCTTGCTTGTGTTTTTCAGTAGTTTCTGTATCCCAAGAAAAATGAGAAGCAAACAAATTTAAAACATACTCTTTATACTGTTTTACACTCTTTGGATCAAAAAACAGACGACCTGTTCTACGCATAAAAAAGTCTGTTGGTGTACAAGCCATTTCATGTTGAATGCTAAACCAAACCTCTGCTTTTATCAATTTTTCTTGTTGATTTTCTTCAGTGAACTCGTCGAATTTTTTTAGCATTTGATCTGTTTGTTTTCCATAATTATGCACTAAATATTCTGCATCTTTCTGATTAAAATCAACTTCTGCAATTCTGTTATAAATGGCATCTGTATAACTTTTAACTTCATCATAATTTTCGAAATCACCACCTTTAAGCACTAAATTTTTGGTTTTAATTTCACTAAAAGATTTCTCAAATCTTCTCTTATATTTCTTATCGATTAAATCTACAATTCGTTCTGCCATTTTACGATAACCAGTAAGTTTACCTCCAGCAATAGAAATCAGCTCTGTTTCTGATACAAAAATTTCATCTTTTCTAGATAACTCTGAAGCTGATTTTCCTTCTTCATGAATTAAAGGTCGTAAACCAGCCCAAGAAGATTCTACATCATCTAAAGAAATTGTAATGTCTGGAAACATATTATTTACAGCAGAAATTAAGTAGGTAGCATCTACCAAACTTGTATTAACATCATCTTTATCTTGTTGATAATTGGTATCTGTTGTACCAAAATAAGTTACTTTTCCACGAGGAATTGCGAACATCATTCTTCCATCAGGAACATCAAAATAAACAGATTGTTTTACTGGTAATTTTTCATGGTCTACCACTAAATGAACTCCTTTAGTAAGGTGCAATTGCTTACCAATTTTAGAATTGTTTATTTGACGCAATTCATCTACCCAAGGTCCACATGCATTTACTACATATTTTGCTTTTATGTCATAACTTTCATTGGTAATGCCATCTTTTACATTGGCACCAACCACTCTTTTATCTTCATAAATGAATTCTGTTGCTTCTGAATAATTTAAAAGTTTAGCATCATAATTTTGTGCTGTTTTTAAAACTTCTATTGTTAAACGAGCATCATCTGTTCTGTATTCTGCATAATAACCTGCTCCTTTTAAAATCTTTTTAGGTAGTAAAGGTTCTTTCTTTAATGACTTTTTTACAGATAACATTTTTCTTTTATCATCACCTTCTACAGAAGCTAAAATATCATACACTTTTAAACCAACAGAGGTTAACCAAGAACCATAAGTTCCTCCTTCTATTAAAGGTAAAATCATTTTTTCTGGTACTACTAAATGAGGTGCTAGTTTGTGAACTATTGCTCTTTCTGTACCTACTTCTTTCACTAACCAAAAATCGAATTGTTTTAAATATCGTAAACCACCATGAATTAATTTTGTTGATTTACTTGAGGTTCCAGAAGCAAAATCTCCTTTTTCAATAAGTGCCACTTTCATGCCTCTAGTAGCAGCATCTAAAGCAATACCTGCACCTGTAATTCCACCACCAATTATTAATAAATCAAACTCTGTAGTTTGTAAATCTTTGGTTATTTGTGCTCTATTAAAATTAGAAAAGTTGCTCATGTGTTAATCCATTATTTGTGTTGGTAAACCATCTATACTAGTTTGGTTTTTATCTTCCCAATATTGTTTTATACCTTCTTTACCTTGCTCTGCTGCCCAATTGTTTAAATCGTTTCTTTCTCCTTTAAATTCGTAATAAGGAATAGACATACCACAAGAAGTTTGTGCAGAGTCTACATGGATGTCAAAAATTTGACGAGTTCCTGGAGTTTCTGGAAAAAGTTGAATGAGTTCATTCCAAGAAGCATCACCTTCTTTTATTTCTTTTCCTGTACCATACAAACGTAGAATATTTGGTGCTTTTTCAAACGAACAAAACATAATTGTTATTCTTTTGTTTTCTAGCAAATGCGCAGCAGTTTCATTTCCACTTCCTGTAACATTTAGCCATAAAACTCTGTTTTCAGAAAGCACTCTAAAAGAATCCATACCTTTTGGAGATAGGTTTATTCTGCCAGAATTTGGAGCTGTAGCCACAAAGAATATCTTTTGCTGATCGATAAACTTATGTAATCTTGTATTAATTTTTTTATAAAATTTAGACATTTTGTTTCTTTATTTAATCTAGCCAATCTTTAGAACGCTCTACAGCTTTAAGCCATTTTTTGTATAACCTATTACGTTTTTCTTTACTAAAACTAGGTTTAAACTCTTTATCAATCTTCTTATCAATTTCTATATCCTCTTGTTTCCATAAACCAACACAAATCCCTGCTAAATATGCTGCACCCATTACTGTAGTTTCTGTGTTTTTTGGTCTCTCTACACTAGTATTTAAAATATCTGCTTGAAACTGCATTAAAACATTATTAGCACAAGCCCCACCATCTACTTTAAGAGCGGTTAGTTGTGTTTCTGCATCATGCTCCATAGCTATTAATAAATCTTTGGTTTGGTAAGCCAAAGATTGCAGAGTAGCCTTAATTAGATGGCTTTTTCCTGTGTCTCTAGTTAAACCAAAAATGGCTCCTCTTGCATACATGTCCCAATAAGGAGCTCCTAAACCAGCAAATGCAGGCACAACTATTACTGGGTTTTCTTCATTTACTTCTTCTGCAAACAATTCACTTTCTTCTGCGGATTTTATAATTTCTAGACCATCTCTTAGCCACTGAATTGCTGAGCCAGCCACAAAGACACTACCTTCTAAAGCATAATAAACTTTATCATTTAATCCCCAAGCAATAGTAGTTAATAGTCCGTTTTTTGAATATTGAATTTCTGTACCAGTATTCATCAATAAGAAACAGCCTGTGCCATAAGTGTTTTTGGCATTTCCTTTTTTAAAGCAAGCTTGGCCAAATAGTGCTGCTTGCTGATCGCCTGCAATACCAGCAATAGGTATAGTGTGACCTTCATATTCAAAATCTCCAAAATGATGAGATGATGGTTTTACCTTTGGTAACATCGATTTTGGAATATTTAATTCAGAGCATAAATTATCATCCCAACACAAGTTTTTTATATCAAAAAGCATGGTTCTAGATGCATTACTATAATCTGTAACATGCACATTGTTGTTAGTTAAATTCCAAACTAACCAAGTATCTATGGTGCCAAAAAGTAAATTATCTTTTTTAGCCTCTTCTTTTGCACCTGCAACGTTTTCTAAAACCCAGTGAATTTTGGTAGCAGAAAAATAAGAGTCAATAACTAAACCCGTATTTTTTTTAACGTATTCTTCTAGTTCTCTTTTCTTTAATTCTTTACAAAAGTCTGCAGTTCTTTTGTCTTGCCAAACTATGGCATTATAAATTGGTTTTCCTGTTGTTTTATTCCAGACAACAGTAGTTTCTCTTTGGTTTGTAATGCCTAAACCAACAATATCTTTTACATTAATTTTAGCTGCAGTAACTACTTTTTTTAAGGTTGTTAATTGCGTTTCTAAAATTTCTAAAGCATCATGTTCTATCCAACCAGATTTTGGAAAAATTTGTCTAAATTCTTGTTGTTCAATAGCAATTATTTCACCTAATTCATCAACAATTACAGATCTAGAACTTGTGGTTCCTTGATCTAAAGCTAAAATATATTTTTTTGACATTTAAGAAGAGATGAATTCAAATTTACAAAATAACATTCATATAAATTATTACCTTTAGCAAAATAAATTCTTTACTATGGAGTATGGTTTCTTGTCTGTGATACCACCAATTGTTGCAATTATTTTAGCGTTAAGAACCAAGCAAGTTTATATTGCTTTGCTTTTTGGAATTTGGTTTTCTTGGTTAATTGTAAAAGGTTGGAATCCTTTAGAAGGAACTTTAGCAATGATTGAAGGAATGGTTAATGTTTTTCAATCGAAAGGAAATACAAGAACCATAATTTTTAGTGCTTTAGTGGGTTCTTTACTGGTCTTTATTCAATACTCTAGAGGAGTAGAAGGTTTTATAAACATCATAAATAAAAGATTGGTAAAGCTAGAAAAAAAGAAATCTGGTTATGCTAGAATAATGGTTCAAATTTTAGCAACGCTAACAGGTTTGTTGCTTTTTGTAGAAACCAGTATATCGTCTTTAACAGTAGGTACTTTATACAGACCTATTTTTGATAAACTAAAAATACCTAGAGAAAAACTAGCCTACATTGCAGATTCTAGTTCTGCACCATCATCAATATTAATTCCTTTTAATGCTTGGGGTGCTTTTATTATGGGTTTATTATTAACGCAGGGAATTGATAAACCTTTTTCTGTGATGATAGCTTCTATTAAATATAACTTTTATCCATTATTAGCAATCGGAATTTTGTTCTTTATCATTTTATCAAGAAAAGATTTTGGTTTAATGAAAAAGGCTGAAAAAAGAACCAAAGAAACTGGTTTGCTAATGAATGAAGGTTCTAAACCTATGGTTTCTGATGAGGTAACTTCATTTCCGCCAAAAGAAGGAATAGAAGCAAAAGCATACAACATGATTGTGCCACTTTTGGTAATGGTTTGTATGATGCCAATCAACCTAATTTATACAGGTTGGGATGCTGTAAATGAAGCTACTTCATTTTTAAATCATGCTTCGCAAGCAATAGGAGAAGGCTCTGGATCTTCATCTGTTTTGTACGCAGTAATTTCTGCAATTTTAGTAGCAATTACCATGTATTTTATTCAAGGAATTTTAAAACCAAAAGAAGCTGTAAACTTAACTTTAAAAGGGATAAGTGAATTAATGCCTTTGGCTTTACTAATGCTGTTAGCTTTTGCAATTGGTGATGCTTGTAAAGTGTTAGATACAGGTAATTATATTGCAAATATTACAGAGAGTTGGTTGTCTCCAGAATTATTACCAGCAGTTGTTTTTATTGTAAGTTCTTTTATTGCATTTTCTACAGGAACTTCTTGGGGTACATTTGCAATAATGTTGGCAATTTCTGTACCTATGGCAAATATTCATGGAGCAGATATTACTATTGTTGTGGCTGCAACTTTAGGAGGAGGAATTTTTGGAGATCATTGCTCACCAATTTCTGATACTTCAATAATATCATCTATGGCTTCTGCTAGTGATCATATAGACCATGTAAAAACACAGTTACCTTATGCGCTTTTTGGTGGTTTAATAACTGTAATTATGTATCTAATTATTGGTTTTTTAGGATAATTAATTAGCTAAAACCCCACGTTTTTTAATATCGTCAATCATTCTTAAAGCACCTTCTTTAATAGAGTTTTCTTTGAATAAGAATGTTTTTTCATATAAAGTGTTTCCTTCAAAAAAAGTAACTTGAAAACGGTTATTTAATTTGAATAACTCAGGCTGAATCAATTCGATTTTAGCAAAAGAGTTTGCTGGTAGTATATCTAATTTCTTTCGCAACAAAGAAGTTGTTTTGGTATCTGAAAAACCTTGAGAAACGATTACCAACATTTCTAAATCAATAGCTTTTTTATTAATGAGGTACACATTCCAATCATCAGTTTTATAAATATCATTGTATTCATAAACCACAGCCATTTCTACGCCAGTAACTTCTGGTATTTGGATGTCTTTTTTCAAACGAGATACTTTTTACGAATTATATTATGCTTTTAAATTGTTCTAAAAAACGTTTATCATTTTCATAAAACATTCTAATATCAGGTATTTGATACAATAACATTGCAATACGTTCTATACCCATTCCAAAAGCATAACCAGAATATTTTGTAGGATCTATATTTGCATTTTTCAATACATTAGGATCTACCATTCCACAACCCATAATTTCTAACCAACCTGTACCTTTTGTAATTCTATAATCAGTTTCAGTTTCTAATCCCCAGTAAATATCAACTTCTGCACTTGGCTCTGTAAATGGGAAATAAGAAGGTCTTAATCTAATTTTAGACTTTCCAAACATCTCTTTAGTAAAATATAAAAGTGTTTGTTTTAAATCAGCAAAAGATACATCTGTGTCTATATACAAGCCTTCAACTTGATGAAATATACAGTGAGCTCTAGCAGAAATGTCTTCATTTCTAAAAACTCTTCCTGGAGAAATTGTTCTAATAGGTGGCTCATTATTTTCCATATAACGCACTTGCACAGAAGAAGTGTGTGTACGCAGTAAAATATCTGGATCTTGTTCTATAAAGAACGTGTCTTGCATGTCTCTTGCAGGATGATATTCAGGTAAATTTAAGGCTGTAAAGTTATGCCAATCATCTTCAATTTCTGGTCCTTCAGAAACTGTAAAACCAATTCTATTAAAAACTTCAATTATTTGATTTCTTACCAATGATATTGGATGACGTGAACCCAACTCAATAGGTTCAGAAGGTCTTGTTAAATCTCCATAAACTCCTTTTTCTTCAACAGCACTTTCCAAAGCGTCATTTAATTCTGCAACTTTACTTTCTGCAGATTTCTTTAAGTTGTTTAATGCTTGGCCAAAATCTTTACGTAATTCAGCATCTACATTTTTAAACTCAGAAAAAAGGTCTTTTAATAAACCTTTACTTCCTAAATATTTAATTCTAAATGACTCAACTTCGTCTTTGGTAGTTGCTTTAAAAGATTGCACCTCACCAATTAATTCCTTTACTTTATCTAACATTTTCATCAAAAATTGATAAGGCAAATTTAAACTTTTTTAAAGAGTTTAATATTATAAAAGTTAAGAAAAGAACAATAGCCAACGAAATCGATTGAAATCAATACATTAACAAATAGTTAATATTTTTTTTTTCATTTGCGAATAAAGAAATTAACTATCTTTGTACCGTTAAATTTTTATAAAATTCATAAATAATTATGTCTAATAATATAGAGTTAAAAATAAATGAGTTTATGGATATGGTTAAATCTAGAAATAACCATGAGCCAGAATTCTTACAAGCTGTTCAAGAAGTAGCAGAAACTGTAATACCATATATTGTAAATCATGATATTTATCATGGTAAAAACATTCTACTTAGAATGGTAGAGCCAGAAAGATTACTATCCTTTAGAGTTTCTTGGGTAGATGATGATGGAGAAATACAAGTAAATAGAGGATATAGAATTCAAATGAATTCTGCAATAGGACCTTATAAAGGTGGTTTACGTTTTCACCCAACAGTAAACGCAAGTATCTTAAAGTTTTTAGCTTTTGAGCAAGTATTCAAAAACTCATTAACTACATTACCAATGGGTGGTGGAAAAGGTGGTTCTGATTTTGATCCTAAAGGAAAATCAGATAATGAAATCATGCGTTTTTGCCATGCTTTTATGAGTGAATTATTCAGACATATTGGCCCTAACACAGATGTTCCTGCAGGAGATATTGGTGTAGGAGCTAGAGAAATTGGGTTTATGTTTGGTATGTATAAAAAACTAAATAACGAATTTACTGGAGTTTTAACAGGTAAAGGACAATCTTGGGGTGGTTCTTTAATTAGACCTGAAGCAACAGGATATGGAAACGTATACTTTGCAGACAACATGTTAAAACGTAAAGGAGATTCTTTTGAAGGTAAAAAAGTAGTAATTTCTGGTTCTGGAAATGTAGCTCAATATGCTGCAGAAAAAGCAATTGAATTAGGTGCTACTATTTTAACATTATCAGATTCTGGAGGATATATTTTAGATGAAGAAGGTATAGATACAGAAAAGCTAGAACACGTAATGTATATTAAAAACGAAAAACGTGGCAGAATTAGCGAGTATTTAGACAAATATCCAGACGCAAAATATGTAGAAGGAGAAAGACCATGGTCTGTAAAATGTGATATTGCTTTACCTTGTGCAACTCAGAATGAGTTAAATGGAGAAGAGGCAAAAACATTAATCGAAAATGGATGTATGTGTGTTTCTGAAGGTGCAAATATGCCTTCTACTCCAGAAGCAATACATGAATTTACCAATGCAAAAATATTATTTGCACCAGGTAAAGCTTCTAATGCTGGAGGTGTTGCAACTTCTGGTTTAGAAATGTCTCAAAACTCACTTAGAATTTCTTGGTCTAGAGAAGAAGTAGACAGCAGATTAAAAGATATTATGGAAGATATTCATGATTCTTGTGTTCAATATGGAGAACAAGAAGATGGTTCTATAGATTATATTAAAGGAGCAAATATTGCAGGTTTCGTAAAAGTTGCAGATGCAATGTTAGCACAAGGTGTTATTTAAACCTTATAAGAGTTACTAAATTTATGAAACGCATCAATTACTTGATGCGTTTTTTTGTTTATTTGCATATATACTTTGTAACATGAACGTTCTTTCCTGTATTTTCTTTGGTTTTATTATTGCTTCTATGGGTAGTATAACCCCTAGCTTTTTAAATTTAACTGTTGTAAAATTCAGCTTAAGAAATGGTGTTAAGTCTGCATTATATTTAATTGGTGGTTATGCAACAGTATTGTTTTTTCAAGCAAATATTGGTGCTTATTTGTCGAGTATTTTAATGGAGAACTCAGAGTACATCACTCTAATTCAACAAATAGGTACAGTTATTTTATTTTTACTTTCTATAAATTTTTTCAGGCTTTATTTTTCTAAAAAAGAGAAAAAGAAATCAGAAGATATTCCAAAATCGAAAGCCTATTTTCATGGTATTTTAATGTCTTCTCTAAATACAATGGCTATTCCTTTTTATTTTACATTTATCTCTATTTTGATAGGGATGGATTATTTTACCTACAACATTTTTAATGCACTATACTTTTCTATAGGTTCTACAATTGGGTCTTTTACGCTTTACACTTTGTATGCAATTCTATCAAAAAGAATTGAGCACAAACTTACTTATATAGCGAGTAAAATGGATTTTATATTAGGTGCTTTAACTGGAATTTTAGCTGTTGGAAATGCTATATATTTACTTTCCTAACCTTATACTTTTAAATGAATTTTATCATCTACTTTATTTTAGGAACTATCATTTCTATTTTAGGCAGTATTATGCCAAGTATGCTAAATTTAACTGTAGTTAAAATTAGTATAAAAAGTGGCAGAAAAGAAGCTTTATATCTTGCTTTAGGTATCTCTTCTGTATTGCTTTTTCAATCAAATATTGGCGCCTTTTTAGCAAGTATTCTAATGAAAAATTCAGAATATATTGCAACCATACAACAAGTAGCTACAGGAATCATATTTTTAATTTCAATTAACTTTTTCAGATTATATTTTAAAAACAAAGACAAACCTAAAAAAGAGAAAATTCAAAAATCAAAGGCATTTATGCACGGTTTTGTCTTGTCTTCTTTAAACATGTTTGCTATTCCATTTTACTTTACAGTAGTATCTATATTAATTGGATTAAATTTTTTCAACTATTCCATTCCTAATAGTATCTACTTCACAATAGGGTCTATTGCTGGTTCGTTTTTACTCTACACAATTTATGCATTCACAGCAAAGGCTATAGAAAAAAAGATTTTATTCATGGCTAATAAAATGGATCTTATTTTAGGTGTGTTAACTGGTTTTATAGCTATTATAAATGCTTTATATTTAATTTAAAATTACTAATTATGTTTATTGATAAAAATATTATTGTTGATGGTAAACACACAAAACCAATTGTAACCGATGTTTTTTACAAAGAAACAAATCAACCTAAAAAAGTAATTATTTTTTGTCATGGTTATAAAGGTTTTAAAGATTGGGGAGCTTGGAATTTATTGGCTGAAACCTTTGCAAAAGCAGGATTCTTCTTTGTTAAATTTAATTTTTCACACAATGGGGGTACAGCAGAAAATCCAATCGATTTTCCAGATTTAGAAGCTTTTGGTAATAATAATTATACTAAAGAATTAGATGATTTAGAAAGCATTATCAATTGGATTTCTACGAATTCTACTTACAAAAGCGAGGTAAATTTAGATGATATTTCAATTATTGGTCATAGTAGAGGAGGAGGAATTGTACTGCTTAAAGCCAATGAAGATAAAAGGGTAAAACAAGTAATTACACTTGCAGCAGTTTCAGATTTCGGTTCTAGAAGTTCAACCATTGGTGATTTAGAAAATTGGAAAAAAACAGGAGTTAAATATGTTGTAAATGGCAGAACAAAACAACAAATGCCACACTTTTATCAGTTTTATAAAAATTTTAAAGCGAATGAATCTCGTTTAAACATTCAAAATTCAGTTAAAAATTTACAAATTCCTTTGCTTATTATTCATGGAGATCATGATACTTCTATAGATATTGAAGAAGCACATCAAATACATAGTTGGCAACCAAATAGCACTCTAGAAATTATTAAAAACGCAGATCATGTTTTTAATGTTTCTCATCCTTGGCAAAAGGATAAACTCTCGGAGGAACTGAGCCAAACTACGCAATTGTGTATTGATTTTTTAACATAGAAAATGTTTTTCTTAGGTGTAAAATTTGCACTATACTTCGTAAATTAGAGGTATGGAATTGCAACCTCCTTTTCGTAAAATAATTCATGTAGATATGGATGCTTATTATGCATCTGTAGCAGAATTAGATAACCCAGAATTAAGAGGAAAAGCCATTGCAGTTGGTGGTGGAGGTGATAGAGGTGTTGTTTCTGCTGCTAGTTATGAAGCAAGAAAATATGGAGTAAAATCTGCAATGAGTAATGTGTTAGCCAAGCAAAAATGCCCTCATATCATTTTTGTGAAATCAGATTTTGCACGTTACAAAGAGCTATCTGAGCAGATAAGAGAAATTTTTTTTGAGTATACAGATTTGGTAGAGCCATTATCTTTAGATGAGGCATATTTAGATGTTACAGAGAATAAAAAAGACAATCCTTCTGCCAATGAAATTGCAAGAGAAATTCGTCAAAAAATATATGATAAAACAGGTTTAAGAGCATCAGCAGGTATTTCTATTAATAAGTTTATTGCAAAAGTTGCTTCAGATATTAACAAACCAAATGGTCAAAAAACCATACATCCAGAGGAAGTTATCCAGTTTTTAGAAGAATTACCAGTCAATAAATTTTATGGAGTGGGTAAGGTAACTGCAGCAAAAATGTATAACTTAGGTATTTTTGTGGGTAATGATTTAAAAAAGAAAACGTTAGAAGAATTATCGTTACTTTTTGGTAAGTCTGGTTTACACTATTATAATATTGTAAGAGGTATTCATAAAAGTGAAGTGAAACCTAATAGAATACGTAAATCTGTAGGTGCAGAAAGAACGTTTAGAGAAAATATCTCTTCAGAAATTTACATGTTAGATAAACTAAATGATATTGCTGATGAAATTGAAAAACGTATGGAAAAAAGCAACTCAAAAGGTAAAACCATAACTTTAAAAATTAAATATTCAGATTTTACTCAGCAAACTAGAAGTAAAACAGTAGGTCAGTTTTTAAGCAAAAAGAAAGAGTTTTTTTCAATAGTTAAAGAGCTCTTATATCAAGATAAATTAGAGAATTCAGTTCGTCTTTTAGGGTTATCTTTTAGTAATTTAAACAACAACATTCAAGAACCTGTTTGGGTACAATTACAATTTGATTTTAATGATTAAACTCATCAGAACCAATTCCGAAAATAAAGATTTTATCAATTTGGTAAAAGATTTAGATGCCTATCTTAAAATTACAGATGAAGACGAACACGATTTTTACAATCAATTTAATAATATTGATGTAATTAAACATGTGGTTATTGGATATTATGAAGATAAACCTATTGGTTGTGGAGCCATTAAAAATTTTAATGAAGATTCTGTTGAAGTGAAACGAATGTTTGTATCACCTAAAGCAAGAGGTAAAGGTTTTGCCCAACAAATTTTATTAGAGTTAGAACATTGGGCTAAAGAATTAGGGTATGCAAGTTGTATCTTAGAAACAGGGAAAAGACAAGTAGAAGCTGTACAATTTTATCACAAAAGCAAATACCAAGTAATTCCTAATTATGGGCAATATAAGCATATGGAAAATAGTATCTGTTTTAAAAAAGTATTGTAAATGAATTACAGTTATTGGGAGTTAAAAGAATGGTTTACTAATGTAGATTATACAATTGTAGGTAGTGGAATTGTGGGTTTAAACTGTGCAATTAAACTAAAGGAAAATTACCCAAAAGCAAAAATTTTAATTGTAGAGAAGGGCATGTTGCCTCAAGGAGCTAGCACAAAAAATGCTGGTTTTGCCTGTTTTGGTAGTTTATCTGAATTGATAGACGATTTAAACTCTCATACAGAACAAGAGGTTTACAATCTAGTTGATAAAAGGTGGAAAGGACTACAATATTTGAGAGAAAAGTTGGGAGATAAAGAAATTGACTTTCAGCAGAACAAAGGTTTTGAATTGTGTGATTTTGAAGATTTTTTTGATGATTGTATCACTAAAAAAGAGAATATAAATCAATTATTAAAACCAATATTTAAGGCTGATGTATTTTCTACTTCTGATAATATTTTTGGTTTCCAAAAAATCCATTCAAAGTACATTGTAAATAATTTTGAAGGGCAATTAGACACTGGTAAAATGATGACGCAATTACTTTTAAAAACTCAAAAATTAGGCGTTAAAATTTTAAATAATATAGAGCTTGAAAGTTATCAAGAAAATTCACAAAAAATTAATGTAAAAACCAACAGATTAGATTTTTATACCAAAAAATTATTCATTACAACTAATGGTTTTTCTAATAAATTATTAAAAGAAAATATAAAACCAGCAAGAGCTCAAGTGCTTATTACTAAACCTATTCAAAACCTAAAAATAAAAGGAACATTTCATTTAGAAAAAGGATACTATTATTTTAGAAATATAAATGATAGAATTCTTTTTGGTGGAGGTAGAAATCTCGATTTTGAAACAGAGGAAACTACAAAATTTGGTCAAACAGAAATCATACAAAATGAGCTTGAGAAAATTTTAAAAGAAACCATTTTACCAAACACTAATTTTGAAATTGAACATAGATGGAGTGGAATTATGGGTGTTGGAAATCAAAAGAAAGCCATTGTAAAGCAAGTTTCTAATAACGTTTTTTGTGGAATTCGTTTAGGAGGAATGGGAGTTGCTATTGGTAGTTTGGTTGGCAAAGAATTAGCAGAATTGTTAAATTAATGGATAGAACAACAAACTTTGATGTTATTATAATTGGTGGTGGTTTAGCAGGCTTATGCAATGCAATTCACCTTTCTAAGTTTGATAAAAATGTTTTGCTAATAGAGAAAAACACCTACCCAAAACACAAAGTTTGTGGCGAATATATTTCAAATGAAGTTTTGCCCTATTTGGCTTTTTTAGAGATAAACCCTTTTGATTTTGGTGCAGTTAAAATTGATAAATTCCAACTCTCAACAACCAATAATAAATTGATTGATGCAAAATTACCTTTAGGAGGTTTTGGAATTTCGCGCTTTCAATTAGATTACATTTTAGCTGAAAAGGCAAAGGAAAATGGAGTCACAATTTTACAAGATGCAGTTTTAGAATCTAGCTTTGAAAATGAAATATTTACAATTACAACTAAGAATAATCAGAAATTTAGAACTGGAATTGCAATTGGTTCTTTTGGAAAACGATCTTTATTAGATGTAAAATTAGATCGAAGTTTTATCAAAAAAAAATCACCTTATTTAGGTGTTAAAATTCACGTAAAAGGAGAATTCAAGGCAGACTTAGTTGCGCTTCATAATTTTAAAGGAGGTTATTGTGGTGTTTCTAAAGTAGAAAACGATGCTATAAATTTGTGTTACATAACCAATTTCTCATCCTTCAAAAAATACAAGAACATTACCGATTTTCAAGAAAATGTGGTTTTTAAAAATGAATATTTAAAAGATATTTTTAAAAATTCAAAACCTCTTTTTGATGAACCTTTATCTATTAGTCAAATTTCTTTTGAAACTAAAAACCCAATCGAAAATCACCTAATTATGTGTGGTGATTCTGCAGGAATGATTCATCCTCTTTGTGGAAATGGAATGAGTATGGCCATTCAATCTGCCCAAATTGCATCTAAACTCATTCTAAATTATTTAGATGGTGAAGTTTTATCGAGAAATGAGTTAGAAAACAAGTATATTTCAGAGTGGAAGAAACAATTTAAATGGCGTTTAAAAGCAGGTCATTTTATTGCAATGTTGTTTAGAAATGATAAAATGGCTAATTTTTTATTACAAATTGTAAGAAGAATTCCGTTTTTATTACCCATCATTATTAAACAAACACATGGAAAACCAATAAAAATATAATGGACTTTTTTATCAGCACAAAACAAAGAACAGACAAAGAAGAATTGATGGATGATTTTTCTATTGGAGGCGATTTATTGCGTGATACATTAGATAAATTAGAAAATATAAATAGATGGTTAGGAGGAAATAAAGTAACCATTAATGGTTTAAAAACTATTTTAGAAAATCACCCAAAAGAACAAGAAATAACCATTATAGATATTGGTTGTGGACATGGAGATATTTTAAGAGATGTAGCAAAATTTGGTAGAAAGCATCATTATAAATTTAAATTAATTGGTATTGATGCAAACCCAACTGCAATTGATTATGCAAATGATTTATCAGTAGAATATCCTGAGTTAAGTTTCGAAACACAAGATATTTTTTCTGATGCCTTTAAAGCCAGATCTTTTGATGTTGTTTTGGCAACATTGTTCTTGCATCATTTTAAAGAAAAAGAATTAACTTCATTTTTAGATAATACAGTAAAACAAACTAAAATAGGTGTAGTTGTAAATGATTTACACAGGCATAAATTGGCTTATTATTTATTTATGTTGCTATCAATTTTCATTAGTAATAAAATGATAATTGAAGATGGTTTAACTTCAGTCTTAAGAGGTTTTAAAAGAAAAGATTTAGTAAAAATGTCGCATAAAATTAATGTAAAACCTACTATTTCTTGGAAATGGGCTTTTCGTTATTTATGGATTTTAAAAAGATAAATGGCAGTAAAAATAACATCGGTTGCTAAGCAACTTCCAAAATATAACAGAGAAACTAAAGATATTATTCCGTTTGTAAAATTATGGATGCAAGATCAAGACACTCGTTTTCAACGAAAAGTAATCAAACTTTTTGAAGGTGCTGCTGTTGATAAGCGTTATTCTATTATGGCTCCTGAAGAGGTGTTTACAGCAACTTCCTTTGAAGAAAAAAATAACATTTATAAAAGAGAGGTTACTCAATTAGCTGAAAAATCGTTGCAAAAATCGTTAGATAAAGCCAACCTAAAAGCTACAGATATAGATTACATTATCACTGTAAGTTGCACAGGTATTATGATTCCTTCTGTAGATGCATACCTTATCAACTCATTAGGTATGAAACAAGATATTGTGCGTTTACCAGTTACAGAAATGGGTTGTGCAGCAGGCGTTTCAGGTATTATTTATGCAAAGAATTTTCTAAAATCTAATCCAAATAAAAGAGCTGCAGTAGTTGCTGTAGAAGCTCCTACAGCTACATTTCAACTAGAAGATTATTCTATGACCAACATTGTAAGTGCTGCTATTTTTGGTGATGGAGCATCAGCAGTAATATTGTCTTCTTATCAAGAGGATAAAGGACCAGAAATTGTAGATGAAGCAATGTATCATTTTTATGATGCTACACATATGATGGGTTTCAACTTGGTTAACTCAGGTTTACAAATGATTTTAGATAAAGAAGTTCCGCAAAAAATTGCAGATCATTTTCCAAAAATTATACATCCATTTTTAGAAAAAAATAACTTGACAATAGAAGATGTAAATCATTTAATTTTTCATCCAGGAGGAAAAAAAATTGTACAAACTGTAGAAGAATTATTTGGGGTTTTAGGCAAAAATATAGACGATACAAAAGAGGTTTTACGTTTGTATGGAAACATGTCTAGTGCAACAGTTTTGTATGTATTAGAGCGATTTATGGATAGAAACCCTAAAAAAGGAGAACGTGGAATTATGTTAAGTTTTGGTCCAGGTTTTTCAGCACAAAGAATATTATTAGAATGGTAAAAGAATTTGAACATAAAAACGAATGGGCTTTAATTTTAGGAGGCTCTAGTGGTTTGGGTTTAGCTACTGCAAAAAAATTGGCAAAACACGGTTTAAATATTTGTATTGTTCATAGAAATTCAAGATCACAGAAAGAGGAGATAGAGCAACAGTTTAAAGAAATTCAAGATCAGAATATAGAATTTTTAAGCTTTAATATTGATGCTTTAAATATTGCCAAAAGAGAAAATTGCTTGGTAGAATTGAAAGAACATTTAGGAGAAAAAGGCAAAATAAAAACGCTAATTCATTCCATTGCTAAAGGCAATTTAAAACCAATGGTTTCAGAAGAAAATCAAACGCTTCAAAATGATGATTTTCAAATTACCATAAATGCAATGGCTATTAGTTTATATGATTGGTTTAAATCTATTTTTGAAAGAAAACTTTTTGCAGAAGATGCAAGAATCATCAGTTTTACGAGTGAAGGTAATACAAAACCTTGGCAAAATTATGCAGCTGTTTCTGCAGCAAAAGTAACCTTAGAAGCCATTTCTAGAAACATTGCATTAGAGTTTGCATCATTTGGAATTAGAGCAAATTGCATACAAGCAGGTGTAACAGATACAGCATCTTTAAATATGATTCCAAATAGTGATGCAATTAAAAAACACACCTTAAAAAGAAATCCTTTTCAAAAACTTACAACACCTGATAATGTTGCAAATGCTGCCTATTTATTATGTAAAGACGAAGCTTCTTGGATTAATGGAACAATACTAAAAGTTGATGGAGGAGAAAGTTTGAATTAAGATGAAAGCAGCTGAGATCATAAAACTATTACCTTATCAAAAACCATTTTTGTTTGTTGATGAATTAACAGAGCTTTCAGAAATTGGAGTTTCTGGTTCATATACATTTAAAGAAAACGAGTTTTTTTATGAAGGTCATTTTAAAGAAAACCCTATAACTCCTGGTGTAATACTAACTGAAACTATGGCTCAAATTGGGGTAGTAAGTTTCGGAATTTTTTTGTTGAAAGATGTAATTTCATCAACCAAAAAACCAAAAATTGCACTAACTTCTAATCAAGTTGATTTCTTTTTACCTGTATTACCTAATGAGAAAATTACAGTAATTTCAGAAAAAGAATATTTTAGATTCAATAAACTAAAATGCAAAGTTAAAATGTTAAATGCAAATAATGAATTGGTTTGTAGAGGAACCATTTCTGGAATGATAATCGTAAAATAGAATGAACAATAGAGTTGTAATTACGGGTTTAGGGGTTGTTGCTCCAAATGGAGTTGGTTTAGACCAATTTACAAATGCTATTCAAAATGGTAAATCAGGTATACAATTTCATCAGCATTTAAAAGATAAAGGTTTTTCTTGTTGTATAGGAGGAATTCCAAATGTTTCAGAAGAAAAAAAACTCGAATATTTAACAGCATTACAATTAAGAGGTTTTAATAGCACTTCTATTCTATATGGATGCATGGCTGCTATTGATGCTTGGAAGGATGCAGGTTTTTTGGTTGATGAAAACTCAATTATTGATTACAATTCTGGTGTAATTTTTGGAACAGGCACATCAGGAATCGAAAAGTTTAGAGAATCTATTTATAAGATAGATGATAATAAGGTAAGACGTTTAGGTAGCACTTCTGTTGTACAAACTATGGCAAGTGGAATTTCTGCATATTTAGGAGGTATTTTAGGTTTTGGTAATCAAATCACTACAAATTCTTCTGCTTGTACAACTGGTACAGAAGCTTTGCTAATGGGTTTTGAACGTATTAAAATAGGCAAAGCAAAACGAATGTTAGTAGGCAGCTCAAGTGATAGTTCTTTATATTCTTGGGGTGGTTTTGATGCAATGAGAGTAATGACTTATAAGCATAATGATTCTCCAGAAAAAGGTTCAAGACCCATGAGTAAAACAGCATCTGGTTTTGTGCCTGGAAGTGGTTCTGGAGCTCTAGTTTTAGAATCTTTAGAAAGTGCTTTAGAAAGAAATGCTACTATTTATGCTGAGGTTTTAGGAGGAAATATAAACTCTGGAGGTCAAAGAAATGGAGGTACTCTTACAGCTCCAAATGCAGAAGCAGTTCAAAAATGTATTGTTGATGCATTATTAGATTCCAATATTTCTGCAGATGAGATTGATGCTATAAATGGCCATTTAACAGCAACTAGTAAAGACAGTTTAGAAATCGAAAATTGGACCAAAGCTTTGCAAAGAAAAGGAGATGATTTTCCATTGATAAACTCATTAAAATCGCAAATTGGGCATTGTCTAGCAGCCTCAGGTGCTATAGAAACTGTAGCTTCAGTGTTGCAAATTAAAGAACAGTTTGTGTTTCCAAATATAAATTGCGAAGACATTCATCCTGAAATTTCTGAGTTAATAGCTACAGAAAAAATACCAACTAAAAGTGTAGAAAAAGAAATCAATATTGTAGCAAAAGCAAGTTTTGGTTTTGGTGATGTAAATGCTTGTGTTATCTTTAAAAAATATTCTTGATTTTATTACATGACAAAAGAAGCACTTATTGCCAAATTAAAAGAAATTATAAAGCCTTATGTGCAAGATGAACAGGCTTTTAATAATTTATCTGAAGACACAGATTTTATTAAAGATCTAAAAATTAACTCTGCTAATTTAGTAGATGTGGTTTTAGATGTAGAAGATGAATTTGATATAGAAATAGACAATGATTCTATGGAAAAAATGCTTTCTGTTAAAGCTGCAATAGAAATAATTGAGGCAAAGTTAGCAGCTAAATGATAGGTAATGATGTTGTTGATTTAGAGCTTGCAAAAACACAAAGCAATTGGCAACGTAAAGGTTTTTTAAAAAAACAGTTTTCAGAAAATGAAATTAGAGCGATTGAAAAGGCTCAAAATCCGTTTGAACTGGTATGGCTTTTTTGGAGCATGAAAGAAGCTGCTTATAAATGCCATATTCAAACTGACAAAAATCGCTTTTTTGCTCCTAAAAAATTTCATTGTTTTATCACCTCAAAAAATGAAGGTGTTGTTGAGTTTTTAGAGCATACATTTAAAATGCAATATAAATTAACAAAAGAGTACATCCACTCTTGGGTTGTTAAAGAAGGTATTGTTCAAAAGTCCTTTTATATAGATAATATCAAAAAACAATCTATAACTACAAATCAAAATTTGCTGAATAATTTTTCTACAGAAACTGTTATCAGAAAAGATGAATTTGGAGTTCCTTATCTTTCTAGACAAAATCAGAAATTACCAGTATTTATTTCTACAGCTCATCATGGAAATTATGGTGCTTATGCAATATTTAAGTAATTATGGAGCTCAAAAAACAACTTTTAGAATCTTGTAAATCGTTTGTAAATGAGAGGTTGCAGACTGTGCAACAAACTATATCATCTAATCAGAAAGCTTTAACTTCTGAAGCAAAAAGTTCTGCAGGAGATAAACATGAAACAGGTAGAGCTATGTTGCAATTAGAAATGGAGAAAGCAAGTCAGCAATTGGTTGGAATTTCTGAAATGAACACAATATTATCTAAAATAAATACAAGTATAACTTCTGAAATTGCACATCTAGGAAGCATCATCTATACAAATAGTGCCACCTATTTTTTAAGTATTTCTGCAGGCCAAATAGTGATAGGAGATAATTTGTATTTTGCAATATCTGTTTCTTCACCAATTGGTAAACTATTACTGGGCAAATCAAAAGGTCAAACAATTTCGTTTAATAATAAAAAAATAGAAATTGTATTAATTAAATAATTTGTATTTTTATATTATATAGTAAACTCCCCCAACTATGCCAATTACACAATTACCTAATAAATATTGTGCTGTACACACAGAGCCAAACTTTTGTACAGCAAAGCTAGAAGAGTTATTTAGCCTTCCTCCTTTAGAGACTATGACTGCGTTTCATAGTTTAAATTACTACATTTTACTTTTAATTACAGAAGGAGAAGGAAAACATAATATAGATTATACAGATTACACCTACACAAAAGGAACACTTTTAGCCATTAGAAGAAATCAAATACATCGCTTTTATAAGAGTGATGCCAAAGGATATGTAATTTTTTTTAAAGAAGATTTTTTAAATAGGTATTTAAATGAAAATGAAGTTTCTAAATCTATACAAGCTTTTAATGAGCTATTAACTTCTCCAAAAACTCAGATAGCTGATCAAGAACTAACAGAGATAATAAAACTGGTTCAAAGTTTAGAAATGGAATCGAGTGTTGTTGCAGATGAATATTCTTTACGAATAAATAGAAGTTTACTCCATGTTTTATTGTCTTTGGTTCATAGAATTAAATCTAGAGGCTTTAATAAAGTCGAGTTAAACAACCATTTAAAAGAGTTTATTAAGTTTCAAAATCTTGTAGAAAAGAATTATCACAAAACTAAAAAGGTAGAAGACTATGCACATATGATGGGTTTTTCAGCTAAGAAATTAAATACTATTGTAAATTTTATTAGTAATAAATCTGTTAAAGCCTTCATAGACGAAGTCGTTATTATAAAAGCGAAAAAAGACATTTTACATACAAATATGTCTGCAAAACAAGTGGCCTTTAAGCTTGGTTTTAATGACCCAGCTAACTTTTATAAGTACTTTAAAAAACATACCTCTTATACTCCAGAAAGTTTTAGAAAGACAGTGAAAGTTTAAGGTTTTCCCATTTTTACAGTTAATAATCAGAGATTTACCTTTTTTGAATACGTAAACCTTATAAATTTGTAGAAATACCAATTGAAAAATTATATCCCCCAACTTTTTCATAAGGTGTAAATTTTTTTAAGGGGTCATTATGGATTAGTTTATAATTTTTGTCACCTTAATTTTATATTTAGGTGACTTTTTTTATGCCTAAATTAACTTTTGCTCCTTTTGATAGTGCATTTGCATGATTAACAAATAAAAGTTGATTATTAAATGACACCTCAATTAACCAAAAACCTCCTTTATAATAGGCATTTGTAACTTGTGCCTGTAAATTAGATTTTTCAATAATTTTAATTTGATGAGGATATAATAATTGTTTCTTATTATTTATAATTACTTCGTTTACATCATCAAATAAAGAGGTAACATATTTCTCTTTTGGGTTTGCATAAGCATCTTCAGGATTTTCGTTTATTAAAATCTTATTGTCTTTAATTACTAATAAGTAATCAGCAAAAGAAAGGGCATCATTTTTGTCATGTGTAGCAACTATACAAGCTATATTCTTCTCTTTTAAGTATTGAAATAGATTTCTACGAAGTGTATTTTTCTTAAAATTATCTATTTGGCTAAAGGGTTCATCTAATAACAAAAGCACAGGTTCTTTAGCTAAGGCTCGTGCAATAGCTACTCTTTGTTTCTGGCCACCACTTAAGTTTTTAACTTTTGTGTTCTCGAAAGCTTTCATTTCTATAACTTCTAAAAGCTCTTGTGTTCTTTGTTCACTTTCTTTAGGATAAAAGCGAGATAAGTACTTTTTAATATTCTCTGATACAGAAATATAAGGCATTAAATCAAAATCTTGAGCCACGTATTTAAATGTATCAAATCCAGGTACTAGGTTAAACTCTGGCCCAAGAATTTGTTCATCATTCCAATGGATAGATCCTTTATTTAAATCTAATAAACCATAAATAGCTTTTAAAAGTGTCGATTTTCCACAGCCACTTTCACCCATTACACAAAGATGTTCTCCTTGATTTAGGCTAAAATTAAAATCATTTAAAACAATTTTAGATTTGGGATAGTGAAAGGAAATATGGTTTACAGTAAGCATAAAAAATTATAAAAATCGATTGTACCAACTGTCTTCAATTGGCATTTCCCAGAAGTTTTTAAAATCGTAATTGTTGTTTACAAGATTATCAAAAATTATAGATTTACCTGTTAATGCTTTGTTTTTAAGTAGTTTTTTAAAGTCTTTAAGTTCTTTGTACTGCACAAATTCACCTTGTTTAAAACATACATTCATTTTATCTAAAAGCTCAACTTTATAGGTTTCTTGAAGTTGTAAAATAAAAGAGACAGATGCATCTATAACTGCATTTGAAATGGCAGTTTCTGAATACTCTACCACCAATACAATAAATCTATTATATAAAAATTGGTAAGATGCTTTGAAGTTTTCATCTTCTTTTTGCCAATTTTTTACAAACGATTTTATACTACTTTCAAGCGCTTCAATTTCTGTGTTGTAAAATTTTCTACTAGAAGGATAAATCCAAACTTTGGCATCATCAGAAATTTCACTGTAATCAACAAACATGGTTCTTTTTTGTGCAAAGATAAGCAAAGAAAAACCGCAAACTTACTAATTTCAGTTTGCGGTTTTTTAAAGATTATTGGTAGGAACTAAGCCTCTTTTAAGAATGAGTTTTGAATCATTTCTACAAAATCGTTCTGAGTACTTTGTCCTTTGTCTTTATTATACCAAACTTGTAAATCTTGTTTAAAAGTGGCATCTAAAGCACCATGTTCTGCTTTATAATCTGCAACCATTTTAGTAGCTACTTTTGGTCTTGGACCCCAAGTATTTATAACGTTTACATCTTTGTCTAAAATGATTAATTTAGGAATAGACCTACCACCATTGGTTAGAAACAAATCCATCAAAGCCAAATTTTCATCACGCAAAACCAACTTCAACTCAATATTTGAGTTTAAGCTAGCCATTTTATCTATTACAGGTAAATTTTGGGCAGCATCTCCACACCAACCTTCTGTAATTACAAGCCAGGTTTGTGGCTGGGTAACTTTTGCAATTTCTAATTGCGTATTTTCAGTTAGCTTAATGGTTTTGTCTAGACGTTTCATTCTTTTATCATTTAACAAACTGTAATTTGTTAATGCTTCAGATTGATTAGGACCAGTAGATTTACCTTCAGCTAAAAGGTGTTTTACCAAATTTTTATATTCTAAATAGGTGTATGTATTTTTTAAACTTTCTTGTATAATATCTTTCATTTCGATTTGCACTAAATTCTATTTTTTAGACGAAAATTTTAAGAATACTTACAATAAACTATTCTTGCTCTTTTAAGCTGTTAAGAATGTCTTCTGTCATTGATTTTAAATCGAAATTATGTTTCCAGTTCCAATCTTTTCTTGCTTCAGAATCATCTATAGATGAAGGCCAACTATCTGCAATAGCTTGTCTAAAATCTGGATTGTAAGAAATTTCAAAATCAGGAATATGCTTTTTAATTTCTTCAGCAATTTCTTTAGGTGTAAAATCTATTGCAGATAAATTATAGGCAGTTCTAATTTTTACATCTTCTGGTTTGGCTTGCATTAATTGTATTGTTGCATCTACAGCATCATTCATATACATCATTGGTAAACGTGTATTTTCAGACAAGAAACACTCAAACTTTTTATCTTCTAATGCTTTAAAATAGATGTCTACAGCATAATCTGTGGTTCCTCCTCCAGGTTTTGTTTTCCAAGAAATAATACCTGGATAACGTAAACTTCTTACATCTACCCCAAATTTTTCGTGATAATAATTACACCAAAACTCGCCAGAAACCTTACTAATTCCATAAACTGTAGAAGGTTGCATAACAGTTTGCTGAGGTGTATTTTCTTTTGGAGTTAAAGGCCCAAAAACAGCAATTGAACTAGGCCAATACACTTGTTCAATATGTTTTTCTTTGGCTAAATCTAACACACCTAGCAGTGAATTCATATTTAAATTCCATGCTTTTTGAGGCATTTTTTCTGCAGTTGCAGATAGCATTGCTGCTAATAAATAAACTTGAGTAACTTTATACTTAATAACGGTTTCCAAAATAGTTTGTTTGTCTGTAGCATCTATAATTTCAAAAGGTCCAGAAGCCATAAGCTCATCACTACCTTTTCTTATATCTGAAGCTATAACATTTGCATTACCATAAGTTTTTCGCAATTTTTGCGTTAACTCTGTACCAATTTGGCCACTTGCACCTAAAACTAGAATTACAGTACTCATTGTTTAAAATTGAATAATTATCAAGAACAAAGGTACTTAATTTTGTTATTCGTAAATAGAATATCTTAAAGCTTTATTTGGCTGATGAATCTATAATTAATTTAACTGAACTTTATTAATTATTAAGCAATTTACACCGTTAAAAATTGTTTATTTTTACAAATCAAACTTATTCTTTTGAAAAACATAATTTACGTTTTAGCGCTATTCAGTATTATTTCTTGTAATGAAAAGAAAGAAGATGCTAATCTTAAAAATGAGGATAAACCTTTAATGAGTATTGTTCGTAAGTATCCAACTTCAAAAAAAATATCACCTATATATTTAGAGGAGACTAAAGATTGGGCTGAGCTAAAAGCGGTTAACGAGTTTTTAGATCGATTTAAAAATGTTTCTGCTAAAGAAGTTTTAAGTAATTCTATTGAATTAGAAGGTTTAGTAGCTACCTTAAAAAAGGAAGAGAAGCCAGTTCTTTTTGATATTCCCTCATTTAATGCACGCTTAAATATTTTACATAATGAAACTTTGAGGCTTGTAGATATGAGAGATATACCTTCAATTACAGTTACTGAAGTGGATACACAAACCAAGAAAATAATTACTTCTTTTTCTGCTGTAAATGAGAAAATAAATACCATTTTGTCTAAGAAAAGGTTTGAAGATGCTATAGATATAGATGTAAAGTTTATTGGCTTAGACTCTACAAAAATAGATAGTGTATCTAAAAAATCTATCAATGATAATTTACAGCGTAAATTAGAAGAAAAAACAACCAACCAATGAAAAAATTAGCTCTTTTTGTATTTGCAGTATCAACCTTATTAGCTTGTAATACTACTAATGAAAAACCAAGTTCTAATATAGATTTTACCAAAGACAAACAAGCCGTAAATTCTTTTATGGATGATTGGCATTTGGCAGCTGCAGAAGCTAATTACGAAAATTATTTTTCGAAGTTAGATTCCACTTCAATTTTTATTGGGACAGATGCTTCTGAAAATTGGACTAAAGAGGAGTTTGAAGGTTTTAGCAAACCTTATTTTGATAATGGAAAAGCTTGGGAATTTAAAAGTTTAGAACGTAATATTTATTTTAACGAAGATGGTTCTATTGCTTGGTTTGATGAGTTATTAAAAACGTGGATGGGCGCTTGCAGAGGTTCAGGAGTTTTAGAAAAAAATAAAAATGGTTGGGTTTTAAAGCACTATGTGCTTTCTGTTGCAATACCTAATGAAGATATTAAAGAGGTAATTATGGCCAAAAGAAAAAACGATTCTATATTTCAGAATACTTTTAAATAGTGTTTTCTAAAACCTCGTTTACAGTTTTAAAAATAAGCTCATTCTCAAAACCTTTACGCATTAAAAAATCGATTAATTTCTTTTTTCTTTTGTAATTATCTGACTCAGAAATAACATTATTTCTATTTTCTGTAACTCTGTAAATGGTTTCTAAATATTCGTTTTCGTCAATTTCTTTTAGTGCTGTTTTAATATTGTAAGTAGAAATATCTCTAAATTTAAGTTCTCTTATAATTCGTTGTTTTCCCCAACTTTTAATTCTGAATTTACCTCTGGCAAAACTCTTTGCAAAACGTTCTTCGTTCAGAAAATTATCTTGCATTAGACTTAGTAAAATCATTTCTCTAGCTTCTGGGATAAGCTCATAATCTCGCATTTTTTGTTCAACCTCTTTGTGACACCTATCTTGATATACGCAAAACTGCTCTATTTTTCGTTTAATTTCATCTACAGTAAAAGATTTCTTTTTAGGTTTAAACATACTATCAAAATTACAAAAAACTAAAAGTTCTTTATTTTAATATTTAATAAATATATTTGATTAAACACAGCAAAATTTGTTATGATTAGATATAGAAAGGTTAGAGGACATACCAGACTTCTTAAAGATATAGAAGATTGGAAAAATTATAATAAAGTTTTAGACTTGGAGTATTTAGACAAAGCTAAAAGAAATTATTGTAAATTTTGGGTAAGTCCTTTTTGTGATATTGCTGTTTTAAATTCAGAAATACCAACTCCAAAAGGAAAAATTCGAACTAAAATTATAGCCAGTTTTATAGAAATTTTTGATGCTTGGGATGCAAAACTTAAAACACTAAATAAGCCTTATCATTTAGTTTTGTGGCTTTTTGAAGATAATTTAGAACGCTCTCAAGTAGTTTGTGCTATTGATGGTTTAATTGATTTTTATAAAATTTCTTTCTATAGACCAGAGAAACAGAAAAAAATACCATTGCAAAATTTTGGGAAATTATCAGATAAATTAGCTGAGTTTAATTGGGTTTACGCTCATGAAGAAGGTTATTTTACATCAACAGATGTACAAGATGAAATTGAATTTGTGGAAGAAGGTGATAGTAACGAATTATTAAAACAGTTTAAACGTAGAATAAAAACATCTTACCGAACTTCTGAAAATGCAGAAGGAGAAATTACCTATTTTCAAAAAATAGGCAACATTTGGATTGGTAGTAAAACAGGTAAATAAAAAAAGGCTGAAGTATGTACTTCAGCCTTTTTTATGAAATATTATAAATGCTTATAACTGATTTTTTTCATCAATTCTTACATTTTCTGTGTACGCTAATTCTGCTTTTTCTTCATTACTTGCAGTCTTCTTTTTTAACCACATTTTAAATTGTGTGATTAAGTAAAACAAGATTGGTACTACAATTAAAGTTAAGAATGTAGCTACAAATAGACCGTAAATAACTGTCCAAGCTAAAGGCCCCCAGAAAATTACGTTATCACCTCCCATATAAATTTTTGGATCGAATTCACTAAATAATGAGAAGAAGTCTATATTTAAACCAATTGCTAAAGGAATTAATCCTAAAATAGTAGTAATTGCTGTTAACAATACAGGTCTTAAACGAGCTTTACCAGCTTTAACTACAGCTTCTAAAAGATCTTTCTTAGGCAAGTAGTCATTATCTTCTAAGCCTAATTTTTCTTTTCTTCTATCAATTAAAAGTTGGGTGTAATCTAGAAGTACAACACCATTGTTTACTACAATACCTGCTAAGGATATAATACCCATCATTGTCATCATAATAACAAAAGAAGAACCTGTTAAAACAATACCTCCAAAAACTCCAATAAAGCTTAAGAAAATAGCAATCATAATGATTCCTGGTTTAGAAACAGAGTTGAATTGGAAAATCAAAATAAAGAAAATTAACGCTAATCCTTTAAAGAAAGCTCCACCCAAAAAGGCTTGTTGCTTGTTTTGCTCTTCTATTTGACCTGTATAATCTATGTTGATGTTCTCAGGTTTCCCTTCAAAGTTTTTCATTTCCTCTTTAATCTGATCTACAACTGCAGCAGCATCTACATAACCAGGTGCTAGCTGAGAGTAAACAGTTACAACACGTTTTGTATCTCTATGCTTAATAGCACTAAAACCAGAACTATTGCTTTGTGAAGCTACAGCAGAAACAGGTATAGCTCTTACTTGACCAGAAGCCATGTCTCTAAATGTAATTTTTTGATTAAATAATGCAGATTTATTGTACCTGATATCTTCTTGAAAACGAACGTTGATGTCATAATCATCTCCATCTTCTTTGTAAATACCAGCTTTAGCACCAAAGATTGCATTACGTAATTGTTGCCCAACTTGACCTGTTGATACACCTAATTCACCTGCTTTCTTTCGATCAACAATTACTTTCATAGATGGTTTATCTTTATTTACATCTATTTTTAATTCGTCTATACCAGGTACATTTCTAGTATTAACATATGCACGCATTTTTTCTGCAGTTGCAATTAGTTCTTCGTAATTATTACCTTCTAATTCAATGTTAATAGGAGCTCCTGTTGGTGGTCCATTAGCATCTTTTTCTACAGAAATCAATACTCCAGGATAAATACCAGTTAAAGATTCTTGTACTTTTTGACGTAATTCTTCACTATCTAAACCACGTCTGTATTTGTACTGACGCATTGAAGCTGTAATTTTACCTTTATGTGGCATTTCTGCTGCAGAACCACCATCTGTTTGTGGGTTTCCTGCACCTTCACCAACTTGAGAAACCGAACTTTCTACCATAAAATTACGATCTCCATCCATATACAAATCTTGATTTAAGACACTGTACACACGTTCTTCAATCTCTTTTGTAATTTTATTGGTTTCGTAAATATCTGTTCCTTCAGGATATTCTATATAAACAACAACTTGATTTGGTTTGTTATCTGGAAAAAACTCAATTTTAGTTCTTTGTGTTCCTACAGACCATCCAAAACCTCCAAAAGCAGCAAATAATAATAAGAAAGTACCAATGGTAATTCCAATTGGTTTCCATCCTTTTAAGGCTCCTTTTAATACTTTTTCATATACATTTTCTAACCAAACTAAAGTATTTCTTTGAAAATAGTTAGCTGCTTTTCTTAACACAAATCTATAAGCCCATAACATAATAGCCGTAAAAACCATTACAGAACCTAAACCTCTGTAAGCACCTCCAAAAATTAAGATAACAATACCTATACCAGCAATAATGGCAGATGTTCTAATTATTTTCTTTAAAGGCATTTCTTTGTCTTCAGTTGTCATAAATTGTGATACTAAAACTGAATTAAAGAAAATAGCTACTACTAAAGATGAACCTAAAACTACAGATAGTGTAATTGGGAAATAGATCATGAATTGTCCAAATAAACCTGGCCATAAACCTAAAGGAACAAAGGCAGCTACTGTTGTTACTGTAGATATAATAATAGGATAAGCAATTTCTCCAATACCTTTTTTGGCAGCTTCAACTCTTGTCATACCTTCTTCATCCATTAAACGATATACGTTTTCTACGACAACAATACCATTATCTACTAGCATTCCTAGTCCCATAATTAATCCGAAAAGAATCATGGTATTTAGGGTATAACCCATAGCTCCTAGAATCATTAAAGACATAAACATAGACATTGGTATTGCAAAACCAACAAATAGTGCATTTTTAAAGCCTAAGAAAAACATTAAAACTGTTACTACTAGTATAATACCAAAGATGATGTTGTTTACTAAATCATCTACTTGACCAATTGTTTTGTCTGATAAATCATTGGTAATAGTTACTTCTAAGTTTGATGGAAAGTACTCTGCTTTTGCATCTTCTACTAAAACTTTCACTTTTTCAGCAGCAGCAACCATGTTTTTTCCTGCACGTTTTTTAACGTCTAACATTACTACTTGTTTACCTTCTTTTCTGGCAAACGTAGTTCTGTCTTTTTCTCTAAAAGTAACTGTTGCAACATCCTTTAGGTAAATAGAATTACCTCTTTCAGATTTTATTACAAAGTTTTCTAAGTCTGATGGTTTATCAATTTCTCCTAAAATTCTAATGGTTCTTCTTTGCCCACTTGCAATTAAGTTACCTGCAGATGAAGTAACATTTCCTCTTTGAATTGCAGTTGTAATATCATCAAAACTAACTTCTACAGCCATCATTTTATAGATGTCTACAGCAATTTCTACCTCTTTGTCTTGTACACCTCTAATATCTGCTTGTTTTACCTCTGATAAATCTTCGATATCATCTTGCAGATACTCAGCAAATTCTTTTAACTTCTGTAAAGGATAATCTCCTGAAATGTTGATGTTTAAAAACGGAATTTCTTCAGACATACTTAAATCAAAAGCATTTGGGTCTACTTTTGCACCATTAAATGTTGGCCAGTCTTCAGAAGCTTTTTCTGTATCTAATTTGTCTTTTACACGTTGCTTGGCAACTTCCACATTCATATCATCATCAAACTCTACAATAATCATAGAGTAATCTTCTTGAGATGTAGAGGTTATTTCTACAACACCACTTAAACCTTTTAATTGGTCTTCTAGTGGATCTGTAATCAGTTTTTCTATATCTTCTGCAGTGTTACCTGGATATAAAGTACTGATGTATATTTTGGTTTCCTTAATTTCTGGAAAATCTTCTCTGGGCATACTAAAGTAGGCAGAGATACCAAGAACAAGAATCAAGAAAATAGCTACATACATTGTGGTTTTATTGTTAATAGCCCACGTAGATAACTTAAATTCTTTATCTGTTTTATTTTGTTGATTTTTATTCATCTTCTATTCAATTAAGATTTAGAAATTTTAATTTCTTGACCATCTTTTACACTTCTAGCACCAGCTTTTATTAGTTTATCACCAACAGCAATGCCTTCTAAGATTTCAATAACATCTCCTTGTGTTCTACCAGTTTTTACAACTACTTGTGTTGCTGTTCCAAAATCTGCTTCTAAGTTTGTTATTTTGTACACATATTGTTCACCAGCTGCATTTTCTGAAAGAATACTTTGTGGAATTAATATTGCTTCTGTGCTAGTGTAATCGTTAATTTTAAGTTTTGCAGTTAAGTTTGGTTTAATGCTTCTGTCTTGGTTTGGCACACCAATTTCTACTCTAAATGTTCTGTTTGCAGGATTGATAAAGTTACCTGTTTGACGAACTTTCGTATCTAAAGTTTTTCCTAAAACTGGAAATTCAATTTCAACCTCTTTACCAGTTACAATATCTGAAATGTAAGATTCAGGTACATCTGCTTCTATAAACATGTTACCTAAGTTTACAATTCTAAAAACTTCTGAACCTGGACCAGGAGAAACCACAGTTCCTTGATCCTTAAAAACGTTATCTATAACACCAGCAAAAGGAGCTCTTATTGTAGATTTACTTAGTTGCTCTTTAAGTTGTGCTAATTGGCTTTTGGTAGCTTCATAATTAGTTTTGGTTTGTAAAAACTGAATTTCTGAACCAATTTTTTGTTCCCATAATTTTTCTTGACGCTCAAAAGTTGTTTTAGCTAAAGCAGTTGTTGCCTCTAATTGTGCAACTTGTTGAGACATTCCACCATCATCTATTCTTGCTAATACTTGTCCTTTGTAAACTTTTTGCCCTTCTTTAACCAAAACTCTTTCTAATGTTCCTGGCATTTCTGGATAAATTAAAACATTTTGTTTTGTTTTTACATTTCCTTGCAATTCTAAGTAATGTGTAAAAACTTCATTTTCTATAGTAATTGCTGTAACTAAAGGCACTCTTTTAAGTGTATCTAACTCTTCTATTTGAGCATTTAGTAATTTAATATCCTCAGAAATTTCTTGTACTTTTTTATCTAATTCAGATTTTTTGGTACGAATTTGCTTAATGTCTTTGGTAGCAATTACATCATCTATAGATTGCTCTTTTTTATCTCCACAAGAAAATAAAATTAGGGTAGTAAGTACTAATGAATATATTTTTTTCATCTTGGTTAATTATTTAATAGGTATGTTTAATGCGTTTTCTAATGCTGCTTTGTTAGTAATAACATTAAGCATAGATTGTATATAATTCTGTTGTTGTGTGTATAATTGTGTTTGGGCTTGTAATAAATTAAAGCTAGAAGATAAGCCTTCGAAAAACTTAATTCTCTGTTTCTTTTCTATTCTTTCTGCTAAACCTAAATTTTTCTTAGCTGTTTGGTAGCTTTCTATACTTAGTTGATAATCGCTTTTTGCTTTTTTAGCCTGTAATTCTAAACGTTGTTTAGTTTCTTCTAATCTTAAATCTGCAGTATTTAAAGCTATTTTTGCTTGTGCTGTTTTAGATTTTCTTCCAAAACTGCTAAAAATAGGCACCTTTAAACTTACACCTAATAAAGAAGATTGAAACCATCTTTGGTTGTTATCAAAGAACGAAAACTCGTTAGAGAAAGCTTGTGTTCCATAATTTACAAAAGCACTTAAGCTTGGTAAGTTTTTACTTTGCTCTAACCTCATCATTAAACGTTTTGCTTCTCTATCATTCTCTGCAATTCTATAATCTATATGATTTTCGAACAAGAATGTTTCACCTACTAAATCTATAGTAATGTTTTCTTCTGTTAAAGAATCTAAAGTATCTGTTAAAACCAATTTTGTATCAATAGAATTACCAAGTGTTAGGTTTAACATTTGATAAGCAATTTCATTTAGTCTTTTTACACTATTTAGTTGATTTTTTACATCACCTAAAGTAATTAACAATTGCTCTACATCTTCTTCTTCATTCAATCCATTTTCATAGATTTTTTTAGCATCATCGTAATTTTTTTGAAGAATTTTAATGTTGTTTTCTAGTATTAAAATACTGTTTTCAGAAATTAAAACATTGCCATAAGCGTTAATTACAGCTTCTCTTGTAACTAAATCTGTTTTTTCTTTGGCTTGTTCTGAGATTTTTAAAAATGTTTTGGCAGACTGTAAACCTACTAAGTAAGTACCATCAAACAAGAGTTGAGATAAAGTTACAGATGCATTTACATTCTGTTTTGTACCAAAGACAAACTCTTCATCTACTCCATCACCATTTATATCTGCAACAGTAATTGGTTGTTTTAAAAAATTTTGATAATCTATAGCACCATTAATTTGAGGTAAGCCAATTGTAGTAGTTTCCCAAACCTTTTCTTTGGCAGAAGCAATATCATTTGCTGCTGCTCTAGTATTATAGCTGTTTTCTAAAGCTAAATCTATAGCTTTATTTAAAGAAAGTGTTATTGGACTTTCTTGAGCTCTACTAGTTAATGTAAACACTAAAAAGCAGATTACATAAAAATATTTATTCATAAATAACGGATTGTTTGTTTAATTGATTTTCTAATTCTTCTATTCCTTTTTCTGTTGCAATACCTCTTAAGTGATAATCTAAATAATTTGTAATTAGGTTATTCATTGAGTATTGTTGTAGAGGAAATAAGTCTCTATCTCTTACCCCAATTAAACCATGAAAATATAACCTAGAAATAAATTCTATATCTATTTCTGCTCTATATAGATTTAAATTTATACCTGTATTTAAGTTTTCTTTTATAGAACCTTGCATTACCTCAAATTGTTTATTTTTTAATTCAAAATAGATTTTTGGATAATATTTCTGAAGTTGATATTGAGGAGAAGATTTTTCATCTTTCAAATTCTGCAATACTACTTTCTTAATTTCAAAAAGTTCTTCAATAGGATTTAAATTCAAATCATAAACACTATCAATCTCACAACATATATTATCAAATAGATAATCTGTAACTTCTTCTACTAATTGGGTTTTATTTGAATAATGTTTGTATAAAGTTTTTTTAGAAATACCTAAGGAGTTGGCAATTTCATCCATAGTAACACTCTTAAAGCCAAGGTTTAAGAATAGTTCTTGCGATTTTTCTAATATTTTATCTTTCATAAATTGGGTGCAAAAGTACAACAGGAAACTTTAGAAACAAAAAAAGTTTCCAAAGTTTTAATGAATTTTTAACATAACATTTAATTTCTACGAATTCTTTACATTATTTTTACATAAAAATTTAAAGATTTGGACATTCAGCATTATCAAGAAGAATTTTTATCCTATTTAGATTCTAAAGAATGGGTACAAGAGCCTAAAAACTTATATGAACCTGTAGATTATATTCTAAAATTAGGAGGTAAAAGAATAAGGCCAGTATTAACATTAATGGCTGCAGATATTTTTGGTACAGAGTATACTAAGGCTTTACCTGCAGCATTAGCAGTAGAGGTTTTTCATAATTTTACTTTAGTTCATGATGATATAATGGATGATGCACCACTTAGAAGAGGTAAAGCAACAGTTCATGAAAAATGGGATATCAACAGAGCCATTCTATCTGGAGATGCTATGTTAATTCTAGCTTACAAATACTTTGAAAACTACAAGCCAGAAGTTTTTCAGAAATTGGCAAAGTTATTTAGTAAAACAGCTTTAGAAGTTTGTGATGGGCAGCAATTAGATGTTGATTTCGAGACAAGGAAAAAGGTTACTATAGATGAGTATTTAAATATGATTTGTTTAAAAACCTCTGTATTGGTTGCAGCTGCTTTAAAAATGGGTGCTATTGTTGCTGAAAGTGATGATAAAAATGCAGATTTAATTTACGACTTTGGTTTAAATTTAGGTTTAGCATTTCAATTACAGGATGATTATTTAGACACTTTTGGTGATCCAGAAACGTTTGGTAAACAAATTGGAGGAGATATTATGGAGAACAAAAAAACCTTCTTATATCTTAAAACACTAGAAGTTGCAGACAAGGAAACCAAAAAGAAATTAAAATATTTCTATAGAAAGAAATTAAAAGACAATGGTTTTAAAGTAGTAGAGGTAACTAGAATTTATCAAATGAATGATATACCTTACTTAATGTCTATAGAAATCGAAAAATACACTCAAAAAGCTTTTGATACATTAGAAGAAATGGATATTTCTGAAGCTAACAAAACAAACCTAAGAAACTTCGGAACTTGGTTAATGAATAGAACAGTGTAATTATTCTTTAATTTTATTTGCGAATAATTTAAAATTAATAGTACATTTGCACCCTAAATTATAGGTCCTATAGCTCAGTTGGTTAGAGCACCTGACTCATAATCAGGTGGTCCATGGTTCGAGTCCATGTGGGACCACTTTTATAATTTTAATTTAGCCTTAAGATTTTTCTTAAGGCTTTTTTTATGAGCTATATCAAAGGATTAAAGCTATAACAATTTTTTCTAAAACAACCAATATGCCAACTTTTTTATTAAAAAAGGCATCCTTTTAGGTGACCCATATTTTTCTTTAGGTGACCCATTTTAAAACTTTAAACATTATGTCAATTAAAAAAATTATAATTTTATTCTATTTACAGAAGAATAAAATCAATAAAAGAAACGAATGCCCTCTTAAATGTAGAATTACATTTCAGAAAAAGAGGAAAGAATTTTCAACAGGATTATTCTTAAATCCAGATTATTGGAATAGCAAAAAGCAGAAAGCTTTTATTCCAAATGATAATAATTATCTCAACACACAATTAAGTCTGATTAAGCAAAAAATTAATCAGGCTTTTTTGTTTTTACAAGTGAATGAAACTGTTTTTGATGTTGACGATATTTATTCTAAGTACCAGGGCAAAGCAACCAGAAGAGGTAAAACAATTTTAGAAGTATTTAAATTACACAATGCTAAGATTGAAAAACTATTAGGAAATGGTTATTCTAAATCCACCTATAGAAAATATGAAGAATCAAAATATCACCTAAAAACCTTTGTAAATGACTACTACAACAAGCAAGATTTCCTATTAGAAAAAATCAATTTGAAATTTTTAGATGATTTTAATTATTACCTAAAATCAAAAAAGAAACATCAACAAATTACTGTAAATAGAACTATTCAAAGAGTTAAGAAAGTAGTGAAATTAGCCATAGCAGAAGATTTTATTTCGAAAGACCCATTTATTTTATATAAGCCTAAACGAGTGACTAAAAAGTTAGTTTATTTAACACCTGACGAGCTTATAATTCTTGAACAATATGAGTTTAAGCAAAAAAGATTACAACAAGTAAAAGACTTATTTATTTTCTGTTGTTATACAGGTTTAGCTTATTTAGAGATGTCAAATTTAACAATGAATAATATAAAAAAAGGTTTTGATGGTAATTTATGGATAGAAATGTATCGTCAAAAAACTAAAAAGAATATTTCAGTCCCATTATTACCTAAAGCAATAAAGATTCTACTGTCTTATAACAAAACTCTTCCTAAAATAAGCAATCAGAAGTTTAATTCCTATCTAAAAGAGATTGCTGAAATTGTTGGTATTGATAAAAAGTTAACTCATCACGTTGCAAGAAAAACCTTTGCTACAACAGTTTTATTAAGTAATGGTATTTCAATGGAAGTAGTTTCGGAAATTTTGGGTCATTCTAATATAACAGTTACTCAAGCACATTATGGGGCTATCGTAAAAAAGAAAATCAGTGATGAGTTGAAAGATTTTTTTTAATTTTTTTTTAATTTTTTTTTCAATGTCAAGTGCAATATAATAGAAATAAGTACCCCCACCTCTAAATTTATTGGGGTGACTGGGGTAGCTCAGTTATAGTTGGGTAAAGAATGGATAAAAAATCAGATTTACTATCATTTTAATTATCATCTAGGGTAAGCAGTTCTCGCTTCGCTCGAAGAATTTAACTTTAATCACCTTCTTTAAATTTTGGAAGACTGGAAAAACCAATCTCTATAATTTAAACATCTTATTATGACACATTACAAACAAATTATTAACAAGCAAAATGGAGAAACAGAATTTATTTTTAATGCAACTCTAAAGAAAATTGGAGAACAAGTTCTTACTAACTCCAATGAAAAAGAATATATAATTGTAACAATAGGTTTTGAATTACCTAATGGAGAATCAGTTGAGAGAACAGCCACTTGCTACAAAAACAATTATGAATATGGAATTGAAGAAGGTCTAGTTTACCTATGTAACTTAAGATTTGATGAGTTAGAGAATCCTCATATTACTATGTCTCATTTAGTAAACGGAACTAGAGCATCTAAAGAAGATTTTACAGGTATTTTTAACCTAAAACATCATTTAATCAATGATGAATTGGTAGAATAGGTAAACAGTATTAACTAAACAATAAAGCTCATAAAGAATATTATGAGCTTTTTTTATGTCTAAAAATTAAATAATAAAAGAATGGAAATAAGAAAATCAAATAGAAAAAAAACAAAGATTAAACTAGCTATACAAGGCAGTGCAGGTTCAGGGAAAACATATTCAAGTTTATTACTAGCTAAAGGATTAGTTAATGGGCAGTTTTCTAAGGTAGCAGTTATTGATACAGAGAATAACTCTGCAGATTTATATGCACATTTAGGAGATTATAATGTAGTGTCATTGGAAGCTCCTTATTCTCCAGAGAAATATATAAAAGCTATTGAATTATGTGAAAAGTCTGGAATGGAAGTAATTATTATTGATAGTACTTCTCATTGTTGGGACTATTTATTGGATGTACATAGTAATATGTCAGGCAATTCATTTGCTAACTGGGCAAAAATTACTCCAAGACAAAATGCTTTTATCAATAAGATACTAAGTTCAGATGCTAATATTATTTCTACAATGAGGGTAAAACAAGACTATGTAATCAGTCAAAAAAATGGAAAGATGATTCCTGAAAAAGTTGGGCTAAAAGCAATCCAAAGAAATGATGTGGATTATGAATTCACAATAGTATTTGATATTGATATAGCCCACAATTGCAAAGCAAGCAAAGATAGAACTGGAGTGTTTGTTTGTAAGCCAGAATTCAAAATAAACGAAGAAACTGGTACAATGATAAAAGAGTGGTGCAGTCAAGAATCGGGGAATAGCAGACAAGAAAATATAGAAGTTGAAATAGAAGAATGTACAAGCCTTGAAGCTTTGAGACATGTCTATTCCAAGTATCCAGAATTACAAAACAAGATTTTACCTTCTATAATGCTAAAGAAAAGTGAATTAGAGAATCTAGGTCAATCAATTAATAATACTTAAAAATAAACAAATGGAATTAATAGCATTAAATAATAATCAATTTATATCGGAAGATGAAATAGTAAGTAATAAGAGTAATTTCATTGAAGCTAACACAAAGTGCGTGACACTAAATCATATAAAAAAAGAGTGCATAGTACCAGTGTATAGTGATAATAATCTATCTATTTCACATGCTAACTTTATAGAAGCAACAAAGGATGTAGTGAATTCAGTATTTAGTAATGAACAAATTTCAGCACCTAATATTAGAGTTTCTCATCAAATCAAAGGAAGGGTTCCATCTGCAATAAATAAAACTTTAAAAGAACTTTTACCGCACGAAAAGACTATTTACTATCAAAGATGTGCATTTATAATTGAAATTCCTTCATTACGAGAGAATGTAAATAAGAATCAACTATCACTGACAATAGGAGGAGTTAGGGCACTGAATCAAGAGAACTTATATAGTAAAAGAACTTTAGAAAAGTTTAAAGTGTTTATTGGGTATAAAAATAAAGTTTGTACTAACCTATGTGTCTCTACTGATGGGCTATTGATAGATGTTAGAGTTGGAAGTATTCAAGAATTAAAGCAGAAGATTTATGAACTTATAAAGTCATTTAATAAAGACAAGTTCTTAGGAGAATTGGAACGAATTAGTAAGTTTCAATTAGAAGAAAATCAGTTTAGTCATCTTATAGGAAAAATGAAGATGTATCAATTTTTAAATAAGGAAGACAAAGTTGACAAGTTGACTTTATTGATGAATGATAATCAGATTTCAACTACAGTTAAGAATTATTACAATGATCCAAATTTCAGAAGAGATCCAAATGGAGCAATTAATTTGTGGCAGTTGTATAACTTATTTACTGAAGCAAATAAAAGTTCTTACATAGACTCTAATTTAGAGAGAAATGTTAACACATTTGAGTTTGTTACAGGATTAGCTAATTCTCTTCAAAACAATACTTACAATTGGTTTCTTACAAAGTTATAAGTGTTAAGATGGAGATAAACAATATTCTAGAAGAGTTAAAGCATTTCTCAACACATTCCATATATATTGTTAGAGGTCGAAATGAAATAGTTAAGATTTTTATTCCTTTTAGAATTAAAGTAATAAGAGATATTGGAGTTTTAAAGAAAGATGAGGTTGTTTGGGTTCAAGAAATTAAAGTCACAGCCAACTTAGAGACCGTATTTATTGTGGGTGAATCTGCTTATTATCATTATCATTTTGGTCAAGTAATTGAGTGAAATAAAGGAGTCTATGTTGTATTTTATAGTGTTATGTATTTAACCAACTTTTGAGACTTTTCCTCCTTATAAATATAAAAGAAATACTGAAAAAGTGAAGCTAGCTGGGTAAAGAAGCAGGGAAATTAGTTTTTCCTCTTCTAACCCCAAACTATAGTTTTTGTATATTTTTTTGCTAAGTATTTAGATAAGGTATTATTATAAATAGCTAAAAATTGTCATGGTTTAAATGTTTCTAACTACTTTTATTTTTCTAGCTAAGTGTAGAAAGTTAAAATTTATAAGTTTGAGTTTAATAGAAAAAGCAAAATTTTTAGATAATTTTTTGGATATAAGGTACTTAGAAAAAGAATATACTAGGGAAATTTATGATTTGAAAGGTTGGGATTATGAAGGCATTATTATTAATACTGAAGATTATGTAACTACCTTTTTTTCTGCAGATGGTTATGAGTATGAAGTAAAGATGAATTTTGAAAAATATCAGGAAAATAAGTTTAGATCTACTCTTAATGAAATTAAGGAGAGCTTTAGGAATGAATATAGTTTAAGTTTAATACCACTTGCAGAAAAAATTGCTTATGGAACTTCTTTTAAGGAACATTTAGAAAATAAGTTAGAAAAATTCAGGAATCATAAAATAGGAAAGAAATATAGTACTTTACTTTTAGAGTTCATAAATGAATTTTCCATTGAATTTGTGGACGTAATAGATACTAAGTCCAAGAATTCATCTTTTTACTTTTTAAAGACAGTTGCTCATAGAGATACTCTAAATAAACTATACAGAATAACACTAAAGGAAGGCTTGATTTCTAGTGACACCAAACAATTAACTTTCCTTAAGCTATTTGATAATCTTGAAGTACAAAATAGAGTAACTTGGATTGGAAGTACTTCAGAATTAAAATACTTCATTAAACTTATTAATAAAACAGAATTAGGCTTTGAAGATAAGGGAGTATATAAATGGAGAATTGCAGTTAAGTGTTTTGTTAAGGTAAGTGTGAGATCTTTGAAAGAAATTACTTATAAGGACTTAAGAACTTACAAAATAACAGACAATACAAATCAGAAATTAGATAGACTTTTACTTAATGCTATATTACCTGTTTAATTTACTGCGTGTTTACTACGCTAAATTATTTTTATCATTTTTATTTAATAAATTGCTTTAATAAGGTCCTAATTATTCAAGTAATTCAACAATAAATATAAACTACAGATATACTACGTTATTGAATTTAGAAGTGAAAAATTGCCTTTTATACTCATATTTTTGTCTCGGAAAACCTCTCAATTGATAGGTTAAATAAAACAAATATTATGGATTTCAAAAAGTCAAATTCATTTATTAAGTCTAATAGAGTTATTAGATATAAACTAGGGGAGAAGGCAGCTGATATTCTAGCTGTATTAGTTTATAAACAAGGATACTGGAAAAGTGTTGGGAAATTGACCAGTAAAGGAGGAAGCGATTGCTTTTACATTAGTTTAGCTGACCTTAAAGCTGAAACTTGTTTTAGTGAAAAAGTAATCACCAAAAACATAAAAATTTTAGTTGAAGCAGGTCTTGTTATTTCAATTAGACCAGGTTTAGGTAGACCAAATCTATATTCTGTCAATCATGATTTAGTTGATGCCTATGTAATTAAGTTTAGTGCAGAATTTGGTAAATGGCAAACTAAAGTAAGAGAAAGCTCTAAAGGCTTTGGTGTTAAAGAGAGTAGCCCAAATAGCCCTTCAGTGCCAGCTTATAAGGTATTTCAAGAAGTTTCAAAAGAGGACACAACTAATAACAAGATTACTAATAACAAGAATACTAATAATCTTACTAACCGAGCAAGCTCGGAGAGAGAATTTGAATTAGAAGAGTTGTTTGAATCCTTGATTGAAAAGTTCAGGTATTCAGAAGAAGAATTAAAAAATGAAGATTTGAATTCAATTTTTGAATTGCTGGTAAAATTAGTGCCAGAATTCCAATACTTTAAAATGTCAGAATCTGATAAAGATTTAATAATCCAAATGATAGAGAGTGAAATTGAATCTGATAGTTTATTTTTTAAGTTATACCAAAATGCAGAACATATTCAAAAAAATGAAAAGGAGGCAAGGTTTGGTAATTTGTTTGTGGGAATTCCGAATATGATTGATAATTTTAATAATGCTGTGCTATAATGAAAAAGATAAATAACAAGATTGTATATAGGGTTCAGAATAAGCAAAATAATAAATGTTACATAGGGATTACGGAAAAAACTTTAGAAGAAAGAAAAAAGGATCATCTAGCAAAATCTAAGAAAGGTAAAAGCTATGCATTTCAGCATGCAATTGCAACTCATGGAGTAAATGCTTTTAAGTGGGAGCAAATTGATACAGCCACAACTTCTAATGAATTAGCTAATAAAGAAAAAGAATATATTTTAAAGTATAATTCAAAAGAAGAAGGGTACAACCAGTCTCAAGGTGGAGAAATTAAAAAAACTGTGTATCAATATGATATTAAAACAGGTTTGTTGTTAAATAAGTATCCTAATTTAACCATTGCAGGAGCTGTAATAAACTTAACCAAACAAAACTTGTCAAGTGTATGTCTAAATGTAAATAATTCTGCAGGTGGCTTTTATTGGAGCTATGATTGTTATGATAAATTTCCTTTACCAAAAGATAAAAGGAAAAAAAAAGTAGTTCAATATACTATAAAAGAAAACTTTGTAAAAGAATTCAATTCTGTGTCAGAAGCATCAAAGCAAACTGGTTTTAATAAAACAAGCATTGCCAAAGTGTGCAGAGGGGAAAGAAAAAGTTGTGGTGGGTTTAAATGGAAATACGCTAAAAGTTAGAGGCTTAGAGAGGGTGGTGTCTTTCATCACCTTCTTTTAATTTAAATCCTTTCTTTATTCCAATTAACTTTCTTAACTTTAAATTCAAAAATTGTATTAATTACACTACTTAATGGCAAAAAAAAACAACACAGTCAGTTTTGAACAACAATTGTTTAAAGCTGCAGATAAGTTGCGTAAAAATATTGACGCAGCAGAATATAAATATGTAGTTCTTGGTTTAGTCTTTATCAAATATATATCTGAAAGTTTTGATGAGCTCTATCAAAAATTAGAAGCAGACGAATGGTCAGATCCAGAAGATAGAGATGAGTATTTAGCAGAAAATGTATTCTTTGTACCACAAACTGCAAGGTGGTCTCACATCCATAACAATGCTAAGTTGCCAACTATTGGTCAGATTATAGATGAAGCTATGGATGCTATAGAAAGTGAAAATAAAGAGCTTAAAAATGTACTGCCTAAAGTATATGGAAAAGCTAATTTAGACAAAGCTTCTTTAGGGCAATTGATTGATTTAATTTCCAATACAGAATTACAGGCTGAAAATGAAAAATCTAAAGATTTATTTGGTAGAGTATATGAGTATTTTCTAGGAGAATTTGCAAATGCAGAAGGTAAAAAAGGAGGGCAATTCTACACTCCAAAAGCTATTGTAAAGCTTATGGTAGAAATGATAGAACCTTATAAAGGTAGAGTGTATGACCCTGCTTGTGGTTCTGGAGGTATGTTTGTAATGAGTGAAAAATTTGTTACAGAACATCAAGGAAAAATTTCTGATATTACTGTTTATGGACAAGAAAGTAACCAAACTACTTGGAAGCTTTCTAAAATGAACCTTGCCATTAGAAACATTAACTCTGAGTTTGTGGTCTGGAACACAGAAGGCTCTTTTTTAAAAGATGCGCACCCAGATTTAAAAGCAGATTACATATTAGCTAACCCACCTTTTAACCAAAAAGACTGGGGAATTAACATATTGCAAGAAGATGCACGTTGGAAATTTGGAGCACCACCAAATGGTAATGCCAACTATGGTTGGATGATGCATATGCTGTATCATTTAGCACCAACAGGAGTAATGGCAACAGTATTAGCTAATGGTTCTTTAAGTTCTAATACTTCTGGTGAAGGCAAAATAAGAGAAAACTTAGTAGAGCAAGATTTGGTAGAGTGTATAGTAGCTTTACCTAAGCAACTATTTTATAACACAGGCATACCTGCTTGTATTTGGTACCTACGAAGAGAAAAAGCTAACCATAGCAAAGAAATTTTATTTATAGATGCCTCAGAAATGGGCTATATGAAAGATAGAGTTCACAGAGATTTAGCAGAAGAAGATATAGATCTTATTACTGAAACCTACCATAATTGGCGTAAAGGTGAAAGTTACGAAGATGTAAAAGGCTACTGTAAATCTGCAACAATAGAAGAAGTACAAAAACACAAACACGTGCTAACTCCTGGTAGATATGTGGGCATACCAGATGAAGAAGATGATGGTATCCCTTTTGAAGATAAAATGGCAGATTTGTCTGCTACTTTAAAAGAGCAAATGGATAAAGAAGCTGAGTTGAACCAAGAAATTAAAGAACAACTTGCTAATATTGGGGTAAATATATAAGTATGGGGGTTGAAAATAATATACCAAAAGGTTGGGAGGTAATTAATTTAGGTGAACTCATTGATATATATAATCATAAAAGAATACCATTAAGTACTAAAACTAGAAGTAAAAGGAAAGGTGATTATCCATACTATGGAGCTTCTAATATTGTTGATTATATAGATGATTATATTTTTGATGGTGAGTTTTTGTTAATTTCAGAAGATGGTGAGAATTTAAACACTAGAAACACTCCTATAGCTTTTATAGCCAAAGGCAAGTTTTGGGTTAATAATCACGCACATATAACAAAAGGTAAATCAGAACATTTAACTAAATATCTAGAATTATATTTTAAGAAATTAAACGTTTCAGGTTTCATAACTGGAGCTGTACAGCCAAAACTATCAAAAGGAAATTTAGTTGATATTCCTATTTTAATCTCAAAATCAACTAAAGAACAAAAAGCCATTGCAAAAGTATTAACAGCATTTGATGATAAAATAGCGTTACTTCAAGCCCAAAACAAAACCTTAGAAACTATGGCTCAAACTATTTTTAAAGAATGGTTTGGTAAATACCAAATTGGTGATGAGTTACCTGAGGGTTGGAGAGTTGATACTTTGGAAAATGTTTCGAATGAAATAACAAGAGGATTTACCACTAAATATGTTGAAAAAAGTAATTTAATTAATTTAAATCAAAAGGTTAATAAAGGGAGGTATTTAGAAAAGCAACATTTTAAATATTATGCAGACGATACTATTGTTCCAGAAAATAAGTTTATAAAAAAACATGATATTTTATTAAATTCCTTAGGTCAAGGAACTTTAGGCAGAGTTCATTTTTATACTGAAGAAACTGTTAATGTAGTTGCAGACCAACATATTTCTATTTTGAGGTTTGAAAAAGAACTAAGTTTTTATATTTATCAAGTATTGGCATCAAAAACAGGTCAATTCAGACTTGAAAATGAAATAACAGGTTCTACAGGTATGCTAATGTTAAATGTAGGTAAAGTAAGAAATTTTGAAGTAATAATGCCAAATAAAGTATTACTTCAAAAATTTACAGATATGGTTATGCCCTTTTATGAAAAACTAGCTATTAACAATTCCCAAATCCAATCCCTTAAAAAAACCAGAGATACTTTATTACCAAAATTAATGAGTGGTCAGGTTAGGGTTAAAAATTTAAATACTATTACCTCTTGAGTTGGATAGATTACATATTACCTTACAGGTTGTGGTTAAAACACAAACATGCTGTTAAAATAAAAAACACAGAAAAAGAGTATCTACCAAAAACTTATAATACCTCAGTAGTACTTTTAGAGTATCGAAATAAAATAGAGGAAATACATAAAGAGTCTACTAATTTTAAAGAGCATTACAGTCTTACAAATGAACTAAAAAAGTCTTTTGAAGATATCAACGCAAACTTCTTAAAAAGTAATGCTCCATTCATTGCTGCTGGTTCTGAAGCAGCATTGTTTTTAGGGCAAGATGTGTATCAAGCTTATCAAGCTGTAGATGAATATGTTTATGAAGGCATGTCTAAGTTATCTGGTGAGAATTTAGAAAACATTGCAGACTTATCAACCAAAGTGCAAACATACGACCATAATTTTTGGGATGGCTTTTCAAACCAAGGAATAAGCAAAGTTGGAGGTCATATTGGGGAAGCATATGCAGCAAATAGTTTACAAGATAAAGGATTAGATGTGCAGTGGGCAGGAGAATCAAACCAATCAGGTTGGGATTTATTAGTAAGTGGACATGAAATGAATGTTAAAACTGTAGCAGATGCAAATTCATTAAGTCAACATTTTAATAATTATCCAGATATACCAGTAATCATTCCTGGAGATGTGGCAAATATTCCTGAAAATGCCATTAATGTTGGTAGTGAAGCTGGTGTAGAGGAATTAAATAAAGCACTTATTGAAGGGCAAGAAAATCTTATAGTTGTAGACCCTTCTATTTCTGGAGAACAAATTATGAGTCAAACAGAGCAAGCCACTGATTTTTTATCTGGAGCAGTAGATGTTTTTGAAACTTATGTTCCAGTAATAACAGCAGGTCTTTCTAGCTTTAGAGAAATTGACTTAATTACTAAGGGACATACATCTTTATTAAATGCATCAAAAAACATAGGGCTAGATGTTGCAGGTACTGGGGGTGGAGGTACAACAGGTGCTTATGGAGGTGCAGCATTAGGGTCTTTAATTTTTCCTGGAGTAGGAACAGTTGTAGGAGGATTACTTGGTGGTATAGGTGGTGCAATACTAGGAAGAAAGGCATCTGATTCAGTTAAAAAACGCTCTTTTAAAAAAGCTTTTGATAACTATAGCAGTGCATTAAGTAGTTTTAATTTTAAAAAAAATAGAGCCATAAAAAAAACAAACTCAAAAATATTTGAGTTTAAAAGTGCAGAAAGTAGAGTTGTTTATAAAGAGAAGGAAAATGCAAAAAAAGAAATTTTATTATTAAACGATAAGATTAAGAGCTTTAGAAAAAAACAATTCGAAGTATCTAAAGAAGAATTGCATGATATGTGTACAGTAGGAATTCGTGAAATAAACATCTATATAGCTAGTATAGACTTAGAAAAAAATAAGAAAAATTATTTAATGGCTATATTTTTTCCAACTGCAGAAGATTTCTCATGTAACAAAGCCATTAAGAGCTTAAATGAAATGAAAGCTAAGCTTAACAATTTCCTCGAATCTAAGTTTAAAAAAAATGGAGTTGAGTTAATTAAAGTTTTTTCTGAGTATGGCTTACTTAAGGAAGAAACAATTAAATTTTTATCTGAGCGTGAATTAGAACGTGTAAAATTAGAAGAAGAACAACGCTTAAAAATTGAGCAGTTAATAAAAAAAGTTGTTAAGAAGAGACATATTGCTATAACTAATATTTCAAAATTTATAACAGAAGAAACAAAAAAAACACAAGATTATATTAAAAGTCAAACATCAGATGTATTGGAAAAAATGGAGCTTGTTAACATAGAAAAAATGAAGTTAGGTATTAAATAAATTAACGAATTAGGAGAATTTTAATTTTTTTTTAAGCGGTTTAAGATGATAAGAACATTTTTCAATATGGATAACGCAAAAGAAGATTTTTGGTTACACAGGTATTCTAATGCTAATTTCTTAGAGAAAATGTTTAGTAATGGTGCTTTAAACTTAAAATTTACAAAAGCTATTAATTTCGAAGACCCACTAGAAGGTTGGGATTTAAGAAATCCTAAAATTAAAAAAGGGATGGATGAAACAATTGCTTTTTACAATAGAGGGATTGATGATAGTTGTACTATTGAAAATTTATCAGGAATCTTAAGTTTTTTTACTGACACTAGATTAGATGTGTTAAAAAATATAGTTTTAAAATTAAAAAATTATAATGAAAATAGAAATTCCACTTTTATAAGCTCTTGGTTCAAAACGGATACAATAGAAGAAGAAAATAGAGCTATGTGGAGGTTGTATGGTAATAATGAAGAGGGTGTTAGAATTTCTGTTAAATGGTCAGATTTGAAACAAGCTTTATTAAAATTTAATGAGAATTTTGAAGTTGGTCTTGTAGATTATGGGATGAATACTAAACAGCAAAATCTTTTTTTCACAAAAGATATATCCTATAAACATGAGAATGAGTTTAGAATACTTTTTTATAATAAAAAAGCCATTGAGGATCAATTCATAAAATTAGACAATCTTAAAGTGCATACAACGGTTAGAAGCATGTATAATAAAGACTGTTATACAAACAGGTTGAAAAAACTGGGCTTAGAAAAAGGTTTTGATACCAATAATAAATTAACCTATGATGAATCACATCTATTTTATGAAAGTAAACAAGTAGATTGGTCAGTTGTTTTAGATATTATTAATAGAGAAATATTAAGGAATAAATGAAAAATGTACAAAAACCAGAAAAAATACACCTTGGAAAACTTGTAGAAGAAATTAAAAAAGGAAGATTTGTAATTCCTGACTTTCAAAGAGAGTTTGATTGGCAACCCTGGGATGTAAGAGATTTAATAAAATCTATTTTTATGGATTATTATATTGGAACACTTCTGCTATGGGAAGGTAATAAAGAGAACTATAAAAAATTAGGTTGTGCCAATTTATATGCTTTTGAAAACCAATCTGACCCAGAGTATATTGTGTTAGATGGTCAACAAAGATTATCTGCATTGCATTACGCTTTTTTTCAACCAGATGTAAATTTTAGAAATAGGAAAAATCCTATGTACTTCTTTATCAATTTACGTGAGTTAATTAAAGAAGAATTTGAAGAAGCTTTCTATTATCATAGCAGAACTATTTATTACAATCAATTAGCCTCTGAGACAAAACTTCAATATGAAACACATACATTTCCATTAGGAATAATGCAACAAGGCTCTTGGGGTATTGACGATTGGATTAAAGGATATAGAGATTTTTGGGCTCTAAAAGCAGATGATGAAGAGAATAAAGAGCAAAAAGAAATTTATAAAGCTTATTCAGACTCAGCTTTAAAAATTAGAGAAACTTTTTCAGATTTACTTAATAATTATCAAATAAGCTACATTTCTTTAGCCAAAGAGCTAGAATTAAATAAAGTGTGTGATATTTTTACGCATATCAACTCTAAAGGAAAACCATTAGACACTTTTGATTTATTGAATTCTATTACAAGAAAAGAAGATATTTATCTAAAAGATATGTATAGAAATGCATCTAAGAAATTAGATGACCTATCCTATCCTGGATTTGAGGTTAAAACTCAAATTTTAATGGTAATGTCTATTATAAAACAAAATTATTGCAGTCCCAAGTATTTATATTATTTAGTTCCACAAGAGAAAAAGAAAATAAAAGATAAAGATGGACAAAATATAGAAATTACTCTTATAGAGAATAAAGAAAAGTTTGTTTCACTTTGGGATACTGCAGTTACTGCAATAGATAAATGTTTTGATAGTCTTAAAAATCAAAGAGAATTTGGTGCAATCACAGCAAAATTTCTTCCTTACCCATCAATAGTTCCTTGTTTATCTGCTATTAAATATTATGTAAAAACCTCTGATTTAAAAAATAAAGTAGATATTCATTCTAAGATTAAAAAATGGTATTGGTCATCCATATTTTTAAATAGATACTCTAGTGCTGTAGAGAGTACATCTACCAAAGATTATATAGATTTAAAAAAATGGTTTGAAGATGATGATTTAGAATTAGAAGCAGTTACAGATTTTGCTGCGAATTATAAAAGCTTAGACCTACACAAAGAAACAAGAAGTGGTTCTGCAATTTATAAGGCTATTTTTAATCTCATAATATTAAATGGAGCTAGAGACTGGGAGTCTTTTGAATTACCAGAATATGAAGGTTTAGATGACCATCATATTGTTCCAAAAAGTTGGGGAAAAGAAAATGAGCTTGGTCAAAAAATAAATACCATTTTAAATAGAACACCAATTTCTGGGGATACCAATCGAAAAATAATTAGAGATTCTTTACCAAATGTTTATATAAAAAATATGTTTGATAATAATGATGAAGAAAAGGTATATAGAGTTTTAGAAACACATCTAATTAGTAAAAAAGCTGTTGAAATACTGTTAAGAAATAATTTCTCAGTAGATGATTATAACGAATTTATTGAAGAAAGAAAACACACAATTTTAGAAACAATAAACAATAAATTAATTGAACAGAAAATTGAATTACCAGAACACTTAAAGAAAATTAACTCTGATATTGAAGTTATAGAGCTAACATTAAGAAAAATAATTGAAGAAAAATTAGAGTTAAAATCAAGAATTGATATAAAAGAAAAAATACCTTCAAATATTTATGAAAAATTAGTTCTCAAAATAAATAGAGCAAAAAAGAAAAATCCAAACTTAGTTCAGCAAAATATAGATGATGCTAAATATTGGATGCAATTTTCAGATTTACAAGAGTTACAGCAAATTATTACATCAAAAGTATTTTGGGGTTTATTTGAGGAATTATTTATAAACAAGGAAAATTTAACCTCTGAGTTTAATGATGTAGCTAATTTAAGAAATGCTTTACGTCACTCTAGAGATGTAGATATCATTACAAAAATGAAGGGAGAAGCTTCTATTTTATGGTTTAATCAGCAACTAACAATAAAATAATTTTTATGCTTAACGAGAACACTATAGAAGTTGCTTTTATTGAACAATTAGTAAATCAAGGTTTTACTTATTATCCAGGTCCAGAAATTGCTCCCTATTCAGATAATCCTCAAAGAAAAAGTTTTGATAGTGTGGTTTTAGAAGAGCAATTTAGACAGACTTTGTCACTTCTGAACCCATCTTTTCCAGAACATTCAATTACTGAAGCATATAACAAAGTTCTCAATTTAGGGACTGAAGACATCATGCTAAATAATGAGGTATTTCATAACTATTTAACAACTGGTGTTACTGTAGAGTTTACAAAAGATGGAGTTACTAAAGGTAAAAATATTCAATTAATAGACTTTGATAATCCAGAGAACAATACTTTTTGGGTAGTCAATCAACTAGTTATAAAAGAGAATAAAACTGAGAAGAGATTAGATGCAGTTATTTATGTTAATGGCTTGCCATTAGTAGTAGTAGAATTAAAAAATGCAACCAATGAAACAGCTACTGTTAGAAAAGCTTTTACACAAATTCAAAATTACAAAACTGCAGTACCTAGTATATTTTATTACAATGCACTTTGCATTATATCAGATGGTATAGATGCAAAAACTTCTAGCTTATCTGCACCTTTTACACGTTATTTAAATTGGAAAGCTCCAATAGAAACTAATGGTTTAAAAACTGAATTACAAACTTTAACTGAGCACATGTTAAATAAAAATGTGTTACTCAATTTAATTAAATATTGTACAGTTTTTGAAAGTGAAGAGAAAGTAGATAATAATACTGGACTTATATCTATCTCTAAAATAAAAAAGGTTGCAGCTTATCATCAATACTATGCAGTACAGAAAGCAGTTGAGCAAACAATAAGAGCTACAAATAAAGAAATAGGGAATAGAAAAGTAGGTGTAATTTGGCATACACAAGGAAGTGGTAAATCATTATCAATGGTGTTTTATAGTGGTAAAATTATCACACATCCAAAAATGGGAAATCCCACTATAGTTATTCTAACTGATAGAAATGATTTAGATGATCAACTATTTTCAACTTTTGGTAATTGTATAAGTTTGTTAAGACAAACTCCAATACAAGCATCAAGTAGAGAACATTTAAAAGAATTACTAAAAGTTTCTGGAGGAGGTGTTATTTTTACTACTATACAAAAATTCAGCCCAGAAGAAGGTAATATATATGATACCTTATCAGAAAGAACCAATATTGTTGTGGTGGCAGATGAAGCCCATAGAAGTCAGTATGGCTTTAAAGGAAGAGTGGTAGAATTAGAGGAAGGTTCAGAAATTAGGTATGGGAATGCTAAGTATTTAAGAGACGCTTTACCAAATGCATCTTATATAGGTTTTACAGGAACACCAATAGAAAAGGAAGATAAATCTACACCTGCAGTATTTGGAGATTACATTGATGTATATGATATTAAACAAGCTGTAGATGATGGTTCTACTGTTCCTTTAAGCTATGAGTCTAGATTAGTCAAAATTAAACTTGATAAAAAAGTTAGTGAAGATGTAGATTCTCTTGTAGATGAGATATCTGGAGCAACTGAGGAGCAGATAGAAAAATCTAAAAAGAAAAATGCTACCATTAATTCTATTGTGGGGCACCCAGATAGGCTAAAAGATGTTGCAGAAGATATTGTTTCTCATTTTGAAGCTAGACAGCAAGTTTTTGAAGGTAAGGCTATGATTGTTGGAATGACACGTCAAATATGTGTTGATTTGTATGCTCAAATAGTAAAATTAAAACCAGAATGGCATAATAATGATTTAGAGAAAGGCACCATAAAAGTTATTATGACCAGTTCTTCTGATGACCCACAAAGCTTTCAGCCACATCATTCAACAAAGCAACAGAGAAAGAATCTAGCTATAAGAATGAAAGACCCAAATGATGAGCTAAAATTAGTTATTGTTAGGGATATGTGGTTAACAGGGTTTGATGCTCCTAGTATGCATACCATGTATGTAGATAAAAAAATGCAGGGAGCTAATTTAATGCAAGCTATTGCTAGAGTAAACAGGGTATATAAAGATAAACCTGGAGGTTTAATTGTAGATTATATAGGTATTGGTCAAGAATTAAGAAATGCAATGGCTACTTATCTACAAAGTGGAGGAGAAGGTAAAGCTTATGTAGATATTTCTGAGGCAATTGCAATGATGAAAGAAAAATTTGAAATTGTTGAACAGATGTTCCATAATTACAACTATAAAGAATATTTCAGTGCTCCTACTAATCAAAAATTACAAATTCTATTAGGTGCTCAAAACTTTATATTATCAGATCAAAAGTTAAGGGATAGGTTTGTGAAAGAAGTACTTTCGTTATCAAAACTTTTTGCTATGTCTATTCCAAGTTTTGAAGCAGAAGCCATTAAAGATGATGTAGCCTTTTTTCAAGCTGTAAAAGCAAGGATAAGTAAGTTCTCTACCTCTGGAGTTAAATCAGATTATGAAGTAGACACAGCTATTAAGCAAATTGTAGATGAGGCTTTAGCAAGTGATGGTGTAATTGATGTTTTTAAAGCTGCAGGAATAGAAGCTCCATCAGTTGGGATTTTATCAGATGAGTTTTTGTTGGAAGTAAAAAATATGAAGCAAAAAAATGTTGCTTTTGAATTGCTAAAGAAACTGTTGAGTGATGATGTAAGAGTTAGGAAAACTAAAAATATAGCACAAGCAAAGAAGTTCTCAGAAATGATTGAAAGTGTTGTAAAGAAATACCATAACAATCAAATTGATTCTGCTCAAGTATTAGAAGAATTGTCTGCTATTGCAAGAGAAATGAGGTTAGAAGATAGCAAAGCAGAACAGTTAGGTTTAACAGAAGAAGAATATGCCTTTTACAGTGTTTTAAATCAAAATGATTCTACTAAAATGTTAGAAGACCACAAGATGAAAGAATTGATTCATCATATTGTAGATATTATTAGAAAAAATGCAACTGTAGATTGGAGTAAAAGAAGTGATGTTAGAGCAAAATTAAGATTAACAGTACGTAAGATTTTAATACGTTATGGTTATCCACCAGATGTCGCTAGAATGGAGGCAGATAGAGTTTTAGAACAAAGTGAAGTGTTGGCTGAAAGCTTGACTGAAAAGTTTTAGTGTTTCATGATGACCTTAATATTGTATATTACATATAATCAAAAATTTTAGCTATGAAAAAGTGTTTATTATTATTTTGTGTTTTAAGTTCAATTAATTGTTTTAGTCAGTTTATTGATGGAAATAAAGATGTGATTTTTCAATTGGATAAAGCTGAAAGTTCACAGCTAAAATTTAATGGGAATGAATTGTCATTTGAAGGGAATTATTTGAGGTTACTAAGGTTTTACAAAGTGGAAGCAGACACAAGTGCAGTAAAGGTTGATGTTGTAGGATTTAAAATAGGACTAACTAATGAAAGTAAGATTTTAGATGTAAGTAAAATTAGTGATTTTGGATTTAGCGCAGAGACAAGTTATAAATGGACGTTAAGAGATAGCATTTATAGTAATAGGTCTGTTTTTACTGGTAGAATTGGAGTTAGATTTCAAGTAGATAAATTTAAATTATATGACCCACTTACATCAGAAATAGGAAATGAATCTCCTTCACAGTTTTCATTGGTGGGTAATTTAACTAGGTATTTTAAAAACTATAAATTTGCTATAGCAGTTAATGGTTCTTATAATTTGCATTCCTACAATAAAGATGAATTATTGAATTACAAGAAAAATTCAGATATTATTCAAGACAATAATGTTACTGCATTTAAAGATTTTGATGGGAAATATGGTACAATTAGAGATGATCTTGAAGGAGGGAGACTCTCATTATCAGTTCCTATATTTTTTTCAAATAGAATTCTAAATTGGTCAAGAGCTCCTTATGTAATATTAGCACCTTATTTTGCAACTAGATTTGTAAATGGTTCAAATCCATCTCAAAATACTGGTTTAAGCATGAATTTTCTCAGAGAAAAGGCTTTTTCAGATAATAAGTATAACTTGCCTTCATCTTTAGGTTTGGGGTTTGATTGGGGTTATAAAAATGGCTCATGGTCGAGTATGAATTTGTTTTTGTCTGGCAGTATTACATTTGATTAGGCAGTCTTTTAGGAGTACATAAAAAATAAAGTAGAGGTAAGTACTATAAACACTAACAAATATAAACATGGTTCGAGTCCATGTGGGACCACAACTAAAAACCTCAACATATTTGTTTTCAAATAGTTGAGGTTTTTTAATATCCGTAATTTAGGTATAAATATTTAGGGGAAAGTTGATTTTTAATTATGCATTGTTAGTAAGTGATTGTATAAAGAATCTACTGAATTAAATAATTGCAAACCTTCTTCACTAATTGTTGCTTCTACATTTATTTCTGCTTCAAAACTACTATCTGATTTTTTTAATTGAGTTACAGACAACTTTTTATAAGGAAAATAGACTGTAAAACATTCAGAATCATCTTGTAAATACAAATCAAATTCTCCACTCAGCCAATTTAAAAACCGTTGATAAATAGTACTATTTTTAAATGTTTTTTTACAAGAAAATAAGTGAGGCTCTATTTTTTTCAATGAATATTTATTTTATGTTCTACAATATGATCTACAGGGCTTTTTATAAAAAGACCTCCAGTAATTCCTCTTTCTGCTAAAACTTGTTTGATTAGTTTTTGACCATAAAAAGCTATAGAACCCACAAAATGAACAGGTACATGTTTTAAAGCTTCTCTGTGCTTTAAAACATGATGATCTACAAACGTTCTAAAACCATTTAAAAGAAGTTCTTGTATAAATTTATGTTCTTGATATTTGAAAAGAAAAGGAGCAAAGCTGGCCAAGTATTTATTGGGTCTTTTTGATTGATATAATCCTTTTAAAACATCACCTTCTTTCAAAGCATATTCTGTATTAAATAATGCAGCTAATTCATTTGGCATTTTGGAATAATAGTAACTTTTAAGAAGTTCTTTACCATAATAATTTCCACTAGCTTCATCCATTAAAAGATAACCTAAGGCTGGTGTTTTCATATGTATATGTTGTCCGTCAAAATAACAACAGTTAGAGCCTGTGCCTAAAATACAAACTACAGCAGGTGATTTTGTAGTTGCTATAACTGCAGCCATAGTATCTTCTTTAGTAATGCATGTTGCATTTTCGAAATAAGACTCTAAAATAAGATTCACCTTTTGCTGATTGTCTTTAGAACCACAACCAGCTCCAAAAAACTTTATTTCTTTTACTTGATCTTTAACTTTATTAAGTGCTTTGCTAGAGGATACAATTTTTAAGAAATCTTTCTTGCTTAGCACAGCAGGATTTAAACCTTTTGTACTAATTTTTGTAGGATTAGTTTCTTGATTGTTATAAAGAATCCAATCGCATTTTGTAGAACCACTATCAGCAATTAAAATCATAATTTTTAATTTTTATAATTTGTTTTGCAGTAGTTTGCTAGATTTTCCAAGGCATTAACAATAACAACTTCTGTATCAGCCACAGGTAATTTTAAAGTAGCAATAGCATTTTGTAGCTTAAGTAAATCTGATTTTGAAACTGCTGTGTTTTCAATACTATTTTGAAGAACATTACAAGCTATAGATAGGTTTTTAGATAACTCTTCTAAAGAATTTAATTTTGGATTTTTATCAAGCTTTGCAAATTTAGTATAATTATTAGCCCATTTTTTCAGATATGAAAGTACATGTGCTGTATTTGTTCTGTTCTGTACTTTTAAGAAATTAGAAACTTTTCTATTAAAAACTATAGCATCTTCAGCATCAGCAGAACAAGCATCTGCAAACAGATTAAAAGATGAAAAGGTTTTGTATTCTATACCATCTTTGTTTCTTGCGTATATTTTTAAAGGTTCGCAAATTTTTGCCAAATCTTGTATAGAATTTATGTTTTGATTATGACTTATGCTTCTTAATATTACATCTCTATTTTTAATATGAGTAAGACCTAATTCTTCTAACTGATAAGAAATTTTTGACAGACGTTTTCTCATATTATCTACATCTTTAACATCTTTTGTAGACCAAAAACGCTCAGCAATTGCAGCAGTTCTAGGCCAAATTCTTGAATCTATAGTTTGTGGTGTAACAAGTTCACTCCACATTGTAGCTTCACCACCTAAAACTTTAGATAATTCTTCTTTATTTAACTTGATATCACCAATTGGGTCTACAGAATAATGATGTTCTACAGATAACATTCTATCTATATAATAACCATTAGAAAGCACTGTTTGATACCCTTTTTTAGCAGCTTCTATTAAAGAACCACCATTAGCAACACCCTCATTTTCTCCACGCCAAGAATGTATAACTGCAGTTGTTGGCATATTTGGAGTTAGAATTTCATCCCAACCCATAAGTTTTTTACCTAGTTTTTTCAGAATTTTTTCTAATCTGATATTAAAATAAGTTTGTAATTCGTGATTGTTTTTAAGTTTATGTTTGTCTTTAAATTTAGCAATCTCTTGATTTTGATCCCAATGTTTACCTTCATTTTCATCACCTCCAATATGAAAATATTGATCTGGAAATAATGGCGTAATTTCTGTAAATAGGTTTTCTAAAAACGTATATGTTATTTCTTTTGATGGATTTAATGTAGGATGAAAAACACCTGCAAAACGCTCAATAGAATAGTTATAATTTTCTTTACTCCCTAATTCTGGATAAGCAGTTAAAATAGCAGATGCATGCCCAGGAACATCAATTTCTGGAATTACTCTTATACCTAAATTATCTGCAAAAGCAACCACATCTTTTATTTGATTTTGTGTGTAATACAATCCATCTGAAGCTAATTCTTGTAATTTTGGATATACTTTAGATTCGATTCTAAACCCTTGATCATCTGTTAAATGCCAATGAAAAACATTGATTTTTACAGAAGCCATAGCTTCTAAGTTTCTTTTGATAACAGCTATTGGCTGAAAATGTCTTGAGACATCTATCATTAAACCTCTCCATACAAATCTTGGAGCATCATTAATTGATACACTTGGAAAATAGTAGTTTCTTGTATTATGTTGCGTAAGTTGTAGTAAAGTTTCTAAGCCTCTTAAAATTCCAATATCAGATTTGGCAGTAATATCTATTTTAGATGCACTAATTTCTAAAAGATAAGACTCATCTGTTCTTAAATCTAATTTACTAATAGTATCGTAAATTAAATTAATACTTCCTTTTTCATTGTATACAGGAAAGCCTTCATTTAGAAAAACACCTGTTCTATTAGCAAGTCTTCTTAAAAAACGAATAGCTCCTTTTTGAACTCTTTCTGACTTTTCTGAATTAATAGAAACCGTAAGATTTTCATCAATTAAAAATTGAGATGAGTACTCAGTAATCTCTTTAGGCCAAGGCATTAAATCGTATTTATTTGAAAGGGCATCTTGTGCCTGTATAAATTGGTTAGAACCTTGTATTAGTAAAAGTATAATTATGATTTTCTTCATATGTTTTCTGCTGAAGTCTCTTTTTGGGGTGAAAGCAAACTCGATTTTTTGTGTAATTCTTATAGCAATTGTCTGTAAATTATTAGAATGTATTTGTTCTTATATCCATAAGAACAAATACCTCTAATTTTATTTAAAAATGATAACGTTTAAATGCTTCTATGGCTGCATAATCTGCTAAACCAAGATCGTTATATTTTTTGGCTGTTAACCTGTTTCTATCTTCTGCACGTACCCAAAATTCTCTAGAATCACTTCCTTGAAACATTACTCCATCTTTTTGTGATTGATGAAAAAATATAGCATGACGTTTTCTTAAAACTTGATCTGGACTCATAGGCACAGCCATATCTATTTGATAAGATTCCCATTCGTGCCAAGCACCTTTATATAACCAAACCCAACAATCGTTCATATACTTTTGATGCTTTAGCACGCTTAGGGATTCAAAAATAGCATCTAAACATACCTTGTGTGTTCCATGAGGATCTGCCAAATCTCCTGCAGCATATATTTGATGAGGTTTTATCTCATCAATTAAATTACACATGATATTAATATCTTCTTCTGTAATGTTTTTCTTTTTTATAGTACCAGTTTCGTAAAATGGAAGATTTAAAAAATGTACATTTTTGTCCTCTAGACCTAAGTATCTGGTTGCAGCTAAAGATTCACTTCTTCTGATAAAGCCTTTTAAACTTCTAACTTCTTCAGAATCCACATCATTTTCTGTTTTTATTTTTAGAAATTTAATTATGTTTTGAGTTTCTTTACAATCTGGGCAAAGCGTTTGTGTAACTTCTGCAAATTTTAGTGCTTCTTCATCAGAAACAGCGATGTTACCAGAAGTTTGATATGCTATATGCACCTCATGTCCTTGTTGAACCAATCTATCAAAAGTACCTCCCATAGATATTACATCATCATCTGGATGAGGACTGAAAATAATAACTCGCTTTTTTGGAATTGTGGCACGTTCAGGCCTTTTAGAATCATCTGCATTTGGTTTTCCTCCAGGCCAACCTGTAATTGTATTTTGTAATTTATTAAACATCTTAATGTTTAAATTGTAAGATGTACCTTCTTCTGTTAGAAGGCCAGACATACCATAATCATTATAGTTTTTGTCTGTTAATTTTAAGATAGATTTATTTAAAAGTTCTGCTAACCAAAGAACAGCCTTCATTTTTAAAGCATCATCCCAAGCACAAGAAGTTACTAACCAAGGTGTTTTTACACGGGTTAATTCTGATGAAGCACCTTCGTCTATAATAAAGGTAGTATTATCATGATTTTGTAAATAGGTAGCAGGTACTTCAGAGGTAATTTCACCCTCAATAGTTTCTTTTAAAATTTCTGCTTTGTTAGACCCCCAACCTAATAGCACAATTCTTTTTGCAGCTAAAACAGTACCAATACCCATTGTAATGGCTTTTCTTGGCACATTATCTATACCTAAAAAAGTTGGTGCAGCATCTACTCTTGTTATGTGGTCTAAGGTTATACTTCTAGTACCCGAATTTAGGTGAGAACCAGGTTCATTAAAACCAATATGACCTGTTCTACCAATACCTAATAATTGAAAATCTAAACCTCCATAAGCTTTAATTTTCATCTCATAATCTATACAAGATTGGTATAAATCTTCACTACTTACATTACCATCTGGAATGTTAATGTTTTCTGGAAGAATATCAATATGATTAAATAAATGCTCATGCATGAAATAAAAATAACTCTGAATGTTATTCTTATCCATAGGATAATATTCATCTAGGTTAAAAGTGATAACATTTGCAAAGCTTAAGCCCTCTTCACGATGCATTCTAATCAATTCTTCATACACTCTTATGGGTGATGAACCAGTAGCTAAACCTAAAACACAAGGTTTGTTTTTACTTTCTTTTGTTCTGATTAATTCTGCTATTTCTTGAGCAACAAGAACTGATGCTTCTTTAGAGTTTTCGAAAATAATATTGTGTATTTTTTCGAAACGAGTTTCTTCAAACTTTCCTGCAGGAGTATAAGCAATGCTTTTATAATCTGTAACTTTCACAATAATTTTATTTTATAAGTAATACATTTTAATAAAAGCAAACGAAAAACAATGTCTTCCGTTTGCTAAATCAATAAAGACAAATTATAATTGTTTTAGTTTTTATCCCACCAAATTGCAGTGGTCATTTCATCTGCACCTTGAGCAGTAATTGCAGCATTTACATTGTCTGCGTTAGAAACTGCTTCTGTACTTGAATATGGTAATCTTTTAGGAATAGCTCCATTATTAGGTTGTGTTACCCAAAAATTTGTATTGTCTGTTAAATCTGGGATAAGGTTTGTTCTTCTAACAAGTGCCCAAGCTTCATAACCATTCATTAAAGAGTTTAACCATCTTTGGTTCCAAATCATAGTTAATTGTTCTGAATTAGAACCAGTTAAATTTGCAACAGGTTCGTTAGTTATAAAGTCAGATGCGTCTGATGCTTCTACTTGCCAAAAATTCATACTTGCTCTAATTCCTTCTTGATATAGGGCATTTGCATTACCTCCATAACCAAGTATTGCAGCCTCTGCTTGTAAAAAGTAAGATTCGCTTGCAGATAAAACTTTTACAGGTACAATATCTGCAACTTCTGTTGTAGAGTTACCTATAATTAAAGATGAAGGTGTTACTAATTCATCTCTCGCAATTTGAGTTCTAGAACCAATTGCTGAACCTTGATACATGTTTCCAATAGCAGAAGGAATTGCTACTTTTTCTAGTCTAGGATCATTATTATTATCTAATAAATCTAAATATCTTTTAGCAATAGTAAATTTAGAACCAATACCTCCAAAACCATGATACACGTCTTCGAAACCACCATCTAAAAATGATAAAATTAAAGCAGATTCTGAACGTTTAAGAAGTGCTTGATTAGTTTCATCTATTAAAGGGTTTGATAAACACTCAGCAATTACCTGATCTACATAGGCTTGATCACCATCTGCAATAAATGCATCTCTACCTCTCAATGCCATTCTTAGGCGTAAAGTATTTGCAAAAGTTTTCCATTTTTGAGGATCTCCTTGATAAACATAATCTCCTTCTGCACCTGCAATTATTGTAGTAGAACTACCAATAGCATCAATTTGAACTTTTAAATCGTCTATAATTCCTTTATATATTGATGATTGAGAATCATATGTTGGTTTAGGGTTCTCTAAAATTAGTTCTGCACCAATTACATCACTATAAGGAATGTCTCCATAAATGTCTGTCATTTTTTGAAAAAACCAAGACATCATTATTTTTGAAACAGCTACACCATTAGTATCATTAGTTTCTGTATAAGTCTTTAGAAGATTTCTACTACTTAGTGTAACTTTTTTATATGAGTTGTCAAAAATTGCGTTCGTCCAACCTTGATTGTTTTGAAAAGCATCTGCTCCAAACCAAGCCCCAGCATAATTGTAGCTTAATTGATTGGCAAATTGGCTTGAGTAAATTAAATTACCTCTCCAAGTAAGAAATCTTGGTTCTGCAAATTCGTAATACTGAACAGCAGCCATAATACCTTGCACAGGTGCTTCAGTTGGGTTATATGGGTCTGTGTTGATTTCTTCAAAACCATCTGTACAACCCAAAAATAATGTTGATGCTATAAAACTAGTAGCTATAAATTTTAATATTTTCATCTTTTAATTAGTTTAGAATGATACATTTAATTTGATTCCATGACTAGATGTTGATGGGAATCCAAAATATTCAACACCACTAAAGCTATTATTAAACCCAGTTTCTGGATCAAAATTTGCTGTGTTTTTATGTAAGATTGCTAAATTTCTACCAAAATAACTTAATGATAATCTAGAGATATTTAGTTTATCTAAAACTGTGGTAGGGAAATTATAACTAACAGATAACTCTCTTAGTTTAACAAAACTTGCATCTTGTACCCAACGTTCTGAAATTTGTCCTAAACGTCCCCAGTATTCTTGTGGATTTACACCTCTAGCAGCTACATCTGCGTCTAAAGTTCCGTCTATTACAGCTCCACTTGGTACTAGTATTCCATTTCCTCCAGTAAAGTATTCTCTACCTTCTAAAGTAATTTCATCTGTTCCTGAAGTTGCACGAACCATATCTGAAAAAGAGAATACATCTCCACCAAACTTAGCATCTAACAAAATAGATAATGAGAAATTTTTATAAGTAAAAGTGTTTCTTAAGTTTGCTAAAGCATCTGGGTTTGTAGAACCTATTTTATCAATTCCACCAACCATAGGTAATCCATTAGAATCGTAAACAATATTGCCATCAGTATCTCTTTCGTAAGTAGAACCAAATAAAGACCAAAGAGGGTCTCCTAGTTTACCTCCAACTTGAACAACATCATTAAATTGACGCTCTCTTACTTGAACTTCTATTCCTTGTGCTAATTCTTCTATTTTACTAATGTTTTTAGAGAAGTTAACATCTGTAGTCCAATTGAAATCTTTAGCTTTAATGATGTCAGCAGATAAACCTAATTCGAATCCTCTGTTATTAATTAAACCAGCATTAATTACTTGCTCATTAGCTCCACTTGATGGAGGTAAAGAAAGTTCTAAAATTTGATTTTTAGTATCTATATTATAATAAGTAGCATTAAATGATAAGCGATCATCAAAGAAACGAGCATCAAAACCAAACTCTACGTTTGTAGAAATTTCTGCTACTAAATTAGGATTTCTTAATGAAGCTCCAGCACCAGCTCCTTCTTCATTTACACCAAAGAAATAAAATAACTGACTATTATATTCTGATGAAGATATTAAATAAGTATTCTGCAAATTATAAGGGTCTGTAGCATTACCTGTTTTTGCATAACCTGCTCTTAATTTTAAGTAGCTAAGAGAAGTATTGTCTACTAAACTTGGTATAGCATCACTTAATACTAAACTACCACCTACAGATGGGTAGAAAAAAGAGGCATTATCTATTGGTAATGTAGAAGACCAATCATTACGTGCTGTAACTTCTAAAAAGGCATAATTTTTATAGCCAAATGTTGCAGAACCAAAAACAGAGTTTGATTTACTTCTTACTAAAGAAGGGTTTATGTTTTTAGATTTAAAATTGTTGAAAGAAAAGAAATTATCTTGTACAAAAGTTTCTCCTACAGTTACAATCGATTTAAAACTACTATTAATTTGGTTTAAACCAAATGCAGCTGTTAGAGAAAAATCATCACTAAGCTCAGTATTATAATTTAATAATAAATCATAACTAGTTGTTTTTGATGTAGTATTAAACTCATCTAACTTTCCATTTGGAGCAATATCAAAAGCACCTTTTTCTCTATAAATAAAAGCATTTGTAAATGATAAATCTTGAGAAGCTCTTGCATTTAATTTTAAGCCTTCTAATAAGTCTATATCTAAACTAATTAAACCAATATATCTGTTAGTTTCATCTTCATTTAATAAAGTATTAGTAGCATAAAAAGGATTCATTGTAAAGCTACCTGCCCAATTATTAGGAGTACCATCTGCTTTTAAATAATTATTTGCTAACAAACTATTAGAGATGTTTCTAGGTTTTGTAGAAAGCGCTTTTATTGTATTTGATTGACCATCTGTTAATTCTGGTCTATTTTCTCCTTTTTGTCTGGTGTAATCTATTTTACCAGAAACTCTAATTTTGTCATTAACATCTATACCTGCTTTTAAACCAAAATTATGTCTGTTTAAAGTGGCACCTTTTTGTATAGATTCGTTTGATAAATTACCATAAGATAATTTAAAATCTGTACCATTTTTTGCTTGAGATACAATAACACTATTTGTAAATGTTGTACCTGTGTTGTAGAAGTCTTTAAAGTCTCCTGGATTTGCAGAATATTCTGCAGTACCAACACCATCAAAACGTTCTCTTTGAGTACCATCTAATCTTGGACCCCAACTACCACCATCAATAATATTGTATTCTAAAGTATTAGTTGCTGTATCGTATCTTCCTTGACCATATTGATTTTGAAATTTAGGGCTTACTAAAACATTATCAAAAGAAGCAGCAGAACTAACATCTACTTTTACTTTTCCAGATTTTCCAGATTTTGTAGTTATTAAGATAACACCATTTGCACCTCTATAACCATATAAAGCTGTTGCGTTTCCAGATTTTAGAACAGATATTCTTTCAATATCATCTGGGTTTATATTAGAAAAACCATCACCAAAGTCAAATCCACCAGCAAAATCTCCTTGTCCAATGTTGGTATTACTAACCACAACACCATCAATTACAATTAAGGGTTGGTTACTACCACTTAAAGAGCTAATACCTCTAATGGTAATATTGGTAGACGAACCAGGACCAGTTGCACCAGATCTAATTTCTACACCTGCAACTTTTCCTCTTAAGGCTGTAGCCATATTTGGATCTGCAGCAACAGTTAAGTCTTCACTATTTACTTCTTGTACTAAATAACCTAGTTTTTTTGCTTCACGCTTTATACCAAAAGCAGTAATTACAACTTCATCTAATTGACCTGCATCATCTTCTAATGCTACATTTATTGTAGTTTGGTTTGCAACTGTTTTCTTTTGGGTTTTCATTCCTAGGTAAGCGTAAACTAATACGTCTCCAACATTTGCTTTCAATGTATAGTTTCCATCAAAATCAGTTTCTGTACCAACAGTTGTACCTTCTATCATAACAGTTACTCCTGGAAGTGGAATGTTATCAGTTTTAGAAGTTACAGTTCCTGAAATTTCTTTCTTTTGCGCAAAAGAACTTTGTGCAAATAACACTAAAAAAGAAAACAAGAAAAGTAATCGTAAATTGTGTTTCATAATTTAAATATTTTATGTTTTAAGTTGAGCCAAACTATTCATTATCAAAATTGTTTTAAAAAAAAATATCTAAACAACATCGTTTTACAGACAAACAACTTCGTTTTATCTATTAGCGTTTTTAGTAAAATAATGTATTGTCAATTTTATTGTTAAATCGTAAATATATTATTAATATTGTCACAACTTAATGCGTTTTTAGCAAAAAAAATCATTTAATACAACCATTATCATATTGTTCAATAAAAAAACAGGAAACGCTTTTGCAATCAAATATCATGTGATGTTTTGGTTAGGTTATTTCTTGTTTAATGTTTTAAGATGGGGTAGTTATTTTAATGATTATTGGTATTCTGTAAAATCTAACTTGGTAGAGTTTCCTATACACATCATCTTTGTGTATATCAATATTTATTATCTAATTCCGAAGTTTATTTTAAGAAAAAAGTATTGGACATACATTTTATCTTTAGCTGCAATGTTAGCTTTGGTTTATTTGGTAAGAACAGGTTTAAATTACCTGTTGGTAACTAAAGATATTTGGCCAGAAGCAGATAACCCAGCTCAGTTTATGGAATTTAACCATATTATTGCTGTGGTTTTAGGGGAGCTTTATGTAATTGGTTTTGTAACTGCCATTAAATTGGTTATAGATTGGTCTATAGAAAGAAGAAAGAATGAAGATTTAGCAAAGCTACAGCTAAGCACAGAGCTTAAATATTTAAGAACTCAAATTCAACCTCATTTCTTTTTTAACACCTTAAATAATCTTTATGCGTTAACCTTAAAAAAGAGTGATAATGCTCCAAGATTAGTAATAAAATTGTCTGACATGATGCAGTACATTTTGTACGATGTAAATAGTTCTAAGGCAAACTTGTTAGAAGAAATAATTCATATTAATAATTACATAGATTTAGAACGTCTGCGTTTTGAAAACAGGGTAGAAGCAGAATTAGATATTACTGGTGATATAGAAGATGTAGATGTACCACCTTTACTATTTTTATCATTTGTAGAAAATTGCTTTAAGCATGGTATGAAAGGCACAGATAAATTAGAGATAAAAATCAACTTTACAGTTTTGCCTAATCATTATTTAGAGTTTACAATATCGAATAGTTTTAACCCAGAAAATTCTTTAGAAACAAACAACGGAATTGGTAATGAAAATGCAAAAAGACGATTAAATTTGCTCTTTTCTAATAACTACGTTTTAGAGACTCAAATTGAAGGAAATACGTACAATCTTTTTTTAAAAATCCCCATTAAATGAAAATTAAGTGTATTATAATTGATGATGAACCATTAGCAATTACTGTAATCGAAAATCACTTAAAGAATTTTGATCACATAGAAATTGTAGAAACATTTAATAATCCATTAAATGCATATCGTGTTTTAGAGCAAGAAAAAATAGACCTTATTTTTCTAGATATTAATATGCCAAAAATGACGGGTTTCACGTTCATAGAAAACCTGAGTTATAAACCACTTATTGTAATTACAACTGCCTACAGAGAGTATGCTGTAAAAAGTTACGAGCTTAATATTTTAGATTATTTAGTTAAACCAATACCATTTAACCGATTTTTAAAGACTATAAATAAAGTATATCAACAAGTATATATTAGCAATGCCAAATCAGATGTTACTTTAAAACAAGAACCACATATCTTTTTAAAAGTAAATAAGAAGCTAATTAAAATAAATCTTAATGATATTCTATTTATAGAAAGTTTAAAAGATTATATAAAGGTAATTACCACTTTAGGAGATTATGTTGTTCATAAATCTTTAACAGCAATAACAGAAGAATTACCACAATCTAACTTTATACGTATTCATAGATCTTACACTATTTCTGTAAATAAAGTAGTTGCTTTAGAGGGCAATACTGTAGAAATTTCGAATAGAAAAATTCCTATTGGTAGAAACTACGTAAAACAAACCAAGGAGCGTATTTTTAACATCAATGATGATAAAGAAAAGTAGGCTTTCGTAAAATAACAATCAATCTCAATCAAAAATATATGGCTAATTCAGCACAAAAAAACAGTACTCTAGTTCCAATTATTATAATTGCAGGACTATTTTTCATCTTCGGATTTGTTACTTGGATTAATGGAGCATTAATTCCGTTTATGAAAACCATAAATGAACTTACAGATGCAGAATCTTATTTAGTGGCATCTGCATCTTACATCTCTTTTGTGGTAATGGCTTTACCAGCTTCTTCTATAATTAACAAAATAGGTTACAAAAAAGGAATGTCTTTAGGATTGATAATTATGGCAATAGGAGCTTTAGTATTTATACCAGCAGCAAATGCCAGAACTTATTGGATGTTTCTAACCGCTATTTTTATACAAGGTGCAGGTATGACTTTGTTACAAACTGCCTCTAACCCATATATCACTATTTTAGGACCTATAGAAAGTGCTGCAAAACGTATTGCAATAATGGGTATTGCTAATAAAGTTGCAGGATCTTTAGGTTCTGTAATTTTTGGTGCCATTTTATTATCTGGAATAGATGAAATAAAAGACAAATTATCTGTGGTAGATGCCAATGAAAAAGCCAGTTTATTAGATACAATGGCTGATAGTGTAGTTACACCATATATTGCAATGGCTGTAGTTCTTTTTATACTTGGTATTTTAATTAGAAAAGCACCTTTACCTCATGTAGAAGCTGCACCAATAGAAGAAAACACATCTGGTGCAAAAGCAAAATCAAGTATATTTCAGTTTCCGCATTTATGGTTGGGAGTATTAGCTTTATTTGTTTATGTTGGTGTAGAAGTAGTTGCTGGAGATACGATTATTGCATATGGAATATCTTTAGACATACCTGTTGAACAAGCTAAGTTTTTTACCTTATTTACGTTAATGGCTATGGTTGCAACTTATGCATTAGGCGTTATTTTAATTCCTAAATACATTAGTCAAGCTTTTGCTTTAAAAGCAAGTGCAATTTTAGGGATTTTACTTTCTTTCTGTATTGTGTTTACTTCTGGTTTTACATCAGTTTTATTTGTAGCAGCTTTGGGTATAGCAAATGCTTTAGTTTGGCCAGCAATTTGGCCTTTAGCTTTAACAGGAATGGGTAAATTTACCAAAACAGCATCAGCACTTTTAATTATGGCAATTTCTGGTGGAGCAATTATCCCTCCATTATATGGTGCTTTAGTAGACAATAAAAAGGAAAGTTTAATGGTTGATGGTGTAAGTGAAGTTTCAGCAATGGCAGAGGCTGCATCTTTTGGATATTGGATTCTATTACCTTGTTATTTAATTATTTTCTATTATGCTTTTTGGGGTCATAAGGTTGGCTTAAAAAGCATTAAATCTTAAAATTTTATAAACTCGATTGTATTTCTTTTTGTCATTAAATGAGAACTTGTATTTTTAAAGAAAGTTTGTATATCAAACTTTAATAGTTATCAATTTTTAAAGAGTTGCTGTGTTTAAAATTAATGAGTTAAAAGAAAACGACTTTTCAATTGTAGAATTGTCTAATGCATCTAAAACATCAATTGCTAAAATTTGTTTAAATGAAGGTGCAAGAGTTGTAGGTTTACAATTAAATGGGAAAATTATAATAGAAGAGCAGGCTAATTTTGAGTATAAAAATTCCTATGCCTCAGCAATTTTATTTCCATTTGCAGGTAGAGTAGAAAAGGGTGCTTACTCTTTTAAATTTGATGATTATCAACTAGACTGTAATGATCATAATAATGCAATTCATGGTTTGGTTTATGACAAAGTTTTCGAAATTTTTGAGCCAGAAGAACATCAAAATAATTGCTCTGTAACTTTTAATTATTATGAAAAAAAGCCTTTAGCAGGTTTTCCTTTCAACTATTTTTTATCTATTACTTATACCCTTTTTGAAACACATTTAAACACAAGAGTTACTGTAAAGAATATCGATTCTAAAGCTTTTCCTTTTACATTAGGTTGGCATCCTTATTTTAAAAGTTCTAATTTAAATGAAAGCTCTTTAGCACTTTCTAGTACGCAAAAAGCAGTTTATAATGCGAATATGGTTGCTCAAAAATTAGAGGAGTCTGTATTTGAAGGTGAAATTGAATTAAAAGACCATCAATTAGATGATTGTTTTATTTTAAAGAATGATTATGTTGTATTAAAAACACCAGATTATAATTTAAAAATAAGCGCAGATGCTAAGAAGAATTACTATCAGGTTTTTACTCCAGAAAAACTCCCATTAATAGCAATAGAGCCATTAACAGGAGTGTCTAACAATCTAAATAATAAGATTGGGCTTCAAGTTTTAGAACCTGATGCAACTTATGTTCAAAATTGGGATTTAAAGTTGGTTGATTAAACTTTTATCTTATTGAAACATATAAAATTTCTTTGTACATCTTGCTAAACTTTCTCTTTTCTTAAAGTCGAAACCAAGGGTAATCATGTGTGAACCCACATTAAAACTTTGTGTGTTATTTATATTTATTCCAAAACCATAAGAAGCATATAAATTACCAGATTTAATACCTATTAAAGGTGCAAACGTATTTGGATTAAACAATTGATCGTTTAAAAAATTATAGGTGAAACCTGCCCAAATATAGCCACTTGCTGTTCGTTTTCTAATCTTTAAATTTAGGTCTGTTCTAGATCTTTGGTCACCTTCAAAATATTCTACAAGAATAGAAGGTTCAAACTCATAATCTCCATAAAAACGAGTAAAAATATAGTAGTTATAAAGCGAATATCGCCTTAAAATTACAGGTTCTCCATTAGAGAAAAACCGATCTTTTTTATCTAAAAGATTAGAGGCATTAAAACTTACTCCATAATCATTGTATCTGTATAAAAAACTTACATCAAAATTAGATGTATTAAAGTTTAAAGTATTCCCTAAACCTGCATCTAAATCTTCGAAATTGTTTGCATTTATATTAAACATTACCAAACTATAGGTAAATCCAAAAGAGAAAAAACTTTGGTTTACATCACTTAGAATTAAATGACTTGCAAAGGTTGCTTTAAAACCTTGTTGAGATGTATTACCATTTGCATCTTTAAAAACGGTTAAACCACCTCCAAACCTGTCTGCAAGCCTGCTTTCTATAGATAATGATTGTGTTTCTGGTGCATTTTTAATTCCAACCCATTGAGTTAAACCATTTAATCGCATTCGTAAACCAGAGCCAATACCAACATAAGCAGGTGTTATTGCAAAAGGGTTGTCTCCTAAATAGTTTAAATATTGAGGGAGGTTTACTTCTTGTGAACTTAAGTTTGCACTGCAAAGCAAGGTAATTAGTAGAATATATATTTTTTTCATTTTTTTATCTGTATAAAGTAAAGTTGCCCATTAATCTTCTTCTTACTTGTGGTTTTTGATCGTAATAAATTACGTACCAATAATCACCTGAAGGAAGTGGTTTGTTATTGTATAAACCATCCCAACAATTGTTTACGCCTTTAAATCTTTTAATTAATCTACTATATCTATCATAGATTAAAACTTCTATATTATGGTATTCTTTTACTTTAGTAGGATACCAACAATCGTGTTTCCCATTTCCATTTGGTGTAAAGAAATTCGGAATTTCTATATCTATGAACTCACCTAAAATAGCCACGTATTCAATACAACCTCTACTGTCTTTTACAGCAATATTGTAAATTCTAGTTTCTGTAATAATAAATGTATTCTCTTGGGTAAATGGACCATTATCTATGCTGTAAGAATATGGAGGTACACCACCAGAAGCATTAGCTATTAAGGTGTTAATTTCTGAAGTATCTATTTCTAAAATAATATCAGGGTTTGATTTAATAGAAATAGTTTCACTAGCAGAACAACCGTTTTTGTGTGTAGCTGTAATTGTATAATTACCAGGAACTAGATCAATAAAAATACCTTCTTGTTGATGGTTGTTTCCGTTAATGGTGTAGGTAATTTCACCTTCGTAAAGATCATCTACGAAAGCAAAAACAGTAGCATTATTATTACAAGTATATTCAGGAGATAATACTAAGTCTAAATCTACACTTGCTTCTAAATCTACTGTAAAGTTGGTAGTACAATCATTTGCATCTAATACAGCAATTTGATATGTTTTACCACCTTCTAAATCTGAGAATATAAACTGATCTTGCACAAAATTACCATTGTCTAATTGTACTCTGTAAGGTGCATTACCACCTACAATTTCAATTTCAAAACCACCATCACTTTCTCCAACACAGGTTGCTTGTTGAATGTTTTTTAAGCTTACTTCTAGCTCATCTACTTCATCAATAACAACATCTGTAGATACTACTTCACAATTTAATTCATCTTTAATTGTAATTTGATAGGTTCCTTTTGCAAGGTTTGTAAATGTATTATCGGTCTGAAAATTAGTGCCATCTATACTATAGCTAACAGTTCCTTGTCCACCTGAAGAGGTAACAACAACAGTACCATTGTTTCCCCCAAAACAAAGTATGTTTTCTGTTGAAACCTCTTCTATTATAAGTGGATTAGGATTATTAATTATAACTTGTTCAGTTACCTCACAACCATTTTCATGAATTGCAGTAATTGTATAAGTACCACTAGCTAAATCTGTGAATATACCTGATGTTTGTGCATTTCCATTATTTATTGAGTACTGCACTTTATCTGATGATGAAGCATTTACTGATGCTTCAATTGTAGATAAGTAATTGCTACAGTTTAGACTATTGATTGTAGCTAAATTAATTGCTACGCCTGCTTCTAAATCTACAGTAAGATTAGTGGTACAATCATTGGCATCTTTTACAACAATTTGATATGATTTATCACCTTCTAAATCTGAGAAAATAAGTTGGTCTTGAATAAAACTATTATTATCTAATTTTACTTGATAGGGAGCAGTACCTCCTACAATTTCAATTTCAAAACCACCATTATTCTCATTAAAACAAGTTGGTTGCTGAATGTCTTTTAAACTTACTTTTAGTTCAGCTAGTTCATCAATAACAACATCTGTAGATACAACTTCACAATCTAACTCATCTTTAATTGTTATTTGATAAGTTCCTTTTGCAAGGTTTGTAAATGTGTTATCAGTTTGAAAATTAGTGCCATCTATACTATAGTTAACAATTCCTTGTCCACCTAAAGCATTAACAGTAATAGAACCATTATTTTCTCCAAAACAAAGAATATTTTGAGCAGAAACAGTATCAATACTTAATGGAATTGGATTATCAATAATTACTTGCACAGTTACCTCACAACCATTTTCATGAATTGCAGTAATTGTATAAGTACCGCTAGCTAAATCTGTGAATATACCTGATGTTTGTGCATTTCCATTATTTATTGAGTACTGCACTTTATCTGATGATGAAGCATTTACTGATGCTTCAATTGTAGATAAGTAATTTGTACAACTTAAAGTAGTGTTTGTACTTAAATTAACTTCTACAGCTTCTTGCAGAGGTACTACAATAAAATCTTCACAACCTTGAGCGTCTTCAATAAAAATAACATAAGATTTACCACCTTCTAAGTTTTGAAATGAAAGCTGATTTTCTATAAAAGGAGCACCATTTAAGCTTGTTTTGTAAGGAGGGTTTCCACCAGTAATCTCTAAATCGAAAGAAGCATTTTTACTTCCTAAACATAACTCTTCTTTAATGTTTATTGCATTAGATGATAGTTGATCTGGCTCTATAATTTCTACAGTTTCACTTACAAAACATCCACTTTCATCTTGAACTGTTACATTATAAATACCTGCAGGTAAATTATCAAAAACATTAATAGACTCATATTTAATCTGATCTATACTGTACACCAATTCTCCTGTTCCTCCAGTTGCATTTATAACAATTCTACCATCTAAATTTCCAAAACAACTAATGTTAGAAACTACAACTGGTGTTTGTATTTCTAAGGCTACAGGTTCTGTAATTGTATAACTTTCTGTTGTATAAACACAATCTTCACTATACACTCTAATTTTAAAGGTTCCTGATGATAATCCATTAAAACTATTGTCATTTTGCCTGTTTTGTAGAATTACATCAGCATTATCTAATAACTCATATTCATAATCTCCAAATCCACCACTTGCAATTGCACTTAGTACAGCACCATTTTCTGCAGCACAACTAACATTGGCAGCACTTGTATCTAAAATAGCAGTTAGCGGATTTAAAGCATCTATTTCTACAATTGCAGAAGCTTCAGAAATACAACCATTAGTATCTTTTGCAAAGAATTGATGTGTACCTACTGTAACTTCAAATATTGGAGAATTGGTAAACGTAATTCCGTCATTACTATATGTATAATTTCCTGATCCACCAATTGCATTAAGTGTAACTTCAGATAAATTAGAAGAACAAGTAATACCAGTTGTAATATTTGCAATTACATATACAGCATCAGGATTATCAATTAAAACACTATAAGTTTTAGTACAAGAATATTCGTCTGAAATAGTAATTGTATAATTCCCTGCTGTTAAATTATCAAAAACATTACTTTCTTGTTTAACACTTAAAGTGCCATTATCTTTTTGAATTTGATAGTAATATTTTACAGGGTTTCCTTGACCACCTGCTACATTTGATACAGTAATTGCGCCATCTTTTTCACCAAAACAAACCAAATCTGATACAGTAATATCTGCTGTAATTTCTAGCGGATTTTGCAATGAGAATGTTTTTTCTATAACACAATTAAACTTGTCTTTTACAGAAATGATATAATCTTCTGCAACTAAGTTTACAATAGAATTATTTGTGCTGTAATTCTGTACAATTGTTCCTGATGAGGTTGCTAATTGGTACTGATATTCTTGCCAGCCACCAAAAGCATCTATCAATAAAGTTCCACTATTTGATGAAACACAGGTAATAGGTGTTGTATTAAATGTAAAATCTAATGCTTCTGCAGGACCTTCTATAGAAAAAGGTGTAGATTCTACATCACAAAAAGGCGAATCTAACTGTGTAATTTTTATATAATATTCACCTTCTGTAATTCCATTTAGAATAGTTTCTCCTGAGCCTGAGCCAGTAAATGTTGTTGGTGTATTTGTAATTTTATCAATTACAACATAATCATAAGTACCAGTGTAAACTGTTGTAGTTGCAAACTGAAAAGAAACACTACCTGTTGCACTATTTGCACAACTTAAATCGTTGGTTTTTTGTAGAATTATCTTAAATTCATTTACATTTTCAATAGTATAATTGGTTTCTAAATAACAGTTTGTATCTAAATTAGTTACACCAATTGTATAATCACCTTCTGCTAAATCTGTGAATACACCTATTGTATTTGTTTCTGAAAAACCAGCATTATTTGAAATTGTAAACGATTTGTTTGCACCATTTACTTCTGTATTTGTTGTTACAGAAATAGAGGCTCCGTTTTTACAATCTGCATTTACATCTTCTGCAACAAATAAATCTGTTAATGCATTAAATGCGTTGATACTTGTTTGGATAGATGAAGAACAGCCTTTATCATCATAAACAACAATTGTAAAATCTCCACCATTTGTATCACTTAAAATGAAAGAGTTGTTATTTCCTGATTGAACAATAACATCATCAACAGTTGTTGCTGTTCCTTTATTGTTAAAGAAATCTATTTGTGTGTAAATTCCACTTCCACCAATTATTAAGTTGGTATCTATTGAAATACTTGCGTTTATTGCAGTATTACCTGTAAGGCATGAAAAATCTGTAACTGTTGGAGTAGGAATTTGAATAGGATCGAATTCAGTTACAGTAACATTTGCTTCTACAATTGTACAATTGTTATTTGCTAAAGCAGTTATTGTGTAAACACCAGGTGCAACATCAATAAAACTATTGGTTGTAGCATTAAAACTACCAGATAAAGGTGATATTGTATATGTATAATCTAAACTAGAGTTGCTGTTTTGTAATGCTATAGTACCAGAATTATTGCCTGAACACGTGCTATTATCTACGCTAAAAGTAAACGTAGGTTCTTCTTTAGTTAAGACTTCTGTTGTTATACTTTTACTACAATTAGTTGTTACATCGAAAACAGTTATGGTATAAACATCTGCATCTGATAACTGAATAGTTTCAGTAGCTGAAGCCAAAGCAGTTCTAGAAATTACTGCTGTATTTAAACTGTTTACAACTTCATATTCGTAATTATTAGAACCTTGTAAAACATTAATTTCTATGTTAGCATCACTATTTAAAGTACAATCTAAATTTTTGTTTATAGTGGCCTCAAAATTTAAAGGAGGATAAATAGTTACATTTTCTGGTAGACTTAAACAACCATTACTATCCATAATGATAGCTTTATAATTACCTGCAGCTAAATCGTAAAAATTAGCATCAGATTGAAAAGTTGAACCATTATCTAACGAATAGAAATATGGAGCTAAACCTTTTGTTCCATTTATGGTAATGCTGTTGTTTATTGAACATAAATTACTAGTGATATCTTGTATTTCTGGTTTTTCACTAGTATTAATAATTACATTACCTAAATCCTTTAAACAAGAATATTCATCAGACACAGAAACATTAATAGTTGATGCAAGTGTGGCATCAACTAAATTATTAACATCAATTTCTATAGATCTGTCTTGTGTTGTAATTGGGTTAACAAAGTTTGCACTTGTTAGCGTAAATGTATAATTACCAAAACCACCTGAAATGGCATCTATATTTACGATTCCTGGTTGATTACAAGTAATTTCTCTTAGTACAGAAACAGTTCCGTTAATTGCTGCACCTTTATTTATTGTTGCATTTCTGCTACCCCAAGAACATGCATTATTTGTAATTACTAAATAGAAATTACCTGCAGGTAAATTAGAAACTACTATATCATTTAAGTTATTTTGAGAACCATTTCTAATACCTACATTGGTATCTACGTTAAACAATTGCCAATTTAAAGTTCCAGATAAATTATTACTAGGATCATCAATAGCGAAAGTTAATTCACCTGTATCTGCAGTAGCACAGGCTTCATTAGTTACAGTTGCAGAAATATCAACTTCTGGTGTAAATTGATCGTAAATATCTACACTATTTTCTTTGATACAACCTGTTGCATCTTTTACATAAAAGTAGTATCCTAAACCTGGAGTTAAATTATCAAAAACATAAGTTGTTCCATTTACAATTGTTGGAGACACCCAATTTGTTGTAGAATTTACAGCAAATTCATAAGGAGCAACACCATCTTGTGCTTCTACTGTTACTTGAAAACCGTCTTTACAGTCTCCAGTTGCAGATGAGCTAACAATTAAATTAGATACATGAAATGGCATTCTAAAATTATCTAGCACTTTTGTACATCTAACAGAAACTCCATCTGTTTCTAATAATCTAAGCATAGGTGTAAATAATGTTCCAGAACTTATGCCCATAAACGTATTGTTTGTAGACCAAGTAGTACCATTATCTATAGAATACTCAATGGTATAAGGTGCATAACTTGTTGCTGTTATAAATTCAACTCCAAATTGATTAAGATCTGTTACACCACAAGTTGGTAAAATAGGATTTATTGTAGCTGTTAATTCAACAGGGTTTTCAATTAAAGTATTGATGGTTTTTGTACAATTATTTGCATCAGTAATAGTAATTGTATAGTTGTCTGCATCTAAATTGTAGAATTCTTTACTACTAGTATAGATATCTGTAATTGTATCAGAAAAACCTAAAGTATTGGTTATGGTAATTGCATAAGGTGTTTTACCTCCTACAAAGTCTAAAGTTATATTACCTTTTTCATCAAAACATTTTGGTTGAATTACAGTAGCTGTAATGTCTAAATCAGGGGCTTTTGTGATTGTTACAGTATCTAAATACTCACAATAATTAGCAGCACCATTGTTGTCTCTTACATAAACCTTATAATCACCTGCAGTTGCAATATTTTGGGTGTTTGCTGTAGCAAAATCAGCATCAGTAATTGTAGCACTTGCACTAATAAAAGCATACACATAGTTTGCATCTCCACCAGTTGCAGAAACGCTTATTGTACCAGGATTACAACCAATATCTAATGTTACAATACTAGCATTTAGTTGATCATTTAAGATGATATTTTGTTCTAAAACTTCACAAGAAAAACCATCTTTAACTTCAACTGTATATGTATTAGGTTGTAGATTTTTAAAGGTAAATGTATTTGGGTTTGCTGCAGTTGGCGATTGCCAAGGACCATTATTTAAACGAAATACATAGTTATCATTTCCTTGAGTAACATCAATTTTAATTTCTCCATTTGCACCATTAAAACAACTAGTAACATTGGTATCAATTAATAATGAGCTTGGAGAATCTACTGTTATTGTAGCATCAACAGCAGCTATACAACCTTTGGTATCTCTAGCCTTAATGTTATAATTGCCAGCAGTTACATTTGTAATATCATCTACCCAAGTTGCTCCATTGTCTATTGAGTATTGATAAGGAGGGTTACCACCAGTTGCAGAAACTTCTATTGTTGCAGTATTATTGGTACAAGAAACTTCTTGAATTATGTTTGCTGCAACTTGTATTTCATTTGGTTCAGTTATAGTAGTTGTTCCTAAATCTAGCTCACAACTATCTGATTTTACACGAATATTATAATCGCCTTTACCTAGATTATCTATAGTTAAGGGTGATGTATTTGCAGTTATCCAAGCTCCACCATTTAAAGAATATTCAAAAGCTGTGTTGTAGTTACTCGCTTCTAAAGTTATACTACCATTAGCATCACCAAAACAAGAAATATCTGTAGAATTTGCAACAAAACTCTCAAAACCTTGGTTGGGTAAAACAGTAACTTGTACTTCTTCTAAACACTCACTGCCTATGTTTATAGCAATAGTATGATTGCCTTCTGTAACATCACTAAAAATATTGGTATTTGTAAAAGGATTACCATCTAAGCTATATAAATAGCCTGCGTTAATTGGTAACACTTCTATGGTTGCATTTCCTGTACAAGAGTAGGTTAAGCTAGTAGTAAAATTAGGTGCAGTTGGCAAAGGATTTATAGTAATATCAGGAAGTACTAATGTACAATCATTAGCGTCTTTAATGGTTGGTGTGTATATGCCATCAGTTAAATTTGGGAAACTTATTTCTTCGAAAAAATTAACACCATCAATACTGTAAGTGTAAGGTGTATTACCCCCAGAAACTGAATCAAAAGTTATGGTTCCATCTGTTATACATGTATAATTTTGAGTAATTGAAGCATTTCCAGAAATTTTTGAAGCTTCAGATATGGTAATCTCTTTTATATAATTACACGTGTCTAAAGCTTTAGTGGCTCTAATTAATACTTTATAATTTCCTGCAGTTAAATTGCTAAATAAGTTTTCGGTTTGATAATTTGTACCATTATCTATGCTATAATTTAAGGTGTAATTATTTAAATCTTGATCTGGAGTTAACGAAAAACTTCCATTCTGATCTCCATTACAACTCACATTCTGTATAGATTCAGAGAACGTAAATGAAGGTTCTGTAATAACTTCTGTTGGATTAGAAAAAGTAAAACAATTATTGCCATCTACAATTACGAATTGATATACGCCTTCATTTCCTGGTTCAATTTCTAAGTAGCTATCTGTAAAAAATTCCATAATAGGAATTGTGGTTGGGTTTGCATAAAGCTCTACACCATCTATAGACCAAATTGCATAGTTATAAATAGGGTTACCTCCAGTAGTTGTTAGGTCTATTCTACCATTTGTACAACTAATATTTTTAGTAGTAACAGCAGTTAATGCTAAAGGTTCTGGTTTTGTTATGGTAACATTACCCTCAAAGGAACAGCTATTTGGTGCTGTTACTTTTACTGTATAAACACCAGCTTCAGAAACAACAAATGTATGATCATTGTCTATTTTTGGAGATGTTTCAGATAGCAGTTGACCGTCTTTTAAAAGTTGATAAACATATTCGCCATCTACATTATTTACTTGTACTCTAATAGTACCATCAGAATCTGAACATTGAATTTGATTTACAATTAAATCTACTTCTATATTTTTTTCAAAAACATCTATTGCAGGCAATTCATAAACACAAGAAGTTGTAGAACCGCCTTTTTTTCTGATAAACACAGAATAGCTACCTGCAGCAGTAATATCAAAAGAGTTGCTATCTTGAAAAGCATTAATATCATTAGTTAAACTAAATTGATAATTTGCTGGAATATTATTGATAGTGATATTACCAATTGTACCACAAATTAAATCTGTTTTATCTACTAAAGGATCTAATGTTGCTTGAAAAACATCAAAATAATAACGTTTAAAACAACCACCTTGTGCTCTAATTTCTACCCTGTATTTACCTGGTTCATTTGCACTATAATCATTACCTGTTTTAATAGTGTTCCAAGTACAAGAACTGTTAGTATTTGGGCAATCTGCACTGCTATCATCTATACAAGAATCTTCATCTAGCTTTTGCCATAAAATGGTATTTGAATTATAGATATTTGTTTTTATAAGTTTGGTGCTTTCTGTACCACACAAATAAATTTCTGAAAGTTCAGAACCATCATCTGAACAAACTTTAACTTCATCTGCAAAATCGATTACAGGGTTTGGTTGTGTAATAAAAGAAACCACATTTATAATTTCTTGACTACTAATACAACCAACAGGAGCAACTTTGTCTACTGTGTATGTACCCACTTTATCTACAGTAATTGTCTGAGTATCTCCAATAACATCTCCATTTGCATTTTTCCAAGTATAAGATAAAAAGCCAGCACCTGCTGTTAAATCTACTGTATCTGTACATAATACTTCTTCTCTTTCGTAAGTACATTGATCTACATCTGCTAAAAAATTAGATGGCCCTTCATAACCTCTATTACAAGCATCTAACCCAAAATAGCTTGGAGTGTTATTTGTGGTTACTCCATTTATTTCTCCTGTGTAATCTACAAAAGCTTGATTTTGAATAATGTTAGAACAAACGTCTCTTAATTCATTACAAGATTCTACTACTTTTACTTTTAGTCTTATGTTGTATGTTGGGTCTCCTAATTCAACTAAATTATCAGGAATATCAAAGACAAGTTCTCCTCTAAATTCGTTAGCTATTGTTGGTGCTTGATAAGTATAAGTTACTCCTAAAGGAACAATAAGTTCAGTTTCTAATAAATCTACATTTTTAGGTAATCTGTCTACAATTTTGGTATTTATTGAGTTGTCATTTCCTTTATTTCTAAAGGCAATATTGTACCAAATTTCGTTACCAAGATTCACTTCACCTCCAGAAATATCATTACCATTTGCATCTTCTATAGTTTTTACAAGTTCTATATCTGGTTCAATAATTTCTACACTCATTGCATTTAGAAATACCCAATAACCATCTCCACTTGTGGTTAATTTGATATCTGCATCTGTTTGATTATTTGCAATAAGTTGATTGTTGATATTGTTTAAGTTAAACACATCAGCATCGAAACCTAATGTGTTTTCACTACTAGGATTTCTGTTGGCTAAAAATTGATCATTTATGGTAATAGAACCATTAAAGAAGTTTGTTGCTGGATTTGTGTTTGGTGTAGAAAGTGTTTGAAATGTTCCATTTACATCTTTCATTTGAAAACGATCTCCTTTAATCGATTTATCACCTTCTAAAGCAGCAACTAACATTTTAGCTCTTACTGGTCCATTAGGTATGGTTTTAAAACCAGAGTAAGAAACTTCTGCATTAACAGAGTTAGAACCTCCTTTTACAGCTGTAAAACCATCAAAAATAGATACTCTTCTTGTTGGCTCTAATTCGTTTTCATAAATAACAACCATAATCCAACCTGCAGAAGAACCAGTGTTACTTTTTCCTCTAACAGTTGCTTTAATATTTGCTGCAACATAATCTCCATTAGGAGAATCTTGTGCATCTATAATTGAAGTGATGTCTTTAAAACAAGTGTAAACAATTTTCTCTTTTGTTCCTGAAATGGTTGGGCCATCAAAAATAACATCACCTGTAACGTCTTGATATTCTTCATTAGGTAACTTAAATTTAATGGTGTTAACCTCAGTATCCCTTGTACTATTTACGTCATTCCAGTATTTTCTAGGATAAACAGCAGACCAGTATAACCCAGCAAAAACTACTTTAGAACAACTTGGTAAATTTAATGCTGCCTTACTTGAAGAAAATGTAGATGCATCATTATCTATATCTATATAATCTAAATTTAGCTTATTATTTCCTTGACTTCCATTATAATCATCATTGGGTACAGTACCATCTTGATTTTTACTTACAATACTATTTGCAATAAATGTGATGTCTCCTTTAAGGTTTACACCTCCATTTTGTAGCCTTTGTTTAAATTCTACGAAAGTTTGTGAGTACGATTGATTTGCAAAACTTATAATTACAATCAATGCAATTATACACTTCTTTAGGGTTTGTTGGGTATTCATCTTGTGGGGGTATTATGAATGTTAGTTTTCTACTTGTAAGATCCATTTATCGTGAACATATTTTCCGTTCACATTGTTATAAATTAATTTTAATATTTCTCTTTTACTCTTTGAAAATGATATGTATACGTACCTGTATTTTTTAATAGGATGTATAAAATATTTAGGGTTTAAATCATTTTCTTTTAAATTTTCTACAAAAGAATTTGCATACTTTTCTTGCGAGAAAACATTTACAATTAGGTAAAAACCTTCTTCTAGATCATCTGTTTTTTTAATGATTTCCATTTTAGGTAAAACAGCAGTTTTCTTTTTTTCTTCAGCTATACTATCCTTTCTAATTTGAGAGGTTTTAAGCTTGTCTTTTATTAATATACTATCTTTCTCATTTTGGAGTTTTTTGTTCTTATTTTCTATTGATAAACTGTCTTTCTGATTTTGAAATTCTTCGATTTTATTTTTTAGGGATATACTATCTTTTTCATTTTTGATAGATTTGGTTTTATTTATAGCTTTTAAACTATCAATCTGATTTTGAAGTGCTGTTATTTTTTTGTTGATTGATAATACATCATCCTCATTTTTTACAATTTTTATTTGTTTTGAATTTATAGTGTCTTTTTTAATTTTTTGAGTTTCATTTTTTTCAGTTTCTGTATTTATCAAATTTTCTTCTATAGTATCAATTTCAGTTTTTGGTGATGTATTGTAAGTAATTGTATTTGTTGGTTTTTTAGAAAATGAATACACAATACCTAGCTCACTTGTTGGTCCTAAATCATTTTTACCAGTTTCATAAACGTAAGAAATGGCTACTTTTTGAGATAGCCTAATACCTAAACCTGCTGATGATCCAAAGAAATCATCATAACCACCTTGTATCCAACCCAATTTTGGAACATCGAACAAAACATTACCTGTAGAGCTGCTGTTAGAATTGTAATTAGCGCTATAAAAAAATCGTAAAACACCATCTTTTAATAGGTTAATATTACTTTTTAAAGGTTCAGTAAACTGAGCATGAATAGAAAAAGACTTTTCTGAAAAAGGCGTAATAAACTCGCCTTCTTTTAAATTATAATCTACAATATCTCTTAAATTAACACCAATATTAAACTTGCCATAATTGTAATTAATACCTGATTGTAAAATCATATTCGTTTTTTCTTGAAAGTTGAAAATTACAGCATCTGATGCAGGGTCAACAATTCTGGTTCTATCAAGATCAAAATGGCTAAACATAAAGTTAAACCCAACAGACAAGTTACTTTTGGCACTTAATTGTATTTTATAAGCGTAGTTTGCAATGGCTCCAAAATTGGTAAAAACGCCAATTCTTTGTCTGTAAATACCAACTCCTGCTCCAATGTTTTCATCAATTCTACCAGAAAAACCAAGAATGTTTAGCACAGGAGAACCCTCAAAACCTATAAAGCTATTTCTACTTAAAATGGCAATTGATTTATTAGTTTCATTAACCACAGTAAAAGTTGGGTTCAGTAAATAGGTGTTCTGTTTCACAAAACTTTGAGATGAAAATCGATTAAAAATCTTTTCCACAGAATCTTGTGAATACAGTGATGTTACTGTACAAAATAAAATAATGATATGTCTTTGTTTTCTACACACTTATTTTAAAATATTTATGGTACCTTTTTTAATAATATTCTGTTCATCTCTTATGATATAGAAATATAAACTGGCTGTTTTTATATTAATGTCTGGCCAATTATTTTGATAGTTTTTTTGCCTTAAAACAGTTCGTCCAGCATTAGAAATGATTTCTACTTCTATATTGTTTTTAAATGCAAACTCAGGTGGAATTTTCCAAGAATCGTTTACTCCATCTCCATTTGGCGTTAAAATATTGGGCACATAAATGTTGCCTGAAACTACAAGAACAGTAAAGAATTTTTCTATAGAACAACCATTTAAATAGGCAACTACTCTATAATTACCAGCTTTATTTATGTCTACACTAGAAGAGGTTTCAATAAGATTATTATCTTCATCAAACCACTCATAAGTATCAGCTCCATTTGCAGAAATGGTAATTGTTTCTCCTTCTTGAATGGTTATTTCATTATCGAAATTAAATTCGATAGAATTGCCATCAAAAGACTTAATGTCAATTTGATCCGAGATTCTTGAACACCCAAATCCAGTAGCTTCCACTGTATAATTACCAACTTCAATAACTTCTAGAGTAGAATTTGTTTCACCTACAATTTCTGCATTGTTAAAAAACCATTGGTAGCTTAATCCATTAATTTGTGTGGTAGAAAGCACTACCTCTTTATTTAAACAAAGGGCATAAGTATCATCAATTGATGAAATTGTAATTTCTGGTAGCCCTAATTTTATGTTTAAAGTATTTGATGTTGATGTTATAGCACCATTTCTAATTCTAAGAAAATAGCTTCCATTCTCTTCATAATTATTGATTGTTATAGCACTGTTTGTAGTACCTGTAATTATATTGTTGTCTTTATACCATTCAAATTCTAAAAGTTCTATTTGACCAGAAGTTAATTCATAAATACCACCATTTTTACCTTTTACTTCTATGCTATTGTAAGTAAGCTGAGTTTGTAAAGAAGAACATTCAGAATAGTTTTGTAAAGCAGTAATTGTAGTTGTAAAACTTTCAACAGCATTTACAGAAATAGCGTCTATAGCTTTAGTTTCAGAACATCCATCTAAAGATTTTTCTACGATAGCATAGTAAATACCAGGCTGTGTTACAGTTAAAGAATTTGTATTTGAGTTTGGAATTTCTATATCATCTTTAAACCAAGTAATTATGGCATTTTGAGCATTATGAGAAATGGTTAGTACTTTAGTTTCGCCATCTAAAATAACGCTTGATGCTCCTGTAGAAGTAGCTATTGTAAAATTAGTGTCAAAATTATCAATAACAATATTGTTCGAAGTTTTTGCACAACCTTCTTTATTGGTAACCTCAATTTCATAAGCACCTGCAGCATCTATTTCTAGAGTAGCTTCTGTTGCTCCAGAAATAGGAGAACCATTTAAAAGCCATTGATAAGAAACTCCATTTTGTTGGGTAGAACTGAGTATAATTTGTTTGGTGCTGCAGAATGTATTTGTTTGATCGTTTGAATTAATTACAGGCTCAAGAACACCTAAAACAATGTCTAATGAATTTGATTTAGATTTTATACTACCATTTGTAACTTCTAATACATAGTTTCCATTTTCTACATGTGTATCTATGGTATATTGATTGTTGGTAAATCCGTTTAAAAGAACATCATCTTTGTACCAATTATAGCTGAGTAAACTAATTTGAGCACTGGTTAAATCGTGCACATTTTGATTTACATCTACAGCTTTTATGCTTTCTAATAACAACTGAGTTCTGTCTGATGTACACTCAACATAATTTGGTAAGGTTGCAATTTTAGCGTTAAAACTTTCAATTGAATTTACAATGAAATTTTCAGAGCTTTTAGTTTCAGAACATCCATCTACAGTGTTTGTAACAGTTGCATAGTAAGTACCACTTTCATTAATGGTTAAACTTGTAGAGCTTGAGTTAGAAATTAAAATATCATTTCTAAACCAATTAATTACAGGGTTTTCTGCATTGTGAGTAATTTCTAAAACCTTTGTTTCTCCAAATAGGATGAATGTTTCAGAAGTTGAATTTGTACTTATGGTAAAATCACTATCTACATTAGTAATTGCAATTTCGTTAGACGTGGTTATACAACCATTTGTGTCTGATTGCTCTAAATAATAGACTCCTGTTTCAGAAACATCATAAGTTTCATTTATAGCATTTGGTATTGCAGTACTGTTTAAATACCATTGATAACTTAAACCCAAATTTACACTTGAAGTAAGCGTAATTTGTTTGTTATCACAATAAGAATTTGATGTGCTACTAGAAGTTATATCTATTACAGGTAGCTTTAAACTTACTTCTAAACTATTAGATTTTGAGGCAATTGCACCATTAGTTATTTTTAGAAAGTAAACCCCATTATTCTCATAAGTGTTTATGTTGATTTGCTTTTCTGTAGCTCCATTTACAACTGTATTATCTTTTAACCATTCAAAATTTAAAAGAGCAATTTGAGCATCAGATAAATCATAAGAAACGTTGTTTATATCTATAGCTTTTACAGAAGCTAAACTTAGTTGTATATCTGATGAATCACATGCTGTGTAGTCTGTAGCTGTGATTATTGTTGCATCAAATTCTATGAAACTAGATACTACAATATTTTCAGAAGGTTTTGTTTCAGTACAATTATTAGAAGTACTTTTTACAGTAGCATAATACGTTCCTGGTTCTGTAATGTTTATACTAAGTGAGTTGGAATTTGGAACCTGAATATTATCTTTAAACCAAGTAATTTCTGCATTTTGAGCATCGTGAGTAATGGAAAGCTCTTTGCTTTCTCCTGCAAAAATATTAATAGAATTTGCGGTGTTAATTTCAACAGAAAAATCAGTATTTACATTTTCTATTGTAACTGAATTAGATGTGTAGCTGCATCCAAACTCATTAGTAACCTCTAGAGTATAAGAGCCTAAATCAGTTAAATCAGAAATGGTTATTGAAGGTGTATAGTCAGGTAAACTAGTAACTTTTACTCCGTCTTTAAACCAAGAATAAGTATATAAATTATTATTAACACTTGCTTCAAGAAGGTAAGTATCGTTTTCACACAGATACACATTTGTATCTCCTAAAATTTGAGCTTCTGTAGCATCACTAGTGCTAACTTCTACAATATTAGAGGTTGCTGGTGAATTACATGAGCCGTAATAAATTTCGCAGTAATATAATCCTGGAGAATTTACAGATAGAGAATTGCCTCCAAGAGTTAATTTCTCTCCATCTTTATACCATTGATATTCATTATTTGAATTGCCATCAGCAATAATTTCTTTGCTATCACCTTCACAAAGAACAACGTTTTCAAAATTATTTAAGGTTAACATATCTATAGACATGTAATAGGCTTCAAAAGAATCTGTTTCTGGGCTATAGGTTTCTGGTGATGAAGATTTTACGCGAATTTTATAATTAGCACCAGCTGTATTTACAGGTATTTGAAACTCAGAGGTGAATCTAAAAGCACTGTTTTTATCAGAAATTGTTTTTAAAGCAGTTGGAGTAGTAAAATCACCATCTTTGTTAGATAGTTCAATGGTAAATTCATTATCAGAGTTAAATACATTATTGATAAATGTTACTTCTAATTGGTAAGAATTGAAGGAATCACTAGCACAAGCATTGGTAAATTCTAAAACAGGTTTCAACAGTTCTTGAGAAACAAGAACTTGTGTACTAAGTAGTAGTAAAAGGAGTATGTAGGGGGCACCTTTTCTGATAACTATAAAAATTAAAAATCAAATACCTGGTATTTGACTAGGGGTTTAGTAGTACAAGTTACAATTTATTTTTTAAGATTAGTATATTTTTACAAAAAAAGCATTCAAGAATATTCTTGAATGCTTTTAAATACTTTTAAAAATGTTATTTATTACCAAATACTAACTCTATCCTCTGGTTTTAAATACATTTTATCACCTTCTTTAACATCAAAAGCAGCATAAAATGCATCTACATTTTTAAGAGGCATGTAGGCTCTATACATTCCAGGAGCATGAGTATCTGTCATTATTAAATTTTTAAGAGCCTCATCTCTCATTTTAGTTCTCCAAATGGTACCCCAAGAAAGGAAAAATCGTTGTTCTGGAGTATAGCCATCTATTTCTCCTGGTCTTCCATTCTTTTCTAAGAAAATTTGTAAACCTTCATAAGCAGCTTGTACACCACCTAAATCTCCAATGTTTTCACCTAAGGTAAACTCACCATTTAAGTGCATGCTATCTATAGCAACAATATTACTGTATTGATCTATTAACTTTTTACCAGCTTTTTTAAATTCTTCAGAATCTGCATCTGTCCACCAGTTTTTAAGATTTCCATCACCATCAAAACGTGCTCCAGAATCATCAAAACTATGAGATATTTCATGACCAATAACAGCACCAATTCCACCATAATTTACAGCTTCATCTGCTCTATAATCGTAAAAGGGAGGTTGTAAAATTGCTGCAGGAAATACAATTTCATTGTTTACAGGATTAAAGTAAGCGTTTACAGTTTGTGGAGACATGCCCCACTCTGTTCTGTCTACTTCTTTACCTAATTTATTCATGTTTTGGTTATAATTCCATTTTGTAACATTGATTACGTTTTCAAAATAAGAGCCACCTTCTTCTAAACCTTTTACTTGCAATTCAGAATAATCTTTCCATACATCTGGATAAGCAATTTTAACCGTTAATTTGTGTAATTTTTCTAAAGCTTTTTCTTTAGTAACTTCACTCATCCAAGGTAATTGTGATATTCTTTTTTCAAAACCAAGCATTACATTATCTATCATTTCCTCTGCTTTTTTCTTAGCCTCTGGAGGAAACATTTTTTCTACATACAATTTACCTAAAGCTTCACCAATTGCTCCATTTAAATTGTTTAAAGCACGTTCGTCTCTTGCACGTTGTTTTTTAGCTCCACGCATTTCTTTACTATAAAACTCCCAGTTTGCAGTTTCTAAATCTGTAGAAAGAGCACCTAAAGCACTGTTAATTGTGTTCCAACGTAACAATAATTTGATGTCTTCTACTGACCTATTTTCAAAAATATTACTCATTTCTTTAAAGTAACCTAGATCTGTTACAATAACAGTTTCTAAGTCTCCAACACCAATACCTTCTAAATGAGCAGACCAATCTATAGCTGGTGCTAATTTTTGAAGTTCTTCTATAGACATTGGGTTGTATAACTTTCTAATATCCCTGCTTTCTTCTTTAGTCATCATTGGCTCGGCTAAACTTTTTTCGAAAGCCACAATTGTAGCCGCATTTTGTTTTGCAGTTGCTTCATCATCACCAAATTCTTGTAGCATCTTAGCTATAAAAATTTCATATTTTTCTAACTTATCTTTTACTTTAGCATCAACATAATAATCTCTAGTTAAACCTAAAGAACCTCCACCCATATAACCTGCATACTGACTACTGTTTTTAAGGTCGTTAAAAACACCAAAACCGTAAAAACCTCCTCCTCCATAAGGAGCCATATTGGTTAAATATGTTTCTATATCTTTTTTAGTTACAATTTCATCAATTTTAGACAAATAAGGCATAACAGGTGCTTTGCCTTGTTTGTTTCTTGCAACAGTATCCATTATGGTTTCATAATAGTTAACTGCTTTTTCTTGATCTGAATCTATTTCATTTCCTTGTGCATCTTTTATTTTTGGGAAATCTCTTTCTTGAATGGCTACATTTAAAATTTCTAAAACATCTGCATCTGTTTTTTTACGTAGTTGATTAAAACCACCCCAAGAAGTTTGGTCATCAGGAATTTCGGTATTGTCTAACCAAGATCCATTTACGTGTCTAAAGAAATCATCTGTAGGTTTTACAGAGGTATCCATATTTTCTAATACAATACCAGCTACTTTTTCTTCTTCTGGTTTATCGTTTTTACAAGAAACAAAAGCTATAGAAGCTATAGCAGTTGTGAACAATAGTTTTTGAACGCTTTTCATTATTTCTGTTTTTGATTAATTGATTATTAGTTGCTTAATTCTAAAAATGTTACAATAAATTAACATATAAATTTCAAATTAGAGCGTTTTGTAAGAGTTTTAAATATTCTTCGACTAAATTTGTACTAAATTATAAAACAATATGACAGAGAATCTAACGAAAGAAACGTTTTTAGAAAAGGTATTTAATTTTAAAGAAAATAAAGAGTGGAAGTTTGAAGGTAAAAGACCTGCAGTAATAGATTTTTATGCAGATTGGTGTGGACCATGTAAAATGTTGGCACCAATTTTAGAAGAACTTTCAGAAGAATATGGAGATAAAATTGATATTTATAAAATAGACACAGAAGCAGAACAAGAGCTTGCTGCTGCATTTGGAATTAGAAGTATACCATCTATGCTATTTTGTCCTTCAGAAGGAGAACCACAAATGGCAAATGGAGCTTTACCAAAAGCAGATTTAGAAAGAGTTATTAGCGAAGTTTTAAAAGTAGAGAAATAGAATAATCTACTGTAGAATTTATAGCCTGAAATTTATTTCAGGCTTTTTTTATACATAAAACTTATATACATAAGATTTTTATGCATTAGAAAATTATGTATATATTTGTTACTATCATAGTAAAATAGTTCACTTATGGGAAATCAGAAATTATACAAAGGTTCTTTACAAACCATCATTTTAAAATTATTAGCAAGTAATACTAAAATGTATGGTTATGAAATAACACAAAAAGTAAAAGAATTAACAAAAGGTGAATTAAAAATTACTGAAGGTGCATTGTACCCAGCTTTGCACAAATTAGAGGCTGATGGTTTGTTAGATGTAGAGGTTGCAAAAGTGGGTAATAGATTGCGTAAATATTACAAATTGACAGAAAATGGAACTAGAGAAACTGCCAACAAATTAGAAGAAATGCAAGAGTTTTTAAAAACGATGCAACATTTGGTGAATCCTAAATTTGGTTTAGAATAATTTTTGTAGCTATGGAATTAACTAAAGAACAATTACTACAATTACATAATTACATTTATGTTTCTGGCATAAAATATTATGATGTAAGAACAGAGTTGGTAGATCATTTTGCGAATATTTTAGAACAAAGATTAGATGAAAATCCTGATTTAAACTTTAAAAGAGAAATAGAAGTTATTCATAAAAATTTTTCTGATAAAGGCTTTAGTAAACTTTTAAAACAGAAAACAAAATCTGTAACAATAAAGTTTTTTAAACAGTCTTTGTATAACTTATTATCCTTTTTTAAAATCCCTAAGATTCTAATTACAGCTCTATTATTTATAGTTCTATTCAAAGCACAATTTCTTTTCTCTAATATAGAAAACTTTTTTCTAAGCTTATTTCTTTTTGCTGTTTTACTAATGTTTATTTCAGCATACAAAGCAAAGGAAAGAAACAAGCAAGAGCCATTTTTAAGTCTTAGTTTAACTTTAGGTTTTATGCAAGTGTTTCATATTTTAGTAATGATGTTGCAATTTAGTTACAGCAGATCTTTAGAAAGCTTAGCAAACACAACACACAACACCCTATTTATTGGTTGTTTTACGCTGTTGTATCTTTTCTTTTGGTCTGGAGAATATGTGTACCAACAAAATAAATTAGCCGTTAAAGAACAGTATCCTAATATATTAATATAAGATGGAATTAACGAAAGAACAAATAACCCAAATAGATAAAAGACTAAAATCTGGTGGAGTTAAATATTGGGATTTGCGCTTAGAAGTTATAGATCATATTGCAACAGATTTAGAAGAAAATGCAAAAAGCGGAGATTTTAAGACAGAACTGAATAATTCTTTAAAAAGAATCGGATATTATAATAATTTGTTTAATGTAAACACTAAAGGTTGGCAAAATGTAAACAAGTATTATAGAAAAAAATACTTCCAAAATATTAAAAGGTATTTAAAAAATCCAAACATTTTACTTTTAGTAATTTTAGGTGTAATTGTAAATTACGTCTTGTATGATTTTTTGAGTTTTAAAGATTTTAGATTGGTCAATTTTTCTTGTTATATTTTAGTTTCAATTCCAATTTTTGTGTTAACTATTAAACTTTGGTTTAAAAAACATGGTAGATCTGTACACTTAGATTATGGTATTTTTTATTTCGGTTTTGCTTTAATTATGATAAATCTTCCTTTACAATTTTCAAGCTTATTAGATGATTTTTACCAAAAAATACTTTTAGTTGTTCTATTACCCATATTTACATTGGCTACCTTTTCTGGTTATCAACTTTTTAGTGAATCTATTCAAAAAGTAGAAAGAATTAAAAAAGAACTAAGTTTATGAAATTAACTGAAAGTCAAATAGAAAACCTTTACAACTTTACAAGACAACATTATGTGGAATATTATGATGTGCAAACAGAGTTGGTAGATCATTTGGCGAATGATATTGAGGAAATTTGTTTAGAAAATCCAAATTTAACTTTTGAAGAAGCTAGAGATAAATCGTTTAAAAAATTTGGAATTTTTGGCTTTATGAATGTTGTAGAAAGTAAAGAAAATCAAATGACAAAAAAATATTTTAAACTAGTTTTAAAATTTGCGAAAGAATGGTTGAGTTTGCCTAAAATCGTTTTAACAATTTTACTTTTATTTGGTTTTTATCAACTACAGCAATATTCTTTTGGATATCAAATTTATTTAGGAATATTCATTACAAGCACTATTACTCAGTTTATTATGCTTATTAATAATACTCGCAAATTAAAACGAAAGCAAAAACAAACTCAAAAAAAATGGCTTTTTGAGCATGTTTTAAACATGCAAGGTTTAGGAAATACATCGCTTATATTTATCTATTTTTTTGATTTTCCAGTTTCTAGTGCAAAAGAATTTTTAGCTATGGGCGATTTTAAAAGAGCCTTCTCTGCTATTTTAATTACAGCATTTTTAATTATTACCTACATCACTTTAGTTGTAATTCCTAAAAAGACAGTAGAGTTGTTGGTACAAACATATCCTGAATATAAAATGTCCTAATTAATTGATATGAAATTAACTGAAAGTCAAATAGACAATTTATATAAATTTACAAGGCAACATTATGTATATCATTATGATGTACAAACAGAATTGGTAGATCATTTAGCGAATGATATAGAGCAAATTTGGATCGAAAATCCGAAAATTACTTTTGAAGAAGCTAGAGATAAATCATTTAAAAAATTTGGAATTTTTGGCTTTATGGATGTTATAGCTGCCAAACAAAAACAAATGGATAAACGCTATTGGAAACTTCTTTTACGTTTTGCAAAAGAATGGTTTACGCTACCAAAATTACTTACAACATTATTGATGTTTTTTGGTGTTTTCTTTTTGATGCAAATTCCATTTGCAGAAATTGCAATAGTAAGTGTTTTATTAATTTTAGTGGTTTTTGAAATGATTGCTGTTTATAAAATTAGAAAAGAACACAAAGCAAAAGAAAAGACAGATGAAAAGATATTTCTACTAGAAGCAATGATTGGCACCACCAAAAACAGTTTTACAGGTTTTACGTTTATCAACCTATTTAATTTCATAAATCTTACAGATTTCGATTTTTCTAGGTTAAATGTGTATTGGCTATTACTCATTGCTCTAACAGTTACTGTTTTAGTAATATTCTTTTACGTTTCTAATTATGTATTGCCTCAAAAAGCAGAAGAATTATTACAAGAAACGTATCCAGAATATAAAATGGTCAAAAATTTGTAACAAAAACTGCATATCAACTACTTATACTCGAACTAATTTACCAAACTTATGATTTCACATTTTCTTAACCTAGAATGGAAACAATATTTTAGAGCCGCAAATTGGCAAAAAAGTGTTTTTCTAAACATTCTGTTAGTGCTTTTTGCACTCTACTTTATAGTTAGTTTTTTAATAATTGGTATTGGAGGTTATTGGATTTTAAAAGAAATGTATCCAGACCAAGACCCATTAGTAGTAGTTAATGCGTTTTTGCTTTATGCAATTGTGGGCGATTTAATTTTTAGGTACCTCATGCAGAAACTGCCTGTAATGAATATTAAACCCATGCTAACTTTACCAATTCCAAAAAGTAAAATTGTTCATTTTATTTTGGTAAAATCATCATTCTCATTTTTTAATATTATGAGTTTGTTCTTCTACATCCCATTTGCAGTGGTTTTAATTATGCAAGGTTATAATGTATTAGGAGTTTTAGGTTGGTTATTTACCATGATTTTTATTATTCAATCAGTAAATTATTTAAATTTTCTAATTAATAAAAACACTAAGATATTTGCTGCTTTAATTACAATTATAGTTGCAGGGTATTTGGTTAACTATTTTAATTGGTTCAATCTACCAGGTTTTATTGGTAAAGGTTTCGATTTTATTTACATGAACCCAATAATGGTATTTGCTTTTGCTGCATTGCTCGCTCTTTTATATAGTATAAATTATAAACAGCTTAGAAACGAAGTGTATTTAGATGCTGTTATTTCTGAAAAAACCAAAGAAGTAAATGCATCAGATTTATCTTTTGCAGACAAATTAGGAGATTTAGCGCCATTCATAAAAAACGACTTACGTTTAATGTGGAGAAACAAAAGAACCAAATCTGGTGTTTGGATGATTTTGGTTGGCTTGTTATATGGTTTAATATTCTATCCTAATCCAATGTACAAAGACATGCAGTTTATGTATGTTTTAGTTGGTATTTTTTCTACAGGTACATTTTTAATCAATTTTGGGCAGTTTATTCCTGCTTGGGATAGTAGTTATTACAAAATGTTAATGAGTCAGAATTTTAAATATGAACGTTATTTAGAATCTAAATTTACAATAATGACAATTAGTGTTGTTGCATTATTTGTGTTGGGTATACCTTATGTTTACTTTGGTTGGAAAGTTTTATTGGTTCATTTTGCAGCCATGATTTACAATGTTGGTGTAAACACTCATGTAATTTTATATGGAGGAACATTTAACAGAAAAAAAATTAATTTAGATGAAAAAGCAGCCTTTAACTTTCAAGGAACAGGAGCTGTACAATGGTTAATTGGTTTGCCTCTAATGCTTTTACCAATGGCTATTTTTGGTATAATAAATTGGTTGGTAAGTTTCGAAATTGCAACCATTACATTAGCTGTTTTAGGTTTTATTGGTATTGCACTTCATAAAAAATTAATGACAGCCATCACAAAAAAATACATTACAAATAAGTATGTAATGATTCACGCATTTAATCAAGAAAACTAAACAAGCCATGATACAAACTACACAACTTTCAAAAAAATACGGATCTGCAGAGGTTTTAAATATTAACGAATTAGAAATTCCAACTGGCCAAAGTTTTGGTTTAGTAGGTAATAATGGTGCAGGTAAAACAACATATTTTAATATTTTATTAGATTTAATTAGGCCAACAACTGGTGCTATTGTAAATCATGATATACAAGTAAACACTAGTGAAGATTGGAAAGCGTTTACAGGTTCTTTTATAGATGAATCTTTTTTAATTGGCTATTTAACAGCAGAAGAATACTTTGAGTTTGTGGGCGATTTAAGAGGAATGAATAAGGCAGATGTTACAAAATTTATCAATCAGTTTGATGAGTTTTTCAATCAAGAAATAATAGGTAAAAAGAAATATTTAAGAGACCTTAGTAAAGGAAACCAGAAAAAAGTAGGTATTGTAGCTGCAATGATGGGTAATCCTCAAGTGGTAATTTTAGATGAACCTTTTGCCAACTTAGATCCAACAACACAAATTAGGCTAAAGAAAATCATTAAAGAATTAACAGAAAACAGAGAAATTACAGTCTTAATTTCTAGTCATGATTTAACACATGTAACAGAAGTTTGCGAAAGAATTGTAGTTCTAGATAAAGGAAAAGTGGTTAAAGATATTGTTACATCTGCAGAAACCTTGCAAGAATTAGAAAGCTATTTTGCTGTGTAATTAGTCAATCTTTAATTTATTATTATTTTTACAAGCTGTATTTATACTATTTTCGCTAGAAAATAGTTGTAAATTACAGCTTTTAACTTTTGTTAAAGAACTAATTTTAGAATCGCCAGTTTTGAAAATTACATTTAGGTACCTTATCTTGTTTACATTTATTGCTGTAATTGCTTCATGCAGCACTAAAAAAGATTCTGTAATTAGTAGAAATTATCATGCCTTAACAACAAAGTACAACATCCTTTTTAATGGTAATAATGCTTTTGATAAAGGTATAGACGAAATCAACAATAGTTACACAGATGATTGGTTTCTGCAATTACCTTTAGAGCCTATAGAATTTGAAGAAGATAAAATTATTGCACCTACTTTTAACAACAATATTGGAAGTGGCTTTAATAATGATAAGGATAAGAAACCAACTACCACTTTTGAAAGAGCAGAAGAAAAAGCTGTAAAAGCAATTCAGAAGCATGGAATGAATATAGATGGTATTGAAAGAAATAGACAAATTGATAATGCCTATTTACTTTTAGGTAAAGCACGTTATTATCAACAAAGATTCATACCTGCAGTAGAAGCTTTTAATTATGTTATTGCCAATTATCCTAATGCAGATTTAATTGCTGAAACAAAAATTTGGAGAGCTAAAACCAATATCAGGCTAGATAATGAAGAAACTGCAATAGAATCTATGAAACTCTTGTTGGTAATTAGAGATACTTTAGAAGCAGATTTACCAAATAGAATAAAAGAGCAAGCACATACAGCATTAGCTATGGCTTATGTGAAAAGTGACAGTTTGCAGAACGCAAAAAAACATTTACAATTAGCTACTAGAACTTTAGAAAACCAAGCACAAGGAGCTAGAAACCTTTTTGTTTTGGGTCAAATTTATAGTTTAGAGGATAAAAAAGATTCTGCTAACTTAACTTACAATAGATTAGCAAATTTTAAAAAAGCGCCTTACAAGTATAAAATTCATGCTAATATAGAACTGGCAAGAAACACCACAAACGATTCTATTTCAGTTGTGGTTTTAAATACACTTCAAGAACTAATTAAAGACAGAGAAAATAGGCCTTATTTAGATGAGTTGTATTATCAAACAGCAGTGCTACAAGAAAAGAATGATAGTATTCAATTGGCAAAAAACAACTATTACAATTCTTTAAGAGCAGCAAATGCAGGTGATAAACAAAAAACTTTTACCTACGAAAATTTAGGAAATTTAGCATTCAAAGAAGCAGAATATCAAAATGCAAGTGCTTATTATGACAGTGTTTTACAATTTACCAAAGACACTTTAAACCTTAGAATTCGAAGAATTAAACGTAAATATAAAAACTTAGCATCGCTTATAAAGTTTGAAGATGTTGTGCAAACAAATGATAGTATTGTAAGAATTGCAACACTAACAAAAGAAGAGCAAACTACCTTTTTCGAAAATTATATAGAAAAAATTAAAGAGGCAGATGAAGCTGCAGCACAATTAAGACTAAATCAAATGGCTTTTGCGAATCCAATAAGTGGTTTGCAACCAGCAAAAAAAGGAGAATGGTATTTTTACAATAGCCAATCTTTAAGTTTTGGAAAATCAGAATTCTTTAAAATTTGGGGCAATAGAAGGTTAGAAGATAATTGGAGATGGTCTGAAAAAGCAAGTATTGGTATTGCAACTAAAGATTCAACTGCAGTAAATAAAGTTAATATAAAGTACGATTTAGATACTTATTTAAGTACAATACCTAAAGAACAATCAGAAATAGATAGTTTAATAATTACTAGAAATGAAGCACTTTATGAATTAGGATTGATTTATAAAGAGCAGTTTAAAAATTTAGATTTGGCCAAACAGAGGTTAGAAAGAGTAAATGATTTGAATGAAGATGAAGCTCTAGTCTTACCCATAAATTGGCATTTATATCAACTATACACAAGTTTAGACAACGAAACTGAAGCTGAACAATATAAAAATGTAATACTTACAAAATATTCAGAAACCAAGTTTGCGCAGGTAATTTTAAATCCTAATGTAGTTTTTAGTGATGAAGTAGAGGTTAATGAGGTAGAGCGTAAGTATAAAGAATTGTATTATTTGTATAAAGACGATAAGTTTAATGAGGTAATTACACAGATTGATGCATTTCTGCCTTCAATCCCAAATGCTGCATTATTACCAAAGTTCGAACTTTTAAAGGCACTAGCAATAGGTAAATTTAAAACAAAGAAAGAATATAAAGCAGCTTTAGATTATATAGTTGTTAGTTATGGCAATACAGAAGAAGCAGAAAAAGCCAAAGCAATTGTAGCACAATTAAAATAAATGTGCCTAAAATTAAACCAAAAGAATCAGAGAAAACAAGGAAATCTAAAGACATGGAAAGAAATGTAATAGCCAAAAACACTAAAATTGTTGGAGATATTTTATCTGAAGGCGATTTTAGAATTGATGGATCTTTAGAAGGTAATTTAACCACAAAAGGTAGAGTTATAATTGGTGCAACTGGTGTTATAAAAGGCAATGTATCTGCATCTAATTCTGATATAGAAGGTGATTTTTCTGGAGAATTAAAAGTAGTAAAAACACTTACAGTAAAAGCTGCAGCTAAAATTTCTGGAGATGTTGTTGTAGGAAAATTATCTATAGAGCCAGGAGCAACTTTTAATGCCTCTTGTGCAATGAAAGCACCATCAAAAGAAAGTAAAAAAGAGGATGACACAAAAGAACAGCCAACCAAATCCAAAGAATCCAAACCCAAAAAAGCCTTTAAATAAGGCATTACAACTCTCAGGAGCAGGTTTGCAAATGGGTGTTACTATTTATTTGGGTTATTTGTTGGGTCAGTGGTTAGACGTTAAATTTGAAACTACTTATTTAGAGAAAACCATAACATTACTTTCTATCTTTTTAGCAATTTATACATTAATCAAACAAGCCAATAAAGTTAATGATTAAAAAGCTCATTGTTTACTTATTAACGTTTACAGCTCTGTATTTTATTGGTTTTTATTTGCATGAAAATTATATAGAAAACAAAGCAATATTATTGCCTTTTTCTTTGCAAAAAATATACCTATTTCATAGTGGTTTTTCTCTAATGGTTTGTGCAAATCTTCTCCTTTTGTCTAGTGTTAATAAAATTGCAGATCAAGTTGGATTTATATATCTAGGAACAATACTCTTAAAATTATTGCTTTTTTCTATAATCTTTTATAAATCAATAATTACCAATGAAATTTTAGAATTTTCAGCAAGAATTTCGCCTATCATTCCTCTATTAATTTTTTTATTAACAGAAGCTTTTTTTGTAATCCAAATCCTTATTAAAAAAGAATAAAAAAAAATATCTTAAAAAAGCGTTTGTAGTTTTGAATTATTAACTATTTTTGCGCGGAATTTAGAAAGCACATTTTTACCATGAAGATTGCACAAAAATCTATCAAATTTCTTATAATAATATTTATAGCCCTTTTTTCGGCTACAATCTTTGCGTCTGATTCAGATAAAAAGCATGATAACCAAAATGATGGAGGTCGTGTAAATACCAAAGAAGAAATTAATGATTACATCAAACATCACTTAGCAGATTCTCATGATTTTTCATTATTCTCATATACGAATGATGAAGGGGATAGAAAGCATGTTGGTTTTCCTTTACCAGTTATCATTTGGACAACTGAAGGTTTAGTTGCATTTATGTCTTCTGAATTTCATCATAATGATGATGGACATGTAATTGTAGAGAAAGATGGTTTAAAATTTGCTAAAATTCATTCTAAGATTTATGAATTAGATGAAGGGGCTGCTCAAGTTTCTTTTGATGAAACGCATCATGCAACAAATGCTCACAAAGTTTTAGATTTTTCTATTACAAAAAGTGTTGTTGGTATTTTAATCGCCGCTTTTTTAATCTTTTTTGGCTTTTCTAGATTAGCTAAGCAGTACAAAACAAAATCAATACCTACTGGTCTAGGTCGTGCTTTAGAACCATTGGTTTTATATGTGAGAGATGAAATTGCTAGACCTAATATTGGTGAAAAGAAATATAAAAAATTTATGCCTTATCTTTTAACGGTATTTTTCTTTATATGGATACTAAACTTAATGGGTTTAACTCCAATAGGATTTAATGTTACAGGACAAATTGCAATTACAGTATGTTTGGCAATTTTTACCTTAATCATATACATAACTAATGGTAGTAAAGACTTTTGGATGCATACATTATGGATGCCAGGAGTGCCTAAATTATTAAGACCTATTCTTGCTGTTTTAGAGTTAGCAGGGTACTTATTAATAAAGCCATTTTCATTATTAGTACGTTTATTTGCTAACATTACAGCAGGTCACTCAGTAGTAATGGGTATTGCAGCTTTAATGTTATTATTAAAAGCTGAATTCGGGACTGTTGGTGCAACAGGAATCTCATTTTTCTTAACCTTATTTTTAACGGTTATAGAAGTATTAGTGGCTTTTTTACAAGCATTTATTTTTACAATGTTATCAGCATTGTTTATTGGAATGGCTGTAGAAGAACACGAGCACCATTAGTCAAGTGTCAAATCATAGATTTGATATTTTAAACTAGTTCTGATTAAAGTCAGAATCTCCATAAAGGAGAATATAAAAAGAGAATTAGAGTTTGTTTAATTAATATTTAAAAATCAATTAGTATGTACAATTTAATTGGAGCAGGATTAATCGTAATCGGAGGTGGAATCGGACTTGGTCAAATTGGTGGTAAAGCAATGGAAGGTATTGCTCGTCAGCCAGAAGCAGCAGGAAAAATCCAAACAGCGATGATCATTATTGGAGCATTATTAGAAGGTTTAGCATTTGGTGCTTTACTTTTAGGTAAATAATCTGATACAAAAACAAGACATATATCTGTAACGGTTGGTTACAGATATATTCTTAAAATTAGACAACAAAATAAATAACATTATGGATATTTTTAATGATTTTTCAGTAGGTTTATTCGCACTTCAATTAGTTATACTTATTGTTTTACTAGTGCTTTTGAAGAAATTTGCTTGGAAACCAATTTTAAACTCTTTAGAAGAAAGAGAATCTGGAATTGAAAACGCTTTAGCTGCTGCAGAAAATGCACGTAAAGAAATGCAAAATTTAACTGCAGATAATGAAAGGTTAGCAAAAGAAGCAAGAGCAGAAAGAGAAGCTATGATGAAAGAGGCTAGAGAAATTAGCGATAAAATTATTTCTGACGCAAAAGAAGATGCAAAAGAAGTAACAACCAAGTTAATCGAAACTGCCCAAGCCTCTATTCAACAAGAAAAGCAAGCAGCTTTAGCAGAATTAAAGAAAAACGTAGCAGAATTATCTATTGGTATAGCAGAATCTGTAATTAAAAAAGAATTATCTTCTAAGAAAGATCAATTAGATTTAGTAGAAGGTATTTTAAAAGACGTAACTTTAAACTAATTTTATGAAAGACGCAAGAGCAGCATTACGTTACGCAAAAGCTATTTTAAATCTTGCTAAAGATTCTAATGATGAATCTGCTGTGCATGAAGATATGCAGCTTATTGCAGCTACTATCGAAGGCAGTAAAGAGCTTTCTGTAGTTTTAGAAAGTCCAGTTATAAAGGTTGCAGATAAAATGAATGTTTTAAAGGCTACATTTTCTAGCAAAATAAACAACATTACCTTAGGCCTTTTTAATCTTTTACAAGAAAATAAAAGAATCGCTATGTTAGAGGCTATTGCTAAGCAATATTCAATAATATACGATTTTGATAAGAATACACAAGTGGCTAAAGTTACAACAGCTGTGCCAATTTCTCCAGAAATTGAAGCGCAAGTATTAGCTAAAATTGTAGCTTTAACAGGTGATAAAGCAAACCTAGTAAATGAGGTTAATCCTTCAATATTGGGTGGTTTTATTTTAAGAGTTGGAGATGTGCAGTATGATGCAAGTATCTCTAATCATTTAAGTGAATTGAAAAAGGAATTTGACAATAGTCATTATATTCCAAAAATTTAATAATACATCAAATTAGAAAAGATGGCAAGTATTAAACCAGCTGAAGTATCAGCAATTTTAAAAGAACAACTTACAAATTTTGAAGCTCAAGCTTCATTAAGTGAAGTAGGAACTGTATTACAAGTGGGTGATGGTATTGCTCGTGTTTACGGATTGTCTAACGTACAATATGGTGAGTTAGTAGAATTCGAAAACGGCTTAGAAGGTATTGTATTAAACTTAGAAGAAGATAATGCAGGTGTTGTATTATTAGGTGCTTCAACTTCTGTAAGAGAAGGTTCTACTGTAAAGAGAACTGAAAGAATTGCTTCTTTAAGAGCAGGTGAAGGTATTGTTGGTAGAGTTGTAGATACTTTAGGTAGCCCAATTGATGGGAAAGGACCAATTGAAGGTACAACCTACGAAATGCCATTAGAAAGAAGAGCACCAGGTGTAATCTATAGAGAGCCAGTAACAGAACCGTTACAAACTGGTATTAAATCTATTGATGCAATGATTCCTGTTGGAAGAGGTCAGCGTGAGTTGATTATTGGAGATAGACAAACAGGTAAATCTACGGTTGCTTTAGATACTATTTTAAATCAAAAAGAATTTTACGATGCTGGTAATCCAGTATATTGTATATACGTAGCTATTGGTCAAAAAGCGTCTACTGTTGCAGCAATTGCAAATATGTTAGAAGAAAGAGGAGCTTTAGCTTACACAACTATAGTTGCAGCAAATGCATCAGATCCTGCAGCAATGCAAGTTTATGCACCTTTTGCAGGAGCAGCTATTGGAGAGTATTTTAGAGATACAGGTAGACCTGCTTTAATCATTTACGATGATTTATCTAAGCAAGCAGTTGCATACCGTGAAATTTCTTTATTATTAAGAAGACCTCCAGGACGTGAGGCATATCCAGGAGATGTATTTTACTTACACTCAAGATTATTAGAGCGTGCTGCAAAAGTTATTAATGATAACAAAATTGCTAGTGAAATGAATGATTTACCAGATTCTTTAAAAGGAATTGTAAAAGGTGGTGGTTCATTAACAGCTTTACCAATTATTGAAACTCAAGCAGGAGATGTATCTGCATATATCCCAACAAACGTAATTTCTATTACAGATGGTCAGATTTTCTTAGATGGAGATTTATTTAATTCTGGTGTAAGACCAGCAATTAACGTAGGTATTTCTGTATCACGTGTTGGGGGTAATGCACAGATTAAATCTATGAAGAAAGTATCTGGTACTTTAAAATTAGATCAAGCTCAGTTTAGAGAATTAGAGGCATTTGCTAAATTTGGTTCAGATTTAGATGCAGCTACAATGAGCGTAATTTCTAAAGGTCAGAGAAACGTAGAGATCTTAAAACAAGCGCAAAACGATCCTTTTACTGTAGAAGATCAAATTGCAATTATTTATGCTGGTTCTAAAAACTTATTAAAAGATGTACCAGTTAATAAAGTTAAGCAATTCGAAAAAGATTATATCGATTATTTAAATGCTAAACATAGAGATACATTAGATGTTTTAAAATCTGGTAAATTAACTCCAGAAGCTACTGCAACTTTAGAAGAAGCTGCAGCTGAAATTTCTAAGCACTTTGCATAAACATATATAGTTAAAAGATTTTAGACGCTTTTCTAAAATCTTTTAACTTTTAAGTAACAAGTTAAGAATGGCGAATTTAAAAGAAATACGTAATAGAATAACCTCTATTAAATCAACAATGCAGATTACATCTGCCATGAAAATGGTATCTGCTGCAAAGTTGAAAAAAGCGCAAGATGCAATTATTGCAATGCGTCCTTATTCATCTAAATTAACAGAATTGTTGCAAAATTTAAGTGCAACTTTAGAAAGTGATGCTGGTGGAGCGTATTCAACACAAAGAGAAGTTTCTAAAGTATTGTTAGTAGTTGTAACCTCTAACAGAGGTTTATGTGGTGGTTTTAACTCATCTATTACCAAAACTGTAAATAAAATAATTACAGAAAAGTATTCAGATAAAAATGTAGAGATTTTTGCCATTGGTAAAAAAGGTGAAGACGTTTTATCTAAAACTTGTAGTGTAGTTGCTAGTAGAAATGACCTTTATGATGAATTAACTTTTGATAACGTATCTGCAATTGCAGAGAAGTTAATGAACTTATATACAGAGGGCACTTATGATAAAATTGAATTGGTGTACAATCAATTTAAAAATGCTGCAACTCAATTACCACAAGTAGAGCAATTTTTACCTATCAAACCAATTGAGGGTGGAGATGCAGCTGCTGTAAACTCAGATTATATTTTTGAGCCTTCTAAAGAAGAAATTGTAGAAGCTTTAATACCAAAATCTTTAAAGACACAATTATATAAAGCTGTAAGAGATAGTTTTGCTTCCGAACATGGAGCTAGAATGACAGCTATGCACAAAGCAACAGATAATGCTAAAGATTTACGTGACGAATTATTATTAACGTATAACAAAGCACGTCAAGCAGCAATTACTAATGAAATTTTAGAAATTGTTGGTGGTGCTGAAGCATTAAATAATTAGACGAAGTCAAATTATTAAAAATATTTAAAGAGCGAACTTAAAGGAGTTCGCTCTTTTTGTTTTCAGATAATAATTGACAGGAAGAAACAAATTATTTAAAGTGTTAATAAATAGTTTGTTATGTCGTTTTGTTTCATGATTTATTTTTTTGGCACGCAATTTGAATATTCATAGTCATAACCATAAAATAGAAGGCTTATGAAAACGCTAAAACTACTATTCACGATTATTATTACAGGTACACTTTTAAGTGCTTGTACAACAATTTATGATGATGGTTTTGTAGACTATCAACCTACTGTAGACGAAGTTGTTTCTAGCTATGATTTATGGTACGTAGATTATCACAGAACCACAGGAACAGGAGATATTCCTTATGTTTCTAGAGCATTCACACTATCATTTTTAAATGGTATTCTATATGCTAACAATAATATTGTAGATATTGGAAGAACAGGAAATGGTTTAGGAATGGATGTTGGTACTTATGGTACTTTTAATGGTCTATTGGCTACCAATCACGATTTAGATGGAGCTAACGATTTTGAAGTTAGTATTTTATCAGATAACGAAATTGTATTGTATAATTTTAGACAGAATGTAAGCTACTATTTAATAGGCTATAATGTAAATACCTTTGATTATGATAAGCTATTTTATGAAAACATAGAATACTTTTTACAAGAGTATTTAGCTTGGGAAAAAGTAAGTGCAACAGGTGGTACTCCAAATGCTTTTGATGATGAAAATTACCTTGAGTTTACACCAGAAAATTTAACAACTTTTAGAAGTTCTCAAGATGACTTTGGCACGCAAGTTGCAGATATTAATTGGAACTATGTTGGAGGATATGAAGTGTTTGATGTAACAGGTTTTGAAGACCTAAAAATTTTAACACTGAATTATGATAATGGAGATATAGAAGAGTTCGAATTAAGCGTTGTTAATGATGGTAGAGTAAGTTTATTCCACTATAATTCAGAAACAACATACGATTTTTCAGGAAGAGGATTTATACAATTCAAGAAAAGTGAAGAATCTGTTAAAAGTGCAAAGGACATTGTAAGAAATAGCAATAGAAAACGTACTATTATAAAGAGGAAAGTAAAGAACAGAAGAAATTTAAAATAAAGTTTGGTTAGTTGATTTTTGATTGGTTGTTTCTCGACAACCAATTGAAAGAGGAGTCACCCTGAGGAGGGTGACTTTTTCTTTGTTAATAATTGATGAAAATTATATCATCTAAAAAAGAAAGCAAACCACTAGTTTTCCTATTTTTAATAAACCAAATTTAAAAAATGAAAACAGCTTTTATTACAGGTGCAACTTCAGGAATAGGAAAAGCTACAGCAGAGCTTTTTGCAAAAAATAATATCAAATTAATTCTATGTGGACGAAGAACTGAAAGGTTAGAAAAACTTCAAACCAAATTAAGTAAGCTAACAGAGGTAACAACATTACAGTTTGATGTTTCTAGAAAAGAAGAAGTACAAACTGCAATTGAATCTTTACCAGAAAATTTTAAACATATAGACTTCTTAATAAATAACGCAGGTAACGCTCATGGATTAGCTACCATTCAAGAAGGTAGTATCGATGATTGGGATGCTATGTTAGACATTAACGTAAAAGGTTTGTTGTATGTTACCAAAGCTATTTTGCCAATTATGATCCATAACAACTCTGGTTTTATTGTAAATATTGGGTCTACAGCAGGTAAAGATGTGTATAAGAATGGAAATGTATATTGTGCTTCAAAATTTGCTGTAAACGCTTTAAATAAGTCTATGAGGTTAGATTTAAACGATTATAACATTAGAGTTTCTGCAATTCATCCTGGTTTGGTAGAAACAGAATTTTCTGATGTACGTTTTAAAGGAGATACAGATAGAGCTAGAACAGTTTACTCTGGATATAAAGCCTTACAAGCAGAAGATATTGCAGATATTATAAACTTTGTGGTTACAAGACCTTATCATGTAAATATTGAGGATTTAATTGTATACCCAACAGCGCAAGCAAGTGCAACAATGATTAACAAAAATTAGAATGAAACCAACATCAAAAATAATAATTGGATGCATGTCTTGGGGAAAATGGGGCAAACAATTTTCTACTAAAGAAGCTACAGAAATGGTTCAGTTTTGTGTAGCAAATGGTAATACCACTTTTGATCATGCAGATTTGTATGGAGATTACACTACAGAAGCTGAATTTGGAGCGGCTTTTAAAGCGAGCAAAATCGATAGAGAAAAAATAGAGTTAATTACAAAATGCGGAATTCAGAATCCTGGAGAAACAAGAGATAATAAAGTAAAATACTACAATTATAGCAAAGAATATATTATTTGGAGTGCAGAGCAATCTTTAAAAAATTTAAAAACAGATTACTTAGATACTTTTTTACTGCACAGACCAAGTGCCTTAATGCATCCTGAAGAAATTGCAGAAGCAATATCAACCTTGAAAAGAGATGGAAAAATCATCAATTTTGGAGTTTCTAACTTTACACCATCTCAAGTAAACTTAATTGTAGATCATGTTTCTGTTGATGTAAATCAAATTGAATTTTCTTTAACACAAAATTCAGCAATGAAAGATGGTACTTTAGACCAGATGTTGCAGAAAAAAATGCAACCCATGAGTTGGAGCCCTTTAGGAAGTGTTTTTAGAGAAGAAACACATCAAACAAAAAGTATTAAAGAGGTTTTAAAAAGATTGTCTACAAAATACAATTGTACAGATGATGCGTTGCTTTTGGCTTGGTTGTTTAAACATCCTGCAAAAGTTGCTCCAGTAATTGGAACCACGAATAAAGACCGAATTTTAAATGCAAATAAAGCATTAGAAATTAATTTAGAACTAGAAGATTGGTTTATAATGTTAGAAGCAAGTAATGGACAAGAAGTAGCCTAAAAATGATAAATAAACGCTTATTGATTAAAAACCTACTCTCACATAATGATGAGAATAGTTTTTATGATAAAAAGCAGAAATTATCTTTAGGCTCAAAAGAAGGCAAAGCCAAATTTCTAAAACATATTTGTGCTTTGTCTAACTCAAATCCAGAAAACAATTCTTACATCGTAATTGGTGTGGAAGATGAGGAGAATAAAATAGTTGGTGTCGATTTTTTTGATGATAGCAAAATCCAGAATTTGGTAAATGCGTATTTAAAAAATCCTCCAAAAATTGAATATGAAAACGTTCCTTTTCCTAGTTTACCACGTTATAAAGTGGTTGGTTTGGTTACAGTTTACCCAAACAACAAAATAACATCCCTTTTAAAAAATGCTTGGAAATATAAAAGAACTACCATTTTTTATAGAAGAGGAAGTAATTCTATGCCTTTTTTAGATGATAATTTCGAACTTAGAAATACCAATAAATCTATTGTAGCTTCTATTGAAAAAAATGCTAGAAATAATATAGAACTTACTCTAAATGGTGTTTTTGATTTTATAAATAATCACAAGAAAAAGTACAAGCCTCAATACAAAGTATTTAATGAGCAATTTGTGTTATGTTGGGCAGGTGAGCAAAAAACAATCAACTCAGAAACCTTTTATTCTAGAGTAGATATAGAACTTATTAATGAGCAAGTTCGTTTGTTTTTTTCTGCTTTAGATGATGTTCAAATTTCTTACAATCAAAAATCATTTATCATTACAGAATACATTTTATTGGGTTTAGACAAGCATGAAAAACATTATCCTTTAGAAAAAACAATCATTAACTTTAAAGATAATGGCAAACATCATATAGTAAAAGAATTCTTATTTCAATCCCCAAAATATGATGCCAATATCATCAATCATATTTATACAAATTGTAATAAAATAGTTGTTAAAATTATAAATGATACTCCACTTTCAGTTACAGAACATGAAGATGTGTTTAGATTACCCACAAATTATGTTTTGTGTTATTTAAATGGATTTTTAGATGCACCAGATTTGCTCAGAAAAGCCAAATATTACATTAAAAATTTAGAAGATAAAACTACTTATGTAAAATATAAGGAAGCAATGAGAGTGATAAGAAAAGTGAAATATAATTAATTAAAAAAGCTCAATTTATAAGGAATTGAGCTTTTTAATTTTTGGTATTTATTTTTTTAAAGATCAAATTTAATTCCTTGAGCTAAAGGTAACTCATCAGAATAATTAATGGTATTTGTTTGTCTTCTCATATATACTTTCCAAGCATCAGAGCCAGATTCACGTCCACCACCAGTTTCTTTTTCGCCTCCAAAAGCACCTCCAATTTCTGCTCCAGAAGTTCCAATATTTACGTTGGCAATTCCACAATCTGAACCAGCATAAGACAAGAATTTCTCAGCTTCTTTCATTTCATTTGTCATAATTGCAGATGATAAGCCTTGAGCAACTCCATTTTGTGTTGCAATCGCATTTTCTACACCTCCAGAATATTTCATTAAATATAAAATAGGTGCAAAAGTTTCATGTTGCACAATCTCATAAGCATTTTTAGCTTCTATAATTGCTGGTTTTACATAACACCCACTTTCATATCCTTCACCTTCTAAAATTCCACCCTCTACAATAACATTTCCACCTTCAGCTTTTGCTTTTTCTATAGCAGCTAAATAGGTATTTACTGAGTCTTTATCAATTAATGGTCCAACATGATTATTTTCATCTAATGGATTTCCTATTTTTATTTGTTTGTAAGCACCAACAATTGCATCTTTTACTTTATCGTATACAGATTCATGAATAATTAACCTTCTAGTTGATGTACATCTCTGGCCACAAGTACCAACAGCACCAAAAACAGCACCTGGTACAACTACTTTTAAATCTGCAGTTGGTGTAATAATTATTGCATTATTTCCACCCAATTCTAATAAAGATTTTCCAAAACGTTCAGCAACTGTTGCACCAACAATTCTACCCATTCTTGTAGATCCTGTAGCAGAAATTAACGGGATTCTAGAATCATAAGTCATCATTTCACCAACTTTATAGTCACCATTTATAATACAAGAAATACCTTCAGGTAAATTGTTTTCTTTTAGAATTTCTGCAATTATATTTTGACAAGCAACAGCACACAATGGTGCTTTTTCAGAAGCTTTCCAAATACAAACATCGCCACAAATCCAAGCCAAAGCAGTATTCCAAGCCCAAACAGCGACTGGAAAATTAAATGCAGATATAATACCAACAACACCTATTGGATGCCATTGTTCTCTCATTACATGACCTGGTCTTTCAGAAGGAATTGTTTGTCCATTTAATTGGCGAGATAAACCTACTGCAAAATCGCAGATATCAATCATTTCTTGGACTTCTCCATAACCTTCTTGTAAAGATTTTCCCATTTCATAAGAAACTAATTTACCTAAAGGTTCTTTTAAATCTCTTAATTTATTTCCAAACTGACGTACAATTTCTCCTCTTTGAGGAGCAGGTTTGTCTCTCCAAGTTAAAAAGGCCTCAGAAGCAGTTGTAATAACCTTTTCATAGTCTTCTTTAGTGGTTGTTTTTACTTTACCAATTAATTTGCCATCTACAGGTGAATAAGACTCAATAAGTTCTCCATTAGAAAAGTTATTAGAGCCAGTAGATGTACCTTCATTTATATCTTTTAAACCAAGTTGTTGCAATACTTCAGTTATTCCAAAATTTGTCATTTTGTAGTCTAATTTTAGTTGTTTAAATTCGAAGAACGAATTTACGAATAAAAACATACATATAAAAAATTAACAAAAACAATGTTATTTGTTTAAAATATAACAATTAGATGAAAAAATTTAAGCTTTTAATTACTTTTTTAATGCTAACTGTAGGTTGTACTACAACTACTGAAAATTCAGAAACTGATAATAAATCAACTATAATAGCCAATCAACAAGAAAAAATTAATGATTTTGCAATTATAATTCATGGAGGTGCAGGAACTATTTTAAAGAAAAATATGTCTGATGAAAAAGAGGCTGAGTATAAATCTAAATTAGAAGAGGCAATTAAAGTTGGTCATGCAATTTTAAAAAATGGAGGAACAAGCCAAGAAGCAGTAATGAAAACAATTCAAGTAATGGAGGAATCACCATTATTTAATGCTGGTAAAGGTGCTGTATTTACCAATTCTGGAACCAATGAATTAGATGCTTCTTTTATGGATGGTAAAACATTAAATGCAGGTGCTGTTGCAGGTGTTACAGATGTAAAAAGTCCTATTGAATTAGCTATTAAAGTTATGACAGATTCAGAACATGTAATGCTTTCTGGTGCAGGAGCAAGTATTTTTGCAAAAGAAAAAGGATTGGAGATTGTTGACCCTAGCTATTTTTATACAGAAAGAAGGTTTAAATCTTTAGAAAGAATTAAAGAAAGAGAAAAAACAGAATTAGATCATGATGATAAGACAGCAGCTTTTTATGATGCTGATATAAAAAATGCGAAGTTTGGTACAGTTGGTTGTGTAGCTTTAGATAAAGATGGTAATATAGCTGCAGGTACTTCTACAGGAGGCATGACCAATAAAAGATGGGGTAGAATTGGTGATGCTCCAATTATTGGGTCAGGTACTTATGCAAACAACTTAACCTGTGGAGTTTCCTCTACAGGTTGGGGTGAATATTTTATAAGAAGCCAAGTAGCTTACGATATTTCTGCTCAGATGGAATATCAACAAAAAACCTTAAAACAAGCCACACAAGATGTAATTCAAAATAAATTAACCAAACTTGGTGGTACAGGAGGTGTTGTTGCTCTAGACAAAAACGGTTACATGTCTTTTGAGTTTAATACAGCAGGTATGTATAGAGCATCAATGAACGATAAAGGTGATTTGGTAATTAAAATCTATAAAGAATAGCTTAACCATTCTTCTGGTAAAGGATCTAATGTGATATTTTTTCTTATAGAATTTAGTTTCTTTTTAATTCCGATTCTAGAAATTGAGGGTATAGATAATTTTACATTGTTTCTTTTCCCTATAACTTGTAAAACGTCTCTAATATCTCTTTTACCACATAAAACCAAACTATTCATCATAGCATTAGATTCATTTTCTAAATCGAAAAAATCTACATAAAATTTAGGTTGATTATCTAAGTAAATTATCCATTGAGTTGGCTTTTTTCTTGGAATTTCTAAGACTTCTTTTACACCACTCAAAGTTCTGTAGGTAGAGTATTCTAATTGCATATATCAGGGGATTTAAGTTATTTCTTTGCAATAGTATTACATTTTCTTTAAATAAACATCAATTTCTTATGTTTTTGCTAATTAACAGGCACAATAATTTCTTCAAAAATTAAGTCTCCATTCACATCTTTTCCTTTATAAAATTTAAAAATGTAATCTTCTTCTTGTAATATGTGAATTGGTAATTTAATCTCTTTTTCTATAGTTGCTTGATTACACGTATTTTCTAAATCTTTTATAACATTTATTCCTACAATTCTAGAATTTCTTTCGTATTCATAATAAACATTATTAAAAGAAAAACATGCGTTTGGTAGTGTGTATTTTAATGTTATAGTATCTGAAGTTTTGTAAGTAAAACTAACAGGAGTTTTTGCCTCGTCAATAGGTAATGTGCTAAATTCATAAAGAGGAGCATTTTCACTACAACTTAATACAAAAAACAAACTCACTAAAATTAAAGAGAACTTTTTCATAGGTTTTACTTTTTAAGTTTCTTATTAAAATAACATCAAATTTTTCTATATGTGCTATTTTTGTTTTCAGAAAATGAAAAACGAATTATTTAACATACAGTCTGAAGACCAATTTACAAAAATTGCTTTAAATGTTTTTAATCATCAATTTAAAAATAATAAAGTTTATCGTTCTTTCTGTGATCTTATATATGTGCATCCTTCAGATGTAAATAAAATAGAAGAAATTCCTTTTTTACCTATTCAGTTTTTTAAAACACGAAAGGTTTTATCATCAACCCAAGAAATTGAAGAAGAATTTACAAGTTCTGGAACTACAGGAAGCATAACAAGTAAACATTTGGTAACAGATATAACACTCTATGAGGAAAGTTACTTAAGGGGTTTTCATCATTTTTATGGTGATATTAAGGATTATGTTGTATTGGCATTATTGCCCAATTATTTAGAAAGAAAAGGTTCTTCTTTGGTATATATGGTAAATGATCTAATTCAGAAAACACAAAATTCAGAAAGTGGTTTTTACTTAAATAATTTAGATGAATTAGCTCAGAAACTAATTAAATTAGATAAAAGTGGCCAAAAAATTTTATTAATAGGTGTTTCTTTTGCACTGTTAGATTTAGTAGAAAAACATCAATTTAATCTAAAAAACACCATAGTTATGGAAACTGGTGGTATGAAAGGTAGGCGAAAAGAATTGATTAGAAATGAGTTGCATACAATTCTATCAAAAGGATTTGCAGTAAATGAAATACATTCAGAATATGGAATGACAGAACTTTTAAGTCAAGGTTATTCTAAAGGAAATGGAGTTTTTGAGACTCCTCCTTGGATGAAAATTTTAACTAGAGATACAGAAGACGCGTTAACAATTTTAGATAAAGGCAAAACAGGAGGTATTAATGTTATTGATTTAGCCAATTACAATTCTTGTTCTTTTATAGCTACACAAGATTTAGGAAAAATTCACAAAAACAATACTTTTGAAATTATTGGAAGATTTGACAATTCTGACATAAGAGGTTGTAATTTAATGGTATTATAATAAAAAGAAATGAAGTTTAAGCTACTACAAGATTTTAAAGATTTTGCTGTAAAGGGTAATATGATTGATATTGCAATAGGTGTAATTATTGGTACAGCATTTAACAAGGTTGTAAATGTTTTGGTGAAAGAAGTGCTAATGCCACCTTTAACTTACATGACAGATGGTGTAAATTGGGAAAACAGAAAATACGTAATTAGAGAAGCAATTATTACAGAAGGCAAGCCAAAGATTGAAGAGGTTGCAATAGGTTATGGAAAACTAATTGAAGCAGGTGTAGATTTTTTGGTTATTTCTTTTACAGTATTTTTAGTAGTAAGAGTAATGAATTCTATGAAAAAGAAAGCTGAAGACCCAAAAAATAAAACAGTTAGTACTCCAAAAAATATAGAATTAATGAATAAAACCAATGAGCTTTTAGAAAAGCAAAACGAATATTTACAGAAAGCTTTAGAGCGTAAATAATACTTAGGTTTTATCATTTTATATTTAAACTAATCTTTTTTTAATTCTTGTTGTAATTCACATTACATTTTATCGACTAATCTTAAGATGAATTCGATGAAACAGTGGATTGTAATTTTATTTCTATCATTTTCATCTGTAATATTCTCTCAAAGTATAGATTACAATACTAAAAGAGGCTATGTAGCAGAAGGTTTTGATGTGGTTGCATATTTCACAGAAAGCAAGCCTATTGAAGGTAAAAAAGATTTTACAGTCACTTACAGTGATGTAAGATTTAAATTTTCTAAGCTAGAGAATCTAAAACTTTTTAAATCGAATCCAGAAAAATACATTCCACAATATGGTGGTTATTGTGCGTATGCATTAGCAGTAAAAGGAAAAAAAGTAAGTATAAACCCAAAAACTTTCGAGGTTAGAGATGGTAAACTATACTTATTTTATAATAAGGGTAAAACCAATACATTACAATTTTGGTTGAATGAAGGTGCAAAAGAACTACAATTAAAGGCAGATTTAAACTGGCAAAAATTCATCAACAACTAATGTTGATTCTACATATATCTTGTGCAATAAAGAGCTGATTTTATCAGCTCTTTTTTTATGCAACAATTAATAAGTAATACGTTTTTTTACCTCTTTGTAGAAGTACATATTTCTTATCAATTAAATCATCTTTTGTAATTACAAAATCTTCTTTAACTTTTTCTTTGTTAACAGAAACTGCATTTTCTTTTAAAGCTCTTCTTGCTTCTCCATTAGATTTTAAAAAGTTGGTTTCTGCAGCTAAAGCAGCAATCATATCTAAACCATTTTCAACTAAAGATGCAGCTACTGTTGCTTGTGTTACACCATCAAAAATATCTAATAATGTTTTTTCATCTAGAGATTTTAAGTCTGATGCTGTAGATTTTCCAAACAAAATATTAGAAGCCTTAATTGCTTTATCATATTCCTCTTTACCATGTACAAGCACTGTAACTTCTTCTCCTAAACGTTTTTGTAAAATTCTTGTATGAGGTGCTTCTGCATGTTCTGCAACTAAAGAATCTATGGTTTCTTTATCTAAGAACGTAAAGATTTTAATGTACTTTTCAGCATCTTCGTCAGAAGTGTTTAGCCAATATTGATAAAATTTATAAGGAGATGTTCTGTTGGCATCTAACCAAACATTTCCACCTTCAGATTTACCAAATTTAGAACCATCAGATTTTGTAATTAATGGGCAAGTTATGGCATAACCTTTTCCATTTCCTATTCTACGAATTAACTCAGTTCCTGTAGTTATATTTCCCCATTGATCTGAACCTCCCATTTGAATAGTAGTGCTATTTTCTCTAAATAAATGTAAGAAATCATAACCTTGCACCATTTGATAAGTAAATTCTGTAAAAGACATACCGTCTTTAGATTCAGAGCTAATTCTGTTTTTTACAGAGTCTTTAGCCATCATATAATTTACAGTAATGTGTTTACCAATATCTCTAATAAACTCTAAGAAAGAGATGTCTTTCATCCAATCATAGTTATTTACTAAAATAGCTGCATTTTTTTCATCTGATGTAAAGTCTAAGAAATGCCCCAATTGCGTTTTTACACATTCTTGGTTATGTCTTAGTGTAGTTTCATCTAATAAATTACGTTCTGCAGATTTTCCTGAAGGATCTCCAATCATACCTGTTGCACCACCTACTAAGGCAATTGGTCTATGACCACATCTTTGGTAGTGAGCTAATAACATAATAGGTACTAAATTTCCAATATGTAAAGAATCTGCTGTAGGATCAAATCCTACATAGGCACTCCTCATTTCTTCTAACAAATGTTCTTCAGTTCCTGGCATGCTATCATGTAACATTCCTCTCCATTGTAATTCTTCAATAAAATTCTTCATTGTAATCAATTTATCAGTTGGCAAATATAACTTTATCAACCAAAATATGCTAAATTCGTAGTATGATTTTAGTTACTGGAGGCACAGGTTTGGTAGGTTCGCATTTGTTGTATCATTTAAGTGTAAAGAATGATAAAATAAGGGCGATTTACAGAACAGAGGCATCACTCAAAAAAGTAAAAAAAGTCTTTTCTTATTACACTTCAGATGTTAAGTTATTCTCTAAAATAAAATGGTTTAAGGCAGATATTACAGATGTGCCTTCTATGAAACCTGCTTTTGCAGATATTGAGTACGTTTTTCATTGTGCAGCTTTAATCTCTTTTAATCCTAAAGATTATAGAGAAATGCGTAAAGTAAATATTCATGGTACAGCCATTTTAGTTAATTTGGCTATAGATGCAAAGGTTAAGAAGTTTTGCTTTGTAAGTTCTATTGCTGCTGTTGGTGATGCTCTGCAAGGTAATTTGGTAGATGAAGAATGTGAGTGGAATAAAGAGAAAGATAATAGTGGTTATTCCATTACCAAATTTGGTGCAGAAATGGAAGTTTGGAGAGCCAGCCAAGAAGGAGTGGATGTAATTGTCGTAAATCCTGGTGTAATTTTAGGAAGTGGTTTTTGGAAAGCTGGTTCAGGAAAATTATTTACCCAAGTTTACAACGGATTTAAATATTATACAGAGGGTATTACTGGTTTTGTGGCTGTGCAAGATGTTGTAAAACCTATGATTCAATTGATGCAATCTTCAGTTAAAAACGAACGATTTATACTGGTTTCTGAAAACAAATCTTTTAAAGATGTCTTTTTTAGTATTGCTGATGCCTTTGGTAAAAAAAGACCTTACAAAAAAGTAAAAACTTGGCAAACAGAAATTGCTTGGCGAATTTCTTGGTTTGTTTCTAAAATTAATGGAGTTGCACCTTTATTAACTAAATATTCAGCTAAAAGCGCACATAATATTACAAAATATTCTTCTCAAAAAGTGATGAATGCAATAGATTATCAATTTGAAGCTATTGACACTTCAATTCAAAGAATTAGTGGCAATTATACTGAAGATTAATTCTTTATTTTTCTAGGAATAGAGTCTTTTAGCTTTAATGCTTTACTAACGCTATCTATATTTTTTTTTAAATCTTTATTTCTTTTAATAGAATCTAATCGTAAAGAATCTTTGGTGCTTTTAATATTATCAAAGTAAGCTTTTTGTTCTTTAAGACTGTTTTTAGCATCCTCAAAAATTAATTTATACTCATCAACTTTAGACATGTAATATAAATTTGAGGTTTGAAAACGAACACTATCTATTTGAAAACGCTCATAAACTAAAGGCATATAGTTAATATTCCTTTCCATGTTTTTATTCTTAATATAGGTTGCAGAAGAAGCAATCATCATTTCTTGCACCAAAAGACTCATGGTGTCTTTTGGAATAAGGTCTGTAGGCTTCTCAAAAATTGTATTACTAGTACAAGAACCTAAAATTAGAAAGGCTAATAGGTAGCTCAGTTTTTTCATATTATCTATTAAAAGTAATGCGTTTTCCTTTTATGTTCTCATTAATTACACCTTCATTATACATTAAATTGCCATTTACAAAAGTATGAGTTATGGTTGATGAAAAAGTAGTACCTTCAAAAGGAGACCAACCACATTTGTACAATACATTTTCTTTAGTAACAGTTTGTGATCTGTTGGTGTCTATCAAAACTAAATCTGCATAATAACCTTCTTTTATGAAACCTCTTTTTTCTATTTGAAATAATTTAGCAGGATTATGACTCATTTTTTCAACGGCTTTTTCAATAGGTATTACACCTTCTTTTACCTTTTCTAAAATGGCAGTAACAGCATGTTGCACTAATGGACCTCCACTTGGTGCTTTTGTATACACATTGTCTTTTTCTTCTAATGTATGAGGTGCATGATCTGTTGCTAAAACATCAATTCTGTCATCTAATAAGGCCTTCCATAAACCTTGTCTATCTTTTTCAGTTTTTACAGCAGGATTCCATTTAATATGTGTTCCTTTTTCTGCATAATCTTTATCTGAAAACCATAAATGATGAATACAAACTTCTGCTGTAATTTGCTTTTCTTCTAAAGGAATATCATTTCTAAAAAGGTGTGTTTCTTTTTCTGTAGATAAATGAAATATGTGTAAACGTGCACCTGTTTTTTTCGCTAACTCTATGGCTTTAGAAGAAGATAAATAACAAGCTTCTTCGCTTCTAATAATTGGATGATATTTTATAGGAATATCTTCTCCATATTTCTCTTTATAATCTGCAGTGTTTTTTCTAATGGTAGCTTCATCTTCACAATGCACAGAAATTATCATTTTTGTTGATGAAAATATCTTTTCTAAAACAGCTTCATCATCTACTAACATATTTCCTGTAGAAGAACCTAAGAATAATTTAATTCCAGCAACTTTTTTAGGGTCTGTTTTTAGCAACTCCTCTAAGTTGTCATTAGTACCTCCAAACATAAAAGAGTAGTTGGCATAAGAGTCTTTAGCTGCAATTTTAAATTTATCTTCTAATAATTCTTGAGTAGTAGCTTGTGGTACTGTATTTGGCATTTCTATAAAAGTGGTAATTCCACCAGCAACTGCAGCTCTACTTTCTGTAGCAATATTTGCTTTATGTGTTAAGCCAGGTTCTCTAAAGTGTACTTGATCGTCTATAAAACCAGGTATTAAGGTTTTACCATTTGCTTGTATAATTTCAGCATTTTTAGGAGCTGAAATGTCTTTAGCAATTTGTTTTATAATTTCATTCTCAATTAAAACATCTCCTAAAAAAGTAGTGTTTTCATTAACAATGTTTGCGTTTTTAATTAAATAAATGCTCATTATATTTTTATTTTGGTAATCCTTTTAACTTCATTTTTATTACTCCAAATAGTGCTTCAGAAATTATATTACTTCTCATTTTTGAAGCTCCTAAAGTTCTGTCTGTAAAAATAACAGATACTTCTTTAATGCTAAAATTATGTTTCCATGCTTTAAATTTCATGTCTATTTGAAAAGCATAACCTACAAATTTTATTTTATCTAATTGAATTGTTTCTAATACCTTTCTGCTCCAACAAACAAATCCAGCTGTAGTATCAAAAACAGGAATTCTAGTAATTATTCTCACATACTTGGAGGCAAAATACGAGAGTAAAACTCTTTTCATTGGCCAGTTTACAACGTTTACACCTTTAGAATATCTAGAACCTACAGAAACATCTGCACCTTCTATTTTGCATGTATTGTATAATCGAATTAAATCTTTAGGATTGTGAGAAAAGTCGGCATCCATTTCTATAATATAATCATAGCTTCTTTGAAGTGCCCATTTAAAACCATGAATATAGGCTTTACCTAATCCGTTTTTTTCAAACCTACTTTCTATAAATAATCGATCTGGAAATTCTTTAATTAATTGATGAACTATAGTTGCAGTTCCATCAGGAGAATTATCATCTACTATTAAAATATGAAAGGCTTTTTCTTGGCTAAAAGTAGCTCTAATAATGGCTTCAATATTTTCTTTTTCGTTATAAGTAGGTATAATTACTAAAGCATCTGACATAAATAAATTTTCATGTAGTAAGAAAACAAATATACACTATTTAATTACTAATTTTGCGCTAATCATCTTAAATGAAAGTTAATTGCAAGCAGTAGATAAATTTATATATTCAAACAACTGGATAACAATTATTTTTATAATGCTGTTGGTTTGTATTGTGTTTTTAAAACTTTTAAATGCTAAAAAATTGAATGAGAGTATTTTTGCTTTATTCGATTTTAGTTTTATAGAAGATGAATCTTCTGAGCCTAATAATCTGTTTAGTCCTTTTCAAAGTATTTTGTTTTTGTTTTCTGTTAGCACAGTTTCTTTGTTGGTTTATTATTTTAAAATATACAAGCAAACAGAAACAACACAAAGTTTTACAACGTTCTTTACGTTGTTCTTAGTGGTTTTTTGCTTTTTCTTTCTTAAAAAAGTTTTAGAATATGCTTTAACTAGGTTGTTTTTAATAAAAAACCAAATTAGTGTTTTTGTAATCACAAAGGCTAATTATCTCTATTCAGTTTCATTTATTTTATATATTCTTCTTATTCTTTATGAATATGCTAATGTTAAGAGTGTATACCTTTTTTATTTTTCTGTTTTTCTATTCTTACTAAGGTTTGTGTTTTTTGTAATCAGAAATAAAAAGCTGATATTTAACAAGTTGTTTTATTTTATTTTGTACATTTGCGCCTTCGAAATAGCACCGCTATTTGTACTGTTTAATTTGATGTTTTAAAAACAAAATTGAAATCGAATGAAAGTGAAAACTATATTGGTTTCTCAGCCAGCCCCAAAGACAGAAACATCACCTTATTTTGATTTGTCTGATAAGCAAAAGGTGAAAATAGATTTCAGGTCTTTTATACATGTAGAAGGAATCTCTGTAAAGGAAGTTAGAGCTCAAAAAATAGACTTAAGTAAATTTACTGCCATAATTTTAACGAGTAGAAACGCTGTAGATCATTTTTTTAGAATTGCTGAAGAAATGCGTTTTAAGGTGCCAGATTCTATGAAGTATTTTTGTCAATCAGAAGCAGTTGCTTACTATTTACAGAAATATGTAGTTTACAGAAAACGTAAAATTTATGTTGGTAACAGAACATTTCCTGAATTAACAAAGCTGATTAAAAAGCATAAAACAGAGAAATTTTTATTACCATCTTCAGATAAATTAAAGCAATTAATTCCAGATGAATTAGATAAGTTAGGAGTTACTTGGACAAGAGTTGATTTATACAGAACTGTTGTGAGTGATTTGTCTGATTTAGAAGATGTGTTTTATGATATTTTAGTGTTTTTTAGTCCATCAGGTATAGAATCTTTACTAAAGAACTTTCCAGACTTTAAACAGAATAACACAAGAATAGCAGCTTTTGGTAATTCTACAGTAAATGCAGTAACAGATGCAGGTTTTAAGTGCGATATTGTTGCTCCATCTAAAGAAACACCATCTATGACAATGGCTTTAGAAAAATACATTAAAGACGCAAATAAAAGATAATTATTATCTTCTATAATACATACAAACCAAGCAGAAATGCTTGGTTTTTTTATGCAAATAATGTTGCAAAAGCTTCTTCTATTTTACCAACTAAGATCAGTTTAATAGAGTGATTTTTTGAAGATATCTTATTGTATTTAGAGGTAACAAAACTTTTATAACCTAACTTTTCTGCTTCTAAAATTCGTTGATCTATTTTTGATACAGGCCTTATTTCACCAGCCAAACCTACTTCTGCAGCAAAACAAACATTTGGGTTGATGGCTACATCTTGATTAGAAGATAAAATAGCTGCAACAACAGCCAAATCAATGGCTGGGTCATCAACATTAATACCTCCAGTAATATTTAAAAACACATCTTTTGCACCCAATTTAAAACCTGCTCTTTTTTCAAGAACAGCTAAAATCATGTTTAATCTTTTTAAATTATAACCGGTTGTAGATCTTTGAGGTGTGCCATAAACTGCTGTAGAAACTAATGCTTGAATCTCTATCATTAAAGGTCTAATGCCTTCTAAAGTTGATGCAATTGCTGTACCACTTAAATCTGCGTCTTTTTTAGAGATTAAAATTTCTGACGGATTTGAAATTTCGCGCAAACCATCTGAAAGCATTTCATAAATACCCAATTCTGAGGTAGAACCAAATCTGTTTTTCTGGCTCCTTAAAATTCTATATGTATGATTTCTATCGCCTTCAAATTGTAAAACAACATCAACCATGTGCTCTAAGATTTTAGGCCCTGCAATGTTTCCTTCTTTGTTGATATGACCTATTAACAAAACAGGAGTTGCAGTTTCTTTGGCAAATTTTATTAACTCTGCAGAGGTTTCTCTAATTTGAGAGATACTTCCAGGTGAAGCTTCAATAGAGTTTGTGTGTAAGGTTTGTATAGAATCTATTACCAAAACTTCTGGCTCAGTTTCTTCTATATTTTTAAATATTTGTTGTGTATTGGTTTCAGTTAAAATCAAACAATTAGAGTTATTGGCTTCTAGTCTTTCTGCTCTCATTTTTATTTGAGACTGACTTTCTTCACCAGAAACATATAATACTTTTTGGCTGATGTTTAAGGCTACTTGCAATAACAATGTCGATTTTCCAATACCAGGTTCACCACCTAAAAGCGTTACAGAGCCTTTTACTAAACCACCACCTAAAACAGTATCTAATTCATTATTATTAGTTACAACTCTTTCTTCTGGATTTAGTTGAATGTCTGCAATTTTTAAAGGTTTATTAATAGTCTGCTTGGCAGTTTTAGCTTGTTTCCAAACACGCTTTTCTTCTTTTTGAACTACCTCTTCTACAATGGTGTTCCATTCTTTACAGGCACCACATTGTCCAACCCATTTTGCATGTTGAGTTCCACAATTCTGACAGAAAAAAGTTGTTTTGGTTTTGGCCATGTGTAATTGCAAATTTTAGAAAAGTAAAGTTACAAAGTAAAAATGATTTTAAACTTTAAATTACACTTTGGATTTACGTTAAGCTTGCAAATACTTGCGTTAGTGATTGAATGGTGTGTTTGAGCTCTTTTTGTTTTTCACAAAAAAGCGAGTAATGAAAGCACGACCTTTAGGTAACGCCCTAAAATTATTTTTTATTTACGATTGGTAAAAGTAAAAATGCTAAGCCACCAAAAACAATAATCATAGCTGTTTGGGCTGTCCACATAATCCAACCAAAGGCAGTAGCAGGATCAGTAGGTACATCAAAAAGTGCTAAGGCACCTGCAACAGCAATTGGGTATAAACCAATTCCACCATTTGTAGCTGCAATAGAAAATCCGCCAGCAATAAAGCCAATTAGAATTCCGCCAAAAGGTACTTCTAAACCATCAATTGCAGGTATTGTTGCCCAAAACATGGCTACATACATTGTCCAAATAAAAACAGTATGGAAGATAAATGCCCATTTATTTTTCATTTTAAAGATGCTAGTTGCACCTTCTATTAAACCAGAAATAAATGTTTTAATTTTTAATAAAAAACCAGATTTAGCTTTTTTTACGAATGATGAAAAGATGTAAAAAGCAATTGCTAAAATTACTAAGCCAATGATGATTTTTGTTGGATTAAAGTTTTCTGTTAATAGGTTGTAGATAAAATCGAACTGAACAAATAGGGTTAATGCAACAATTAAGAGCATCATGATTAGATCTGCAATTCGTTCTGCAACTATGGTTCCAAATCCTTTTTCAAAAGGTACATCTTCATAGTTTGTTAAGGCTAAAGCTCTAGAAACTTCACCTGCTCTTGGTAAGGCTAAATTAACTAAATAGCCTACTAAAACTGCTAAAACACTATTGGTAAACCTAGGTTTAAAACCTAGTGGTTCTAACATAAACTTCCATCTATAGGCTCTTGATAAATGACTTAAAATCCCAAAAAATAAACCGAGAAAAATCCAGCTATAATTGGCTTCTTTAAAGTAGGAAACTAAAACATCAAAAGAGATTTTAGAGATAGAATACCAAACTAAAATACCTCCCAAAATGAGAGGTAGTATTAGTTTTAAGATTTTTTTTATGTTCAAAATGTTTATGTAAGTGTGTTGTCTTTTTCGTTTGGAAAAACTAATGAAGGCTTAAAGTTCTTAGCCTTTTCTAACTCCATAAAAGCATAAACAATTAGGATTAAAACATCTCCAACTGCAACTAATCTAGATGCAGCTCCATTAAGTGTAATTTCTCCACTTCCTCTAGGACCAGGAATTGCGTAGGTTTCTAAACGATTACCATTATTGTTGTTTACAATCTGTACACGTTCTCCTTCAATAATTCCTGCAGCATCCATTAAATCTTCATCTATGGTAATGCTTCCTATATAATTTAAATCTGCACCTGTAACTTTTACACGATGGATTTTAGATTTTACTACTTGTACTAACATGCTGCAAAAATAAGAATTTTTTAGTTAGGATTGTTTTAATTTAATGTTGTCTATTAAACGTATATCGCCTGCAAATACTGCAATAAAAGCTCTATATTTCTTGTCAGATTCTTTATGAATTAGGGTTTCTAATGTTTTTTCATCAGCAATTGTAAAATATTCTAAATCTAATAAAGGATGTTTTTTAAATTTATTTTCTACCCAAGAAACTACTTTTTCTGCAGATTTGGTTTTAAATTTTTTACGAGCTTTTTTTAATGTTTTGTATATAAAAGGAGCAGCTTTTCTAAGTTCTAAGTTTAACCTTACATTTCTAGAACTCATAGCCAAACCATCTTCTTCTCTATAAATTGGACATCCTTTGATTTTAAGATTCAAATGATGCTTTTTAACCAATTTTTTAATGATTTGTAATTGCTGAAAATCTTTTTGACCAAAGTAAGCAACATTAGGCTTTACAATTTCGAACAAGGTTTTTACAATGGTACCAACTCCGTTAAAATGGCCATCTCTAAATTTACCTTCCATCTGATGTTCTAAACCATCAAAATCAAAATGATTAGAAGAAATATTATCCTTATAAATCTCTTTTACAGAAGGATAAAACAATACATCACAAGCAATACTTTCTAACATTTGCTTATCTTTATCATAGGTTTTAGGATAATTTACTAAGTCTTCTTCTTTATCAAATTGGGTAGGATTTACAAAAATACTTACTACAACAATATCATTTTTTTTCTGTGCTGCTTCAATCAAAGATAAATGACCTGCATGTAAAGCACCCATTGTTGGCACAAAACCGATGCTTTTTTTCTCTGATTTGATAGCAGAAAGATATGCTTTTAAAGGGCGTTTTTCAGTAAAAACCTTCATAGGTATTGGTTGTGAATTGTCTGCAAACTTACCATTTTAACACGATATTAGCATAAAAATTTGTATTTTTGCCCTTCTTATAAAAAGAGTTTGATTAATGAAGGACAAAAGAGTATTATTTGTTTCGTCTGAAGTTGTTCCATATTTACCAGAGACAGAACTTTCTTCTACAGCGTTTTTAGCTGCGAAAAATGCACATTCAAAAGGAGTACAAACCCGTATTTTTATGCCAAGATATGGTGTTATCAATGAAAGAAGACACCAATTACATGAGGTTATTCGTTTATCTGGAATGAACTTAGTTGTTAATGATATAGATATGCCATTAATAATTAAAGTTGCCTCTATTCCTAAAGAAAGAATGCAAGTTTACTTTATTGATAATGAAGAATACTTTAAGAGAAAAGCTGTGTATACAGATGAAGATGATCAATTGTTTTCAGATAATGATGAGAGAGCTATTTTCTTTGCAAAAGGAGTTGTAGAAACTGTAAAAAAATTAAACTGGGCACCAGATATTATTCATGTGCATGGTTGGATGGCTTCTTTACTGCCACTTTATTTAAGAGAATTTTATAAGGAAGAGCCATTGTTTACCGAAAGTAAAATTGTTACTTCGCTTTATAATAATGGGTTTGAAGGTGATTTAAGTGCAGACATGTCTAGCAAAATAGCTTTCGATTTAAATGAGAGTGATAAAATATCGACTATACAAACACCAAACCATACTAATATTTTAAAAAGTGCTATTGAAAATTCTGATGCATTAATTCACGGAAGTGAAGATATTTCTGAAGAATTAACAACTTTTATCGAGGAAAAAGAAAAGCCATCTTTAGGGTATCAAGTAGAGAATTTGAAAGAAGCTTATTTAAACTTTTATGCTGATTTATTATCAGATAATCAATAATTTTTGAAGTGAAAAATATCGTTAAGAAGAGTGTTTATATAGTTGCTGCTATATATTTTTGTTTTGCAGTTGTTTCATGTGAATCTGATTTTACAGACATAGATACCAATGTAATTAGTAACACAAAATTTGATACAAATGAAGTTACTATAGATATTACTGCAAGTAACAGCCCTTTAGAGGTTTTACAAACAGATAATATTTCAAGACAAATCAACCAATATTTATTAGGAGTATATGCAAGCTCAGATTATGAAAAAATTGAGGCTTCAATAGTATCTCAATTAAATTTAGAAGCAAATTTGCAACTTATAGATGATGCAGATATTACAGATACAACAACTGTTTTAACAAAAATTGATACTGTATTTTTAAAATTACCTTATCCTGTTGCATTAGAAGATGTGTCTGATGCTACAAGCGATTTTGAATTTGATGGTTTAGTTGGTGATGCTTCAACTCCATATACTTTAAATGTGTATAGATCAAATACTTTCCTAAATAATTTTAATCCATCAGATCCAACAAAATTAAACAGTTACGATTCAAAAGACTCGTTTGAAAAAGTTGGTAATCCTTTAAATTCTCAAGTTGACTATCCATTAGCACCAAGCTTAAACGATACTATGTTTGTTGTAAAAAGAAGAATGATAGATGATACAGTTGTTGGTATGGATACCATTAAAATATTCAGTTCAGCAGCAAGCACAAATCCTATTCCTTTTGCAAGAATTCCTTTAGATGAAGATTTAATTCAACAATTATTTTTAGATAAATATGAAGATGCAGAGTTTAGTTCTCAGGAATCTTTTAACGATTATTTTAGGGGAGTTATTTTAGAAGCTTCTGGTGCAGATGGTTCTTTAATTACCTATAATTTCGATACCGCAATTACAGATTTAAGTCCGTCAATTGAGGTTTATTATACAAACACAGTATATATGAATGGAACTACAGACACTATAAAAACTGTTAGAAAAAACAACACATTCTTATTGTCTGGTTACAGAGTAAATACTTTTGACATGCAAGACAGAACCTACCCAGTTAACAATGAAATAAAAATTCAGGGTGCTGCAGGTAGTGAAGGAGAAGTTACTTTATTTGACGATACTGTTTTAAGCAATTTAAGAGCTAATAACTGGTTAATAAATGATGCCTCTTTAACTTTCTATATTAATCAGTCTGCAGATACTGCTTCAGTTCCAGAAAGATTATATTTATACAAAACTAATGGAGATACAAACAGCCCAGTTTTTAGCCAAATTGAAGATGCAATTACTGAAGCTGCTTTTGGTGGAATTGATGGTAATTTAGAACGAGATTCAGATGGTAAAGTAGAAAAATATACATTTAAAATTACAGATTATATTTCAGATTTGGTAATTGGTTTAACAGATTATAATCCTACTTTAAAAATAAAAGCATTTAATACATCAGATATTCCAACAACAGATACTATCTTTAGGAACTTTAGTTGGAATCCTAGAGCTGTTACACTTTTAAATCAAGATCCTATAAATGGTGAGAAAAAAGCAGTTCTAAAAATTTCATATTCAGAGAAAAAATAAATTAACCAAGCCAAAAAAAATAATCAAAAATGTGTGGAATATCAGCTTATATAGGTCATAGAGAGGCCTATCCTATTGTTATAAATGGTCTTAAAAGACTGGAGTATAGAGGATATGATAGTGCAGGTGTAATGATTTTTGATGGAGAAAAAATGCAACTTTCTAAAACGAAAGGTAAAGTTTCTGAACTAGAAAAAATTACAGATGCAGAAGAAGAAAGAAAAGTTGGTAATATTGGAATGGGTCATACACGTTGGGCAACACATGGTGTACCAAATGATGTAAATTCACACCCTCATACTTCTCAATCAGGAGATTTAGTAATTGTTCATAATGGAATTATTGAAAATTACGATACAATTAAAAAAGAATTAATTACGAGAGGGTATACTTTTAAAAGTGATACAGATACAGAAGTTTTAGTAAATTTAATTCAAGAGGTTAAAGATACAGAAGGTTGTAAACTAGGTAAAGCTGTACAGTTGGCCTTAACAAATGTTGTTGGAGCCTATGCAATTTCTGTATTTGACAAAAACAAACCTAATGAATTAGTTATTGCACGTTTAGGAAGTCCAATTGCAATTGGTGTTGGTAAAGACAATAAAGAGTTTTTTATCGCTTCTGATGCCTCTCCTTTTGTAGAATATACAAAAGATGCTATTTATCTTGAAGATGAAGAAATGGCAATTATCAAATTAGGTAAAGGTGTAAAAGTTCATAAAATACATGATGATTCTAGAGTAGATCCTACAATTCAAAAATTACAAATGAGTTTAGACCAAATTGAAAAAGGAGGTTATGATCATTTTATGCTTAAGGAAATACATGAACAACCTAAAGCAATTACAGATACGTATAGAGGTAGAATGCTACCTATAGAAAACAGAATCAAAATGTCTAGTATTGAAGATAATCTAGACAAATTTTTAAATGCGAATAGAATTATCATTATTGCTTGTGGTACTTCTTGGCATGCAGGTTTAGTTGGTGAATATCTATTTGAAGATATGGCTAGAATACCTGTTGAAGTCGAATATGCCTCTGAGTTTAGATATAGAAACCCAATTATCACAAATAAAGATGTTGTAATTGCTATTTCTCAATCAGGTGAAACTGCAGATACACTTGCTGCTATTAAATTAGCAAAATCAAAAGGAGCATTTGTTTATGGAGTTTGTAATGTAGTAGGTTCATCTATTGCAAGAGAAACACATTCTGGCGCTTATACACATGCTGGTCCAGAAATTGGAGTAGCTTCTACAAAAGCATTTACTACACAAATTACTGTATTAACACTAATTGCTTTAAAATTAGGGAAAGCTAATGGATCTTTAGCTCCACATACTTTTAAGAATTATATTCAAAAAATGCAATTAATTCCTAGACAAGTAGAGGAATTGTTAAACATTGATAATCATGTAAAAGAGATTGCAGCTGTTTATAAAGATGCTAAAAACTGTTTGTATTTAGGAAGAGGATTTAATTTTCCTGTGGCTTTAGAAGGTGCTTTAAAGTTAAAGGAAATATCATATATACATGCAGAAGGTTATCCTGCAGCTGAAATGAAACATGGACCAATTGCTTTAATTGATGAAAATATGCCAATTTTTGTTATTGCAACAAACAAAGGGCATTATGAAAAAGTTGTAAGTAATATTCAGGAAATTAAATCAAGAGCAGGTAAAATTATTGCAGTTGTTACAGAAGGAGATGTACAAGTAAAAGAGATTGCAGATCATGTAATTGAAATTCCAGATACAGAAGAAGCTTTAACTCCATTATTAACTACAATTCCTTTACAATTACTATCTTATCATATAGCAGTAATGTTAGGTAAAAATGTAGATCAGCCAAGAAACTTAGCAAAATCGGTTACTGTAGAATAAGAAACACGATTTATAGAATAAAAAAATCCAGCTATTCAGCTGGATTTTTTATTTATATTTTATCATGAACCTTGGCATGTTTACCACCATTCCAATTAGTTAGAATATCTGTGGCTACAGCTGCTCCACTACCTGCTGCAATTGCAAACTGGCTTCTATGCCCAGCAATTGTTCCACAACAATGCAAGCCTTCTTTAATAAGATGATCTTTATTTAAAAGTTGAATTCGATCTTTTTCGACATTCGCTTTTTTATGAGGAATTAAATATTCATTCAAACCATCAATCATAAATGGTTTTGAGTAGTTTAAGGCAAGAACTACTATTTTCGAATTATAGGTATTTCTATTTGTTTTAATGCGATATCCATCCTTTAATTGATCAACAGAAAGCACCTTTTCTTTATCTATTTGTGTAATGTGAGAATATAAATCACTTAACTGGGCTTTACTCTCTTTTAAAATGTCTTTTCCTAAAGTCCCTGAAGATAATCCAAGAACATTGTTGAATAGCGCATTTTCTAGATGAGATGATCTTTGATGAGTTATAATTGCTATGTTTTTATCAACTGCAAAAGGTTTATTTTTCGCAGAACCTAATACTAATGCACACTGCATTCCAGAAACTCCACCACCAATTATTAAGCAATCCAACATCATATTAAATAAATAAAGCCTTAATATTCTGTGCAAATAATTTTACAGCAATTGCAAGTAAAATAACTCCAAATACCTTTCTGATGATTTGGATTCCAGAAGGCCCAATTAGTCTTTCTATTTTAGATGATGTTTTTAAAACTATATAAATTACAATAACGTTAAAAAATACAGCAACAATAATATTTTGAATTGCAAATTCAGCACGTAAAGAAAGTAAAGTTGTCAAACTTCCTGGTCCAGCAATTAGTGGAAAAGCTAAAGGAAAAATAGTTGCAGTAATTGTTCCAGCATCACCATCATCTTTATAAAGAGTAATTCCTAGAATCATTTCTAATGCAATGAAAAATAAAATAAAAGACCCAGCAACCGCAAAAGAATTTACATCAATACCAATTAAACTTAGTAAACTTTGTCCTAAAAAAAGAAAAATTACCATAATACAACCAGCAATTATAGACGCTTTTTCTGATTGAATATGACCTACTTTTTTACGTAAATCAATCACAATTGGAATGTTACCAATAATATCGATTACTGCAAAGAGTACCATAAATGCAGTAAAAATTTCTTTTAAATTAAAGTCCATCATAAATCAATTAGATTTTGGTGCAAAATTAGTCAACTAACTTTATCAATTTATAAAAATACAGTAAAAAATATACTTATTTTTGTCAATATGTTTCAACTAGGTAAAACAATTGTTTCTGAAGATATTATAGAAAAAGAATTTGTCTGTAATATATCTGCTTGTAAAGGTGCTTGCTGTGTAGATGGTGAAGCAGGTGCTCCATTAGAGAAAGAAGAAGCTAAAATATTAGAAAATATATACCCCAAAGTAAAACCATTTTTACGCAAAGAAGGTATAGATGTTATTGAAAAACAAGGTGCTTGGGTTACCAGTGAATGGGGTGAATTAGAAACGCCTTTAATTGATGGAGCAGATTGTGCCTATGTTATTTTTGATGAAAACAAAACCGCTCTTTGTGGTATAGAAGAGGCTTATAATCAAGGAGAAATTAGCTGGAAAAAGCCAGTTTCTTGTCATTTATACCCTGTAAGAGTAAAGGATTATAGTGAGTTTTCTGCTGTAAATTATCATAAATGGGAAATTTGTGATGATGCATGTTCTTTGGGTAAAGAATTACAAGTACCTGTTTACAAATTTGTAAAACAGGCACTGATTAGAAAATTTGGACAAAATTGGTATGATGAATTAGAGAAGGTCGCTGAAAATTATAACAACAAATAACATTCTATTTATAGGATGTTTTTTTTTTGGCATAAAGTTTGTTTTAACATAGTCTTAACATTTAAACTTTCTAATTATGAAAAACGTGAAAAAACTACCAACCAAACAATTAGAAAAGTTCTCAACCATTTTTACTCAGTTAGGACTTGTATTAGTACTGTTTGTGGTCTACATTGCACTAGAGCACGAAACAAAACAAAAATCGCTGGCCATTTATGAACCTGAAGTCTCCAAGAGTATTTATATAGAACCCAATACAGAGGTTATATTTACTAAGGAGAAAACAGTAAAGCCAAAGTCGGATCCTGTTAAGCAAAACAGACTAATTTTAGATGAAGATATTGATAAGGTTGATGATAATAAAACTGAAACTATAATCATTAACGAACCTAAAAAGCAAGTAGTAGATTTCGATATAAATAAAATCGAAACTGTTCCTGAACCTGTTGATGAGGTTGATGAAGATCCTGTTCCTTTTATTTCTATAGAAAATGCACCTATATTTAAAGGTTGTGAAGGTTTATCTAAAGAAGAGAATAAAAAGTGTTTTGATAAAAAAATGCTGAAGTTTGTACAGCGAAATTTTAATGCAGAATTAGCTAATGATTTAGGTTTAAGGTCTGGTAAATATCGAATCCAAACTCAGTTTATTATAGATAATACAGGTAAAGTTGTAGATATTAAAATTCGAGCACCCCATATTAAATTGAAAGAAGAAACGCATAATTTAATAGAGAAATTACCTCAATTTACACCTGGCAAACAAGGTTCAAAATCTGTAAAAGTTAGGTACACTTTACCGATTTCTTTTTTAGTAGATTAAAAAACTACAATTTTATAAAAAAATAAACCCAACTATTTAGTTGGGTTTTTATATTTAGTACATTTACAAAAATAAACAAGCTAATATATTGCTATGGAATACTTTGCTCACGAAACTGCTGTTGTAGATAATAATTGTAAAATAGGAAAAGGAACCAAAATTTGGCACTTCAGTCATGTAATGTCTAATAGTAAAATTGGAGAAGGTTGTAACTTAGGGCAAAATGTGGTAGTATCTCCTAATGTTGTTTTAGGCAAAAATGTAAAAGTGCAAAATAATGTATCTATTTATTCTGGAGTTACTTGCGAAGATGATGTTTTTCTAGGGCCATCAATGGTGTTCACAAATGTTATAAACCCTAGAAGTGCTATCAATAGAAAAAACAGATACTTAAAAACAATAGTAAAAAAAGGTGCAAGTATAGGTGCCAATGCTACAATTGTATGTGGAAATCACATAGGTGAATTTGCCTTTATTGGTGCAGGTGCTGTAGTTACTAAAGAGGTTTTACCTTATGCATTAGTTGTAGGAAATCCTTCTAAACAGATTGGTTGGGTAAGTGAATATGGACACACTTTGGATTTTAATGAAGAGGGTATTGCAATTTGTAAGGAAAGCAAAGTAGAGTATGAACTTAAAAATAATAAGGTCACAAAAAAAGCTTAGTAAGTAATTACTAAGCTTTTTATATTTTATCTTAAGATTGAATTATGGTGCAGGATTTGGTATTGCTGCATGTACAGCATTAATCTCTTTTAAGGTTTCGTCAGAAAGAGTAACATTAATAGAATTTATATTTTCTTTTAACTGATCTAACTTTGTTGCTCCAATAATATTACTCGTTACAAAAGGTAACTGATTTACAAATGCTAATGATAGTTCAGTTAAGGTAAGATTATTTTTCTCAGCTATTTCTAAATATTTTTTTACAGCTCTTTCACTACCATCGTTTTTATATCTAGCAATAAACCTAGGAAACAGAGTTCCTCTTGCTCCTTCAGGTAAATTTCCATTTAGGTATTTACCAGACAAAACACCTTGTGCTAAAGGTGAATATGCTAACAAACCTACATTTTCTCTTAAAGAAACTTCACTCATACCAACTTCATATCCTCTGTGAATCATAGAGTATGAATTTTGAATAGTAACTGGTCTTGGTAAATTGTATTGTTCTGAAGCTTGTAAATACTTCATTGTACCCCAAGGGGTTTCATTAGACAAACCTACATGCCTTATTTTTCCTTGTTTGATAAAATCTTGTAGTGTTTCTAAGATTTCTAAATAGTTTTCAGTTTCGTCATTTGCAGCTTGCAAAGGAAAATCTCTTACTCCAAAACAATTTACACCTCTATTTGGCCAATGCAATTGATATAAATCTATATAATCTGTTTGTAAGCGTTGCAAACTCTTATCTACAGCATCAATAATGTTGTCTTTACTTAAACCACCATTTCTAATATGTGCAGTGTAATCTCCTCCACCAGCTATTTTACTAGCTAAAACTACTTTTTCTCTGTTTCCGGTTTTTTTAAACCAAGTACCAATAATTCTTTCTGTACCACCATAAGTTTCTGCATTTGCAGGTACAGGATATAGCTCTGCAGCATCAAAAAAGTTTACTCCATTTTCTAAAGCAAAATCCATTTGAGCATGGCCTTCAGCTTCCGTATTTTGATTTCCCCAAGTCATAGTACCTAAGCAAATTTTAGATACTTCAACATCAGTATTTGGTAATTTTGTATATTTCATTTGTTATAAAAAAGGTAATTTTTAACTTATTCTACTTCAGAAACACGTAAAGTATTTACCATACCTTTTGCTTCTGCAGGCATAGATGCTAAGTTAATAATTAAATCTCCTGCTTTTACAAAACCTTTATCTTTTGCAATTCTATTAACATCTTCTACAGTATCATCTGTAGAAAAGTTTTTGTTATAATAATAAGCTCTTACACCCCAAAGTAAATTTAATTTACCAAGTATTCTCCTATCTGTAGAAAAGGCCAAAACATGTGTTCTAGGTCTCCAAGCAGAAATTTGGAATGCTGTATAACCACTATTTGTTAATGTACAAATTGCTGCTGCGTTAGTGTCATTTGCCATTAATGCTGCATGATAACATATAGATTTTGTTACAAATCTGTTAGTTCTAATATGTGGTGCTTCATGTGGTACTTTAATCATTCTTGAATTTTCCACACTTTTTATAATTTCAGACATTTTCTGAATAACTCTTATTGGGTGTTTACCAACAGAAGTTTCTCCTGAAAGCATCACTGCATCTGCACCATCCATAATTGAATTGGCAACATCATTAACTTCTGCTCTTGTTGGAACAGAATTATCAATCATAGTCTCCATCATCTGAGTTGCAATAATTACAGGAATTCTTGCTCTTTTTGCACGTCTCACTAATTTTTTCTGAATTAATGGTACTTCTTGCATTGGTATTTCTACTCCTAAATCTCCACGAGCTACCATTAAACCATCACAATAAGGAATTAATGCATCTAGGTTTTTAACAGCCTCTGGCTTTTCAATTTTTGCAATTACAGGAATTCTATATTCTGAGTGCTGTGCAATTAAATCGCGTAACATTCTTAAATCGTCTGGAGTTCTTACAAATGATAAAGCAATCCAATCTACTTCTTGCTCAATTGCAAAAACAGCATCTTCCATATCTTTTTCTGTAAGTGCAGGTAAAGAAATGGCTGTATTTGGTAAGTTTACTCCTTTTTTAGATTTTAAAGGTCCACCTACTATAACATTTACTACTACTTCATCTTCCTTATTTGTAGAAGCTACTTCAAAAAGTAATTTACCATCATCTACTAAAATTTGCTCACCAACCTTTACGTCTTTAGGAAAACGTTGGTATGTCATAAATGCTTTTTCTTTAGTACCAATACATTTTTCTGTTGTAAAAGTAAAAGTGTCTCCATCTTTTAATTCTACACCTTCTTCCATAACTCCAACTCTTAATTTAGGTCCTTGTAAATCACCTAAAATTGCTATGTTAAAGCCATTTTCTTCATTAATTTCTCTAATGATTTTTACTTTTCTCTTTACATCTTCATAATCTGCATGAGAAAAATTTATTCTAAAAACGTTTACACCATTTTTAGCTAAATCTGTTAGTATTTCTTTAGTATCTGTAGCAGGCCCTAAGGTAGCAACTATTTTAGTTTTATTGTTATTTGGCATATTTTAAAAAGTTAAAAAGTCTTTAGACTTTAATGAATTCTTATCTATTGGATAGGATGTAATAATGTGATTAATTTTCTTTATTTTATCTACAATTTCTAGGGTAAAACTATAATCGAAACTACCAGATATTTTAATAAAGAAATCTACTTTTTTCTTTTCTGAAATTAAATATGTTTTGGTTTCAGAGGTTAATAAAAGTTCGTTCGATTCTGTTTGATTTTCTCTCTTAGAGCTATTAGCTATTAAAAACCAATCATAATCAAACTCTTCATTTAAATAATTATATATTGAAAAGGATGCTTTATGTGAAGTGTCATTAAACTTTAAATCGTTTTTTGATTTACACAAATTGACTCCTAATTTTTTATTAAGTAAGTAAGCTAGTTTATAATCTTCTAATGTGGTGTGTATTCCTATTAAGGAATATTCTTCTTCAAAAACATCAAGACTTAATGAATGTGTAGGCACAAATATCAATTAGCATTAATTCCACTTAATAAGTTGCTAATTTACTAATTGTTTACGAGTTTTTTTGAGATTTTCACGAAAACGTTATCGTGTTTAAGTAGTAGAAATTTCGCTTTGAAAGGCGTAATAGACTCTTTTTGAGGCTTGTTCCTCTGCTTTCTTTTTAGAGGTTGCTCTACCTTTAGCTACTTGCTCACCATCTATACTTACTTTTACACTAAAGTGTTTAATAGATTCGTTACCAGAATCTTCATAAGTTTCAAACTTATATTTTTTCTTCTGTTTTTGGCACCACTCTATAATTAAACCTTTGTAGCTTGTAATTTTACCTTCTAATTTTTCGATATCTACATAAGGTAAAATGACGTTTTCATAAATAAATTTCTGAGCATAATTGTAGCCTCTATCTAAATAAATGGCGCCAACTAAAGCTTCAAAAATATTACCATGAATATTATCACCAACCGTATTTTGATCAATATTACTATTTACAAATCGAATTAAATCTAAATCTTTACCTAACTCATTTAAATGTTCTCTACTAACAATTTTAGAGCGCATTTGCGTTAAATAACCTTCAGAGCCTGTAGGAACTTTTTTATATAGGTAAGATGCAATAACAGAGCCTAAAATAGAATCACCTAGAAACTCTAAACGTTCATAGTTTATAGGGTTTCCTTTGCTGTCTGTCATTTGTACAGATCTATGTGTAAATGCTTTTTTGTACTTGTTAATATTCTTGGGAGAAAAATTAAGTAAGTTTTTTAATTCGAAGTATAACTCTTTCTCTTCATCTGATAGAGTTTTTACTATTTTTCGAATAAAATTCATAGTTTACTCCTCTAATTTCTTAAAGGCAACACAAGCATTATGACCACCAAAACCAAATGTATTACTCATTGCTATATTTACTTCTCTTTTCTGAGCCTTATTTAGCGTAAGATTTAAATCTGGATTAATGTTTTCATCTGGAGTAGAATGATTTATTGTAGGAGGTACAATACTATTTTGTATTGACAGGATAGAAGCAATTGCCTCAATTGCACCTGCAGCTCCCAATAAATGTCCAGTCATAGATTTTGTAGAGTTGATATTAATATTCTTAGCATGCTCTCCAAAAACCTCAGAGATTGCTTTTAATTCAGCAACATCTCCTAAAGGAGTAGAAGTACCATGAGTATTAATATGATCTACATCTTCTGGTTTAATACCAGAGTTTTCTAAGCAGTTTTTCATTACTGCAATTACTCCAATTCCTTCTGGATGTGGAGCTGTCATATGATAAGCGTCAGAAGACATACCACCACCAATAACTTCAGCGTAAATTTTTGCGCCTCTAGCTTTTGCGTGTTCATATTCTTCTAAAATAATAGCACCTGCACCTTCACCTAAAACAAAACCATCTCTTTCAGCATCAAAAGGTCTTGACGCAGTTTCTGGACTTTCGTTTCTTGTAGATAAAGCATGCATAGAGTTAAAACCACCCATACCTGCTATAGTTACTGCAGCTTCTGAACCACCTGTAACAATAACATCACAATGACCTAATCTAATATAGTTTAACGCATCAATCATAGCATTTGCTGATGATGCACATGCAGAAACTGTAGTGTAGTTTGGCCCCATAAATCCATTTTTAATAGAAATGTTTCCTGGAGCAATATCTGCAATCATTTTTGGGATAAAGAAAGGATTAAACCTTGGAGTTCCATCTCCTTTAGCGAATTCTAAAACTTCGTTTTGAAAAGTTTCTAAACCACCAATTCCTGCTCCCCAAATTACGCCCACACGTAATTTGTTAATTTCGTCTAGATTTAACTTAGAATCTGCAATAGCTTCGTCTGAAGCAACCATTGCATATTGCGTAAATCTATCCATTTTACGAGCTTCTTTTCTATCTAAATAGTCAGTAGCTGTAAAATTTTTTAATTCACATGCAAAACGAGTTTTGAACTTGGCAGCATCATAATACGTTACAGGTGCTGCTCCACTAACTCCGTTAATTAAAGCATTCCAATATTCTTCTATATTATTACCAATTGGTGTTAAAGCACCAAGTCCAGTAACTACTACTCGTTTTAACTGCATATAAATATTACTTTTTTGCTTCTTCTATATAGCTAACTGCTTGACCTACAGTACCAATGTTTTCTGCTTGATCGTCTGGAATTTGAATATCAAATTCTTTTTCGAATTCCATAATTAACTCAACAGTATCTAAAGAATCTGCTCCTAAATCATTTGTGAAGCTAGCTTCTGTTGTTACTTCATTATCGTCTACGCCTAATTTATCTACGATAATAGCTTTTACTCTTGATGCAATGTCTGACATAATTTTTTGTTTTTTTAAAATTTAAATCGGGGCAAAAATACAAATCTTATTAATTCTAACTAACTTTTGCCCTAAAAATGATTACTAAATATAAATAAAATTGTTTAATAGCCTATAATAATTGCTTGAATTCTTAATAATTATTCCTTTTTTTGTAGAATAGAAATATAATTATGAAACGTATTATTGTTTTTGCTTCTGGTTCAGGTTCAAATGCTGAAAATATTATAAAATTCTTTAATAAAACTAAAACTGCCAAGGTTGTGCAGGTTTTGTGCAATAATAAAGAAGCTAAGGTTTTTGAAAGATGTTTAAAACTAAATGTACCTTGTTCTCATTTTACAAAGGCAGATTTTTTTGAAACGGATTCCATTTTAAATCTTTTAAAAGAAAAAGCAGATTTAATTATTCTAGCAGGTTTTTTATGGAGGGTTCCTTCTAAAATTGTGGATGCTTTTCCAAAAAGAATAATAAATATACACCCAGCATTATTACCTAAATATGGAGGTAAAGGAATGTATGGAATGAATGTTCACAAAGCTGTAGCCGAAAATAAGGAATCAGAAACTGGTATTACTATTCATTTTGTTAATGAAAATTACGATGAAGGAGCCATTATTTATCAAGCTAGAACTGCTGTAAGCGAAAATGATACTCCAGAAAAGATAGCAGAGAAAATACATCAATTAGAGCAAAGTTATTTTCCTAGAATTATTGAAGATGTAATTTTAGAAATTAATGAGTAAAAAGAAATTCTATGTAGTTTGGAAAGGTAGAAAACCTGGAATATTCTCTTCATGGAATGTTTGTAAGAGGCAAATTGATGGTTTTGAAGGTGCTCAATACAAGTCGTTTTTAAATTTAGATGAAGCAGAAGTAGCATTCTCAAAAAAGTTTGAAGATTATAAAGGAAAAAAATCTACCCCTAAAAAAATAGCTTCATCAGAATTACAAAAATATGGTTCACCCAACTTAGAAAGTATTTCTGTAGATGCTGCTTGTTCAGGTAATCCTGGAAAAATGGAATACAGAGGAGTATTAACACACAACAAAAAAGAAATTTTTAGGAAAGGTCCTTATAAAAAAGGAACCAATAATATTGGTGAGTTTTTAGCCCTAGTGCATGGAATTGCTTTATTAAAAAGCAAGCAGAAAGAAGATATACCTATCTACTCTGACTCTAAAATTGCCATGAGTTGGATTCGTCAGAAAAAATGCAAAACTAATATGCATTTTGATGCCTCTAATAAAGACTTATTAGAGCTTATTAAAAGAGCTGAAAAATGGCTGAGAGAGAATACTTATAAGAATCCTATCTTAAAATGGCAAACCAAAGCTTGGGGAGAAATTCCTGCTGATTTTGGAAGAAAGTAATCTTTAGAAACTGTTTTTTTTGTAAAATAATCCTTTTACCTACGATTAAAGTTCATTTACTGTCGTTCAATGAACCTTAACTGCTGTTTATCGGTTCTTAATTTGCTAAAATTATACTTTTCACTTATTTCGTAGAGCAGTTGATGGTGTAGTCTTAAGGGGTTAGGACTATATTCATTTTTTAAAATAGCTGTAAAAAATGGCACCTTATCTCATTCTAAAATTTGTTTTGAGGACATTTCTCACTATTCATCCTTAACATTATAATAGAATTTTATGAGAAAGGTGCTTTTCAGTTTAAGGTTCTACTAATTTGTAAAACAACTTAATTAAAAGAAATATGCTTAACATAGATTTTATAATTGAAAATTTAGATTCATCAAGTTATCAAACTTGTAATCTTGAATTATATAGTAGTATTGAAAATAAGAAAGATGTTAAGTCATTTATGGAAAATCACATTTTTGCAATTTGGGATTATATGTCTTTAATGAGAGCTCTAGAAAATAACCTGAGAGATAATAGTGTACCATGGTTTCCTAGCAATAATGGTAAAAATTTAAAAATATTATATAAAATTCTAGATGAAGAAGAGTATACTATTGATGCAAGTGGTTCAGTTAAATCTTATTTTGAGATGTATCTTGAAGCAATGGAAGAAATTGGTGCGAATACTAGTGATATATTAAATATTTTAAGTCATTCCAAAACAATTAATCTTATAGACGAAGCTTTAAATTTAACAGGTATGAATATAGAATCTTTTTATTATACAAGATTTATTTACACCATCATAAAATCGCAAAAACCTCATCTTATGGCAATAGTATTTGCACTAAGTAAGGAATTGGTTTCTAAAGTTTTAATATTAGAAGACTTTTGTAGAAAAGATTTTAGTAATAAATATGATAAAACATTATTTCTAATTAATAAACTAAAGGCTGTAAATTCTAAAAATTACAATTCAAATGCTTTTAAATTGGCATCAGATTTTATAGGTGAAGATCCTCAAAAGTTAATGGAGGCAAAAAGAGCGGCTTTAAACTGTGTAAGATATAGAGATTTGCATATAGAAGGTATAGCTAGATCAATACAAAAGCAAAAAGCAGTTTATTTTCATGAGGCTAACTGTTAAAAAAACCAATTAAATGATGTACTGCAAAATTTCGTTTAACCAAACTTTAATGCAGTTCATTGGTATTTCATTGCAGTTCGTTGTAAAAATATTATTAGAAACAATCATTCTGGCTAAATTTACTAGCCAAATTTAAAAAAAAAATTAAACTTATGAAATTGCTTATTATAGATGATGAGGTTTTTGTTCATGGTATTTTTGAAGCTATATGCAAAACAATAAAAGGTGTTGAAATAGTTGAGAAGTTTAAGGATTCTAGAAAAGCTTTAGATTTTTTAGAGGATAGCAAAATAGACATGATTTTTTTAGATATTCAAATGCCTGAGTTTAATGGTCTCGATTTTCTTAATGAATTAGATAAAAAGGGCCTTCAAATTAGTGTAGCTATAGTAACAAGTAATCCAGATTATGCAGTTGATGTAATAAACAATAAAAATGTAGTTTACTTTATTAAAAAGCCTCTACACAAATACTCCATAAAAGAAGCTATTAAAGAAGCAGTTTACAGAAAATCATTGCTTGAAGCAAGTGTATCACTTAAAAACATAAAAAAAAGTAATGAAGAAAAACCGACCCATACTTTTTTTAATTGTAATCGAAGAATGATAAATCTATGTCATGATGATATCATAATGATTAAAAGCTTAGAAGGTGGCGCAAAAATAGTAACAAATAAAGAACCAATGATATCATCATATTCTTTAAAAGAGATAGAAAGCAAATTACCAGCAAGTACTTTTATAAGAATTCATAAATCATATATAGTTAATGCTAAAAAAATTGAACTTATTTATGATAATCTTGTAATAATAGGAAAGTATCATGTTCCTATTGGTAGAACTCATAGTTTAAAGTTTAAGCAGTATTTAGCCAATAATTAAATTCCTCAATTAATTCATAATTAAGTTAATAATGAAAAGGAAATCAGTATTTATTATCCCTGTTATAAAAGAAGATCCAGGTGTGTTTTCAAGTGTTTTTAAAACCTTTAAAAACATATATTTTTGCGATGTTCTTTTTGTAGTTTCTCCTAAAAATAAATGCAAAGAAACCTTTAAAGAATTAATTGGTAGTTATAAAAATTTGCACTTGTTAATAACAGAAAAAAACTATAATAGAGCTGTATTATTTAAAAAAGGACTATACCACTTTAATACATTTTTAAATAATAATGATGATGGTTATAAATACGTGATTTCTATAAGAAAGTTTGATAATTCTTATTTAGATGTAATTCTTGATGGAATGATGGAAATACAAAAAAGCAACTTTGATGTTTTGTATTGCTTGGTTGAAAATGAAAAGTTACCATTAAGATTATCTAATGTTAATAAGGGTATTAAAAAGAGTGTTTTAGATACGTTTAGATCGCAGTCTTTTATTGCTACTGCAAATTTTGTTAACAATATTTATGCTAATCCTTTTAATAAGATAATTACTTTTTATTACCTATTAAGAAACGCAAAATTTAAACCTAAATATACCTATTAACATTCTAGTCTTCCCAACGCAAGTATACCCCTAATTATTATAATATCCCTACATTTAGAATCAGCTTTTTCGAGATTTAAAACTCGATTAAGTTGATTTTTTTATTTTAAAACATTGTTTGATAGAATACCCACAATGTTAAAATTATGTTAAGGTAATTTTGTATGTTTGTAAAACACACCACCTTAAATAATTTTAATGACCAAGCAATATTTACTTTTAGGTGCCCTTATTAGCATATTTATATTTACTAAGTGTAAAAAAGAGCGTTCAGAAAACTTCCTTTTAAATCAAGTTTCAGCTTCAGAAACTGGTATAGATTTTAAAAATCAACTTACAGAAGATGCCAATCATAGCATTATAAATTATATCTACTTTTATAATGGAGGAGGAGTTGCAACTGGTGATATTAATAATGATGGTCTACCAGATTTATTCTTTATTTCTAATCAGAATGAAAATAAACTGTATTTAAATAAAGGCGATTTTAAATTTGATGATATCACTAAAAAATCGAACATAAAAAGTAATGCTGATTGGAATACTGGAGTAACTATGGTTGATATTAACAATGATGGTTTTTTAGATATTTATGTATGTGCGGTTTCTGAATTGTTAGACTTTAAGGGTCATAATGAATTATACATCAATAATGGAGATAATACCTTTACAGAAAAAGCAGCAGAATATGGTTTAGATTTTAAAGGCTACTCTACACAATCTTACTTTTTTGATTACGATAAAGATGGAGATTTAGACGTATACATTGTAAATCATGCAGTGCACACTAATTTGTCACATGGTAAAGCTTCTAAAAGAAATAAAAGAATGCCTTTAGTTGGTGATGTTTTATTGCAAAACAACAATGGTAAATTTACAGATGTTAGTGAGTCTGCAAATATTTTTGGTGGAGTAAATGGCTATGGTTTAAGTGCTTCTATTGCCGATTTTAATAACGATGGTTGGGATGATATTTATGTTTGTAACGATTTTCATGAAGATGATTATTACTATATCAACAATAAAAATGGTACTTTTTCTGAAGAATTAGCATCTAAATTTTCTACCATAAGTCGTTTTTCCATGGGAAGTGATGCTGCAGATATTACAGGTAATGGATATCAAGATATTATTACCTTAGACATGTTGCCTAATGATGAAAAGGTTTTAAAAGAAACTGAAGGAGATGATGCTATGCTAAATATGCAAGCCAATTTAAAGAATTTAGGCTACAGAGATCAGTATTCTAGAAACATGCTTCAAATCAATCAAAAAGGCGATTATTTTAACGAAACTGCTTTGTATAATGGAGTTGCAGACACAGATTGGAGTTGGTCTCCACTTTTTGCAGATTTCAATAATGATGGACATCAAGATTTATTCATTTCAAACGGAATTTTAAGAAGACCAAACAGTTTAGATTTTAAAAAGTACGTGTCAAGCACGTTTAAAAAATATGGTCAGAAAAACGGATTAGAATGGTTATATAAATCAATAAACGAAATGCCAAGTGGAAGTGTGCCTAATCAGATTTTTAAAGGTAATTCTACAAGATTTAAAGAAACTACTGGCAATTGGCTAGCAAATGAGGCTTCTTTATCTAATGGTGCAGTATATGTAGATTTAGATTTAGATGGCGATTTAGATTTGGTAACTAATAATGTAAATGAAACTGCAGGTATTTATAGAAATAGTAGCTCTAAGTCTACAAAATCAGCTGACTTTCAATTGGTTTATAAAGATAACAACAAAGAAGCTATTGGAGCCAAGGTTACCTTATATGCAAATGGTAAAAAACAAACGAAGCAGGTTTTTAAATCTAGAGGATTTTTATCTTCTACAGAAGCTAAAGTTCATTTTGGGCTAGATACCATTGCTAAAATTGATTCAGTTGTAGTGATTTGGCCAAATTTAGAAATTCAGAAGATAGATAATCTAAAAGCAAATGAATTCACAACAATAAATTACACAGCTTCTAATATCTTTTTTACTGGTGATAAAATAGCTAAAGAAGCTAAAGTTTTTAAGCAAGAAAACTTAATTAATTTTGTTCATGAAGAAGATTCTTATAACGACTTTTTTGCAGAGAAATTACTGCCTTACAAAGTATCTACATTAGGGCCTGCATTAGCTATTGCAGACATAGACAATAATGGGTTTGATGATATATTTATAGGGGGTGCTTCTGGTAATGCAGCTAGTATTTATATGAATTCTGGAACATCATTTAAACAAGGAACTCAACCAGAATTTGAGAAAGACAAAGCTTTTGAAGATAATGATGCCACCTTTGTAGATATTGATAATGATGGCGATTTAGATTTATATGTAGCTTCAGGAATTCATGAAAAAAGGAATCAGAATTATGAGATAGATCGTTTGTATGTAAATACAAATGGTATATTTAAAAGATCAGAAAAGAAAACGTTAATCAACCCATTAAATACATCAACCATAATTGCTTACGATCATAATAAGGATGGAGATGAAGATATCTTTATAGGAAATTTATCAAACCCTGGTAGTTTTGGAGCCACTGTAAATTCTGCAGTATTAAATAATGATGGTAAAGGTAATTATACCATTCACTTAAAATTTAGTTTTAATGGTAGGGTTACAGATGCAGTTTGGGCAGATGTAAATAATGATGATCAAAAAGATTTGCTAATTGCTTCAGAATGGGATTCTCCAAAAATTTACATCAATACTAATGGAAAGTTTCAACTACAAGAAGTGCCAGAAAACTTAAATGGTTTGTGGCAAAGTATACAAACTTTTGATGTTGATGCAGATGGAGATCAAGACATTGTGTTAGGAAATTGGGGAGAGAATAATAGGTTTACAAAATATATAGACAACCCAATCTATTTCTATTATGGAGATTTTGATAAAAATGGCAAAAAAGAAAGTATCATTACCTATAAAGTTGGTGAAGAATATTATCCATTAAACACAAAAGATGAGTTGGCTTCTCAAATGAATGTGATGAGTAAAAAATTTGTGAATCATGCCAATTTTGCTCTAACTCCTTTTAATAAAATTTTTAACGATTCTATTATTGCCAAAGCCAAAAGAAGCCAAATAGATATCTTATCTTCTGGTTATTTAGAAAATAAAAATGGTGTTTTTAATTCTTTTGTACCTTTTGAGGCAAAATTGCAAATGGGCCCAATAACTTCTTTTACTAAGGTAAATTTTAATGATAAAGAGCAACTTTTAATTTCTGGTAATTCTTTAAAAGTAAATACGTATCATGGAGGTTATACAGCTCTTAAAGGCTATTTTATGTCTTCTTTAAAAGAAGTGGAATCAGTTTCGAAATATGGTATACAACCTTTTCATAATCAAATAAAAGAAACTGAAGTGATTAAAATGAAAAATAAGAACGTGCTACTTGTACTTGCCAATAACGATAGTTTAAAAACATATAGTTTTAAGTAGAGATTTTACAAATTATAACTTACAGAAAGCATTATAACTCTTGGTAAAATAAAGGTTTTACGATCTGAAATTAAAAAGTCAGAAAAACTATTACTTTGTTTAAATTGTGCATTAAACATGTTTTGTGCTGTTAGTTTATAACTCCAAGCAGAATTTTCTTTCTTGTAAGAAAGTGTTGCATTTGCAATTTCATAGGTGTTTTTTTGACCTAATGTTTTATTTTGATAATTACTTTTCTTGTAATCAAAATTGAAAATAAAACCTTCTAAAAAATCATAATCGATTATTATAAAAGTTTCTGTGGTTACATATTTCGAGGGATTTGCACTAGCAGTAAAATTTCCTATACTGCTTTTTAAACCAATTTCTATGGTAGTACAATTATCAAACAAGGTTTCTATACCCAGAACATAATCGTAATTATTGTTGGTATTGGTTTGAATGTTGTTGTTTAATTTATCTAAGTTATTGCATATCTAAAAAAATATAGTTCCTATTTTGGACTACCTATTTATGGGGATACATGCTTATCCCTATAAATAGGTAGTCCAAATTGGAAATTACTGTCTCAAACTTTTAACTTATTTTTGAGCTATTGTTAGGAATAAAAAGAGGGATTACTACATAATAATGGGGGAAAAAGCTAAAGAAAAAGAAATAGAAAAGTTTGAGTTAAAAAAGCAAAAAGTTTTAAAGAAAATAGTAGATAAACGTAAAGAGTTAGGTTTAACTCAATGGGATTTGTCAGAACAGCTTAATTTAACCTATAGTGGTTATTTTAAGGTAGAAACTGGTAAGACTAAATTGGATGTTTACAGACTCTTTGAAATTTTAGATACGCTTAAAATAACACCTAAGGAATTCTTTGAAGATTTTGAGCAATAAAACAAAACCCAAAATGAATTTTCATTTTGGGTTTTTATACACTTTTAATAGTTTTTCTTGTTAGAAAAATCTCTTTTATTAAACAGAGGCTTTCATTAATTCTCTATTCATTCTTGCTATGTTGTCTAAAGAAATACCTTTTGGGCACTCTACTTCACAGGCTCCTGTGTTAGTACAATTACCAAAACCTTCTAAATCCATTTGAGCAACCATGTTTCTAACTCTGTCTGCTGCTTCTACTTGTCCTTGAGGTAGTAATGCATACTGAGATACTTTAGCACCAACAAATAACATTGCAGAGCTATTTTTACAAGTAGCTACACAAGCTCCACAACCAATACAAGTTGCTGCATCCATTGCTGTATCTGCTGCCTCTTTTTTAATTGGTATTGCATTTGCATCTTGAGTGTTACCAGATGTATTTACAGAAATGTAACCTCCTGCATGTTGTATTCTGTCAAAAGCAGATCTATCTACTGCTAAATCTTTAATTACAGGAAATGCTGCTGCTCTCCAAGGTTCTATTGTAATAGTATCACCATCTTTAAACATACGCATATGTAATTGGCAGGTAGTAACACCTCTATCTGGTCCATGCGCTTCACCATTAATATACATAGAGCACATACCACAAATACCTTCTCTACAATCATGATCAAAAGCAACAGGTTCTTCACCAGAGTTTACCAATTGTTCGTTCAAAACATCCATCATTTCTAAAAAAGACATGTGTTCTGAAATTTCAGTAACTTTATAATCAACCATTTTACCTTTGGTTGAAGCATCTTTTTGACGCCAAATTTTAAGTGTTAAATTCATTCTATCTTTTTTATTTATAACTTCTTTCTTTTACTTCTATATTCTCATACTCTAAAGGCTCTTTATGTAAAACAGCATCTTTAGGTTCTCCTTTATATTCCCAAGCAGAAACAAATTGGAATTCTTTTAATCTTTTTGCTTCTCCTTCTTCAGTTTGATATTCTTCTCTGAAATGTCCTCCTGCAGATTCTTCTCTTTCTAAAGCATCTTTTGCAAATAATTCTCCTAACTCTAAGAAATCTGCAACTCTACCAGCTTTAGCTAATTGCTCATTAAATTCTGTGTCTGTACCAGGAACATTTACATTTTGCCAGAAATCTTTACGTAAGTCAGAAATTTCTTGAATTGCAGTTTTTAAACCTTCTGCATTTCTAGACATTCCACATTTATCCCACATAATTTTTCCTAATTTTTTGTGGTAATAATCTACAGAATGTGTTCCTTTATTGTTTATAAAGAATTCAATTCTTTCTCTTACATCTTTTTCTGCAGCTTCAAATTCTGGAGTTTCTGTAGAAATTTTACCTGTTCTAATATCATCAGCCAAATAATCTCCAATAGTATATGGTAATACAAAATAACCATCTGCTAAACCTTGCATTAATGCAGAAGCACCTAATCTGTTTGCTCCATGATCTGAGAAGTTGGCCTCACCAATTGCATAACATCCAGGTATTGTAGTCATCAAGTTATAATCAACCCAAACACCACCCATTGTATAATGTACTGCAGGATAAATCATCATAGGAGTTTCATATGGATTCTCATCTACAATCTTCTCATACATTTGAAATAAGTTACCATATTTGGCTCTTACAATTTCTTGACCTAATTCTTTTATTTTAGCATCAGTAGGATTTACTATTCCTTGAATTTTTGCTTGTTCTGTACCATACCTAACAAAAGATGATGCAAAGTCTAAGTATACAGCTTCACCTGTGGCATTTACTCCATAACCAGCATCACAACGTTCTTTTGCTGCTCTAGAAGCTACATCTCTTGGTACTAAGTTACCAAAAGCTGGGTATCTTCTTTCTAAATAGTAATCTCTTTCGTCTTCAGATAAATCTGTAGGTTTTTTTCTACCTTCTCTAATAGCTAAAACATCTTCCATGTTTTTAGGAACCCAAATACGACCATCATTTCTTAATGATTCAGACATTAAGGTTAATTTAGATTGATAGTCTCCAGATCTTGGAATACATGTTGGATGAATTTGTGTATAACAAGGATTTGCAAAGTATGCTCCTTTCTTATGCACTTTCCAACCTGCAGTTACATTTGAACCCATTGCATTTGTAGATAAAAAATATACGTTTCCATATCCACCAGATGCAATTACAACTGCGTGAGCTGAATGACGTTCAATTTCACCTGTAACTAAGTTACGTGCAATAATACCTCTTGCTTTACCATCTACAATAACAACGTCTAACATTTCATGTCTGTTAAACATTTCTATTTTACCACGTGCAATTTGTCTGTTCATTGCAGAGTATGCACCTAATAATAATTGCTGACCAGTTTGACCTTTAGCATAAAAAGTTCTAGAAACTAAAACTCCACCAAAAGAACGGTTGTCTAACAAACCACCATAATCACGTGCAAAAGGTACACCTTGTGCCACACATTGATCTATAATATTTGCAGAAACCTCTGCTAGTCTATATACGTTTGCTTCACGAGATCTGTAATCTCCACCTTTTACAGTATCATAAAATAATCTGTAGGTAGAATCTCCATCTCCTTGATAGTTTTTTGCTGCATTAATACCTCCTTGAGCTGCAATAGAGTGCGCTCTTCTTGGAGAATCTTGGTATGCAAATGCTTTTACATTGTAGCCTAATTCTGCTAAAGTTGCAGAAGCAGAACCACCTGCTAAACCTGTACCTACTACAATTACATCTATATGACGTTTGTTGGCAGGGTTTACCAAGTTAATATGATTTTTATATTCAGTCCATTTATCTTTAATTGGACCTTTTGGTACTTTTGAATCTAAAGCCATAGTTATTTAAGATTAATGGTTATGATTTAAATGATGATAAAGCGCAATAATTATAAAACCTAATGGTACTATAATTGCATAAGCTTTTCCTAATACTCCTAATTTTTTACGCAATGAAGCTGCACCAACAGATTGAAATGCTGACGTAAAACCATGTGCTAAGTGTAAACCTAAGAATACAAAAGCAATACAGTAACCAGCAACTCTAATTGGGTTCACAAACTTTTCTTGCAATTCGTGGTAATATCTAAATTCGCCATTATGCAAACCAGACCAATCACCTTGAATAAATTTAGTGTTGATTTCTGGAAACCAAAAATCGATAAAGTGCAAAATAATAAATGCTAAAATGGCTAAACCAGACCAAATCATGTTTCTACTCATCCAACTAGAGTTTGCAGAACCGTTGTTTTGTGCATAAGACACATTTCTTGCATTTCTGTTTTGTAATTCTAGAATGAAACCCATTACAAAGTGAAAAACAACCCCAAAAATTAATACTGGCTGTAAAGCAAATTGTACAACTGGATTTGTACCCATAAAATGTGAAACTTCATTAAATAAATCTGCACTAAATACAGACATCATATTTATTGATAGATGCTGTAAAAGGAAAACCATTAAGAAGAATGCAGAAAGTGCCATGGACACTTTTTTACCTATTGAAGATTTGAAAAATCCGCTCATTTTTTTAAATTAGTTAATAATTATATACAAAAATAAGGCTTAAACAAATGCATAGCAAAGAAATTATAACGTTTTCGTTAGTATTTAGAATAGTTTTAAATAAATCTTAAGTTTTAGGGTTAGAAGGTATTAAGCATTTATTATTTTTCCATTTTCCTTTTAATCTAGATTTTAAAATGGTTTTGTTATCACAGGTTAAGAAATTACCTTTTTCATCTTTTTTTATGACACGCATTTTACCTTTTTTAATTGCGTTAACCACTCTTAAAATAAGTTCTTTTTGAGATATTTTTTCACCCTTAACAACAAGCGCCAAACCTTGCTCATTATTGTGCAAATCCATTATAGAAGAAATTTCATCTGGAACTATACCATCTTCTAACTTTCTCTTTTTAAAAGTTTTATAATTTTCTCTCTCATGAGCTTTCCCTAAAGAACGAGCAGCAGTTTTGCCTAGCTCTTGTCGTAAACGAGCCATCCAGAATGCATGTCTAAAGGCATCAACTTCTCCTCCAGAAGCATCTTTATCTAACAAATTAGTTTTTCTAATAGAATCTGAAACTTTATTGGTTTCTTCCGAAATTCTGAAGGCTTTCTTGGCTTTAAATGGGTGAAACATTACCCAGAGTTTTTTTGGTGTAGAAAGCTCAAAAAAACCTGTGTATTTCTTTTGTGCATTAGTAGTATTGACAATACACAAAAGAAAAATAACTGCTATTTTTTTCATTTCTTATAACATAAAAAAAAGGGACTATTTAAGTCCCTTTTTTAATTTTATTTGATTTCAAATTTGCTTGTTGCATCGTTTACTTTAATGGTATACTTACCTTTTGGTAAATAATTAGCACCATTTTGAGCAGCTCTAATTTTGGTTTTCTTATTTGCTTTTTCAAAAGATTTTAAACCTTTTTTAGAGAAGGTAAGATCAAAATTAGCTTCATTGTATCCTTTAGCAGCATCAATTTGCATTTCGTTTACCTTAACATCATTGTGATAAATAGAAACCGTACTTTTTCTGTTTGAATTTGAGTAAAATGGAATGGTAATTTCTGGCTCGTAAGCAGTTCTCCATTGGCTCCAAGAACGTCCCCAATTTCTGTTTTTTCTAATATTATTTACTTTAAAAATATGAGTCGATTTTGAAATAACATCAGCATTCATAGTTTGTAAAGCAGAAATATCTGCTTTGTATAAACTACGTCCATGTGTGGCTACAATTAAGTGTTTTGCTGTTGGCTGAATTACTAAATCGTGTACAGCTACATTTGGTAAATTGTTGCTAAATGCTTCCCAAGATTTTCCTTGATTAAAAGAAATATATAATCCATTATCTGTACCTAAGTATAAGATATTTTCGTTTTCAGGATCTTCTTTTATCACATTAACAGCAGATGTAGGAATTGACTCACCAATGTTTGTCCAAGTTTGTCCATAATCATTAGACATATATACATAAGGTGTAAAATCATCAAACCTATATCCATTTAAAGTTGCGTAAACGCGCTCTTTTTTATGTGCAGACGCTATTACTCTAGACACCCATAAATTCTGTGGTAAATTGTTAGAAACACGTGTCCAAGTTCCTCCTCCGTTTTTAGTTAAGTTGATGTAACCATCATCTGAACCAACATACAATAATCCAAATTGAAAAGGACTTTCTGATATAGAGGTTAATGTACCATAAGCTACATTTCCTTTTTTACCACCTGTTGTTAAATCATCAGAAATAGTTTCCCAATCATCACCTTGATTTAAAGATCTGTGTAATTTATTACCTCCTAAATACAAAATATCTTGATTGTGTTTTGATAGTAAAATTGGTGTTTGCCAATTAAAACGATATGGAGATTCTCCTAAAGTGTGTTTTGGTTGAATATATACTTGATTTCCTTTTTCTCTATCAATTCTAAAATAGTTTCCAAATTGATAACCTGTATACACAATGTTTTGATTTCTCTCATCAACTTGTACTTGCATACCATCTCCACCCATAATTGATTCGTATGGATTTTGACCAGATTGTAACCAGCGTTTATCAACTCTTGCATTGTTAGAGGCTACCCAAACTCCATTATCTTGCAAACCACCATATACTTTGTAATTTTTTTGAGTATCTGCATATACAGAGTAGAATTGACCAACTGCAGGATCGTTTAATTTTGTCCAGTTTTCTCCATCATCATAAGAAAGGTTTAAACCACCATCATTACCATTTAAAATATGCCCTGATTTTTTTGGATTCACCCATAAAGCTTGATGATCTGAGTGCACATTTTCTTTACTGATTGATGTAAATGTTTTTCCACCATCTTTAGATTTTATGATTGGTACACCTAATACATAAATTCCGTTTTCGTCTTGTAAATCAACGCGAATTTCACCAAAGTAATACCCATAAGAACTATATACGCCATCTAAGAAATTATCGTGTGTTTTTTTCCAAGATTTACCTCCATTTGTAGTTTTAAATACTTCTGCACCTATAACTTGGGTATCAAAAAGCATTGCATTTGCATCTTCTAAATAGCTAGCTAAATCTGCTGGTTTTACTGTGCCTACTCTAACCATTTGTTTTACGTTTTCTGCTCTGTACTTCTCTTGGAAACCGTTATTTTTTAAAAAGGTATTTATTTTTTTATCGTCTAAATTTAAAAATTCTGCATTAGACATTGTTTTAAAGTCTTCTTTTGTAAGTGCATCAGAAGGTTTTTTGGCAGCTCCTTTTGGTCTTCTAAATTGGCTATCATGTAAAGCATAAACAGTATTTTCATTAAATACTGCTAAACCAATTCTACCAACACCATTTCCTGTAGGAAAACCAGAATTATCAGATACTTTTAACCAAGTATTTCCTGCATCTATACTTTTATAAATTGCAGAGTTAGAACCATCACCATCAAAATTCCATGCTTTACGTTCTCTTTCCCAAGAAGCAGCATACATAATGTTAAAATTTTCTGGAGCAACTGCTACATCAATAATACCGGTATCATTATTTATAAATAAAGATTTTGACCAGGTTTTACCACCATCTGTAGTTTTAAAAATACCTCTTTCTGCATTTGAAGAGTACAAATGACCAATAACACCAATTACAACTTCATCTGTATTGTTTGGGTTAATTAAAATACGGCTTACATGATGAGAATCTGTTAAACCCATATTTTGCCATGTTTTACCTTGATCTGTAGATTTTAATACACCTATACCTGCATAACTAGATCTAGATGAATTTTTTTCTCCTGTACCTACCCAAATTGAACCTGAGTTCCAATCTACAGAAATATCACCAATATTTTGTGTTGGTGAGTTATCTAAAACAGGTGTAAATGTTGTACCATTATTATTCGTGTACCATAAACCACCAGAAGCATAACCTACGTAAAATTCTGTAGTATTGTTTGGATTTACAGCTACATCTGCAACTCTACCACTCATTACTGTTGGCCCAATGTTGGTAAAACTAACATTTTTAACTAAAGAATTTTGAGCTAGATTTTCCTTTGTTTTTAAGGATTCAGCTACTTTAGATGCACTAGTTGGGTTCTGTTGGCCAAAGCCAAAAAATGTAATTGATAGAAAGAAAAAAAACGTAAATTTTTTCATAATAGTTAGGTTATTTGTTGATATTGAATTTTGTTAAAAATTACTTATTATTTAATATAATTTACTAAATTATTAGTTTTAAAATTCATCCTTTAGTAAAATATTGTTAATTTTTATTAAATTAGCTACAAATCAATTAAACAATAAAAAATTATTATTATGGGTATTTTGTACACAATTATCATTGGTGCCATTTGTGGTTATATAGCTGATGTTTTAATGAGAGACAATGGTTTTGGTCTTATCGTAAATATTATTATAGGTATTGCAGGAAGTTTTGTAGGAGATTGGCTTTATGGAGAATTAGGTATTAAATTAAATATTAATCCTTATTGGCTAGAAGACATTGTAGTTGGTGCTACAGGTGCTATTATCATTCTATTTTTAGTAGGAGTTTTAAGAGGTACAAGAGCTAAAAGAAGGTAATTTATTTACTTTTTACTTATAAACAAAGAGATGCTTTTAAGCATCTTTTTTTGTTTAGAGTAAACAACTTGAAATATGCAAGTATTAATTACGTTTAGAGTAGTAATCAGTGTACATTTGCACCAACTTAGAACCAACATAATTCGTTGTTTCTTAAATAACAATTATGTCGTTTAAATCATTAGGCTTATCAGATGCTTTTGTAAAAGCAGTAGAAGAAAAAGGATACACTAAGCCATCTCCAATTCAAGAAAAAGCAATTCCACATATTTTAGAAGGCAAAGATGTGCTTGCTTCTGCACAAACAGGTACAGGTAAAACAGCTGGTTTTACTTTACCAGTATTGCAATATTTATCAGAAACAAAACATCAAAAATATAGGCCAATTAGAGCTTTGGTGCTAACACCTACTAGAGAATTAGCAGCTCAAGTGCATGACAATGTTAGAGAATACAGTAAGTATGTTAATATAAAATCTGCAGTTGTTTTTGGTGGTGTAAAAGCAGCATCACAAATTGCAACCTTAAAACGAGGTGTAGATATTTTGGTGGCAACTCCTGGTAGATTACTTGATTTGCATGATCAGAAAGCAGTTTCTTTTAAAAGAATAGATGTTTTTATTTTAGATGAAGCAGATAGAATGCTTGATATGGGTTTTGTTAGAGACATTAACAAGATTATTAGTTACATGCCTGCAAAACGTCAAAACTTAATGTTCTCTGCCACATTTTCTAAAGAAATTAAAAAATTAGCAAGTGGTATTTTAAGAAACCCAGTTGAAGTTGAAACTGCACCACAAAATTCTACAGCAAAAAAAGTTTCTCATAAAGTTTATAAGATTGATAAAAAGAAGAAAACTGAATTTACTATTAAACTAATTAAAGATAATAATTGGAATCAGGTTTTAATTTTTACCAGAACAAAACATGGAGCTAATAGACTAACACAAAATTTAATAAAATCTAGAATTTCTGCTGCAGCTATTCATGGTAATAAAAGTCAAGGAGCAAGAACAAAAGCCTTAAAGAATTTTAAAGACAATACTATTAAAGTTTTAGTTGCTACAGACATTGCAGCTCGTGGTTTAGATATTCCATTATTACCTTATGTAATTAATTATGAGTTACCAAATGTACCTGAAGATTATGTGCATAGAATAGGTAGAACAGGTAGAGCTGGAGCAGAAGGAGAAGCCATTTCTTTGGTTTGTAGTGAGGAAACAGAATATCAAAAAGAGATAGAAAAATTACTGAAAGAGAATTTGAAGTCAGTAATTGTTGAAGGTTTTGAGCCAACAGATACTGCACCTCCAAAAAGGGCTGCAACTCAAAGCAAGGGTTCTTTTGGTAAAAAGAAAAAGCCAGCAGATGGTAAAAAAGATGCTCCTAAAAAATCTAAGAGGCCTAACAATCATAAACGCAGAAAACCTGCAAATACTTCAGGTAGAAGTAGAAGTGGAGCTGCAAAAAGTAAACGAAACTAGCACTCTTTTTTTGAGTTTATAATTGCTACATTTGTGTACTAAAATTTAAGTACGCATGAAATACGACCCAATAAATTCAGAACTTTTTATAAAAAATCGCAAAAATTTTATGGCTCAAATGAAGCCTAAAAGTATTGCAGTTTTTAATTCAAATGATATATATCCTATTAGTGCAGATAGCACTATGCCTTTTGAGCAGCACAGAGATATTTTTTATTTAAGTGGTGTAGATCAAGAAGAAAGTGTGTTGCTATTATTTCCTGATTGCCCAAATGAAGATTTAAGAGAAGTTTTGTTTGTAAGAGAAACCAATGAGCACATTGCTGTTTGGGAAGGTGAAAAGTTAACCAAAGAAGCTGCTACAAAAACAAGTGGGATTCAATCTATTTTCTGGTTACAAGATTTAGAAAAAACCTTGTTTGAAATGTCTACATATGCAGATAATTTTTACATAAATACAAACGAGCATTACAGAGCTTCTGTAGAAACAGAAACACGTGAAGACAGATTTACAAAATGGTTATTGGCTAAATATCCTGCACATTCTGTAGCAAAAAGCAATCCAATTTTACAAGATTTAAGAGCAGTTAAAGATACTATTGAATTAGAATTAATGCAGCATGCTTGTAATATTACAGAAAAAGGATTTAGAAGAATTTTAGGCTTTGTAAAACCGGGTGTTTGGGAATATGAAATTGAAGCAGAATTGATACATGAGTTTGTTAGAAATAGATCTAAAGGATTTGCTTATACACCAATTATTGCCTCAGGAAACAATGCTAATGTATTGCATTATATAGAAAATAATCAGCAATGTAAAAATGGCGATTTAATTTTGTTTGATATTGCAGCTGAATACGCAAATTATAAAAGCGATTTGTCTAGAACCATACCAGTTTCTGGTAAATTTTCTAACAGACAAAAAGAGGTTTATAATGCTGTGAACTATGTAAAAAAGGAAGCTACAAAACTGTTAGTACCTGGTACAATTTGGAAAGACTATCATGTTGAGGTTGGTAAGATAATGACATCAGAATTATTAAAATTAGGATTGTTGGATAAAGCAGATGTGCAAAATGAAGATCCAAAATGGCCAGCTTATAAAAAGTACTTTATGCATGGTACAAGTCATCATATTGGTTTAGACACACATGATTATGGTTTACTTCATAAACCAATGACAGCTAATATGGTTTTTACAGTAGAGCCAGGAATTTATATTCCAGAAGAAGGTTTTGGCATTCGTTTAGAAGATGATGTTGTTGTTCAAGAAAAAGGAGAACCTTTTAACTTGATGAGAAATATACCTATTGAAGTAGATGAAATTGAAGATTTAATGAATTCATAACATTCAATTATAAAACAAAAAGCCAGTAATATTAATTACTGGCTTTTTGTTTTTAATTATTTTATCTCTTTAATCTTCCAGTTGTATTTCCTTCTAAAATGCTAACGACTTCCTCTTCATTTGCATAGTTTACATCACCCAAATATGTATGTTTTATTGCACAAGCAGCAGATGCAAATTGTATAGCTTTAAAATCATCAAACTTTTGTAAGCCATGAATTAAACCAGCAGCAAATGCATCTCCAGTTCCAATTCTATCTACAACATGAGTTATGTCTATATCTTCAGTTTCTCTAAATTCAACTCCATTCCACATTCTTGCTCTAATCTTATGCCAAGAAGAATTGATAGATGTTCTAATTTTATCAAACACTTTTTCTATAGATGGATAGGTTTCCATTAACTGCTTACTAGCTGCTATAAAATCTTCGTTAGAATAGGTGTATTCAGTTTCTAAAAGTTCGTTTATTTCATTAATTCCGCCAATAAAAATTGTTGAATATTCAATCATTTCAGATAAAATTTCTCTAGGATTTTCTCCATATTTCCACAAGCCACTTCTATATGTTGGATCTGCAGAAACCTGTAATCCTTTTTTACGAGCCAATTTTAAACCCTCTAATAAAGTTTGCTGACTTCCTTTGTTTAAGGCAGGTGTAATTCCTGTCCAATGAAACCACTTCCCATTTTCTAATGATTTTTCCCAATCAACCATTTCTGGTTTAATTTCAGAAAATGATGAGTGAGATCTGTTGTAAGAAATAGAGCTTGGTCTAATAACTGCACCAACTTCTAAAAAATAGACACCTAAAGGCCTGCTAGATCTAACAATTGCAGTGGTATCTAAATCAAATTTGTTTAAATAAGAGATTGCTGTGTTTCCAATAAAATCATCAGATATACAAGAGATGTGTTTTACATTTCCTCCAAAGTTGGCTATAGAAATACCAACATTTACTTCTGTGCCTCCAAAATAAAACTCAACATTATTAGATTGAATAAATTTTTTATTTCCTCTAGGAGAAATTCGCATTAATACTTCACCAAAGGTGATAATCTGGTTCATGTTTTTCTAAATTAAAAAGTAAATTTAGAATATTAAAAAGGCTTATGCAAGAGAATTAATGAAACCAATAGTTTCATTATTAAATACTTCTGGTTGTTCTACATTTACAACATGCCCACAATTGTCTATAACAAATAGTGAACTTGTAGTATGTTTGGCAACAATATTTTTAATAGAAGGTAAAAATAAATGATCTTCTGACCCCATAACATAAAGTGTAGGAATCTTAATATCTTTTGCTCTAAAAAAACGTAATAATGGGTTTATTTCTGAAGTTAATTTAAACCATCTAATAAACTCTTTTTGGTATAACTTTTTAGCTTCATTCACAAAAAGGCTTCTCGATTTTTTATGATTTTTTCTAGGCATTATAATAAATGCAAAGAACTTATAAAGCAACATATAAGGCACAACAGACTTAAATATAACCCCTAATTTCATTAAAATTTGAGAGCGCGTGTTTAATTTAATTATGGCACCACCCATAACCATACTTTGTACTAAGCCTGGCTTTTTTTCGGCTAAATTTCTAATTAAAATAGTACCTAAAGAAATGCCTATAAAATGAGATTTTTCAATTTGTAAATGATCAATTACTTCTACAATATCATTGGTTATAGAATCAAAAGTATATTTAGGATTAAAAGTGTCTTTTAAGGTAGGTTTACTATTTCCATGACCTCTTAAATCTAAAATAAGTACATTAAAATGTTTTTTAAAATCGCGTATTTGTTTAAACCAAATAGAACTGCTACCTCCTGCACCATGCACAAAAGTTACCCATTCTTTAGAAGTTGTATGTGGATATAAATAATAATTTAACAAAGCCCCAATTTAAAGTAGCTAATTTACAGTATTTTGAATTACTAAAAGTTATAAAACTATTAAATGATAAAAAGACGAGGAATTTCCTCGTCTTTTTATTGGCTAAAAATCTAATTATTCAACAATTAAGGTGTAAAGAGGTGTGTTGTTTAAAGGGCAAAAGTAGGTGTATTCTCCCTTAGCTAAGGTTACTTTTTTAGAGTTTCCTTTAGTATTATTTTTAACTGCTTGTGTTACGTAAGCTTCTTTTATGTGATGTGCTTGCCCACTTTTTCCTTTTGGTTGCAACACAAAACCAACATCTTTACCTACATTATTGTTGGCAATTTCAAAAATATAAGTTCCTGCTGATAGTGTAATTTGCTTCTGAGTAAATTCGCCTTTTGTTTGTTCTAAAGCAACTGTTTTTATTTTTTGTGCATTTGTGTTAAAGGCAAACCCCAAAACAATTACAATTACTGCTATTAATTTTTTCATGATTTCTATTATATTTAATTTCTGTTTATACTAATTCTAATGATTGTGCTATCGGAAAATCTACAGGTACTTCTGTAGTTTTATGGAAATAATTGGTAATTGTTATTTCGCCTATTAATAAAATAGCATCTGCTAAATTCCCTTTGTTATAGCCTGCATTGTAAAAGTTTTCTATAACTTCTTCAGTGGCTGCACCTCTGTTTAAAGCAACACTTTTTGCAAATTTTGATAATGCATCTAATTTTGAATTAAAAGAAGCGTTTCCTGTTCTTAATTCTAAAACTTGATTTTCTGTAAAACCATTCATTTTAGCAATTGCTGTGTGTGCAGACAAACAGTAGACACATTCGTTTACTTGGCTTACAGCTAAATTAATTACCTCTTTTTCTTTTGCAGAAAAACTTGTTTTAGCATTACCTAATGCTAAGAAATTATCCAATGCAGTTTCACTATGTGCAAAAGATGCATATAAGTTAGGAACAAACCCAAGGCTTTTTTCTAATTGATTAAAGATTACTTTATTATTTTCTGATACTTCGTTTTTTGTTGGTACATTATATGTGTTCATCATTTTATTTGTGCTGAATTTAGTCAGCCTTTTTTTACTTGTTATTAATTATTTATATTGATGTGTTGCTTTCGCAAAATTGTTGTTCTGAATTTGATTCATCATAAGTTTGGTAGCCCCAACAGTTAGGACATTGTGTATTTCTTTGATTTTTCATGATTGATAATTTTAGTGATTACTATTTGTTTTGTAATACACTGCAAAGATGCAACCAACATAGAGCTCTAAAAATGGACAAAGGTTCCTACTGTTTGGACATTGTGAAAAGTTAGCAGAAAATGCTTGCGTGAAGGATTGAATAATTTGTTTGAGCTCTTTTAAAGTTGTAAAAACTTTAAAAAGCGAGTTATGAAAGCCTGACTTTTTTTGATGGGAATCAAAAAAAAGACACGCCCAAAATAAGAATTTAGTACTCTTTTTTAAATTGTAAAGGAGATTTGGCTATGGCTTTTGTAAAAAAGCGCGAAAAGTAGGCAGGATCATTATAACCCAGCTCAAAAGCTATTTCTTTTACGCTTTTGTCTGTATAAATCAATAAACGTTTTGCCTCTAAAAGAATTCGGGTTTTTATAAAATCTGAAGGTGTTTTTTTACCCAGTTTTTGAAAATGTTTGGTAATAGATTTTGGGCTTAGACCAAGTCTCTTTGCATACTCTGTAACTGTATGCATTGTTTTAAAATTCTGCTCTACCAATAGACTAAAGTCTTTAAATAAACGAGTATCTGAATCTTCTTTTAGGGTGTGGTTTTCTTTTTTAATACGTACAGAATTAATAATGAATTGCTTTAAGTAGGATTGCAGCATATCATACTGTGCAGTTTCATTTTGTTGAAACTCGTCAATTAAACTTTCTATAATAAAATTTAATTTTTGAGTATCCTTTTCACATGGTTTTACAAAAGGGGTTTCGTAAATATTATTGAATAAAATTCCATTACAAGCTACTTCTGCATCATGTGTTTGAATACAATAAAAATCTCTTTTAAAACTAAGCTTATAGGCTGTTTTTATTTGTTCTGTATCTACTGTAAATACTTGTCCTGGAGAAAGAAAAAACAAAACGTTGTCAGTAAATTCATACTGTTCAAAATCGATATTATAAATTCCTGAACCTTCCTTTATCCAATAAATCGTATAATTATTTTGTTGGGTAGAATGGTCTATGGTACACGCTTCTTCAAACAAAACTGTACTTATAGAAAAAATATCTTTAAAACTATATTTGGTAATGTTTTTAACCGACATTTTGCAAATTTATAGTTTTGGTCGTTCAACCAATTCAAAATTTACAACAATAATTAAATCATTGAAAATCATAAGTTTAAAATTATAATAATTATCTTTATAAATAATTATTGAGTTTAATTTTAACAATTAATATTTCTGATGAAAATTGAAGATTATACTGTTTTGGAGATATTTAAGAATGTGAGTTTTACCAAGCACGAGCTTTCAATAATTAAGGATAGATTTGAAAAAATAACCCTTAAAAAAGGTGAAATTTTATTGGATTCTAAAAATACCTGCAAAAATCAATATTTTGTTTATAGTGGTTGTCTTAGATCTTTTTTTGTTAATGATGATGGTAAAGATTTTACGACACAATTTGCAATTAAAGATTGGTGGATAAGTGACTATATTTCATTTTTTAAAAATGAAAAAACTGTAATGAGTATAGAATGTTTACAGGATGCAGTAGTTTACAGGCTATCTAAAGAAGACTTTGAATTTTTATGTTTGAATGTACCTAAAATTGAAACATTTATTAGAAATAAATTACAAAACGCATTTGCTAGTTTTCAAAAAAGAATTTTAGAATATTTATCATTATCAGCTAAGGATAGATATTATAATTTTATTAATAGCTATCCAGAAATAAATAGTTATATAAAAAATTATCATGTAGCTTCTTATTTAGGTATTACAACAGAAAGCTTAAGTAGGATTAGAAAAATGAACATAAAGTCATAAATTTCTTACCATACATCAATTTTTCTTACTTCTATCAATCTTATTTTTGATGTTCATTAAATTTGAAATAAAATATTCATTCCTCAACTTTGTATTTTACGATGCAAAAAAAGCATAAAAGTTATTTATGCTTTTTTTTATGTTTAGTTTTTAGATTATTTTTTGAGTAAGAGTTTATTTGTATTAATTAAAACAAATACTAATAAAGCTGGTAAAACCCAACCTAAGCTATATTCTGCAAGAGGAATTATACTTTTTATGCCAGTTAAGTTTTCTTTAGGAATTATAAAGCCTAAAAAATCTGGAATACTAAATATAAATGTTACCAAAATAACTGCTCTAAAAACTAATTTAGAAGCATATTTTTCTGGCACAATATTTAGCAGAATAAGCATAATTGTAATTGGGTATAAAAACATTAACGCTGGCACTGCAAGTGTAATAATAAAATCTACCTGATAACTACCCACAAAAACACCTATTAAAGAAGCAATTACAGCAGTAATTAAATATGCTTTTTGAGAGTTATTACAAATACCTTTAACATAATCTGCAGAACCTGTTACAATACCTACAGCAGTTGTAAAACAAGCTAAAGCTACTAAAACACTTAGAAAAGTGGTTCCTAAATTACCTAAAGTTTGTACGCTTAAACTGGTTAAAATTTCTGTTCTAGAAGCTTCTTCAGTAAAAGTGATTGCAAATAAAGATCCACTTAAAATAAGGCCACCATAAATTAACAAGAGCCCTGTACCTGCTATAAAACCAGCTTTACGAATTAATTTTCTTTTTGCATCGAAAGTGGTATGTAAACTATAATTTAGAGATATAATAATTACAGCACCTACAACAACCCCTCCAATAGCATCAAAAGTTTGATAGCCTTCTAGTAAACCATCTACAAAAGGTGTAGAAAAAGTGGAAGGAGTTATATTTCCTGGCGATGTAAAAATAGCAATACCAATAATAATGAGTAAAATAAAAACAATAATTGGTGTTAAGAATTTACCTATTAAACCAATTACCCTAGATCTATTTATTGCAAAAATAAACACAAATACAAAGTAAATAATACTGGTTAGTAATGTAGAGGTTTCAAAGAAGGGTTGCACTGTCATTTCATGGGTAACAGCAGCTGTTCTAGGGGATGGAATTGCAATTGCAATACTGTAAATTAGAAAACAGTAAACTGTACTAAATATAGGAGAAACCTTTTTACCAAAATCATACAAAGTACCTTGTAATTTAGCATGTGCAAAAATGGCTAAAATTGGTATAGTTACTGCTGTTGTAACAAAGCCCAAAACAACTATCCACCAATCTAAACCTGCTTTGGCTCCTAAAGTTGGTGGTAAAATTAAATTTCCTGCTCCAAAAAAAAGTGAAAAGAGTGCAAAACCAGCAATCCAGATTTCTTTTGTTTTGTTCATATTTTGGTTGATTTGGAACTGGAAATATACATATTTTTGTGTGATGCAAAAATCGATCACTTTTAAAAAAATAAACATTTCATTTACTGATGAAGGTAAAGGAACAGTTATTGTTTTGATTCATGGTTTTTTAGAAAACAAAACCATGTGGAAAAATATTACACCAGTTTTAACTAAAAAAAATAGAGTAATTGCTATAGATCTATTGGGCCATGGAAAAACAGATTGTTTGGGCTATGTGCATAGTTTAACCTTATTTTCAGAAGCTATAGAAGCCGTTTTAAAACATCTAAAATTAAGACGATTTTATATTATTGGCCATTCTTTAGGAGGTTATGTCGCTTTAAAATTAGCAGATAGACACCCTCTTAAAATTAAAGGTTTATGTTTATTAAATTCAACCTCTAATGAGGATGATGATGACAGAAAAGTATTAAGAAAACGTGCTAATAAAATGGTACAGCATAATTTTGAAAACTTAGTTCGTATGTCTTTTGTGAATTTATTTACAGAGGATAGCAGAAATAAATATAAAAACGAAATAAATATAGCATTAGCAGAGGCCTTAAAAACACCAGTTCAGGGTTATATAGCTGCAAATGATGGCATGCGTTTGCGAGAAAACCAAAATCATGTTTTGGCGAATAACAGTTTTAAAAAATTAATAATTGCTGGTAAAAAAGATCCTGTATTAGATTTTAGCAAATCTTTAAAAGAAGCTATTCTAACGAATTCAGAAATTAAGTTGTTGATTAATGGACACATGAGTCATATAGAAGATTCTCAAGAATTATTAGAACTTCTAAAAGAATTTGTTAAATAAATGTTATTTTTGGTAAAAAAAATTGTTGTTCAATCCTATTTTACTCAAATAATGGATTTTTATCGAAAAAGCTTTGAACTTATTGTTGAAAATCAATATGATTTAGAGGAAAAATTAACTCAGTATTTTGAACTGTATAACTTCAAAATAAACAGAGAAAGTAGTAATACTTATACCTTCTTTAAAAAATTATCTTTACTAGATGGTTGGAAAATGAATCCTTTAGATTGGGGTTCTAGAATTACTATTATTCAAGACTCAGATACGCTTGTAATAACTTATTATGTGTCTGGTAATTCGCAAATTACACCTATTGCTTTTGAGAAATTATTTTCTGAATTTATTAATAATTTAAACTTATTTATAAATGGTAATCAGAATTTTACGCAAAGTAATGCACTAGAAATTGCGCTAGCAAGGCAAAAACTTGCCAAGTATTACTTAAAGATTTTATTAGGTATTACTTTTGGTTTTATTATTGGCTTCATAATCGAAAATTTAACAAGTTTTCAATACTTAAAAACTATTTGTGTTTTTTTGAGTTTTTATGGCACAATAAAACTATTGAATCATAATATTATCATAAACAAAACAGTATCAGATTAACACTCTCTTATATATTCTTTGATAGCATTTTTTTAGTATTTTTAAGCTTCAAAATCTTGAAGATCTAAAAAATAAATTTTATCAAAATTTTACATGCAGAATCAAAAATACAATCTATTTAAAGAGGTATTTGAGACTTATAAAGAATATGATGGCACTATTGTAGCAGATCATATTCAAAAATTGAGAGAGTTAGATGCTTATTTACCTCCAATGCAATCTTTTTTTATAGTTACAAATACATCCAAACAGACTTATGAGTTTGTAAGTAAAAATTTTGAACATACCTTAGGTTTAAGTGCAGAAAAAATGACAACTGAAGGTATAAAATATTGGTTCTCTCATTTTAATCCAGAAAATTTGCCTGTATTCTTATCTATGTTAGAAGAATTGATGAATTTTACAATGACAAAAGTTAAAAAGAAAGAAAGACCTAGATTAAGTTATACTTGGAATATATGTGTGAAAAACAGTAATAATGATTATGTAAATATTGTAGAGCACCAAACACCTATTTATTTTGATAATCAAGGAAAACCAATTATTGGTATTACTCATTGTAGTGTAATTGATGAGAAGGTTAAAAAACCTATTATTGCTAGCATCAAAATTTTAAATGATAATAATGAGTATGAAACATTGTTTTATAAAAATTATTCTCAACTACTTTTATCTGCTTCAGTAACCTCTAGAGAACAAGATATTATTAGACTTCTTTCTTTAAATAATTCTAGTAAAGAAATAGCAAAAAAACTATCTATAAGTATTCATACTGTAAATACACACAGAAAAAATATTTTAAATAAGCTAAAGCTAAAGAGTTCTTCAGAATTAGTTACTTATTTTTTAAACAATCAACTTTATTAAAATTAAACAATTAGCATATAAAAATACCTAAAAGTGGGTATTTTAATTACTTTATTAAACATCTAAATTTGAATTTTTAATATCAAATCTTAGCATGAAAATAAGTTGTAAGTATTTAGCTCTTTTTTTTTTAATTTTTTTAAACGGTTGTGGAAGTAGTAGTGATGATGAAATTTTAGATCCAATTGATGAGGTAATTGCAAAAATTACTTCAAATAAATTAAACTTGAATGACACAGAAATTGCAACTATAATTGTATCAGATTTTACCTTAGATCAAGAACTTTACAATGCTACTTTTGGAAATTTTGATATAGTGTTAAAAAAGAAAGCTAATAATAAATTAAATTTTTTGGTTCCTCCAAACATGGAGTCAGGTTCATACCAATTGGAAGTCGATTTCTCTTCTAATAGTTTAGAATTTAATGTAACAAAAACAATATTACAAGATACTCCAGAAAATACAATTGTAAGTTTTGCAGGAAGTTTCGAAACAGATATAGAGAATACTATTGCTTTATTTAGCCAAGGAAACATTCCACCACAATTACTGTCAGCAAAAGATGATATTCAAAAAGCAATTTCTGAATTAAACAGTTTAGGTGATGAAGATAAAATTATTGCAGCAAAATTTATTAAAAATAATTCTTTAGAGATTAATGAACTTGAGTCATTACTTTCTCAACAAGATATTTTATACTCACCAAAATCTCAAAGTAAATTATGTAATACTCCACAATGTTACTTTGCTTATGGAGCTAAAGTATTTATAGCTGTAACTTTACTTGAAGCAGGAGGTACAATTGCAGTTATTGGAGCAATAATTGTTGGAGTAGACGCAATAGTTAGTTTAATAAGAGGTAAACAAAGTATTTTAGTAAGTAAAGCAAAAAAAGTTGCAGAAGAAGCTTTAAATATTACTTTATTTTGGAGAGATAAGTTGTTAGATGTTGTATTTGATAAAGCAAATAATTCAATTTTCAACAAATCAAAAAATCAGAACGATAATGAAATTGAAAATAAAACTGAAGTAACGTTTAAAATAAAACCTAGTAAAAGAACTTTAGATGCTGAAGATGCAAATTCATCTGAAGATTTTGTTAATGATTTTGTAGCTGCATATTTGTCTCTAAAAAATTTCTGGAATGAAAACTTTGCCAATAGTTTAGGAGCTTTTCCAGATTTTAATGATAATGAAGAACAAACTTTTGCAGATGAATTATCACAATTTAGTATAGCAATAGCTACAAACTCCGACAATGTTGAAGTTTCTGATATATCTGGAAATGTAGAAGAATTTTCAGCAACTTTTACCAACAAAACAGATTTAAAGCAAGATTTTTCTCTAGATGTAATATTTGCAGAAACAAATGTTGAAGCAAAAACAAGTATAGATTTAATCATTGGCTTTGATGAATCTTCATTAGAAAAAATCTCTGGAGATAATCAAAATGCAATTCAAGATGAAACTTTAGAAGAACCTATCATTGTTAAAGTTACAGATGAAGATGGTTCTGGACTTGTTGATGTAGAGGTCTTTTTTACAATCATAGAGGGTGAAGGAACTCTAAGTGCTAGTTCAATTAAAACAAACTCAGAAGGATTTGCGGAAGTAGATTGGACTTTAGGAAATAACACTAATAATCAAAAACTAGAAGCTGCAGTAAAAAATAGTGTAGGAGATGATATTGAGGGTTCACCTCTAATATTTACAGCAACTGCTAAAGAATTAGAACTGTCTTTAGAAAAAGTTTCTGGCGATAATCAAAATGGTGATGAAAATGAGGTCTTAGAAAACCCTTTGGTTGTTAGGTTAGTAAATAATGATGGAAACCCAATTAGTAGTAGAACTGTAGATTTTTCAATTACGTCTGGAGATGGATCTTTAAGTAGTTCTTCTGCAACAACAAATAATAATGGTTTAGCACAAGTTAATTGGACACTGGGTGCAAGTACAAATACACAAACTGTTGAAGTAAGTGCTAAATACGATGATGGAACAGTAATTGAAAATGCACCATTAGTGTTTAGTGCAAATATCAATTTTAATTTATTAGGAATATGGATAATTCCAGATATTGATGGTACAGAAATAGATAAGTTTGGAGAAGAATGTAATGGGCAGTTTAATAAAATTATTAGATATTTAAGTTCTAAAATTACTTTTAATAGTAATTCTGGTTTTGTATTAGAAACTAATGAAATAACAGAATATCCAAATTCAGTATGCACATCTAATGGATGGAATTTAGGTGCAGAAAGTGTTAAGGTTGAAACGTCAACAGATCCTTTTGATTGGAATTTAAATGGTACAACATTAACACTTATTTTTGATAATGGCACTGACCCTTATCCTTTTACACTCGAAATAATTGATATGAATAACATAAAATTAATTTCAATTGATGATCCAGGTGATGATGATGTAATTTTACAAAGACAATAATTTTAATTTACTGAATTCCAACCCTGAGCCTTTAACTCAATTTCTTGATTTGCTCTTGTAATAAGTTGCAATCCTTGATTTTCTGCTGTAATATGACCAACAATAGAAAAGTTCGGGTTGCCTTTTATTTTGTCAAAATCTGAGATTGGTACCGTAAATAAAAGTTCGTAATCTTCACCACCACTTAAAGCAACCATAGTAGAATCTAACTCAAACTCCTCGCAGGCAGAAATTACTTGTGGATCTAAAGGCAATTTGTCTTCATAAATTTTACAGCCCACTTTACTTTGAGTACAAATGTGAAAAAGCTCTGAAGATAAACCATCAGAAATGTCAATCATAGCAGTTGGTTTTACTTCTAGTTCTTTTAAAATTCCAGCCACATCTTTGCGTGCTTCAGGTTTTAATTGGCGTTCAATTAAATAAGTATAATTATCTAAATCTGGTTGATTATTAGGGTCTACTTGAAAAACTTGTTTTTCTCTTTCTAGAACTTGTAATCCTAAATAGGCAGCACCTAAATCTCCAGAAACAACTATTAAATCTGTTTCTTTAGCTGTATTTCTATACACAACATCTTCTTTATTGGCTTTACCAATTGCTGTTACCGAAATTAAAATTCCTTTGGTAGATGATGTTGTATCACCACCAATTAAATCAATTTTATATGTATCACAAGCTAACTGAATACCTGCATATAACTCTTCAATTGCTTCTAATGGAAACCTGTTAGAAACAGCAATAGAAACTGTTATTTGTTCTGCAGTTCCGTTCATTGCATATACATCAGATAAATTTACCATCACAGATTTATAGCCTAAATGCTTTAAGGGCATATAGCTCAAATCAAAATGAACACCTTCAATTAGTAAATCTGTAGTAACTAGAGTTTGCTGTTCTGAAGCTTCTAAAACAGCAGCATCATCACCAACTGCTTTTACTGTAGTTGCCTGATTTACTTTAAAGTATTTTGTAATATGATTTATTAAACCAAACTCACCAAGTTCAGCCAATGACGTTTTATTCTGATTTTTATCTTCTAGCATGCTGCAAAGATAGGTACATTCTTAAAATTGATGGAATTACTTTAACAGAGATTTTAATTTCGTTTCAATTATAAATTCTATTTTTGGTATAATAATTGTGCAATAACAACTTATTACTTATCGTTTTATATGCACTATTGCTACCAACTTAAAATCTTGTTATGTTTAAAAAAGCGCTGTTTTTACTAATTCTTATTTCTTTTAGTTGTTCTGATGATTATTTAGGACCATCTAATCCAGATCCAGATCCAATAGTAGATGTAGTAGATCCTACAAATGATGACATTACTAAATGTGAAAATGGAATGGCAGGCGATTTTCCTTGCAATGGTTATGATTTATTAGCAAGAATTTCTTTAAACGATTTAGATTTATCTAATACAGCAAATAGTAACTTAAGTGGTAATGATTCTTGGGGTTGGACAGATGCAACAACAAACAAAGAATACGCATTAATGGGCTTAAATTCTGGAGTTTCATTTATAGATATTAGTGAGCCAACAACGCCAGTTGTTTTAGGTTTTTTACCAACAGCAACTGTAAATAGCGACTGGAGAGATGTAAAAGTTTACAACAATCATGCATTTGTGGTAAGTGAAGCTTCTAATCATGGAATGCAGGTTTTCGATTTAACCAAATTAAGAGATGTTGCAAATCCGCCAGTTGTTTTTGATGCAGATGCAACATATACCAATTTTGGAAGTGCACACAATATTGTAATTAATGAAAGTGAAGGCTATGCTTATCCTGTTGGTACAAGTAGAAGTGGAACTTATCAAGGAGGTCCATTATTCATTAATATTCAAGATCCATTAAACCCTGTAGACGAAGGTGGTTTTCTTAACTATTCTCATGATGCACAAGTAGTAACCTATAATGGTCCAGATACAGAGCATGTAGGTAAAGAGATTTTAATTGGTAGTAATGAAACAGAAGTGGTAATTGTAGATGTTTCTGATAAAAGGAATCCAAGAAGATTATCAGCCATAAGTTATACCAATGTAGAGTATACACATCAAGGTTGGTTTACAGAAGACATGAGTTATTTTCTTTTAGGAGATGAGTTAGATGAACTTAGAAATGGAGGCTTTACAAGAACTGTTGTTTTCGATTTTATAGACTTAGATAACCCAAAATTACATTTCGAATATCAAGGAACTACAGCAGCTATAGATCATAATGGTTATGTTAAAGGTGATACATTTTACCTGGCAAATTATACAGCAGGTGTTAGAATGATAGATATTTCTGATATAGCAAATAAAACAATGACTGAAACTGGTTTTTTTGATACAAGACCAAGTAGTAATCTAGCTTCTTTTAATGGAGTTTGGAATGTGTATCCTTATTTTGAAAGCGGTGTAATTGTAGTTAGTGATATTGAAAACGGATTGTTTTTAATTAAAAAATCAGAATAAATACTGAATGAAAAAAATCTGCTACTTAGCAACTCTTTTTCTTTTTTTTCAATGTTCAGATCCAGAAATTAGAGAAGGTTTTTCTTCAATAAGTGTAACCAAAGAAGTCACTGCACAAACTTTTGGAGGCTCTAAAAATGATGTTTATCAATCTGTAGTACCCACTTTAGATGGTGGTTATGCAGTTTTAGGTTACACACAAAGTAACGATTTCGATATCTCAGATAAAACCAATGAAAGTTTCGATTTTTTGTTGATGAAATTCTCATCAGATCACGTTTTGCTTTGGAGTAAAACTTATGGTGGTTCAGATGATGACAGAGCAGCAGATTTAATTGCTACCAAAGATGGTGGTTTTGCGCTCTTTGGTTTTAGTAAAAGTTCTGATTTTGATGTGGATGAAAATGCAGGAGCTCAAGATTTTTGGATGATTAAAACCACATTTGATGGTACAATTTCGTGGGAAAAAACTTTTGGATTTTCAGGAGCAGATTCAGGTAATTCACTTATTCAAACTGCAGATGAAGGCTTTTTAATTACAGGTGTTTTAGATGTAACAGCATCAAATGGTCAAGGTAATTCTAAGACTACAGAAAAACATGCAGGTGGAGATGTTTGGGTAATTAAATTGAATAATAATGGAGATTTAGTTTGGAGCAGATATTTTGGTGGCTCTTTTACAGACACACCTTTTGGAGTCATAGAAACTAATGATAACAATTATATAATTGCAGCCTCTTCAGATAGCGAAGATTTTAACATTAGCAACAATAAAGGAACTTATGACTTTTGGCTTTTTAAAGTTTCTTCTAATGGAGATTTGGTTTGGGAGCAAAGTTTTGGCGGTTCTGAAATTGATGAACCTAGAGGAATTACAAGTACAAATGATGGTAACTTTATAGTGGTTGGTGATACTAGAAGCACAGATAAAGACGTATCTACCAATAATGGAGGTGCAGATTTATGGATGATAAAAATTACAACTGAAGGTAATTTACTCTGGCAAAAAACTTTAGGAGGTTCTAGTTTCGATGTTGCAAGATCTATTTCTAAAACACAAGATGGTGGTTTTGTAATCTCAGGGAATTCAAGAAGTTTAGATGAAGGTTTTATCAATAAAGGTCAAAATGATGGTTGGGTTTTAAAAGTAGATAATAATGGCTCTTTGCTTTGGCAGCAGTTTATTGGTGGTGCAGAAAACGAATTATTATTCGATGCTGTAGAACTTGCAAATCAGCATGTTGTTGCTGTAGGAGAAAGTAGTAGCTCAGATGCAGATATCCCTGAAAATAAAGGTTTTTCAGACGGATTAATCATAAATATTAAATAACCCTATGAAAAAAATAAAATACACTTTACTCATTTTTTGTTTGGCCTTTTTAGGCTGCTCTGAAGATAATGATGTAAATATAGAAACCGTAAATATTACCTTAAAATTTACTCAGAATTGGGATGGAACAGCAATTTCTGCATCAGATTTTAATCAATTTAATTTTACCAATGAAAATGGCGATTTAATAAGCATAGAAAGATTAAGATATGTAGTTTCAAATGTGGTAATTGGTGGAGTAGAAAAAGAATATCAACTTATAAACATTGGCGAAAACATAGGTTCAGAAATTAGTTTAGAGGGTATTACTAAAGGATCAAAATCATTGAGTTTTACATTTGGTTTTAGAGATGAAGACAATTTAGATGGAGTGTATGCAGATTTAAATTCGACTTCTTTTAATGTGCCAGAAATGCTAGGTGGTGGTTATCATTACATGCAGTTTGATGGTAAATATAAAGACGTTAATAATGCAGATGCAAACTTTAATTATCATGCAATTAGAGCTGCAGATATTACAGATCCAGACAATGTAATTTTACAAGACACTTCTTTTGAAGTTGATTTAGGTGATATTGAAATTACAGAAAACGCAACTATCGAAATTAAAATGAATATTGCAGAATGGTTTAAAAATCCTAATACTTGGAATTTAAATGAATTAAACACTGTTCTAATGCCAAATTTCGACGCTCAAATTCTAATGAACGCAAATGGTCAATCTGTATTTTCATTAGGTGAAATTACTAGCAATTAATATTTTTGATAAGATGAAATATTTAGGTTTATGCATATTTTTTTTATTTTTCTTGATGAGTTGCTCATCTAAAGAAGATGATGTGTATATTCCTGTTGCCTATAATTTAGAAATACCTGAATTATTTGCAGATAAATTGATAGCTCCAATTATACCTGCAGATAATCCTCTTACAGAAGAGGGTGTAGCTTTAGGAAAAAAACTATTTTCAGATCGAATTTTATCTGGAAATCAAACACAATCTTGTGCACATTGCCATAAATTACAAGAAGCGTTTTCTGATAGTTCACAATTTAGCGAAGGTGCAGATGGTAGTTTAGGCTCAAGAAATTCGATGCCCTTATTTAATTTAGCTTGGAATTTTGATGAACGTTTTGCTTGGGATGGAAAAGAATTTGGACTAGAAAATCAGGTTATTGAACCTATTGTAAATCCCATAGAAATGCATGGGGATTTAAAAGAAATCACCAAAAGATTAAATGAACATGATCGTTATCCAGATTTGTTTCAACTTGCATTTGGTACTTCAGAAATTAGTGGAGATTTAGTAGCAAAAGCAGTGGCTCAATTTATGAGAACTATTATTTCTGCAAATTCTAAATTCGATAAATATTTATTGGGTGAAGCAAGTTTAACAGTATCCGAAGAAAATGGATTTAACGTTTTTATGAGCGAAGAAAAAGGAGATTGTTTTCATTGTCATGGAAGTAACAATAATCCACTTTGGACAGACAACCAATTTCATAACAATGGGTTAGATGAATCCTTTACAGATTTAGGTTTAGGAGCCATTTCTGGAGATCCTGCAGATAATGGTAAATTTAGATCTCCATCTTTAAGAAACCTAACATTTACAGCACCATATATGCATGATGGTCGTTTTTCTACCTTAGAAGAGGTCATCAATCATTACTCAGAAGGATTACAATTCTCAGAAACCATAGATCCACTAATGAAGAAAGTAAATGATGGTGGAGTAGGTTTAAGCGATCAAGACAAAGCCGATTTAAAAGCTTTTTTATTAACACTTACAGATGAAGAATTTATCAATAATCCTGCTTTCAAAAACTAATCAATAAAACCAATCATAACATTAGGTTTCATAATGAAAGTTTGTGTTTTTTCTGCGACTTATGTCGTATATTTGCAGACAATTTAGATTTAATCTATTTAAAATTATGATAAAAGTTTCAGACACAGCAAAGAGAAAAGTCATTGAATTGATGACAGATGATGGCTTTGACTCTACAAAAGATTTTGTGAGAGTTGGGGTAAAGAGTGGAGGTTGTTCAGGCTTATCTTATGATTTAACTTTCGATAATAGCCAACAAGAAAACGATAAGGTTTTTGAAGAGAATGATGTAAAAATCGTTGTCGATAAAAAGAGCTTTTTATATTTAGTAGGAACCACTCTAGAATATTCTGGAGGTTTAAATGGTAAAGGCTTTGTGTTTAATAATCCAAACGCAAATAGAACTTGTGGTTGTGGAGAATCATTTTCACTTTAAAATTAGACAATCATGTCAAAGTATACAGAAGAAGATTTAGAACAAGAATTAAAAACCAAGGAGTATGAGTATGGTTTTTATACAGATATAGAAAGTGAAACGTTTGCCAAAGGTTTAAATGAAGATGTTGTTCGTGCAATTTCTAAAAAGAAAAACGAACCAGAATGGATGACTGAATGGAGACTTGAAGCATTTAGAGTTTGGGAAAAAATGACAGAGCCAGATTGGGCAAATGTTAAATATCCTAAACCAGATTTTCAAGAAATTGCTTACTATTCTGCACCTAAAAAGAAACCTAAATTAAATTCTTTAGATGAGGTAGATCCAGATTTATTAGAGACTTTTAAGAAATTAGGTATTTCTTTAGATGAGCAAAAAAAGCTAGCCAATGTTGCAGTAGATATTGTTATGGACTCTGTTTCTGTAGCAACAACTTTTAAGAAAACACTAGGTGAAAAAGGTATTATTTTTATGCCAATTTCAGAAGCTATTCAAGAACATCCAGAATTGGTAAAAAAATATTTAGGTACAGTTGTGCCAACATCAGATAACTTTTATGCGGCACTTAATTCAGCTGTTTTCTCTGATGGATCTTTTTGTTACATACCAAAGGGTGTTAAATGTCCAATGGAATTATCAACTTACTTTAGAATAAATGAAGGAGGTACAGGTCAGTTCGAAAGAACTTTAGTAGTTGCAGATAAAGGTAGTTATGTTTCTTATTTAGAAGGCTGTACAGCTCCTCAAAGAGATGAAAATCAACTACATGCAGCAGTTGTAGAATTAATTGCTATGGATGATGCAGAAATTAAATATTCTACTGTTCAGAACTGGTTTCCAGGAGATGAAAATGGAAAAGGTGGGGTTTTTAACTTTGTAACTAAAAGAGGTTTATGTGAAACAAACGCAAAGATTTCTTGGACACAAGTAGAAACAGGTTCTGCAGTAACTTGGAAATATCCTTCTTGTATTTTAAAAGGTAATAATTCAGTGGGAGAGTTTTACTCAATAGCAGTTACCAATCACTTTCAGCAAGCAGATACTGGTACAAAAATGATACACTTAGGTAAAAACACCAAGTCTACTATTATTTCTAAAGGAATTTCAGCTGGTCAATCTCAAAATTCATATAGAGGTTTAGTACAAATAAATTCTAGGGCAGAAAATGCACGTAATTTTTCACAATGTGATTCTCTTTTAATGGGGAATGCTTGTGGTGCACACACTTTTCCTTACATAGAAGCAAAGAATAAATCAGCACAAATAGAGCATGAGGCTACAACTAGTAAAATTGGTGAAGATCAATTGTTCTATTGTAATCAAAGAGGTATAGATACAGAAAAAGCAATTGCATTAATTGTAAATGGTTTTAGTAAAGAAGTACTTAACAAACTACCTATGGAGTTTGCTGTAGAAGCTCAGAAATTATTAGAAATTTCTTTAGAAGGTTCTGTAGGATAACAGTAAAAAATCAACGTAAACCAAATTAATGAAAAACCTATTCTATTTACTAGTAGCACTTAGTATTGTAAGTTGCAAAAATGCTGAAAAGAAAGAAGCACAATCACCTGTTGTTCCAGAAGTAAAATTATATCAATTAAAAGGAGGTTCAATTTTGGTGAAAAAGCTAGAGGTTTTTTCTCAAGATACAACCTATACAGGTCAGCAAAAACAATTTACAGACAGCTATTATGTAATCTCACATCCAAAAGGAAATTTAATGTGGGATGCAGGTTTACCTGAACAATTGGTAGTGCCTGAACCTTATGATGAGCCAAGTGGAGTATATAGAATACAAAGACAAGATTCATTAAAAAATCAGTTAAAGTCAATAGGTTTTAAAGTAGAAGATTTCAATTATTTTGCAATGTCTCACTCGCATTTTGATCATTCAGGTCATGCAAGTTATATGGAAGATGCAACATTATTAATTCAGAATGATGAGTTTAATGTTACACTTGGAGATACTGTAAAAGTGAAAAATGAAGCTTTTAAGAACCTATCTAAAGTGCAAAAATTATATGGAGATTATGATGTTTTTGCAGATGGTACAGTAATTATAAAAGCAATGCCTGGTCATACAATTGGGCATCAAGTATTATTGGTTAATGTTACTGGTTTAGAAAAGCCAATATTATTAACTGGAGATTTGTATCATTTTGAAGAAAATAGAACATATAAAAGAGTACCATCATTTAATTATAATGCACCACAAACTATAAAAAGTATGGAGGCATTTGAAGAATTTGCAGAAGAAGAAAATGCAGAAGTAATTATACAGCATTCTCCAAAAGATTACGAAAAATTAGAAAAATTATTAAATAGCATAGAGCCAAAAGCTTAAAACTAAAGAGTAGAAAACATGTTAAAAATTAACAATTTACACGCAGCAATAGATGAAAAATCTATCTTAAAAGGATTAAACCTAGAAGTAAAAGCTGGTGAAGTTCATGCAATTATGGGGCCTAATGGTGCAGGTAAAAGTACTTTAGCAAACATTGTTGCAGGTAAAGAAGATTATGAAGTTACTAATGGTAGTATAGAATTAAATGGCGAAGACATTAGTGAGTTAGCTCCTGAAGAAAGAGCACATAATGGGGTATTTCTATCTTTCCAATATCCTGTAGAAATTCCTGGTGTTTCTGTAACAAACTTTATTAAAACAGCCATTAACGAAACAAGAAAAGCAAAAGGCTTAGAAGATATGCCTGCTAAAGATATGCTTAAGAAAATTCGTGAAAAGTCTGAGTTGTTAGAAATTGATCGTAAGTTTTTATCTCGTTCTTTAAACGAAGGTTTTTCTGGTGGTGAGAAAAAACGTAACGAGATTTTTCAAATGGCAATGTTAGAGCCAAAATTAGCTATCTTAGATGAAACTGATTCAGGTTTAGATATTGATGCTTTAAGAATTGTTGCTAATGGTGTAAATAAATTAAAGTCTAAAGACAATGCAGTAATTGTAATTACACATTACCAAAGACTTTTAGATTACATAGTTCCAGATTTTGTACACGTTTTACACGATGGTAAAATTGTAAAAACAGGTGATGCATCTCTTGCTTTAGAATTAGAAGCAAAAGGGTATGATTGGATTAAAAAGGAACTAGTTTAAATTCAATAGCTATTTTTAATAGCCTTTGTAATTTTAACTTTCAAACAATATAAAATGGAATTAAAAGATAAATTACTTTCTTCTTATGTAGCTTTTGAAGATAATGTAGATATGAATTCAGCAGTTCATGACATACGTTCTAAAGCCTTAGAAAACTTTGATAAGCTAGGTTTCCCAACCAAAAAGTTGGAAGCTTGGAAATACACATCTTTAAACTCACTTTTAAAAAACGACTATAGTATTTTTCCTGACAGAGAAAAAGCTGTAGAATTAGCAGATGTTAAAAAGTATTTCATTCATGATATAGACACTTACAAAGTTGTGTTTATAGATGGTAAATACAGCTCTTTTTTATCTGCCACAACTCACGAAAATTTTGATGTTTGCTTAATGTCTTCTGCATTAAACAAACCAAAATACAAATCTGTTATAGAAACGTATTTTAATAAAGTTGCAAAGCAAGATAATTTAACAAGTTTAAATACAGCTTTTGCATCAGAAGGTGCTTATATACATATTCCTAGAAATATAGAAGTTCAAAAGCCAATTCAGATAATTAATTTTACTACTGGTTCTGAACCAGCAACAATGATTCAGCCAAGAAATTTAATTGTAGTTGAAGAAAATTCGCATGTACAAATTATAGAACGTCATCAAAGTTTAACTTCTAATGCAGTTCTTTCTAATGTTGTAACCGAAGTTTTTGCAGCTAAAAGTGCAACTGTAGATTATTATAAGATTCAGAATGATAATACAAATGCATCTTTGGTAGACAATACTTATGTAGATCAAAAATCGAATAGTGTAGTTTCTGTACATACATTTTCTTTTGGAGGTAACATCACCAGAAATAATTTAAATTTTTATCAAAATGGAGAACATATAGATTCCATTTTAAAAGGAATTACAATTATTGAAGGGAAACAACATGTAGATCATCATACTTTAGTGCATCATATAGAGCCTAATTGTGAATCGCATCAAGATTATAAGGGTATTTATGATGAACGTTCTACAGGAGTTTTTAATGGTAAAGTAATTGTAGAAAAAGAGGCTCAGAAAACCAATGCTTATCAGCAAAACAACAATGTTTTAGTAAGTGATAAAGCAACCATAAATGCAAAGCCTCAGTTAGAAATTTTTGCTGATGATGTAAAGTGTTCTCATGGTTGTACAATTGGTCAGTTAGATGATGATGCCTTATTTTACATGCAACAAAGAGGAATTCCTAAAAAAGAGGGTAGAGGTTTATTAATGTTTGCGTTTGCAAATACAGTTTTAGAAAGTGTAAAAATTCCTGAAGTAAAATCAAGAATAACAAAGCTTATTGCCAATAAACTAAATGTAAATATTGGTTTTGATTTGTAGGTAAGCGTTAATCATAATTTCGATTGCGTTATTTTGAATTTATTTTATTTGCTAAATTCGTAACTTACATTAAACAACCAAATTATGAACAAGACAATCAAAACAGTATTACTAATTGTAGGTGTAATCTTATTAGCTTACGGAATTTATACAATGGTAATACCAGAAACTAAAGTAGCTATTGGCGATGTTAGCTTGGTAGAAGCACAAGACAATACTAACTCTTTTATTATAATAGGTTTAGGAATAGTAGCAGTTGTCTTAAGCTTAGTAAAGGGTAAAAGTTAAAAACTTAAATTATATAATATAAAACCACTCATTTATTGAGTGGTTTTTTTTTGCAATTATTGCTTATCTTTGGTTTATGATAAAATTAAAGCACTTATTCTCTGTTATTTGCCTTCTATTTGTGGTGAGTATTTTTGGTCAAGAAAGAAAAATGTATGTAGATAATTTTGCAAACATATTGGGTACATACCATTTAGAGCAAGAACTTTTTGAGTTTGTAGAGGCTAATGACATAGATGAACTTATTTTATATGATTTGCATAAAGTACATAAACGATTTCCTTTAGGAGATGCATCTCAAAATCAAATATTGGCAGATTTTATCTGTAAAGCAAAGAAACATTATGGTGTTACAAGTGTAAGTGCGTCTGGTGAAACAGGAGACTTTTTTATAAAAGCTATTCACCCATATAATAAATCTAGAGAAATTGAATTAGAACGTTTTGATATTTATAATATTGAGTATGAATATTGGAATAAAGAAGAGTCTTTAGATAATGGTTATTATTGTGAAACTTACTTAAAGAATGAGCAGTTAAAGTGCAATAGAGAAAATTCTTTCGGTTATTTTATTAGTTCTTTAAAGACTATGAAAGAGCTCGCTAAAAAAGATAATTTAGACATTAAAACTGAAGCTTATGTTGGTAAATATACAAGAGATGAGGTAGATGAAATTAGTTCTCATGTAGATAAGCTTTTAATACATGATTATGTTAGAGACCCAAAGTACAGTTATATGTATGTAAAAGATAGACTGAATCATTTAGATGCCATACATTCTCACATAGAAGTATCTATCTTATTTTCTCATGAGAATAACTTTATGGGAAAATGGTTAAGAAACCATAAATTTCAGGAGGCAGAAGAAACTTTCCATGCAGAATTAGAAAAAAATGATGTAAAAATAGCTGAACACCTAAATTTTACAGGTTTTACCTATTATAACTACAGTTGGTTTAAGAGAAATAAAAAGTTAGATTAATTATTTACCTACTGTAAACGGGTTTAGAATAACGAATTCAGTTCGTCTATTCTGTAAGTGCTTTTCTTCTGAACATGTTACTCCATTAGTACATTCGTTGATGATATCTTCTTCTCCAAAACCGATTCCAAAAATTCTATTTTTGGCAATTCCTTTGTCTAAAATCCAGTTTACTGTTGCTTTTGCTCTTCTGTCTGAAAGGCGTAGGTTAAAATTATCATTTCCTCTACTATCTGAATGTGCTCTAATTTGAACAATAATTTCAGGATATTTATTCATTAAATCTACCACCATTTGTAATTCTTTAGCAGAAGTTTCTTTAATGGTAGCTTTAGCTAAATCAAAATAAATAGGAGGTATGTTTAACATTACTTGATCTCTTACTGTAATAAAATGATCATTTTTAATAGGTTCTAATTCTAAATCAACTTCTATAAAATTTGCTTTTGATGTACTAACTTCTTTAAATGTTTGATGAAAATTCTCTTTAGAAGCCTCTAGTTTATAATTTAGCTCACAATCTAGGTTAAACGTAAATCTTCCTTGCATATCTGTAATTACAGCTGCTAATTCTTTGTTGTTATAGTATAATTTAACTTCTGCTTTAGCTATGCTATTGTTGTTTTTACTATTTAAAACAATACCTTTTATGGTTTCTTTACATTCAAAAAACGGAGCAGTAATTTCTGTTATTGCATAAATATCATCATCTCCTTTACCACCTTCTCTATTAGAAGAAAAATAGCCAGTATTTTTACCTTTCTGTTTTACAAGCGCAAAATCATCTTTATTACTGTTGATAGGAAAACCTAGGTTTTGTGGCTTATAATAATCACCTTGTTTATTTAATTTAGTTGCATAAATATCTAAACCACCTTTGCCTGAAGTATATCCATTAGAAGAAAAATAAAGCATATTATTATCATCTACAAAAGGAAACATTTCTTTCTTAGACGTGTTTACAGAAGTTCCTAAATTTTTAGGTTCACCATAAGAACCATCTCCTTTAATATCTACTACATAAATATCTGTTTCTCCATAAGAATCTGGTCTGTCTGAAATAAAATAAAGTTTGGTATTGTCTGCATTTAAAATTGGGTGTCCAGAGCTAAATTCATCGCTATTAAAAGGCAATCTTTCTACAGCCACCCATTTACCTTCTTCATTAATGGTAGCTTTGTAAATCTGTATTAAATTTACGCCTTCTTCGTTGGTTCTATACTCTTTATGAAAGTAGTTGTTTCTATCAAAATAAACGGTTTTTAAATCGTTAGAGAATGTTAAATTAGATTCATGGTATTTTGTATCTAATTGATGACCAAATTTGGTTGGATTTACAATTTCTCCATCAGCAGAAATAGTTCCTTGATATAATCTTAGAAAAGGTTCGTGGTTTCCAGACCAAACTCGCTTCATAAAAACAGATTTTCTTGCAGAAGCAAAAACGGCTGTTGTATCATTATAAAAACTAACACCAAAATCTTGGTATTTTTTGTTAATGGCTAAATTTTTGATGGTATAATTCTCTTCTTGAGCAAATAGACTTAAGGTTAAGAAAAGAAATGGTAGTAGAATTTTTTTCATAATTTAAGTTTAAAAGAATCTTGGGCTTTTTAAATTTCTTCTGTTAAAATCGATAAGAAGCATTAACTCATGAGACCCAAAGTTGAAGTTTCCAAAGTTTCCAACACTTTGATCATAAGAGTATCCTATTCTCATATCTTCATTTAACAAAAAGCCAATTACACCAGAAAATGATTTATTAAATCTATATGATAAACCAAACTCAAACTTCTCTTGCCAAAGTAAATTGGCAGAAATGTCTACAGATAAAGGGGCGTTTTTAACACCTCTAATCATAGTAGAAGGTTTTAGTTTTAGGTCTTCGTAAATATCAAACACATACCCAGAGGTTATAAAATAATGCATCTCTTCTGATGCAGTTGAAACAACTCCTGCAGATTTTTCTAAGTACCTTGTTTTTAATAGGTTTGGAATTGAGAATCCTGCATAAAATTTATCAGTATAAAAGTAGGCACCTGTTCCAAAATTTGGTGCAGTTCTATCTATAGGCACATTTAATGGATCGTTATTATTGTTAGCTGTTAACGTATTTACTTGCAAAGAGGTAACCCCTGCTTTTAAACCTAAAGCTAGCCTGCTGTTTTCTGATGTAACTATGGTGAAAGAGAAATCTCCAAAAATATTAGTTTCTCTAACTGGCCCAACTCTATCTGCAATAACAGAAAGTCCTAAACCAACATTTTTACCAACAGGTGAGTGTGCTGCTAAAGTTAATGTTCTTGGGCTGCCTTCTATACCTACCCATTGAGATCTACCTAAAATACCTACACTTAACACACCTTTAGACCCAGCATAAGCAGGGTTTATAACATTCATGTTATAATTGTATTGCGTATAAAGTGGGTCTTGCTGACCATGAATTGATAGTGTAATCAATAAAAGAGTACAACTAATTATATATTTAATGCTTTTCATATGCTTTAATATCTTTTTATCTTCTTAAATAAACCCATCCTGTTTTTGGTGCTCTGTTTCCATCATTAAAGTAAATGGTATAGAAATATGTGGCAGAAGGTAAAATGCCATTATTTAACGAGGTACCATCCCAATAAGTTGGTTGTGAATTTGGGTTTCCATTGTGTGAATATTTAAAAACTTTATCTCCATATCTATTAATAATTTCAATTCTAAATTTAGGATACTCTACATGTAAATTTGGAATTTCGAAAGTCTCATTAATATTATCTCCATTTGGTGAAAAACTCTCTGGAATTATTACTGTAATATTTGGTGATATTGTGCTTATTTCTGCATAATCATCTTCATCTATATCTGCATTATTTGGTGTAGAATCTGGATCTGCTTCTGTTACACTTGTAACTTCTGCAGTATTTACATAATTACCAAAATTCAACACTTTTACAGTTATAGCTAATGTTTCTGATGTATTGTTAGCCACTGAAGCTAAAGACCAAATACCTGTAAAGCTATCATAATTACCTAATGATGGAGTAGCACTAATAAAAGTATATCCTGTAGGTATTAAATCTGTAATTTCTACATTGGTAGCATTACTAGGCCCATTATTTGTAAGATTTAGGGTAAATATAATATTTGTATCAACTAAAGGATTATTGTTGTTAACACTCATATTTAACTCTAAATCTGCGGATGATGTTGGTGTAATAGTAACACAAGACTCGTTGTTTGTTAAGTCTGCATCTCCTTGATTTATACTAGTAACATCTGCGCAGTTTTGATAATCTCCAGAACTTAATACTTCTGCTTCTATAATTAAAACTTTATTATCAGATGTAGATACAGAACCTACATTCCATATACCTGTTGCACTATCATAGGTAGATGAACTATTGTAGCTAATAAATCTTAATCCTGTTGGTAAGATATCTGTAACTTCTACTCCTGTTGCAGTATTTGGACCCGAATTTGAAACTGAAATTTCATAGTTTATAATATCACCAACATTTGGACTTGTAGTTCCAAGAACTCTTTTTACAATAGCAACATCTACAACAGAACCAGGTGTTATTGAGACAGAACCAATGTTATTAGTTGTGTCTAAATCTGCTTGATCTGCAAGTAAATTAGAAGTTGTATTTGTAATTGTTTGACCTGTTGTACCCGTATTTACTGTTGCACTAATTTCTAAAATAACAGTATCTCCATTATTTATGGTACCAATTGTCCATAATCCTGAAGATTGGTTAAAAGCTCCAGTTGTAGTTGTATGACTTGCATAGGTAACACCTACAGGAAGAACATCGACTAAAGAAACATTGGTAGCAGTATCTGGCCCATTATTGGTTACTGCAATTTGATAAACAACCAAATCAGTTTCATTTGGTGAGCTATTATCTACTGTTTTAACAACACTAATATCTGCACTTGTAACTGTAATAGATTCATCTAAATCATCTGTAGTATCATCAGTATCTGTTTGATTTTGAGTTTTACTAATTGTATTTATAATGGTTTGTCCACCAGTGTTTGCATCTACTCTTACTTGTAAAGTTAATGTTTCTATGGTACCAACATCTAAATTACCAACATTCCAATTTGGACTTGTCCAAACACCTTCGCTAGGTGTTGCACTTACTAAAGTTAAGCCTGTAGGTAAAACATCTGTAATGATTAATCCTGTTGCTGTTGCTGGCCCATTGTTTTCTGCTTGAATTGTATAAGTAATAACATCACCAATATTTGGTGTACTATTATCTACAGTTTTAGAAATTACGATATCTACATCTACTTGAGGAACAATACCTGCACAAGCATAATCATCTTCTGTAGTTATTCCGTTATTTGGTGTAGAATCTGAATCTGTTTGATCTGCAGCAATTATTTCTGCACAATTTTCGTAATCTCCAGAACTTAAGACTTCTGCTTCTATAAATAGAATTTTAGTATCGTTATTGGCTAATGTTCCAACATTCCATTCTCCAGTTGTTGCATCATAAATTCCAGAACTATTATACCTTACAAATTGTAATCCTGATGGTAAAAGGTCTTCTACTACAATACCAGTTGCAGTGTTAGGTCCATCATTTTTAACTACAATTTCATAGCTTACAATGTCTCCAGTAACTGGTGATGTGTTGTTACCAAGTACTCTTTTAGTTAAACTTAAATCTATAGAAGAACCAGGCACAATAGTTACACTGCCAACATTATTTGAAGTGTCTGGATCTGCTTGATCTGCAGTTAAATTAGTTGTTGTATTGGTAATGCTATTAAAAGATGTATTAGCATCTACAGTCGCATTAATTGTTAAAGTTACTATGTCTCCATTATTTAACGATCCAATAGTCCATAAACCTGTAGCTTGATTATAATTTCCTGTGTTTGCAAAATGACCAACATAAGTAACACCTGTAGGTAGTACATCTTCTATACTAACTCCTGTTGCATCTGTAGGACCATTATTTTCTACAGTAATTCTATACACAATTGTATCACCTTCATTAGGTGAATTGTTAGACACTGTTTTAATTACCTGTAAGTCTGAACTTGTAACTGTAATAGATTCATCTAAATCATCTGCAGTTACATTGGTATCAGTTTGGTCTTGTGTATTAGAAATAGTATTTATTAGTGTTAAACCTAATGTACCTGGTTCTACTAAAACAGAAAGGGTTAACGTTTCTGTAACTCCTGGAGCTAGATTACCAATGTTCCAATTAGGAGCATTCCAAGAACCACCAGTTACTATTGCTTGGTTGTAAGAAAGTCCACTAGGTAAATTATCTGCAACTACTAAATTAGTTGCTGTTGCTCCACCATTATTGGTTGCTGTAATTGTATAGGTAACAATATCACCCTCATCAGGATTTGCATTATCTACAACTTTAGTAAGTACAATATCAGCTTCGCTTCTAACAATTATAGTTGCAGCTAACAAGTCATTGGCAGTAGTTGGATCTGCTTGATCTGATATTGCTGCAGAGGTTGTATTTGTAATGCTTTGACCTGCAGTTCCTGCATCAACTTCTGCAGTAATATTTAAAGTTTTAGAAGTATTTGTGGCTAAATCACCCAAAATCCATAAACCTGTATTTGGATTGTAAGTTCCAGAACTATCATCACTTAAATAAGTTACGCCTGTTGGTAAAACATCTGTAAGATTAACATTTGTTGCATCACTAACCCCATTATTCTCTACCAAAATTGTGTAAACTACTGTATCTCCTTCATTTACCGTATTTAAATTTACAGTTTTAGTAGTTACTAGATCTGAGCTTGTAACTGTTATAGTTTCAGTTAAATCGTCTGCTGTAGCATCTGAATCAATTTGATCTTGAGTAGCTGTTAAACTGTTAATTAAAGTTTGACCTCCTGTATTTGCATCAACAGTAGCTTCTAACAATAGTATTGCAGAATCACCTGAGTCTAATGAACTAATTGCCCAATTTGGAGCAGTCCAAATACCTTTTGTTGCAATTGCATTACCAAAAGTTAAGCCTGCTGGTAAATTATCTGTGATTTCTAAATTGGTGACTCTTGCAGGTCCTTTGTTGGTTGCAATAAGTGTAAAGGTAATTACATCACCTACATTAGGGTTGTTATTGTCTACAGTTTTAGATATAACAATATCGGCTAAATTGTCTATTATAATTGATGCTGATAATTCATTACCTACATCTGTTGGATCTGCTTGATCTCCAACTGCTTTTGTAACTGTATTAGTAATTGTATTTCCTGCTTGGCCTACATCTACAGAGGCTGTAATGTTTAAGAATGCAGTTTCATTATTGTTAATGTCTCCTATTAACCAATTTCCAGAACCACTATTGTAAATTCCGTTTGTAGAAGTATGTGTTACATAAGTAACTCCAACAGGTAAAACATCTGTTAAGGAAACATTTGTTGCTGTAGATGAACCATTATTTAATACAGAAATAGTATAAGTAATTACTTCACCTTCAAAAGAAGTACCATTTCCACTGCTGGTTGTAATGCTCTTTTTAGTAATTAAATTACTACTTGTAACATTTATGGATGCAGTTAAAACATCTGTTGAATTGTCTGAATCTGCTTCATCACCAATTGCTAAAGTAGTGGTATTAGTAATAGTATTTCCTCCTTGATCTGAATCTACAGTGGCTGTAATTTCTAAAATTTTAGTTTGTCCATCAGCAACAGTACCAATTGTCCATACTCCAGTATTTATGTCATAGGCACCAGCTGCATTGTCTGAAACGTAAGTAACCCCTGAAGGTAGAACATCGGTTAGAGAAACATTAGTTGCTGAATTTGGCCCTGAATTAGAAACTGAAATATAATATTTTATAGTTTCATTAATATTAGGACTGTTATTATCCACAGATTTAACAGTAACTAAATCAACACTATTTACATTTATAGTGGCAGATAAAACATCACCTGCAGTAGTTGCATCAGATTGATCACCTATGGCAGCAGTTGTTGTATTTGTAATTGGATTTTGATTTGCTCCTGTACCAGCATCTACACTAGCAGAAATATTTAAAGTCTCTGTAGATGAACTGTTAATTGTACCAATTGTCCAAACTCCTGAAGCAACATTATAGTTTCCAGAAGAATCATCAGATACATAAGTTACTCCATTTGGCAATACATCTGTAAGACTCACATTTGTAGCGTCTGAAGGTCCATTGTTCGTAACTTCAATTGTGTATACAATTATATCACCTTCATTTGGTTCTGTATTATCCACAGTTTTTACAGTAACTAAATTTGTACTTGTTACTGTTAAGGCAGCTGATAAAACATCACCATTCGTAGTTGGGTCTGATTGATCTGCTTGTGCTCTGGTTGTTGTGTTTGTAATAGTACTATTACCAGTGCCTGAGTTTACAGTTGCAGTAATTGACAATGTTGCAGTATTTCCATTAGCAAGATTAAAACCATCCCATAAACCAGAACCTCTATTGTATGAACCAGAAGTTGTTGTATGACTTACATAAGTTATACCTGTAGGTAAATTATCTAAAAGGTTTATGTTAGTAGCATCACTTCCTCCATTATTTGTTACGACAATTGTATAATTAACGGTATCACCTTCATTTGGATTTGCATTATCTACAGTTTTTATAGTAACAAGATCTGATGATGTTATGGTAACAGTTTCGGTTAAATCGTCTACAGAGATATTGGTGTCTGTTTGATTTTGAGTATGAGTTACATTATTAGTTAAACTTAAACCTCCTGTTCCTGAATCTACAATAGCCTCAACAATTAATGTTTGAGGATCATTTACAGATAATTTAGGGATGCTCCAATTTGGTGCAGACCAAATTCCTGATGAAGTTGTTACATTACCAAAAGTTAAACCATTTGGTAAAGCATCAGTAAGTACAAAGTTGGTAACTTCTGCTCCTGATTTGTTAGTAGCAGTTATAGTATAAATAATTGTATCACCTTCATTTGGATTGTTATTATTTACTGTTTTTGTAATTTCTATATCTGATGAATTTTCTACAGTTACAGTAACACTTAATATATCTGGAATAATGTTTGGATCTGTTTGATCACCAATAGCTTCAGATGTTGTACTTGTTATACTTGTACCTCCAGTGCCAATATTTACTTGCCCTTTAATAATTAAAGTTTTACTTGTATTTGTTGCTAAATCTCCAATTGACCATAAACCTGAACCTTGATTATAGGCTGTACCTGCTGGTGCTGTAAAACTAGTTAAAGAAATTTCATTTGGTAAGAATGCTGTTAAATTAATCCCAGTTGTATTGTTCACTCCTTGGTTATTTACAAGAATTGAATAGGTTACAATATCACCTTCATTAGGAGTAGCATTATCAACAGAAATTTGGGTAACTAACTCTGAGCTAGCTACTGTAAATGAAGCATCTAAGTCGTCTCCACTTGTTACTAAATCAGTTTGATCTGCTGTTGCTCTAGAAGTTACATTAACTATTGATGATCCAGAAGTACCTGAATTAACAGTAGCGTTAATATTTAAACTTATTGTTGCTCCATTTGCTAAATTACCAATTGTCCAAATACCTGATGCATGGTTAAAAGAACCAGAACTGTCATCACTAACGTAAGTAACGTCTGTTGGTAAAATATCTGTTAAAGATACTCCAGTTGCGTCACTTGGCCCATCATTAGTAACAGAGATAGTATAGGTAATTACATCATTTTCATTTGGTGTTGTTACATTAACAGATTTAGTTGTAATTAAATTAGCACTTTGTACTGTTAAAGAGGCTGATAAATCATCTGTTGTTATATTACTATCTATTTGATTTTGAGTATTAGAGACTAAACTAGTAAATGTTTTACCAGCAGAACCTGCATCTACAGTTGCTTCTATGGTTAGAGTTTCTGTTGTGCCACTTGCTAAACTACCAATTGTCCAATTAGGAGTTGAAAAAGTACCATTGCTTGGAGAAGCAGAGCTAATAGTTAATCCACTTGGAATTGTGTTTTCAACAATCAAATTCTGAACTTCTGTAGGGCCATTATTTGTAGCAGTAACAATAAAGGTTACAGTATCTCCAATATTTGGTGAAGCATTATCTACAGAGGTTGTTAGTACAATATCTGCATCATTTCCTATGGTTATTGTTACACTATCTGAATTATTAGTAATATCAGGATCTAAATTATTAGCAGTTGCAGTATTGGTTGTGTTCGTAATTGTAGTTCCTCCAGTTGTTGCGTTTACAGTAGCACTAATATTTAAAGTAGCAACACTACCTTTTGCTATAGTTCCAATAGTCCAAACTCCAGAACCACTATTGAAAGACCCTTCACTTGTTGAATGACTAGTATAAGAAACTCCAACAGGTAAATTGTCTGTTATTGTAACTCCACTTGCATTACTTGGGCCATTATTTGCAATAGTTAATGTATAAACAATTGCATCACCTTCATTCGGATTTGTTTTATCAACAGATAAAGAAGTAACTAAATCATTAGAAATTACATTAAATGAAGCTACTAAATTGTCATTAGCAGTTGTAGGATCTACTTCTGCACCTTGTGCTTCTTGAGAAATTACATTTGTTACTGTTTTACCAGCAGCAGAAGCATTTACTGTTGCAGTAATTTCTAAGACTTTAGATTCACTATTTAATAAATTACCAATTGTCCAAGTGCCAGAAGTATTATTGTAAGTACCAGAACTATTATCTGAAACATAAGTTACACCTGTTGGAAGTTGATCAATTAAAGTAATAGAATTTGCAGAACTAGGACCATTATTAGTTACAGTTATAGTATAGATTACACTATCTCCAACATTTGCTTCTGTAACATTTACAGCATTTGTTGTAACAAGGTCTGCACTAACCACATTTATTGTGGCAGCTAAACTATCTCCAACAGTTGTAGGATCTGCTTGGTCTGCTGTTGCTGCAGTAGTTGTATTAGTAATACTTGTATTTGCTGTACCAGCGTTTACAGTTGCTGTTATATTTAAAGTTTCACTTGCTCCAGCAACTAAGTCCCCAATTGTCCAAATTCCTGATGTAGTGTTATAAGTACCTGTATCATCAGATTTGTAGGTAACCCCATTTGGCAACCTGTCTATTAAACTTACGTTAGTTGCATTATTACCTGCGTTATTTATAACTGTTATAGTATAAATAATGTCTTCGCCTTCAGTTGGATTTGATGTATTTACAATTTTAGTTGTAACTAAATCAGTACTTGTTACAGTTATTGATTCAGATAAATCATCTGCAGTTGTATTATTATCTGCTTGATCAGAAACTAAAGTACTTGCAGTATTTATAATTGTTGTACCCAAAGTACCAACATTAACTTGTGCTTCAATTATTAACAAAGCACTTGATCCACTTGATAAATCTCCTATTGTCCAAAGACCTGAACCTTGATTGTAAGATCCATTTGTTGCATTACTATTTACATAAGTAACTCCAACTGGTAAAACATCTGTTATAGCTACATTAGTTGCATTACTTGAGCCTGTATTATTTGTAACTGTTATAGAATAAGTAACTATATCACCTTCATTTGGTAAAGTATTATTAACTGTTTTTGTTGCAAATAAATCAACAGAAGTAACTGTAATAGATTCTGAAATATCATCTGGTGTAGCATTAGAATCTACTTGGTCTTGTGTATTTGAAATAGTATTTATAATAGTATTTCCTCCTTGATCTGTATTTACACTAGCTGTAATTGTTAAGTTTCTAGTTTCACCTGCTGGTAAAGTAGCTAATGTCCAAGTTGAGTTATTAGCACTCCAAACACCTGATCCTGCAATTTCACTTACAAAAGTTAAACCTGAAGGCAGAACATCAGTAATTACAACATTTGTTGCATTTGCTGGCCCATTATTGGTAACTGAAATTGCATAAACTATAGTATCTCCTATATTTGGATTGCTATTATTTACAGTTTTAGATAAAACAACATCTGCAAAATTACCTATATTAATTGTAGATGAAAGTACATCTGTAGTTGTGTTTGGATCTGCTTGATCTCCTGTTGCTGCTGTTGTTGTTTTAGTTATTGATGTTCCTCCTGTACCACTGTTAACAGTTGCTGTTATTTCTAGTGTTGTAGTTGTGTTTTTAGCTATATTTCCAATAGACCAAAGACCAGAAGAATTATTATAAGCTCCACTTCCTGAATCACTAACATAAGTTAAACCTGTTGGCAAAATTGTATTTAGTGAAGCGTTTGTTTCGTTATTAGGACCATTATTGGTTACAGATATTGTGTATTTTATAGTATCTCCTTCATTTGGTGTTGGGTTATCTACACTAATAGAAGTTATTAAATCACTCTGTGTTACATTAATCACTACAGAAAGTACGTCTCCAGCAGTATTAGTATCTGCTACATTACCTTTTGCTGCAGTTGTAGTAGTTGTTATTGGATTATTTAAAGATGCTCCAGAAGCAACAGTTCCAATTATTGAAAGTGTTGTTGAAGAACCACTTGTTAAATTTCCAATATCCCAAAGTCCAGATGTCGAGTTATAAGTTCCTTGAGCAGGGATGGATGAATTAAAGTTAATATTATTAGGTAATAAACTCGTTAAACTTACAGATGATTCATCATTTGGCCCATTATTAGTAACTACAATACTGTAAATTATAGCATCACCTTCATTTGGTGTTGGATTATCTACAGAAATTATGGTTATTAAATTAGCACTAGATACTGTTAAAGTTGAAGATAAATTATCTCCTGCAGTTGTTGGGTCTGCTTGATCCCCTGTTGCTGTTTGTGAAATGGTATTTGTAATTGTTTGCCCATTTGTTCCATTATCTATAGTTGCGAATATCTCTAATGAAACTGTATTAAATTTAGGAATAGAATCAATTGTCCAAACACCTGTAGTATTAGAATAAGAACCATTGCTAGTGTTAGAACTTACAAAAGTAATACCTGCAGGTAATTGATCTTGTAAGGTTACATTTGTCTCATCATTTGGTCCATTATTTACGACATTAATTGTGTATTTAACTGTATCACCAACATTAGGGTTTGAATTGTCTATAGAAACCGTAGTTACTAAATTAGCACTAGTTACATTTAATATAGCTGATAAAACATCTCCATTAGTTGTTGGGTCAGCTTGATCTCCATTAGCTGCACTTGTATTAAATGTTATTGCACTACCACCTGTATTATTACCTACAGTAGCTACTATATTTAAAGTTTTCGTTTCACCAGTAAGTATGCCTCCTATTGTCCATACACCAGATGTTTCATCATAATCAGCTCCTGCATCATCACTTACAAAGGTTAAGCCTGTTATGTTGCCTATTATATCTGTAGTTAAAGAAACATTGGTGTCATCATTTATCCCTTTATTAGTAACGTCTATTGTATATGTAACAGTATCTCCAATATTTGGAGAGGTTTTGTCTACAGTTAATATTGTAACTATGTCTGAAAGTGATACAGAAATAACAGCACTCAATACATCACCCACATTTGTAGGATCTGCTTGATCACCTTCTGCTGTTTGTGAAATAGTATTTGTTATGGTTTGACCACCTGTACCTGCATCTACGGTTGCAGAAATACTTAATGTCTCTGTATCTCCATTTGTAATATTTCCAATCGACCAAACTCCAGTAGTTTCATCATAAGTACCTGTACTTGCAGATGCACTTACAAAAGTAACTCCACTTGGTAATTGATCAATTAGTGAAACATTGGTTTCATCATTAGGCCCATTATTGGTTACATTAATACTATATATTACAGCATCACCTTCATCTGGTACTGGATTATTTACAGTTTTTACAGTAATTAAATTAGCACTAGTTATATTTATAGTTGCTGTTAAGTTAAGGTTAGAAACTGAAGTATCTGTATGATCACCAACAGCAGCTGTTGTGCTAGAAGTTATGCTAGAACCACCTGTACCAGAATTAACTGTTGTTGTTAATTGTAGCGTTTCAGAATCTCCATTAGCAAGAGAACCAATACTCCAAAGACCAGAACCACTATTGTAAGTACCTTGGCTTGGGATATTACTTACTAAAGTTAATCCTGTTGGAATTAAACTTGTTAAACTAACATTATTATCTGTAGAAGGCCCATTATTAGTTACTGTAACTGTATATATAACAGTACCACCTACATTAGGAGACGTGTTATTTGCAAAAATACTAGTAGTTAATTTTGCTTGTTGTATAGTTACACTTGTACTTAAGTTGTCACCTGTGGTTATCAAATCTGTTTGATCTCCAGAAGCAGGATTATTTGCTTTAAAAATATAATTATTACCACCTGTTGCACTGTTAACGCTGGCTGTTATTTTTAAAGTAGCAATAGTGCCATTTGCAATATTTCCTATTGTCCAAACTCCAGTATTAGAATCATATGCTCCAACACTATCATCAGAAACATAAGTTAAACCAGAAATTGGCCAACTATCTGTAGTTATAGCTACATTAGTTTCATCACTTGGGCCAGCATTTCTGACTTGAACTGTAAAAATTACCTGATCTCCTTCATTTGGTGTTGGATTATTTACAGAAAAAACTGTGATTAAGTTAGCAGAAGTTGGTGTAAAAGTTTGAGATAAAACATCTCCAGATGTTGTTGCGTCTGTTTGATTACCTGTTGCAGCAGTAGAAGTAATTGTGTTTGTTACATTACCTTGATTTGAATTTACTGTTGTATTTACAGTTAATGTTGCAGAAGCTGATTTAGCAATATCTCCAATTGTCCAAACACCTGAAGTATTATTGTAAGAGCCAACTGTTGCTGCTCCACTTGTAAATGTTAATCCAGCAGGTACTAAACTTGTTAATGAAACACCTGTTGCATTTCCTGGACCATTATTGGTTACTGTTATTGTATATGAAAAAGTATCATTTACATTTGGTGTGCTATTAGGTATAGCAACTACAGTAATTAAATTTGAACTAGTTACAGTTATTGACGCTGTTAAAACATCTCCAACAGCTGTAGCATCTGTTTCTGTAGCAGTTACAGAAGAAATGGTATTGTCTATATGATTACCTGCTGTTCCATTATCTATAGTAGCTGTAATTTCTAAAGAAGTAGTACTTGTTGCAATAATATTACCAACAGTCCAAACACCTGTAGAAGCATTATAAGCTCCTGATCCATTGTCTGAAACATACGTTACTCCAGTAGGTAATGAATTGTTTAAAACAACATTTGTAGCATCATCAGTTCCAGAGTTTGTAATAGTAATGGTGTATTTTATGGTACCACCTTCATTAGGTGAGCTATTGTCTACACTAATTGTTGTTACTAAATTGATGCTTTTTACAGTTATATCTGCACTTGCTGATGGTAGCGTATTTGTAGCACTTTGATCTGAAACAATTTTTGAAACTGTATTAGAAATTGTACTACCAGAAGTGCCACTATTTACAGTTGCTGTAATTTCTAAAGTTGCAGAAGTTGATGCTGCAATTGCAGAAGGATTCCAAATCCCTGTTGCTGAATTATATGATCCAGATCCATTATCTGATACGTAAGTAAGGCCTGATGGTAATATAGAAGTTAAAGCTATACCTGTTGCAGAATTAGGGCCAGAATTACTAATATTAATAGTATACTTAACTGTATCACCCTCATTAGGTGTTGTATTATCTACAACTATTGTTGTAGTTAGTGTTGCTTGATTTACTGTTAAATCTGCAGATAAAACATCACCAGCAGTTGTTGTATCATTTTCTGTAGCAGTTGTTGCTATTGTTTGGTTTATAGTATTACCTGATTCACCAGAATCTACACGACCCACAATATGTAATGTTACACTATTTCCTGAAGCTAAATTTCCTATAGACCAAATACCTGATGCTGAATTGTAATCTCCTGAACCATCATCTGAAATGTAAGTTATACCAGCAGGTATTGTAGCAGAATTAACTTGGACATTTGTAGCTGCACTAGGACCATTATTAGTAACTTTTATTTGATAAGTAACCTCTTCATTTTCATTTGGTGTAGTATTATTTACAGTTAAAACTGTAACCAAATTTGCTTGAGCAACTGGTGTTACAGTAATAGATGAATAATCATCTTCTGAAGTATTTCCATTTCCTGGAGTAGAATCTGGGTCTGTTTGATCTGCAAACGTAATTTCTGCTGGGAATGAATACGTTCCTGAAGCATTAACAGATGCTGTTATTGCTATAGTTTCTGGATTTGTATTAGTTACTGATCCTACAAACCAATTGCCAGAAACTGGATTATATGTTCCTTGACTTACAATTGTACTTATATAAGTATATCCTGAAGGTAATAAAGCAGAAGCATCAACATTTGTGGCATTACTTGGGCCAGCATTAGTAATTGTAATTGTAAATACTACATTATCACCAACATTTGGTGCGTTATTATTTACGCTCAAAGCAATACTTAAATCTGATTCATTATCTATTGTTAACGTTACTGTAGCTGTCTTAGAAACACTTGTAGGAGTATTTGTAACATTATATATTACTGTAACTGTTTTTCCTGCTTCTGCTGCTGTTGGAGTATATGTTAGTTTACCTGTAAGATTATCAAAACTTACAGTGCCTACTGCAGTTCCTCCAGATTGAGTAATGGTTGTATTGGTTCCTGCTAGGAAATCATCATTTACCAAAATATCTACCTCAGTTGCTTGTCCAACTTTTGCTGTTGCTGTATCATCATTAGCTGTAGGTAAATTAACATTTGGATCTGTACTATTTGGGTTCCCATCATTGTCAATATCTGGATCTGTTTGATCTGGAATTTGATCTCCATCTGTATCTTTCTGTACAACTATTGTTACAATACCATTAGAACAATTTGTTGGATCTGCGTTTTCACAAATGCTGTATTCTAAGAAATAAATACCAGCAGTTACTGTTGAACTTATAGTAACATTTCCATTAGAAATATCTAAAGAAATTCCTGCATTTGATGTACTAATTTGACTGAGCGTAACTTCTGATATCAAAGCTACTGTACTGTTTAAAATATCATTAGTAAGTACATTTACAATTGCTGAATTTGCTACTTTTTCTACAACTTCTACACCATCATTATTTGCGTTAATAATATTAGAAATAATAGATAAAACAGCTGCATCAGATGTAACATCTGAATCACAAACATAAGAAGGTGTACTAACAACAACTCTATATTGGTTACTATTAAAAGTACTATTGTTAGGTGTTACTACTAAATTAGCAGTTGTTGAACCTGCGTAAAAAGTATTATCTGTTAAGTCTACCCATGTACTAACTCCTCCATCATTAACTTGCCATTGATAAATTGGTTCTGTACCAGAACCACTAACAGTTGGAGTTGCAGAGAAAGTAACAGATCTATTCGTATTTGATAAGTGGTCTTTAGGTTGTACTGTAAAACCACTTACAGATTTTGAAGCTTGTAAAAAGTCATTTATTCCATTACTATCATTATCTGAAGGTAATGTACTGTAATCACTGCTAGTAACTCCTGCTGCAATAACTAATCCATTTGTATCTACGGTTGGATTTCCAGAACCGAACTTACCATTATTATCAGCATCTGTATTTGCACCATAAACCTCGTTAACGTCATTACAGCCATCATTATCTGAATCTGTATCTAAAGAATTTATGACACCATCTGAATCAGTATCGACATCACAAGCTAAAACTGCTAGAAAAAAACCATCACCTTCATTTGGACTTGGACCTACAGTTGTTGTAGACCAACTTACTGAATTAATAGGATTTAAAAATTCAATCGTACCATTTGCATCTCCACCTGAAACAGAGACACCTTTTAACGTTGTATTAGTAGCGCTGGAAAGCGCAGCATTTCCTGTTGTTATAATTCTAAAGGGTTCAGAGAAAGTAAGTGTATTAGCAGCGAGTTGTCCTATATGAAAACGGATAATTCTTGTTTCACCACCTGTAAGAGTAAATGACCCTCGACCTCCTGTACCACCACCATATACAACTGCAGGCAGTGCGTTTGACGAAGGACTAAAAAATGAACTTGGTGAACTGAAATTCGCGGTTGTTACATCTGCTGAGGTCCAAGGAGCGCCATTATTTCGAACTCCTGTTAGTGTGAAATTAGAGCCATCTACTGTCCCGTCAATTTGATTTGGATTAACATAAGTGTAGGTACCAGTTGCACAAACTTCATTTACATCTAAAACTCCATCATTATCATCATCTAAATCATTAATATCTGCCACTAAATCACCATCTGTATCTTTTAAAATGGTAATTGATATAGTAGCAGTTGTACAATTGGTTGGATCTACAGTTTCACATATTTGATAATCAAAAGTATATACACCTATTGGCGCTGTTCCATCTGTAGCTAGTTCTCCAGTTGATAAATCTAATGTTATTCCTGAAGGAAGTGTACCAATAGTAGTGATATTTACATCTGCATTGTTAATTACTACTGTATTTAACAAGTCATTAGATAGAATAGTAGCAATTAAAACTTGCGGATTATTTTCTGATGCTGATATTGTATCGTCATTTGCTACAATAGGATCTGGGTTAACAACCAATTTTGTAGAACTTGACTCGAAAGTTGAACCACAAATTACAGAAGGGTTAGAAACTTGTAATCTATATAAAGTGTTATTTAATGGAAACCTTGCTGATGTAATAGTAAGGTTTAAAGTGTTTGCTCCAGAATAAGTTGAATTGTTGGTTATGTTAGACCAAGATGTAGTACCTGAATCTTTCAATTGCCATTGCAAAGTTGGTTGCGTACCTGAACCAATTGTATTTAAATCTGCTGAAATTGTAGTATTGTCTCCAGAATCTATAGTGTAAGTTGCATTCGGATTTGTTTTTATACTTTGAGCTGTAACAGATGATTGTAAAAAATCTTTTGTACCATTATTATCTATATCTCCTGGAAGTGATGTATATACTGAGCCTGTAACACCTGCAGCAATAACTAAACCATTTGCATCTACAGTAGGTTTTCCTGTACCGTAAATTCCATCATTATCTGGGTCTGAATTTGCTCCATATGCTTCAACAACATCATTACAAGAATCACCATCTGAATCTATATCTAAAGAGTTTGTAACTCCATCACTATCTAAATCAGGTCTATCTATTATGCTCGCTGCTACTTTTACTGTAAATGTATCAGAACTTGTAGATTTAACTCCATTTATAATAAACGGATTAGAGAATACAGAAATTAGCTTTGCTGTAAACCCTGCATCAGCGAGATTAGATCCAGAAGTTATATTAACAGTTCTTCCATTAGCCGAAATTGTACCTGTAGTACCTGATTTTAAAGTAAAATTAGTTAATGGTTGATTAAAAGTTAGTGTCATGCCATCTTGAACATAACTAACATCTATAGTAACTTCCTCTAAATCCGAAAGTTTGGCAGAACCTTGAGGATTAAAAGTGAATGTATTATCTTCTCCAATTGTATTTGCAGCACATGAAATTTCTGTTCCATTATTAAAAAACTCTGATGCATTCCCTATTCCTCCATTTGCTGAGTTACCACTGTTTTTAAAATCAATATCGTAAACAATACTGCCAGATAAACTAGATAAGGTACCTGTAACATTACCTGTTCCAGAACCTGAGTTAAAAGCAGTACCAACTGTTGTTATTTTTGTACCTTCTTCTGTGTCTAAAATACCATCATTATCATCATCTAAATCATTTATATCTGCAACACCATCAAAATCTGTATCTAATATAACAGTAATAGTTATAGTTGCTGTTTGACAATTTGTAGGGTCTGCATCTTCACATAACGTATATGACAAAGTGTATGTACCAGGTGTAACAGTGTTATCTACATTTATATTACCTGTTGTTGTTTCTAAAGTAAAACCAGTAATTGAGGCACCTGCTTGTGTTAAAGTTGTTGTTTTTGAAGCGCCATTAATTATAGGCAGAGCACCAAGAAAAGTGTCATTTGCTATAATGCTTGTTGGTAAGGTTACTGATGAAGTGGTAGAGCTTAGTTGAGAAACAGTATAAGTATCATCTACTAAAACAATAGGGTGTTTATTTACTGTTAAAGTTGCAGCATCACTTGTTTGTGGAGTTAAACAAACATTAGCTACTGGACTTACAATACATCTATATTTATACCCATTTTTATCTGATAATGGGTTTGTTACTGAAAGTGTTGCAGTAGTTGCACCACTATACAAACCTCCATTAGTAATATCTGCAAAAGTTCCTGTACCTGGGTCTTCTTGCCATTGATAAGCTGGGTCTAAACCTGTACCTTGTAATTGAGGAGTAACTGAAAAAGTCGCTACATCAGTAATTGTAACAGCAGTATTAGAAGGTTGCGTAGTTATAGACACAACTTCTTTAGAAACTTGGAGGTAATCTTTTATACCATCACTATTTGAGTCTAAAGGGGATTTTTGGTATGCTCTAGTTGATGGAGAAATACCTGCAGCAATAACTAAACCATTCGCATTTACACCATTATTTGCTAAGGTTGGTGTATTACCAAATTGTCCATTTCCATTTGTGTCAGTACCTGCACCATAAGCTTCATCTACATCAGAACAACCATCATTGTCTATGTCAGTTTCTAAATAGTCAAATATTCCATTTCCATCTGTATCTCTGTGTGTTCTTACATCTGCAGAAAAATTTAATGTTTGTATACCAATTCCTCCAGGACCATCTTGATTGTTAAATGCTGTACCAATGGAAACTCCTTTTTCAAAATCTATGGCAGGCATAGGATTTGGCTTAGAGTTGGTTATAAGTGGTAATGCATCTTCTCTTCCACCAGTTTTGGTATCTGCTAATAATTTTACAGTACCTCCTTGTAAATCTAATATTAACTCAGGGTTTCCTTCTCCATTCCATGGAGCCCAACCACCACCATCTACGTCAAATTTATTATTAAAAGCGGTGTTTGTATTGTATTGTAAATAATTGAAATTAACTACGACAACTCCATTTATTTCAATATAGAACCCTTCATCAAAATAACCTCTTCCATTTGGATCGCTTGCACTTCCTATTTTAAAACTAACTTGTACATTGTTTACATATTCTCTTGGAGCAAAATCAACATCAATATCTACATAAGAAATTGTACCAATTCCACCTCCTGAACCACTTTCTGATCTAGAAACTGCTTCAAAAGCAAAGACTCCAGGTGTAGACTTATCAGTAACAATATAACCATTTGTAGGATTTGAAATACTAGGTCCATTAGCAGCAACTGTTCTAACAGTTTCTGAATAGGTAGACAAAGGTCTGCTTGGAGTTACAGCAGCAAAACCTTCTTCTGTATCTAAAATACCATCATTATCTGCATCTAAATCTTTTGAATCTATAACTCCATCTCCATCTGAATCTAAAGTATCTGAAACAGTAATAGTACCTGTTGCAGTTGTTGAACCACAAGTACCATTAATTGGTATTGAGTAATTATAGACTCCATTCTTTGTTGGAGTTCCAGAAATGGTAAGCGTATTTGCAGCCCAAGAAGCTGTTACACCAATAGGCAAACCAGTAGGTGAACCAATACCTGTTGCACCTGTTGTTGTATGCGTTATTGGTACTATTGAAACATTTTTTTGAACAGTAGGTGTAGCTGAAGGCGCTGAAACTGTTTCATTTTCTGTTATGGTTATTGTACCAGATAGTGTGGGTGCTGTAGAACACTGACTACTAGTTGTATTAATTGTATAATTAAAAGTACCTGTTGCTGTTGCAGAGCCAGAAATAGTTAATATTTGAGAAACATTATTAAAAGAGGCTGTAACACCTGCAGGTAAACCTGTTACTGTTGCACCAGATAAGTTTGTACCTTTATAAGTAATATCTGTTATTGGTGTATTTTCACATTTGGTTTGACTGTCTGAGCCAACAACAGAAGTAAATCTAAGTCTTGCAGGTGTTCCAGCAAATGTAAAAACTACATTATCATTTAAAGTGACACCTGAGAAAACTAAAACGCCTGACGATAATGCAGTTGGAGTAATTACAGAAACAGATCCGTTTGTAAAGTCTCCATTACCATCTTCATCGATTAATAAAGCATAGTCTGTATTTAATACTCCAGATAAACATATTCCTTGTAAATCAAAAGTTAAATCTACCTTACCTGCATTACCTGTATGTTTAACTTTCCACTCTCTTCGTAAACGTATTTTTCCATCTTCAGAAGTAGGTAAGTCTACTCTTTCTTCTGTAAGTGCTGCATTGTCATGACCTATCATTAAAAAATCTCCATCATCTAGAGAAGAAGAGTTACCTACTATAATATTTCCTTTTCCATTTTGCCCAGTACCATTACCAGTACCTGTATTGATACTGTTTGATTTTTGTTGGCTTAAACCACTAGTATCATCTTTACCTATACCAAATACATCATTCCAGTAAGAGTTATTATTCCAAATTGAAGTGCCAGATGAATTTACATAATTACCTAAAGAACTGTCTAATGTTATACCGTATTTAACAGCTAAATAAGATTGAATTTTAAGTTTTTCTGCACTAGAGAGTGAAGATGGGAAAGTAATTATTTCTGCTAATTTACCAGTAAAGTTATTAATGGCAGCACCAGTGGTTCCATTGTTGGTACCACCAATCATAGGTACTAATGAGATACTCCCAAAATCTACAGATCCAGCTGTAAATGGGCTAACAAGAGAACTTGCCCCATCAACAAGTGCATTGTCTGGATTTGGTGACAAGTCTAAATTACTTATAGAAAAATGCGTATTTTGATTAGCATTAGAGAATTTATTAACATTATTTTTACCATCAGTAAAAAGTGTATTAGAAATTAATCCATAGTAAAATCCTAGTCCTGAATTTGACCCTGCTGTTTGCCCACCAAGAACTGCTCCTTGACTCAATACTGCAGGGTGTTTATAAACAGCAAAACTTTCAGTAATAACTATGCTATTATTTCCATCTAGCCTATCAGTTGGTATACTTGCAACTACAGTATTATTAAATTGAACAACAGGATTAAAATTTAATGCACCAGTTTCTATTTGTGGGGTGCCAGAAACCGTAAATGAGTTTTTTCCTGTTTGATCAGTCCAATTAGTCAAAGTAGACCCTGAACTTGTAACACCTTCATTTACTTTTAGCCATAGATTAGCGCCAGGAACTCCTCCAGCTGCAGAGGTTGTAAATGTTTTATCTGATCCAAATGCGCTACCAGCTGTATTTGTAGATTTTAATCTGTAATGATATAATGTACCTGGTAATAAACCCGTTAAATTCGCAGTAACATCTACTGATGCTGATGCACTACTGCTTGATGGTGTTGAAGCAATAGTTTGCCCATAACTTGTAGTTAAACCATATTCAAAAACAAAATTAGAATTAGTGCCTTGTGGGTTTACCTCGCCATTTAAAGTTGCAGAAGATGCAGACAAATTAGTAGCATCGCTAGTTGTAACAGAGGAAAGTGCAGCTCCAATTTGAGACTGACTCAGAGGTCCATCCCATAAACGAATTCCTCTTACAATACCTCCAGGTGTGTGTTCTGAGCCAACATTATCGTTTTTAAAAAAAATAAACTCTCTATTACCTCCAACTAATCTAGGTACAGAAGAATCACTGGTATCTGTTTCACTATAAACCTCAGTAACAGTACCATTAGTTTCTACTATAAACACTTTTATTTCTTTAGCTGCTGTTCTAGTTAATACAAAATCATAAAAAACATTAGGTGTATAGGTTACAGATGCATTAGCTCCAAAAGGAAAAAACTGTAAATTTTGATGATTAAAATACAGACCATTATCGTCTGTTTCACCTTTAAATGATAAGATTTTCTTATAACTTTTTGTGCTTCCATCAGGATTTCCTGTATTTTGATAAGAAATTCTAAAACCAATAGAATAACTTTCTGGATCTGTAAGTTGATCTGTGCTTAAAATTAATCCTCCTCCAGGAGATGATGCTTGAGACCAGCTCCAAGCATTTGGACCTGTTTGAAAATTTGAACTTGAAACATTAGTGGTTGTTAAAGAAACACTAGTTCCTTCACTATCATTAAAATTGTTATTAAACTCAAAATTGTGAATTAAATTTTGGCTCATTAAAACCGGAGAACCTAAAAGAATTAAAAAAGTAAGTTTCTTAATATTTAATAGAATAGATTGAAGGTAATTATAAATCATATTTATAAAGAATATTGATTATTTTATTAGAAAAAAACACATATTCATCTATGATTTAAAAAGCAGAATATTGTTTTTAATTTTTAAAAGTGAAAAGTAAAAAATATTTTTGATACTTATTAACAAAAACTTAACAGATTATCATTAAAATCAGCCATTTACCTTAAAATTAATTCTGAATACTGTTAATAACTCCTTTTAATAGCTCATCAACATCCGCATTTTTAGATAAACCCATTCTTACAATTACTAAATTTTCATTTGGAAGTATAAATACATTTTGCCCTTGATAACCACTAAAAAAATACATATTACTAGGCGCACTTGGGTATCTGTTACCTGCATTTAACCATATCTGAGCTCCATACCAACCATTAGAACTTGGGGTTGGGGTTGTTGCATAATCTACCCATTTTTTAGTAAAAATTTGCTCTCCTAGCCAATTACCATTTTTAAGATAAAGCAAGCCTAATTTAGCCCAATCTCTAGGTGTTGCCCATGCATAAGAAGAGCCTACGTAATTACCTTCTAAATCTGTTTCAATTAGCATAGAATTCATTCCAATTTTATCTATTAATTGGGTGTACCAAAAATCTAAATATTCTTGATGGGTATTAAATTCATTTCGTAGAATTCCAGATAATAAATTAGTGGTACCAGAAGAATAATTCCAGCTTTCATTCGGTTTACCTGCAAACTCTTTGTAGACTTGAGTTTTAGTCATATCTCTTTCTAAAAAAAGCATTTTTGTTGCGTCAGAAATTTTATCATAATTTTCATCCCAAGCCAATCCAGAGTTCATTTGTAATAAATTATGAATAGTTATTTTGCTACGATCATCATCTTTCCATGCTTCAATAGGTGCTTTTTCTTGTACGTTAATTTTGTTTTGGTGTTCTAAAATTCCAAAGATGGTACTTGTAATACTTTTGGTCATAGACCAACCTAAAATTTTAGATTCTTTAGTAAAACCCTTAGCATATTTCTCTGCAATAATTTGATCTTTATAAATTACAATAGCTGCTCTAGTTTTATTTTTTTCATCAAACAATATGTCTAAAGTTTCATTTAATAAATTGTAATCTACATTTTTAAAAATGGTATCTTTTTGTGGTGCATTTCCATATGGATAAGGAGTTTTATTGTCTGGCACACTTCTTTTTGGTGTAAGATAAGTTGCAGTTTCATCTTCATCAGATAAGGTTAAAACAGCACCCAAACCTTCTCTGTAAATTGCATTTCTAGTTAATAGACCAAAAGCAGAAGAAGTTGCTGTTTTCTCATCCGAATTTACAGTATTTGTAGCCAAATTTACTGGAGAAAAATTATTGTCTGTGTTATTCGTAAAGTCTAAATTTCTTTCTGCTACAAAAACAGAAGAAGCTGTATTTTTTGCAGCATAACCAGAAAGCATATTTAGCTTTGGATAATTGATAAAGACAACTACTGTTAATATAATTGATAAAAGAAGCAGAATTCGCTTTAAAATTTTCATAGCAAAGAGTTTAGTGATGTAAAAATAAGAAAATCATATTGTCTTTTATAGTACGTTAAAAAATCAAGTTTTATCTTTGTATTTTAAAATGATAACCATGTTTAATGTAGATAAGATAAGAGAAGATTTTCCAATACTAAAAAGAGAAGTACATGGTAAACCTTTGGTGTATTTTGATAATGCTGCAACTTCTCAAACGCCCCAAGTTGTTATAGATGCTATTGTAGATTATTATAGTAATTATAATGCAAATATTCATAGAGGTGTGCATACTTTAAGTCAAGAAGCTACAGATAAATACGAAGAAGCTCGAATTAAAATTCAGCATCATTTTAATGCAAAACAACCCTATGAAATTATCCTTACAGCAGGTACTACACATGCAATAAATATGGTAGCATCAGGTTTTGAAACATTGCTACAAAAAGGAGATGAATTAATTGTATCTGCACTAGAACATCATTCTAATATTGTGCCTTGGCAAATGCTTTGTGAGAAAACAGGTGCTGTTTTAAAGGTAATACCAATGACAGGTGATGGAGTTTTAGATATGAAAACCTATCATAAATTATTAAATAAAAATACCAAGCTTGTTTTTTGTAATCATGTATCAAATGCATTAGGTACCATAAATCCAATAGAAGAAATTATAGAGGCTGCTCATAAAGTAAACGCAGCAGTTTTAATTGATGGTGCACAAGCAACACCTCATATAAAACCAGATGTTCAAGCTTTAGATGTAGATTTCTATGTAGCATCTGCACATAAATTGTGTGGGCCAACAGGAGTTGGTTTATTGTATGGAAAGCAAGAATGGTTAGAGAAATTACCTCCTTATCAAGGTGGAGGAGAAATGATTGCAACTGTTTCATTCGAAAAAACAACTTATGCTGGTTTGCCACATAAATTTGAGGCTGGAACTCCAAATATTTGTGGAGGTATAGCTTTTGGTGTTGCTTTAGATTATATGAACTCAGTTGGTTTTAAACAAATTGCAAGCTATGAAAACGAATTATTAGAGTATGCCACAGAAAAATTACTTCAAATAGAAGGGTTAAAAATCTTTGGTACTTCTAAAAATAAAACAGCGGTTATTTCATTTAATGTTGGTGCAATTCATCCCTATGACATTGGAGCGATTCTAGATAAATTAGGAATTGCAGTTAGAACTGGGCATCATTGTGCACAACCAATAATGGATTATTTTCAGATTCCTGGTACAGTAAGAGCATCATTTTCTTTTTACAATACAAAACATGAAATAGAGATTTTTATAGATGCATTAAAAAGGGCAGTATCTATGTTGTCATAAATTCAATATTTTCCTATAAAACTTGAAAAGTCATCACTAATTGATGACTTTTTTTGTGATTTTTTTTGAGATGTTAAAATTAAATGTATATTAGCATCGTTAAAAAATTTAACAAAATCATGAATTATTGTTAATATTTAAACACAATGGTTAATAATTTTTTAAAAAATTAACTAACTTTAACTTTTTAATTAAACCCCAAAAATCAATTATTTTATGAGAAAATCATTATTAGGTTTGCTATTAGCAACAGGTATTTTTATGGGATGTCAAGATGAAACTACAGACATTTCAAACGATCAACAATCTAAAATTGACATGAGTGACTTTTTTGTTCACACAGACGATTTAGAGGCTAAAGGACCTTCAGATAAAGATGGAAAAGAGTGTTATTCTATGCAAGTTTTAAATAGACAACTTGCAGAAAATAAAGGGCTTTACAAAAAAATGTATGATATAGAATACGCAACTAGAAGTTTTATTGCCGGTAAAAAACCAAGTGGTGCTGGTAATGGAAATGGAAATGGAGGTGGAGGAAATGATGGTGGAGGAGACCCACCAGTTTCTGACAACTTAGGTGTTGTAAATATTCCTGTTTATGTGCATGTAGTATATAGCAATTCAAACGAAAATATTTCTGATGCTCAAATAAACTCACAAATTGCAGTATTAAATGCTGATTTTAGAAGAACAAATAGCGATGCAAGTAACACACCAAGTGCTTTTGCAAGTGTAGCTGCAGATTCAGAAATTACTTTTACTTTGGCTGGTACTTTTAGAAATGCAAGTACTACAACTGCTTGGGGTACAAATAATGCAGTAAAATCTGCATACCCACCAGTTACACCATCTACTCATATGAATATTTGGGTAGCAAATATTGGAGGAGGAATTTTAGGATATGCACAATTTCCTGGTGGTAGTTCTGCAACAGATGGAATAGTAGTATCTCCTCAATATTTTGGAACTACTGGTTATGTAGCAGCTCCTTTTAATGGGGGTAGAACTACAACTCATGAAGTTGGGCACTATTTAAACCTAAGACATATTTGGGGTGATGGAAGATGTAATAGAGATGATTTTGTATCTGATACACCATCTTCAGACAGACCTAACTATGGTTGTCCAACAACTGCTTATCACTGTAGAAGTAATGATCAATTCATGAATTATATGGATTATACAGATGATTCTTGTATGAACATGTTTAGTGAAGGTCAAAAGGAAAGAATGAGAGCTTTATTTGCTTCAGGAGGTGGAAGAGCTGCAATTGCAGGAAACTAATACTTTCAAAAACTTATTTAAAAGGCGTCTTTTGGCGCCTTTTTTTGTGTTCAATAAAAAGATAATGATGAAAAATTATAGTAGAATACTATGTGTGTGTATTTTATTTGCTTTTACAGATTGTAAAAGTCAAGAAAATATTGAGGAAAGTAAATTAACAGTTAAATACGAGGCTAAAACAAGAGGTTCATATTTTTTAATACATATTATTAATGGCGAGCTGAATTTTAATTCTAGTGATCAAAAAGAAATACAAGTTTTAACTAAAGATCAAAAAAGCAAATTAATACAATTGGTAAATGAAATTGATTTGTCACAAATGAATCTATTAGAAGCACCATCAGAAAAAAGATACACAGATGGTGCAATGTTCGCAACATTGTCTATTACAAAAGATAACAAAACATATAAAACTTCTGAATTCGATCATGGTAATCCACCTAAGGTTTTAAGTAGTTTATATGTATATTTAATATCTTTAAACGAGTAATTAGCCAACAAAAACGTTTGATTTGATATATTTGAAAAAAGAAGTTATTATGAATTTTTATCCTTTAAAGTTTGCTCCACTATACAAATACCGAATTTGGGGAGGAGAGAAACTAAAAACAGAATTAAATAAAAACTATTCAGAAGAAAGTATTGGTGAATCTTGGGAAATATCTGATGTTTCTGGAGATGAAACTTTGGTTGCAGAAGGCAATTTAAAGGGTAAATCTTTAAGAGATTTAACCAATCAATTTCATGGAGATTTTGTAGGTAACAATGTTTATAAAAAATTTGGAGAAGAATTTCCTTTATTAATTAAATTCATAGATGCTAAAACACCATTGTCTATTCAAGTACATCCAAGCAATGAAATTGCAAAAGAAAGACACAATTCTTTTGGTAAAAACGAGATGTGGTATGTAATGCAGGCAGATGAAGATGCTGAATTAATTGTTGGTTTTGATAAAGAGATTTCTAAAGAAGAATACCAACAACATTTAAAAAATAATACCATTTTAGAGGTAATGCATCATGAAAATGTAAATAAAGGTGATGCATTTTACATTCCTACAGGTAGAGTTCATGCAATTGGTGCAGGAGTTTTATTGGCAGAAATTCAGCAAACTTCAGATATTACTTATAGAATTTATGATTATGATAGAGTAGATGCTAAAACTGGTCAAAAAAGAGATTTGCATAATGAACAAGCTATAGATGTAATTGATTATCAAGTGCATGATAATTATAAAACCAATTATAAATTAGATAAAAACGCATCTAACAAATTAGTACACTCACCTTATTTTACAACCAATATTTTAGATGTAGATTCAAGAATACAGAAAGATTATTCAGCAATAGACTCCTTCATTATATTTATGTGTGTAGAAGGTAATGCAATCATTCATTGTAATAATGAAGCATATACTATAAATTGTGGTGAAACTATTTTACTGCCTGCTGCAATTCAAAGCATTGATATTGAAGCAGCTAGTGCAAAATTATTAGAAGTATATTACTAAGAAAAGTATCAAATATATAAATTAAAAAAGCCTTATCTAAATAGATAAGGCTTTTTTGCTCCCCCTCTTGGACTCGAACCAAGGACCCTCTGATTAACAGTCAGATGCTCTAACCAACTGAGCTAAGGAGGAGTTTGCTTCACAATTTGTGATTAGCGAGTGCAAATATATATTATTTTAGAATATTGCCAAATACTTTTTTATTTTTTTTAATAAAATTTTAGTGATAGATATTCTTAAATAAATTACGCTTAATTTTTTAAAAATTGTATTTTTGTTTCAATTAGTAGCTTAAACAAAAGCATAAATAATTATATGGACAAATTTTCGTTCTTAAACGCAGCACACACAGGCTTTATAGCAGATTTATACGATCAATATTTAGTTAATCCAGATTCAGTAGAACCAAGTTGGAGAAGTTTTTTTCAAGGTTATGATCTTGCAAATGAAAACTATTCGTTAACAGATGAAGAAGTTTCTACAGAAATTCCACAAGAAGTTAGAAAAGAATTCTTGGTTGTAGACCTAATTAATGGCTACAGAACTAGAGGTCATTTATTTACAAAAACAAATCCTGTTAGAGATAGAAGAAAATACGAACCAACTTTAGAAATAGAAAATTTTGGTTTAACCAAAGAAGATTTAGATAAAGAATTTTCTGCAGGTGATGTTTTAGGAATTGGTAGAGTAAAACTATCAACTATTATAGACCATTTAAAAAGTATTTATTGCGATTCTATTGGTGTAGAATACATGTACATGCGTAATCCTGAAAAATTAAAATGGTGGCAAGATCGTTTGAATGAAAACGATAACCATCCAAACTACAGTCAGGATTCTAAAAAATATATACTATCTAAATTAAATCAAGCAGTAACTTTCGAAAGCTTTTTGCAAACAAAGTATGTTGGTCAAAAACGTTTTTCATTAGAAGGTGGTGAAACATTAATTCCTGGAATTAGTGTTATGCTAAGAGATGCTGCAGAAAAATACGGAGTTAAAGAATGTGTTTTAGGTATGGCTCACAGAGGGCGTTTAAATACTTTGGTAAACATCTTTAAAAAACCTGTTAGAGATTTATTTAGTGAGTTTGAAGGTAAAGATTTCGAAGACGAAGATATAGATGGTGATGTAAAATATCACTTAGGTTTAACATTAAGTAAAACCTATAGAGATGGTAACGAAATTAAAATGAATTTAGTTCCAAATCCATCTCATTTAGAAACTGTAGCAGCTGTTGCAGAGGGTATTACTAGAGCTAAAATCGATAGAAAATACGATGGAGATTCTAGTAAAATTTTACCAATTGTAATTCATGGAGATGCAGCAATTGCTGGGCAAGGTATTGCTTACGAAGTAGTACAAATGGCAAAATTAAATGGTTATAAAACTGGTGGTACCATTCATATTGTAGTAAATAATCAAATTGGTTTTACAACTAACTATTTAGATGCACGTTCAAGTACGTATTGTACAGATGTTGCTAAAGTAACTTTATCACCTGTTTTACATGTTAATGCAGATGATACAGAAGCTGTATGTCATGCAATGGAAATGGCCTTACAGTTTAGAATGAAGTTTAAAACCGATATTTTTATTGATTTATTAGGGTATCGTAAATATGGGCATAATGAAGGTGATGAGCCTCGTTTTACACAACCTAAATTATATAAGGCAATATCTAAGCATAAAAATCCAAAAGAGATTTATGCAGAAAAATTATTACAAGAAGGTTCTATAGATTCATCATATGTAAAAGAAATTACAGCTGAATTTAAAGGAATGTTAGAAAGAGAGTTTGACAATTCTAAGCAAGACGAAAATTCGAAAGTAAAAGAATTTATGGAGTCTACTTGGGAAGGTTTTGAGCGTCAAAATCAAGATGCTATGTTAGAAACTCTAGATACTAAATATCCTGTAGACGATTTAAAACATATTGCAAAAGTAGTATCTACAGTGCCTGAAGGTGCTAATTTTGTAAGAAAAGCAGAACGTATTTTGCAAGGTAGAGCTAAAATGGCATTTGAAACCAACCAACTAGATTGGGGTATGGCTGAAAATTTAGCTTACGGTTCTTTAATGGAAGAAGGTTTTAATGTTCGTATTTCTGGGCAAGATGTAGAAAGAGGAACATTCTCTCATAGACATGCTGTTTTAAGAGATGAAAAAACAGAAGAACGTGTTAATTTATTAAACACAAACCCAAACAATAAAGGTAAAATGACGATTTACAATTCGTTGTTATCTGAGTATGGTGTGTTAGGTTTCGATTATGGTTATGCCATGGCTCATCCAAATACATTAACAATTTGGGAAGCACAGTTTGGAGATTTTTCAAACGGAGCACAAATAATGTTCGATCAATATATTTCTGCAGCAGAAGATAAATGGAAGGTTCAAAATGGAATTGTAGTTTTATTACCACATGGTTATGAAGGGCAAGGCTCAGAACATTCGTCTGCAAGAATAGAACGTTATTTACAACTTTGTGCAGAAGATAATATGACAGTTGCAAACTGTACAACTCCTGCAAACTTTTTCCACTTATTGCGTCGTCAAATGAAACGCGATTATAGAAAACCATTAATTGTTTTTACACCTAAAAGTTTATTAAGACATGTAAAGGCTGTAAATACAATTGAAGAATTAGCAACAGGTGAATTCCAAGAAGTAATAGATGATACAATAAACCCAGATAAAGTAAAGAAATTAGTTTTCTGTATGGGTAAATTCTATTATGATTTATTAGCAGAAAGAGAAGAAAACAAAAGAGATGATGTTGCTTTGGTTAGAATAGAGCAATTATTCCCTTTACATAAAGAAAAAATTCAGCAAGTAATAGATAGATATCCAAATATCGAAGAATACATCTGGGCACAAGAAGAGCCTAGAAATATGGGTGCTTGGAGTTACATGCTACAAAGATTTGAATTAAAAAACCTATCTGTTCGTTCTCGTAAATATTATGCAGTACCAGCAGCAGGATCAAGTACACGTTTTAAGAAAAGACATAAAGCTGTAATAGACAGTGTTTTTAATAGTTAATAAAAGATTTAGAATAAATATAAAAGAGAAACCATGAGTGTTTTAGAAATGAAAGTTCCTTCTCCAGGAGAATCAATCACAGAAGTAGAAATTGCAACTTGGTTAGTTGAAGATGGAGATTATGTTGAGAAAGATCAACCCATTGCAGAAGTAGATTCAGACAAAGCAACTTTAGAATTACCTGCAGAAGAAAGCGGAATTATCACTTTAAAAGCAGAAGAAGGTGATGCTGTTGCTGTAGGTGAAGTTGTATGTTTAATTGATACAAGCGCTTCTAAACCAGAAGGAGGAGATTCATCAACTGAAGAAAAACCAACCAAAGAAGCTCCAACACAAGAGCACAAAGTTTCTCCAGCAGTAGAAAAGAAAGAAACATACGCTTCAGGTGTAGCATCTCCTGCAGCTAAAAAAGTATTAGCAGAAAAAGGTATTGAAGCTTCTACTGTAAAAGGTACAGGTAAAGATGGTAGAATTACTAAAGAAGATGCAGTAAAAGCTGTACCATCTATGGGAACTCAACCTGCAAACGGAACTCGTGGAACTGAGCGTAAGAAAATGTCTATGTTACGTAGAAAAGTTGCAGAACGTTTAGTAGCTGTAAAAAGCGAAACTGCAATGTTAACTACGTTTAACGAAGTAAACATGCAACCAATTTTTGATTTAAGATCTGAGTATAAAGAAGATTTTAGAGCAAAACATGGTGTTGGCTTAGGATTCATGTCTTTCTTTACTTTGGCAGTAGTTAGAGCATTAAAAATGTATCCAGATGTAAACTCTATGATTGATGGAGATTACCAAATTAAACACGATTTTCAAGATATTTCTATAGCAGTTTCTGGACCAAAAGGATTAATGGTTCCAGTAATTAGAAATGCAGAAGATTTATCTTTTAGAGGTGTAGAAAGCGAAGTAAAACGTTTGGCTTTAAGAGCTAGAGATGGTCAAATTACGATTGATGAAATGACAGGTGGTACATTTACAATCACAAATGGTGGTGTATTTGGTTCTATGTTATCTACTCCAATTATTAACCCACCTCAAAGTGCAATTTTAGGAATGCACAATATTGTGGAAAGACCAATAGCTGTAGATGGTGGGGTAACTATTGCACCAATTATGTATGTAGCTTTATCTTACGATCATAGAATTATTGATGGTAGAGAATCTGTAGGTTTCTTAGTAGCAATTAAAGAAGCATTAGAAAATCCTGTAGAATTATTGATGGATAACAATCCAACAAAAGCATTAGAAATGTAATTATATACTTTTTAATATCCGAAAACAAGAACGCATGTATTATGATTAGAAATGTCATTTTTTACGTAATCATTTTTCTTGTTTTTGGATGTTCTAAAGAAAACCCTCTTCAAACTCCTTCTTTCCAAAAAGGAGCTATAATTTTCGATTACCAAAACATTGAGAACGATACACTCAATGCTTCTCAAAGAATTTATGATAAACAACTAGATCTGTATTTTACAGGTTGGGGTGTTTATGAAGACATCATTTTTCCTGGTACAGGTATAGAATGGTCTATGAATCATCAAACAAATAATAGCACAAATACTAAAACTTTACATTGTGCAATTACTGGTGGAGACCAATACAACAATGTTTTTTTTACAAATACCAAAGCCTTAAAATGGCAAGATGAACCTTGGCAATATCAAGAGGCTAAATATTTGGTATATGAATTAGATCTTTATATCGATGGAGAATTAGATTGCGCTAACCCAGATGAAGCCACAATAGAAGGTGTAGAACTTACTTGGCAACATATAGCATTACCTTTCTCTCATGGTTTTGGAGTTCAGTTTAGTAAAGGTGGTGAATGGCGCTTTTGGAATGATGAACAAGGAGTTGATGAAAAGCCAATTGGTTGGGAATCTTTTAGCCCTAAAATTAATCAATGTCTATCTCCAAAAAAATGGCACTCAATAAAATTAGAAAGCTACATTACAGAAAATAGTATTGTGTATAAATCTATGACTATAGATAATCAAGAGTTTGATTTACAAAACATTATTTTACCTTATGTAAAAGCTAAAGATGGTTGGGTGGAAAATTTTATTCAAATTGGTATGCAAATTAATGGTAATAAGTCTGTTAAAAATACAACTGGAGTAGATGCAGTTACTGTAATTTTAGATAACGTTAACTTTAAAGGTTATCAACTATTACACGAATAATTTACCTAATTCAAATATTTTGTAACTTGTGAATAAATAAATTTTATGAGTACAACCACCAAAGAACATAATGAACGAATAGCAAGTATGAAGTTCTTTTCTGTCTATCCTCATTACGTAACCAAAATTGAAAAGAAAGGAAGAAGCATCAATGAACTGCATCAAGTTATTGAATGGTTAACAGGTTTTAATTCAGATAAACTTCAACAATTAATAGAGGGTAAAGTAACCTTTGAAACTTTTTTTAATCAGGCTACAATACACGAAAATGCGCATCTTATTAAAGGTGTAATTTGTGGATATAGAATTGAAGATTTAGATAATGAATTAACTAAAAAAGTAAGATATTTAGACAAATTAGTAGATGAATTAGCAAAAGGTAAAAAAATGGAAAAAATTTTGCGCTCTAAATCATAACATTCTAAGTAACTTTTTAATTCGATATTTAAGATATAATTCAGGTTTGTTTATCTTGCATCAAAAAGCTAAAATGCCCACAAATCCTGAATTAGAACTTGCCTTAAGCTTTATCGAAAAAACCGATAGAAACCTATTTATTACAGGTAAAGCAGGTACAGGTAAAACTACTTTTTTACATCAAATTAAAAACGAATCTTTAAAAAGGTTGGTAATTGTTGCACCTACAGGAGTTGCAGCTATAAATGCAAAAGGTGTAACCATTCATTCTTTTTTTCAAATGCCTTTTGGGCCAATTCTACCTAATCAAACACAGAATAATCAACAACGTAGATTTTCAAAAACAAAAATTGATATTATTAAATCTTTAGATTTAGTAATTATTGATGAAATATCTATGGTTAGAGCAGATTTGTTAGATGGTATAGACCAAGTAATGCGTAGATACAAAAACAGAAATAAGGTTTTTGGTGGAGCACAAGTTTTAATGATTGGAGATTTGCAGCAATTGGCACCTGTTGTTAGGCCAAATGAATGGAGTTTATTACAACAATATTACAACACTGTATACTTTTTTAGTTCAAAGGCATTTCAAGAAGCCAATGTAGTTTCTATTGAATTAAAACATATTTATCGTCAGAAAAACGAAGATTTTATTACCATTCTTAACGAAATTAGAAACGATAATTTATCAGACAAATCTGCAAAAATTTTAAATGAAAGGTACAACCCTAAGTTTTCACCAAATGCAGATGATAATTTTATAACGCTAACTACTCATAACAGAAGAGCCAATACAATTAACGAATCTGAGCTGAATAAACTTAAAAATAGAACGCACTATTTTGATGCTGAAGTCTCAGGTAAATTCAATGAAAATTCTTTTCCAAATGATGAAAAACTAGCCCTTAAAATAGGTGCTCAAGTTATGTTTATTAAAAATGATTCATCACCAGAAAAAAGATATTTTAATGGTAAAATTGGTATAGTTACAGATATTTCTAGAGATAGTGTAACTGTGCAATGCCCAAATGAAATTGATGAAATTGTAACTGAAAGAGAAAAATGGGATAATGTAAATTACTCAATAAACGATGATACTAAAGAGATTAAAGAAGACGTAATTGGGTCTTTTTCGCAAATTCCTTTACGTTTAGCTTGGGCAATTACAATACATAAAAGTCAGGGTTTAACTTTTGACAAAGCTATTATTGATGCAGAAGCATCTTTTGCTCATGGGCAAACCTATGTGGCTTTAAGTAGGTGTACTTCATTAGAAGGTTTGGTCTTAAAAACACCAATTACTAGCAGTGCAATTATTAATGATAAAACTGTAAGCCAGTTTAATGAAAGTGTAGAAGAAAACCATCCAGATGAAGCAGATTTAATAGCTTCAGAAAAAGATTTTCAGCTAAACTTAATGGCTGAGTTGTTTGATTATCAAAAATTCCTGTATCCAATTTCTAGGCTAATAGATATTTTCTACAAAAACCAAACAAGTATAAAAGGTGATGTAATTGATCATCTACAAACCATAAAAGATGATGGAGTTGTAAGTTTGATGAAAGTTGCTAACGGATTTAAAAATCAACTAAACGCTTTAGCAGAAAACAGTGTTTTGCCAGAAAATAGCTCACCAATTCAAGAACGATTTTTAAAAGGTGTAGATTATTTTCTAAATACAACTACCAACAATATTCAAAAACCTATAGATGCTATTCAGTTTTCTACAGACAATAAAGCTGTAAAAAAAGACTTTTCTAAACAGTTTGATGCGTTGCAAGAACTTTTAGAAGAAAAAGTATTTGCACTACAAAAAATGAAAGTTGGGTTTAAAGTTCAAGAGTATTTGCAAGTGAGAGCAAATGCTGTTTTACAAAAGACTGAACCAAAAAAGAAGAAGAAATTAAGCTCTAAAAGAGATCCTATTTTGGCTTTAAAATTACGTGAGTTAAGAGATGATATTTCTAAAGCAGCCAAAATCCCACACTTTCAAATTTTTACACAAGAAACTTTGTATGCCATTTGCGATGCTTTACCAAGATCTGAAAAAGAGCTGCTAAAAATTTCAGGAATGGGTAAAATTAGAGTTCAAAAATATGGTGAAGAAATTTTAGAAGTAATAGAAGAGTATTGTTTAGAAAACGGAATTAATAAGTTTAATGAACAAAAGAAAGAAGACAAAAAATCTACCAAACAAATTACTTTTGAGTTGTTTAAATCTGGTTTATCAATTAAAGAAATTGCCAAAGAACGCAGTTTAACAAGTGGAACCATAGAAAGTCATTTAGCGAGTTTTATACCTTCAGGAGATGTTGATATTTTAGAATTGATTGAGTTAAAACGTTATAAGAAAATCATAAATGAAATTGAAGAAGTAGAGTTTAAAAACCTTACTGAATTAAAAGAAAAAGTAGATAAATCTTTCACTTTTATGGAATTGAGGATGGTTTTGCTTTCTATGGAAAGATAAAATTTAGATGAAGAAAATTAATTTATTCTTATCAATAATAATTTTTATTTTAAACTTGTATTATTTGCCACTTACAGCAATCAGTCTATATACAGGTGGAGGTGCTATGGGTTTTGGATTATTAGTTTTACCTTTTTCCTTAACAGTTAATTGCTCTATTCTCACTGCTGTTTTGAGTTTAAAATCTAGATTTAGAGAGAGTAAAACTCTTTTAATAATCAACCTATCTAGTACACTGTTCGCTTTATTTTTTCTTTATCATTTTTTAGGTATTCCAGCATTAGATTAATTTTATTTAACTTTAAGTTATCAACCAAAAAAGTTAAGAACATGAAATTAGGCGCATTTTCCAATAGTTTAGCAGTAAAAGATATACAAAAATCAAAAGCATTTTATGAGAAATTAGGTTTCTCTGTTTTTGCAGGCGAGTTAGAAAAGAACTATCTCATTATGAAAAACGGTAATGCATTAATAGGCCTTTTTCAAGGTATGTTCGAAAATAATATAATGACTTTTAACCCTGGTTGGGATGAAAATGCAACTCATTTAAATGATTTTGATGATGTTAGAAAAATTCAAAATCACCTTAAAAAAGAAGGTGTAAAGTTAGAATCTGAAGCAGATGAAACAACTTCTGGTCCAGCTAATTTTGTTGTTTTAGATCCAGATGGAAATGCCATTTTGATAGATCAGCATGTTTAACTCACTTCAAATCTTTCAATACTAATTGAATTGATTTGTGTCCATTCCAAATATTCTCATCTAGTGTGTAAACGATATCAAAATCATTTTGCACATGTTCTAATTTATCACCCAAATTAAACCCAATTGCTCCAAAAGTTTGTTTGTTATCACCTTGAAAAACATTCAGTTTTAAATGTGTTTTGTCTGCACCAACTTGTTTTCCATAACCATTATCTCTAACACAATTCGATTGAAAAACAGGCTTCATGTTTTGAGGTCCAAAAGGAGCCATTTGTTCTAAAATTCTTAATAATTTTGGTGTAATTTCAGACAATTCTATTTCAGTATCAATGGTAATTTCTGGTGTTAATAGATTTTTGTCTATTGTCTTGGAAACAACTTCTTCGAATTTATTTTTAAAACTTGTATAATTTTCAGGTAATAAGGTTAGGCCAGCTGCGTATTTATGACCTCCAAATTGCTCTATAAACTCAGAGCAAGCTTGCAAGGCATTGTACACATCAAAACCTTTTACAGAACGTGCAGAAGCAGCAAGTTTATCTCCACTTTTTGTAAATACTAAAGTAGGTCTGTAATATTTTTCTATTAGTCTAGAAGCTACAATACCAATAACACCTTTATGCCAATCTTCTTGATAAACCACAGATGTATAACGTTCTTCTTCTTCATTATCAATGATTTGAATTAAGGCTTCATCTGTAATTTTTTTATCTAGATCTTTTCTGTCTGCATTAAAAATTTCAATGTCTGCAGCAAATTGCACAGCAGAATCAAAATCCATTTCCGTTAAAAGTTCAACTGCGTAATTACCATGTTTCATTCTACCTGCAGCATTAATTCTTGGTGCAATTATAAAAACAACGTCTGTAATGGTTAGTACTTTCTTTTTTACTTGATGTACTAATGCTTTAATTCCATTTCTAGGATTTTGATTAATTACCTGTAATCCATAATAAGCCAAAATTCTGTTTTCGCCATTCATAGGTACTATATCTGCAGCAATTGCAGTTGCAACCAAATCTAAATAGGGTACAAATTCTTCTATGTTTTGCTTTCTAGAAACACCTAAGGCTTGTATTAATTTAAAACCAACTCCACAACCACACAATTCATCAAAAGGATAAAAGCAATCTTCTCTTTTTGCATTTAAAACAGCAACTGCATTTGGTATTTCAGCTCCTGGTTTATGATGATCACAAATTATAAAATCAATCTTTTTTTCACTAGCATAAGCTACTTTTTCAATAGCTTTAATTCCACAATCTAAAGCAATAATTAAAGAGAAATCATTGTCTTCAGCAAAATCGATTCCTGCATAAGAAACTCCATAACCTTCTGCATATCTATCAGGAATATAGGTTGCAATATTAGGTGTTAACGTTCTTAAATAAGAAGCAACTAAAGATACAGCTGTTGTTCCATCAACATCATAATCGCCAAAAACTAAAATGTTTTCTTGGTTGGTAATTGCTAGGTCAATTCTCTCAACAGCCAAATCCATGTCTTTCATTAAAAAAGGATCATGAATATCTTCTAAACTGGGCCTGAAAAATAGTTTAGCATCGTTAAAAGATTCAATATTTCTTTGACAAAGAATTTTGGCAATAGCAGGTTCTACTTGCAAATCTTTTGCAAGCGCTTTGACTTTTTCTGAATTTGGTGCTGGTTTTAAAGTCCATCTCATAGCAAATGTTGAACTTTAAGATTATAAACTATGTAAATGAATTTCTGTTTCTACATCAGCAAATTTTCGAAACATTTCCATAACTCCACAGTATTTTGTTACTGATAAATTTACAGCTTTCTGAATTTTATCTGGTTGTAATTCTGCATCTGTAAAATGATAATCTACTTTTACTTTATTGTAAAATTTTGGATGTTCATCTGTAAGTTCTGCAGTAACTTCAATATGAAACTGAGCAACTTCAGCTCTCATTTTTTCTAAAAGAGAAACCACATCTAAACCAGAACAACCAGCCAAAGAAGACAACATTAAAGCTTTAGGTGCAAACCCAACAACATCTCCATTATCTTGAGATTTATCGAACATTGTTAAATGATGACCACTAGGATTATCTGAATCAAATTGCGACTTCTGTGTCCATTTTGTAGTAACTATATTTTTTACCATAATTTATATATTTAAAGAATGAAGTAGTAAATTGTGCTTTGTTACAAAAGTAAGAAATCACAAATTGTTTATCCTTAAAATGAAAAAATCTCTACAACATAAAATTGGGTTACTTTTTATTCTATTCTTTTGTAGTACGTTCTTTTTATATGCTCAAGCAGATACTGCACCATCTATAACTGCAGATGGTAGGCAGCTTTTTTGTGTAGGATCTACTATAAATATAGTTACAGATTTTTCTATTACTGATCCAGATGATACTGGATTAGACAATTTTTTTATTCAGATTTCTGAAGGTTATCAAACCAATTTTGATTTATTACAATTAACAGGAAATCATCCAAACATTGCAGCCAGTTGGAACCCTAATGAAGGTAAACTAACGTTATTACCAAGTAATGGAACTACCCAAATTGAATTTTCAGAGTTAGAAAGTGCAGTAAGATCTGTAGTTTTTTCTACAACTGCAACTGATGTGGCAATAGAAAAGATTTTTTCACTTACTGTAGATGATGCAAATTATTTACCAACTACAGACCATTTCTATGAGTTTGTGGCAGATGAAGGCATTACATGGGCGCAAGCAAGAATACAAGCAGAAAATAGAACCTATTTTGGTAGAGAAGGATATTTAGCAACATTAACCTCACAAGAAGAAGCAAATTTTGCAGGGAAACAAGCTGCAGGTGCAGGTTGGATTGGTGGTTCTGATGAAGAAACAGAAGGCGAATGGAAATGGGTTACTGGCCCAGAAGCTGGCACTGTTTTTTGGCGAGGACAAGTGAATGGAACTACACCAAATTTTGCGTTCTGGAATAATAATGAACCTAATGATTTTAGAGGCAATAATACTACTGGAGAAGATTATGCACATATTACAGATCCTTCTATTGGAATTCCTGGTGCTTGGAACGATTTACCAAATATAGGAGGTACAGATTTATACATTCCTAGAGGATATATTGTAGAGTATGGAAAACCTGGAGATAACCCCTTAAATATTGTAGCTAGTACAAGTATTTATTTACCTCAAATATTGTCTACTACTTCAGCTACACTTTGCGAATCTGGTTCAGCAAACATATCTGCAGTGCCAAGTGAAGGAGATATTTTATGGTATGATGCTCAAACTGGAGGTAATCTTTTAGCTACAGGTAATAGTTATACAACTCCATTTATTACAGAAAATACAACCTATTTTGCAGCAATAACCGTAAACGGTTGTAATACATATACAAGAACTGCTGTAACTGTGATTGTTAACCCTAAACCACAAATTACAAGTACTACTAATGATTTGGTATGTTCTGGTTCAGCATTATTAAGTGCAGAAGCAAACCAAGGTGATGTTTATTGGTATGAAACAGCTATAAGTACTTCACCAATTTTTATTGGCGATAATTATCAAACGCCCAATTTGAATGCTACAACAAGTTATTTTGTAGAAGCCAATAATTTAGATTGTATTTCTGCAAACAGAACAGAAGTTATTGCAGAGGTAGATAGCACTGTGCCAAATTTTAGTCTGTTGCAGCCAGAATTTATTTTGTGTGAAGATGTAGGTACTGTAGATTTAGTAACTATAAATCCACAAGGTAATTACACTTATGTATGGAAAAGAGAAGAAACACTTCTTACCGAGAATACTGCAAGCATTAACGTAAGCATTTCAGGAATTTATACAGTGAGTGCAATTTCAGAAGCAGGTTGTATTTCTGATGAGCTCACTATTTTAGTTTCAGATTCAGAAAAAGCAACAATTACAATTAGTGATGTAATTATTACTGATGATTCTAATAATAATTCTATACAAGTTGCAAGTTCCAATCTTGGAAATGGAGTTTATGAATTTGCATTAGATGATGAATTTGGTACTTATAAAGATGAAGGCATTTTTCAAAATTTATCTACAGGAGTTCACGTACTTTATGTTAGAGATAAAGGTGGTTGTGGAACAGCAAGTTTGGTTTTTTCAATCTTAGCCTATCCAAAATTTTTCTCACCTAATGGAGACAATCAAAATGATGTTTGGCAAATCTCTGGTTTTGATGAAACCTTCTATACTTTATCTACAGTATTTATTTATGATAGATTTGGTGTTTTATTGTACAAAATGGATAATAATGAAGGCTGGAATGGTATTACAAATGGTAAACCTGCACCTTCAAATAATTATTGGTTTAAAGTAACTTTATCAGATATCAATAATTTATCAATAGAAAAAACAGGTAATTTTAGTTTAATAAGAAAATAAAAGAATATGGCATTAGTAACACCTTTAGCTGCAGAGCACGATTTGGAAACAAAGAAATTAGCAGAATTTTTTAATGAAACATTAGGGTTTTGCCCTAACTCAGTTTTAACCATGCAACGAAGACCGGCAATTTCTAAAGCATTTATCAATTTAAACAAAGCTGTAATGGCTAATGAAGGTAGAGTAACATCTGCCTTAAAAAGAATGATAGCTTGGGTTTCGAGTAATGCAACAGGTTGTAGATATTGTCAAGCACATGCAATTAGAGCTGCAGAACGTTATGGAGCAGAGCAAGAACAATTAGATAATATTTGGGAATATAAAACTCATAAAGCGTTTTCGGACGCAGAAAGAGCTGCTTTAGATTTTTCATTAGCGGCTTCTGTGGTTCCAAATGCAGTAGATGCCGAAATCAAAGAAGAGTTATATAAATATTGGGATGAAGGAGAAATTGTAGAAATGTTAGGTGTAATTTCTTTGTTTGGGTATTTAAATAGATGGAATGATTCTATGGGTACAACTTTAGAAGAAGATGCTATAGAAAGTGGAAACCAATTTTTAGGAAAACATGGTTTTGAAGTTGGTAAACACGATGGTTCTAAATATTAATAATCTGATTAACAGTTTTTTGTAAATCAGGAATTACCTCATTTATAAACCAAGGATTTTTTTGCATCCAAAATCTATTTCTTGGTGATGGATGAGGTAGTACAAAATAGTCAGGCAAAAAGGCTTGATAATTTTGTACAGTTTCTGTAAGTGTTTTGGATCTATTTTCTAAGTAGTATTGCTGAGAATAATTACCAATTAAGATTTTAAGTTTTACATTTTTAAATTGATGCATTACTTTAGAATGCCATAAAGGAGCACATTCCTTTCTGGGTAATTTATCACCAGATTTTCCTTTTCCAGGATAACAAAATCCTGTTGGTAAAATTGCAAAGTTGTCTGCATTATAAAAGGTTTTTTCATCTACATTTAACCATTTTCGCAAAACTTTTCCACTAGGATCATCCCAAGCTTTTGTTTTTAAATGCGCAATTCTTCCTGGAGCTTGACTTATTAAAAGTATTTTTGATTTTTTACTTGCTGATATAATTGGGTTTGCACCTAAATCTAAATGAGATTCGCATAAAGTACATTTTCTAATTTCTGAGAGTAATTTTTGCATTACTTCTTTTTCAGCATGCTTTTTAAATCACTAGCATAAGAAGGATAAGTAAATATCATTTCTTTAAATTTACTTACAGTCATTTTCGAATTTATGGCTGTTGTAAAAATATTGATGGTTTCATTGGCCTCATTACTTAATAAATGAGCTCCAACAATTTCATCTGTTCTTTTATTGGTAATAATTTTATAAGCATAAAAAGGAGCATTTTCTTTCTTGGCATTATACCAATCAGAGGCATCACCTTCGTAAATTTCTATATTCTTATATCGGTTTTTAGCTTCTTCTTCTGTATAGCCAACCATTGCTAAATTAGGAGCCGTAAATACAATTGAAGGTACTAACGGATTTTTAAACTTCTTACTTTTTTCTTTTAGAATATTTTGGCCAACAATATAACCTTGTAAACCAGAAAGTGGAGTTAAGGGTAGAGATTTACTAGAAACATCTCCACAAGCATAAACGTTATCTGCACTTAAACTTTGTAAAAAATCGTTTACTACAATTCCGGTTTTATCTGATTTTATAGATGCATTCTCTAAATTTAAAGCTTCTGTAGCAGGCACTCTTCCTGAAGTGTTAAAAATTACATGTGATTTTAAACTGAGCTCTTCATTATCAATTTTATAATTTAACTTCAACTTTTTTCTACGTTTTTCTATGGATGAAATAGTCGCATCAAAAATAAATTTGACGCCATTATTGGCCAAGTTCTCTCTAACTTTATCTGTTAATGATGTTTCAAATTGTGATAAAATAGAAGAGCCTCTATCAATCATTGTTACTTTACAACCTAAGGCAGAAAGTAAAAAGCAAAACTCCATACCTATATATCCTGATCCAATAAATGTAACTGATTTTGGAAGTTTTTTTAGATTGAAAAAATCGTCACTTGTTTTTAAAAACCCTGCACCTTTAAACTTTAAAGTTCTTGGTATTAAACCAGTAGCAATAACAAATTTATCAGAATAAACAGTTTTGCCTTCAACCGAAATTTCATTTTTTGATAAAAATTTTGGAGATTGATGATATAAATCGATATCTAAATCTGATAAATCTTTTTCTGTAGATTTTGGAACAGCTTCAGTAAAATTATTTTTAAAATTAAGAATGTCTTGCCAATTAATTTTAGAAAGTTTAGTAAACCCTAAACCTTTTAAATGTGCTGCTTTTTGGGTGATTTCAGCAAACTGTAGCATAACTTTTTTAGGGTCACAACCTCTAATGGCACAAGTTCCTCCATAAGCTTTATTGTCTGCAATAGCTACTTTTAAGCCGTTTTTAGCACAGATTTCTGCTGCTGTTTGACCTGCAATTCCACTACCTATAACAAAAACATCATATTTTTTATCTTCCATATCAATTGTAAATCAATCAAAGATAACCCAGTTTGTAAATTGTTTTTAATTGTATTACTGCAATTATGAACTGATTTACTTCTTTATTAGAGCTTGGTTATCAAAAGACAAACCTTCCAAGCCAAATTTCATAAAGTTTCTAATATTTTGATGAGATGTACCATTTGTGTCTTCTAAAACATTTCTATAATGTTCCCCAAAACATAATAAGGTTTCTTCTTTAGTTAGTTCTTGTAATGCAGCAAAGGCAAAAACTTTACAAGAGCCAGAATTTTCACCTGCTTTATTTTCTACATTTCCATTTTTAAATGCAGTTGGCTTAAAGTTGTAATTCTCTTCTATAACTTGCATAGTTTCAGAAAATAAAATTTCTTTTGGACTATTTTGGAGTTTATTTTTAAAATTGATAATCATCATTTTTATTTATTTTTTCCTTCAACTATAATTACAATTTCGCCTTTTGGTGGTTTTTTGGTAAAATGAGCTAAAACTTCATTGGCTGTTCCTCTTACAGTTTCTTCAAACATTTTTGTAAGCTCTCTAGAAACTGAAACCTTTCTTTCTGTACCAAAATATTCTGCAAAATGCCCTAAAGTTTTTACAAGTTTATGAGGAGATTCATAAAAAATCATAGTTCTTGTTTCTTCAGCTAATAATAATAAACGCGTTTGTCTTCCTTTTTTTACTGGTAAAAACCCTTCAAAAACAAATTTATCATTAGGTAAACCAGAATTTACCAAAGCTGGTACAAAAGCAGTTGCACCTGGTAAACATTCAACATCAATATTATTCTCTACACAGGCTCTGGTTAGTAAAAAACCAGGATCAGAAATGGCTGGAGTTCCAGCATCAGAAATAACTGCGCAAGTTTCTCCACTTTTAATTCTATTTAAAATTCCTTCAATAGATTTGTGCTCATTATGCATATGATGGCTATGCATTTGTGTATTAATTTCGAAATGTTTTAGCAACTTTCCACTTGTTCTTGTGTCTTCAGCCAAAATAAAATCGGCTTCTTTTAGAATACGAATCGCTCTAAAAGTCATGTCTTCTAAATTACCAATTGGTGTTGGCACTAAATACAGTTTACTCATTTAATTTGGTGTTTGGTTTTAAGTAATTAGTTTGCACTCATCACTCAAAACTCATAATTCATAACGTTTTATATTGATTCGTAAGTGTCTACAGTTATATCTGCAACAACATCTCCTGTATGTTTTGTAGAAAGTGGTTCAAATAAAAGTATATGAACTTCTTCTTTGGCAACAGGTTTATGCTCTACACCTTTAGGCACAATATAGAATTCGCCTTCATTTATGGTTACAATTTTATCATGTAAATGCATTTCTAAAACACCTTTTTTTACCATAAAAAGTTCATCTTCATTATCATGCTTATGAAAAACAAATTCTCCTTTTATTTTTGCCAATAAAATTTGCTGTCCATTTAATTCTCCTATTTTTTTAGGCGACCATAAATCTGTAAAAAGGTTAAATTTTTCTTGAATATTAACTACGCTCATAAAAACAAATTTACAAAGATTTTAATGGATAAAATGTGTAATTTTGCACACAGATCCCGAAATAAATTTGGGATGTTAATTTAAGGATATTCGCTTTTTTGCGGAAGAAAATTTTTAATAAGAAATGTACAGAAGTCATTCTTGTGGTGCCTTAAGAGCATCACACATTAACACAGAAGTTACACTAGCAGGTTGGGTACAAAAATCTAGAGACAAAGGTTTTATGGTTTGGGTAGATTTGCGAGATAGATATGGAATTACGCAGTTAATTTTTGATGAAGAACGTACTTCTAAAGACATTATAGAAAAAGCAAAATCTTTAGGTAGAGAATTTGTAATTCAGGTAAAAGGTACTGTTATTGAGAGAGAATCTAAGAATGATAGATTAGCTACTGGTGAAATTGAAGTATTGGTTTCTGAATTAGAAATTTTAAACGAAGCCAAGTTACCTCCTTTTACAATTGAAGATAAAACTGATGGAGGAGAAGACATCAGAATGAAATATAGATACTTAGATATTAGAAGAAACCCTGTAAAAGACAGTTTGATTTTTCGTCATAAAGTAGCTATGGAAGTTCGTAAATATTTGTCTGATCAAGAATTTATAGAAGTAGAAACACCTTATTTAATTAAATCTACTCCAGAAGGAGCAAGAGATTTTGTAGTTCCTTCTAGAATGAACGAAGGCCAGTTTTATGCCTTACCTCAAAGTCCTCAAACTTTCAAACAATTGCTGATGGTTGGAGGAATGGATAAATACTTTCAGATTGTAAAGTGTTTTAGAGATGAAGATTTACGTGCAGACAGACAGCCAGAATTTACACAAATTGACTGTGAAATGGCGTTTGTTGAACAAGAAGATATTCTAAATATTTTTGAAGGATTAACCAGACATTTATTAAAAGAAATTAATGGAGTTGAGGTAGAGAAATTCCCAAGAATGTTGTTTGATGATGCAATGCGTTTGTATGGAAATGATAAACCAGATATTCGTTTTGGAATGGAATTTGGAGAACTAAATGCAGTAACTCAGCATAAAGATTTTAAAGTATTTAATGATGCTGAACTTGTAATTGGTATTGCTGTTCCTGGTGGAAACGCATACACAAGAAAAGAGATAGACAACATCATTAAATGGGTAAAAAGGCCACAAGTTGGTGCTCTTGGAATGATTTATTGTAGAGTTAATGAAGATGGCTCTTTTAAATCTTCTGTAGACAAGTTTTACGATCAAGAAGATTTAGCAAAATGGGTTGAAGTTACTGGTGCAAAACCTGGTGATTTAGTGTGTGTTTTATCTGGAGAAACCAATAAAGTTAGAGCACAAATGTCTGCTTTAAGAATGGAATTAGCAGAACGTTTAGGGTTAAGAGACCCTAAAGTATTTGCTCCTCTTTGGGTAATAGATTTCCCATTATTAGAGTTAGATGAAGAAACTGGTCATTATCATGCAATGCACCATCCATTTACATCACCAAAACCAGGTCAATTGGAATTGTTAGATTCTAAACCAGGAGAAGTAAAAGCAAATGCTTACGATTTAGTTTTAAATGGAAATGAGATTGGTGGAGGATCTATCAGAATTCATGATAAAGAAATTCAGGCAACAATGTTAAAACATTTAGGTTTTTCTGAAGAAGAAGCTAAGGCTCAATTTGGTTTCTTAATGGATGCTTTTGAGTATGGAGCTCCACCTCATGGAGGTTTGGCTTTTGGTTTAGATAGATTGGTTGCAATTTTAGGAGGTCAGGAAACCATTCGTGATTTTATTGCTTTCCCAAAAAATAATTCAGGTAGAGATGTTATGATAGATGCACCTGCATTTATTGATGATGAGCAATTACAAGAGTTAAGTTTAAAATTGGATATTCGAGAATAATCCAACTATAAATTATTTTTTAGACTCCACAGGTTTTAAAATCTGTGGAGTTTTTCTTTTCGCTATTTTTATTACTTTTAAAATATGAAAAAACTAGCCATACTTTTAGTCCTATTTATTTCAATAACAACGTTTTCTCAAACAATTACAGGAAACGAATTACTACAAAAAGCCATACAATTTCATGATCCAAATGGAAATTGGGAAACTTTTAAAGGTGAGTTGTTTGTAACTATGGAAACACCTAAGAATGCAGATAGAATTAGTAAAATTAATATTGATTTGCCTAATCAATACTTTGCTGTTCTTGCTAAAAGGGATACAGTGATTACCCAATTTGCTTTAGATAAAGGTTCTTGCAGTGTTAGTTTAAATGGAAATCATAACTTATCAGCAGAAATAAAGAAAAAGTATAGTTTAAATTGCGAACGTGCCAAATTATACAAAAACTATTATACATATTTATATGGCTTGCCTATGAAATTAAAAGATGAAGGAACTATTATTCATCAAAAAGTAGAAAAGCGTAATTTTAAAGGAAAAGAGTATTTGGTACTAAAAGCAACCTATAGTAAGGATGTAGGTAAAGATACTTGGTACTTTTATTTTAATCCTGATACTTATGCAATGGAAGTTTATCAGTTTTTTAAGGATACAAAAGATAGTGGAGAATACATTTTATTATCAGGTTTAGAGACTGTTAATGACATTAAAATGCCAAAGATTAGAGCTTGGTATTATAACAAAGACAATGGTTATTTAGGTACAGACATTTTATCTAAAAGAAAGTAGTTCTCTTTATGCCAACTAAGAATAAATATCTAAAACAAATTTTACTTTGGAGATATCAGTTTATTTCTGAACGTCAGTTTATTTATGTTCTTAGTGTTTTAGTAGGTTTATTGGCTGGTTTAGGAACTGCTGTATTAAAGAATTTAACGTTCTTTTTCGAGAATCTTTTAGAAGGTAAATTCATTAAAGATTTTCATCATTCCTTATATTTTATTTTTCCTATTATTGGTTTAATTATCGTCTTTTACATTAAAAAGAAGGTGATAAAAAAAGAGATAGGCCATGGAATTTCGACCACATTACATGCTGTTTCTAAAAAAAACGGAATTATTGAAAAGTACAAAATGTATGCTTCTTTAATTACGGCTCCAATTACAGTTGGTTTTGGTGGTTCTGCAGGGTTGCAAGGCCCAGCAGTTAGTACAGGTGCTGCTTTAGGTTCTTATGTTGCTCAGTTATTTCATATGAGCCCTAAAACTAGAATGTTGCTTATTGGTTGTGCAACAGCTGGTGCAATGTCCTCTATGTTTAAAGCACCAGTTGCAGCTATTGTATTTGCAGTAGAAATCTTTAGTTTAGATTTGGCATTTGCATCTTTAGTACCACTTTTATTAGCATCTGTTTCAGCAATAATTACATCTTATTTTTTCTTTGAAAGAGATGCGCTTTTTGGTTTTCAGCTTATAGATACTTTTGAGATTAAGGATGTTTTGTATTACATTATTTTAGGGTTAGGTACAGGTGTAGCTTCTGTCTATTTTTCTAAAATTTATTTTAGAATTACAAAGTTCTTTAATCACTTTAAAAAACGAATACATAGATTAATTATTGGTGGCTTTGCTATTGGTTTAATGTTGTATTTAATTCCTCCTTTATATGGTGAAGGTTATGGATTAATAAATAATTTATTGAATGGAAACACAGCAGATGCTTTAGCAACATTACCTTATAATGTAGATTTAACCAATATTTGGATTGTTATTGCATTTCTAATTATAATTGCTTTGTTTAAAGCTATTGCAATGACAACCACATTTGCAGCTGGTGGAGTTGGAGGTATCTTTATACCAACACTTTTTATGGGAGCATCTTTGGGTAATGTATTTGCGAAAATCATAAATACTTTAGGAGGTAATGTGTCTGAATCTAACTTTACACTAATTGGTATGACTGGTTTAATGGCTGGTGTTTTACATGCGCCTTTAACAGCCATTTTTTTAATTGCAGAAATAACAGGAGGTTATGATTTATTTGTACCATTAATGTTGGTTGCTGCTATAAGTTTTGCTTTTACCAAATACTTTATTGCAAATTCTATTTACACAACAGAATTGGCAAAAAGAGGTGAATTAATAACTCATAATAAGGACAAGAATGTGATGATGATGATGAAGGTTGATCGATTAATAGAAAAGAATTTTAAAACCATTCATCCAGAAATGTTACTAGGAGATATGCTAAAATCAGCAGTTGCAAAATCTACTAGAAACATTTTTCCTGTTACAAATTCAGATAAAGTTTTCTTAGGTATTGTTCTCTTAGATGATATAAGGCCTTTTATGTTTGATACAGAAATGTATAATAATGTTACTGTAGAAACTTTAATGAAAGCAGCTCCAGAAATTATATTTTATGATGATTCTGTTACAGAAATTATGAAGAAATTTAAAACTAGTGATGCCTGGAATTTACCTGTTGTGCAAGGAGATAAATATATTGGTTTTATTTCAAAATCTAAATTATTAACTGCCTATAGAAATAAGTTAATAGAAGTAACCAGTTAAACTAACTCCAAGGATCATCATTAGGTTCTAATTGTTTTTGACTGGCAATAATAGATTTACTAGACCTGTTTTGCTCTCCTATTTTTAAACAAGAATACATTAAAAAAGCGATCTCTAAATCGTTTTTATCTAATAGTAATAATTTTACTTTACCTGCAAAATCATCTTTAGTACAAGCTTCATTAAATTCTGCAATTTTACTATCGTTTTTAAAAATTGATAATCTACTCTGAAAATGAATTTTAATTTGATAGGTAATTTCGTTCACATCTATAGAAAATATAGTCTTCTTATTGTTTTTAGAAATTAATTCAGAAAGTTCCTTAGTATCTTTTTTGATGTGATACACCATCCTCCATTTCCAAAACTGAAATTGTTTAGTTACAGTATAAATAATTTTTTTATCGGAGTTAAAAACATCTGTATGAAACTTACCAAAACCAGAATACCAAGCAGATGAAAACTGTAATATATCTTTCTTGTAAACCTCTAAAGTGTTGTTCGTATGCTGTATTTTAAAGCTTTCTAAATCCATTTTTTGATGTATTTACAATTAAAAATACGGAAAGAAATTAAGAAAAAGGTCTATTCTTTTAACTGATTACGATTTTTAAGAAAATGAACTACTTTATCAGGAAAATCCGTGAAAGCACCATCTACATTAGCATCAATAAGCAAGGTTTCTAACATTTCATTAAAAGACGAGAATTCAGCCAAAGCATCTGCCCTAAATGTGTAAGGATGCACTTTTAATTCTAATTCATGTGCTTCTTTTACAAGGTTTGTAAATGTAAATTTACCCTCTACTTTTTCTAGTAAAATTTGTTTGTACCAAGGTCCAATTCCATCTGCATAAGTAGCAAAATGTTTTAGTTGTTTAGCTTCTTCTTTATGTTCTATCAATTGCACTAAAAATAGTTCTGATTTTAATTCAACTCTAATTCTTTCTAGTTCGTTAGCATCAAAACATTGAAGAATACAATTATCATTTTTGGTTTTGTAACCATAATCATCCAATACTTTTAAAACAACAGAAGTTAGATTTTTACCTTCTTTTTGATGAAATTTTGGTTCCTTAATTTCAGGATAAATACCAATTTTTTTTCCTGTAGAAGCATTTAATCCTTGTATCAATTCAATTTCTTCTTGTAGAGAGTGTAGTTTAAAACTGCCTTTCCATTTTGGAAATCTATCAGGATAAAATTGTTTTCCAGTTTTTGGATTAAAACGCTCTGTAACCTGTAATGTTTTTAATTCTTGATAGGTAAAATCTATAACATAAAATCGATTGTCTTTTCTTTTTCTATTTGGGAATTTGGTAGCAACATCTGTAACATCATCTAAATAAATATCATGTATAACAATAGGTACATCATCTTTACTCAACACCAAATCTTGCTCTATAAAATTTACATTCATTGCAAAAGCCATGGCTTTTGCTTCTAGGGTGTGTTCTGGTAAATAAGCAGATGCTCCTCTATGTGCTATTACAATTTTCTTACTCAATTTTTCTTTCTTTTGGGTTTGTTTACAACAAGTTAGTAGCAAACAAATCAAAAATAATAAATTGTATTTCATTTAAACTATATTAAGTTTTAAAGATAGAACTTTTGTAATTTTGTAGTATGAAGTTATTATTAAAAATACTTTTTGTAATCTTTATTGTTTGGATGTGTGTTGGTGCATTCTTAATAAATACAGAGCATGAGAAAGCAGAAATTGTAATGGGTTTAGGTGTATTTTACTTGTCTTTTATTTTTATGCCTATTTTTATTTATTATAGATATAGAGATGGTAAATACAAAAAATATATTCTAACAGACGAAAAGTTAATGGCAGCTTTTAAGAATAGAGATAAAAATTAGGACTTCTTTTTAAGAAAGGCATATACAGGAAAATGATCTGAAAAACCTCCTTTATACCAAGGGCCAATATAAGTTCTAAAAGGGCTTCCCTTATATTTTCCTTTGTATATTTTCATCCATTTTTTATTAAAAACTTCTGCGTGCTTAAAATATAATTTGTTTTTTTCTTCTTGTAAAAAGTTTTTAGAAAATATAATTTGATCAAACAAATTCCAATTTCCATTAAATGTTAATGAGCCTTTACTTTCTGGATTTAAGATTTTTTTCATAGGGTTATAAAAATCATCCTTTACCAAAAATTGGTTAACACTTCTACTTGTAGGGTCATCATTAAAATCGCCCATAATTATAATTTTAGGGTTCATTTCTTTTTGATGAAGATCTAAAGTGATTTCTCTAATTTTTTCTGCAGCAGCAATTCTTTTATGTTCTGTTTCTGCTACACCTTCTCTTCTAGAAGACCAATGAGTAACAATTATATGTACTAATTCACCATGTAAATTACCACTTACTTTTAAAATATCTCTAGTGTAATCTCTATCACCTTCTTCATCCTCTAAATAAACAGGGTAAGTTTCAGAATCAATTAATTCAAAAGCTATTTTGTTGTATAACAAAGCAACGTCTATACCTCTTTCATCAGGTGAATCATAATGTACAAAACCATAATGATGCTTTTTTAAATATGAAGAGTTAGCTAAATCTGATACTACTTTAGCATTCTCTACCTCCACCAAACCAACAATTGCTGGTGGATATTTAGATTTATGCAAACCTAATTGAGCTATAATAGAGCTTAATTTTTTTACTTTAATCTTATAACGATCTACTGTCCATTTCTTTTTACCATTTGGTGTATAATCGTCATCTGCAGTATTTGGGTCATCTACAGTGTCAAACAAGTTTTCTACATTGTAAAAAGCAATTGTAGTAATATCTTTTTTTTGTTTGATACTTGGTAGAGATGGAAACATAAAATTTAGTTTAGGGTAAAAATAACTTATTTAATTGGCTTTGTAAATGTTAGAATAAATCTATGTTTATAAAAGTTATAACTATTTTAAAACAAAAAAAATTTTTAATAACAAGAACTTACGTACGATAAACAGATTTAAATTAATTGATGAATTCTTAATTATTCTTAATTTTTTTATCTTTTTCAAAATAAAAATGGGATTTATAAAAAAGTTGATAATTTAACTTAAAATATATGTTTTGTTAACATTCAAATGTAGGTTACAAATGAGATTCAATTTAAATTTGCAGCATCTTAAAACCACCATATAAAGATAGAATATAAGAGTATAATTGTATAAAATTTGAATTAATTGTTAAAAACCTCAGTTTGTCTTGAGGTTTTTTATTTTTATAATAAAATGTAAATTATTAAATAAATCCTCAACTGTTGTTGAGGATTTATTTATTAGAAATATAAGTTAATAATGTGTTAAAATAAAAGCTATACATTTTATATTAATAGTAATACTATTATATTTGTAGTAGATAATTTTAACATGAAAACTAAATTTCTTTTTCTAGTACTATCAATTTTTACATTATCTACATTTAGTCAAGTAGATGAAAACCAAACAGGAGCTTGGTACATGTATTTTTTTAATCATAAATTTTCTGATTCACAATTTGGTATTCAAGGAGATGTGCAATACAGAGCTTGGGATTTAATGGCAGATCAAGAGCAATTACTTTTACGTTCAGGTTTAACCTACACACCTAAAAATGCAAATGTAATGTTCACTCTAGGATTTGCAAATATTACCACTGGTGAATTTGGCGATTCTAATGCTACTTCTAATGAAAATAGAATATATCAGGAGGCATTAATACCACAAAAAATAGGAAAAAGGTTTTTGTTAACCCATAGATTTAGATACGAGCAAAGATTTGTAGATGATCAAGACTTTAGAACTAGGTATAGGTATAACCTTTTTATAAATGTTCCATTCAACAATAAAAGTTTAGTGCCAAAAACTATTTACGGAGCCTTTTATAATGAGCTTTTTATAAATGGAGAAAGAATTATAGGTAATAATAATAATACAGTAGAATTATTTGATAGAAATAGAACATATTTTGGTGTAGGCTATGTTTTAAATCCTCAAATAAGGTTTCAAGTGGGTTATATGAATCAAACCACAAATGCTTGGAGCAAAGGACAATTACAATTTAGTATGCACCACAACTTTTAAACAATTTAAAAACATTTTTTATGAAAAACTTAGTAAAGTATTTGGGTATTTTAATAGTTACACTTTCAGTTTATGCTTGTGTTGATGATAAAGAAGTTACAACAACCACTAATAATAAAGATTCAGTATTGGTAGCACAAACACCAATAAAAAGTATTCTTACTGCAGAAGAACAAGCAAATTTGAGTCCTGATGAAATTATTGGAAGACTTAAAAAAGGGAATGAAAACTTTGTTTCGAATAACTTAACAAGAAGAGATCATTCTGCACAAAGAAGAAAAGCAACCATTGGTCAATATCCAAAAGCAATTGTATTATCATGTGTAGATAGTAGAGTACCTGTAGAAGATGTTTTTGATTTAGGAATTGGAGATATTTTTGTAGCAAGAGTTGCTGGTAATATAGAGAATGCAGACATTGTTGGTTCTATGGAATTTGCTACTGCAGTAGCAGGTTCTAAGCTAGTAATTGTTATGGGCCACAGTTCTTGTGGAGCAGTAAAACATGCAGTAGACAATACAGATGCAGCTTCTATGGAAATGAACTCGTTACAAAATCTTTTAAATGAAATAAAACCTTCTGTTAAAGCAACACCAACTAATGGAGAAATATCTTCAAAAAACACAGCTTTTTTAAATGATGTAATTCATAATAATGCATTAATTACTGTAAAAGACATTAGAGAAAGGTCTCCTAAAATGGCACAATTAGAAGAAGAAGGTAAAATTAAAATTGTAGCTGCAGTTTATAATATGGCTACAGGTAAAGTAGAATTTATATAAGTTTCATTTAGTTAATTGAGTTTGATAATGGAGTTGGCATCAAAAATGCTTTTTGGTGTCAACTTTCTTTTTACCTTTGTTTTATATGATAGATCAAAAAGAAGCTATTTCTGAAAAAGCTGTTTTAATAGGTGTTATTACACAACAGCAAGATGAAACAAAATCAACAGAATATTTAGACGAACTAGAGTTTTTAACAGAAACTGCAGGTGGTGTTGTTGTAAAACGTTTTGTTCAGAAGATGGAAAGACCAAATCCCAAAACATTTTTAGGTGCTGGAAAGTTAGAAGATGTAAAACAATACATACAATCTAACATGATTGGTACTGCTATATTTGATGATGAATTATCACCTGCACAATTAAGAAATATAGAGAAAATTTTAGATTGCAAAATTTTAGATAGAACCAATTTAATCTTAGATATTTTTGCACAAAGAGCACAAACAAGCTCTGCAAAAACGCAAGTAGAATTAGCACAAAGCGAATACCTTTTACCACGTTTAACACGTCTTTGGACACACTTAGACAAACAAAAAGGAGGTATTGGAATGCGTGGACCAGGAGAAACAGAAATTGAAACAGATAGACGTATTATTCGTGATAAAATAACACTATTAAAAAAACGATTAAAAACCATTGATAAACAAATGGCGGTTCAAAGAAAGAATCGTGGTAAAATGGTTAGAGTAGCATTAGTAGGTTATACCAATGTTGGTAAGTCTACTTTAATGAATGTAATTAGTAAAAGTGATGTTTTTGCCGAAAATAAACTCTTTGCAACCTTAGATACAACAGTTCGTAAAGTGGTTATTAAAAATATTCCTTTTTTAATGACAGACACTGTTGGGTTTATTAGAAAATTACCAACGCAATTGGTAGAATCTTTTAAGTCTACTCTAGATGAGGTTAGAGAAGCAGATTTATTGCTACATGTTGTAGATATTTCTCATCCTAATTTTGAAGATCATATTGCTTCTGTAAACTCAATTTTAACCGATATAAAATGTGCAGATAAACCAACTTTAATGGTTTTTAATAAGATTGATGCTTATGAACATGAAACTATTAAAGAAGATGATTTAGAAACAGAAAGAGGCAAAGAGCATTATACTTTACAAGATTGGAAAAAAACTTGGATGAATGATAAAGAAGTAGAATCTATTTTTATCTCTGCATTAAACAAAGAAAATTTAGAAGACTTTAAAGAAAAAACGTACGAAGAGGTAAAGAAAATTCACATTCAACGTTTTCCTTATAATGACTTTTTGTATTACGAATATAAAGAGGAAGAATAAAAAAAATCCTACTGATTAAAAAGCAGTAGGATTTTTTTAATATATAATTTTAAAATATTATTGCTCTAAATCATCTCCAATAATACCCATTCTCTTAGCTCGATTTTCCCAAGATTTACGAGCTAAAGCCTGTAAATCTGCAACAGAATCTGTTTCATCCATTATTTCTAAACCTAATAAAGTTTCTATAACATCTTCTTGAGAAACCAAACCACTTACAGAGCCATATTCATCTACAACCAAGGCAATGTGCTCTTTTTCTTTAATTAGTTTATCAAATAAATCTGGTATAGATAGTTCTCTATCTGTAATTAAAATATCTCTTTTTATGGTTGATAAAGCTTCATTGCCTTTACCATTAATAATTGCCTCTAATAAATGATCTTTTAAAAAGTAACCAGTTATCTCATCAGGATTTTCTTTAAAAACAGGTATTCTAGAAAAACGTAAATTCTTATGACCATCATAAAAAGCTTGTATAGTTTGGCTTTCATCAGCTAGCTCCATAACTGTTCTTGGTGTCATTACATCATTTACTTTAATCTCTTTAAAGCCTAATAAGTTTCGAATAACTTTACTTTCGTTTTTCTTAAAAACACCATCCTTTTCAGCCATTTCTGTCATCACCAAAAAGCTTTCTCTGCTCAAAATACTTCCATGACCTTTACCACCAATCAATTTTGTAGTAAGTTGTAAAACCCATAAAATCCCTGTGTATTTTAAAGGGAAAATCATAATATTAAGTGCTTTAGATGTAAAGTTTGCTAAACCTTTCCAATAAGTAGCACCAATTGTTTTCGGAATAATTTCTGAGGCAACCAAAATTAAAATGGTCATTACTGTAGATACCAAACCAACCATTACATCTTCTGTAAATTCAATTCCAAAAACACTTCTAGTTGTAGTGCCATACATTTCTGCATAAGCCACTTTAGCTTGTACACCAACCAAAATTGCACCTACTGTATGTGCAATTGTATTAATCGTTAAAATTGCAATTAAGGGTTTATCTACATCTTTCTTTAAAACTTCTAATTCGTTTGCATACTCTAAACCTTCGCTCTTTTTAAGATTGATAAAAGTGGGAGTTATACTTAGTAAAACTGCTTCTAAAATTGAACATAGAAAAGAGAAAAATATTGAAACAGTTGCGTAAATTATTAATAATGTCATCCATAGAAATTTAAGTAACAAAAGTAATTAAAATAAAAAAACCTCAAGACTTTCTTGAGGTTTAGAATATTTATTTATGATTTTTGATTAAAAAGCATAGCTTAAACCAAACAACCAATAGGTTTGTAATTTGTTATCTACAGTTGCAAAAGTTTCTGCAGGATTATCTAATAAAGCATTATTTAAAGCTTCTTGCTTGTTGTTTCTTAAACCAACTTCGAAACCTAAACCAACACCTTTCCATAAAGTATATCCAAAAGAGTTTGTCCATGTCCAGTTAGATAAATCACCATCTTTATAGCTTTGGAATAAAGATAGGTTAGATTTAATACTTAAACCACCATACTTGTTGGTGTAATCTGCAACTACTTTTGCACCTAAAGAAGATTCAAAAACAGTATCTCCTGAGCTAAATACAAAATTGTAGTTTCCTGGATGCATTACTACAACTAAATGACTTGTTGGAGTCCAAGTTAAACCAGCACCTAAATCTAAATATCCAGGATCGTTAAAATTATCTATTAAGGTTGTTCTGTACTCCCCAAGTGCAGATAATGCCCATTTTTTATTTAATCTTTTACCATATAAAGATGATAAGGTAAATACGTCTGAAGCTGTTTCAAAATCTTCATCTCCAGAAATAGATTTGTCATCTAATTTTACCCAACCTAAATTAAGGTTTCCAGAGTTTCTCCAGAAAAAATCTTCTTCAATTAAATTGGCAAAAGCGTTTACAGTAATTCCAATATTGGCAGCATCTGCATTAGGTGCATTTCTAGCATACCAGTTGTTAAAACCAGATAAGCTAGCACCAATAGTACCAAATGCTCCAACTCTCCAACCTGGAAGTTTGTCTATTTGGCCCTGAATTTTCTTTGCTTTTGCTTGTAATTTAGAAATTGAATCTTTTTTAGAGGCTAGCTCTTTTTTTAATTCATCTGCATTTTGAGCTGTTAATGTTATGCTCATGAACGCAAATAATAACAATAGTGTAATTTTTCTCATGATTTGGCTTTTATAAGGTGTCAAAATTAAAATAATTTACAATTTCAAATTATGTAATTTAGGTGAAATGCAATTTACTTTATTTCTTTGAATTGATAATCAATCAAATAGAAATGATAATGTTGATGTTTTTTCGTTTAAAGTAAGGTTTAGTAACTAACTCTTTCGTGAAAACTATAGTTTACACCCAAACCAAATAGTTGTCTAAATTGAATTTTACTTGATGAATCATCATCTATGATGGCTTGAAATGTTAAGTGCATTTTAATTTGCTTATTTACTTTAAACCCAATATTTGCTTGATAATCTACATCTATATTCCCCACATTTGCAAGATAATCTGTATAGAGTGCTAAGATGTTTTCCATTACTATATTTTCCATGATTTGAAATTTATAGTAGCCAGATAAACTATACCCAATACTAAATGCTGTATTTCTGCCTTCTGCAACCCCAAATTTACCAGAGAAAAAGTCGTTTACAAAGGTATATCTAGCTGTAGCTGGTGCAATATTTATACTTAAATCATCAGATTTTTTCCAAAGCATTCCTGGTCCAAAGGTTAAATAAGCAGGAGATAAGAAGTCTGAAACTCGTTCTTTGGGTTCTTTTTTGTAATCGTAACCTAAAGTGTATTGTGTCCTAAAATTTCCAATAAAGGAAAAGAACCAATAGGTAGATGTTTTTAAACCAAACAAAGTATTAAACTCAACTCTGTCATCGGTTTTTCTCCAGCCTTGTTCGCTTAAATGACTTAAACCATAACTGGTTATTAGTCTGCTATCCCAATTAATATTGTTTTTCTTGTAATTAAAATCGTAGTTTACATTTAGGTTTCCTGCAATTGAGTTTACACCTCCAGTTCTCCAATTAGAAAACGAAGATTGATTGAATACAAATGCAAACCTTCCATGAATTTTCCATTTAGGTGTTGGCAAAGTATCTTTTTTCTTTGATTGGGAAATTGAACTTAATGAAAAAAGAAGTAAAAATAGAAGAAAATAACTTCTCACTTTTTTGATAGATTGAACACAAAAGTAAGATTATCTGTAAAAAAATAAAATTAATTTTTAGATTTATACAAAGGCACAGTAGAACAGGCTTCACCAAAGAGAATACTCTTAGCTATAGGTTGAATTTTTTGTATTAAAAATGCAAAAGCAGAAGGTGGTATTGGCTTGTCTGCACAGCCTTTTAATATAACTGGTTTGTCTGCAAGATGTCTTAAATCTAAAAAACCAATTAATTCTTGATAAATAACAGTTTCTAATAATTCTAAATCACCAATTACCACTTTATTAGCATGTGGTGCAAGTTCTGCAGCAATTAGCATGTAAGCCCAAGAAGGAATTATTGCATCTACAGAACACGTAACTGCAACAAATGTTTTTTTGTATTTAGACCAATTATGGTTTTTTACAAAAACTCTAAAATCTTTCTCTTTTAAAATTAGCTCTTGAAAAAGCCAATCTTTAATGTCAATTAAAACTCTTTCTCCTTCAGGATATATTTCTTCTAAATCAAAAGTTACTAATTTACTGTTGGCAACTCTATTTACAATTTCATCTTGCATTTTCTTACACTTTAGAGATTAGACTAGTTATTCATACAAATTAAAGCATACCTAACTCTAATTTTGCTTCTTCACTCATCATTTCTTGAGTCCAAGTAGGATCAAAAGTAATCTCTACTTCACAGTTATTTAATTCTTTTAAAGACTTTACTTTATCTTCTATTTCTACAGGCAAACTTTCTGCAACTGGGCAGTTTGGAGATGTAAGTGTCATTAAAATTTTAGCATTGTTTTCATCAGAAACAAAAACATCGTAAATTAAACCAAGTTCGTAAATATCAACAGGAATTTCTGGATCATAAATAGTTTTTAAAACCCTAATTATTTTGTCTCCTATTTCTTCTAATTCTTTATCTGTCATCTGTAATAGTCTTAATTCTGCAATTTTGCTTGTTGGGCAATTGCATACATTTTTATTTGTTTTAACATAGAAACCAAACCATTTGCTCTTGTAGGTGATAAGTGTTCTTTTAAACCAATTTCATCTATAAAATGTGTTTCTGCTACCAAAATATCTTCTGGTTTTTGCCCAGAATATACTCTTAATAAAAGTGCTACTATACCTTTTGTTAAAATAGCATCACTATCTGCAGTAAATTTTACATTCTTATCATCTAATTCAGAATACAACCAAACTTTAGACTGGCAACCTTTAATTAGGTTCTCATCTAATTTAAATTTATCGTCAATCATTGGTAAAGATTTCCCTAATTCAATGATGTATTCATAACGTTCCATCCAATCATCAAACATCGAAAACTCGTCAATAATTTCTTCTTGTATTTCTTTGATAGTCATTTTTAAAACTTATTTTTGCATCTTAATAATCTTGCATACACAAGTTGTGCAAAATTACTGATTATATTTAAGAAATGAGCAAATTATTAGCAGTTGGTACAGTAGCTTTTGATGCAATAGAAACTCCATTTGGTAAAACCGATAAAATTCTTGGAGGTTCAGGAACTTTTGTAGGTTTAGCAGCAAGTCAGTTTGGTGTTAAAACAGGAGTTGTTTCTGTTGTTGGAGGAGATTTTCCTGAGAGTTATTTAGAGATGATGAATACCAAAGGTATTAACACAGATGGTATTGAAATAATTAAAGAAGGTAAAACGTTTTTCTGGAGTGGTAAATATCATAATGATATGAATTCTAGAGATACTCTAATTACAGAGTTAAATGTTTTAGAAAATTTTCAGCCAGTTGTGCCAGAAAATTTTAAAGATGCAGGTATTGTAATGTTGGGTAATTTACACCCATTAACTCAAGCGTCTGTTTTAGATCAAATGAATGAAAGACCAAAATTAGTAGTTTTAGATACTATGAACTTTTGGATGGATATTGCTTTGAACGATTTGCATAATGTACTTAAAAGAGTAGATGTAGTCACAATTAATGATGAAGAAGCTCGCCAACTTTCTGGAGAATATTCATTAGTAAATGCAGCTAAAAAGATTCATACAATGGGTCCTAAATATGTGGTGATTAAGAAAGGGGAGCATGGAGCTTTGTTATTTAATGAAGGAAAAATGTTTTTTGCACCAGCTTTACCATTAGCAGAAGTTTTTGATCCAACAGGAGCAGGAGATACATTTGCAGGAGGTTTTTGTGGATATTTAGCAAAAACAGAAGATATTTCTTTTGAAAACATGAAAAACGCCATTATTTATGGTTCCAATTTAGCATCATTCTGTGTAGAGAAATTTGGTACAGAACGAATGCAAGAGCTTATTAAAGAAGAAGTAAAAAATCGCTTGCAAGCGTTTAAAGAATTAACACAATTTGATATAGAATTATCATAGCATGAAAATCCGCGTCTAAAAACGCGGATTTTTTTGTAGTAAAAACAATAAATACTAAAATAAATGAGCGACGCAATTAAACACGAATGTGGAATTGCCTTGGTTAGATTAAAGAAGCCATTACAATTTTATAAAGACAAATACGGTTCTGCTTTTTACGGAATTAATAAAATGTATTTATTAATGGAAAAGCAACACAATCGTGGTCAAGATGGTGCTGGTTTTGCAAGTGTAAAATTTAACATTGAGCCAGGAACTAGATATATTAGTAGAGTTAGATCTAATAAACCACAACCTATTCAAGATATTTTTGCGCAGATTAACGATAGAATAAATGGTGTTTTAGGGGAAAACCCAGACAAGAAAGATGATGTTGCTTGGCAAGAAGAAAATATACCTTATGTAGGTAATTTATTTTTAGGTCATGTACGTTATGGAACCTTTGGTAAAAACTCTATAGAAAGTGTTCATCCATTTTTGCGTCAAAGCAATTGGAAACATAAAAATCTAATTGTTGCAGGTAATTTTAACATGACAAACTCTAACCAAATGTTAGATGAGTTAATTGAGTTAGGGCAGCATCCAAAAGAGTTTACAGATACTGTAACTGTAATGGAAAAAATTGGACACTTCTTAGAAGATGAAGTAGGTAAACTATATCAAAAAGCCAAAAAACAAGGTTTTAATAAAAAAGATGCATCACCATTTATAGAAGAAAATTTAAGCTTAAAGAAAGTATTAAAACGCTCTTCTAAAAATTGGGATGGAGGCTATGCTATGGCTGGTTTGGTTGGTCATGGAGATGCATTTGTATTAAGAGACCCAAATGGAATTAGACCAACTTTTTTCTATGAAGATGATGAGGTTGTTGTAGTTGCTTCAGAAAGACCAGTAATACAAACTGTGTTTAATGTGGAGATTGATAAAGTGCAAGAACTAGAAAGAGGTCATGCTTTAATCATTAAAAAGAATGGTAAAGTTTCTATTAAAAAAGTAAACGAGCCAAGAGAAAAGAAATCTTGTTCTTTTGAGCGTATTTATTTTTCTAGAGGAAGTGATGCCAGCATTTATGAAGAACGTAAGAACTTAGGAAAATATGTTTTTCCACAAGTTTTAAAGTCTATTAATTCTGATGTTTCTAATTCTGTTTTTTCATACATACCAAATACAGCAGAAACGTCTTTTTATGGAATGACAGAAGCTGCTGAAGATTTATTGAATCAGCAAAAGACAGCTAAAATCTTAGCTGGAGGTACAAAGTTATCTGCCCAAAAAGTAACTGAAATCTTATCTGAAAGACCTCGTTTTGAAAAAATTGCAATTAAAGATGCAAAATTGAGAACATTTATTGCAGATGATAATTCTAGAGATGATTTAGTAGAACATGTTTACGATATAACTTATGGTGTTGTAAAACCTACAGATAATTTAGTAATTATAGATGATAGTATTGTTCGTGGAACAACGTTAAAGAAAAGTATCATTAAAATTTTAGACAGATTAAATCCTAAGAAAATTGTAGTGGTTTCTTCTGCTCCACAAATTAGATATCCAGATTGTTATGGTATAGATATGGCTAGAATTGATGCATTTATTGCATTTAAAGCAGCTATTGAGTTATTAGAACAAACCAATCAATATCATATTGTAGATGAGGTTTATCAAAAAAGTAAAGCTCAGCAGAATAATGAAGATGCAGATATTGTAAATTATGTAAAAGATATTTACAGCCCTTTTACACCAGAAGAAATTTCGTCTAAAATTGCAGAGATGCTAAAAACGGAAGATATTAAAGCTGAGGTTGAGGTAATTTATCAAACTATAGAAGGTTTGCATAAAGCCTGCCCAGATAATTTAGGAGATTGGTATTTTACAGGTGATTATCCAACTCCTGGAGGTATGAGAGTTGTGAATCAAGCATTCATCAATTTTTATGAAGGAAATGACAAAAGAGCTTACTAGTTTGTAAAAACGAGAGTAAAATAAAAAAGCATCCAAGATAATTGGATGCTTTTCTTTTTTATATACTTATTAAATCAGCCTTGACTTAATAATAGTGACATAGTTACTTATTTTGCTTCTGCATATCTTCTTTCAACTTCATTCCAGTTAATTACTTTAAAGAAAGCATCAATATAATCTGGTCTTCTGTTTTGGTAATTTAAGTAGTAAGCATGTTCCCAAACGTCTAATCCTAAAATTGGAGTTCCTCCACAAGTTACACCTGGCATTAATGGGTTATCTTGGTTTGGTGTAGAGCAAACTTCTACTTTACCACCTTTATGCACACATAACCAAGCCCAGCCTGAACCAAATTGTGTTGCTGCAGCTTTAGAAAAAGCATCGATAAAAGCTTCTTTAGAACCAAATTCTGCTTCAATAGCATCTTTTAATTCTCCAGATAAATAACCTCTATCTTCTGGGTTTAATACTGTCCAGAATAAAGAGTGATTGTAAAAACCACCTCCATTATTTCTAACAGCGTTATTATTCATGTCTAAATTAGCTAAGATATCCTCTATAGATTTTCCTTCTAAGTCAGTACCTTCAATTGCGTTGTTTAATTTTGTTGTATATCCATTATGATGTTTTCCATGGTGTATTTCCATAGTTTTAGCATCAATATGTGGTTCTAGTGCATCATGTGCATATCCTAATTCTGGTAATTCAAAAGCCATAATTTTATATTTTAAAGTTTATTATAATTAGTGAGTAACAAATTTAACATTTAATAGTACCAATACCAAGTCTTTAATAATTTGTTAACTTATAGCAACATAGATTGTGGCTATTCACCATATTTTTGCATAAATTCTTCTAATTCAGTTACCATATTTTTACTTCCACAAACAAATGGCACTCTTTGGTGTAATTCTGTAGGTTCTACATCCATAGTTCTTGTGTAACCATCAGATGCATAACCATTAGCTTGTTCAGCTAAAAAAGCCATAGGATTACATTCGTAAAGTAAACGCAATTTTCCATTCGGGTTTCTAGAACCTTTTGGGTACATATAAATACCTCCTTTAATCATATTTCTATGAAAGTCAGAAACCAAAGAACCAATATACCTACTTGTATAAGGTCTATCTCCTTCTTCTTCTTGACAATATTTTATGTATTTTTTTACTCCTAAAGGAAAATCCATGTAATTTCCTTCATTTACAGAATAAATGCTTCCATCTTCAGGAAACTGCATATTTGGGTGAGATAAGTAAAAAGAACCAATTGCAGGGTTTAAGGTAAAGCCATTAACACCATCTCCTGTTGTGTAAACCAACATAGTAGAAGTACCATAAACTACATAACCTGCTGCAACTTGCTCACTACCTTTTTGTAAGAAATCTTCTAATTGTACAGGCGTTCCTGTTGGTGTAACTCTTCTGTAAATAGAAAAAATAGTTCCTACAGAAACGTTTACGTCTATGTTAGATGAACCATCTAAAGGATCTATTAAAACTACATATTTGTTCTGGTGATTTTCATCAATACTATTAATTGATATAAAACTATCTTCTTCTTCACTTGCAATTCCACAAACAATATTTCTTCTAGTTAGAGTTTGTATAAATTTATCATTAGCATAAACATCTAATTTTTGCTGATCTTCACCTTGAATATTTGTGTCTCCAAAAGCACCAATAATATCTACTAAACCAGCTTTATTTACTTCATGATTTACCACTTTTGCAGCTAATCTAATAGAATTTAAAAGGCTACTTAATTCACCAGAACTGTATTTAAAAGCATGCTGATTTTCAATAATGAATTCACCAAGAGTTTGTTTTTTTACTGTCATGAGATAGTTAATGGTTGATTTTTAACAAATATCTAAACTTTTTTGAGTTACTACAACGTTTTAGATTTTTATTTTTTTGAATGACAATGAATTAAGAATTAGATAAAAAATTACACAGATTGTAGCTTATTGTCAAAATTTTACAAATATTTTTAACGATTATAAAATGATTTATCTTTGACAAAATTTTGAAAATATGAGTTTTATCATTAGAAGAGGTTTAGAAGAAGATATGCAAGCTGTGCATAATTTAATTATGGAATTGGCTATTTTTGAAAAGGAACCAGATGCAGTAGATATTACTGTAGATGATTTAATAAATGATGGCTTTTCAGATAACCCAAGATTCAAAATTTTTGTAGCCGAAGAAAATGAAACAATTATTGGTATAGCCCTTTTCTATGAAAGATATTCTACTTGGAAAGGTAAAACTATTCATTTAGAAGATTTAATTGTTACCAAAAGCAGACAAAAAATTGGTGCAGGTAAAGCATTATATACAGCTGTTTTAAACTATGCTTATGAAAATGACTTTAATAGAGTTGCTTGGGAGGTAATAGATTGGAATACAAATGCTATTGAGTTTTACAAAAGTACAGGAGCTACTTATTTAAAAGATTGGTCTGTAGTACAAATGAATAAAGAAAACTTATCAAAATTTATACAAAACAACTAGTTAGATGAAGATTTTTAAATTTGGTGGTGCCTCTGTAAAAGATGCAGAAAGTGTAAAAAATGTTGCTTCTATTATTAAAAATGAGGGAGCTATAGATACTTTAGTAGTGGTTTCTGCTATGGGTAAAATGACAAACGCTTTCGAAGATGTAATAGATTCTTATTATCATAAAAAAGAAGATTTACCTAACAAACTTAATTATATAGAAGAATTTCATAAAGATATTATGAGTTCTTTGTTCGATAAAACAGATGAGGTTTATAAAGAAGTAGATGTTTTGTTTGGTGAATTAGGTTGGTTTTTGGCTAGAAACACCTCTCAAAGATTCAATTATGTGTATGATCAAATTATTTGTTTTGGTGAATTGTTATCAACTAGAATTGTAAGTGGATATTTAGCTAAAATTGGTCAAGAAAATGTTTGGTTTGATGTTAGAAACTACATAAAAACAGATTCTAATTATAGAGATGCAAAAGTAGATTGGGACTTAACAGAAGAGTTAATCAACAAAAAAGTAGATACCTCTAAAATAAACATTACTCAAGGTTTCATTGCAGCTAATGATACAGAAAACACAACTACCTTAGGTAGAGAAGGTTCAGATTATACTGCAGGTATTTTTGCGTACTGTTTAAGTGCAGAAAGCGTTACAATTTGGAAAGATGTACCAGGAGTTTTAAATGCAGATCCAAGAGTGTTTTCTGATACTACATTACTAGAACAAATTTCTTACGAAGAAGCAATAGAAATGGCATTTTATGGTGCATCTGTAATTCACCCAAAAACATTACAACCTATAGAGAGGAAAGAAATTCCGCTTTTAGTGCGTTCTTTTGTGAATCCTAAAGAAAAAGGAACAACAGTATCTAAAGGAACCATGTTAGAACCTTATATACCTTGTTATATTGTTAAGAAAAATCAGATTTTGGTGTCTATATCTGCATTAGACTTTTCATTTATGGTAGAGAATAACATCAGTTTTATTTTTCAGAAATTACACGATTATCAATTAAAAGTAAACTTAATTCAGAATTCAGCCATCAGCTTTTCTGTTTGTATTGATAATAAATTCAATAAGTTTGATGAGTTTCATAACGAATTAAACAATCAATTTAAAATTGATGTTCAGAAAAATGTAGACTTATATACCATTCGTCATTTTGATGATTCAGCAATTGAATTGATCGAAAACAAAGGAGAATCATTATTAACACAAGTAAACAAAGAAACTTCACAAATTGTAATAAAACCTAATTAAATAAAATTTCGATTTCGATTTTTTTACTATGTTTGTTCTTTAGTACTAACTTATAATTATGCCATTAGTAACATCTAAAGAAATTGCACAAGTAATTGGTTTACAAAAACTTGGAGTTTTAGGAACTTTTATTGGATGGTTACTTATTAAAGTTTTACGAATATCTGCAATCAATAAAATTTACAAAAAGAACAAGGACAAAACCGATTTAGCTTTTTTAAATGGTGTTTTAGACGATTGTAATATTGAATTTCAAATTCCAGAAGAAGATTTAAAAAGAATACCTAAAGATGGTGCTTTTATAACAGTATCTAATCATCCTTTGGGAGGTATAGATGGTGTTTTGTTATTAAAACTATTAATAGAAAAAAGAGCCGATTATAAAATTATCGCTAATTTTTTATTGCATAGAATAGAGCCATTAAAACCATACATAATGCCTGTAAATCCTTTTGAAAATAGAAAGGATGCCAAGTCTAGTGTTGCAGGTATAAAAAGTGCACTTTCGCATTTAAAAGAAGGTAAACCTTTAGGGATTTTTCCTGCAGGTGAAGTTTCTACTTATAAAGATGGTAAATTAAAGGTAGATAAACCTTGGGAAGAAGGAGCAGTTCGTTTAATTAAAAAAGCGCAAGTACCAGTTATTCCTATTTATTTTCATGCAAAGAATAGTGGATTATTTTATTTTCTGTCTAAAATTTCAGATACCTTAAGAACGGCTAAATTACCATCAGAAGTTATATCTCAAGATGGTAAAATTATTAAGGTTAGAATAGGGAAACCGATTTCAGTTGCAGATCAAAATGAATATAAAGACATACCTTCTTTTTATGAGTTTATTAGAAAGAAAACTTACATGTTGGCTAATCCTTTTGAGAAAGCAAACAAACTGATATCTACTGAATCTATAAAAATTAAAAAGCCAGCTAAAAAAATTGCTGCACAAAAAAATAAAGATTCTTTTATAAAAGAAATTAATAATTTAAGAGATACAGATTGCAGACTGTTAGAAAGTAAAAATTACGAAGTTTTCTTTGCCAATGCTAAAGAAATTCCAAATGTTTTACACGAAATAGGTAGGTTAAGAGAAATTACTTTTAGAGGTGTAGGTGAAGGTACTAACAAAGCTTTAGACTTAGACAAGTATGACAAGTATTACTACCATTTAATTTTGTGGGACAATCAAGCTAAATGTTTAGCAGGTGCTTACAGAATGGGGCTTGGAAAAGAGATTTATAAGAAACATGGTATTAATGGTTTTTATATTCAAACACTATTTAGAATTGAGCCAGAATTACATCAAATGATGGAGAATACCATAGAAATGGGTAGAGCTTTTATTATTGATGAATATCAACAAAAACCAATGCCTTTGTTCTTGTTATGGAAAGGTATTGTGCATGTTACTTTACGTTATCCAGAGTATAAATATTTAATGGGTGGTGTTTCTATTAGCAATCAGTTTTCCGATTTTTCAAAATCGTTAATGATTGAGTTTATGAAGTCTCATTATTATGATCCATATATTGCTCAGTACATTTACCCTAAAAAAGAATATAAAGTTAAATTAAAGGGTGATGATAAAGACTTTGTATTTGATGCTTCAAAAGCAGATATGCAAAAGTTTGATAAAATTATTGATGAAATTGAACCAGGTGCATTAAGAATTCCTGTTTTGATTAAAAAATACGTGAAACAAAATGCAAGATTAGTGGCATTTAATGTAGACCCTAAATTTAATAATGCTGTAGATGGTTTAATGTATATAAAAGTTTCAGATATACCAGAAAGTACAGTAAAGCCTGTAATGGAAGAATTTCAAGCAGAGCTAGAAAGAAAAGCTGCAGAAATAATTAAAAAATAACAAAAAAACCCAAGCTAAGCTTGGGTTTTTTTGTTGTAAATAATTCGAATTATTTATTTTGTTTAGCAAGTAAATCTCTAATTTGTTCTAATAATTCTTCTTGGCTTGGTCCTTTTGGAGCTTCTGGTTTTGGCTCTTCTTTTTTCTTAGTTGCATTTATACCTTTTACAATCATAAACATTACAAAAGCAACAATAATAAAGTCGATTACGTTTGTTAGAAAGTCTCCATATAAAACAGCTACTTGACCTACAGTTTCACCTGCATCATTTAAAGTACCTTCTTTAACAATCCATTTTAACTTTTTAAAATCGGCTTCAAAAATTAAACCAATTAAAGGAGAAACAATTCCTCCAGTAAAAGAAGTTACTACCTGTTTAAAAGCAGCACCCATAACAAAACCTACTGCAATATCTACAAGGTTGCCCTTCATTGCAAAGTCTTTAAATTCTTTTAACATTCCCATTTATTCTATAATTTTAGGTTGGTGAGTTGCTAAAGTAGTAATTTTTTTTAAGATTTTAACACTTTCTTAACACGTGGAGAAATTGATGTTAAGGTTTCATAAACGATTGTTTCAGAAGTGTCAGCTATATTATTTAGCATATCTTGATGATTAAAGATAATAACTTCATCACCTTCATTACAATCAATTTTGGTAACATCAACCATAATCATATCCATACAAACATTACCAATTATTTTTGCTTTTTGGTTGTTTACAAGCACATACCCAGCTCCATTTCCTAATTTTCGAGATAGCCCATCTGCATGACCTACAGGAATTGTAGCAGATTTACTTGGTTTTTTTGCAACAAAAGCTCTATTGTAACCTACAGTTTCACCAGGTTCAATTAAATGAATTTGTGAAATTATAGATTTTAAATTGTGTGTGTTTTTAAGTTGTTTGGTTTCTTCTGCATCATTACCAAAACCATATAAACCAATACCAACTCTAACCATATCAAACTGAGCTACTGCATAATTTACAACTCCAGAAGTATTTAAAATATGCAACATAGGTTCATAGTTTAAATGTTTGTAAAATTGCTGTGCTATGTATGCAAAATTATTTAATTGCTGATTGGTAAATTCTTTTTCTTCTAAATCTTCGCTGGCTGCTAAATGAGAAAAAAGAGACTGTACTTTTATATGATTAGTTTCTTTAAGTTCTGAAATAATTTTTGGAATATCTGTATGCCAGAAGCCAAGTCTATTTAAGCCAGTGTTGAACTTAATATGAATAGGATAGTTCATTAAAGGAACCTTATCTGCTAATTCTAAAAAGGCATTAAAAATTTTAAAATTGTATAAATTAGGTTCTAATCTATAATCGATTATGTCTTGCAAAGTAGCAATTTGTGGGTGTAAAACTAATATAGGTGTTTTAATATTTGCTTCTCTTAAAGCTATGCCTTCATGAGCGTAAGCTACAGCAAAATAGTCTACTTTATCTTTTAAAAAATCAGCTACTAAAACTCCATCACTACCATAGCCAAATGCTTTTACAACAGCTAAAATTTTAGTTGTTTCATTTAATTTATTTTTAAAATAATTTAAATTATGCTCTAAAGCTTTGCCATCAATTTCTAAAACACTTACATGATTGTTCATTCTTTGGTCGAATTTAAATCTTGCTCTGCAGTTGAAATTTCTGAATCGTCAGAACTTTTTATAGAAGAAACATGTTGTTTTGCTTGCACAGCTTTATAATAAGCTGCTCGACTTAAAGGTTCATATTCTTGAGTTTCTCCAAGCATTACTAAATCATCATTTTGTGCTTTTCTAAAACTGTAATGAGCTAAATTACCTGTATGTGTGCATACTGCATGTACTTTGGTTACATATTCTGCAGTTGCCATTAATGCTGGCATTGGGCCAAAAGGTTTTCCCTTAAAATCCATGTCTAAACCAGCTACAATTACACGAACTCCTCTATTGGCTAAATCATTACAAACAGCTACAATTTCATCATCAAAAAACTGAGCTTCATCAATACCAACAACATCTACATCATTTGCTAATAAACGAATGTTAGAAGAAACTGGCACAGGTGTAGATCTAATTCTAGAATCGTTATGAGAAACAACTTCTTCTTCATCATATCTGGTATCTACAGCAGGCTTAAAAATTTCTACACGTTGTTTAGCAAATTGTGCACGTTTTAAACGCCTAATTAACTCTTCTGTTTTACCAGAAAACATAGAGCCACAAATTACCTCAATCCAACCAAATTGTTCTGTATGATTTACAGTATTTTCAAGAAACATTTTGTAATTTTAAGCGTTATAATTTTATACTTTTGTTTAATCCTCAGCGTTTACAAATTTATAAATATTTAGTAGTTTAATTTAATTATAGGACACAACTTATGCACAAAAAATTAGAGAGCGAATTAATTAGTTTAGCTCATAGCATCTTAAAGATGAAGAATAAGGATGATGTTTTTGCATTAAAGGAAAAATCAAGAGAAATTTACGAAAAGCTTTCTATGTTGGCTTTTGTAGACGAATACCTAGCTACAACTCCTAATTCAGCTGAAGCTAAAGAAGAATTGATAAATAAAATAGAAACTGCATTTGTGCAAAAAGAAAAATCAATTATAGATGTAAAAGAAGAGAAAGCAGAAAAAATTCTCGAAGAAAAAGTTGTCTTTAACTTAATTGATGAGCCAGAAGAAGAGGTAAAAAAGGAAGAAACACCAAAAGCAGTAGAGGAGAAGAAAGAACCAGAAGTTAAAACTCAGAAAATAGAGCAACCTTTTGATGAGTTAGAAGAAATAATGTTTGCGAAGCCAGAAGAGATTGAAGAACCTGAATTAAAAAAGGAGGTGGTTAAGGTAGAAGAGCGCAAAACAATGTCTTTAGAAGAAGAGTTACATGACATTATTTCTGTAGATGTTATGGCTGATTTGTTTGAAAATGTGCAGCCAAAATCGTTAAACGATAAATTGAACACCAATATTCAAATTGGTTTGAATGATAGAATTGCATTTGTGAAACACCTATTTAATAATCAGCAAGAAGATTATAATAGAGTTGTGTCTCAATTAAACACGTTTAAAACAGAAAAAGAGGCTAAAAGCTTTATAAATAAAATGGTTAAGCCAGATTATAACTGGGCTGAGCAAGAAGAATTAGAAACACGATTCTTAGAAATAGTAGCACGTAAATTCGCATAAGCAGTAGATTTTAAAATCAATTTAAATTCTGAAACAAGTTTTAATTCATACACATTTTCATAAACGCAAAACAGGCGTTACAAGAAGTATAGAAAATGTTTTGCCCTTTTTTACAGATAAATTTGAGACTTATGTGTATGGATCAAATATTTCAGGAAATCATATAACCACCAAACAACTCAAAGCAGTTTTATTTTCTAAGGATAAAACAATTGTACATTGTCATAGAAACAATGAAATTTTACGAATGCTTTATTATCGTTTTTTAGGTGCCAACTTTACAGTTGTAGCTACAAGACATGCAGAATCTAAACCCTCTAGCTTAACGTTGTTTTTGCTTAAAAAAGCAGATAAAGTAGTTACTTTAATTAAAAGTATGAGCGCTAATTTAGGTGTCAAAAATACCTTAATTGGTCATGGAGTTCAGGTTGAAAAATTTACACCAGATACAGCTAAGAAACTTCAGCATATTTCTCAAGACCATATTATTCTAAATGCAGGCAGAGTAAGAAAAGCTAAAGGTCAGTTGGTTTTATTAGAAGCTTTAAAAAACTTAAAAGAATTTTCTAATTGGGCTTTAGTTATAGTTGGTAAAGTAGATAAACCAGTATTTTTAGAAGAATTAAAAGCCATTGTTAAAAAACATCAAATAGAAAATCAAGTTTATTTTATAGACGAAACTAGAGATATCATTTCTTATTATCAAGCAGCAAAAATTGTAGTTGCACCTAGTTTTTCAGAAGGATTTTCTCTAGTTACAGCAGAAGCCATGAGCTGTGAAAATACAGTAATAGCAACTAAAAATGTAGGTGTACATTCAGAATTAATAACTGATGGCCAAAATGGTTATTTATTTGAAGCAGGAAATAACGATGAATTAGAAGAAATTTTAATAAAGTTACTGAAGGATGAAATTCCTATGACTAGCAAAGCAGCAAGAGAAGAAATTATTAAAAATTGGAGTGCTAAAAAAGAGGCAGAAAGATTATCAGAATTATATTTAAAAAATTAAAAATCATGAAAAATTTAGTTGGAATTTTATTATTTACATTATTAACAGTGTCAATTACGAATGCTCAAAAAATCGAAATGAACAAAGTTTTTGGGGGTTATGAATTTAAGCAGAATGATAAAACGCTTCTTTTAAAAGACATGAAAGAGATTATGAAAGAGAATAATGAAGCATTAGCATTAATTCAGTCAGCAAAAACAAATCAGACTTGGGCTTTGGTTTTAGGAACTGCAGGTGGAGCTTTAGTCGGTTTTCCTATTGGTACAGCAATTGGTGGAGGAGATCCTGAATGGGCTTTAGCAGGAGCAGGTGCTGCATTAATTGTAGCTACAATTCCAATTGTAAAAGGGTTTAACAGAAAAACTAAGAAGGCTGTAGAATTATACAATGCAGGCTTATCAACCACTAGTTACCAATTTCAACCTACTTTTAATTTAAAGATTAATGGAACTAATTTCGGAATTTCAATGAATTTTTAATGAAAACAAATCTGTTTTATATCACAGTTTTATTGGTTTTATTTTCAGCTTGTAAAGCTAGTTATGACGCCTCAGAATACATAAAATCAGAAAAAACTGATGTTCCAGATTATAATTTAGAAGAGAATTGGGCTGTATTACCAAATAAATATACTGCAGAATTTACAGAATTTGCATCAAAGGAACCAGATACTTTAAAAGCAGATGTGTTCTATGTTTATCCTACTTTAAATACAGAAAAAGGCGATTTAAGATGGAATGTGCCTATAAATGATAAAAAGCAACAAGAAAAAGTATTAAATAGAGCAGTACTTTATCAAGCTTCAGCCTTTGCAACTTCAGGTAAAGTATATGTTCCTTATTATAGGCAAGCACACTTGCGTTCGTATTCCCGTCTAAAAAATGGTGGAGAACAAGCATTATTATTGGCATATTCAGATGTAAAAAAAGCATTTGAAGTCTATCTTGAAAAGTATAATAAAGGAAGACCAATAATAATAGCAAGTCATAGCCAAGGTTCTACACATACTAAGTTTTTATTAAGAGATTTTTTTGATGGCCAACCTTTACAAAATAAATTAATTGCGGCTTACGTAGTTGGTACAGTTGCAAAACCAGATTTATTTAAGACCATAAAAGTAATGACAAAACCGAATGAAACAGGAGGTTTTGTTGGGTGGAATACGTTTAAAAAAGGCTATTATTCAAAAAAAGGAAAGGATTACTTTAAAGGTAGTGTAACTACAAACCCAATAACTTGGAATTTGGACAAAACCACAACTTTAGAGCAACACAAAGGTTTCTTATATTCTAATAATAAAATTTATGATAAAGCTTTAAAAATTGAAGTTACAGATGGTTTAATTTGGAGCACAACACCAAAATTTCCTGGTAGACTTTTTATGTCTTTTATGAAAAATTATCATGTAGGAGATATTAATCTTTTCTGGAAAGACATTCAGCAAAATGCTGAGTTAAGAACAAATACATACTTTAAATTAAAAAGCAATTTGTAACAAATTAATTACTTGTTCGTCTGAAAGGAAAACCAAGTAACATGAAAAAATTAATCACATTCGTATTTGCACTATTCGTTTTAACTGCATCAGCACAAACATCAACCTTTAAAAAGTTTTATAAAAGCCATAAAGAACACTCTCAATTTTCATTAAATGTATCAGCATCAATGGTGGGTTCATTCTTTAATGATGAAGATTCAGATGAGGTTGCAGACCTGCTAAAAAAGTCAGGTAACTTTAAATTAATGGTTTTTGATAATGAGAATCAAGAAGTTTCTAAAGACTTTAAGAAATATATTAGAAGAAATAATTTAAAAACTATGGTTCGTGTAAAAGGCGATGATAGTAGAGCTGAATTTTACACCTTAGAAAAGAACAACTTAATAAAAGAAATCATTTTCAAGGCAAATAGTGATGATGATAGCTTGGTGCTTTTAGGCTTAAAAACAAGCATGACTAAAGAAGAACTTGCAAAGTTGCTTTCTAATTCAGACAAAATATAAAACCAAGAGAGAAAGTGTTAATTCACTTTCTCTTTTACTTTTTCTACTTCTTTCTTACTGTTTCCAATAAAAATTTCACCTTCAATAATAAAAACAGGTCTTTTTAGAAAAGTATATTCCTCTAAAAGATATTTTTTAAAATCAGCTTCAGATAACGATTTATCCTTTAAACCTAAAGATTTATATAATCGTGAACGTTTATTAAACAAGGCCTCATAACTGTTAGAAAGCGCGTACATTTCTTGTAGCTGAGTTTCATTTACAGGGTTTGCTTTTATTTCTTGCTGTTCAAAACCATCTAAATTCACTTCCTTTAAGATACGTTTACAAGTATCACAAGTTTTCAAAAAATAAACTTTCTTCATTTTATATCAATTATATTTACAGTATCAAAATTAAGTATAAAAATGAAAATTCAATTTGATATTTTAAGAAAATCTAGAGATTTAATATTAAAAGAAATCGATGGTTTATCTTTAGAAGAACTACACAAAATACCTGATGGTTTTAAAAATAACATTGCTTGGAATGTAGCACATATAGTGGTTACACAACAGTTATTACATTATGGTTTATCTGGCTTAAATCTATTATGTCCAGATGATTTGGTAGAAGCACACAGAAAAGGTACTGTGCCTACAAAAACATTTACAGAAGAGGAGTTTGAAGAAGTTAAAGAACTTTTAATGGGCTTACCAGATACTTTAGAAGAAGATTTTGAAGCAGGTATTTTCGAGAACTACAAAGAGTACCCAACAAGCACAGGCTTTGTACTTTCTTCTATAAATAATGCCATTCCTTTTAATAATTTTCATGAAGGTATACATTATGGAATTATTAGATCTATAAAAAAGTTTCTTTAGGTTTAGAAGCTGTTTCCAGCTTTCACTACTCGCTTTTTTGAGTTGCTGATAAAAATCAGCAACTCAAAAAGAGCTCAAACAAGTCGTTCAATCTGGGCTAAGCCTATTTAGAATATTCTCGCTTTTTGTAATTTTAAGTCTATTAAAACATGAAATTCAATACCAAAACAATTCACGGAGGTCAGAAGCACGAAGAAACAACAGGTTCAGTAATGCCACCTGTTTTTTTAACATCAACCTTTGCACAATCTAGCCCTGGGCAGCACAAAGGTTATGCATATGCAAGAGGTACAAACCCTACTAGAACTGCTTTAGAAGCTAATTTTGCAGCACTAGAAAATGGCACGCATGCATTCGCATTTGCATCTGGAATGGCTGCTATAGATGCAGTTTTAAGATTGTTAAAGCCAGGAGATGAAGTAATTGCAGGAGATGATTTGTATGGAGGAACTTACAGAATGTTTACACAATTATTTCAAAAATATGGTTTAGAGTTTTCGTTTGTAAATATGAATAAGGTTGCTAATGTAACCAACGCAATTACTTCAAAAACAAAATTGGTGTGGATAGAAACACCTACCAATCCATTAATGAAAATTGCAAACATTCATAAAATAACAACGAATGTAAAAGAAGAAAATTCAGAAATTTTAATAGCTGTAGATAATACATTTGCAACACCATATTTGCAAAAACCATTAGATTTAGGTGCAGATATTGTTATGCATTCTGCTACTAAATATTTGGGAGGCCATTCAGATTTGGTAATGGGTGCTTTAATGGTAAAAGAAGAAACATTGGCTAAAGAAATACATTTTATACAATTTGCAGCAGGTGCAATTGCAGGGCCCATGGATTCTTTTCTGGCTTTAAGAGGTGTAAAAACTTTGCATGTTAGAATGCAAAGACATTGTGAAAACGGCTTGAAAGTAGCTCGATTTTTAGAGACACATTCTAAAGTTGGTAAAGTGTATTATCCAGGGTTAAAATCTCATGAAAGCTACGAAATTGCCAAAAAGCAAATGACAGCTTTTGGTGGTATGGTTTCTTTTAAGTTAAAGGATGAAAGTAAAGAAGCAACCTTTTCATTTTTAGAAAGCACAAAATTATTTACGTTGGCAGAATCTTTAGGTGGTGTAGAAAGTTTGGTAAATCATCCTGTAACCATGTCTCATGGTTCTATTCCAGAAGAAGAGCGCTTAAAAATTGGTATTACAGAGTCTTTAATACGTCTAAGTGTTGGTATTGAAGATGTAGAAGATTTGCTAGCTGATTTAGAACAAGCTTTAAATGCCTAATTCTTTAAGGAGCGTTATTAATGATTATTAAATTGTGGAGAAAACCTTCTTTTATCAGTAGAAACGTAACCTTTCTTCATTTGAAAATAAATTATAGACCCTATAACAGGTGTAATTAAAACTAATAAAAAGAACAAACCTTTATGTTTTGGATCTTTAAAATTACTTCTATTAATATCAATAATAGCCCAAAACCATAGTAATATAGATAAGCAGGCTAAAATTAATAAAGGTATAGACCAGGTAAATATCATATATTCTATTTTGATGTAATTTACAAAATTAATTAATAATAAATATTTCCTCTACAAAATAGTTGGCTCTAAGTGCGTAATTGTTAATGGCTTCATTATATAAAATTACTTCTGGCTGCTGCTTTTTTAGATAGTTTCCTGTGTCCCATTTATTATTTCCATTTTCATCTATTATGGCTCTAACTGTGTATTTAATGGGCTCCAATAAATCAAAAACCAATTGCGCAGAAGAATTAATAAAACGTCTTTCTACAATTTCATCTTGATTTTGACCAGACAATAATTCTATGATTACGTTTTTAGAATTAATATTATTTACGTTTAACGTTATTCTACCATAATCTTCTAACTCATTAGTAACAAAATAATAAGCTAAACTATCATTGGCAACTTCATAAATGTCTGTAAACGCTTTTGGTAAGAAGCTAAATTTATATTTGTCTTCTGGCTTTTTATCAAAAACAAAGGCAATCTTATTTTCTTTTATAGACGGAATGATTTTATATTTTACAGCTAAAGTATCTTTATCAAATAAATTAATTTTGGTACTATCTATAGTAACAATAGGTGTGTTACTATTTATATAAAACGTATCTCTTAAGTTTAAAATATTTCTGATGGATGATTCAATAATTAAAGAATCTATATTTTTTTTTCGTAATCGAACAGTAATAGTATCTAAAACATCATTGTTTGCAACTATAAAGTTTAAAGAGTCTCTCTCTATTGGAGTATACCAATAATTCAAAGTATCTTTTTTGGAATCAAATTTTGCAATACTTTTAAAATCCTCAGGTACATCAGAAAGTAGGTTAATTTTCATGTCTTTTGCATCACCATAAAAACCAAACTCAATTTTACCCTTCGCAGTTTCTTTTCCTCTTGCAAATTCATAAGGTTGTTCTTCATTAAATAACACAATAGAATTTGGAATTATACTATCTTTAGGAAGCTGAATAGTATCTTTATAAAAACCTATTTTATCGGTTTTAGAGTTAAAAATATAGTCGTTTAAAGGCTCTTTTAAGGCTAATAATAAATAGTTTCCTTTTCTTAGGTTGGTAAAATTGTAATTGGTAGTATCTAAGGTACTTGTAACATAATCAGGTTTTCTTTTATAGATAATAGAGTCATTAAATGTGCTGTCTATTCTATACATTAAAACGTTTACACTTCTAGGTGTTTCAAGAAGTTCTGCATCTTTAATAGTACCAAAAGTGGTTAAAGAATCTATATAACTACCAGTAGAAAAAACATATTTAAAGTTTTCTAATTGATTACCTTCATTGTTATCTTGAACTGCGTTGCCAAAATTTAAGATGTAAGTTGTATTTGCTTTAAGGGTGTCAATAATTTCAATATCAATAAAATCACTTGGTGTTCCTTGAGGTGTAATTAAAGGTGGGTTTTTCATGGGTGGAGAAACTACCAATTGCTTATTTAAATCTTTAAGAGTTACATACTCATCAAACTCGATTCTAATTTCAACTTCATCAAAATTAGTACTTTCATAAGGAGGGTTTGCTGTAACAAATAATGGTGCTTCTTCATCTTTAGGACCTCCATCAGGTCTTCCAGTTCTTGCACAATTTATCATTAGAAAAAGAAATGATAGTAATAAAAGTAACCTGTAACTAGTTTTCACAAAAATAAATTTAAGACAAAATAACGATTAATTTTTGAATAAAAAATCATAAAATTTATTCAGTAAAGGCCATAGTAAGAATGCTAATTTTAGCATTTGTAGCTTTCTGAAACTCATTTGCACAAGCCTCTAAAGTTGCACCAGTTGTAATTACATCATCAATAAGCAATACATGTTTGTTGTTAAAAAAGGCAGCATCTTCTAATTCAAACTTAGTATCATTATTAGTAAAACGTTCAAAACGTGCTTTTAATGTCTGTGTTTTTGTTGCAGAAATACGTTTCAGTTTATCTTCAATTAAAGGTTTATCTAAGTGATAACTTAAGCGTTCTCCAAATTTAGTGACTTGATTATAACCTCTTTCCATTAATTTCTTAGGATGTAAAGGCACAGGTACCATACAATCTATGTTTTCAAATTCTTTGTTTTCGCTCAAAAGCTCTCCTAACCAATTCCCAAAGAAAACACCAATTTCTTGGTTGTTTCTGTATTTTAAATCTTGAATTAACTTACGAGCACTACCTTTCTTCCTATAGTAAAGAAGGGCAAAGCCTTTGTGTATTAACGTTCGTCCGTAAAATGTTTTGGTGACCTTGTTTTCTCTAAAGTTTGTAAAATTAGTTAATGGCAAATCATGCCTGCAAAGCGTGCAAATGGTAGTTTCGTTTTCAACTAATTTTAATTCACAAACTGCGCATAACTTTGGATAAAAGAGATACAATAGATCTTTTAATATTTTCATAGCATAAAAGAAATCTAAGGAAAGATACATAAAATGATTTTTACCAATTTTTTAAACTGCAGTTTTATTGATAAATTTCGGTAAACGTGTATCTTTGCGCTCATTATGGCAAAACAAGAAGATCAGTTTAAAAAAGTTTTATCGCACGCAAAAGAGTATGGATATGTATTTCAGTCTTCTGAAATTTATGATGGTTTAAGTGCGGTTTACGATTATGCTCAAAATGGAGTTGAGCTAAAGAAAAATATTAGAGATTATTGGTGGAAAGCAATGGTGCAAATGCACGATAATATTGTAGGTATTGATGCTGCAATCTTAATGCACCCAACTACTTGGAAAGCTTCTGGTCATGTAGATGCCTTTAACGATCCTTTAATTGATAATAAAGATTCTAAAAAAAGATACAGAGCAGATGTTTTAGTTGAAGATTTTAGAGAAAAAATAAATCAGAAGATCCAGAAAGATATAGAAAAAGCTCAAAAACGTTTTGGAGATGCTTTTAATGAAGAAGAGTTTAGAGCAACTAACCAAAATGTAATTCGTCGTCAAAAACAGATAGATGAAATTTCTGCAGAGCTAGCAAGAGTTCAAGAAGAAAATGATTTAGCTGGTTTTAAACAATTAATTGTAGATTTAGGTATTGGTTGTCCAGCTTCTGGTTCTAAAAATTGGACAGAGGTAAAGCAGTTTAACTTAATGTTTGGTACTCAAATTGGGGCATCAGCAGAAAACGCTACACAAGTATATTTAAGACCAGAAACAGCACAAGGAATTTTTGTAAACTTTTTAAACGTTCAAAAAACTGGACGTATGAAAATTCCTTTCGGAATTGCACAAACAGGTAAAGCCTTTAGAAATGAAATTGTTGCAAGACAATTTATTTTTAGAATGCGTGAATTTGAGCAAATGGAAATGCAATTTTTTGTAAAGCCAGGTACTCAAAAAGAATGGTATACTACTTGGAAAGAAACACGTTTAAAATGGCATTTATCATTAGGTATGGGGTCTGAAAATTATCGTTTTCATGATCATGATAAATTAGCTCACTATGCAGATGCTGCTGCAGACATTGAATTTAATTTTCCTTTCGGATTTAAAGAATTAGAAGGTATACACTCAAGAACAGACTTCGATTTAAAAGCGCATGAAGAATTTTCTGGTAAAAAGTTACAGTACTTTGATCATGAAGAAAACAAAAGTTATGTGCCTTATGTTGTAGAAACTTCTATTGGTTTAGACAGAATGTTTTTAGCAGTTTTCTCTAATTCATTACAAGAAGAAGAATTAGAAAATGGTACAACAAGAACGGTTTTAAAATTACCGGCAGTTTTAGCACCTTTTAAAGCAGCAGTTTTTCCTTTAGTTAAAAAAGATGGTTTACCAGAAGTTGCTAAGAAAATTATAGAAGATTTAAAGTGGGACTTTAACGTATTTTACGATGAAAAAGATGCAGTTGGTAAACGTTATAGAAGACAAGATGCAGCAGGTACACCTTTCTGTATTACTGTAGATCATGATTCTTTAGAAGATAATTCTGTAACTATTAGACATAGAGATACTATGGATCAGAAACGTGTTAAAATTTCTGATTTAAGAGATATCATTAAAGCTGAGGTTGATGTAAAAACTTGGCTAAAAAAGATGGAAGCTTAAGAATTAAATAGCATAAAAAAAATCCTCATCAATTGGAATTGATGAGGATTTTTTTAGTTTATAATTTTAGTTTTTAGAAACGATATCCTACTGAAATACCTATTCTTGGGAAACCTTCATAATTACTATCTCTAACTAAGTTTCTACCAACACCCAAAAGTAATTCTGTAGTAAATCCTTTTTTAGAAACAAATTTTCCACCTACAGAAACACCTAAAGCAAAGCCAGTTTCAAACTCTTCATTATTACTTGAAAAACCATAATAATTTCTTGCTGAAAATAAGGCTCCAAAACCCTCTACAAAGAAACCTCTAGCAAATTTTCCAGAAAAATAACGCCTATAGTAAGGGGTTATTGCGTAATTTAAATCGCTTTCATCTGTATTAGTATTATAGGTTGCAGATAATCCATAAGAAGATTCTTCATTAATTAATCTTTCATAAGAGGCATCTATCCAAGGACCAGCAACTAGCGTTAATACATTTACCTTAACCTCATGTTTTTTGTCTTTATCTTGTGGGTATTCTTTTTCTTTATCTTGAGCAAATGAGATTGCTGTTGCAAATAGAAACACCAAGAGTAATACTTTTTTCATAATTGATTGATTAGATTTTTAAGAAGGCTAAAGTATTAAAATATAAATATAAAAAAGTTAAAAAATGGCTCTTAACTGAACACTACCTGTATGTATTGCTCTAGAGTTCTCACTTTTTCTACCAAAATAACTCAGATTTAAGTTTAAGAAAGTATTTAGTTTTTTATTAAAAAGTAAATTCCAAGTATAGTTTTTACCTGCTTGTAAACCTTCTAACATTTGATAAGCAACTGGTGAGTTTGTGTTACCAGAAAAATCGTTTAGAAACACATTTACATTTGCAGAAATTTGATTTTGTTTTTTATCTATTAAAAAATATTCAATTCCAAATTTTTGTTGTGCCAATGTTTCTAAATTCTGAATTTGATTTTCTTTGTTTTTATAATGGTAAAAAGCAGAAAATCTATGATTTCTATTATAGAGAAAACTTAGTTTTGGTGCTATTTCATAGGCGTCTATAGCATAGTTTCTATCGTTAAAATTCTCTGTATCTAAGATGTTTTTACTTACTTTATTCAGCATTTCTATTAACCAAAATGTAGAAAATTTATGAGCATAATCTAGTTGGTGAATTCTAATATTATTTTCTTGACTCCCAATAAAAAACTGCTGTTTTAATTTAGAACTTCCGTAAGTAAATGTGAGGCTATTTTGTTGCAGATCTTTATTAAAATATAAGCTGTTTCTAAAATTTAGGTTTAAACCAACTAATGAGTTTTCATCAAAATCAAAAGGATTTAATTGAAAGCTATTACCTATTCTTTCTTGCTCATTTTCTACAGTTAAAAAACTTTGGTTATAAAATTTAGAAAGCACTTTTTTAAATCCAGATTTTGAGCGCCAACTGCTAAAATTAAGGGTTAAATTTTGTTTCCATTGAGCACGTTGAGTAGCTATAAAACGTAAATTGGGTTTTGGTAATCTTAAATAGTTTGCTTGATCTTGAAATTGAGCAATTTCGAATTCGTTAAAATCTTTTATACCATCATTATTGTAATCAATCCAAGTATAGAAACCTAAACCAGGTTCTGTTTGCACATAAATATAATCTTGCCTTGCCACATTTCCAGAAGAGGTTTCGTAAATGGTACTAATATTTACAAAGTTTTTAAATAGTTTTTGATTAAAAACAATTCTGGAATTCAAGGTTTTTTCATCATCAGTAAAATTATTTTCTGTAAGTCTGTAATTGGCGTAAACACTTAAATTGCTGTTTTTATTTTTGATGAGTTTACTATTGATGTAAAACGTTTTTCTGTTGTTGATTTCTGCAAATGCGTTTGATTTAATACTGTCATTATTTCTGTAATTAACTCCAATTTTAGCAAAGATTTTGGTGGAATCTCCTATTCCATAATAAGCTTCATATTCTTTAAATCTATGACTGGTATTTCTAAACTGATTGGTATTTGTTTCTTTTCTCGAATTTGTTTCTATATTAATAAAAGATCCTAACCAAGATTTTTTAAGTGAATGTTCTGCTTTAGCTCTTGCTCTTAAAAAGAAATTGTCTTCAATAGGTGATGAGTTCGATAAATAACTACCATCTACAAAAAATGTAGTTTTTTTGGATTTTATTTGAGATTTAAGTCTGTGTTTAGAGCCCTTGAAACCATTGTTATAGGTTAAATTATTAAAGCTGTAGGAAATGAAATCGTTCTTTAAATTTGTAAGATTAATTTCTGATTTAAAGTAGTTTTTTGTAGCATCATTGGTTAAAATATTCCAATCTCTATTAAATTCTACTGGTTCATATCTTTGTACTGTATTAAAGTTTTGTTCAGCATATTCATGACTAATATTACTAATCAATTTCCATTTTTTATCTATTAAAACTTGTTGCCAATTTACTTTAGCAGCCAAGCCAATATTTTCATCATCACCTAAATTGGAAAATAAATTTTGATCATTATTACTTAATGCAACTTCTGCATTTAAAGTGGTTTTTTTACTAGCATTTAAAGCAGATTTTACAACAAACATTTGCGATTTTGAAGGTGCAATTAATCTAATAACTGGATTGTAATCACCTTGATTTACACCAACATAAACGTAAATATTGCCAATAGCAATTGTGCTATCTAGAATATAGTTTCCATTATTACTGCCAACGTTTGTAAAGGTTACAGAAAACAGTTCATCATTTTCATTGGTAGAATATTCAAAGTAATTTTCGTTATTATTGGTTACTTTTTTGTATAAAATCTTATTTTCATCAAAAGTGTCTAAAAAGGCACTTTCTGCAAACATTGCATCAATATTATTACCAGCATTTGCTAATATTTCTTTTTGATCATTAGTTAAACTTTGTTGTAAAGGTTGATTTTTTGAATCATTTTCTGAATAAAAATAACCAGCTAAACTAAACTTTTCTCCTTCATATTCTGCTTTTTCATAGGTTATAAAACGAGTATAGTTTCTTTCTGCATACTGGAAATCTATCCAAATACGCATATCATTAGTAATAGGAAAAGTGGTAGTAAAAGTAATTTCTCCTAAATTGTAATTAATTAGATAATCTTCATTTTCACCTCGTTTTAAAAGTGTTCCATTTACATAAACTTTTTCTGAGCCTTCAATAATTAAAATTGCAGCTTCATTATTAGCACCCAATATTTTATATGGGCCTTGATTACCTTCAACACCTGTAAAATTAAATGTGTTAAATGTGCCTCTAACAACTGCACCAGATGCTGCTACAGTTAACTCATCTGTAACTTTGGCTTCTACCTCTAAACCAGCCACTTGTTTTACAAAAGGAAAAAAGAAAGTTTCAGTATTTTTAAGTGATAAATCTCCTGCTTTAACTCGCCAGTTTTTTGCATACATTTCTATGAAAACACGATCAAAATCGGTTAAATTTTGAGAATATCCATTCTCTTGAATAGGAATATTTGTATCAAAAATATTAGCTCTTAATGATACGTTTTTAGATAATTTACCAGAAATTTCTAAATCTAATGCAGAATTAGTAACAGCATTTTGATTGTTACCAGATGTTAAACCCCTAGTTATAAAACCTCTTGTTTCTAAACCTTCAAATAAATTTATGTCTGATGGTTTTTTATTAGTTGTTAAACTATACAATTTACCTTGATTGGTATTTTGTTTAATGATTAACTTTTTATCAAAAGGAGTATAAACTTTGGTTAAGAAAGAGGGTAGTCTGTAGTATTCTACATATAAAGACTCGAATTTTCTGGCATCAACAATTAAAATTGCTTTGCTAAAATTGATGGTATAATCTGTTTTGGCTAAAGGCTTTTTAGTTGCGTTAAATATTTTAAAATATTGTGAGTTTAGAGGAACAGAATCTAGTTGAATGGTATCTTGTTTAACTTCTAAAAATTTTTTTCTAAAATCTGTGTTTGTAGTTTGAGCCTGTGCACAGAACCCAATAAAACCAAAAAATAGAAAAAGTAATTTTTTAAACATATTAACAATATGTACCTAACGTAAAAATATGTTTTTTATGTTTTATGGTGCCTTATTTTAAAAAAGAGATTGCTGTTTGTTTGGGCTTTCGTGATTTAGTAACCATTTTTTGCGCCAAATACCACCTGCATAACCTGTTAAAGATCCATCTGAGCCTATAATTCTATGACAAGGAATAATAATCCATAATGGGTTTTTACTATTTGCAGCTGCAACAGCTCTTATAGCTTTAGCATCGCCCAAAACTTTACTTTGTTCTAAATAACTTCTGGTTTTACCAAAAGGAATGTTTAGCAATGATTTCCAAACTTTCTTTTGAAAATAGGTTCCTTTAGGGTTTACAGTTAAATCAAAACTGGCTCTTTCTCCTTTAAAATATTCTTCTAATTGTGTAACACAATATTTTAATATTTCTGGAGTATCTGCATCTAAATCATTTTGAGAAACTTTGGTTTCATCTAAAACTATTACAGATTGAATTCCATTTTCATCACCAGTAATTTTTGCAATTCCTATAGGTGTTTTATAATATGTGGTTTGAGTTTCAATCATTAAATACCAAAAACCTCTTTAGAATTTTGTGTAGTAGTTTTAGCAATTTCTTCATAAGAAATGTTATAAATATCAACTAGTTTATCTACAACATTGGTTATGTAAGCACTTTCATTTCTTTTACCTCTAAATGGTTTTGGTGCTAAATAAGGGGCATCTGTTTCTAAGACAATGTGATTTAAATCAATTTCATTTAAAAATTTATCAATTTTACCATTTTTAAAAGTAGCAACTCCACCTATACCTAATTTCATATTGTAAGAAATGGCTTGTTTTGCTTGTGCTAGAGTTCCTGTAAAACAATGAAAGATACCTCTTAAATCTTCTCCTTTTTCAGATTCTAAAACTTCAAAAATTTCATCAAAAGCATCTCTACAATGAATTACAATAGGTAGCTTTTTTTCTTTAGCCCATTTTATTTGAGTTCTAAAGGCTTCTTGTTGCTGTTGTAAAAAGCTTTTATCCCAATATAAATCAATACCAATTTCACCAATTGCATAGAAGTCTCTTTGATCAATCCATTCTTTTACATGAGCTAATTCTTCTAAATAATTTTCTTTTACAGAAGTTGGGTGTAAACCCATCATTAGAAACACATCATCAGGATTTTCTTTTTCTAAAGACATCATGCTCTTTGTGTAAGATGAATCTATTGCAGGTATAAAAAAGCGAGAAACACCTGCATCTTTAGCACGTTGAATCATAGCCTGTCTATCTTCATTAAATTGCTCTGAATATAAATGCGTGTGTGTATCTGTAATCATGAAATGCGTTTAATTTTCATCAACAAAATTAAGAATATTCAAGCGTATAAAATGAAAAGAATTGCTATTTATAAACTGTATCTTTGCAGAAATTTCATAATATGACTTTTAAAGAATTAGACTTATCTAACCAGCTACAATATGCTATTGAAGATTTAGGTTTCGAAAACCCAACACCAATTCAAGAGCAAGCATTTTCTGTGGTTAGATCTGGTAAAGATGTTGTAGGAATTGCACAAACAGGTACAGGTAAAACATTTGCTTATATGATGCCAATTTTGCGCGATTTGAAATTTTCTAACCAAAAGCATCCAAGAGTGTTAGTTTTAGTTCCAACCCGTGAATTGGTTTTGCAAGTTGTTGATGAAATTGAAAAACTATCAAAATACATAAATACACGTGTTTTGGGTGTTTATGGAGGTGCAAATATCAACACTCAAAAACAAGCAATTTTACAGGGTCAAGATATTATTGTTGCAACTCCTGGACGTTTGTATGATTTAGGTTTAAGCAATGCTTTAAAACTAAAATCTATTCAGAAATTGGTAATTGATGAGGTAGATGTAATGTTAGATTTGGGTTTTCGTTTTCAATTAATGAATATTTTTGATATTCTACCAGAAAGAAGACAAAACGTGCTTTTTTCTGCAACAATGACAGAGGATGTAGATGAGTTAATTTACGATTTCTTTAAAAATCCGCAGAAAATATCTATTGCAGTTAGTGGAACACCTTTAGATAATATTGAGCAGATTTCTTACAATGTGCCTAACTTTTTTACCAAAGTTAATTTATTAAATCACCTTTTGAGTGATAAAGAAACTTATAATAAAGTATTAATATTTGTTGGTTTTAAAAGAACAGCAGATTATTTGTTTAAGCATTTAGAAGAAGTTTTTGGTAGCGAAACTTGTGTAATACATTCCAATAAAACTCAAAATTATAGAATACGTTCAATTCGTCAGTTTGATGAAGGTAACAATCGAATTTTAGTAGCTACAGATGTTATGGCTCGTGGTTTAGATTTTGATAACGTAAGTCATGTTATTAATTTTGATACGCCAGACTTTCCTGAAAACTATATGCACAGAATTGGTAGAACAGGTAGAGCTGAAAAAGCAGGTAAAACCATTTTATTATCTACAGCAAAAGAGCAAGAGGCAAAAGAAGAAATAGAAACTTTAATGGATTATAAAATTCCTGTTTTGGAACTGCCAGAAGAAGTTGAAATTTCGAATCAATTAACAGAAGATGAACGCCCAAGAGAAGATAGAGAACAATCTAAAAACAGAACTGGTTTAGAATATGTTCCTGGCCCAGCTTTTCATGAAAAAAGTGAAAAGAATAGTAAGGTTAATTTAGGAGGTTCGTACAGAAGAGAAATAGCGAAAAAGTATAAAAAGCCTAAAACTAGAGGTGATAAAAATTACAATAGACGAAATAAAAAGAAGTAATGCAGATTTTAACAGCACAAGAATTGCATAATTTGGCCATGAATATTGTAGGTGAAAAACTTACAGAAATGGGTTATGAGTTTCAAGCTATCAATAGTCAATTAAAAAGACATCCACAGTTTGTACTTTTTAAGAAGGGAGAACCTACAATTTTTGTTTTGGTAAAAGCTACCAAAAACCTACAAAACCCAAATGAGTATGATACAATTTGGATGGAAACATTTCTTAATCATGCAAAAAAGCAAAATGCAAAAGTTTGGTTTGCAGGAGTTGGAATTGCAAATGCAGAGAGTGTAGAAAGTCCTGTTTTTAAAGATCAGCCTTACTATGTAGCTTTTGAAGACTTTTTAAAGTTATTGTAGTATTTTTCGATTTTACTCCTTGAGGATAATTCCATCAATCATTTCATTTGAATTGGGTTTTTCAAACCAAGTTTCCATAAAATCAAAGTTTTCTTGAGTTACTTCAAATTGATAAGTTTCTCCTTTTTCTTCATTTCTTTGTAAGACTCTTAGAAGTCTTGTTTCCTTAGTTATGTCTAAGAAGTGTAACTTTAATTCATAATCATTTTTTGCAGCAAATTTTCTAAACTTTTCTCGATGTTCAAACTTAGAAAGACCTAAATCTAATATAGAAACTGTATTTGCTTCTTCTAGTTGATGCACCAAACTTAGAATCATTTCTTCAGCCCTTTCAATTCGTTCCAGAAACCAATCTAATCCATCATCAGGTTTTTTATCAGCTAGAAATAATGTCTTGTTCCAATAATCTATAGAAAATATAATTCCATTAGTTTTTGCTTTTAATTTGTTAGAATAGGTAGTTTTACCAGAGCCAGTATTTCCTACAATTAGATGTATCATTAGATAGTAATTTGTACTGTGAATTATTCAAAACTAAAAAAACCAACTCAATTGAGTTGGTTTTTTATAATTTTTAAAGAAAAGAATTATTCAGAATCTTGCTCTAATAAATCAAAGAATTGATTTAATTTAGGCATAATAATAATTTTTGTTCTTCTGTTTTTTGCTTTGTTTTCTGCAGTATCATTTGGTGCTAATGGAATATACTGACTTCTACCAGCAGCTATTAAACGCTCTGGTTTTACACCAAATTTATATTGTAAAATTCTTGTAATAGAAGTAGCTCTTAAAGCAGATAAATCCCAGTTATCTTGAATTAAATCTCTCTTAATTGGAGTTGTATCTGTATGGCCTTCAATCATAACTTCCATTTTAGGCTGATCTTTAATAACCTTTGCAATTTTATCTAATACTGTATATGCGTTTTCAGTTACATTATAGCTACCACTTTTAAATAATAATTTGTCTGAAATAGAAATGAAAACTACAGTTTTTTCTACATTAACCTCAATGTCTTTATCTTGTATACCATCTGCTAAATTTCTAGTTAAGTGATATTTAATAGCAAGATTTAAAGAATCTTTTTGAGTCATTGCTTTTCTAACTCCATTGATATATTTGTCTTTTTCACTCAATTGTGAAATTACATTTTTGATATTGTCAGATGAAGACTGAGTTAAAACAGTTAAATTCTCTACTTGTTTTAAAGCTGTTTTCTTATCTTCTTGCAGATACTTTACTTGTTCAGTCAATGCAAAAACTTTAGTGTCTTGCTTTTCTTTTTCAATTAAACATTTTTGTAAACTAGTTTCTACCTTTAATAATTCGTCTTTAGCTTGTGCATGCTCTGTTTGTAAGGCTACAAACTCCTTTTTCGAAACACAAGAAGTCATTAAAAAAGTAAATAAAACTACTACTGCTGTTAATTTTTTCATCATTTATAAATTATATATTCTCAGACAAATTTAACAAAATCGTTAAACAAAAAGTAAGAATGCTTACATTTTATGAAAATTTTATATCCTATTTTTGTTATAAAATTTTAAACCATGCCATTTCGAATCATAATAGGTCATTTTTTAGCTTTATTTCTGCTTTTTTCATGCGCTAAAAATGTAGAGAAAAAAGATTATACTTTAAAAGGAGGTGTTTTTGGAACAACTTATAAAATAACCTATTTAGATGGAGAAAAAAACTATCAAAAAGAAATAGATAGTTTGTTTAAAGTGGTTAATAATTCAGTTTCTACATATATACCAAATTCAGATATATCAAGAATTAATAGAGGTGAAGAAGGTGTAAAAGTAGATGCTATTTTTACTGAAGTTTTAGAAAAATCGAAAAGAATTTATAAAGAGACCAATGGTTTTTTTGATCCAACAGTTGGTAATTTGGTTAATGTTTATGGTTTTGGGCCAGAAAAGCAACAAGCGGAAATAACTAAAGAAGTTATAGCTGAAGAGCTTAAATATGTTGGCTTAGAAAAGGTTAATATTAATAATAAGATTGTAATTAAAGATCATCCAAGGGTATATTTAGATTTTAATTCTATAGCCAAAGGTTTTGGAATTGACGTAATTGCGAGATTTTTAGAATCTAAGAACCTAGGCAGTTTTATGGTAGAAATTGGAGGAGAAATAAGGGCTAAAGGTCTTAAGAAAAATGGTAAATCTTGGATAATTCAATTGGTAAATCCTGTTGATGTAAATACAGGTTACACAACTATTAATCTTTCTGGTAAATCTATGGCAACTTCTGGGAACTATAGAAAGTTCAAGGTTACAGACGCAGGAGAAAAGTATGTGCATACTATAAACCCTAAAACTGGTTTAGCAACAGAGAGTAACCTTTTAAGTGCTTCTGTAATAGCACCTTTAGATTGTGCAGATGTAGATGCTTATGCAACTGCATTTATGGCTATGGGTTTAGAAAAAACTAAAGATTTTTTAAAAGATTATAAAAATATAGAGGTTATTTTACTCTTTTCTGATAAAGAAGGAAATTTGAATGAATACTCTACAAATACCCATAATTAGGTATATTTTGTTCGTTATTAAGTTGTTATTTTTACTATCTTGCTAAAACCAAAAAATAATTACAGAAATTAATTGAATGCCATGAAAATTAAATTATTTACCCTAGCATTTATGCTATCTTTTTTTGTGTCTCATAGCCAATCAAATAAGGATATTGCAAATGTTTACTTAAAGCGAGCGAAAGAAGCCATAGAAATAAGTATAGATTATGAAACTGCTTTAACCTATTTTAATAAAGCAATGAAATTTACAGATACTATTGTAGATCGTAAAATTGCACATTTAGGCTCTAAAATATATTATGAAGTACATCATAAACAAGAATCACTGCAAGAGCAACTAAATTATTTAGAAACTGCACAAGATTATTCTAAACAATACTTTCTTCTGGCAAAAAATAAAGGTTCAGAAGAATATATTAACAACACAGAAGAGTATGTCTTAATTAGAGAAACAATTGAAGAGGTTACTAATGAAATTAAAGCGGAAACAGAAGAGAAGCTTAGAAAAGAAAAAGAAATACGCAGAATAGATTCTTTAAAAGCAACTTGGTCTAAAAAATCTGAAAGTTTATCAATTAAAGCAGATAGTCTTTATAAATTTAATAAAAATGGTTTTGCAATAATTGAAGATGATAATTCTTTTGGGTTACTAAATGATTTAGGTGAAACCATTATTAATACTGGTAAATATGCAGATGTTTTACAGTTTGATGGGTTTTTTATCTTTAAGAATAAAAAAGACAATCCTACTAAAATATTTACTTACGATAGTTCAACAAAAGTAGGTACAATGTTGCCTGCAGTTTCTGATTTTAGTACACTTTCTACAAATTATGGAAAAGTAATGTTACCAAGAGGAAATGGACGAGTAGTAACTTACCCAAATAATGCTAAAGAACCATTAATTTATGATGTAACTGCTAAAAAGTTTGTAAGAGTTGCAAATCAAGAAGAGGTTTTAAAAGGCCTAAAGAAAGCAGATGTTATTGATAAGTATAACAAAGATGGCGAAGTTAAGGTGAATAAAGAATGGTATGCATTTGGAGGTCATTTAGGAGGAGGAATTCATCCTTTATACTCTTTAGAAAACTATGATTTAAAGTATTACTTATGTTCAATTGATGGTAATTTGATAGATGCAAGTGCAGATTTTAGCAATATTGGTTATTTCTATCAAAATAAATATCAAGCCATTAAAAACAATAAAACACTTTGGATCAACCAAAATGGTACTAAAGTTTCTGACGCAAAAAGTGAAGCAGCTTCATATAATGGAGATTCTAAAGTTAGAAAATTAACTTCTGGAGCTTATCAAATTTTAAGAGATAATATGATTATTAAAGGAGATGATAAATTACCAAAAATGGCAGATTTTTTAAGACAAAATTCTGGTAATTAATTAGTCTTTATAACAAACAGGAAGGATTTCTCCTTTCATTAAACAAAATCGTTCTAGTTTTTCTGGAGCGATTTTTTTTGTATAATCTACTTCATCAACTCTAAAACCAACTCCTCTCAATTTATTGAAATAATCTCTACCATAAACGCGAACGTGGTCATATTGACCAAAAATTTTTGCACGTTGTTTTTTGTCGGTAATAGAATCATCTTCAAAGGTAGTTGCTCTATTTAAATCTTGAGGAATTTGAAAAACACCAAAACCACCTGTTTTTAAAACTCGATATAACTCCTGCATTGCTTTATGATCATCAGGAATATGCTCTAATACGTGATTGCAAAAAACGACATCAAACTCGTTATCTTTAAAAGGTAAATCGCAAATATCTGCTTTTACATCTGCTATTGGGCTTTCTAAATCAGAAGTGATATATGCTAGATTTTTCTGGTTTCTAAAAATATCTAAGAAACATTGCTCAGGTGCAATATGTAAAACTTTTAGCTTTTTAGTTGAAGTGAAAAAGTTAGTTTCATCATTTAAAAACAACCACATTAATCTGTGTCTTTCTAAAGATAATGTAGATGGAGAAAGTGCATTTTCTCTTTGTTTTCCATATCCATAAGGTAAAAACTTTCTAAAAGATTTACCATCTATTGGATCTGTAAATTTATTACCTTTTAAATACAAAGCAATTAGAGGTCTAACCACATAACTAGCTTTTATCAATAAAGGTCTTGGTATTGTATTTAATATGGATTTAAAGATAGACACTTATAGGTTTTGTCTAAATTCATCTTCTTCATTAGTTTCTATACCTAACGCTTCATGCACATATTTAAAGGTAGACAAAAGCTCTGGCTTTCCATTAACAATAGCAACATCGTGCTCAAAATGAGCTGAAGGTTTATTGTCTAAAGTGGTAATTGTCCAACCATCTGCATGTTGTCTAATCTTTTGAGTTCCCATATTTATCATAGGTTCAATAGCTACAACCATTCCTTCTACAAACTTTTTTCCTCTTCCTCTTTTTCCATAGTTTGGCATTTCTGGGTCTTCATGCATTTTACGCCCTAAACCATGGCCAACAAGTTCTCTAACCACTCCATAACCTTGTTTTTCAGTAAAATTTTGAATGGCAAAACCAACATCTCCAACTCTATTACCAGCTTTAAATTCTCTAATACCAACATATAAACTTTCTCTAGTTACATCTAAAAGTTTTTTGGTATCTGCATCAATTTCTCCAACTGCAAAAGTATAGGCATGATCTCCATAAAAATCATTTTTTAAAGCTCCACAATCTATAGAAATAATATCTCCTTCTTTTAGTGGTTCTTTTGTTGGAAATCCGTGAACAACCTGCGAGTTTGGACTCATACAAAGTGTATTTGGAAAATCATATAAACCTAAAAATCCAGGAATAGCACCTTGTTCTCTTATAAAATCTTCTGCAAGTTTGTCTAAAAATAAAGTGGTTACACCAGGTTTAACTTCTTTGGCAAGCATACCTAATGTTCTAGAAACTACTAAAGCACTTTCGCGCATAATTTCTATTTCTTCTCTGGTTTTAATCTTAATCATGTTAAAAAAATTGAAACGCAAAGTTACTACAATTATTAGGATTTATGAATGAATAGCACTTTAGAGAAATAAGGATTTTATATTATTTACTTCTATCATAAGAGTGCTTGTAAGGAGCTCCTGTAAGTATTTTTAAAATATCTTTTTCTAAAGTTTCTCTAGGATATTCTACAAAACGACCTACTTCTTCTCCATCTTTATAAAAGATAAACGTAGGTACTCTTATAATATTAAAACCTTCTTGTAAGTTATCTGGTGTTTTTTTATTTCTACCCACAGTTACAAGTTCAAAATAATCTTGATCAAAACCTGTTTCATCTAAAATTTTATAAAAACGAGGTGTTTCTCTTTTACTATCTCCACACCAAGTGCCCATAAAACCTTTAATAGTAAAGTCGTTCATAATAGGTTTTAATTTGGCAATAAGCTCTTGGTCTGTTTTATATTCACTATATCTATCATCAAACCAATATTTGTAAGAGGCATCATTAAAGGCTTCTCTGTTAGCAAAACCAATTAAATATCCTCTATCGTTTTTAGTGGCATTTGCAGCTGTTGCTTTTTTTCTAACAACTTCTTGAACTTCTTCTACAACCTCAATTTCTTCTTTTACTTCCTTTTTGTTTTCTACTGCAGATTTATTGGCATTACAAGCAGAAATTAAGATGGTAAATAATAAGATAGATATGTTTTTCATAATTACAATAGCGATTTTTGAGTCATTTCTTTTGGTTGCTCAACTCCAATTAATTCTAAAATAGTTGGAGCAACATCACCCAAAATACCACTTTTAATTGATTTTATTTCATTATCAATTAAAATAAAAGGTACTGGATTTGTAGTGTGAGCTGTATGAGGAGATCCATCAGGATTCATCATTGTTTCACAATTACCATGATCTGCAATTAATAAAGTAGAATAGCCATTTTTTAAACCAGTTTCAATTACAGCTTTTGCACAATCATCTACAGCTTCACATGCTTTTATAGCTGCTTCCATAATTCCTGTATGTCCAACCATATCTCCATTTGCAAAATTTAAACAAACAAAATCAGCCTCACTTTTTTCTAAATCCTCACAAAGTGCATCTTTTAATTCGTAAGCAGACATTTCTGGTTTTAAATCGTAGGTAGCTACTTTTGGAGAGTTTCTTAATATTCTAGATTCACCAACAAATGGTGCTTCTTGACCTCCAGAAAAGAAGAATGTAACATGAGGATATTTCTCTGTTTCAGCAATTCTTATTTGTTTTTTACCTGCATTTGCTAAAACTTCACCTAAGGTATTTTTAATATTATCGTTATTATAAATTACGTTGATATTTGAAAACGATTCATCATACAATGTCATTGTTGTATAATATAAATCTAGTTTTTTCATATCGAATTCAGGGAAATCTGTTTGCGAAAGCGCATTTGTTAATTCTCTTCCTCTATCTGTTCTGTAGTTAAAGAAAATTACTGCATCTCCTTCTTTTATTGTTGTTTTTGGAGAACCATCTTCATTGGTTACAATAATTGGTTTATGAAATTCGTCTGTTAAACCATCTTCATAATTGTTTTTAATGGTTGCAATAGCATCAGTAGTTTTGGTACCTGTACCATTTACTACTCCATGATAAGCTTCGCTTACTCTTTCCCATCTGTTATCTCTGTCCATAGCATAATAACGCCCAGTAACCGTAGCTAATTCACCTGTGGTTTCAGCCATGTATTCTTCTATATCATTGATAAAATAAGCTCCAGATTTTGGATCACAATCTCTACCATCTGTAAAAGCATGAAGAAAAACATTATCAACATTATTTTCTTTAGCTACATCTAAAATTCCTTTTAAATGGTTGATGTGAGCATGAATACCCCCATTTGAAACTAAACCTAACAAATGCACATTTTTGTTGTTTTCTTTAGCGTAAGCAAAGGTATCTAACAATACTTTTTCTTGGCCTAACGTTTTTTCTTCAACAGCTTTATTGATTCTAGCTAAGTTTTGATATACAATTCTACCTGCACCTAAATTCATGTGGCCCACTTCAGAATTACCCATTTGTCCTTCAGGTAATCCAACATGCTCTCCATCAGTTCTTAATTCTGCATGAGGATATTTGTCATAAAGTGCATTAATATAAGGTGTGTTTGCATTGTAAATGGCAGAAACTTTTGGGTCTTGTGTTATACCCCAACCATCTAGTATCATTAAGATTACTTTCTTGTTCATGTTGTTGATTTATAACGTAAAAATAAGAAAGATTTTAGAGAGTATTTTAAAATTTTACGAAACCGATAGCGTAAATAATAATTAAGATTCCAACTGTAAGAAATATGATATTTCGTCTTCGTTTTTGTTTGTTTTCTGCTTGAAGTTTTTCTCTAATTTTTTTAAGCTGGTTTTTACTGGCTTTTTTACGGAAAGAAACTTTAATGGAATTCCCTTTTTTGTGATTTTTTAGTTTTTCAAAAGTAGACACACGATTTCTCTTGTTGTTTTTTAAACTAGTAATCATTGCTGCTGCAGAACCTCCAAAACCCATAATTATATCTCTTTATATAGATAAGTAGGGATTTTAATGGTTTTGTTACAATTATTGATATCGTAATTAAACAGAATAATCTTTTTCATATTAATTTTTAACATCAAATAAATTCATCATTCATTGTAAAAATCGTAATTTTACAAGGTAAATTATAAGAGATTTTTGTAATGGATTCACACTTTGAAATGAACAATGTAACTAAAAAGTTACCTAAACATTTACACAAATTTGTTGTACAGCAACCTTATGAAGAATACACACCACAAAACCAAGCAGTTTGGAGATATGTGATGCGTATGAATGTAGATTATTTAAGTAAAGTTGCACATAAATCTTACATTCCTGGTTTAGAAAAAACGGGTATTTCTACAGAAAACATTCCAAGAATGGAAGGTATGAATAGAATCTTAAAAGAAATTGGCTGGGCAGCTGTTTCTGTAGATGGTTTTATACCACCAAATGCATTTATGGAGTTTCAAGCCTACAATGTTTTGGTGATTGCTTCAGATATGAGAACCATAAATCATATTGAATATACACCTGCACCAGATATAATTCATGAGGCTGCAGGTCATGCACCTATTATCGCTAATCCTGAATATTCAGAGTATTTAAGACGTTTTGGAGAAATTGGTAGCAAAGCCATTTCTTCTGCCAAAGACTATGAAATGTATGAGGCAATCAGACTTTTATCTATCTTAAAAGAAAACCCAAATTCGAACCAGAAACAAATTGAAGAAGCAGAAGAAAAAGTGGAATGGTTACAAGATAATATGGGTGAATTGTCTGAAATGGCTATGATTCGTAATTTACATTGGTGGACAGTGGAGTATGGTTTAATTGGGACATTAGAAAACCCAAAAATTTATGGAGCAGGGCTTTTATCGTCTATAGGTGAAAGTGCTTGGTGCATGCAAGACAAAGTAGAAAAAGTAAAATATTCTATAGAAGCAGCAACCAAGAATTTTGATATTACAAAACCACAACCACAATTATTTGTTACTCCAGATTTTGCATATTTAAGTTTAGTTTTAGACGAATTTGCAAATACAATGGCGCTTAGAAAAGGTGGCTTAAATGGAGTTCAAAAACTTATAGATTCGCAAAACTTAGGAACTATTGAATTAACCACAGGAATTCAAATTTCTGGAGTTTTTGATAAAGTAATTCAGTTTAAAAATAACAAGGTTGCTTACTTTCAAACAAAAGGAGCAACAGCTTTAGCTAATAGAGACAAAGAATTAATTGGGCATGGAACTGCTGTGCATCAAAATGGATTTGGAAGTCCAATTGGAAAGTTAAAAGGCATTAATTTACCTATTGAAGATATGAGCCCTAGAGATTTAAAAGCTTATGGAATTTATGAAGGTGAATTTATGACTTTAGAATTCGAGAGTGGTATTGTTTTAAAAGGTAGAGCTATTACAGGAACTAGAGATTTAAGAGGTAAAATACTTATCATCACTTTTGATGAATGCACAGTTACTTATAAAGATGAAATCTTATTTCAACCAGATTGGGGTTTATATGATATGGCTGTTGGTTCTTCTATAATTTCTGCTTATGCAGGACCTGCAGATGTAGATTCTTTTGATGGTTTAGGAAAAGTATCTGAGACTAAAACCCATAAAATTATTTATTCTGATGCAGAAAAACAGTTATATAAACTTTATGCATTAGTAAGAAAAATGCGTGAAGAAAAAACGGTTACCGAAGAAAAAATTGCCACAATTTATCATCAATTAAAAAGTGATTTTCCTAAGGATTGGTTGTTACAACTAGAACTTTATGAATTGGCTTTAGATAACAATTATGATATTAAAAATGCCATTTTAGAAGCACTACAAACTTTAAAAAGTAACAAAAGTTACACTAGCCTTATTGAAAATGGTTTAAATTTGCATCAACTTTAAACAAAATAACGTGGGTTTATTTGACATTTTTAAAAGGAAAAATATGAGTGATGAAATTAAAGATTATTTAGGAAAAGATGCAATTATTTTAGATGTTAGAACACAAATGGAATGGGATGAAGGCCATATACCATCTGCAAAACATATTGTATTAAATTTAATTCCAACAGAAATAGATCAAATAAAAGCTTGGGAAAAACCAATTATTACTGTGTGTAGAAGTGGAGGTAGAAGTGGACAAGCAACACAGTTTTTAAAGCAAAATGGTTTAGATGTTATTAATGGTGGTCCTTGGCAAAATGTGGCTCAACATTTAGAAGACTAGATTAAATTTCTTTTTTGCGCTTTCATTACAGCTTCCATTTTACTGTGAACTTGTAATTTTTTATAGATATTTTCTATGTGTTTACGAACTGTAGAAGGTGATATTATTAAATTATCTGAAATACTATTGTAATTTAATCCTTTACTTAATTGTATTAAAATTTCAGTTTCTCTTTTGGTTAATTTAATAGTTTCTGTTTCTTCTTTTTGGGTGTTAGCAATTGTAGGGTTTCTCAATAAATTTAAAGTTTTTAAAGCAATACTTGGTGTCATTGGTGCACCACCTTTAGTAACTTCAATAATACTTTTATACAGATTTTCTGCATCTATTTCTTTTAATAAATAGCCATTTGCACCTGCTTTAATTGCGTTAAAAATATACTCATCATCATCTACTACAGTTAACATAATTACTTTTATTTGAGGGTATTTATTTTTAACGATTTCTGTTGCTTTAATACCATCCATTTCTGGCATTTGTATGTCCATTAAAACAACATCTATGTTGTGGTTTTCTTCTAATTTTCCAATTAACTCAGCACCATTATTAGCATTATATTTTATAGAAATATCATCAAAAAAAGACAGTTTTTCTTTAATAGCTTTTGTTAAAAAGTAATTATCTTCTGCAATGCAAATTTTCAAACTCATAATAGTTTTGTTTTATAAATTAAACACTGTCTAAAGTGCTTTCTAATGGAATCTTTAAAGTGATTTCTGTACCTTTTTCAAGTTCAGAATTAATAATAATTGTACCATCAATTTCACCCATTCTTTTTTCCATATTACTTAAACCATTGCCAAGTGTAACAGATTTAAGGTTAAAACCTATACCATTATCTAAAATTGTAATCACAAAATAATTTTCTTTTTTGGTAAGTTGAACATCAATTGTTGAGGCCTCAGCATATTTTAAAGCATTATTAATGGCCTCTTGTATCACTCTAAAAACATTCATACCTACAATTGAAGGAAAACTTTTATTTGCATCAATATCATAAGAAATATTAAAATTAATAGTTGGTACAGATGCTTTTGCTTTTTCTATAAATGATAAAATGCGTGAATGTAAATCTTCTACAGATATTGTACTTTTATTCATTGCCCAAATTGTGTCTCTTAGTTGATGAATAGTATCACCTGTAAAAGAGCTGATGCTTGTTAGTTTTTGTTTTAGCTTTTCGTTTGCATCTTTAGATACATACTTTAAATTGTCTATAGTTGATATGATAAATGTAAGTTGAGAGCCAATATTATCATGCAAATCTCTAGAAATGCGCAAACGTTGTTCTTGCAATCTGTTTTGAGTTTTTATAGTAGAAATTGCATCCTTAAGTTCAATTTCTTTTTGCAATTGTTTTCTTCTAAGTTGATTTCTCTTGTAAATAGCAAAGAAAATTATAGCTAAAATAAGCAAGGCAGAAGCTAAAAGTAGCGCGTATAAATTTCTATTCTTAATGGCTAGTTCTTGTGCAAGTAATTCCTTTTTTTGTTCAGCAATTTCCTTTTCTTTTTTCTCAGTTTCATATTTTATTTCAAAGTCAGATATTTTATCTTGTAATGAGTTTTTAGATAATTCTTGTTCTAATTTGTATTGCTGTTCGAAATATTTATACGCTATTTTAAATTGATTTTTATCTGCATATAATTTTGATAAATTTTCATATAAACTGGCTTTGTCTGATGGGTTATTTGCAGTTTCGATTAATGGTTTGGCTTTAATTAAATAGGTTTCAGCAGAACTAAGTATGTCTAATTTTAAATAATTGACACCTAAATTTAGATAGGTTATTCTTAAGGTTTGATTATCATTTGCTTTTTGAGCTAAAGGAATTACAGTTTCATAGATTGCAATTGCTTTTCTTGGCTGATTTCTGGCAGTTGCTAATTGAGCAATACCTGTTTTATTGTAAAGAATTATTTTTCCATAATTTATTTGATTTGCAATGTCTAAAGACTTTTGATAATAATTTTCTGCTTTAGAATATAAGGAGGTGTCTTTTTCTTTTTCACCAATTTCTTTATACATGCCAGCAACATTAAACAAACTGTTGGCAACATCAATTTGGCTTGTACCATTCTTTTTTATTTCTAAGGCATTTAAATAAAACTCTAGCGCTTTTTCATGTTCTTTCATGTCTTCATAGATCAAACCAATGTTATTGAAAGATTTTCCAAGAGCAGTAGAATCATTTAATTTTTCCGCCAAAAAAATGGCTTTTTTATGAACATCTAAAGAGGCTTCAGCCTCGCCTAAATAAGACATAGCTAACGCTTTATTATTTAAAAATCGAAGTTGATCTTCTTCAATATTTTCTTTTTCAGCTAGTTCTAGTGCCTTAGAAAAATTGGTTAATGCACCTTTAAAATCGCCCTTATAAAAGTGAAGCACTCCAAAATCTCCATAATATTTTGAATACAATTCGTAATCATAATTGTCTTTTAAAATTGCCCAAACTTTGTTGTAATAATTTTCAGACTGCTTGTAATCACCCTTTACAATAAATAGTTGAGCATATTTTAAAAGAGCACTAACATAGCTTACTTGTAAAGATGATTCTTGCTTTGTGAATTGAAGTGTTTCTTCAATATAATATTCAGCAGAATCTTTATTGGTACTAAAATAATTATCAATTAAAAGTAAATAGGTAGCTGCTTTTTGCTTTTGCGTTTGTTCTTGCAATAAAGAAATTTTTAGGCTGTCTATAGTACTTTTTTGAGCAAAGAAATTGGTTATGTTAGCCATAAAAACAAACACAAATATTAGCAAGGTTTTTTTCATAAGTAGAAGTATATCAGGTAACCAAGTTAAAAAAAACAATTTAATGTAAGATTTCAGATAACGAAAATTGAATATTTATTAAATAAACTCTAATTGTGTTTAATTTTGAATTTATTGATTTTTCCAAATCTTCAACAGTATTCGATTGCTTTTTTAGAATCTTTTCTATTTTTTTCTCCTTATGAAGAATGTCAACTAAAATTTGGAGTCTGTGTTGTTGTTCTTGTTCTAATTTTTTATACGTTCTATAAGAAAAAGCAACCAATAAGAGCCCTAGAATAATTATAAAACTTATTAAAGTTGGGGGAATAATATGCATTTTTTTATTCTTTTTTTTAGACTAATAATGGTTACAATAAATTAAATGGAATTATTTTAAGTGTTTTAAAGGTATTATCACAAACATGAAAATCTACTGGACTTGAATTAAAAACGGAATCAGATAATTGTTTTGCATAGATTTTAAAAATCGCTTCGTAAGTTTCACTTTCTGCAGCTTTTTTAGTAGTTACCATTCTAAATTCATAGTGATTGTTTTCTTCGTTTTTAGAAAGTTGAACCGATTTTTCGTTTTCACCTGCAAATTTAGATGACACTAAAAAATCGCCCAACTTTTCTGCTTCCTCTTTTTCTATAAGGTTTGTGTAGTATACTTCTGTTTTTTGATATTGTAATTTATCACCATACTCAGAGCATCCCAAAATCAAAAGAAAACCTACTGTATAAAGTGTTTTTTGTAAAAGTCTCATATTAATTCAATTTAGAAAACAGAGCATCTAGCTGTTTGTCTAAAAATGTATTACAGGCATTGTAAAATCCGTTTGCAAATTTTGTTGCGTCAACAGTTATCCATTTTGTTGTTTTAGAAAATCGATCTGCTTTGGCATCTAAATAGTTTGAGAATGTAGAAAATGAAGTTGGTACAAATGAACCTTGTTTTTGATAGGCTACAATTTTTTCTTTTTTCATGACTCCTTCAATTTCAACATCATCTTTTAAAGAACCAATAAAAGATGATTTTGTTCCTAAACCAGATTTACCTTGTGAAAAAGTAATATTAGAACTTGCAGGATAGGTATCTGATGCACCAGCTATTTTTACAGAACCAAACAATTTACCCATTGTAGATTTCTTCTTTTTAAATTTTTGAGGAATAGATATGGCATGGTTGTTAATCAATCTTAAGTTGGTTTTGATTTTTACCTTTGCAGCTTTACCTTTCATCCAATCACTGCCTTCTTCAGAAAACATTACATATAAATTTACGTCTGCAATTATAGCATCATTTAATGCTTTAGATAGTTTAGATTGTAAACCAATACCACCTAGAAATCCTTTTTTTACTTCTCCTTTATTGGTTTTTCTTTTATAGAATGATGTGTAACCTTCAGGAATTACATTTATAATACCAGAAAGACTCTCACCAATTGCAGGTCCAGACGCTTTTTGCCAACCTTGGAAAACGCCTGTGTTTTCTGCAGTTTCTAAGGTGATAATTTCATAACCTTCTTTAGTAATTCTATCTATAAAATTTTTATAAAGTTCATTTGTTTTTTGCAACATTAAATTGGCATCTACACCAGCTAAACCTACTGCAGCTTTGGCTGTAGCATTGCTTGTATTCCCTCCAATTCTACCTCCATTTCCACCAGCTTTAAAATCTATGGCTTCTTTATACATTTCAAAATTTACGTTAAATGAATTGATGTATATTTTTTTTGGTGCTTTTTTCATAGTGCTCATACCATATTTTTTTGATGAGATTTTTAAATCTCCAATATTTTGTGCCTTTGTTACAAATGAGATGCAAATAGCAAATACAACAAGTAATAGATTTTTCATTTTTAGTGTTTTAAAGTTACGCTACAAAAGTCATGAGATAGTGTACTTTAAACAATACGTCATTTGACGTATATTTTTATTCTGTATAAGAAATGAGTTGTTTCTTAATTTCATCTGCAGATAATTTTTCATTGGCTAATTTTACAGATAAGTCATTTATAAGCGAGTTATTTTCTCTAATTGCTTCAAAAAACAAATCAATGATTAGTCTAAAACTTATGAGCAAAATAGCTGCTATAATACCTGCACCTTCATCAAAAACAATAAAAAAGAAAGAAATTATTACTACAAATTGCTGAATGAAAATCCTTAAATAGGGTTTAAACATTAATTCTTTTGCTGTAAATTTTAAATACTTTTTTTGACCAATAAAATCTGAAATAAATTTACCCAAGTGCATAAAAATAATAGCAGGTAATGCATATTGAATATCTTCTAATTGTAGAATAGTACTGTAATTCTCTATTAAATTAAAAGGCTCATTGATGATTGGGTTTTTGGTAAAACCAAAAAGAGCGAAGCCAAATATAGATTGTATAGCAACAAAAAAACCATAGTGTACTAAAAAGAATAGTACAAGTGAAAATTGCTTGCTAGTAGATTTACCCCAATAAATAGTCCATACCATTTTTAAGACGTTAAAAACACCAATGAGTATTGTTTCTAAAAAATAGGCAAAAAGAATAGTAATGGCATTTGCTTTGCCTAAATACAAAAGAAAAAGTAGGTAAATAGAGCTCAGCCAAATAAATGCATTTTGAGGAGTAGGACAAAAGATATTTTTAAACATCACAAAGAATTTAGAAATGCAAAAAACTTAAATCTCACTTAAAATTAAAATACGCCAAATGCCTTATTTTAAAAACTTATATGAGGATATTTAGAAATGATTAGTTCTTTTTTTAAGTATAAATTATGCAGAAACTTTTTATGTTCTTCGCTTTTGGTATTAAATGGTTTATGAGCAATTCCTTTTTGAATAATGTCTATTTCTTTTAAGGTTGATGCTGTATTCTCTGCAAACCAAACTTCTGTGAAACATTCCCAAATGTATTGAATGGCAGTTTTATTAGGATGAATCATGTCTTCTGCATAAAATCTATAATCTCTAAGTTCATCCATCATAATTTCATAAGAAGGAAAATAATGAATGTTTTTTCTAATGTTTATAACTTCGTGAATTGCCGATATTAAATGACTTTTACTTTGCATATTTTGCACAAAGCCATCTTTTAAATGTCTTATAGGAGAAACTGTAAAAAGTATTGTAATGTTTGGGTTTACACTTTTTGCTAAAGAAACAATAGCTTCTAAACTCTCAGCAATTTCAGCAATATTTAAAAGTTCTTTCAAAAACTTTTTTTGCGGAATTTTATGGCAATTGGCTACAATTTTATCAGTCTCTATAAAACGATATACCCAAGCTGTACCAAGTGTAATGATAAGATGTGAAGTATTTTCTAAAAACTTTTGAGTAGTTGAAATCTGTGAGTTTAAATTATTTAAAATCATGTTTTCATCAACTTCACTTAAAGATGAATGTGCATTAAAACTATGGTATCTTTCATTTTGATAAATTAAATCTTCTTTCGTAAATTTTTTACCATTAATAACATCAGTTATAAATTGCTCAATAGCCTTTGGATGAAATAAAATGCCAAATGGATTCTGTAGATGCTGAAATTTAAAGTAGTTTAACTTGTTTCCTATATTTTCTGAAAAACAAGAGCCTAACAAAAGAATATTAGCATCATAATCAATCAGGTTTCTTGTTTGTTTTTTTAAAGGAATTGAAGTTTGAAATTTCATAAACTACTTTTTTTGAAAAGTAAATTTAGTCGAAATTTAATACTTCAACAATTTTTTAGTTTTAGAACTCCCTTTAGTTTGATAGTGAATAAAGTAATTGCCTTTTGGTAATGATTGTACATCAATTTTTATAGAATGTTCACTGCTATCAAATAGTGTATTTGCAACCATTTTTACTACTGCACCTATTGAGTTGTATAAAGTTATTTTTGTAATAGCATTACTTCCTGTAAAATTTAATACTATAAAATCTGTTGTTGGATTTGGATAAATTTTGAATGTAGGTTCATTTGTATTTATATCATCAGAAGTTAAAGTTGCATTACAATTTAATTTAAAAATTGGTAGCGATTCAAAATTATTAAAAAGTACAGTTTCTGATTCTTGTTTTGTTGCACCTAGCCAACCAGTAAGAATAGTGCTATAGATGTTTCTAAAATCGTATTGCATTTGCACTCCTTCTTGATCATCTACTTGTGTATCAATCTCAGGGGCATCTCCTAAAATTTGATTTTTAGCACAATTACCAAATAAAAATAATGGGGCTGCAGAACCATGATCTGTACCTAAACCAGCATTAGAACGTATACGTCTTCCAAATTCTGAATAGGTCATTCCTAATACTTTTTGATCTATATTTAAAAGTGCTAAATCATCTTGAAAGGCATCCATAGCTTCAGATAATTCTTCTAAAAGACTAGCGTGTTTACCTGTTTTTGTATCACTCTCCACAACTTGATTGTCATGATTGTCAAAACCTCCAATTTGAACTACATAAACTTTTGTTTGTAGGCCACCAGAAATTAATTTGGCTACTTGTTTCAGTTTTTCTGATAATTCTGAATCTGTATATTTATTAGATTTATTTGCGCCAGAGGTTGCAGCGTTTTCTATAACCTCTGCATATGCATTGGTTTGCTCTATTGTTTCGTTCACAAAGTTTAAAGCATCTCCATAACAATTGCCTGGTATTGTACCTGTGTTAGATACTAGCGCAGTTCCTGGGTTTTCTGGATCTTCAATAGCTAATGAAAAGTTAGCATTTACACCTTGGCAAGTTTCTGAGACAACTTTACCAATAGTTATTGCAAATGGATCTGGATTAGCAGCATCTGGGTAATTAGATGGAAAACTGCTATGATTCATGTCAAAATAACGACCTAGCCAACCAGAAGCTACAAATTCATTTGCATCTGAGGCTGAGTTCCAAATATCTGTAGACCTAAAGTGCGATCTATTTTGATCTGGATAACCAACATTCTGAATTATACCTAGTTTTTCCTGATCCCAAATATTTTTCATTCCCATCATTGATGGGTGAATAAACGTAGAACCATTTAGTGATATTAACTCATTTTCTGGAACTATAATATTAGAACGAACTGATTGAAGATTCGCATATTCATTTAAATCAAAAATGGTATTTAAACCATCATTTCCACCTTGTAATTGTATTAAAACTAATACATTTTCATTGTTTTCTGTAAACTGATAATTGCTAGGTTTTTCTTTTGCAAATACAGGAAAACCACTTAGCGCTATTGGTAATGATGCAGAGGCTATAGAACTCAGCTTAATAAAATCTCTTCTATTTAGTTTCTTTTGATTTTTCATGGCTTACATTATTTGAAATTCTGACATTTGAACCATAATAGAAATTAAGCTTCTAAGTTTTTTATCTACAGAGATTACTAATGTTGTATTAGTGTTGTCTGCTAAATATTCACTGTACTCTACTGTCCATTCAAAATCTGGTAAACCTGGTATTAGAAATTCTTTTAGGCTAACTACTTGCTCATCAGAAACTTCATAGTTAAAGAGTAGTTTTGATAAAGATTTTATTAAAACATTAGGATCTGTTGCATTTTCTATTTTAGAGGCTATAGTTAGTACAGGAATTAAAGGTGGAATTGTATAAGTAATATCATCTATCACTAAATCTCCTCCTGTTACAATAATTCTGCAATAATCTAATCTTTTAGGTAATAAGAAACTGTTTACCCAACTTTTATAAAATAAAGGTGATTGGTAATAGGCTTTCCAACCTGCAACATCTGGGTGATGAAAAAGATCTTGATTTAAATCATAACAGGCAGAATATAATACCAAAGCATAATCATATTGCTCTTTTATTGTAGCTGTTGGTCCAGAAAATAATAATGATTTTGTAACTGATAACATCAAATCAATAGGACTCTTTATCATGCAAAAAGTGCTTTCAAAAAAATGATTAGATGATAATAAGGTTTTTAAAACTGGTGCAATTTCATAGTTGTTAGCTTTTAGATTGTTAGCCAAAGGCGCAATCACATTTAGTTCTATATCATCTGAAATTTCTGAGTTTACAAACCATTTATAAAATTGTCTTACAATAAATTTAGAGCATTCTTCTTGCTGAAAAATGATATCAATTAAGTCTTTATATTCATCTTCTCCATTTTCCTCAATAACAGCATTATTAAATCTGTGAGATAATGTTTTACTACCTTTTGTATGATTGAAATTTGAGAAAATGGGTGTTAAAGTATCTGGATCTAATAAACTTTTAACTCTCCAACCAGTAAGAATTTTTGCGATGGCTACAATATCATCTTCTGTATAATTTGTATAATCTCCATTACCAACTGCTTCTCCTTTACCTAAGGTAAAAAGTTCTAATAATTCTCTAGCATAATTTTCATTAGGTGCAGCATTTGTATTTTGATTACCACTTAAATAAACCAACATATTTGGGTCTATGGTAATTAACTTTGTAAGCTCTTTAAAGTTGCCTAAGGCATTTTCTCTTAAAGTATTGATGTAGTAGAATTCTCTGTGAGGATTAGTGTTTACAGATACAAAATGATTATGCCAAAATAACGTTAGTTTTTCTCTAATTGAAATTCCAGATTCTTGCATCTGTATAAAAGACCAAGCATATAAAGATCTGTTTCTTGCTCTTACAGCTTTATTTGTTTCTTGTTGTGTAGGTAAAGTAGGATAAGCAGGAGCATTAACCCAAGTTTCTCCATAATTTGCATCAGGATCATTAACTTCATCCCTTTCATCACCATCAAATTCGTACTTTAAAGGTGGTTCAGGCATTGGGTTTACTTCAAATAACTTGGAAATAGTTCCACTTAAACCCAAATTTAAAGCTTCATTCAAAGTATCTTGAGAGCAACCAAAAGAAGTTCTTCTTAATAAGTGATTAGCCTCAGCAATTGTCCAAGGACCAGAATAAAGATCTAAGTAAGCCATAAGTTAAAGATAATAAAATAATAGAAACAGAGTAAGCTCTTCTAATTTAAGACTTTAACTTTTTAAAAAGGTTTAATTAGGCTGTTAAATAATCCTTTGCTTTTTCTAAAGCTTTAGGTATTCCTCCAGGATTTCTACCTCCAGCAGTTGCAAAAAATGGTTGACCTCCTCCACCTCCGTGAATTAATTTACCCAATTCTCTAACAACAGTACCTGCATTATATCCTCTTTCATTTGCCAATTCTTTAGAAATGTAACAAGTCAATAATGCTTTCTCATTATTTGGAGCAGAAGCAAATAGTAAAAATAAATTTTGATATTCTTTACCCAAACTAAATGCTAAGTTTTTAATTCCATTTGCATCTAAATCTACTTTAGTGGCTAAGAATTGAACACCATTTATTTCTTCTAATTGATTTTTTATTTCTCCAGAAAGGTTTTGAGCTTTCTCTTTTAATAATTGCTCTACCTGCTTTTGTAAATCAGCATTTTCATCTTGTAATTTTTGAACTGCTTTAACAGGATTTTTAGTATTGTTTAGTAAATCTTTTATTTCAAATAAAGTTCTATTATTATCAAAATAGAAATCTTTTACAGCATCATTTGTAATTGCTTCAATTCTACGAATACCAGCAGCAACAGCTCCTTCAGATTTTATTTTAAAATGCCAAATATCGCCTGTATTTTTTACATGGGTTCCACCACAAAGCTCTATGGATTTACCAAATTTAATAGCTCTAACAGTATCTCCATATTTCTCTCCAAACAAAGCCATTGCACCATCTGCAATTGCTTTTTCCATAGTTATATTTCTACTTTCTTCTAAAGGTAATTTTCCAGAAATACGAGCATTTACAAAGTTTTCTACATCTTGTAATTCTTCTGTAGTTAATTTAGAAAAATGAGAAAAATCAAAACGTAAATATTTAGAATGCACTGCAGAACCTTTTTGTTCTACATGCGTACCTAAAACCTCTCTTAAGGCTTGATGTAATAAGTGAGTAGCTGTGTGGTTACATTCTGTTCTGTAACGTTGTTTCTCATCTACAACTGCTTTAAAACTTGCCTCTAAATTCTGAGGAAGATTTTTAGCAAAATGAATTATTACATTGTTTTCTTTCTTGGTGTCTAAAATGTAAACTACATCTCCATTTGCATCTTCTAAATATCCTTTATCACCAACTTGACCTCCACCTTCAGGATAAAAAGGTGTTAAGTTAAATACCAACTGATACATTTCACCATCTTTTTTAGAGGTTACTTTTCTATATCTTGTTAGTTTAACATTGGCTTCTAAAAAGTCATAGCCAATAAATTCTTCTTCTGTGTCATCAACTAAAACAGTCCAATCATCAGTAGACATTTCACTAGCTGCCCTAGATCTATTTTTCTGTTTTTGTAGTTCTTCTTCAAAACCTTTTTCGTCTAAAGTGTATCCCTTTTCTGATAAAATTAATGCAGTTAAATCTATAGGAAACCCAAAGGTGTCATACAATTCAAATACTTTATCTCCAGAAATTTCTTTGTTTTTTGCTGATGAAATAATGCCATCTAACAACACTAAACCTTGATCTAGTGTTCTTAAAAATGAAGTCTCTTCTTCCTTAATAACATTTTCTATAAGTTGTTTCTGACTTTTTAATTCAGGAAACGCTTTACCCATTTTATCAGATAAAATTGCCACCAATCTATAAATAAAAGGTTCTTTTTTATCTAAAAAAGTAAAACCATATCTAACAGCTCTTCTTAAAATTCTTCGAATAACATAACCTGCTCCAGTGTTACTTGGTAATTGACCATCAGCAATAGAAAATGCTACAGCTCTTACGTGATCTGAAATAACGCGAGTTGCAATATCTTGTTTTTCATTTTTACCATATGTGGTATTGGTAATCGTACCAATTTCTCTAATTATTGGTGTAAAAACATCAGTATCATAATTAGATTGCACGTTTTGTAGAACCATACATAAACGTTCAAAACCCATTCCAGTATCTATATGTTTGTTTGGTAGTTCTTCTAAAGTACCATTGGCTTTTCTATTATACTGCATAAAAACCAGGTTCCAGATTTCTACAACATGAGGATGATCTTCATTAATTAAAGTTCGCCCATCAACTTTTGCTTTTTCTTCTGCAGAACGTATGTCAACATGAATTTCAGAACAAGGTCCACAAGGTCCCTGCTCACCCATTTCCCAAAAGTTATCCTTTTTATTTCCTTTTAAAATACGGTCTTCAGAAATATATTGCTTCCAAATATCAAAAGCTTCAGTATCCATTTTTAGTTGATCTGCATCATCAGAACCTTCAAAAACGGTTACATATAAAATATCTTTATCAATTTTATAAACTTCAGTAAGTAACTCCCAAGCCCAAGCAATTGCTTCTTTTTTAAAATAATCTCCAAAAGACCAATTTCCTAACATCTCAAATAAGGTATGATGATAAGTATCATAACCCACTTCTTCTAAATCATTGTGTTTACCAGAAACACGCAAACATTTTTGAGAATCTGTAATTCTATTCTTTTTCGGAGTTCCATTTCCTAAGAAATATTCCTTAAAAGGCGCCATTCCAGAATTTACAAACATCAATGTTGGATCGTCTTTTGTAACCATTGGTGCAGAAGGAACTACCATATGTGATTTTTTTTGAAAAAAGTCTAAAAAAGTAGCGCGAATATCTTGAGATTTCATAAAAAAGAAGTTTCCAACAAGTTGGATTATGTTAATATATTTTTAAAATAACTGCGTTAAAAAAGCAGTTGTAAAACATTTCGTAAATTTGTGAGTTCTTGTATTGAAAAGGTTTCCAAGAAATCTTTAATACAAACACAAAAATAGTATATTTCACAATATGGCAAAAGTAAAATATTATTATGATGAGGATACGCTTTCTTACAGAAAAATTACTGTAAAGAAGAGCGATTATTATCGTAAAATATTATTTAGCTTTTTGGGTGTTATTCTTATAGCATTTATTGGCTTTATTGGTTTTAGTCAAATTATAACTTCACCTTCAGAACGTGCACAACAAAGAGAATTAGAAAACCTAAAGTTTCACTATGAGTTAATTAATAAAAGGTTAGAAGAAAGTGCTTCTATATTATCTCAGCTTCAAGAAAGAGATAACAATATTTATAGAAGTTATTTTGAGGCCAATCCAATACCTGAAGAACAGCGAAAAGCTGGTTTTGGTGGTGTAAACAGGTACAAAAATTTAGACGGATTTGATAATTCTAACCTAATTAAGAACTTAACAAAAGAGGTAGATATTTTATCAAAACAAATGGTAGTGCAATCTAAATCTTTAGATGAAATTGTGGCGTTAGCTAAAGAAAAAGAGGTGATGTTAGCTTCAATACCTGCGATATTACCAGTTAAAAAAGGTGATTTTTATGTAGCTTCTGGTTACAAGATGAGAATGCATCCTATCTTAAAAATAAACAAATTTCATAAAGGAATGGACTTTACAGCTCCAAAGGGAACACCTGTATATGCTTCTGGAAATGGAGAAATTTATAGAGCACAAAGAAGTTCTACTTTTGGTAAAGTTATTTATATAGACCATGGTTATGGTTATAAAACCATTTATGCACACTTAAGTAAAATGGTGGTTAAAAGAGGACAGTCAATAAAAAGAGGAGATTTAATTGGTTATGTTGGTAATACAGGTTTGTCTGTTGCTCCACACTTGCATTATGAGGTACATAAAAATGATGTAGCTTTAAATCCTATTAACTTTTATTATGGTAATTTAACGCTAGAAGAGTTTGCTAATTTGCAGCAAACCTCAGAAGAAAGTCAATCTTACGATTAATTTAGGCCAATTTTATGTATATAGATTTACCCGAAAAAAGATATTATAAAATAGGTGAAGTAGCTACTGCTTTTCAAGTAAATACATCATTAATTCGATTTTGGGAAAAGGAGTTTGATATCATCAAACCTAAAAAGAATAAAAAAGGAAATCGTCTTTTTACACAAGATGATATTCATAATTTTAAACTAATCTTTAACTTAGTTAAAGAACGTGGTTTTACTTTAGAAGGTGCTAAACTACAACTCAAAAAAAACCCTGAAAGTACTTTTAATAAGCACGAAGTTATAAGCAGATTAGAATCTGTAAAAGCAGAATTGCTTAAAATTAAAAACTCACTTTAAACTTCTAGAGTTTCTTCAATCATTTAAATTCTTAAACGATTTTATATTATGCATGCATAGTAATTTTTCCTATATTTGGGAGTAATGAAATTACGTATTTGCTAATTTTTAGCAATATAAATATATAAAACCTCAAAATTATGTCAAAGAAGTATGTAGATTTAGAAACATTGAAATACATACTTTATGATATTCATAAATTAGAAGAATTACTTTCAAGAGATAGATTCCAAGAACATGATATGGAATCTTTAAATCTATTTATAGATTCAGTGAAAGACTTTTCTGATAGAGAATTGTATCCATATCTTCAAGAGATGGATGCAAATCCTGCATATCATAAAGATGGAACTGTTATTGTGCACGAACAGGTGCAGAAAGTAATGCATCAATCAGGAGAAATGGGTATTATTTCTGCTTGTTTCGATTATGAAGATGGAGGCTTACAAATGCCAATTTCTGCATTTCAAGCAGCTGTATATATTATGGATGCCGCTAATAATCATTTACCTGGTTATCCTAGCTTAACCTTAGGCGCAGCAGAATTAATTATAGAATTTGGGTCTCAAGTTTTAAAAGATAAATATGTACCAAACATGTTAGCTGGTGTTTGGGGTGGTACTATGTGTTTAACAGAACCACAAGCAGGTAGTTCTCTTTCTGATGTAGTTACCAAAGCAACACCAACTAATGATGGTTATTATAAAATAACAGGCCAAAAAATATTTATTTCTGGTGGTGATTATAAAGGTGCAGAAAACATAATTCATTTAGTTTTGGCAAGAATTGAAGGTGCTCCAAAAGGAACTAAAGGAATCTCATTATTTGTCGTGCCAAAAAACAGATTAAAAGAAGATGTAACTTTAGAATATAATGATGTAATGACAGTTGCCGATTTTCAGAAAATGGGTCAAAAAGGTTACTGTACAACACATTTAGGTTTTGGAGATTCAGACGATTGTAGAGGTTGGTTAGTAGGTGAAGAGCACAAAGGTTTAGCACAAATGTTTTTAATGATGAATGGTGCAAGAATTGCAGTGGGTAGAGGAGCAGCAGCAATTGCAATGGCTGCTTACAGAACATCTTTACAATATGCGAACGAAAGACCTCAAGGAAGAAAATTGTCTGCAGATGGTAAGAAAAACCCTACTGAAAAGCAGAGTTTGATTATAGAGCATCCAGATGTAAGACGTATGTTATTGCTACAAAAATCTATTGTGGAAGGTTCTTTAAGCTTAGTTCTATTAGCGTCAAAATATCAAGATATTTTGACAACTGCCACATCAAAAGAGGAAAAAGAAAAATATCATTTATTATTAGAAATGATCATTCCTATTGTAAAAACATATCCATCAGAGGCAGGTGCTGAGTCTGTAGATAATGGTTTACAAGTTTTGGGTGGTTATGGTTTTTGTGCCGATTTTACTTTACAACAATATTATAGAGATATTAGAATTTCTGCTTTATATGAAGGTACAACAGGTATACAATCTCAAGATTTATTAGGTAGAAAGGTACCAATGCATAATGGAAAAGGGTTGGAATTATTATCTGCAGAGATTGTAAAAACAATTATTGCTGCAAATAATGATGAAGAACTAAAACCATATGCTAAAATTTTAGGCGATAAATTAGAGCTCTCTCAAAAAATACTAAGTCATTTAATGCCTTTTGCCTTGAAAGGAAATTATGAGCGTTATTTGGCAGATGCTAATCTATTTATGGAATATATGAGCATTGTTGTTTTAAGTTGGTTATGGTTAGAAATGGCTGTTGATGCTAAAAAAGCTTTAGGCAATTCAGATAGAAAATTTTCGAAAACTTTCTATGAAAGTAAGATACATACTATGAAATTTTACTTTAAATACGAGTTGCCAAAAACAAATTCTTTGGCAGAATCACTAATGAATAATGAAGTAGTTACCATTAAAAATGAAAAAGAATACATCATATAATGCATAGTAAAGAACAATTTAATTTAACAGGCAAAGTAGCTATTATAACTGGCTCAAGTAAAGGTATAGGTAAGGCTATCGCAAAAGGCTTAGCAGAGCAGGGGGCACAAGTTGTAATTTCGAGCAGAAATCAAGAGGCTTGTGATGAAGTTGCAACAGCTTTTAACGAGGAAGGTTTAAAAGCCATTGGTATTGCTTGTCATATAGGAAAAGAAGATCAACGTAAAAATTTAGTAGATAAAACAATTGCAGCTTTTGGCAGAATAGATATTTTGGTAAACAATGCAGCCATTAATCCTGTTTACGGACCTATTGAAGAGGTTTCTCCAGAAATTTTTGATAAAATTATGGATGTAAATGTAAAAGCACCTTGGTCTTTATCAAACTTAGTTTTACCACATTTTCAAGCCAATAAAAACGGAAGTATAATCAACATAGCTTCTGTAGAAGCCTTAACACCAGGCTTAGGTTTAGGAATTTACAGCACAAGTAAAGCAGCTATTTTAATGCTCACAAAAAACCAAGCGAAAGAATGGGGTAAATTCGGAGTAAAAGCCAATGCAATATGTCCAGGTTTAATTAAAACAAAATTTAGTGCTGCTTTGTGGCAAAATGAAAAAATACTTAGCAAGGTAGAAAAAGCTTTACCATCCTCTAGAATGGGATTGCCAAAAGAAATGGTTGGGTTAGCTTGTTTACTAGCTTCAGATGCTGGAAATTATATGACTGGAGGCGTTTATACTGCAGATGGTGGTTATATGATTGCAGGATAATCAATTACGAATTTAAAATTTACAATTACAAATTTTGTCATTTCGAGCGTAGTCGAGAAATCTCAATTAAATTATTAGACTGATGAACTTCGAATACTCCCAAAAATCAAAAGATTTACAAGAAAAGTTAAAGGCTTTCATAAAACAAGAAATTGTTCCTTTAGAAGAAGAATTTATTGCTTTTCAAAGTGATAAAACTAACATGTGGAAACGTTTTCCGAAAACAGAACTATTAAAGCAAAAAGCAAAGAATGCTGGTTTATGGAATCTGTTTTTACCTAAAGATTATGGAGATTTAAGTCCAGGTTTAACCAATTTAGAATATGCACCTTTAGCAGAAATTATGGGTAAAAAAATCTGGATTTCAGAAATATTTAATTGTTCTGCTCCAGATACTGGAAATATGGAAGTATTAGCCAAATATGGTAGTCCAGCTCAAAAAGAGAAGTGGCTTACACCATTAATGAATGGAGAAATTCGTTCTGCTTTTTTAATGACAGAGCCACAAGTAGCTTCTTCAGATGCTACAAATATTGAAACTTCTATTGTTTTAGAAGGTGATGAATATGTCATTAATGGCAGAAAATGGTGGTCTTCAGGAGCTATGGATCCTCATTGTAAAGTAGCTATTGTGATGGGTAAAACTGATAAAAACGCTCATAGACATCAGCAGCAAAGTATGGTTTTAGTTCCCATGAATTCTCCAGGATTAAAAATTGTTAGACCACTTTCTGTTTTAGGTTTTTACGATTCACCTGAAGGACATGCAGAAATTATTTTAGAAAATGTTAGAGTGCCAAAAGAGCATCTAATTTTAGGTGAAGGTAGAGGTTTCGAAATTGCGCAAGGAAGATTGGGGCCAGGAAGAATTCATCATTGTATGCGTTTGGTGGGTATGGCTCAATATGCATTAGAATTAATGTCTAAACGAACTATGGAAAGAGAAACATTTGGAAAGAAGTTCTATGATTATAGTTCCATTCGTCATGAAATTGCAAAATCTCAATGTGAGATAGAACAAGCAAGATTATTAACGTTATCTGCAGCTGATAAAATGGATAAAGTTGGTAATAAAGAGGCCAAAGATATTATAGCAATGATAAAGATTGTAGCTCCAAATATGGCTCAAAAAGTGATTGATAGAGCTATGCAAGTTTTAGGAGGTAAAGGGGTTGGCCCAGATACTTATTTAGCGCATTATTTTGCAATTGCAAGAATGTTACGTTTGGCAGATGGCCCAGATGAGGTGCATATGTATCAATTAGGGAAAAGTTGCATCAAAAAATACGGAAGTCAATAATGAGCAATCAAAAAGTTAGAAAAGGAGAGGAATTACCTGAAATTCCTCTGAAAAAATATCTAAAAGAAATCAACTTAATTAACTCTTTAGAGAGCGATTTACAAGTTGAACAATTTACACAGGGCTATTCTAATTTAACCTATTTATTAAAGATAGAAAACAAAGAATTTGTTCTTAGAAAACCACCTAAAGGTGCTATCAAAAGAGGTCATGACATGAGTCGTGAATTTAAAGTACAAAGTGCTTTAGCAAAAACTTTTTCCAAAGTTCCTAAAATGCATGGTTTTTCTAATGATGCATCTGTTTTGGGTAGTGATTTCTACATCATGCAAAAAATGGAAGGAGTTATTCTAAACTATGCAGCAGCAAAATCTAGAAGTATTTCAATTGATGATTATAAAAAAATTGCAAATTCTTGGTTAGACACGTTAGTAGAGTTGCATAATGTAGATTATACTTCTATTGGATTGTCTGATTTAGGGAAACCTGATGGATATGTAGAAAGACAAGTTAGCAATTGGGGAAAGCAATATCTAAAAGCAAAAACAGAGGAATTTCCAGAAGCAAATTTAGTCATGAATTGGATGCAGGAAAATCAACCTAAAAAATACAATCATTGCTTAATTCATAATGACTTTAAGTACGATAATGTCGTTTTTAAAGATGACACTTGGCAAGAAGTGAGCGCAGTTTTAGATTGGGAAATGGCTACTTTAGGAGATCCCTTAATGGATTTAGGAACCTCTTTAGGTTATTGGACAGTAGCCACAGATCATGATTTTGTAAAACAAGGTATCCCTTCACCTACTATATTTGAAGGAAACCCAAAGAGAAGTGAAATTGCTCAGATGTATTTAGAAAAGTCAGGAAGAACAACAGATAACTTGGTGTTTTATTACGTTTTTGGTTTATTCAAAATAGCAGTAATAGCACAACAAATTTATTTTAGATTCTCTAAAGGATGGACTACAGATCCTCGTTTTGCAAATTTAAATAAGGCAGCAGAATTATGTTGCAAACTAGCACTAAAGTCAATTAAAACTAAATCTATAGATTAATGGAGGTAAAAAATAAAATAGTAATTGTTACAGGAGCAGGTTCTGGAATTGGTAAAGCAACAGCACTTCATTTCGCAAAACATGGGGCAACAGTAGTGGTATCTGACATTAATTTACAAAGTGCTGAAAAAGTTGTACAAGAAATTGTAACAAATAATGGAAAAGCACTACCTATAAAAGCAAATGTTGCTGTTTTTGATGAAGTAGAAAACTTAATTCATAAAACTGTTACTGAATATGGACAGTTAGATGTTTTGGTAAATAATGCAGGTATTGGGCCTCATTTATTAAGAACACATGAATCTCTAATTAAAGATTGGAATGCAGTGATTGCTGTTAATCAAACAGGAGTTTTTTATGGGATGAAGTTGGCATTGCAACAATTTTTGGAGCAGGGTTTTGGTAATATTGTAAACATTGCTTCATTGGCTGGTTTAAAAGCATCACCCAATAATATAAGTTATAGTGCAAGTAAATTTGCTGTTGTTGGGATGACAAAGTCTGCAGCTATGGAGTATGCAACAAAAAATATTAGAATTAATGCAGTTTGCCCTGGTTATACAGAATCTGCATTATTAACACAATTAATTAATGCAAAACCAGAAATGGATAATATTTTAAAAAGCGTAATACCAATGAAACGTTATGGAAAGGCTGAAGAAATTGCAGATGCAGTTGTTTGGCTGGCTTCAGATAATACCAAGTTTATTACTGGGCAAACCATTACTTTAGATGGAGGAACATCACTTTAAAATTAACGATTATATTTAGTAAGTTTGTGTAAGTAAAGTATCAATCAAATAAATAAAAATTAGAAATTATGAAAAAATGGTTAATTCCAGTTATAATAATAGGAGTAATAGCTTTCGCTATTTATAGTTGGGCAAAAGGCTTTAATAATGAAGCTGTTGTATTACAAGAGGATGCAAAAACTACTTGGTCTAATGTAGAAAGTGCTTACCAAAGAAGAAACGATTTAATTGGTAATTTGGTAAAAACTGTGCAAGGAGCTGCAGATTTTGAAAAAAGTACCTTAACAGAAGTTATTAATGCAAGAGCAAAGGCAACCTCTACAACCATTGATGCAGGTAGTTTAACTGCAGAAAATATGGCCCAGTTTCAACAAGCGCAAGCTGGTTTAAGTGGTGCTTTATCTAAACTTTTAGTAAGTGTAGAACGTTATCCAGACTTAAAAGCAAATGCAAATTTCTTAGAATTACAAAGTCAGTTAGAAGGAACAGAAAATAGAATAAATGTAGCTAGAGATCGTTTTAACGAAGGTGTAAATAAGTACAACAAGCACATTAAAATATTCCCAAACTCAGTTTTAGCAGGTATGTTTAATTTTGAAGAAATGGATAGATATAAAGCAAATCCAGGTTCAGAAAATGCACCAGACGTAAATTTCGATTTTAACAAGAAAGCAGCATAAATGTCTAAAGTAGAAGCATTTTTAACCAAAGAAGAAGAGCAAGAAATTATTGCAGCAATTAGAACTGCAGAATCAAATACTTCAGGTGAAATTCGTGTTCATATGGAAGCTACATCAACTAAAGATCATTTTGATAGAACTTTAGAAGTGTTTCATATGTTAAAAATGAATAACACTAAAGACGAAAATGCTGTCTTAATTTATGTTGCTGTAAAAGACAAAAAGTTTGTAATTTATGGTGATAAAGGTATAAACAATGTTGTACCCAATGATTTTTGGAATTCAACAAAAGACATAATGCAAAACCACTTTAAAAACAGTAATTTTAAACAAGGTTTGGTAGAGGGTATTTTAAAAGCTGGTGAAGAGTTGAAACACCATTTTCCTTGGCAAATTGATGATGAGAACGAACTTTCTAATGAGATTTCTAAAGGATGATAATCACGAAGCAGTTTTTAAGAGGTAGTTTTCATTCAACAATTTTAGGTAAAAAGTGGTTGTTATTTGTTGCGCTAGTATTTTCTATTAATGTCTTTTCTCAAGGATTTCAAATTCCAGAAAAACCAAAATTTCAAACAAGTGTTTACGATTATGTAAACTTATTATCTAAAGGTCAAAAGTCTAATTTAGAAAACAAATTAGTTCGTTATTCAGATACCACATCAACCCAAATTGTTGTAGCAATTATTAACTCTACAGAAGGTGAAAATATTAATTATTTGGCCGCAAATTGGGGCGAAGATTGGGGTATAGGAGATGCAGATAAAGACAATGGCGTTTTAATTTTATTAGCAAAGAACGATCGTAAAATTGCTATTCAAGTTGGTAAAGGCGTTGAGTATTTACTAACCGATTTTCAATCGAAAAGAATCATAGAAAGAGTTATTATTCCAGAGTTTAAAAAGGGAGATTTTTATGATGGTTTAGATAAAGGATCAGACTACATTTTTAGAACATTACAAGGCGAATTTAAAGGTACTAGAATACAAGACGATAAAGGTTTTGACCCTGGAATTATATTTTTTGTCTTAATTATTATTGTATTCTTCATTATTATTTCTAGAGGAAATAAAAATAATAAAGGAGGAGGAAGACGTTTTAGACGTGGTTCTTTAGCAGACACAATTTTCGAAACTATTATTTTAAGCAACGCAGGTAGAGGTGGAGGAAGCTTTGGTGGTGGTTTTGGAGGACGTTCATCAGGAGGAGGCTCTTTTGGTGGAGGTGGTTTTGGTGGTGGCTTTGGAGGTGGTTCTTTTGGTGGAGGAGGAGCTTCTGGTGGTTGGTAAATCTCAAACTTTTAAAAACTAAACTTCATTTTCAGTTTTATTTCAATTACAATCCTATGAAAAAAGTATTTATATTTAATTGCTTACTTGTATTTTTTAGTTGTCAAAATTTTGGTCAATTAAAAATGTTAGGAGACTTACCTAATTCTTTAAAAGAGGTTTCTGGTAATGAATATATTCAAAGCACAAAGGCCATTTGGATTTTAGAAGATGGTGGAAATTCTTCTAATGTTTACAGAATTTCATCAACAGGAAAAGTACAACATGAGTTAGATATTGATGCCAAAAATAAAGATTGGGAAGATTTAACATCTGATGAATTTGGTAATCTTTACATAGGTGATTTTGGTAATAATTATAGCAAACGTAAAAAGCTTAAAATTCTTAAAATTAAAAAGGAAGATTTAGATAAAGAGGATGCTAAAATAGAAGAAATTGAGTTTGAGTATGAAGACCAAAAGAAATTTCCACCTAAAAAGAAAGATCGATTTTTTGATGCAGAGTCTTTTTTTTGGTTCAACAATCACTTTTACATTTTTACAAAAAGTAGAGTAAAGAAGAAGTATGGTAAAACATCTTTGTACAAAGTGCCTGCTGTAAAAGGTAAACATACAGCAAAACTAATTGGTGAATATGATAATGGAAACAAGGTTTCTTCTTGGATTACCTCTGCAGATATTTCTGCAGATGGAAAAAAAGTAGTGCTATTATCGCAAAAAAATATCTTAATCTTTACCAATTTTCTTGGAGATAATTTTTTGAGTGGAACAGTACAAAAAATTCCATTAGAACATCAATCTCAAAAAGAAGGTATTTGTTTTAAAGACAACAATACACTCTTAATAACTGATGAAAGAACAGGTGGAGAAGGAGGTAATATTTATGAATATATCTTAAAGAAATAGAATAAATTTATAAAATAATAACAACCAACCTGCAGCTAAAAACAAACCACCTAAAGGAGTTATTGGTCCTAAAAACTTTAGTTTTCTCTCTTTATATGTAGATAGTACTAAACCATAAATAGAGAAAGAAAAAAGTACTATTCCAACAATAAAAGCATTCACAATATAATTGTCAATAGACAGTGTGTCATTTAAATTAAAACCTAAAAGAAGCAAAACAATTGCATGATACATTTGGTATTTGACTCCTGTTTCAAAACTTTGTAATTGGTCTTGAGAGAGTTTTTTCTTTAATAAATGTGCTCCAAATGCACCCAAAATAATAGCTAAAAATCCGAAGAAACTTCCAAAAAGTAATGCGTTTACACTCATCTTATCTATAAATCAAAACCTACATTAAACATAATTCTTAAACCATCTGCACCAGTAAATGCAGATATATTTCCTGCAAATATATCTGCAGCGTTAAAGAAGAAACCACCCCCAAATGATGTGTTTGGTTTACTTGAATAAAACTGAGGATTAGTTGTAAATATGTCTGGAGCTCCCCAAACTTTACCATAATCAAAACCAGCAAAAAGGCCAATGTTCATTGGTACTAAGTTGGTTTTTACATTTCTTAAATTCCATCTAACATCAGAAGAATGATAAAAGGCATTCTTACCAGTAAAACGTTGGTTTCTATAACTTCTTAATCCATTATTACCACCAATATTTGCGGCTTGATAAAACTCAAAATCGTCTCCAAATATAAATTCTCCATGCACTTTAGAAGCGAACACTAATTTTCCACTAGGAATTAGTTTGTGGGTAATTCCTAAAGCTGAACTTGCGTAAGAAAAGTTATTATTACCACTTAAATTTCCTGTGTAACCTAACTTTACAAAGAAGTCCATAGCTAGAGTTGGGAAAGCAGGGTTATCTGCATGTTTGTAACTATAGCTTGTTTCTAAATTGATAAAATTCTCTCTATTAAAAATACGATTATCTGCAGCATATTGTGTTTCTAAATATCTACCCTCTGTTCTATCTACATTATAACTTTGAAATTTTGCCCCTATTTTAAGTTCATCACCCAAATCACCAATCCATTTTACAAAAGAACCTGCCTTAATTTGTGATATTTTAACTCTGTTAAAATCTCTGTCTTCCAGATCATCTGCCTCTAAATTCTCTGAATTGTTACCAAAACCAAAAAAGTTTAATGCATAATTAGGGCCTGTATATTGTGCTTCGAAACCTAAGTTCCATTTTTCTAAAATATTGGCATATTCACTGTTATAATTCAGTTCAAATCCTTGTGTAGCAAAATAGTAAAAGGCAGAAATTGTATATCTTCTAGTAAATGGATTTCTTTCGAATGAATTTACCAAGAATGTGTTTTTTACACCTAGTTTTACACCATCATCTGGATTGTAACCAATTGCTGGTGAAATTGAGTTTTTCTGACTTTTTAGTTTTTTATAATCGTAGGTATTTGTATCATAATCATCTGTAATTTTCTTATGAATATTACCAGTTACAAACGTATTCTTTTTCGATTTTTGGTCGTACACTTTTACCTTTTCTTTCTTGTTGATTTCGTAAGTGTCGTTATTTAAACCACCAATAATTTTCAAACGAATTACTTTATTACCATTGGCACCATTTACTGTAAATACATCATCATCATCTAAACCATAGATCCAAATTTCATTAGTGGTCCCAAATTTATACCTTCTTTGATGAATAATATCTGCTTTTTTACCATCTTTAATTCTGTAGGCTGTAATTTTTGTATCACCATTTACAAATCTTTCAATTTCGAAATAATCATCTTTATTGGTACCTTTTATAACTTGAAATTTATTTAAATATTTAAAGTAGGTATTAGAAATATCTTGCAGATTCTTTCTTCTACCAATTAATTTCTGCTTGATATCTTCTATTGTTTTATCATTTACTTCTTTAGGAAATTTCGAAAATGCGCTTTCTATAACTTCATCTGTAATTTGAGATTGAATAATAGCCACTTGTGCATCCCAAACTTTTTTATCTGACTTATGTATTAAGGTCATATCTATTGGGTAACCAGATAAATTAAACCATCTTGGTTTTTCTATATCTTCTTGATACGAACGCATTCCACGTAGATCTGGAATTAAACGTGTAAAAATGTTTAATAAAATACCATCACTAAACACAGAAAATGCTTGATCTCTATCTCTAGGAACTGGTCTGTAAACAATTTTATCATCCTCTTCGAACTCAGCCCATCTCCATTGATCTTGATGTCTGTCCCAATCTCCAATTAGCATATCAAACAAACGTGCTCTTATGTAGGCTTCTTCATCTAGAACGTATTTCTCATCCTTTTTTAAGTTTTTTCGAAGATCATCTGTACTAATAATTTCATCTGCATAACCAAAGCTTTTTTTATCTCCATGACCATCTGCAGTTCGTTCTTCTATCATGTAAAGTTCATCTCCATAATCTGCATTAAACTCTCCTAAACCTTTCTGTTTTGGTACATAATATAAAATAGGATTTGAGTGATATACATCAATAGCATCAGCCAATTCACCAATGGTAAAAGGTGCGTAAGGATGTGAGCCTGTAAAAACATCTAAAAGCAAGCTTTCTGTGTAGGTTTTATCAAATTGGCCTTCTACATACTGATCTTTAAAAGCAACTGCTTGTAAGTATTGAACTGCATTTTTACGCAAAGCTCTCATTACATATTCTCTACCCTTTTTATCTTCTAGTCGTAAGGATTTAGACTGATGACCTCCACCTCTTCTTATAGGAGTTAAACCCCCATATAAAGTATCTATTTTCACAGTTGGTGCAACTATTTTTTCTCCAAAATACTTACGATACCTTTTTCCCCAAAGCAAATTGTAAACATTACTCTTTTTAACTTCTTTTCCTGTATAAACAGAAGCTTCTTTTTCGGTTAAATTAGCATCAGGAAAATCTTTGTATTCCATAATACTATCTTTTTCAAACACATTAGCCTCATAAACTATTCTACGTTCTTTGGCTGTGTAAAAATGCACTGTAGATGCCCCATCTTCATAAACATCTAATCTTGCAAAACCTTGAGTTCCGTAAGAAAATTTACCTCCATTTACATTTTTTGTAGCAGTTAATTTAGAGCCAGAACCACTTACAATTTGTGGAATATTGTCTTGTACAATGTATTGTATACTATGTTCATGACCAGAAACGAAAATGATTTTTTCATTTTGTTGCGCTAAACTTATAATTCGTTTTCTAAGCGTATTGTATTTGTCATTTTGCTGGTCTGTATTGGTTAAACCAGTTGTTTTACGAAGTATGTTTTTTGCAGTACCTAAAATTGGAGCAGGTTGCATATGGCTTTTAAAAGAATAGTAACCTCCATGAGGACCATTAGTAAACATAGGATGATGCAAAGCTAATAATGTTGTTTTGCCTTGAGATTTTTTAATTAAACCCTCTAATTCTTCAAAAAACTTTTCTCGGGTTTTTATTTCACAATCATCATTTATACCTGGGTGTTTATCCCAGTTTGTAACATACCAATGGGTGTCTACTGCAATAATATTAATTTCGTCATTTACCTCAATTTTCTCTAAAGGACAGCCTTTCTCTGGCTGAAAAGTATTTTTACCCAAAGCATCATCAATCAATTTTTCTTGTCTTCGTAAACCTTTTAAACCACTATACCAATCGTGATTTCCTGGAATGAATAAGGTTTTTCCTGGAAAATTTTTACCAATATCTGTCTGTACGTTTAAACGATGTTTAGCTAATTCATAACCTTTGCTACCTTCTTCTGGTATACCTTTTGGATATACATTGTCTCCTAAAAAAATTAATGTTGAGTTTTCTTTGGCATTTAGTATTTCTTGACTTAAGTAAGAAAGTGCAGAGTCTCGCTTGTAAAGTTCTGAATTTCCTGCATCTCCAATTAAGTAAAAAGAGTGCAGAACCTTGCTGTTTTTCTTTGGACTAAATACCTGGCCTTCTGTAACTTGCATATCTATCGAAGCGCAAGCAGCAATAAAAATTATAATACTAAGTAAGGCACTATATTTTACTAATTTCATATTGGTAAAATTAACTATTTTAAAATTGACTTTCTATAAAGTTTTAATTCTTCTTGAGTGTCAATATCTATGTTGTTGGTTTGCAAATTTGATGATAAAACTTCAGTTTTATGTTCGTTAATAAAACTTTTAGCACCTTTATCACCATTAATAGTTAAAAGCGATTTAAAATAGGTTTTAGGTATAATTACAGGTACACCAAAGTGCGCTTTATATTGGGTTGCAATTATTTTAGAAGGGTTATTCAAATGTAGATTTTTCATTGATGATAGGTATTCTTCATCAATAGCTGGTTGATCTGCCAAAAGAATAAAAACAGCATCAAAATTTAAGTCATGTTCTTCAAAGTATTTAAGACCTGCAATAATGCTTGTACTTAGTCCCTTAGTATACTTATCATTAGAAATAGTTTGAATATTATGGAATACAATCGATTTTTTAATAAGACTTGCGTTTGCACCTAAAACACAATAGATGTTGCTTTTTTGTAGTTGATTTGCTTTCTCTAAAGTTATATTTAAAAGTGTTTTGTTGCCAACTTTTTCAAGTTGTTTAATGCTTTGCATACGAGTGGATTTACCAGCAGCCAATACTAAAATAGCAATACTCATAAATTTAATTACTGTGAATTTTACCTGTAATATTTCTTAGTGAAAAGGGTTCTTTATTTCTGGTAACTGCTAAAATTTCAGCAATAATAGAAATAGCAATTTCTTGAGGTGTTTTTGCACCAATATGTAAACCTGCAGGTGTATAAATGGTTTCTAAAAATGCTTCTGTAGTTTCAGGAGCAAACTCAAAAAGTTCATTAAATAAACGCTCTCTTCTTTTTGGAGCACCCAAAATACCTATATAATTAGAACAGTTTTCTTCAGATAATTTAACTAAATATTTTAAGTCTTGTACGTAACTATGATTCATTAAAACAATGGCACAATTTTCTTTAATATCCTTAAATTCGAAAGTTTCTGGACTTTCACCCAAAACCTTGCTTGCTCCAGGAAAATCAGACAATTGTTTACTGTCTTTTGCAGATGTTATCACTTCTATTTCCCAACCAAGATTCGCAGCAATTTTACATAACTGAACAGCATCATGCTCTCCACCAATAATTATCAATTTAAAAGCAGGTTGTAAAATTTGAGAGAAAAGCTGTGTGTTTTCTTCAGGTATAAAAGATTCTATAAATGAAAACTGTTTTTGATTTTCGAAAGTTATCATCGATCCAAAATCACCAAAACATTCGTCTTCTAATTTAAAATTACTTTCAATTTTTAGCGATTCTCTTTTAGAATAGGCTGTTGAAAAGGCGTTTAAAAACTCTTCTGTGATAGTTATTGGTTCTATCAAAATATATAAAATGCCCTCACAACCTAATCTGTATCTACCATCGTAAGTAATAATCTTTGGCTTGTTATCTCTAAATACAGTTTTTGCTCTTTGTATAATTTCTTTCTCTACACATCCTCCAGAAACTGCGCCTACAGAAGTTAAATCTTCAGAAATTAACATTCTTACACCAGGTTTTCTGTAAGATGAACCTTCTAAATGAACAACAGACGCCAACACATTTTTCAATCCTTTTTTCTGATTGATGGCTACTTGATGTATTATTTCTTTAAGTTCGTGAATCAATGTTAAGAGAGTTTTAGTGGCATTTCTGTTAATCTTTCTCCTGTTAATCTTCTAACTGCATTCCCAATTGCTGCTGCAATAGGCCCTAAAGGTGGTTCTCCTACAGGTCCTGGTTTATCTATACCTTGTATTAAATGCACGTTAATTTCTTTAGGAGCATGTTTAATCATTGCCATTTCATAAGGACCAAAGATGGTTGGTTGTAATTGCCCATCTTCAATATACATTTTTTCGTGCATGGCTGCACTCATTGCCATAATCATTGCACCTTCACATTGTGCTCTTACTTGATCTGGATTTACAGCAATTCCACAATCCATAACACAAGTTACTTTATGAACTTTAATTTCTTTTTCTACTATTGATACTTCAACCACCTGTGCACAAGGTGTTCCTGTATCTGTAGAACAGGCAAAACCCATTGCTCTTCCATTAGAAATAGCATTAGAATAATTAGATGCTTCTTGTGCTTTTATAATTACGTTTTTTAAACGAATACCTTCTTCATTGTCTTTTATTTGCGCTAAACGTAGTTCAATTGGGTTTTTATTGCCCTGCAAGGCTAGTTCATCTACAAAACTTTCTATGGCAAAAGTATTGGCTAATAGCCCTAAGCTTCTCCACCAACTTGTAGCAAAAGGCAATGTCTTATGCCATTGAATAGATCTTACATTTTTTATGTCACTATAATGAATTCTTCCTCCACGAATTGCACCAAAATCGGCACCCAAAACTTTATTGGCAATATCTGGTAAAAGCAAAGAATCTATGGCAACATTACCACTAGCAAAATGATGTTCTAAATTTTCTATTAGACCTTTATCATTCAACCTACCTTTCATAATATGATGTGTTGGAGGTCTAAACATATCATTTTGAAATTCTTCTTTTCTTGTAAAAAAATATTTTACAGGTTGCCCAACTGCTTTTGATAATTTTACTGCTTGAATTGCATGATTTGTGTTTAATCTTCGACCAAAACCACCTCCTAAATAAGTAGGTATAATATTAATATTGTTTTTATCAATATCTAGTGCTTTAGACAATTGATTTTGAGTAATACCTATAACTTGAGTAGATAAAATTACGGTTACTTTTCCATCTTTATAAGAAGCAACAGCTCCATTTGGTTCTAGTTGTGCATGAGCACCAATAGGACTTTTAAATTCTAATTCTAAAGTATCTTTTGCGTCAGTTTCTAGAACATCACCTTCTTTTTGAACAATCATTTCATCTCCACTGCCAACAGAAATTAAGGTTCTAATATCTTCTTCTGTCCATTTTTTAGGGACATTCCATTCTACATCAACTTCAAATTTTGCAGCCAAAGCTTCAGGATATGTTTTTGCAACAATACCTAGCCAATCATCAATTTGTACAACTTTTACAACTCCAGGCATTTGCTCTGCTTTGCTAAAGTTGGCACTTTTAAAAGTAGCACCAATGTATTCTGGTCTAAGAATCACAGCATGTAGCATGTTATCCATTTCTGCATCCATACCAAAAACAGGTTCTCCATAAACCTTGGCTTTTAAATCTATTCTAGGTATTGGTTTACCTACTAACTTATACGATTTTACAGGTTTTAGCTTTGGAGTATCTGGTATTTCCCAGTCAGTAACATCTTTAGCAATTTCTGCATAAGATAGTTGCTCATCACCATTAAAAACTATTCCGTTTTTAGTTGTTAATTTATCTACAGAAACATTCCATTTTTTAGAAGCTTCTAGTTTTACCATTTCACGAGTTGTTGCAGCCAATTCACGAAGTGTAGTCCATAAAGAGGCAATAGATAAACTACCACCTGTTCCTAAACTATCTATAATTCCGCTTGCTGAAGATGCAGCAATAACTTGAATTTGATCTATAGCTACATCTAATTCATCAGCCGCAATTTGTGCAAAGCCTGTAAAGGTTCCTTGGCCCATTTCAACCTTTGGAGAATGTAATACAATAGTGTTGTCTTTAGTAATTTCAAACCATAAATTGGCTTCTGTGCCTGAACCAGAATAAGGAGCTACAAATGATTCTGCAAAACCAATAATTTCTCTTCTAATAGGGTTTCGAAATAAGTAAGTACCAACAGCTAAAACACCAAGTGTACCTAAACCACCTCTAACTAAAAATTTTCTACGTGATAATTTTTTACTCATGGCTTATAGTTTGGTTTCTCTAGTTAATTCTGCAGCTCTATGAATAGCTTTTCTCATTCTATAATAGGTAGCACATCTACAGATATTTATAATATTATTATCAATATCTTCATCTGTAGGATTACTATTTTCATTTAATAATGCAGCAGTTGCCATCATAAAACCTGGTTGACAATAACCACATTGAGGAACTACTTCTTCTACCCAAGCCTGTTGAACTGGATGTGGATTTTCTGCATCACCTAAACCTTCTATAGTAGTAACATTTTTACCTTCAGCAAATTTTACAGCATAAGAACAAGAACGTACAGCAATATCATCTACATGCAAAGTACAAGCACCACAAGCTGCTTTACCACAACCAAATTTGGTTCCTTTTAAGTTTAACACATCTCTAACTACCCATAAAAGAGGTGTATTTTCATCAGAAACTTCTACAGAAACCTTTTTATCATTTATTGTAAAGGATATATTCATCGCTTATTTTTTGTAATTAATTTTCAGGAATAATTGCGCCATTTGCAATCCACTCTTTAACAACTCTTTTAAATTCTTCTTCAGAAATTGGTGGTTTTTCTCTTTTAATTCCTGCAGCATTTACACCAGGATTCCAAGCCCATAAAACCAAATCGTCTTCTGTTAAATGTTTTTCTACTCCTTTTAAATCTTTACCACCATTTTTGCTTTTGTCTAAAATAACTTCTGCAATTTCTTTTCTAGATAAGCCTTTCCAAGCCATAGATTGTGGAGCTAAACCCCAATGAGGAGCACCTGGTACACCTGAATAATTATTGTTTTCTTTTTGATGACAGGTTGCACATTTTGTAGCTTCAAACCCATGATCATCTTTACCTCCTCTCATATCAAAATAATGTGGATGACTGTCTATGCCTTGTTTGGGAACATTATCACTTGGATGACAATTCATACACCTTGGATGTGTTAAAACATCCATCATTTTTGTAAAATTATCTGCGTTTTCAGTAGAAGTTAAAACTGCATTTTTAATTGGTGAGTATTCTTTTTCTAACTTATTATAGTTGGTTGCCCATAGAATTCCACCCAACAATAAAAGCGGAATTACATAAAGACTGTTTCTTTTTTTCATGTATGGCTGATCTTTTTAGATAATAAACTGTTAATACTCGTTTATTGTATCTAAAGTTACTGTAAATAATTCAAAGAAAATAATTTCTACTTTTTTACGAGAATTTTATCAGAAAACTGATTAGAGATAAGCTCTAATTTTGGAAGAATGTATTTTTTACAAAAAGGTTTTTGAGGGTTCTTTTTGTAATAGTTTTGAAACTGACTATCAGATGGTTTAAATTTAGAAAAAGGTAAAACTTGTGTTATTATTTTGGCTGTTGTTTGTTTTTGAATTTCATCTAAAATAGCATTACTCGCTATTTTTTGTTCATCAGAAAAAATATAGATAGCAGATCTGTACTTTTTTCTCATAGAATGATTACTCGTACTTTTATGCGTCGCTAAATGCACTTGAATTAAATGCTTTAGTGATATTAATTCAGCGTAGAAATGTACAATAACTGCTTCTGAATAAGTGTTGTTTTCATTACTTGAAGATACCCAACCTTGTTCTACTTTTTCAACTCCTTTTAACGATTGAAAAACAGCTTCTGTACACCAATGACAACCACCACCAAAAGCTACTTTATCAATTTGCATATTTATTAGTCAGTAACTTTTACACCTTTCCAGAAAGCAACTCTATTTTTAATATTGTTGGCAGCTTCAAAAGGACGACCATAAAACCAAGCAGCATCTTTATTTTCTTTACCATTTACCATTAATGTATAATAAGAAGCTTCGCCTTTCCATGGGCAAGTTGTTCTTGTTGTACTTGGTATAAAAAAGTCTTTTTTGATACTATCTTCTGGAAAATAATGATTGTTTTCTACAACTACAGTATCATTACTTTCTGCTATAATTTCATTATTCCAAATTGCTTTCATAAATATTTATTTTAGTTAAGAACTACAAGATAACATAGAACAACCTACTTTATCTCTAGCCCATTCAGGTCTTTTTGCAAACCATTTTTCGTTTTCTGGCTGTTCTCCAAATGGATTTCTTAATAATTGAAACAATTCATCTATTAAGGTATAATCGCCATTATTTGCATCATCAATAGCCAATTGAGCCATATAATTTCTTAAAACGTATTTAGGGTTCGTAGCATCCATTTTTGCTTTACGTTCATCAATAGAAACTCTTTCTATGGCTAACCTTTCTCCATATTTTTTGAACCAAGTATTCCATCTATTGTGTACATCATCAGAAATATTTTCTAAATCATAAAAAGCATTTTCAATAAGTTTAAAACCTTTTTTATAATTTGAAAAATTACTTAAATTTCGAAAGAAAATAGTCATATCTGTTTCTACTAATTGCAAAGTATCTTCTAGTTCTTGAATCAAATTCGTGTCATCTTCATCAGAAACAAATAAGCCTAATTTACTTTTCATCATCAGTAAAGATTTTTTTTCAAAATCAACTTTATATTGATTTAAAATGGCTTCTAATGGGCCTGCATCTTCAATTAAAGGATATAAGGCGTTTGCAAGTTGATATAAATTCCATAACCCAATATTTGGTTGGTTTCCATATCTGTACCTTTTATTTCGTCTATCTGTGGTGTTTGGTGTCCAACCAAAATCGAAACCTTCTAGCCATCCATAAGGGCCATAATCTATGGTTAAACCTAAGATAGACATGTTATCTGTATTCATAACTCCATGCACAAAACCAACTCTTTGCCAATCAATAATCATGTCTAAAGTTCGGTTTGCAACTTCACTAAAGAATTGAACGTATGTTTCTTTTGATGGTTTCCCTAAATGCGTAAAATGATGTTTTATAGTATAATCTGTAAGTATTTTTAGGTTTGTAATATCATTTCTAGAGGCAAATATTTCGAAATTTCCAAAACGTAAAAAAGAGGGTGAAATTCTTGAAATAATTGCTCCTTTTTCATAAGCAGGATTTCCATCATACATTACATCTCTCAAAACCTGATCTCCAGATAAACTTAAGCTCAAAGCACGAGTTGTTGCTATACCTAAATGATGCATAGCTTCACTACATAAATACTCTCTTATTGATGAACGCAAAACAGCCAAACCATCTGCAGTTCTAGAATAAGGAGTTTCACCTGCACCTTTTAATTGTACTTTCCAATTTTTGTTTTGATGCTCAATTTCGAATAAATTGATAGCTCTACCATCACCTAATTGACCTGCCCAATTACCAAACTGATGACCTCCATAACACATTGCAAAAGGCTTTGTGTTTGCGTAAACTTCATTACCAGTAAACACATTTTTAAACAGTGCAGTTTTTGTGTCTTCCATTGTAATTCCTAATTCACTTGCCATTTCTTGTGATACATGAATAATTTCTGGCTGTTGTGTTTTTTTAGGAGTTACAAAAGAATATACAGCATCTGTTACTTGTCTTCTAGAGTTTTCTAAAATTTTATCTGCTGGTAAATTATTTAAAAAAGTATTCTTTAGGTTTAATTTCATGCTAATTTATCTGCGTGTAATTTTCTTAATTTAGATAATTTTGGTTCTATAACATATGTGCAATAGCCATAACCTTGATTGTTCTTGTAGAAGTCTTGATGTTCTTGTTCAGCTTCGTAAAAAATGGGTAATGCACTTACTTCTGTCACTATTTTATCATCAAAATAAACTTGTAACTGTTTTAAAACTTCATCTGCAATTTTTTGTTGATTTTCATCGTGATAAAAAATAACAGACCTGTATTGTGTGCCTCTATCTGCACCTTGTCTATTTAAAGTTGTTGGATCATGAGTGGTCATAAAAATGACTAAAATATCTTCGTAAGAAATAATATTTGCATCGTAGGTAATTTGAATTACTTCTGCATGACCTGTTAAACCAGAGCAAATTTCTCTATAAGTAGGTTTGCCTGGTGCATTACCACCTGCATAACCAGATACTACTTTTTCCACACCTTTAACTTCTAGAAAAACGGCTTCTGTACACCAAAAACAGCCTCCACCAACTGTAGCTAATCTAATATCTTTACTCATTTTGCTTTTCTAATTTCATAGATTCTGAATTAATACAATAGCGCAAACCACTTGGTTCTGGTCCATCAGGAAAAATATGACCCAAATGAGCATCGCAAGTATTGCATAATACTTCTACTCTAACCATACCAAATGTGGTGTCTTTTACATATTTGATTGCGTTTTCTTTAATAGGCTGTGTAAAACTAGGCCAACCAGAACTCGACTCATATTTTATGGTAGAATCAAAAAGAGGAGTATTGCAACATACACAATTGTACTGCCCTTCATCATATATAGAACATAATTCACCTGTATGTGGTCTTTCTGTGCCTTTTAATCTTGTAATTCTAAATTGTTCTGCAGTTAAGATTTCTTTCCATTCACCTTCAGATTTTTCTACTCTTTTATCAGGAGTTGGATTGCCTTTTGTTGCAAAATGTATAATGTCTTTCCAAGTTAACATATAATTATTTTCTTTTAAAGTTGTTCTTAAAAATAGTCGTTTAGACACTTTAAAAATTACAATAATAAAGTGTTTTATATTGATAATTAATCTTTATAAATTTACGATAAAATGAAGAGGTTATAAAGCGAAATTATTTGTTTATTTTTGATAAAAATTTTAGCATGAGCAACATTATTAATGAAGTAGAAAAATTTGTTTACAATTTATTGAGTGAGAAATTACATGCAAATTATGTGTATCATAATTTATCTCACACTCAAAGAGTTGTAGAGAAAACAATAGAGATTTCTGAAGATTCTAATATTAAAGGAGATGATTTAGAAAACTTAACTATTGCTGCTTGGTTTCATGATGTTGGTTTTACTGTAAGTGATGAAAATCATGAAGAGGAAAGTATTAAGATAGCTTCAGAATTTTTAAAATCGCTTAATTTTAGTGAGGATAGAATAGCTGCAATAGGTAATTTGATTCTTGCTACTAAAATGAATTCTATCCCTAAAAATAAATTAGAAGAGGTGTTAAGAGATGCAGATTCTGCACATTTAGCTTCTAAGAACTTTTTTGATTATACGTCTTTACTAAGAAAAGAGTGGGAGCTTGTTTTAGAAAAAACATACAGCAATAAGGAATGGATTGCTTTAAATCTTGCTTTTTTTACACAAAAACATAGATATTATACTGAGTTTGCTTTAAGAAATTGGAGTAAAACAAAAGATAAAAACTTAGCAAAACTTTTAAAAAATCAGAAGAAATTAAAGAAGGAGAATAAAAAGTTTAGACAGAAAAAAGAAGCTTTAGATATTAAGAAAAATAAAAGCATTGTGCCTGAAAGAGGTGTAGAAACAATGTTTAGAGTTGCTCTAAGAAACCATATAACTTTAAGTGATATTGCAGATACAAAAGCCAATATTTTACTTTCTGTAAATGCAATTATTGTTTCTTTAGCACTTTCTAGCTTATTGCCTAAATTAGATAATCCTTCAAATTCTCATTTATTTGTGCCAACTATTATTTTTGTTGGGTTTACAGTAATTTCTATTATCCTATCAATTTTGGCAACAAGACCAAATGTTACAGAAGGTAAATTTACCAAAGATGATGTAGCCAAAAGAAAAGTAAACTTATTATTCTTTGGTAATTTTCATCAAATGAAATTAGATGATTTTGAGTGGGGAATATCAGAAATGATGCAAGACAGAGATTATTTGTATGGCTCTTTAACCAAAGATTTATACTACCTAGGTTTGGTTTTAAATAGAAAATATAAGATACTTAGAATTACCTACACTGTGTTTATGACAGGTATTATTGTAAGTGTTATTGCGTTTGCAGTATCGTTTTCATTTCAAGAAATAACTCCTTAAGCTTCTATTTCTTTAATTAAATCGTTAAACGTAATCACTTTTTTGGCATCAAAATTTTCTTGATAAATAACTTCAACACGAAGTGCTTTAAGGCCTGTTGCTCCTTGCAATTCTTCTAATTCTAAGAACTCTAGTTTACCTAATTGATTTCTAGATTGTAAGAAATTGATGTATTTAATGTATTCTAAAGCATCTTTATCTTGTGAGTAAACAATTGCAATTTTACCAGGTACAGTTAATCTTTCCTCTGTATTTTTAATGTATGCTTTATCAATTCTCTTTTTAATGATTTCATAACGAATGTTATAAGCGCCATCAACATCAAATTGTTTTTCATCCATTCTAAACTTAATAGCCATAGGATTACTGTGCACTAAAATTAATGAAGCCACTCGCAATTCTTGATTCATTTTTGCTAGCTCACTGTAGGCAATATTCTCCATTTCACACATGGTTTGCAACTGCCATAAACGAAGATTGTATAAGTAAATATCATCAAAAGTATCTTCTTTAGTGATAGATTGCCCTATGTAAATATTAAATTCAACTCCATCTGTTTTATATCTCTCAAAATAATGAGGATACATTTTTTGAGCTTCTTTTTGTTTTAAATCTAAGTATCTAGAAAGCTTGTCATTTAAACGATTTACGCTTTTTTCGTACTCTTTTCTTTTTTCGTAAACCACTCCCAGATCTGGATCTAAACGATTCATGTAAGTGTTTACTTTTTTAGAAAGTTCTTTATTAATGTCTTTAATATGATTGAAAACAGGATAAATTTCTCGTTTTAAAAATTCTAGAATATTTATCTCATCACCAGCATTTAATTCGTTTTTTACCTCTTTTAAAAACGTGTTTATTCTAAACATTAGTTCTTTATAAATAGGTAAAGCTTCTTTCTTACAAGCATGTTCTAGCACATCTATAGCTAAAGAAAGTTGCGTTATTAAATCTTCTTGAATTGCTTCGTTTCTGGCATCAGAACTACCTTTAATATCACTTTGTCCAAAAATAGGATAGACATCATCAAATATAATTTCATCTAGTTTTGCATTCTCATTTGTTTGAGACTCAAAATGAAATTTTTCTACAGCTTCGTAAAAACGCCATTTTACAGCACTATGTATTGAGGTGTAATTCTCTTGAATGGTTGCTTCTAAAACATTTTGACGTTCTTCTGATGATCTTTTTACAGCAGCTTCAAAAACAGGAATAATATCCTTTAACTTGTTGATATTTACCGAATTTAAATCATAAGCTCTAGGAGAAGCAATTTCTAATAAAGCTAAATCACCTTTACCAGAAGCTTCTATTGGTATTAAAATGATACTCTTTATACCAGAATCATAAAGGTTCTGATAAAATGGATTTTTATTAGTTTTAAATCCATATTCATCGATATCAGAAATAATAAATGTTTCGTGTTTCTTAAAAACTTTTTGCATAATTGAGTTGCAGAAGTAAGAATTGTCACATTTAATTTCTTTTACACTGCTTAGAATTAAGCTGTTAGATTTGTTTACAATAGTTTCGCAAATCTTAGAGTTGATATTGTCAAAAATAGAATAGCCTAATCTTAAATCTTTTATACTATAAAAATCTCTTAAGTTATTTTGTAGTTTAAAAATTAATTGGTCTCCACCAGCTAATAAATTTGCTTTAATTGCAGACAGCATTTCTTCTGCAGTAACATCAAATAAGTTGATGATTCCAAATCCTTTAAAAATATAACTATTAATAGGAAACTTTTCTTTCCATAAATCTATATTCTCAAAATTATTCAGCAATTCTCTAAAATCATCTTGAGTAAGTTTTGGCGCATTTGCTGTGGGAATTACTTCAGAAAAATCGGCGTTAAATGCAGCTCTGTAGTATTTCATGGTTCCTGTTGTTTTGTCAGGAATATCGAAATAGAAAGGTCTTTTTATATCAATTTTAAATCCGTAAACAAATCCTAAAATAAAAGTACATGCCATTACAAACATGCTATTATCTTCAAAATTACGAACAACTAATTCATAATCATCACCTGCATTTTCTATTATATCTTCAAACCTGTCTGTAAACTTAAAAGAGGTAAATGAGAATGGTATACTGGCTGCTTTTATTTCATTTGTTCTTAAAGGTTCTGGAAATAAAGGATCTAAAAGTAAGTCTATTTGTTCTTTATAAGTAGTTAACAAACTTACATCAGAAAAACCATCTATTAATTCTGGAGTATTATTAAAAAGCTCTACCATTTTTTTTGCTGCATCATGATAAGGATGATGAGCAAAATTATTTTCGGCATATTTTTCAAATAAAACGAAAACTTTTTTAAAGGAAATATTGAGTTGTAATGGTAACTCTACATCATCTATTTTAGTTGATTTTATGATATTCATGCTTTAAAAATTATAAAATGGTACTCTTTTAGACGCTCGAATTGAGTTTAAGTTACAAAAAATATAATTGCTTCTTATTTTTGTCTAAAATAGATAGTTATTGGAACTCCAGAAAAATTATAAATTTCACGTAATTTATTCTCTACAAAACGTCTATAAGGATCTCTTACATATTGAGGTAAGTTACAGAAAAACGCAAATTGAGGCGTTTGCGTAGGTAGTTGCATACAGTATTTTATCTTAACAAACTTACCTTTTATTGCTGGTGGAGGATAATTTTTAACTACCTCTAACATTACATCATTAAACTTGCTTGTAGGTATTCTGTTTTTTCTGTTTTCAAAAACTTCTACAGCAGTTTCTATAGCTTTAAATAAACGTTGTTTTGTTAATGCAGATATAAAAACAATTGGTACATCTGTAAATGGTGCAATTTGTTCTCTTACCTTCGCTTCATAATCACGCATAGTATTGGTTTCTTTTTCAACCAAATCCCACTTGTTGATTAAAATAACAACTCCTTTTCTGTTTTTTTCTGCCAACCAAAATATATTTTGATCTTGCCCTTCAAAACCACGAGTAGCATCTATTACTAGAATAATTACATCAGAATATTCAATAGATCTTACAGCACGCATTACAGAATAGAATTCTAAATCTTCTTTTACTCTAGATTTTTTACGAATTCCTGCAGTATCAACTAAATTAAAATCGAAACCAAATCTGTTGTATTTGGTATCTATAGAATCTCTTGTAGTACCTGCAATGTTGGTAACAATATTTCTGTCTTCACCAATTAAAGCATTTATAAATGATGATTTACCTGCATTTGGTCTACCCACAACTGCAAATCTTGGTAATTCTTTCTTTTCTAAATCTACTTCTTCTGGAGCAGGAATTTTTTCTGCAATTGCATCTAATAATTCACCTGTTCCACTTCCATTTATAGATGAAATTGTATGATAATTACCTAATCCTAAGTTATAAAATTCAACAGCATCTGCATCACGCATTGCATTATCAACTTTGTTAACTGCAATGAAAATTGGCTTTTTTACTTTTCTTAAGAGTTTAGCAACTTCGGCATCCATAGGTGTTATACCATCTTCTACATCTACAACAAAAACAATTAAATCTGCTTCATCTATGGCTAATGCTACTTGTTTTCTAATTTCTTCTTCAAAAATATCATCAGAGCCAATAGCATAACCACCTGTGTCTATAACAGAAAATTCTTTTCCATTCCAATCAGATTTTCCATAATGCCTGTCTCTTGTAACTCCACTAACAGAATCTACAATAGCTTCTCTTCTTTGAACCAATCTGTTAAATAGAGTCGATTTTCCAACATTCGGTCTTCCTACAATGGCTATAATACTGTTCATTTTTAAAATAATTTGGTGCAAAGATACAATTAAAGCCAAGATTTTTAGTTGTATTTTTAGAGACAGTTAAATACCTTCATTATGAAAAAAAGTTTTAGTTCTATCGTATTTTCAATAGCAATAATTATTGCTGCCTATTTGTTGGGTGATGCCATTATAAATAGAAATAATGGTCAAGGGAATATTTCTGTAACTGGTTTGGGTAATGCTAATTTTACATCGGATTTAATTGTTTGGGAAGGATCCTTCTCAAACACCAATAAGCAGTTAAAATTGGCTTATAATAATCTTGAAAAGGATAAAAAAATTATTACAGAATATTTAATTTCTAAAGGTATTTCAGCAAATGAAATAGTATTTAAGGCTGTACAGAGTAGAAAAGATAATAAGTCAATGTATGTAAATGGTAAGTATGCAGGTGATGAATTTTTAGGCTATGTTTTAACTCAATCTTTACAAATAGATTCGAAAAATGTAGAAACAGTAGAAAAAATTTCTAGAGAAATAACAGAATTATTAAATAAGGGCATAGAGTTTTATTCTCAACCACCTAGGTATTATTATACAAAATTAGCTGATTTAAAAGTAGAAATGATTTCTAAGGCAACTGCAGATGCTAGAGCTAGAGCAGAGAAAATTGCTGACAATTCTGGAGGTCAATTAGGTGATTTAATTTCTGCAAAAATGGGAATATTCCAAATTACTGGTCAGAATTCTAATGAGAGTTATTCTTGGGGAGGCGCTTTTAACACCTCTTCTAAAGAAAAAACGGCATCAATTACAATGAAACTAGATTATTTATCTGAGTAGTAATAATTATTGTTGATAACCAAATCTCTTTAGTTGATTTTTATCGCTTCTCCAATTCTTATTAACTTTTACGTAAAGTTCAATAAATACCTTTTTTTGAAAAAAGCGTTCTAGGTCTTTACGTGCTTCTGCACCAACTCTTTTTATAGCTGTACCTTTATGGCCAATTATAATACCTTTCTGAGTATCACGTTCAACCATTATAATTGATCGAATTCTAACAATATTCTCTTCTTCTATAAAACTTTCGGTTTCTACTTCTACAGAATACGGAATTTCTTTTTTGTAGTGTGTAAGAATTTTTTCTCTTATTTTTTCGTTAACAAAAAAACGTTCATTTTTATCTGTTAGTTGATCTTTAGGATAAAAAGGTGGGCTTTCTGGAAGTAACTCTATAATTTTATAAAAAACAGCATCAACATTAAAACGTTCTAAAGCAGATATAACATACACAAATGAGTTAGGTACCTTATTTCGCCAATAAGCTATTTTTTCATCTACTTCTTCTTTGTTTGATTTATCAATTTTATTTAATAAAAGAATTACAGGAATTTTACTATGGATAATTTTATTAAAAAAAGCTTCATTTTTTAAGGCAGTTTCTCCAACCTCTACCATGTAGATTAAAATATCAGCATCTTCAAAAGCAGATTTCACAAAATCCATCATAGAAGATTGTAATTCATAAGCAGGTTTAATTATTCCAGGCGTATCAGAGAAAACAACTTGATATTCATCATGATTTACAATACCTAAAATACGATGCCTTGTTGTTTGTGCTTTTGGTGTAATTATTGAAAGTTTTTCCCCAACTAATGCGTTCATTAAAGTTGATTTTCCAACATTAGGATTACCTATAATATTTACAAAGCCTGCTTTATGTATCATAATACAAAGGTAATTAGTTTTAATCTTTGTTTAAATTTTTCTTGATTAAAAAAATAATTAAAATAAAGTTTGGTTTCTACTTAGTTTGTATTGTATATTTGCAGTCCAAATCGCGGGATAGAGCAGTAGGTAGCTCGTCGGGCTCATAACCCGAAGGTCACTGGTTCGAGTCCAGTTCCCGCTACTAGCGTAAAGCGTATTAAATCAACGAATTGTGTCTCACAATTCGTTTTTTTATGCCTTTAAATTCTTTACTTTTACAAAACGTACACGAAAACGTACACGTTTTTTCTATGAAATTGAATTATTCTGAACCAAAAATCTACACTGGAGGAGTAGATATTTCGACTTGGTCTAAACTTACAGCTAAACAAAAAAATAACGCTTTAGAGCGACCTTGGTATCTCTATTTTTCTTTTCGAGATCCATCGTCTGGAAAATTAGTTAGACAACCTAATATTAAAGCTGGTGCCAATCGATTTAAAACCAAAACAGAACGTTATGCTTATTTGAGGAAACTTCAGCAATCGTTAATACAATTATTGCAATTTGGATTTAATCCGTATGAAGATAATACTGATCTAGAAAATCAATTTCTTTCTGGGGAAAAAACGCAATCGAAGAAAGAGCCTCAAATTAAAAATCAAGTTAAGGAGAAGGATTTAAAAAAAGAAAATATAAAGCCTAAGGAGGTTCAAGAGATTCCTGAAAAAACAATAGAAGAGGCACTTGATTTTGCTTTAGATATTAAAGTAAGTATGATGAACAAAAATTCCTTTGTTCAATATAGTAGTAGAATTGGTCTTTTTAAAAAATGGTTGAAGTCTAAAGAATATCTGAATAAACCATTAAGTTTTATTACTAGAAGAATTATTACAGAGTATTTAAATGAAGTTCTGAAAAGAACTAGCCCAAGAAATCGAAATAATTCAAGAACTGATCTTGCCTCAACATTTCAACTTTTAGAAGATAATGAATGGATAACTGTCAACTTTGTAAAAAGAATACCAAAGTTAAAATCTGTTCCAAAGAGGAATAAAACTTATTCTCCAAAACAGGAAGACGAAATTTTTAAATACCTAGAGAAGAATGATCCTTACATGATTTTATTCATTCGATTTGTTTCTTACAGTTTTTTGCGTCCTATAGAGATTTGTAGACTAAAGGTTGAAGATATCGATGTTGAAAATAAATTGATGTACATTAAGTCAAAGACAAAACCAGTTCAAAAGAAAATTATACCACAAATTTTGTTGGATCATCTTCCAGATTTATCACAAAAAGACCCAAGAGCTAACTTATTCGGACGCTATGAAATTGGCGAGGTTTGGGATGCAGAACCTATTAATAAAAGAAACGAATTCTCAAAACGTTTTAAGGCTGTTAAAGATCATTTCAAATTAGGGTCCGATTATGGTATATATAGTTTCAAACATACTTATGTTACAAAATTATATGTGAAGTATGTAAAAACCATGACTCCTCAGCAAGCTAAAAGTAAATTAATGAATATTACTGGTCATGTTACGTTAGATGCTTTACAAAAATACTTAAGAGATATCGATGCAGAAATGCCAGCTGATTATTCAGAAGATTTTGCTTAATTGAATGAATTGGTTTTTAGGTAATTGAATTGACTTCAAATGTTTAGAGAACTTTTTTTATTCAAAAGGGTTATATAAATTAAACCTTCATTTGCTTTCTGATAATCGAGGTTATTTGATTTACTCCTTAAATCATTCCATTTAAAACTTGATAAAAGTTGTGCACGGTCATTAAAAGTTGGTTTAAGTCGTGCACAGTCATGTCGTATCTAGTAAACTCGGTATTTGATGGCTCATAAACTATCTAATTTTGTAATTAGATATGAATTCAGATACAGTTTATCAAATAGCTAAAGCGCTTCCCAACGAAGAGCAATTGTTGTTGTTGAGAAAACTACAGAAGGATTTTAGCATATCAAAAAGGCCTAAAAAGAGAAGGACATCACCAATTAGTAGGGAAGAAGCAACTCAATACTTATTGGATAATGTATTCAAAAAGAGGTAAAAAAAAGATAAAAACCAACGATTAAACGTTAATCGTACGTAAAATTAACGCTAAATGGAAACAAGAAATTACCAATGTCATTACTGCAAAAAAGAATATGTACCTAAAAGAAGAGGAGTGCAAAAGTTTTGTAGCAACAGTTGCAGAGTGCGCTCACATCAATTAAAAAACAAACCAACAGTAAAAGCAACAACACTTTCAATGGTTTCAAACAAAAATAAAATGGAGTTTCAAAAGACTAAAATCGATCAGATAAGTTTATCTGGGGTAAGCAATGCAGCTATTGGTTCTGGAGTTGTTGAGTTAACAAAAGAAATATTCACATCTAAAGAAAATAAGCCTGCAACAAAAAAGGATATTCAGCGATTAGAGTATAGGGTAAATCAATTGTTGAAAGAGCTGGAAAAGAAGGATGAGGGGGTTACGTCAATTTTTAAGTTTATTTAATTCTAGTTTTTGAGTTTAAGAGTATTTTGTCATAATAGGTAAAAAAATAAGCGAATAATTTATATTCTTTTACTTCTTTTGCTTTATTTCAGTAGATTATATATCTTTAATTTTTGGCTACAAATAGCTAAAATTGCACGGGAATTAAGAAAATATAAACCAAAACTTTTGAAAATAGGTCAATTAGTAAAAACGTATGTACCATTAATATTTAATTATTGCTCTTCTAAAGATAATGCGGAATTAGATAGGCTCTCGGACAAAGAGTATTCTAAAAAAATATTTGGAATAAACTATCCTTTTTGTGCAAGAATAGATGCGCCTATCATGGATAATGAGTCCAAAAGATTTTGGAAACAGAGTTTTTATGTTCAGAGTAAAGAATATAGAGTTTCTAGTCAATGGATCATTTCCCATAAACCAAAATTTTTAAAGTATCTCCTTCAACTAAATATTATTGACAACGAAAAATTCCAAGAATTAAATAAACAAGTAGTCCATAATGCAAACTTGAAACAATCAATACAAATTTCAAATAATAACATATCAGTAGAGCCTAAAAATAAACTCGAAAAGGAGGCATTTGATATGAGTAAACATTATCAAAAGTTTTATTATCTAGAGCGTTCAATTCGCATATTGATTGAAGAAGTCATGATAAAAGCCTATGGTGTAAATTGGTGGAGTAGTATTGACGATCGAGTAAAACGAAATGTAGAAAGGAATTTAGATTACGAATTAGATACTTCTCATACAAAAAGGTCAGAACGTGCAATTGACTATACTACTTTTGGAGATCTTAGGAAAATCATAAATAATCATTGGGAGGTATTTTCTGAAAAATTTAGTAGAAACTTAAATTCTGTAAATGAAGTATTAATAGACTTAAACCGTTTAAGAGTTTCAATTGCACATTGTTCACCATTAGCAGAAAAAGAAGTAAAACGCCTTGAAATAAGATTAGATGATTGGAGTGATGTGTTAGTTAGTCAGAAAAAAAAAACGGCAATAAGTTTTAATGAATTTCAAGAGAGTGCTGAAAAGTATGTTAATCAAAATAAGTATAAGGATACTTCATTTCTGAATACAGATAATAGTTTTATAGTAACATTAGGTAAGAAATACTATGAGGACGGTTTTTTTAATGTAAGAGTTAGATATTCAGAACAATTTGGAGAAGACTCGTCTAAAATAAAAATTCAATTAGGTGAAAATTCTAAAAACTTCACGATTGGTAAAGTAAACAGAACAGCCAATACAAATGCGACTCCAAGAATTTTTGCAGGTCCTTTATATAAAAAATGGGTGCAAGCTCATTTTATGAGAGGTGATATATTTAGAGTTGAAGTAATCGAAAAAGACTTTATCAAACTGAGTCAAATAAAAGATCAGTAATATAATATATTATTTAAAATGGCAAATAGCAAACATGCACACTTAAGATATAACATACTAGATTACTGCTTTCGAAATAAAGCATTTACGTTTAATCAATTATTAGAATACGTAAATGATAAAATTGCTGAAATATATTCAGGTGAAGGTATCGAAATAAGAACGCTTAGGGCTGATTTAAAGGTGTTTAGAGATAAGGAAAATGGCTTTGGAGCACCACTTCCAGAAAAAGTTAGAATTCTTCAGTATTCAGATACCAATTTTTCAATAGCCCAACAACCATTATTGGAGTATGAGCAATATTTAATTGACGCTTCACAACAGTTATTAGAGCGTTTTGAAAATCACCCAAAGTATGATAAACTAGCTGAAGCTTTAATCAAATTTCAGGATGAGGAAGATTCGAATAGAGATTCTTCCAAAATCTTATTCTATGACCAAAATGAAGAATATAAAGGAATAAAATATTTGAAACCTTTGTACTTAGCGATTCAAAAAAAACAGGTATTACAAATAAAGTTTAAAGGTTTTAAAGATGCTACATATAAAACTTTTGAATTTCATCCACATATATTAAAACAGTACAACAGAAGGTGGTTTGTTTTTGGGTATAACAAAACAGCACAAAGATGGCAACACAGTATTCCTTTAGATGAACGACTTATTAATTTTAATATCCTTGAAGATGTTGAATATGAAGATTCACAAAATGATTGGGATGCTTTTTTCAGAACAATGGTAGGGGTGAGAAGAACTTCTGTAGAAGTAGAAAAAGTAGTTTTAAAGTTTTACCATGGACGTGAAGACTACTTTAAAACAAAACCTTTTATTCCAGATTTCGATGAATTTTTTGAAGAAGATAAACAAGATCAAGTTTGGTTTATGGCTATTATTAATCCCGAATTGATTCAGCAAATTTTATCATATGGTCAGGATGTTGAGGTCATACAACCTGAAGAATTAAAGTTAAAACTTAAGGAACATTCCAAGACAATGGATAGTTTTTACAAAGAATAAAAACTATGCGATTATTTTGCATATTAAAGCGGTTAATTTGCATAATTCTATTTAGAGAAGTTTATGAGAGAAGATAATTATATAAATATAGATGTTGTTGAAAGAATTTCTAATCAAGTTTGGAGATGTGCTGATTTACTTTATCAGTCGGCAGCGGTTGATTCAACTAAACTTGTTTTATTCCTTCTTTCCGCCTATAAAGATGATGCTTTTCCGCGTATTCAATACATAAATGATTCTAATTGGGTTGAAGAGTTTTTTCAGGCACTTAAACATGATTCATTTTATAATAAAATTCTTAATGTTTATTCCGATAATTTAAAGAGTATTCATCCTAATGCATTTGCTGAAGTTGTTCAGTGTTTTTATCAAATCGATAAATATCAATTAAAAAATAATTTTTCAGAAGTTTTTGAACATTTGCTTCAAAAATTCATTGATTATCAAGGGAAAAGGTCCGGAGAATCCATACAGCCAAAAGAAATAAGTAGGCTAATCATTGAATTAGCTAACCTAGATAGTAATGCTAAAGTTTATAATCCTTTTGCTGGTTTGGCTTCTTTTAGTATTTATTTAAAAGATGATCAAGAATATCATGGTCAAGAAATAAATACATCTACATGGGCAATTGGACAGTTAAGACTTAAGGCTCATAGTAAAGGCTGTAGTTTCAGTTACGAGTTAGATAATTCAATAAAAAACTGGAATGAATTTCAAAAATTCGATCTTATTGTAGCTACACCACCATTCAAAATGCGTCTTCAAAGACCCTTATACTCGAATTTAATTGACAATAACTATCGGGATGTTGAAAGTTTTTTAGTCGATAAAGGAATCCGTTCCCTAAGCAATAACGGAAAACTTATTACTGTATTTTCGCTATCTTTTCTTTTTAGTGGTGGTCGTTTAGCAAAATTAAAAAGATCCTTAATAGATAATAATCTTATTGATACCATAATTACATTACCTTCTGGTTTACTTTCAAATACAAGTATTCCTATTTGTATTTTAATATTTAAAACTATTTCTTCACGACCAGGATATATTAAATTTATAGATGCCTCTAGTTTTTTTACTAAAGATGGGCCAAGAAGTAAAAGATTAAATGATTTTAAGCTTATAGAGTTAATCAATCAAGATACAGAAAATGAATTCTTGAGATACATTAACGTTGAAGAGATCTATAATAATGATTTTGATTTATCTGTTGGGAGGTATTTTTTAAAAGATATTCAAGGAACAAAAATTTCCGATTTTTCATCGATTATAAGAGGTTTAAGAGCGCCAATCAATGAACACATGAAACAAGTCCAAATTCGAAACCTTAAGGGTGATGTTTTTGATAGTGTATTGACTACTGAAGAATTAGAAAATACCCTTATAAATAGAGGAGCATTTAGGGTTATCGATGAATCTTGTTTATTGATCGCAACAAGGTGGAACACGTTAAAACCTACGTTTTTTAAGTATACTGGAGAGCCAATAGTCATATCTCAAGCTATAGTCGCATTGAGGCTAAATGAAAATATTGTTAACCCAACATTTTTAATAAATGAATTTTCTGCAGATTATGTACTAAAACAATTAAATAGCTATAGAGTGGGTTCTGTGCAACCAATGCTAAGAAAAAAAGATTTAGAAAATATCAAGTTCCAATTGCCTTCTATACAAGAGCAAAGGGCTAAAGTTAGCGGAATCATTGAGCTTACAAAAAGACTGAGGAAAATAGAGACTGAAAAAGAAAATATACTCAGTGGTATTCACAAGGAGGAAACTGAAAGCTCTACGTCTTTAAGTCATATATTAGGTAAACCTTTACTTAGCATAGGTTCGTCAATTGAAATAATTCAAAATGCATTGTCTAATTTAGATCCAAATTGGAAGAGTTATTTAATTAGTCAAAAAAGACAATTTACATTAGTTGATGCTTTCGATTCCATCACTAAAAACGTTAAATATATACAGGAACTAGCTGATAAAAACACTTCATTGGTAAGTGTTTCAAATTTTGAACTAAGTGAACTTCATTTTCTTAAATTCTTATCAGAATTTGTAAAAGATGAAAAGAAAAGCTTAAACAATAATATTAGTTTGAAACTAGATATTCATGAGGATATTAAGGAGTTAATGGATAATCAAGTGTTAATTAAAGGAAATCCTCAAAAGTTAAGAATTGCTTTGGTTAATTTATTAGATAATGCCAAAATACATGCATTTACAAATAAAGAGAAATCCAATAAAATTGTTATTGAGATTTTACCATTCACAAACAACGAGGAGGTAGCTTCTTATTTTAATTATGATATTGATGTTAAGAAATCTTATGTAGAAGTTAAAATATCAAATACAGGAAACTCTTTCCCTAAAGACTTTACTTTAAAAGATTATTCTCGAAAGAATTTTTCAGCTGGTAAAACACGTAATAGAGGGTTAGGAGGTTATGAAGTCAATGAAATATTAAAAGCACATAACGAAGGTAAAAATGCTTTAAATATTGTTTCTAACAAAGAAGACTCAGAATACAGTACTACAGTTTCATTTATAATACCAATACTATAATGAGTAAGACATATAATATACTTTGGATTGACGATGAGCACGATCACCCGGAAATGGAGCCTTTTATAATCCAAGCAGAAACTATTGATATAATTCTACACGGATTTAGTAATTTTAAAGAAGGTTTTGCAAATTTAAATGATAATCTTAATCATTATGATGCTATCTTATTAGATGCTTTATTTTTAGAGAATGAAAACTCTGAAACGGTTAACAATAAGGGCTTAGGAGCTTCAATCGCTAAAATTAACGAATTAAAAAGTAAAAAAGCTTTTCCATATTTTGTTTTATCTGGTCAGCCCACTTTTACAGAAAAAGAAAATGATATTTTAGAGGCTAATAATCTTAAATGTTACAATAAAAAAAATGCAGATGATGTAAAAGAGCTTTTAAAAAACATAAAAGAAGAAGCAGATTTACAATTAGACCTTCAAATAAAACATGAAAATCAATTATTATTTGAAGTTTTAAAAAACTACCCAGATACAGCTAGAAACACATTTATTTCAATATTTAAAGGTCTTAAAGGTTTAAATAATCAATTTGATGATGAATTATACTTTACCCAATTAAGAATTATATTGGAAACTATGTTCAGAATGGCAAATGCTTGTGGATTATTGCATGACAAATGCGTACAAATCAATGGTAATCAAGTTAATTTAACTGAGTCATATCGATTTCTTTCAGGATATGACACTAAACACCTTAAGATAAGTTGTTCTGTTACTCATTTTCCTAAATTGATATCAAATAATATTGAAAATATAATTCATACTACAGGAGCGGCATCTCATACTTCAGTAGTTGATACAACTGAGAATATACATATTCAGGCATATCGTAAAGACATAAATACGCCATATTTGCTTTATTCCTTGGCTCTTCAATTAATGGATGCTATTATATGGTTTGATAAGTATAGTAAAGCTAATAATGATATTGCTATAAATAAGTCTTACTGGCAAGATATTGATGAAGATCAATATGGTAATAAATTTGAAATTGCTGCTATAACAAATATATCTGAATCTAAATGGGGAACAGTAATTTTAGAAAATGGAAAAAGAGTTAGTGTTTACCATGGAGATGTAACCAGTAATAATCTTAGTGTAGGTGATCCGATAAAATTCACTGTTACTGATTCAGCAAAGGCTCAAAACATAATCAAACTCTAACTATGCAAAAACCCTGCACACCTCAACCTTAAATTTGTAGCATAATCATTAAAGAAATAGTTATGAAAGACAATCATGTAAAATGCCCAAATTGTAAAGAAGTTTTTAAAGTAGACGATGCTGTTTATAATAACATTGTGAATCAAGTACGCGACCAGCAATTCCAAGAAGAGCTGAATACTCATTTAGATAATGCTGAAAAAGATAAAAAATCAGCTATTGAGCTTGCAGAAGAGCGATTAAGAAATATAATGCAAAAACAGATAGATAATAAAGACAAAAAGATTCAAGAGTTAGAATTAAAAAGTAAATCGGCTTTAATTGAAGAAGTTTCTAAGAAAGATATAGAAATTTCTCAATTACAATCTAAGTTACAACAAGCCGAAAATGAAAAAAAAATAGCGCTACAAACTGCTGTAAATTCTATTGAAAAAGAAAAAAATCAATTAGAAAACGACATCAAGCTTAAAGAAGCTGAAAAAGTGAATCTGGAGAAATCCTTAAAAGAGGAATTTCGTCTAGAAAAAGATCATATAGCTAAAGAGCTGCAATTGAAAGATGATGAAATCCAACGCCTTAAAGACTTTAAACAAAAACAATCAACCAAAATGTTGGGTGAAAATCTAGAGCAACATTGTGAAAATAGTTTCAATCAATTAAGAGCTACAGGTTTCCAGAATGCATATTTCGAAAAGGACAATGATGCTTCTGGGGGTACAAAAGGAGATTATATTTTTAAAGAAGAAGATGAACAGGGTAATGAAATTGTTTCTATCATGTTCGAAATGAAAAACCAAAATGATGAAACCGCTACTAAAAAGAAAAACGAAGATTTCTTTGCCAAACTAGATAAAGATAGAAAAGCTAAAGGTTGTGAATATGCAGTGTTAGTGTCTATGCTAGAGGCAGATAGTGATTATTACAATACAGGTATAGTAGATGTATCTTATAGATACCCTAAAATGTATGTAGTACGTCCGCAATTTTTTATACAAATTATCACCTTGTTAAGAAATTCCGGAATGAAATCGTTACAGTATAAACAAGAGTTAAACATCATGCGTAATCAAAATGTGGACATCACCAATTTTGAAGATAAAATAGAGGAATTTAAAACCGGTTTTGCTCGTAATTATGATTTAGCCAGTCGTAAGTTTATGACTGCGATATCAGAAATTGACAAAACGATAAGTCATTTAGAAAAAACTAAAGCAGCCTTATTATCTTCAGAAAATAATTTGCGTTTAGCGAATAATAAGGCAGAGGATTTAACCATCAAAAAGTTAATCTATAACAACCCAACAATGAAAGAGAAGTTCAACAATTTAAAAGAATAAACGATGGCAAAATATCCTGAAACAGAACAAACCTATCAGGCATTAATAAATTTGAAGGCTATTGATAATTTTGTACACTTCAAGTTGATATTTGAAGAAGTTCAAAAGATTAGATTATCAAGAAATTTAAAAGAAAACCCATCTAACTTAAAAGGGAGAGTTAGAAGAAGTTTAACAAATGATGAAAAAACATTTGAAGTAAATGACTCTGAACAAAGCAATACTTTATCAATCACTAAACATTACCCGCAGTTTAGGGTAAAATCTAAAACCAATATTTCTTTTAATGAAAAAGGTCTAGTAAAGAGTACTAAAGAAGTAGAAGAAAATAGCTTTCAGTTATTATTAAAAACTTAGTTAAAGGATTCAAACTAGGTTAATTTACGATAGAGCCATTTTGTTTTTTGGAAAAAAGCAAGGAGTTTGTTGGTTACCAATTTAAATTAAAAAGCATCATTTAGTATTAAAACAAATGTTTTTTGTAATTTCAGTATTAAAAAAAATTGCAAGAATAACCCTATGTTTATATCAAACTTTACATTTTTAGAAAAAGAATATCCAGCACTTTATCGTTTAGGTATACTTGCTGAAAAAAATACGTACGAAGACCCAAGTACAACTTTAACTAAGCTGAGAATATTTTCAGAACAAGTTACTCTAATGCTTGGAGAGTTTGAGGGGTTTAGTGATTTTCAAAATTATAGCCAATTTGAAAGATTAAAAGCTTTAGATACTTCGAGTATTGTTCCTCAAGAAATAAAAGACATTCTGCATAAGTTACGTAAAAGTGGTAACAAAGGCTCTCATACAGGAGAAGCTTCTGGGGCAGAAGCTCGTTTTATGCTGCGTCAAGCTTTCAATTTAGGTGTCTGGTTTTATGAATTGTATGAAGAGGAAGATGTTAATGCAGCGTTTATAACACCTTCTAAAGTATCAACACCTAAAGAAGTTTTAAATAAAATAAAAGAAGAACTTGAAAGTACTAAAGAAGAATTAGCAGCTTTAAAAGCAAAAGCAATTTATTTCAAAGCCTCAACAGCAGAGCAAAAAGAAGAAAGAAAAGAAAGAGGTAAACGATTAGTTAAAAAAACTGAAGAAAATGAATCTGAAACAAGAGATCGTATAGACAAACAATTACGCGATGCTGGTTGGGAGTGTGATACGAAAACAATAAATTATAAAACACACAAAACATTACCACAGAAAGGTAAACAAATGGCAATTGCAGAATGGAAATGCGATAATAAATGGGCAGATTATGCATTGTTTTGCGGAGAATTACTAGTAGGTGTTATAGAGGCAAAAAAACATATTAAAAATGTAATGAGCGATCTAGGACAGGCGAAAAAATATAGTGAACTGATTAAAGAAAGTGAAGCTTTTTCATTTCCAGATCATCCCAATAGTAGTAACTATAAAGTGCCCTTTACATTTGCTACAAATGGTAGGTCTTATTTAGAACAGTATAGAACTGCTTCTGGAATTTGGTTTTGGGATGCCAGAAATCAAAAAAATATTGCCAGACCAATTTCAGATTGGTTTTCACCTAGAGACTTAATTGAAAAATTAGCATATGATGACGAGCAGGCTGTTAACAAACTAAAGCAAACAGATTTTGATCTTTTATCAGATCCAAGTGGCTTAAATCTTCGTGATTATCAAATAAAAGCCATAAAAAAAGTTGAAAATAAGATATTAACAAATCAGTTAGAAAGGCGTTCATTATTAGCAATGGCTACTGGTACAGGTAAAACAAGAACAATTATTGGTATGTGTTATCGTTTAATCTCTTCAGGTAGATTTAGACGAATTTTATTCTTGGTAGATAGACGTATGTTGGGTAAACAAGCATCAGACGCTTTTAAAGAAGTGCATGTAGAAGGTTTACAAACGTTTGCTCAAATTTATGATTTACAAGATTTAGAAGACAAAGCTGCTGAGTTAGATACTAAAATTCACTTTGCAACTGTACAAGGTATGGTGCATAGAATTGCCTATTCAGACAACCCACCATCTATAGGTGATTATGATTGTATTGTGGTAGATGAGGCACACAGAGGTTATACCTTGGATAAGGAAATGGATGATGAAGAATATATTTTAAGTGATCAGTTAGATTTTCAAAGTAAATACAGAATGGTATTAGATTATTTTGATGCCTATAGAATTGGTTTAACAGCAACACCAGCAATTCATACAAAAGAAATTTTTGGTAACCCTGTTTTTACATATTCATACAGACAAGCAGTTATAGATGGTTGGTTAATTGATTTTGAACCTCCTTATGTTTTTCAAACAACACTCTCTAAAGAAGGCATTAAATGGGAAAGAGGAGATGAGGTAAAAGTGTACGACCCAGAAGAAAACGAAATTAAAGACTTAGGGGTAACTCAAGATGAAATTAAAGTTGAAATCACAGGGTTTAATAAAAGGGTAATTACGGAGAATTTTAACAAAGCTGTTTTAGGTGCTTTAATTTCAGATTATGGAATTCATCCAGAAGACAAAAAAAAGACTTTAATATTTGCTGCAAATAATACACATGCAGATATGATTGTAGATGTATTGTATAAAGAATTTGAAGCATTAGGTGAAATTGTAGATGCAGATGCTATTAAAAAAATTACTGGGAATGTTTATGATAGAGAAGATTTACTAAGAAAATATAAAAACGACCAATACCCAAGTATTGTGGTAACTGTAGATTTATTAACTACAGGAATTGATGTGCCAAGTATTTCTAATCTGGTGTTTTTAAGACGTGTTAATTCTCGTATTTTATACGATCAAATGATTGGTAGAGCAACAAGACGTTGTGATGAAATAGGCAAAGAAGTATTTTTAATTTACGATTGTGTGGGTGTAACAGAAATAATGGCTAAAGAACAGGTTATGAAGCCTGTAGCGCCCAAAACATCTAAAACATTTTCTAATTTATTACATGAGATTTCTATAATTAAAGATGATTATGCTAAAGAAGTAAAGTTAGATAGAGTTTTAGCAAAAATGCAGCGTAAGTTGTCTAGTTTTAATGCAGAGCAAAAAGAGCAATTTGCAGCCTTATCAGGTAAATCTACTGTTAAAGAATTTGCAGAAAATATAAAAAGTTTTCCAGTAGAAGAGTTGCAATCAAAATTAGAAGATTATAACCATTTATGGACTTTTTTAGATAACGAAAAAGGAAAAGGAGGCAATTATCAAACTTTGTATAGCGATCATGCTGATAAAGTAGAAGAGGTGAATAGAGCTTACGAGAACAATTTAAAACCTAAAGATTATTTAGAGTCGTTTACACAATACATTCAAAATAATAGAAATAAAATAGCAGCATTAAACATTGTATGTACAAAGCCAAGTAGTTTAACGCGTAAAGATCTTAAAGAATTGCGTTTAATGTTAGATGTAGAAGGATACAGTCGTAATAAATTGAATACCGCTTATAAAGAAGTAACCAATCAGGAAATTGTGGCAGATATTATTGCACACATTCGTACTTCTGCATTAGGAGAAAATCTAAGAAGTCATCAAGAACGTATTACAACTGCCGTAGAAAAACTAAAAACCACTCATAATTGGAATCAAATTCAATTAAAATGGCTATCTAAAATAGAAGCACAGTTACAAAAAGAATCCATTATTACTATAGAAGATTTAAACAAACCTCCTTTTAGTTTAGATGGCGGATTAAAACGTTTAGATAAGGTCTTTAAAAATGAAACTGCCGATATTATTAAAGAATTAAACGAATATTTATACGCTTAAATATGAATCAGTTTAAAGCAGGTTATATTCTTTCTTCGGTCAAAAAAGTATTGACTACTTATGTCAAAAATGAAAATAATTCTTTTTTTAATGCATTAGAATTAGATGGTCTTTTTAAAACCTTAAGTGTTTTTGATGTTGCATCTGTGTTTGAATTAGCAACGCCAGAGAATCCTAATTCAATACTAGCAGTAGCTCACAACATAGTTACTAGAGGTGAACTAACATTCGCCAGTCCATTTATAGAGAGTAAAATATCAGAAGCCTTACAAGTAACTAAAAATTGTAAGAGGGAGCATGTTATAGAGTACGAATTTATAAAAGAAATTGATGTTCAGAGTATTTTTAATGCTTTACACCCAATAGATTCCAGGTTTAAAAACAGAAAAGAAAATTTATATTATGAAGACTTAGATAGTGGCTTTGAAAAAGATTTCTTATCAAAATACATCAAAAATCGTGATGCTCATATTTCATTTATGTTACAGCATCAAAGAAAACGAAATACACTAGGTGCATCTGATAACAATGAAGGGCGTGTTGATTTTAGTTTCGAAATACCATATTTAAATGAACGAAAAAAACTTAATAGATATAAAACTGAAACCAATATTAAAAATAGTAAAGTCTATGTAATCGAAATTGATGGTAAGAAATACCACGATAAATTAATTGATGATCTTAAAGATTTAGAAGTAAATAACTTTAATACAAATATACAGCATGTTACAGAGGATAATTTATTTAATGATATTGATGCTCTAATCGATAAACTATCCTCGGAAAAATATGTTAAGCTAGTTAAATCTAATTTTAATACTCCAATACAAGACTTAATTGAAACATATTCTTTAATCCATACACCTATATCTATAGCTCGGATACAAAAAGTATTACTACTCTACTTGTTAAATAATCCCAATTTAGAAAAACTTGATTTAGCCATACTAGAAAGAGATGTCCCATGCGCCCAATTAGCAATAATTGATCTATTACAAACTTTAAATAATCTCAGCGATCTATCATCCAAAGATGATTATAAGGTTCCTAAAATTAACCTAACTGTATTTACGTCTGAAGAATTTAAAAACAGCCCTTTACATTTTGGTAAAGAGCATAGTTTAATAGAAAGTTGTAATTCAAAACAGTATGATTTAGTTATCGATGTCGCATCATTAAGTAAATCTAATACCATTGATTACAAAACAGTTTTAAATAGTAATAATGTAATCGAAATTCGAAATTGTCACTTTAAAAACAAGAACACTATAAATCAGGTAATTTCGGCAAAATCGATAACATATATTGATTTTGTAAAATCTTTAGATAATGAATTATTTGAGGATATTCCTGAAGCAAAAGAAAAATTAGAGTATTTCGTACAATTAATTTTTAGAAAAAATAAATTTAGGGTTGGGCAACTACCAATTTTAAATAGAGCCTTAAAAAACAAATCGGTTATTGGTTTATTGCCAACAGGTGGTGGTAAATCATTAACCTATCAATTAGCAGCAATGTTACAACCAGGTATTACCATTGTGGTAGATCCTATTCGTTCTTTAATGCAAGATCAATATGATGGTCTTTTAAAAATGGGAATAGATAAAGCTGCTTTTATAAATTCATCATTAGGTCCTGGAGAACGTCGTTATAATCAATCTGTTTTATTTCCATCTGGTCAGTTACAATTTGTTTTTGTTTCGCCTGAACGTTTTGTTATTCATGATTTTAGAGACTTACTAAGCAAAACGAATGCGAATAATCACTTTTTTTCTTTTGCGGTTATAGATGAAGTGCATTGTGTAAGCGAATGGGGCCATGATTTTAGAACACCTTATTTGAATTTAGGTGAAAATGTCACAAAGTATACTAAGACTAAATCTAATGAATCGATACCAATATTTGGATTAACAGCAACAGCCTCTTTTGATGTTTTAGCAGATATTGAAAGAGAACTTAAAATACCAAATGATGACGGTGATGCATTGGTTAGGTATGAAAATTCAATAAGAAATGAAATTAATTATCAGGTAGTCCCGGTTTTATTTAATATTGATTTTATAAAAGCAACAAAAAATGGTTTAAGTCGCCAAGAAATTGGATATAGAAAGCAAGAAGAAATCTCAAAATTAATATCAAAAAACGATAATTTATTACTTGAGGAATTTAATAATGAGACCAGTTTAAATAAAATCCTTACCAGAGCTTACAATGATTATTTACCAGATAGTCAAAAAGTAAAAGGGAAGGTATTTCATCTTGAAAAAGATTATATTGAAATTCAAAAGAAGACGCTAAGTCTTAGTAAAGATGATGATTTTGGTAAATTTCAAAACAAAAAATATAAAGAAGGAACTGTAGTTTTTTGCCCACATAAAAATGGTGCAATTGGTGTTTTTGGTGTTAAAAGTAGTTTTGAAAATGACAATGGTAATGATGTCGGTTATTTTGTTGGTGCAGGTGATGGGTCTGATAGAAAAAAGTTAGATGAGGAATCGTTTAGGAATTTAGAGGCTTTCCAAGAAAACGAACAAAATATTATGGTCGCAACTAAAGCATTTGGTATGGGTATAGACAAAGCAAATGTTCGAAAAACCATACATATTAATCCTCCTTCTTCTATCGAGTCTTTTGTCCAAGAGGCTGGAAGAGCTGGTAGAGATGGTAAATTATCGCTATCATCAATATTAATTTCTACTACAGAGGAAGAAGTTAATGATAATGGAATTTTAAAAATTGAGACTGAAATAGGGAAGGACGATAAAGAAGTTCTAGAGTGGTTTCATCGCAATTCATTTAAAGGAAAGTTAAAAGAACGACAGGCAATATTCGAACTAAGAAGTAAAATTCATTTTCCTAATACCACTAAGTTTGTACAATTACAAAATGAGGTGAACCTTGAGTTTTCTCATTTTCCAATTAAGTTAAGCTGGTCTAAGGGGCATGATAGCTTTTTCGTAAACACTCTTGACACAGGAGATTATATTGGTGTTTTTAACTTAAAATGGGGTAAATTTTACCCAAACAAAAAAGACATAACTCATAATGAAATCTCCCAGGAAATTGGAAGTTATATATTAAATAAAATAAATATACTCCCCGAAAAACCAAAAAATCTATACAAGTATTTGTCTGAATCTGTTGTGAATGAAGACGAAAGTACCGGAATAGAAAAGGCTTTTGAAAATATGGTTATAGGGGAAGAAAAAGAAATTCGTATTCCTTTTACAAACAAATTTTATCCCCCATTCACAACCAGGGAGTATCAAGGCAATAAATTTGACCAAATCAACCAAAACCTTAGTGCTTTATTTCAAGCTTATAAGGAACCTTATGAAACTATTTATAATACAGGAAATAATCAAACTCCTGTGAAATCGTTCTCTGACTTTCTAATTCAACATTTTAAAAATGGGAGTGCTCAATCATTGTGTGATGATTTAATGTTATCAGATGAAAAGGCGATTCAAGATACAATGAGAAAATACTTTACTCCAAGAAGTGAAGAAGATACTGCCAAAGCTATTTATAGAATGATTTCCATCGGTATTATTGATGATTATACAGTGGATTATGCTAATAAATTGTATAAAGTAAAAATAGTAAAAAAAGAAACAGAAACTTACTTTGATAATTTATCTTATTTATTAACACGTTATGTTTCAGATGTATATGCGGTTAATGAGGTTCGAAAACTGAAAGAGCAATATGGCGCTCAAATTGAATCAAACAAATTAACTGTTATAAGCGTTTGTGTAAAGTATTTAACTGATTTTGTATATGATAAAATTGCTGAGAAAAGAAAGCAAGCAATTAATGATATCATTAATATGTGTGAATTAGCACTAACAAAAAAAGATGTTTTTTCACAAACAGAAATAATTAAAGATGAGATATTTTATTACTTCAATGCTAAATATTCTAGACGAGAGAATTTTGCTGATGTAATTAGGAATAAAAAAGGTAAAGAGATCCGCACTAAAATTCCGGCTTCTTTAATTGCGGATAAAGAAAAAGGTGTTCTACCTGACGTTTTGATAAAAAAATATATCGACTTAATGCAAGATGATGTCTCTGCAAGCTTTAAAAATAATATAAAGCATTTAAGAGGTGCTTGTATGCGTATGTTAAGGGTTAATCCTGACAGTTACTTGTTTAAAATGTTAAAGAGTTATACCTTATTTATTTTGTCTGACATAACTCCTGCTTTATTGGATCAAGCTATAAATGAATTATATGAAGGTATTTTGGCGTGGTACAAAGAGCCTGATCAAGATGCACTAGAATCTACCTTAGATTATATTAGACAAGAATTAATAAATCAGATTAAGAATAAAGATATACATAATAAATACGAGCAAACAATTGTTGCAGCTAATTTGGAATATTATTCAAATTGGACTAAAGAATTTACCGACAAATTTACAGAACAACTATAAAATATGACAGACTTAGAAATTAAAGTGTCTAACTCATTAGATACGCTTCATAAAGCCTTAAACAACCTTGAACCCGCTATTGTCCATGTGCAAAGTGTAGTAAAAGCTACGGAGGCAGTAAAATTAATTATAGACGAAAATATTAGTTTTTTAAATAGTCAAAAAGACTTAAATAAAGAACATAAAGTCCAACTTGTTTCTTCTTTAAATAAAGGTATAGATAGTATTTCTAAAAAGTCCTACGAAGTTTTAGATGGTGTTAAAAGTTCTACGGAAGATATTATTACACTAGATAAAAGTATAAATGATTATTTGTTGGCTATTAAAAAAATAGACTTCCCAACTCGTTTAACCAGTATTGAAGCTGATATATCTTCTGTGTCATCTGCCTTTAATAATATACAAGGAACTATTAGTACTATTCAAAATGAAATAATTAGATTGGAAAGAGAGAATAGCACTAAAATAAATTTAGTGAATGAAAACTTGAATAGTAATCACCAGTTGACTGTTGAAAAAATAGAACAAGTAGTGAAGGAAAACAAAACTTTAAAAATTATTATGATTACAACTGCGGTTTTGTCTTTAATCTCTATAGTAACTAACTTTTTTAATTCTTAAAGTGAGTCGTAAATTTTATCACTTATATTATAAAATATAAAAAGGTTTTTCAGAAGATTTTTAATTATCTGGACCTAATAAAGAGATATTGTAAATAACAAGACAAACAATAATATTATAGAAAAATGGCATTAAGCACACAAGAAATAGTAAACAAACTTTGGAATCTCTGTAACGTATTAAGAGACGATGGTATTACCTATCACCAATACTTAAACGAATTGACCTTTATTCTGTTTTTAAAAATGGCAGAAGAAACCGATTATAATGATAAACTGCCAGAAGGCTATAGATGGGAAGACCTAAAACAAAAAGAAGGTATTGAACTCGCTACATTTTACCGAAAATTATTGTTGCATTTAGGCACAGAAAGTAAAGGTAAAATTCAAAAGATATACAACAACGCACAAACTAGTATACAAGAACCAGCCAACCTGCGTAAAATTATAAAGCATATAGACGAGCTAGATTGGTTCGAAGCCAAAGATGAAGGTTTAGGCGAAATGTACGAAGGCTTACTAGAAAAAAATGCCAGCGAAAAGAAATCTGGAGCAGGCCAATACTTTACTCCAAGACCTTTAATAAATGTGATGGTGCGTTTAATGGACCCTAAAGTGGGCGAGCGTTTAAACGACCCAAGTTGTGGTACCTACGGATTTATGATTGCTGCACATCATCATATTTTAGAAAACAATGATATTTACAGCTTAAATGAAGCGCAAAACATCCATTTGCAAACCGAACAATATTCTGGCTGCGAATTGGTAGGCGATACACATCGTTTGGCAATGATGAACGCCTTTTTACACGGAATGGGTGGTAATATTGCTTTGGGAGATTCTTTAAGTTCTTTTGGTGAAACTGTAAAAAACAAAGATTTGGTGTTGGCAAACCCACCTTTTGGAACCAAAAAAGGAGGAGACAGACCCACCAGAACAGATTTGGTTTATCCAACTTCTAACAAGCAATTGAATTTTTTACAAGGTATTTACAGAAGCTTACATACTAGAGGTGGTGCAAGAGCTGCTGTAGTATTGCCAGATAATGTGTTGTTTGAAGATGGAGATGGGCAAAACGTACGTAAAGATTTAATGGAAAAATGCAATCTACATACCATTTTGCGTTTGCCAACAGGTATCTTTTACGCAGCAGGTGTAAAAACCAACGTATTGTTTTTTGATCGTGGCAAAACCGACAAACAAAATACCAAAGAAGTGTGGTTTTACGATATGCGTACCAATATGCCAAAATTTGGAAAACGCACACCTTTTACTGAAAGTTATTTTGCAGATTTTGAAAAAGCCTATACAGCCAAAGATCGTAACAAAATAAAAGACGAACGCTTTAGCTGCATAAGCAGAGAAGTTATTGGAAAAAAGAACGACTCTTTAGACTTAGGTTTAATTGCTGATGATAGGATTATCAAAGCCGAAGACATTGGAGAACCTATAGATATTGCCAAAGAAGCCTTAACCGAATTAACCAGCATTACTCAAGAGTTGAATGCCATAATAAAAGCATTACACTAGATGGAGAATATGTTACCAAAAAACTGGGTTGAAACTGATTTAAAATCATTTTGCTTTTCTATAAAAGATAAGGGGGAAATAGGAGTTATACCTTATTTAGAAATTGGAGCAGTTAATGTTTTTGATAAAAAATATCAACTTCTTTCAGAAAAACCTTCAGTCAAGGGAAATAGACTTGCTATAAAAAATGATATTTTAGTTTCTAGGGTTAGACCAACTAGAGGTGCAATTGTTATGGTAAATGAGGATGTATTAAATGTTTCATCTGCTTTTACAATTTTACGCAGTATAAATAAAACTTCAAGTAAATTACTTTTTTACTTTCTATCTTATAATAAAGATTTTTTAAATTTTCTTGGGGATAAATGCACTGGTACAATGTATCCAACTGTTTCAGAAACTGAACTTTTGAAGTTTCAATTTTACTTACCACCATTGTTTTTACAACAACGCATTGTTACCAAGTTAGAGGTGTTATTTGGGCATTTAGACAGTCTTAAAACCCGTTTAAACCACATGCCACAAATCCTTAAAAACTTTAGACAAGCGTTATTAACTCAAGCAGTAACTGGCAAACTTACTGAAGAATGGCGTGTTGGAAAGGAGTTGGAGGATGCTTCAATCAATGTTAATCTAGGGAGTTATTTAACAGAAATAAAATATGGAACATCAAAGAAATCAGATTATGGCGTTGATGGAATGCCAATTTTAAGAATACCTAATATTAAAGACGGTGAAATTGACACATCAGATTTGAAATTTTCAATACTTGATGAGAAAGAGTATCAAAAAGTACTTTTAAAAAAAGGAGATGTTTTAATTATTCGATCAAATGGAAGCATTTCAATTGTAGGTAAAACAGCGATAGTTAGACATCAAAAAGAGATGGGATATGCTGGCTATTTGGTAAGATTAAGGTCTGGAGAAAAACTAAATTCAGAATATCTAAATTATATGCTTTCAAGTCCTAATTTAAGAAGACAGATTGAAGAAAAGGCGCGTTCAACAAGTGGTGTAAATAATATTAATACAACTGAAATTAAAGAATTAAAAATTAATGTTTTTGATATAAAAGAACAAACTGAAATCGTAAAAAGAGTAGAACATTTATTTGCCAAAGCAGATGCTATAGAAGCCCAATACCAAAGCCTAAAAACAAAAATAGACAGCTTACCACAGGCTATTTTAGCCAAAGCTTTTAAAGGCGAGTTGGTAGAGCAATTAGATACAGACGGAGATGCTAAAGAGTTGTTGGCAGAAATACAAAAGTTAAAAGCAGCTGCACAACCGATAAAGAAAAAAAGGGCTACTCGTAAACAGAAAGTATAATGAGTAAGCAATTATTTAATGAGTTAAAGGCAGATATTTTAAAGGAGTTCTCAATAGTAGAAGAGGTTTTAAAAACGGGGCAATTTGTAAGTACCTCAAATGATGAAGTTTCTATACAAATAGAAGCAGAGGAGTTTTTTTCTAAAAATAATAAAGAAATAATAAAACTTCTAAAACCAAAGTGTAGTCAATTTAAAAATGATATTATTTACAAAATAGAGCTATGTAATATTATAGATAAAAGCAATTTCATGGAAAGTTTCCAATTAGCAAAAGATAATAAGGTAGAAAATAGGGCTTTTTGTAAATTTAATTCAGAAAATTTAGATCATATTAAAAGCGATGTCAAAAATACTTTAGTACTTTATATAGGTTCAAGCAAAGCCAAAAGTGTAATAACTAGAATGAGACAACATTTGGGGTTTGCTGGTAAAACTACATATGCAATGCATTTAAAAAGTTGGTTGCCGAAAGCAATTAAATGTTCCATTAAAATAACATTTTTAGAACTTGCTTATAATAACAAAATAAAAGTAAAAACTAATATTTTAGAATTGGTAGAACAAACCTTATGGTATAGAGAAAAACCATTGTTAGGTAAAAAAAGCGGGTTGATGTAAAATAAAAATTAAAAGAAAAAGAAAAGAAAAGTAGGAATTTTTGAATTGAGTGATGGTTTTTTGGTGTTTGTTTGTCAACAATTACCTTGGGTTTAATTAATTGGTTGTTTGCATTATCCAACCTTATCTATTTTTTTTCAGCTTCACTAAAAAATTTCCCAACGATTGTATAAAAGAAAGTATTCCATCAACATTTGTAACTATAGGTTTATTAGGTACCTTTTTAGGAATTGCCTATGGTTTAATAAATTTTAATACAGATCCTGGTGCAATTAAAGATAGTAGTGCAGAATTATTGGATGGTTTAAAAGTAGCATTTGTTTAATTTAGTGCAATTACCCTGCATAGTTCAGTTGTAATATTGTAGTATAATTTTAAAGCTATTATTATGACGACTTATCAGAAGCACTGGAATGCAGAAATTGAAACTTTATTAAGTGAGTTAAATGCCCCACAATCTCTAGAAGAAAATATCATCGATACATTACACAATGCAAAACGTACCGGTATTTTTCCGAATCAAATTATCAATGCTTTACGTCTAGGTTTGTCAATCAAAGAAGGGCATCAAAATATGGCATTTGTGGCCTCAATGCAAAGTGGTAAGTCAGGTACAATCTATTTCTTATGCAATTACGTATTACCAGCAATTGGGTTAATTCGTGAATACGAATCTATTTTATTTGTAACAAGTATGCGAGATACAGATTTGTATGACCAAAACTGTAGAGTATTACAAAGAGAATATTATGATGCAGCTACAGATCAAATAAAAGCTTCAAAGTTGAAGGTGATGAAAATGAGTGATTTTTTCAATCATCCAAACCCACACAAAGTAGTCAATGAATTTGATGTACAGCTGATTGTAAGAGATGAAGATCAATATGGTTGTGGTGAGGAATCTAGTTTTCAAGTTGCTTTTTTTGCGGAATTAAGAAGGCGTATTGCAGATATTAAATTGTTAGCTGTAAGTGCAACACCTTATGACATTTTAGACGCTCAGTATAATGGAGATGCAGATGTAGACGTAATTGTGGGGGTACGTCCTCCAGAATACTATGGTATTTCAGAAATGTTGGGTGATGGATTAATTGAAGATATTCCAGAGGATTTTAAACCATTACAATCACAAAGAATTGAAGGGGAAACTGTGTATAATGTTCATCCAAAAGTTCAGGTATACGTAAACTTCTTAAATACGTTTGAAAATGGTTTAGGGGTAATAAGAGAATCGAATACCACCAGGGCAACAGAACTGAGAAGGTTGTTAAAAGAGGAATACAAACAAGAATGTAAAGTAATATTGATAGGTTCAAATTCGGTTTGTGATTTTAGTATTAATGAAGGAATAAAAGAAATCTCAGATTTAATTTTAAAACGTGGTCAAAGAGTTGTCCTAATTATAGTGCAAGCTTTAACGGCTGGAAAAGATTTGGGAATGTTAAAAGAGAAGGTGCGTTTTGGTATCGAGCCAAGAGATAAACAGTTAGCAAATGGAGCGCAAGGAATTACAGGTCGTTTTTGTGGGTATCATAAAAATAGAGATATCAAATTAATGGCAAGCTTAGAATTACTAAACCACTATGCACAGTTCGAACAAGATTGGGAAATTTTTGCAGATCCAGAATGGCGAAATAATTTATACAATGCGAATGTTAGAGGATTAAGTACGCATACCAAGTTTGTGAAAAACCAATCACAAGGGGTGTTTACACCAATTGAAAATATTGAATTTATTTCTTACCAGGAATTACTTACTGAAGATGGAAGAAATAAGTTACAATTTATAGATGATGAAGCCTACTATCGTTTATTAAGCTTTTTTGATCCTACGTTTTATAATGGTCAAACCAAAGGAACAAGATTCAACCAAAAAGGGGTAACAGTGCGTATTGCATCTGGTTACAATCAAAATAGTAACCGTGTATACAAAAATTGGCAAAGTAATTTAGAGTCAGATTTTGGTAGTGTTTTTTTTAAGAAAAACCAATACAATTATGGATTATTAATCAGCAACTTCCCAAAAGATGATGAAAGAAATACAATGGGTGAAACAGGAGTAAAAATCATCACTTCAGGCGAAAGAGAATGGAGAGAACAAGAAACATTGGTACAAAATAATTCGATGTATAGTATTGATGAGGTAGCGTAAGTGTAATATTGTCAGTTAATTGTGTTGTAGTTATTAACAATTAGGGCTACTTACAAACATTAATTAATTTTTATTTTGTTTTCAATGACAAGCTGTCAAATTAAGAAAATTTTAACAAATGGAACAATACTTGCATTTTTAGTAAGCATAAAAAAAAGTCCCAACATTCGACCGGAAGGACCTTAAAATTGAAAGTGAGTAGTAAAATGTAAAGGATACTACCCCATATTTTGTGGCGCAATATACAGCCTAACTTCTAAACTACAAAATATTTTAATTTCCTTTCACGGTTTAAACTTTACGTCTGTAAACGTTGAGTAAATTTTATAAATTATTTATGAGTAATAATAAATTTAAAATTTTAAGTATTGATGGTGGTGGTATTAGAGGTGTTTTTCCTGCAAGATTTTTATCAAAATTAGAAGCTGATTTAAAGTCTCCAATAGCAGAAAATTTCGATTTAATCTGTGGTACTTCTACAGGAGGTATTCTAGCTCTAGCTCTAGCTCTTAAAATACCTGCTTCAGATATTGAAAAACTTTATGTAGAGAATAGGAAATTAATTTTTCCCCCTTTTTATAGGAGGTGGCGATTAGGTCTAAATAGGGCAAAATATAATAATAAGAAACTTGAAGACCTTATTAGAAATAAGTTTAAGAAAGCTAATAATGATATAGAACCTCTAATAGCAGATTTATATACAAGAGTTTGTATTACAGGTTATGATTTAATCAATGCCAAACCAAAAGTTTTCAAAACCCCTCATAAAGATGATTATTACACAGATTTACATATTCCTGCTTATCAAGTAGCTATGGCAACTTCAGCGGCACCAACTTATTTTAATCCTTATTCGAGTAATTATTTAATAGGTGATGATAATCTTAAAGAAGAATTTTTAATGCGTGTTGACGGTGGTGTATTTGCAAATAATCCAGCTTTAATTGGATTAACTGAAGCGCATTGCTCATTGGGCATTCCATATGCGGATATTGAGTTGTACTCAATAGGTACTGGTCAATCAACTTACAATGAAACAAGGTCTAAAATATGTTATGGCCTATTTAATAAACCATTTGGTGCAAAATATTGGATATCAAAAATTAGAATTTTAGACTTAATGATGCAGGCACAATCAAGGCATGTACATGATTTATGTATCATATTTTCAGGTGGGACTGGTAATATAAAAAGTAAAGTTTTTGAATACTATCGAATACAACAAGAGTTCCTTGGTTTTAAAATTGCTATGGATTCAAATAAAAAAAATAAGCTAGAAAAACTAATGTTTATGGCTAGTAATAAATATCAACTACATGGACAATCTATTCTTTCAAGTATTAAAAAATATAATAGATGGAATGATTATTCATCAATTAACAGAAGATACACCTTTAAAAATAAATAATATGGCAAACTGTAATAAATTGTTTTTAGATTTTAACGATAAATTAAAATTAACATCTTCAAAAATTAGAAGAATGATAACTGCAAGAGAAAATATTAAAACTAAAATCGCGGAATACTTTAAAGATAAATCCAAGTATAGTTTTTCCGGAACTTGGATACAAGGTTCATATAAAATGGATACTATAATCCGTACAAATGAAGATACTTGTGATATGGATTTAGGTGTGTATTTTAAATCCGTTGATTCAGAAGTAACCACTGCTACTGTAATGGATCATGTTTTCAAAGCAGTTGAAAATGTAACGTCTACAACACCTTCTAAAAAAAGTAAGTGTATTAGGGTTATATACAAGGATGATTTTCATATTGATATACCAGTATATCATTACAATTCAGAGGAACATAATCACCCAAAACTAGCAACACGTTACAATGGTTGGGAGGAAAGCGACCCAAAAGATTTCTATGTTTGGTTTAACGAGAAAAGTGAAGATTTACCTCAAATGAAACGGATTGTTAAGTATTTAAAAGCATGGTCAGATAATAAAAAAGGGAAGTTTCCTTCTGGTTTGGCCTTTACTATTTGGGCAGTAAAACATTTAGAATTAAATGATAGAGATGATGTAGCCTTATATGAGGTACTTAAAAAAATAAAAAATGATATAGATTATAGTTGGTTCTTGCCAATGCCTGTAACACCATTCGATGATGTTTGTAAAAAGCTTTCAGATCAACAAAAATCTAATTTTAAAGATGCTTTAAAAGCTTTCATTGATGATGCAAAAGATGCTTTAGAATCTAAAAATCAACTGGAGGCTAGTAAGTTGTGGCAGGCACATCTTGGTGATAGATTCTCAGATGGTGCTGATGAGGATACAGATGCCAAAGAAGCTGCTTTACGCCGTATATCAGAGAAAGTTTTAGCAAGTAATGCTTACTCACAACGTTCAGGAGTTTTAAATGATGATACTTTAGGAGTTAAAAATAAACCTCATACTAATTATGGTGGTTAAAAGGTATCATAAAAACAGGTTCAAAGTAAAGAAGCTTAATTTACAGACTAGAATTATCTTAATTAGAGAGAAAAAATTTATTGAATCATATTATGAATTTCTAAAGTGTTCAGTAAAAAAGAATAAGCTAATTTGTATTGGTAAGGTAAAACCAACCGAATATTCCAAAGAATATACTATAAGGATAGTTTATGATGGTTTAAATTCACCAAAAGTATACGTAATAGATCCAGAAATTGAATATCATGATGATATACATATGTTTCCAAAAGAGAAAAACCTGTGTTTATATCATCCAGAAACAGATAATTTTCACTGGAACTTTAAAAAGCATAATATATTTGACACCATAATACCTTGGGCACTAGAGTGGTTTGTTTTTTATGAACTATATCAAATTACTGGTAATTGGGAACATCCTTTCGTACAACACAATTTAATTAAATAGTTAACCCTTTTACCAAAGCTAAGTTACATAATGCGCAGTTATAGGTACATTCATTCACTTTCTGCCCTATAACGCCATTATGTAAAATAGCTGTACATCAAAGGCTCATTTCTATTATATTAAAAAAATAGAGTATATCATTTTGAATGCGGCTAGATGAAAATATTTCTGAAAGACAAGCAAAAAAATGATTTGTTTTAACTTATAGTTTAAAGAATGTTGGCTAGTACTTCCTTTTTGAAGGTATTACACCTCTTACACCTCCACGTGGATTATCCATATCACCCTTATATCTTGGAATAATATGGCAATGAAAATGAAATATAGTTTGCCCCGCAGAATCTCCACAATTCATACCAATATTATAGCCGTCAGGATTATATTCTTGTTTTATTAGCTGTTTTGCTTTATCTATCATTTTAGGAAGTTTCTCTTTTTCTTCTAAGGATAATTCAAAGAAATCCTTTTTGATTCCCTTAGAAATTATCAAAAGATGACCTGGAGAAACTGGAAATTGATCTTTAATAATAAAGAATAATTCATTTTTAAAAATAATTCTCTCCTTTGGGATTTGGTTAAAATCAATCATATTTCTAAATATTGAAACCCATTATTATGGGCTATGCTTAGCATAGGTCTTATGTGATCTTCAAATTTATTTTTTTCAAATATTTGATCAGGAAATAAAGGAAGGTAATGTTCTAAAAATTTATTTTTTGGTCTCAGTGTTTTTATAATATCAAAACCCATTTTTTGTATTTCATAAAAGGAATCAAAATAATCATCAAATTTAGGAAGCTTATCGCTTTTTTTAGAGTTAAAACTACTATCAGCAGGAATTAAATTCCACATTAAATCATGAGCAACAAATTGATAGGGTATAAAGTGCTCTACAGCATATCCTCCCTTTTTTAAAGTTTTATTAGTATATATACAATTAACCGCTCCAATTTCATTGATTACTAAATCCCAAAATCTTGTTTTATGGATGCTCAAACTACCTCTTTGAATAGGTCTATTGATTTTGTTAGGTATGTCTGGTACATTTGGGTTTCTTGATTGTAGAAAAAGGGTTAGATTCCAATAACAATAAGTTTTTAAGAATGCAATGTGAACCTTAAAATAAGGCAACCATTTATCTGAAATTTCAATGTATTCTTTTTCTAATCTATATGGAACAGATTCAAATTTATCATTTGATTTATCATAAATTTCAGATTTACTACCTGAGCCTAACCAAGGACTTAAAAACTTATGTGGTACATTATTATCAAAATGATTTAGTAGCGATACTGTTTCTTTATTTTTAGTAATTAATAAAGTAGAAAGTATATGTTCTTGAGAAGAATCAATACTTAAACTTTCTAATTCTTTAATTTGCTCTACAGCACTTTGTATTACATCTTGTTTACCAAATGAAACTTTAAAATAATTGACTGTGTACCAAGACAAAGAAATCATTCTAGCAAATATTTCTCTTTTTGTAATTGTTTTTTTACCTGATTCTATAGCTTCAAGAATAGCCCAAAACCAGTAAAACTTATAGGTAGCACTCGTACTTCTAAATATAGAAACTAACTTAGATACTGAGATGTTTTTGTCAAAAGGTAGTTCCATAACTAGATATTCATAAAAGCTAAAAATTTAATGATATAATTAATGTTAGGTTAATTATAGAATTTAGAAATTTTTGGAGTTAAGTATTTTCCATCTACACTTACATAAACTTTTTTTTCTAATAAATTTTCTGCAATATCGTTAAATGAAATAGAGTTGAATTCTTCTTTTATAGAACGGTTTCCCACTTTTATACTTTTAGTTATACAAATGAATTTTTTTAAGTTTGGTAGTTCAGTGATTATTTTGAAATCTCTATGTTTTTCTGGCAATGCCCTGCCTATTTCTAAATAAATCAATTTTGGAAATTTTTTTAAACTTTTAAACAAAGTAAATGGAGTATTATGAAAATCATATGTCACTCTATCATTATCATTATGAATATCTAATATAATAACATTTTCTAATACAAAATCATCTTTACGCATTTCAGGTTCATCTCCGCTACATTTCAAAACCTTTAAATTTTTTAGATATGGTATTGAAGAATTACCATCTTTATATAAATAAATTAAGTTTTTTAAATCTTTTAAGCTACTCAAATCAGCATCATCAGGTAGGTCTTGTAGTTTTAAAACTTTCAAGTTTTGAAGTTGTGTTAAAATTGAAAAATCATATGTATATCTTTCTTGGGTATGTTGACCTTCTGATTTTAGACAATTAATTTCAAGATGCTTTATATTTTGTAAATATGTTAAGGGTTCTAAACTATCATCTATACCATAAATAATAATTGAGTCTAAATTATTTAAATGTATAAGGATTTTTTTAATATCTAAATTCTCTGAGACTTGAAAGTCTTTATGATAATAATTTTTATACGCATGCAGAGGATGTTTATTCCATTCATTAGTTAGCCAAATATGATTTTTATAAATATCAATAATCTCAATATTTAGGAGTAAGACTTTCTTCCATTTTTGAGATAAAGATTCCCACCATTCTTTAGTAAGAAGAGAAGATAGTTCTTTTGAAACACTTTCTTCATTTGTGAAGTTATTCAATAATTTAAACGTTGACTTTTTTTGACTTTGTAAAGTTTCAAGCATGGATTCCTTATCCATATCCATTTCAATATAATTTTTTAATAAATTATAATTCGCTTCAATAATCTTAATCAATTTTTCCATTTTTAATTTCTTATCTGCACCACTAAATCTTAGGGAATTAGTTATTTCTCGATTTTGTTTATTTTTTTTTTGATATAAATCTTTATGCAAACTTTCTTTAAATTTTAAAAGTTTAGCAGAGCTATAAAAACTTAGACTTTTGTTAATATATTTTAAGGCTTCATTTAATTTTCCAATTTCCTTTTGTTTTTTTGATTCTTTAAAAAAGAAATCACTTTTACCCTGTGCTATTTTGTCAGCTATTATCCTGTATGGTGAAACTTCTTTAGAAAAACTTAAAACATTAAATTGAGATTTAATTGCTTTTAAGGGTATTTCACTTTCTAAGTAAAGTCCTTTTAAAGAGGTACACCTGCTAAGAGCAACATAAACTTGACCTGGAGAAAAAGCATCTTTTAAATCAGCTTTTAAACTTTCAAATGTTAAACCTTGACTTTTATGAACAGTAATTGCCCAAGCTAGCCTAAGAGGAAATTGAACAAATAATCCAATTTTCTCTGCTTCAACTTTCTTTTCTTTTTTATTGTAACTGTATCTTATTTTGTTCCATATAGCTGGTTTAACTTTAATTAATTCCCCTTTATTATCCTTTACAATAATTTGTTTTTCAGTAATTTCATATACAGTCCCTAGTTTTCCGTTAAAATATTTTTTTGAGTGACTAGTGTCATTCTTTATAAACATTATTTGAGCTTCCTTTTTTAAACTCAAAATTTTGTTAGCTGGGTAGCTACCCTCATCAAAATCACCTTCTACACTTGCTTCAAATTGAATTAACTCATTTTTGTTTAATTTTAATCTAGAGGTATTAATTTTATTTACAGCTTTTCTGTGTGTTGTTAGAGTAATATACTGGTCTTTAGACCGAATTTCTTTTACCCTTGAATTTAATGTTTTTAAATCAAGGCTACTTAATTTATTCATTCTGACTTTATTAAGAAGCGAAATAAATTCTTCATCTTTTTGCCTATATAATTTTTTAAATTCAATATGAATTGGTTTACTTTTTCTAAAAACTTTTGAGTCAAAGAAAAAACTTGATTTGTAATAATGTGATAAAATTTCCCATTGAGAACTTTCAACAATTGGAGGTAATTGAAACACATCTCCAATTAAAAGAACTTGAACCCCTCCAAAGGGCAAATACTTATCTTTTCTGAAATACCTTAATAAATTATCAATTACATCTAGAGTATCACTTCTAACCATAGATACTTCATCTATTATTAAAAGTTCTAATTTTGAGATTAATTCTTTTTTTGAATTATTAAATTTAAAATTTTTATTAATTTCTTTTGGACTTAGCCTAATATCATTAGGTAAAAAAGGACCAAAAGGGATTTGAAAAAAAGAGTTTATAGTTACACCTCCTGCATTTATAGCTGCTACACCAGTTGGAGCTAAAACAATACTTTCTTTATATTTTTTTTCTAGCAAATATTTCAGAAACGTTGTTTTACCAGTGCCTGCCTTGCCTGTCAAAAAAATTATACCATTAGTATATTTAATCAGTTCAATGGCTCTATTAAATTCAGTATTTAATTTATCTAGTTTTAACATGACAAAATCAATAAATATTTATTTTATTTATATGATTGTATATTTTCATAACAAGTCTAATTCAATAAAAGAGAAGAAGTCATAGCAAATTTGAGTTTCTTTTTCTAGTATTTCGCGATATCACTAAGTTAAATAAAAAAAGCTATTTTTTAAAAATACCAGGTGAGAATGTTCAGAATTATATTTTAAAAAACGTTAACTAATATGCCTACGATTTGAAGAGTATTTAAATAGGTGCTATGTGTTTTGTTTAATTAATAGTAAAAAGAATATTAGAACTTTTAGTATTGATAGAGTCTTTGCTTTAAAAGTTGAGCAATGATCAATCATAAATAGAGAGCTTGAAAAAGTTAGTTTGTTAGTAAATGAATTGCATGTAAAGTACCTTCCTAGTTAACCATTGCATCACTCCCAAATTATATATCCAAAGAATGAAAATAAACAAAATCAAGTAGATTTTTATGTGTATGTTAATTATAAGTTTAAAACACAAATTTTTAAAATTGGACCTGAAGTTGAGGTGTTATTTCCTAAATGTTTAAGAAATGAAATTCAAAAATTATATGAGGGAATAGTGAAATTATATAAAGTATAAGAATTAATTTGTTTAGATTTCATTCTCACAATTTTAAAATTAACGTAACTTTTTTACTTATATTTGAGGTGAAATTAATTAAAAATTAGAGTACACGATTTCGTACACGATTTAATCAAAATATCGCTGAAACGCCTATAAAATAAGGGTTTTCGTTAAACTCATAACCCGAAGGTCACTGGTTCGAGTCCAGTTCCCGCTACTACTTTTAAAAAGTTCAAAAAGAACAGTTTAGGTTACTAAACTGTTTTTTTATGCCTACTATTTATGATTTGATCACCTTTACAATCGAAAAAGAACACGATTTAGAACACACTTCATAATATTTTATTAGAAAATTAATCACATATCTTAGCCAACAAGTATTTATCAACCTGGATAAGTCTTGTTTAATTTGGTTTGCCTCTTTTAAAATCTTAAAATTTAACCATTGAATAGTTTTTATTTAATTACAATTTATTAAAAATAAAAAATCCTCATTATTTTAATAATGAGGATTTTATTTGGTTGTTATTTATTTACTTCTTTATAAACCTAATTGTTGAAACTCCTTTTTCAGAAAATGCTCTAAAAATGTATATTCCAGTTTTAAGGTTTGAAACATTAATTTTTGTAGCGTTTTCTTTTAATTTTATTCTATTAGAAATAATTCGTTTCCCATTGATATCATATACTTCTATTTTATGAATAGCTGTATTAGCTGATACATGTAAAAGATCTGAAACAGGATTAGGGAATAAACGCAAACCATCTACATTATAATCATGTGTATTTAATGCATTAGATACAGTTACATTTATGTTAGATTGTGTAATTGAACCATAAGAATCTGTTGCAGTGATTTCTAAGATTGTGGTACCAACTTTTAGAGTATGAATAACAAAACCATTATCAGAATTAAAATTATTGACGATAGATTTATCTGAAATATGAATACTAAATGTCATATCATCTCCATCAGGATCTGTAAAGAAAGTATCAAATGTTAGATTGTCATAAACATCTATAGAATTATACTCTAAGTCATCTGTAAAAATGATTTCTGGAGCTCTATTTGTATTCATCACCTCTATTATTAAAGTTGTGTTGTAGCTAGCATTATGCTCATCAACAAGAACAACATCAATTTCATGTACTCCTTCATGGTTATAGTCAGGAGTTTTAGTAATAGTCAACATATTGTTTTCTGTATTGAATGAAACCCAACTTGGTTGATTCTCTAACTTTGCTGTTATAACATGACCTTCTGGGTCTTCCATTCCAATTTCTGTTTGCATCACTTCACCTTCATTGATAACCACAATTGTAGGTTTGTTAATTAATTTTGGAGCTTCATTTACATGTAGGGTTACGGGTATGGAAGTTTCTGCATTATTGACATCATTTGTTCTAATGATTAAGTTTGCATTTTGATCTCCTCTTTCTGCATGCTCTGCAAAAAAGTTAAGCTTAATTTCTTCAGAAGACCCAGCTTCTGCAGAAGTAGCATTTTCTGCATCTAATTGAATCCATACATTTGAGTTGTATGTTTCTTCTAAAGCTCTAACCATCCAACCATGATTAGCATATATTTCTTGTAAATCATACCATGATCCTCCATCTAAAAGCATGAATCTACCTGCTACATCTTCAATTTCTGTGACAACCCCTTGAGGATAATCTAAATCGAAAGGATATGATAAAATTACATAGAAATCTTCATTAGGATATAATTCAAACTTCTCTTCTAAAGCTAAAGTTATCAAACCTTGCTGCTCATTTACTAATTCATAATTTGCAGAACCAGAACCTAAAATTTTAGCATTAGAAATATTCGTGCCACCAGTTCTAATTTCATATTCTATTGTACCTGCTAATAACTCATCTGCCTTTATAAAAGTTTGAACATGAGATAAAGTAAAACCTTGCTCACCTGCATTAAATCTAGTTGCCCCAATAAAATCAGTTAAACCTTGAAAACCTACAAAAGTTTCTGGATTTGTTTTATCATCATGAGCCAATTGTCTATTAAAGTTTACAGCAGAACTACTAGTTTTATTTTTATTTGAAGCTGTAGTAAATAATGCTAACTTTTTGTTAGATGCAAAAGATGTAACAGCTTCTGAACTTGTATTTGATAAAGTTGAAGAAGAAACTGATCCTCTTAAGTAATCGATACTTAAATCGAAAGTTAATTCTCCACCACCATTTACATTACTTATTGTTACAATTTGGGTATCTAAACCATCTCTTTCGTTAATATTACTAATGACTTCTGTATGATTAGTTTCAAAAACAGGAGGTAAGGTTGCTGTTGCTGATATTGGTATTAAAAATGGATCAATATCACTTGTTATAACTAAGTTATTTGTTAAATTTTCAGCTGTATCTGGAGTGTATGTTACTCTAAATTTTAAGTTTTCATTTGGAGACACCACCATTGGGAAATTCCATAATACTTCTATATTAGACCATTGGTAGAAACCTGGATCCCAAGGAAACCAACCTGGTACAAATTCGTAGATTTCTACTGATAAATTTGCATTTACACTTTCTAAAGCAATACTAGAAATAGCCACAGAAGCTTTACCTGTATTTGTAACATCAAATTCACGCATTAAACTACTACCATCTGCAATAACATTATTATAAGCTACTTCTGGTAAACTCGATTCTAAATTTGCACTACCAAATACTTCTAATGAAACTGGTTTTGATATTTCTTCTTGACCAGGTACATTTGTTCTAAAATTAATTTGATCTGAGTAATAACCTGCATATAGGCCATTAGAATCAAAGTTTACGTAAGTAGTTAAAGTTTCTCCTGGTAAAATAGTATGTTTTTTTGCAGGGGTTAATAAGAATGATAAACCATCTCCATGATTTAAAGATGCTCTATTAGAAATTAATACTACATCTGTTTTGTCTGGACTCTCTATTCCTACAATAGAAAAATCTGAACTAGCATCCCATCCAAATTCACGCACATTGTATTGGAATTTCATGGTTCCGTTTTTGTAAAAGATAACCTGTGCAGATACTGGATCTCCTAAGCCTCCGAAATTATTAACTAAATATTCCCAAGAAACTACAGTTTTCTCATCATCTTCTAAAAGAAAAATACCTGTTTCATCTGAAGTATAGTTATAAGTATCAATAGAACCAAATATCCATAAAGGAGCAATTAAACCATTAAATTCATTGCTTGGTAAGGCATCTGGTCCAAATACACTTTGGTTAGGTTTTTCGAAACTAATAACACCATTATCTGCAATGTATATAGTGCTATATTCTGAACCATAAAAAGTAATTGGAGTTTGTAAAGTAACTTCTCTATGAAATTCTTCTGTAACAAATGGGTCTACCATTTGTGGTAATTGTACACCTTTTTTTCTAATATCTAACCATTCGTAATTACCACCATCTGAACTTGTTTCTACATTATAAGTAAAATCTGGAATGTTACTATTGGTATTCATTTTATCTCCAACAGAAACCCACTCGTTTCCATTTGCAACAACTTCTAAGTTTGCAGCTCCAGTATTTTCTATGGTTAATTCATGAGAACTGATTTCACCAAAATTTAAGCTTTCATCCAGTTGTGTTAAATCTATAGAAATAGCTGGTGGTATAACCACAGAACCTGTAATTGAAACTACATACTCATTAGCTTCAGAATCTGTAATGGTAATAGTATCTTGAAAATTACCTATATTATCTGTTGGCATATTTACATTATATACTAATGAAGAGCCAGGAGTAATTGTACCAGAAGTATCTCCTGTAATTGTAATTTCATTCGTAGCTTGTATAAAACTAACAATTGTGCTTGCTGCTGTACCAGAATTTGAAAGAACAAATTTGTTGGTTGCAATTCCTCCTTGAAAAACTTCACCTAAATTAATATTAGTTTCTGAAATACTAATAGCTGCTGCACCTCCATCTGTTACATTAATATTTATTAAAGCACTTTCTTGTGATTTTTCTGGATCACTAGAAATGATATTAATATACCTTTTTGTAAGGCCTTCTACCAAACTAGCAGTGCTCATTTCTATATTTACATCTACAGATTCTCCAGGCAATAAAATTCCACTACCATTTTCTACAGTAGTAATAATGTCTGGACCTGGATAATCATATCCGATAGCTAACCCAGATTCAAAAGGAGGTCTATTTTCGTAGTTATGATATATTATTCCGTCTGTTTTTGCGATATCTTCGATTAAGATATTGAAATCTCCTTTTGCCCATTCTTCTATAGCAATATTGTCATAATAGAAACGTATATCTCCATTTCTGAATAATACCATTTGTACTGTTATTGAACCAAAGTAAGATGAAAGATTATCAAACTGAACTATAAGTCTATCAGATAATGCTTCATAATATACATTACCTCCTAAAGATAAATCAAAATTATATGAACCTATAGGTGATATAAAACCATTAGGCCCCCAAGCATCACCTAAAGTAGGGATGTTGTTTGGTAACAAATCATCGCTAAAAGTAGCCCAACCTTTATAAGTTACATAAAGCTTTTGAACACTTGTTTCATAAAAAGGAAAATCGAAACCAAAATCTATCTCATGATAATTAGATGAATCATCTTTAAAAGTTTGAGTGATATTTGTTCCTGTTGTTGAGATATCAACAAAATTGTAGGCAATTGGTTCTAATTCACTAGCATTATTAGATTTAAATTTATAACCAGTTTTGCTGAATGAAGTTTTCCAATCGTCACTTATGCCTTTAGTATCGTATTTTGGAATAAAATATTTTAAAGTTGATGCTCCTTCATTTTCTATATTTAAAGTTGCAGAAATAGCATCTCCAATAGTTACATTTTCTATTGTTTGTGTAAGTGGAGTAACTTTTAATTTACCTGGTTCTGTACTAACACCAAAAAGAACAATATCTACTGAAGCATTGCTTTCTGATGAGTTTATGGTTAAAATTCCATTATCAACACCAGTAGTTGAGCTAGGTATATATTTAATTACAATATCAGTTTCTGCTTTTGCAGCAATACTCCAAGGAGAATAACCTACTAATTCAAATGCAGGATTAGAGCTTGAGATATTAATATTTTGAAATTTACCTAAACCGTTATTGGCTAATGTAAATGCAATTTCTTTGTATTCACCTTGAAAAACACTTCCGTAATTAAGTTCGCTAACAGCACTTAATTCTGCATCATGATTAGCAACATTTACAGTTACAGATGATCTTAATTCTGGTTTTTGACCATCGTTAGAACTAAATACAATATTAGATTTATAGGTACCATTAATTAATGAATTGGTTTCTGCAGATAAAGTTGTTATCATTTGTTCATTACCCAAAACCTCTCCACTAGTAGGATCTAATGTTAGGTATTTACCTAAATACTCATTGTTAGAAACTGCACTTACAGCCCAAACAGCATCTTCTGTAGAAATTAAATTAGCTAGTTTAGACCAAGTTGCACCATAATCAAAAGACATTAAACAATTCTCATGTGAATTATCTGAAGGATCTTTTTTAGGACCAATTCCTAATGGATATTTTGTGCCTGCAGTTACATTGAATACAACCCAAAAACTTTCTCCATTATTAAAGTATAATTGCTCATCTAGAGTAACGTATGCAGTGTGTTCATAATCTCCAAAAGCAGTATAATTTTGAGAAAGTAGTAGATTGTTTTTATCTAAGTTTTCACCTCTATATATTTCTACAATAACAGGTGATGATGGATCATGTTGTAAATATGCTCTTACTTCTGTAAGATTAAATCCATCAGCATTGTTTACAGTAAATTTAGTTGCTGAAGAATTAGGTACAGATAAATCTTCATCTCCAATTACGTTACTTGCATAAAGAAAGTATTCTAAAGTAGAAGATGTAAAAGACATTGGCGCAGGTAGTGCTGTAGCAATTGCACTTGCACCTAATATTTGACTTTGATTAACTTTACCTGCGCTTGCTGTTTTTGTATTACCTTCAGGATATTTAATTTGGCTATTGTTTGCTAAATAGGTACTTACATGCCTAGATTCATATTCCCATCGTAAAGTACCTTCTGCCTCATTTAAAATTGTAATATTGTGAGAACCTAAGGTGTTAATTTGTGCATCAATATCTATAATAATGTCTTGACTAGAAGCATCTATAGCAATCGATGGTCCTTCGTTTGTGGTGTCAAATACAATATTAGAAAGGTCAGATCTATTACCCCATCTATCTAAAGAAACAACAGCAAAATAATAGGTAGTTAATCCATATAGCTTATCAATTTCTAAGGTAAATTTTTCTCCTGCATTTAAATTGTTTTCAATCTCTATTTTACTAGCTGAATTTTTATTTTCTTCAGTAATTTCTTCATTATTATAATATATAATGTAAGAATAAGGAGCAACATCATCTGTGTCTTCAGGAACCGTCCAAGAAATTGTACCAAATTCTTGAGACATACCTACTACATTTAAATCTGTAATAGTTTCTGGAGCTATATTTTGATTATTTTGAATCGCAAGTTTTGCATCAATTAATCTACCTAACTTACCTATATAATCTGGGTTTAACTGATTTATATTAGTACTACCAGTTGTAAGTTTTGTTATTAATTCTTCTACAGTAATTTGGCTAGATATGTTAGCTAAGGCTAAAGCTGCTATACCAGAAACATGAGGACAAGCCATAGATGTACCATCTAAATAACCAATTTTATTACCAGGTAAAGTACTTAAAACTCCGTTTTTTGTGCCATAAAGTTCAATATCTCCTCCTGGAGCTGTAATATCTACCCAATTCCCATAATTAGAATAACTCGCTTTTTTACCTTCTGGGCCAACTGCACTTACCGTAAACGCTTCTGGATAAAAACCTGGATACCACTGATTATCTGAATTAGCATTACCAGCAGCAAATACTAAAAGTCCACCACTTATAGGGCTTCCAGAGAAATCTCCAGCTTCTTCTATAAAGTACTTCATAGCATCTCTTACAGATTGTTCAGTAACACCTGGATTAGAATATCCCCAACTATTTTGAGATATTACAGCTCCATTATTAGCTGCATATATAAATGAGTTTGCAACATTTGCTGTTCCTCCAATTATTTTTAGAGGCATTAATTTAGCCCCATCATTATTACCAGAACCACCAGCAACTCCAGAAACTCCAATTCCATTATTGTTTACTGCTGCTACTGTACCAGCAACATGAGTTCCATGATTATCTGCGTCTATTATTGCGTTACTTGTAGTAAAATTCCAACCATTGACATCGTCTATATAACCATTATTATCATCATCTACGCCTGGTGTACCATTTAATTCGGCCTCATTTATCCAAATATTTTCTGCCAAATCTTCATGTTCAATATCTATTCCTTCATCATGTATAGAAACAATTATGTTATTGTTACCTTTAGTTTCGTTCCAAGCACTAAAAAGGTTAATGTCTATACCTTCTGCATATCCACTTTGTCCTTCGTTATTATAATGCCATTGATCTTGTAAATAAGGATCGTTAAAAGGTAGATTAACTGCTGCAGATTTACGTTCTACAGGAGTTGTTGGGGAACTATAAGAAAGCACTTTTTCGCGCTGAATTTCTGCTAAAGAAACAACATCTAAATTTTGATATTGCTCTGCTATCGATGAAGCATCAATAGTTTGGTCTACAACAATTTCGTACCATAAATCTAAACCATGTTTACGAAGTTTTGCTTCATAATATGAATTTGGGTGTTCTGGAAAAAGACGAGTCATATTTGTAGCATTGTATTTGCTAGATAAAGCATCCATAGCTTTTATACCAGTAGAAATAATACCACTTTTACTTATTGTAACTGGTTCTAATTTTAAATTAGTTGCTAAGCTTTTAGATACTTTAACTCTAATAATACCTTGCCTTTCTCCTTTTTTATTATAATAGGTTGATTTTTGCCCAAATGTTAGAGCCGATACGAAAAGTAAAGTCAAAAAGAGACTTAGTTTTACGTATTTTGAGTACTTGTTTTTCATACTTCTAAAGATTAATTATTGTTTTTGAGGATTGATTTTTTCTAAAATTTTCTTTAAAGCAGAAGTTTGGTTTTCACGATTTATTAAAAATTCGTTTAACATTTTCTCTTCTGTATCTTTGTATTCACTTTTTTCTTTGGTTTTTTTCATACTATAAATTACAGTTTGATATAGCTTACCAAGCGGATTTTTTGCTAAGTAAATTCAAAAAAAGTGTTGATAAAGAAAGAAGAAGGTTACATCGAATGTACAAACATAAAATAGGTATTACATTTGTAATACAAATGTTGATAAATGATTGTTGTTTAATAAGTTAAGATACTTGTTATGCCATCTTAAATTGAAGTGTATTAGAAGAGAAAAACACACTTTTTCTAGATGTTTTCTAAAAATGAGACTAAATTTTCTGAAGTATTATTAAGGCCTAACTTTTTTCTTAAACGGGTTCTTGCCACATTTAAACTATTTGGTGATTGACGAGTTAGGGTACAAATTTCTTTAGAAGTCATATTTAACTTCAAAAACGCACAAATCTTCTTTTCGTTTATGGTTAAGTTTGGAAACTTTTGATTTAATCTTTCGTAAAAATCATTATAAACTTGATTAAATCTAACTTCAAATTCATCCCAAACATCATTGTCTTTTGCTGTTTGTAAATCCATAATAATCTTTTGAATCTGCTGTTGATTTTCTCTTTTCATCAGCTTTTTAAGATCAATTAATCTTTTAGAAATCTCACCAATTAATTCGTTATTTTTAATTAAGTACATTACATTAGTAGTTAGTTCTTTGCTTCTAGATTCTAATTCTAATTCTAAAGTTTGTTTTCTAAGAGAAAGTTCTTTGTTTTGTAAATCTACTTTTGTTTTTTCTAAAGCTTGGTTTCTAGATTTTGCTTTTAATAATAAATACAATACAACAATTACAATAATTACTAAGACTAAAATAATACCAACAATCAAAAACATATGTTGTTTTTTCTGTTGTTGTATTTTTGCTTTTTCTTTTTCCTTATCAAAGTTAAATTTCATCTCTAGCTCAGTAATTTTACGAGCTGTTTCGCTGTTGGTTAAACTGTCGTTTAAAATTAGATAATTACTTTGATACTGATAAGCTTCTTTAAATTTTTCATTAGCTGCAGATAAGCTACTTAGTTCAAATAAAATTCTAGCTTCAGCTATGGTTGATTTTGCTTTCTCACATTCCTTTAAACCCAAAAGTAAGTTAGTTTTAGAAAGATCACTTTTATTTAAATTATGATACAATGTGCCTAAATGTAAGTAAGATTTGCACTTTCCATATGTGTTATTCTCTTCAATTCTAATTCTTAATGCTTGTTTTAAATAAACCTCTGAAAGGCTGTATTCTTCCATTTTAGAATATAACAAACCAGTATTAGAATATAATGATGCTAAATTTTGATTATCATTAGCTTCATTACTGTAAGTTAATCCTTTTGTAAAGTACTCTAAGGCTTCATTAAATTTAGACTGATTATCATAAATGATTCCTATATTGTTGTAAATAATTCCTTTATATTTTGATTTATTTTCGGTAGTTATTTTAGTAGGATTTTTATCTATTAAGTCTAAAATTTTAGTATAATTAAATAGAGCTTTATCAAATTTCGATTGCTGAAAATAAATTAGACTAATATTATTTAAGGTTCTAACAATACCAACAACATTGTTAGTTGTTTCATGAATTTTTAACGCTTTTAGTTGATAGCTCATAGAGATATCTAACTGCCCTTTTTTAAGAAAGTTATTTGCAATATTCAGATTAACTGCAGCTACTAGTGAATCATTTTTTGAGGTGGTTGCAAACTCTAATACTTTACTATAATATATAGTAGAAGAATCTAAATTTTTATTGGCATAAAACGCTCCAATTTGCATTAATACAGCATTTCTTTCCTCATCAATAGAAGTTTGAGAATATACTGTTTGTAAACTGTCTATATTCTGAGAATAGCCACAATTATAAAAGAAAAATGACAATAGAACACCTACAATTTGTATATGATGACTGAAGTTTGTGGTATTTATTTTTAAATTAGAAAAAAGGGCTTTAAGGAAAATCAACGTATTTTTTTAATTTTGGCAAAAGTAATAAAAAGTTAATTTTACACTGTTAGAAAAAACCTAAATGCACCATATTATTTTTGGGTTTTAGGAATTCAAAATCTGTTAGTTATAAATTTTATAGTAAAGATTTTACAATCATGTTTTATGAGTTGGGCTTAATAAATTAAAGTATTTTAATCATTCTTTAAATATTTTACAATAAAAGCAGTTAGATAGTGTTTTATATTGTGTTAAACTTTTAAAGGAAAAGAAATTATTCTTATTAAATTGAATATATTTGAAATTCAAAAAAATTAATCTAGCTTTTAATGAAGTTACTCTCTTTTAGGATTCTCTTTTTAGTAGCATTTATTTTCTCATTAAAAGGGAATGCTCAAGAAACATTACCTATTTATCAAGATTATTTATCTGATAATGTGTATTTGGTGCATCCTTCTGCTGCAGGTATTGGAAACTCTAGTAAATTACGTTTAACTGCAAGACAACAATGGGCAGGTATACCTAATGCACCTTCATTACAAACATTAAGTTTTCATACAAAATTTGGGGAGTATTCTAATGCTGGTTATGGTTTAGTGTTATTTAATGATAAAAATGGTTTCCATTCGCAAAAAGGGGTACAGGCTACTTACGCCTATCACTTACCAATGAGTAATGGTAAATTGTTTAATCAACTTTCATTTGGTTTGTCGTTTACGTTTGTGCAGAATCAATCTGATCAAACTACATTTACAGGAGATGCAGCTGTTGCAGCAATTGTAGAAAGCACTAGTTATTATAATGCAGATTTTGGTGTAGCTTATCATTATGGAGGGTTTTCATCTTATTTTACGGTTAAAAACTTATTGTTAACGGCTAAGAATAATTTAAATGTTCAAGAACCTTTAGATTTAAGAAACTATATTTTTTCTGCTGGTTATTATTTTGGTGAAGATTTATTTGTTCAGTTTGAGCCTTCTGTTATGTTACAATTTAGAGAAGGTACAGGTCAGAGAATTGCTGATTTTAATATTAAAGCCTACAAGAATTTTTCTAAAACTCAATTTTGGGCAGCACTTTCTTACAGAAGAGGTTTTGACGCGAATGCTATAGAAAATGCTCAGTTTTTATCACCTATTGTTGGTATAAACTATCAGAATTTCTTATTCTCATATACATACACGAATCAAATGAACGAAACTGTATTAACGAATACTGGTTTTCATCAAATTTCTGTAGGTATAAATTTATGGACTAGAGAGCCTAGAGCTGCTGCATGTCCTAACATAAATGCTGCTTTTGGCGGGTTTTAAAAATCGAGCTCAGTTATTATTTTCTTAGAATCAGAAGAGGTAAGTATTCTTTCTAAAACACTTTTATTTTTATTGATATAGAACTCATGTTCTCCTTTGTTTGAACTTTCATTCAATAAATAATGTTTCTTTAAAATAGCTTTGGTTTGTTTTGCAACTGCCTGTCCAGAATCTATAATTTGTAGATTATCACCAGTTATTTTTTGAATAGCAGGAATTAGATAAGGGTAATGTGTGCATCCTAAAACTAAACAATCTATATTTTCGTTTAATAACGGTTTAATATAAGAAGACAAGAGCTCTTCCATTTCTATAGAATCTATCTTGCCATTTTCTATTAGTTCAACTAGGCCAGTTCCAATAGTTTCTTTTACAATAATTTGTTGATCTATAGTTCTAGATGTCTTTTCAAATAAAGAGCTGTTTAAGGTGCCTTTTGTAGCTAGTATTCCAATTCTCTTTGTTTTTGTTTTAAGTGCAGCAGGCTTTATTGCTGGCTCTATACCAATAAATGGTATAGGGTAATTTGTTCTTAAATAATCTATAGCATTCGTTGTTGCAGTATTGCATGCAACCACAATTAATTTACAGTTTTTTTTGAGTAATAGTTCTGTGTTTTTTACTGCTAAATCAACAATTGTATTTTTGCTTTTATTACCATAAGGCGCGTTTTTACTATCTGATAAATAGATTGTATTCTCATTAGGTAAAAGAGTAGTTACTTCTTTCCAAATAGAGGTACCTCCAATACCAGAGTCAAAAAAACCTATAGGATTATGATTCGCTTTCATACTATTGTAAAAATAAAAAAACCTACTTTAAAAGTAGGTTTTTTAATAATTTAATAAAGTAGTTTTTTAGAAACCTAATTTCGCTTTTACAGCTGCATATAAGTCTTCACCCTTTTTAACTAAAAGTCCTTTACCCATAGATGCATCAAATACATAAGAAATACCTTTTGAAGCAGCAACGTCTTCGATTGCTTTTTGAGCTTTCTCAATAATTGGTTTTAAACCATCTGCTTGTTTTTGTTGCATGTCTTGATATGCAGTTTGTCTTAACTGCTCATATCTTTGGTTTTCTTGCTGTACTTCTTTTGCTCTAATTTCGTTTATTTCTTTAGTCTGTGTATTTTGCTCTTGGGTGTATTTTTTCATCTTAGCATCCAATTTCTTAGCCATACCTTCAACCTCATCTTGATAAGTTTTACCTAACTTTTCAATATCTAATTTTAATTTTTTTGTTGCAGGCATTTCAGCTACTAATTTTTCAAAGTCTATGTGACCCATCTTTTGTGCATTTGCAACACCACCAAATCCTAATGTAAATACAGCAATTAATAGTAACGATTTAAAATTTTTCATTCTTGTTTTAATTTAATTATTATTCTTGTCTCTTGTTATTAATTATCTTCTTTGTTCTTTTCTTTCTCTTTCTCTTTTTCTTTTTTCTCTTCTTCTTTCTTTTTTCTAGCTTCTTCCTTTTTTTGTCTTAAGAGTTTTCTTTTTTCTTCTCTTTGTTTCATTAAAGCTTTTCTTTTGTCTGCTATCTCTTTTTTCTTAGCTTCTTGATCTGCTATTTTTTTAGCAACAGCTTCAATTTTTTTGTTTTGTAACTCTTCTTTTTGCTCAATTTTTTCTTGTTGAACCTTGGTTACTTCTTTTTTAGGAGCAGCTTTTTTCTTATTTCTTTCTTCCTTTTTCTGCTCTTGTAATCTTGTTCTATCTATGGTAGATAAAACAAGTTCGCTAATATCGTATTTTTTATTCGAATATAGCATTACTAAATCACTAGATTTTTCAAAAACAAAATCGTAGTTTTTTCTTTTAGCAATACTCTGTACAGCATTATAAACTTGGTCTTGTATTGGCTTTACCAATTGCTTTCTAACCAAAAACAAATCTCCATTTGGCCCAAAATAAAGCGATTCTAATCTTCTTAATTCTACTTGTTTAATTGAAATTTCTTCTTCTTTTTCTTCAATTAAATCTTTGGTTAAAATTGCTTTTTCATTGGCTAAATCAGACTTCAATACTTCTATATGTCTTGCTTGATCATCTAACTTCTTTCTCCATTTGGCAACTTTCGCATCTAACGTATTTTGCGCTTGTATGTATTCTGGAACATTTTCTAGAATGTATTCCATATCCATATAAGCAATAATTTGATTTCTTTGCGACCAGATTGAGGTGACACTAAATAAAAGAACGACTAATAAAAATATTTTTTTCATTTGTATAATGTATTTAGAAAAAACCGTGCCAAAAAAACTTTCGACATTACAAATGTAGTGTTTTCTTAGAATTGTCTTCCAATGATAAAATGCGTTTGCCAGCCAGATTTCTCTATTTGACCAGGTAATGGATCAAATCCATGTGCAAAGTCTATACCTAATAGACCAAATGCTGGCATAAAGATTCTAATACCTAGTCCTGCTGAACGTTTTAATTCAAACGGATTAAATGATTGAAAATTGTCGTAAGAATTACCAGCTTCCAAAAATCCTAAAGTATAAATAGAGGCAGATGGTGCATCTGTTATAGAATATCTTAATTCTAATTGAAACTTATTGTAAATAGAACCTCCTTCTGCTGGAGATAGTTGGTTGTTTTCATAACCTCTTAAACCAACAACTTCTCTACCATCTAATTGAAAAACAGCAATTCCATCTCCACCAACAAAGTATCGTTCAAAAGGAGATAAACCTACCTCAGAATTATAGTAACCTAAGTATCCCATTTCTGCATTGGTCATTAATACCAATTTATCTGTAAAAGCTGTATACCACTTGCCTTTAGCACTAAGTTTATAGTATTCTAACCATTTGTATTTTTCTGCAATTTGTGCATTGGTTTCTTCTTGACTTAATCCTGAATCAATAGAGTAATCTTTATTGTTTACTAATGAGTAAGGGAAAGTTGCTTTTACACCAAATGAAAATTCAGATCCATAAGTAGGGAAAATTAAACTTGGCCCTGCAGAGTTTCTAGAAATAGTTGCACTATAAGAAAGGTTGTTTAAAGTACCATTATTTAAAATATTAGCACCCACTCTAAATCCATAGTTATCTAAGTTAAAACTCTGGTAGCTAATAGTTTGAGATAGTTGAAAATAATCATCTGGCCATTTTAAACGTTGTCCTAAACCTATAGAGGCTCCAATAATTCCTAAACTACGATCTCTATCAACTTGAAAAGTTTGAGGATCTAATTGGAATTGATTTGATGAATATATAGAAAATGATAAAGATTTTGGTTTTCTACCTCCTAACCAAGGTTCTGTAAATGAAAAACTGTAGGTGTTAAAAGTTCTACTAGATTGTAAACGTAAAGATAAACTTTGACCATCACCCATTGGTAAAGGTGTATATGCTTCTTTTTTGAAGATGTTTTTTATAGAGAAATTATTAAAAGATAAACCTAAAGTTCCTATAAAAGAACCACCTCCATAACCACCTTGTAATTCAATCTGGCTACCACCTTTTTCTACAACATTAAAGTTAATATCTGCAGTTTTATTGGTGTAATCTGGAACAACATCTGGAGTTACATTTTGATCAAAGAAACCTAATTGCCCAATTTCACGAATAGAACGTATAATGTTACTTCTACTAAATAAATCTCCTGGCTTTACTCTTAGTTCTCTAAAAATAACATGATCATTTGTTTTATCATTTCCAGAAACTGTAACCTTTCTAATACGTGCTTTTTCATCTTCACGAATTCTAATTTCTACTGTAATAGAATCATTTTCTACTTTAGTTTCTACTGCATTTACTTGCGAGAAAAGAAAACCACTATCTTGATAAAGGGTAGATAAATCTTCTGATGTAGGTGAGCCATCACCTTTTACTCTTTCTTTTAAAACAGCTCCATTGTATACATCACCTTTGTCGATTCTTAATACTTTCATCAACTCATCATCTGTATATTCTTTATTACCAACAAAAATTATTTCTGAAAATCTGTATTGTTTACCTTCTTCTAATTCGATATTAATATCTATTGTATTGTCTTTATTCCAAGAGATATCTTCGCTTAAAATTCTAGCATCTCTATAACCTAGTCTGCTATATTTATCTAATATACTTTCTAAATCTTCTTGATACTCATCTTCAATATATTTTGACCCTTTCCAGAAACGTCCCAAAAATTTCTCTTTGGTATTGCTCATGGCTTTTTTTAATTTTTTGTCTGATAAAGCTTCGTTTCCAGTAAAATTAATATCCTTAATCTTAATTTTAGAGCCTTTATCTATAAAAACATTCATGTTTACTACATTAATGTCTGAAGAGTCTTTTCTTGTGTCTAAGGTAACTTTGGTTTTTAAGAAACCTTTGTCTGTATATTTTTTAGTGAAATAATTTTTAGTGGTTACAACTAAGTTGTCTGTAACCATGGCACCTTCTTTTAACTCTGCCTCTTTTAATAATTCTTTTGCTTTAGATTTTTTAATACCAACTATAGAGACTTCATTAAGCATTGGTAGTTCTTGCACATCAAACTGCAGGTAAACTGTATTACCATCTAATCTTGCCAAATAAACATCTACATTGCTAAACTGCTTACTTTCGTATAATTTTTTAATTGCACTTGTAAGCTTGTCTCCTGGTAATTTAATGGTTTGTCCGTTTCTTAAACCTGTAAATACTTTTACAGTTTCTTCGCTAAATTTTACAAGGCCAGTAACAGAAATACCTCCTAAAATATATTCTTTGCCTTTTTCGAAGGCAGTGTTATTATTAGCTATAGAATCGTTTTGTGTTTGTGCATTTGCACTAAAACCAAAAAATAGTGCAAATAGCACTAATGCAACAGAAAATAATTTTGTGTAAAATTTACTCTGTAATTTGTTCGCTTGTCTTTCCAAATCGTCTTTCTCTGTTCTGATATTCTATGATGGCATCATAGAAATGTTCTTGTCTAAAATCTGGCCAAAGTACATCTGTAAAATATAGTTCAGCATATGCCATTTGCCATAATAAGAAATTACTAATGCGTTGTTCTCCACTAGTTCTTATCATTAAATCAACATCGGGCAAATTAAATGTATATAAATGATTATTTATAGTATTTTCATCTATTTTTTCTAAATTAAGTTCTTTATTAACAACTTTTTTAGATATGTTTTTGATTGCATTAACAATTTCTTCTCTAGAGCCATAGCTGAGTGCGAAGGTTAATACAATATCTGTATTATTTCTGGTTTCAAAAATAACATCTTTTAATACTTTTTGTGCTTTGCTTGGTAAATTATCTATAGAGCCAATAGAGTTAACTTTAACTCCTTGTTTCATAAATTCTGGTAGTTCTTTTTTTAATGAATTTATTAATAAACTCATTAATGCATCTACTTCTAATTTAGGTCGGTTCCAGTTTTCTGTAGAAAAAGCATAAAGGGTTATGGCTTCTACATTTACTTGAGAGGCTGCTTTAACAGATTCTCTAACAGCAGTTAAAGCATTTCTATGGCCAAAGATTCTATTCATTCCTTTACCTTTTGCCCAACGTCCATTACCATCCATAATAATGGCTACGTGTTTTGGTGTTTTCAGTAAATCAATGCGTAGTTTTTTATCCATACTTTTTACAATCCTTTTGTATAACAAGCGGGTCTCCCAAAGGTATAAGTTAAAGAAATCCCTGTAAACATATACCAATCGCTGTTATTATCTCCAATATCAAATCTAGGTACGTTTGATGAGGTATAATCGATATCATCATCAAAGGTGTATCTAAATTTTGCTTCTACAGCAAATGCAAAATCACCAACTAATTTAGATTTAAAACCAACTCCAAAAGGAACTGCAAAACCATTTTTAGAATCAAAAATAAATTCTTGTGGTCTTGGTTCAGATACTACATATTGGTAATTAAAACCAGCTAATTCTAATAAGATGTATGGTGTCCAAGTTTTGTCTGGAGATGATAAATCATACTCGTAAAAATTGTATTCTAAACCAACTGCAATTTCATGTATGGTATTAGTGAAACTTAACCCCCTGTCTCTTTTAAAATCTGTATCTGCATCTAAATCATCTGCTTCAATAGGCAAATAACTATAGGTTGCTCTTAATGCTATTTTAGGATTCCAATTGTATTTAAAAAAAGCGGCTCCTGCAATTTTGTTGGGGTAAATGTAGTTGGTTCTTCCAATGTCTCCAACATAGTTAGAACCACCTATAAATACTCCTGCTTCATACACCTGACTTACTAAAACATGAGATAGGCTTACAAAAACGATTAATAATATACTTTTTTTCATCCGTAAAAATAGCGAGCAAATATAGGGATTTCAATTTGCTTAATAAAGTTAATATTCAGTCTTTTCTGAATAACTAAATTTTAAGCAATTTATTGTAGTTAAAGGGCTAAAGATTAGTTTCGTTCCTAGTATCTTCTCCCCACAATAATTTAGTTCTTAATGTTTGTAAAAAAGATTGATATTTTGGGATGATGCTTTTAATGGTAAATGATGCTTTTTTTATATGAACCACTGTGTTTTTAGCTACTGTAGTAATTCTGGAATCTAAGGAAATTAAGAAGTCTTTTTCTCTAGAATCTATAGTAAGTTTAATTTGAGTATCATCTGCAATAACCATTGGCCTTGCATTTAAGTTATGAGGGGCTATAGGTGTTATAACTAAGTTTTTAGAATCTGGAGAAATAACAGGGCCATTGCAACTTAAAGAATAACCTGTAGATCCTGTAGGTGTTGCTATAATTAAACCATCTGCCCAATAATTGGTAAGGTACTCTTCATTTAAACAAGTTTTTACACCAATCATAGAAGTTGTATTTTTTCTTGCAATAGTTACTTCATTCAGCGCAAAATTTAATTCTGAAAATTTTTCTGTTTTTGGTGTGGTTTTTACAGCCAATAATGTTCTTTCTTGAATAGAATAATCACCATCTAAAATTAAGTTTACACTTTCTTCTATAGCTGTTTTGTTAATGGTTGCTAAAAAACCTAATCTACCAGTATTAATACCTAATATAGGGATATCTAAATCTCTAATATAGGTGACAGCTCTTAAAATTGTTCCATCTCCACCTAAAGTAAAAAGTACATCAAAAGAAGAGTTTAAATCTTTAAAATGTGAAAAGGTTGGGTATTTTTTATCTAAAATATCTCCTTCTACAAGTAAATCGTAAAATTGCTTTTCTATAAATGATACAATGTTGTGTTGTTGTAATACTTTTAATAGAATCTGAATCTCTTTCTCTGCAGAAATTGAGTAAGATTGTCCGTAAATAGCAACTTTTTTCACTGTAATTTGTTTTATAAATTCGAATGTATAACTTACATTTCTAGGTACTTCTGTAAATAATCAGACCTGTTTTTTAAATCTTCTAGATAGATGTCATTTTCATGATTAGAAACTATTTTGTAATCATACCTTCTAAATGTTTGTATAATTTCATTAATTTCATCTGAAACAATTTTTAGGGTTACTTGTACAAAATCTTTTGATTTTTCTGAAATATAAACACCCAATAATTTACCTCCATTTGCTTCTACAATTTGAGATACTTCACCCATAGAATAATCTAGTTCTAGTTTCTCTACTATTAAAGTTTCACTTTCTTCAATCATAAAAGGGCTTGTAGAAAAAACGTCTAGAACATCACACAAATCATAATAACCTATGTAGTTTTTGTCTTTGTTTAAAACAGGAATTATTGTGGTATTGTTGTCTGCAAAAATCTTTAGTAATTCTAAAACTGTTGCTTTTTCATCAGCAAAAAATGAATTTAATAAATAAGAATGTGCCACCAACTCTTCTTCTTTATTTTCTAAAGTCTGAATATCATCTTCAGCAAAAGAACCTAATAACTTTTCATTTTCTACCACAGGAAAATGTGTTATAGGGTAGTTTTTAAAAAGTTTTTGAGCTTTTTTTACACTGTCTTTTAAGTGAAATGCTTTTATTTCTTTTAAGATGTAATCGTTAATATTCATGCTTTACGAATATAGGATAAAATGATTTAATAAATTATCTTTGTAGTCTAATTTTAGGCCATGACAAAGTTAAGTGTAAATATTAACAAAATAGCAACTTTACGTAATTCTAGAGGAGGCAATGTGCCAAATTTATTAAAAGTTGCAACAGATATAGAAGGTTTTGGAGCACAAGGTATTACTATACATCCAAGACCAGATGAAAGGCATATTCGTTATCAAGATGCACGAGATTTAAAAGATGTTGTAACTACAGAATTTAATATAGAAGGTAACCCAATACAATCTTTTATGGATTTGGTTTTAGAAACAAAACCAACTCAGGTAACTTTAGTGCCAGATGCTGTAGATGCTATTACATCTAATGCTGGTTGGGATACAATTTCACATCAATCGTTCTTAAAAGAGGTAATTGCTGAGTTTCAACAAAATGGAATTAGAACTTCTATATTTATTGATACTGATGTTAAATTGATAGAAGCTGCTGCAAAAACAGGTACAGATAGAATTGAATTGTATACAGAAGAATTTGCATGTCAGTTTAATAAAGGAAACAAAGATGCTGTAAAACCTTATACAGAAGCTGCTGTTTTAGCTCATGAATTAGGTTTGGGTATTAATGCAGGTCATGATTTAAGTTTAGAAAACATTCAGTTTTTTAAACAAAACATTCCAAATTTAGCAGAGGTTTCTATAGGGCATGCCTTAATTGCAGAGAGTTTATATCTAGGCTTAGAGAATGTTGTAAATATGTATTTACACAGATTACAATAGTATGGATATTCTACATTCACAAATTTTAGGAGAAGGAAAACCATTACTTGTTTTACATGGGTATTTTGGAATGTCTGATAACTGGAAAACTTTGGGGAACCAGTTTTCTGAAGATTTTCAAGTTCATTTGATAGATCAGAGAAATCATGGTAGAAGTTTTCATACTGCCGATTTTAACTACGATTTATTAGCAGAAGATGTATACAATTACATTCAATTTCATCAATTAGAAAATGTGTATTTAGTTGGGCATTCTATGGGAGGAAAAACAGCAATGTTGTTTGCTTCTAAATATCCAGCATTGGTAGAAAAATTAATTGTTGTAGATATTTCACCTAAAGCTTACGATCCTCATCACAATGCAATTTTAGCAGGTTTAAACTCTATTGATTTTAATATACAAAAAACAAGAGGTAAGGTAGACGAACAACTGTCTAAATACATTCCAGATTTTGGAGTAAGGCAATTTTTACTAAAGAATGTTTATTGGAGAGAAAAAGGTGTATTAGATTTTAGATTTAATCTGCAATCATTAACAGAAAACAATCCTGAAGTGGGTAGAGCTTTGCCTCCAAAAACCACTTTTTTAAAGCCAACTTTATTCTTAAAAGGTGAAAAGTCTGGTTATATAGTTCCTGAAGAACAAATGATTATTAATAATCATTTTCCAAACAATAAAGTAGTAACCATTAGTAATGCTGGTCATTGGTTGCATGCAGAAAATCCGAAAGATTTTTACACAGAGGTTTGTAACTTTTTAAATTAAAAATTGTAATAATTTAAAGTAAGTTTTCTTTTGCTAAAGCTCTTTTTAATTTAGATAAATTATAATCTTGGCTTAAAACAATTTGCTCATCTTCAGTAAAATATATTTTATAGGTTTTTTCTAAATAATAACTGTTTGTAAAATTTTCTTTTTCGATAATATCAATAAAACTTTGTGTAGCTTTTGTGTTCGATAATTGGTATGAATTTTTGCTTTCATAAACTCTACCGTAAAATTTTGTTTGCCCAGAAACATACTCAGTTTTATCGTATTTGTAACCATAAGTAAATAAAGAAGTGGTTATTTTAGAAGTTGTTGGTTTGTAATAAACTTTTACTTGGTATTCAGATGAATTAGATAGATCTGCACCACCATAACCTTTGTAAAATGCAATATTGTTAGTTACTTTATATCTAGCAAATTCAGCTTTGTAATAATCATACCTCCATTTATAAGTAGTGTCCCAACCTCTTGTGTGCTTAGTTTGATAGTAATAAAGTAAACTTTTATCAATAGAGGAATTCGATGCTTCTTTAATATAATCTTTAGCTGTTGTCATATTATTTTTGATTTTAGCGATAAGATTTGCCATAAAATCATCAGCATTTACATTTTCAATCAAATTAAATTTATCTTCTAAATTGGTGAAAATTGTAGTTAACTCTTCTTCATAATCAATATTTTTCTGCTCTTTATATGTATCTACATTTTTAAAATATTGAGTGTTTCCAGAAAAACCTTCCTCAAAATATACTTTTACTAATTTATACGCTTCTTTAAAATTTTTTAATCGATAATTGGTCATTATCTTTAAATATTCTAAATCTTTATTTGTTTTGCCTTTTAAATTTTCTTCTGCAAGCTTTAAGTTACTTAAAGCGCTAGTATAATTTCTGCTAGTATAATTTTTACATGCTTTAGAGTAGTAATTAGAGGCTCTAACAATGTCTAAACTCGTTTGAGAAAAACAAACAGAAGACAACATAATCGTAAAAAGAATAAGAAATTTTTTTTCCATTTTTTGAATTTATTTTTTAGGCAGTGCCAATATTACAACTTTTGTCAACATCTTCATATACCTAAAATTAGGTATATTTTAATTTAGAAGTACATTTATTTTAAAAGCTATTATTACTAATATTAATATAGAAAACGAACAAAAATAGGTTGATGATTGGATTAAAAATATCGGATATTGGTTACTTACAGAAAACCTTGAAAATTTTTATAATAAATATTGTAGCTTTTTAAATAACTAAGTTATTTATAATAATAAATAGATAAAAAATGCAAGCACTATAATATTTATTACATAACCATGTGTGTTTAACCATGCATTAACTTTAGCTAAAGTTGTAGAAGCTTTAGAACCTAAAGAAAAGTATAAAAGCAAAGGTACACTAGCAATAAAAAAAACTGCTGCAAAAAATGGTATTGCACCTAACAAACTACTAGAATTTTGATTTAATATATTGCCAACAGAAAATGCTATTACAATATCTGTAGGCATAAATGCAATTAAGGAAAGTGCAATGAGTGCTATTTTTTTATAAGATGAAGTTGCTAAACCTGTCATCCATTTTGGAGGCTCTGTAATTTTATTTCTGGTTACAAATGATTTTATGATTAAAAATATAAATAAAGCAATTAAGATATATTTTAATGCTGGTCTACCACCCACAGAAAAATTTTGAAAATCGATACTTTGTACTAAAAAATAATAAATACTCGTGGTTGCAATTAAAGTTAACAAAAGTGTAGAGATGTATATAAGAGAGCTTTTAATGGCATCTGGTCTTGTAATTAAAAGCATACCAACCAATATTTGTGGCCCAAGCATAACTGTTAGTGCTAAAGGCAAAATGGCTATATCATCCATAGAATTTTATTTTCTGAAAACATCTTAAGTAAGATTCTAAACGAAATTAGGTTTTTAAAACAAGAGAAGCAAAACAAATTCTGTAAGATACTTTATCTTTGATTTTAAGAATTTACAAAAAACCATTTTAGAGATGAACATAGAAAACGCTCAGAAACAAGTTGATGATTGGATTAAAAATCATGGCGTTCGTTATTTTAACGAATTAACAAACATGGCCCAATTAACTGAAGAAGTAGGAGAGGTTGCAAGAATTATTGCTAGAAGATATGGAGAGCAAAGTGAAAAGGAATCTGATAAAAACAAAGATTTAGGAGAAGAATTGGCAGATGTTATGTTTGTTGTACTGTGTTTGGCAAATCAAACTGGAGTAGATTTACAAGATGCTTTTGAGAAAAAGTTAGACATAAAAACAAAACGAGATCATTATCGTCATCACAACAATAAAAAGTTAAAGTAGCAAGACATAATTTAGAAATTAAAAACATTACCTCCTTTTTTATTTTTTGATGGCAATAACACAAAAAAGATGATATAAATAAAAATACAAATAAAGATTACATTAAATGTGTTTTCTCGTTTAACGGCTCTATCTTTAGTTTCCCTGCCATTTTTTTCATATTCATTTACAATCTTGTCCATTAAATTTAAAAACTGACTTTCGTTCACTTTAATGTTTTCTATAGCAGTTTTAATTTTTTTGATATCAGATGTGTTAGAATCATTATTTACTCTTGTACCTTCAATAAGCAGAATTGTATTGATTATTAATTGTTGATAAAAGGGTTCAATTTTAGTATATAGCTCACTTAAGTAGTCATTACTATTATCATTTTTTGTTTTCTGTGATAAAATATTATGAGTCATGGAAAACTGATGATAAGTGTCTTCTAGAATTTTATGTATAATAGGCAGTTTAAAGGAGTTTTGATTGGCATACAAAGCCAATTTTGTAATTTTTTGACTGTACATTCTCTGTTTACCAGCAATATTTACTATCTCAATATTGGTGTAAAGCTCATGATGGCTTTTATAATCCATATACCTTTCTACAGAAAAGACTAGGATAAAAAATACCAAACCATAAATAAGTCTAACCTTCATATCATTTAGAATTAAGTGAATCAATTAATGATCTGCTTTATAAAGTGGGAGGATATTATAGGTATGTACTAATTATACTTTTTATAAAACAACGAAATGAATTGTATATTCTAAATTTAAGAAAAATAATAACTCAAAAACAATTTTTAACATTTTTATTTTATTAGAATTTTTCGAAAAGGAATAAAAATAAAGAAGAGTACATAGCTGAAAATCAAAACATAAGTAATGTTAAAAGTGATTTCTCTAGTTTTAACTTCATTTATTCTTTGCTGTGCCAATGTTTGATATTGCAATACAATTTCATTCATAATTCTTAGAAAATTGGCTTCATTCGTTTTAATTATGGTTGTAAATTCTTTTGATTTCTCATTATTTTCGGGTGATGCAATTAAGGCTGTAGAACTATCTGCAATTGTTTTAAAATAAGGTTGCAGTTCGTGAAACAAATCTTCTAAAACAACATCATTATAACTACTAATGTAATTTGCCTTTAGTTTTGAATGATTCTCTATAAATAGATTAGTAGTTTCTTGTAAACCAGTAATATTAAAAAAATCTACAGAATTGCTAAGTTCATAGTACAATGCAAGTTTTGTAATTTGTTGAACATACATTCTTTGTTTACCTGCCATATTTACAACTGCAACATTATTATCTTGCTGTTTTACGTCTGTAAATAATAAATATTTGTTGATACCTAATAAGATAAATAAGGTAATAAAAGTATAAACAATTTTTCTTTTCATAGATTTGAGGGCTAAATAAGTGTTGTCTAATATACTTAAAATCGCTTAAATTTTTTCTAAAGTATTAAAAACTAGTTATATGTCGTTTAAAAAAAATCTAAACAACCCATTATTTTGGTCTAACTTTTTAAAAGTTGCTGTTCCTTTTTTCTTTTTTGTTACTATTATCTCTCTATTAATTAATAGTTGGAGTGCAATAATCTCTGGAGATTTTATGGCAATTGCAGAGCAAAATTTCACCAATGGAAAATGGGCTACGTTTTGGGGTATGAAAATAATAATTAGTATTATTTATGGTTTGTATATTACCAATAAGAATATGAAATAAAAAAAAAGCGACTTTCTCAAGTCGCTTTTTTTATGGATTTAAAATTGGTATTAATCTATCTGAATTAAATTAATATTGCTCTCTTTTACCTTCTGATTTAGTGTTTTTACTTCATTATCAAACAACTTATACAGCTTAGCCAACTCAACATCTATAGTCGCAGTTATCTCATTTTTAAATTCAATAGCTTGGTTTGTTGGTGCATAATTACCAACTCTTGTTAATGAGTTTAAATGCGCCAATTTGTTATTTAAACGAATAGGAAAGTTTAAAGGATCTTGCCCACTTTTAGATTTTGTTTGGTACAAAGTTTCTTCAATAGTAGTCATGTCTTTTACTAATTGATCAGCAAAATCAATCAATTCTTTATTTACTTCTTTGTCTTTAATCGATTTTTTTAATAACCCAACTTGACTACGAACTTTCTTTACATTTTTTAGTGCTTTATGAATTTCTGTCATTTTAGTGTTAATGTCCTGTATAAAATCAAACTGGGCCTTCATATCACTTTCTGTAGCCTCAGAAATAGGATTTTTTAGAATTGTAAATGTTTCAGATTGGGTTTTATCATTCAATTTTAAAGTTGCTTTATAATTGCCAGGTAAAGCTATTGGCCCAGATAAAGAAGCCCACCATAAAATCATACCTTTTACAGATTCAGCCCCATCATACATCATGTTCCAATTAAAGATATTGTTACCTTCTTTTACATTTAATTTACCTTCTTTTAAATCTTTATTTGGCTTTGTAGAAAAGGTTTTTATAACATTATCATTAGCATCAGAAATAGATATAGAGACTACATCTTTGTCATTTAGTTCTTTTATGTAATAATACATATTTACACCTCCAGAATGATTTGTACCTGCTGTTCTAGAAGTTCTTCCTCTACCACCAGCTAAATTGTAAGCATCTTTTGGTTTGTATAAAAACATGTCTTTTTTCTCTACGTCTTTAGTAAGTTGATGAATTGCAGTTAAATCATCAATAATCCATAGAGAACGACCTTGAGTTGCAGCAATTAAATTATCGTTTTTAATAGCTAAATCAGTAATAGGTACTATGGGTAAGTTCAATTGCATGCTTTCCCAATTTTTACCATCATCAAAAGAAATATACATACCTCTTTCAGTACCTGCATACAATAATCCTTTACGTTTTGGATCTGCTCTTAATGCTCTTGTAAAATCTTCATTACCAATTCCATTTACCAATAACTCCCAAGATTTACCATAGTTTTCTGTCTTGTAGATATATGGTTTGTAATCTCCAGATTTATATTTTGTACCTACAATGTAAGCACCTCCCTTTGTAAAAGGATCAACTTCTATGCAGTTAATCATCATCCATTCAGGCATTTTTTTAGGAGTGATGTTGTTCCACGTTTCTCCATTATTTCTGGTTACATGTACTAAACCATCATCAGAACCTGTGTAAATTAAACCTGGCTCATAAGAAGACTCTGTAGCAGCGAAAATAGTTCCATAATATTCTACACCTGTATTATCTTTCGTAATTGGACCTCCTGAAGGGCCTAATGTTTTAGGATCGTTTCTGGTTAAATCTGGGCTAATTAATTTCCAGCTCTGACCTTCATCATCTGTAGCATGTAAGTGATTAGAGGCTGCATACAAACGTTTTTTATTGTTTGGTGAAAAGAAGATTGGAAAATTCCATTGAAAACGATATTTGAAATCTTCAGCTCCATGACCCATTGGATCATCAGGCCAAACGTTAATAGCTCTTGTATCTCCAGTTTTATGATTTACTCTTGTTAAAAATCCACCATAACTACCTCCATAAACAATGTCATCATTTAAAGGATCAACAGCTATATGTGCACTTTCTCCACCTGCTGTAGAAGACCAATCAGATTCAGTTATAAAACGTCCATCTGTTCTGTGAGAAATTCTAATGGTAGAATTATCTTGCTGAGCAGCTAAGATTCTATAAGGAAAATGATTGTCTGTGGTTACTCTATAAAATTGTGATGTTGGTTGGTTCATATAGGTACTCCAATTCTCACCAGCATCAAAAGAAACTTGCGCTCCTCCATCATCGCCAATAATCATTCTTTGATTGTCTTCTGGAGCTATCCATAAATCATGATGATCTCCATGAGGTGCATTGTAGGTTTTATAGGTTCTACCACCATCTGTAGATTTATGATAACGTACGTTTAAAACGTATAATATATCTTCATCTTGAGTATCTGCATACAAACGTGTATAGTACCAAGCTCTTTGTCTTAATTTTCTTTCAGCATTAATTAACCTCCATGTTTCTCCTGCATCTGTAGATTTGTAAACACCACCTTTTTTATTTTCAATTAAAGCATAAACAATATCAGAATTCACAGGTGAAACTGTTACACCTGAAATACCCCAAATTCCTCCAGGTAAACCTTTGTTGGCAGAAATATTTGTCCAAGTTTCTCCTTCATCTGTACTTTTCCAAAGTGCAGAACCATCTCCACCTGAAGATAAACTGTAAGGAGTTCTTCTAATATTCCAAGTAGTTGCATACAATACTCTTGGGTTGTTAGGGTCAATAATTAAATCTACAACACCTGCATTTTCATTAGAGAATAAAACTTTACGCCAAGTTTCACCTCCATCTGTAGTTTTGTAAACTCCTCTTTCTTGAGTTGGTTTATATAAATCACCCATAACTCCTGCAAAAACAATGTCAGAATTTTTCGGGTGAATTCTCATTCTAGGTATATGTCTTGAGTTTTTTAAACCTATATGTCTCCAAGTTTTACCAGCGTTTTCTGATTTCCAAACACCATCTCCAGAGGAAACATTTCCACGAACGGTTTTTTCACCCATTCCTACATACATTACATTGTTGTCTGATTCAGAAACAGCTACAGCACCTACAGAACCTCCAAAAAATCCATCAGAAATATTTTGCCAAGTTCCACCTGCATCAGTAGTTTTCCAAACTCCACCTCCAGTAGCACCCATATAAAAAAGGTTTGCTTTACCAGCAACACCTGTTACAGCAGCACTTCTACCACCTCTAAAGGGGCCAATATTTCTCCATTTTACAGCGCTAAAATTATCGCTAGAAACTTGGGTAGATTTTTTTTGTGCATTAACTTTGACATTTGCAGAAAAGAGGATGCAAACAGCCAGAAAAAGTATTTTTTTCATGTTGGTTAGTTGTAAATTTAGAATTTAAAAGTAAGAAATTAAATCAGTTTTTAGAATGGACATATTGTTAAATGTTTTAGCCGATAAAAGAATAGAAGAAGAAATAACAATCTCTGGTTCTAAAAGTGAATCTAATAGATTATTAATTTTACAAAAACTGTTTCCAGAAATTACTATAGAAAATTTATCTGATTCAGATGATTCTGTGCACATGCATCATGCACTAACTACAGAAGATTTATTAGTAGATATAGGTCATGCAGGTACAGCTATGCGTTTTTTAACTTCTTATTTTGCAGTAAATAAAGGTAGAGAAGTCTTTTTAACAGGTTCTGAACGTATGCAAAACAGACCTATTGAAATTTTAGTAAATGCGCTTAAGGATTTAGGTGCAGATATCACTTATGCTGAAAAGCAGGGTTATCCACCATTAAAAATAAAAGGAAAAAAACTTACGAAAGATAAAGTGCAGATTAATGGTAATGTAAGTAGTCAGTATATTTCTTCTTTATTACTAATTGCTTCTAAATTAGACAATGGTTTAGAAATTGAATTAACAGGTAAAATAACATCTGTACCATATATTAAAATGACATTAAGCTTGCTTTCCCAAATTGGTATAGAGAGTAGTTTTCAAAAAAATGTTATTAAAGTTTTTCCGAAAGAAACTGTAAAAACTCAAACTGTTGTAGTAGAATCAGATTGGTCTTCAGCAAGTTATTTTTATTCAATTATTGCTTTGGCTGATTTAGGCTCGGAAATTAAATTATCTGCTTATAAACAAGAAAGTTTACAAGGGGATTCTTGTCTGGCAGATATTTATAGTCATTTTGGAGTAACAACCACTTTTGGGAATGATTTTATCACCTTAAAAAAAGAGAAAAATACCAATCAAGAAACCTTGGTTAGAAACTTAAAAGATGCTCCAGATATTGCACAAACTATAGCTGTAACTTGTTTTGCAGAAGGTATTGCCTGCCATTTATCTGGTTTACATACGTTAAAAATAAAAGAGACAGATAGATTAGTAGCTCTGCATGATGAGTTAACAAAACTAGGTGCTAAAGTTAGTATTACAGACGAAACTTTAGAAGTATCAAAAGCTTCAAACATTAATAGTAACATAGCTATAGATACCTATAATGATCATAGAATGGCAATGGCTTTTGCACCATTAGCATTAAAAGTTTCTATTAAAATAAATGATGCTGAAGTAGTTACAAAGTCGTACCAAAAATTCTGGAATGATATGGAACAAATAGGTATTAATATTACCCATTTATAAAGATAAAGTGTCAAACACTTGACAACGCCTATTCTCATATCGTATATTTGCACCTTTATCGCAAAATACACTTATGAAATTATCAAACTTCGATTTTGAGTTGCCAGAAGAATTATTGGCAAAATATCCTGCAGAACATAGAGATGAGTCTCGTTTAATGGTTTTGAATAGAGCAGACCAAACAATAGAGCACAAAACTTTTAAAGATGTAATTAATTATTTCGATGAAGGAGATGTTTTAATGTTAAACAACACCAAGGTTTTTCCTGCAAGAATGTTTGGTAATAAAGAAAAAACAGGAGCAAGAATTGAGGTTTTCTTATTAAGAGAATTAAATGCTGAAAACAGATTGTGGGATGTATTAGTAGACCCAGCTAGAAAGATTAGAATTGGAAACAAATTATTTTTTGGAGAAGATGATAGTTTAGTAGCAGAAGTTATAGACAACACAACTTCTAGAGGTAGAACATTACGTTTCTTATTTGATGGTAGTTACGAAGCATTTAGAGAAAAATTATTAGAGCTAGGTGAAACTCCATTACCAAGATCTGTAAATAGAGATGTAGAAGAATTAGACGAAGAACGTTACCAAACAATTTTTGCTAAAAATGAAGGAGCAGTAGCAGCACCAACTGCAGGTTTACACTTTTCGAAACACTTATTAAAGCGTTTAGAAATTAAAGGTGTAGATTTTGCTGAAATGACATTACATGTTGGTTTGGGTACATTTAGTCCAGTTGAGGTAGAAGATTTATCGAAACATAAAATGGATTCTGAACAGATTGTAATTCCTGCAAATGCAGCAGATAAAATTAACAATGCTAAAGCAGAAAAAAGAAGAGTTTGTGCTGTGGGTACAACAGTTATGAGAACTGTAGAATCTTCAGTTTCTTCTAATGCACAACTAAATCCGTTTGAAGGTTGGACAAACAAATTCATTTTTCCACCTTACGACTTTAGCATTGCAAATACAATGATTACCAACTTCCATCCACCAAAATCTACGCTAATGATGCAAGCAGCAGCATTTGCAGGATACGATTTTTTAATGGAAGCTTATAAAACAGCAGTTAAAGAAGGTTACAAGTTCTCTACTTATGGAGATGCTATGTTAATCATCTAAGCAAATACAATTACAAATTAAAAGCTGATAATTCTGTAAAGAATTGTCAGTTTTTTTGTTTTGGGCGTTTCTTTACCCTGAAGAAATTCAGGGCCAAGTCGTGTTTTACATTGTATCTTTTTTTCATAAACTCAAAAAAGGATGCCATTTCAACCACTAACGCAACCTGTTTGCCAACCCAAAGCTTACCTTAAAATATTAGTGTATTTTTGCACTAGTTATAACATCACTTTAAAATAGTAAACCATTGAGTAATAAGAAAGACATAAGAGCTTTAACCAAAGAACAATTACGCGATTTTTTTGTAGAAAATGGCGATAAAGCTTTTCGTGGAAATCAAGTATATGAATGGTTATGGAGTAAGTCTTTACATACTTTTGAAGACATGACAAACATCTCTAAAAAGACGAGAGAAATGTTAGAAGAGCACTTTGTAATCAACCATATCAAAGTAGATTCAATGCAAAAAAGTAATGATGGTACTATAAAAAACGGAATTAAATTACATGATGGTTTAGTGGTAGAGTCTGTTCTAATACCTACACCAAAAAGAACAACAGCATGTGTATCTAGTCAAGTTGGTTGTAGTTTAGACTGTAAATTCTGTGCAACAGCTCGCTTAAAGAGAATGCGTAATTTAAATCCAGATGAAATTTACGATCAAGTTGTTGTTATCGATAAACAAAGTAGATTATATCATAATAAGAAATTGACAAACATTGTTTTTATGGGAATGGGTGAACCACTCATGAACTATAAAAATGTATTAAAATCTATAGAGATGATTACCTCTCCAGAAGGTTTAGGTATGTCATCAAAAAGAATTACAGTATCTACATCTGGTGTGCCTAAAATGATTAAAAAAATGGCAGATGAAGAGGTAAAGTTTAATCTAGCAGTTTCTCTGCATTCAGCCATAGATGAAGTGCGTACTTCTATTATGCCATTCAATACTACTTTTCCATTAAAAGATTTAAAAGAATCTTTAGAATATTGGTATGAAAAAACCAAAAGAGCCATCACTTATGAGTATGTAGTTTGGGAAGGAATCAATGACAAGAAAGAAGACATTGCAGCTTTGGTACAATTTTGTAAATACGTGCCTTGTAAAGTAAACTTAATAGAATACAATCCAATTGATGATGGCCAGTTTCAACAAGCCAGTAATGCAGCTTTAAACAATTATATTTCTAACCTAGAAATGCACGATATTACAGTAAATGTAAGAAGAAGTAGAGGTAAAGACATAGATGCAGCTTGTGGGCAATTAGCAAATAAAGCTTAATATTTTTGTAAGAACTCTAGGCTTTTTTACTGCATACCTTCTTGTTTATATTTCGTATTTTTACAAGCAAATTCTGTATTTAGTTCACCTTAGATGAAACCAGTAGAACTTATAAAATTGCCTATTAAGAAAGAGATGGAACTTTTTGAGAGAAAGTTCAAAGATTCCATGCTTTCTAAAGTGCCATTATTAAACAGAATTACCTATTACATTGTTCGTAGAAAAGGAAAGCAAATGAGACCAATGTTTGTTTTTTTAGTAGCAAAAATGGTTTCTAATGGTGGTTTTGATGAGCGAACGTATAGAGGAGCATCTGTAGTAGAATTAATACATACTGCAACTTTAGTGCATGATGATGTTGTAGATGATTCTAACAGAAGAAGAGGTTTCTTTTCTATAAATGCACTTTGGAAAAATAAGATTGCTGTTCTAGTGGGTGATTTTTTATTATCTAAAGGATTGTTACTTTCTATAGATAATGAAGATTTCGATTTGCTAAAGCTAATTTCTATTGCAGTTCGTGAAATGAGCGAAGGTGAGTTACTACAAATAGAAAAGGCAAGAAAATTAGATATTACAGAAGATGTTTATTTTGATATTATTCGTCAAAAAACAGCAACTTTAATTGCGGCATGTTGTGGTATTGGAGCAGCTTCTGTAGGCGCAAACCAAGAAACTGTGCAGCAAATGCGAAAATTCGGAGAATATATTGGCATCGCTTTTCAAATTAAAGATGATTTATTTGATTATTCTGATGAAAAAATAGGGAAACCTACAGGTATAGATATTAAAGAGCAAAAAATGACATTGCCTTTAATCCATACCTTAAACAATTGTACAGCCAAAGAAAAAGCTTGGATAATAAATACCGTTAAAAAGCATAATAAAAATAAAGTTCGTGTTAAAGAACTTATTGCGTTTGTAAAAGAAAATGGAGGAATAGATTATACCATTTCTCAAATGAACTCTTACAAGAGTAAAGCCATTGCTATTTTAAATAACTATCCAGAATCTCCTTACAGAAAGTCATTACTACAAATGATTGATTACGTTGTAGAACGTAAGATTTAATTTTACATCTTTAACAACTCCTCCACAAAATCTCTGGAGTTAGATAATCTTGGCACTTTGTGTTGGCCTCCTAGTTTATCTTTTTTCTTAAGCCAATCGTAAAATAAACCATCTTTCGCCACATGTATTTTTGGCATAGCTAAGGTCATAGAGTTGTAACGTTTTGCTTCGTAATCTGAGTTAATAGCTTTTAATGAATTGTCTAACATCTCTGTAAAATAATTCATGTTTTCAGGTTTTTTGGTAAATTCAATAACCCATTCATGACCACCACTTTTATTATCTTTCATAAAAATTGGGCCTGCTGTATACTCCTTAATTAAGGCATCTGTTTTTTCACAAGTTAGCTTTAGAGCATCTTCTACATTCTCAATATTTAGCTCTTCTCCAAATACATTGATATAATGTTTTGTTCTTCCTGTAATTTTAATTCGATAAGGATGTAAAGAAGTAAAACGAATGGTATCACCTATTAAATAACGCCACAAACCACTGTTGGTAGTTATAATCAAAGCATAGTCTACATCTTTTTCTACTTCAGAAAGCGGAATCGTTTTTGAGGCTTCTCCCTTATAGTTTTTCATGTCTATAAACTCATAAAAAATTCCATAATCTAACATCAACAAGAGTTCTTTAGAGCCATTTTCATCTTGTATCGCAAAAAAACCTTCAGAAGCATTATAGGTTTCATAATACTGAAAGTCTTTTTTCGGAATAAGTTTTTTATACTGTTCTCTGTAAGGGTTAAAGTTTACACCACCATGAAAATACACCTCTAAATTCGGCCAAACTTCTAGAATATGATTTTTTCCTGTTCGTTCTAAAACACGATTTAATAAGACTAACATCCAACTTGGTACACCAACCAAACTTGTAATATTTTCGTTGATGGTTTCATCAATTATGGCCTCCATTTTGGTTTCCCATTCAGCCATTAAAGAAACTTCTTGGCTTGGAGCAGAACTGTAGTCTGCCCAAAAAGGTAAATTCTCAGTAATTATTGCAGATAAATCTCCAAAGTAAGAATTGTTGTCTTCGTAAATGGCAGAACTTCCACCTAGTTTTAAACCTTTACCTGTAAATAATTGTGTTTCAGCATTATTGTGCAAATACAAGCATAACATGTCTTTACCAGCTTTCATATGACAATATTCTAAAGCCTCATCACTAACAGGTATAAACTTACTTTTAGCATTTGTTGTACCACTACTTTTTGCAAACCATTTTATGGGTGATGCCCAAAATAAATTCTGTTCTCCTCTTCTACATCGTTCAATGAGTGGTTCTATACTTTCATATTTTTGTATAGGTACAAGGTTTGTAAAATCGGTATAACTTTTTATGGATGAAAACTCGTGTTTTTTACCAAATTCAGTGCGTTTTGCAGCACTAGTTAACTTTAATAAAAGTTCAGTTTGCACATCATTTGGATACTTTAAAAACAACTCTATTTGATGAATTCGCTTCTTTAAAAACCAAGAAATGATTGAATTTACAATAGGTAAAGCCATAAATTAAGTTCGTTTTTTAGTAAGTTTGTTAATAAGCTAAAAATAACAAAATTTATTTATGCAGTATCAAGGAGTATTAAGAAAAATGATGACCGAAATTGGAGATGAGGTTCAATATTATTTAGATATGAAAACTGATTTCTTAAACATGAACCAGTTGATATCTAAGGAGATAAAACTTTCTTTTGTTACTTATGAGTGTTTAAACTGTCATTTAGAAAAGAAAATATACAGACAAGGATATTGTCAATCGTGTTTTTTTGATATTCCTCAAGCAGCAGATTGGATTATGAGACCAGAGTTAAGCAAAGCACATTTAGATGAAGAAGATCGTGATTTAGCTTATGAAAAACGTGTGCAATTGCAACCTCATATTGTGTATTTGGCTAATTCTAGCAATGTAAAAGTTGGTGTTACTAGAAAACAACAAGTACCTACTAGATGGATAGATCAAGGAGCACATGAAGCTATAGAAATAGTAGAAGTACCTAATAGATATTTAGCAGGTATTACAGAAGTTGCCTTAAAAGAACATGTTGCAGATAAAACCAATTGGCGTAAAATGCTAAAGAATGATATTGAAGATGTTAATTTAGTAGAATGGAGAGAGAAACTAAAAGAATACATTCCTGCAGAAGCAACTGAATATTTTATTGAAAGTAATATAGAAACCAATATTAATTTTCCAGTTACTCAATATCCAGCAAAACCAAAAAGTTTAAACTTAATTAAAACTCCTACTTATACAGGTAAATTAGTAGGCATTAAAGGTCAGTATTTAATCTTTGAGGATGAAACTGTTTTTAATGTAAGATCTAATGAGGGCTTAGTAGTAAATATCCAAATTTAAAAGATGAGCAAGAATTTGTTAAAAGTAGCTTTAGCACAAATTTCTCCTGTTTGGTTAAACAAGGAAAAAACGTTGCAGAAAATAAAAAAATCAATTACAAATGCAGCTCAAGAAAATTGCGAGCTTATTGTATTTGGTGAAGCTTTACTACCTGGTTATCCATTTTGGATAGCATTAACCAATGGTGCTGCTTGGAACTCAACCACTCAAAAAGAAATTCACGCACATTACATTCGCAATTCTATAACTATAGAAAAAGGCGAGTTAGATGCTGTCTGCACACTTGCAAAACAACACAAAATAGCCATTTATTTAGGTATTATGGAGCGTGCAGAAAATAGAGGAGGACATAGTATTTATGCAAGTTTGGTTTATATTAATGAAGAAGGAATTATAAAATCTGTACATCGAAAATTACAACCAACTTTCGATGAACGTTTAACTTGGGCTCCTGGAGATGGAAATGGTTTGAAAGTACATTCGCTAAAAGAGTTTACTGTAGGCGGATTAAACTGTTGGGAAAATTGGATGCCTTTACCAAGAACAGCTTTGTATGGTTTAGGAGAAAATTTACACATTGCAGTTTGGCCAGGTTCAGAGCATAATACCAAAGATATTACACGTTTTATAGCTAGAGAATCGCGTTCGTTTGTAATTTCTGTTTCTAGTTTAATGGCAAAATCAGATTTTCCTAAAGATGTACCTCACTATGATAAAATAGTAAAGGATGCTCCAGAAGTTTTGGCAAATGGAGGTTCTTGTATTGCAGGTCCAGATGGAGAATGGCTAATTGAGCCTGTATTAGAAAAGGAAGGTTTAATCATAGAAACGTTAGATTTTAATCGTGTTTTAGAAGAGCGTCAAAACTTTGATGTTGTTGGGCATTATTCTAGACCAGATGTTACCAAATTACAGGTAAATAGAGAAAGACAAAGTACTGTAGAATTTAATGATTAAAGTGTATTTAGCAATTCTTTAATCACTTTTTCAACACCATTATTATCATTGCTTTCTGTACTAAATTTAGCTAAGGCTTTAATGTCTTTATGTGCATTATCCATTGCAAAACTAAAATCGGCCTCTTGCATCATTTCTATATCATTATGATAATCACCAAAAACCATTGTTTCTGCTTTAGTAACGTTTAAAAGCGCTTGCACTTGTCTTAAGGCATTTCCTTTATTGGCTTTTTCATCAGAAATGTCTAACCAATTTTTACCAGAAATTTTTAGCAACACTTCTTCTTTTAAGTGTGATATTACAGGATAAATAAAATCCTCTGAAGAGTCAAAATGATATACAGCAATCTTAAAAGCAGGCCTGTTTTTAGCAGTTACTTCTAAATTTTCTACTTGCTGAAAACTATGGTAATATTCTTGAAAATGCTTAATAAATCGTTCATCTTTACTTTCAATAAAGGCTTCTCCATCACAACATAAAACCATGTTTGCACCTTCTATTGTTCTTAAAATCGGAATTAGTTGAAGTGTTTTCTTTGTTTCTAAAAAGTTAGATAGTAATACTTTAGAACCTTGTTTGGCAACTCCACCATTTTCGGCAATTACATAAATATCATCTTTAATAGCATCTAATTTAGAAACTATACTATTGTGTTGTCTACCACTTGCTGCACAAAAAGTGATGTTTTTTTCTTGTAGTTTTTTAAATAGGTCAAAAAAATCGGCACTAACTTCTCCTTTAGTATTTAGGAGTGTACCATCCATGTCAGAAACTACTAATTTTACTTTAGAAAAGTCTTTCATTATTTTCTGGTGGAATCTCTGATCACCAAATCTGTTTGAATCACTTTAGTCGTAATTTCTTTGGTTTTGTTTTCTAACTTATCAATTAAAATTTCGGTAGCTGCAGAACCCATTTTTTCTCCATGCTGACTAATAGTTGTCATTTTAGGGCTAGAGTGTCTAGATAAAATTCCGTTAGAAAAAGCAATAACAGCAACGTCTTTTGGTATTTTTTGATCGTTCTTTTTAACGGCTTTCATTACTGAAACAGCAACAGATTCTCCTGTAGTAATTACAGCATCTATTTTGTTTGCTTTTATAAACGGACGAACAATGTTTTTATATTTTTTATAATCTCTTTCAACAATGTTAAGCACTAAGCTTTCATCGTAAGCAAGTCCAACATTTTTTAAGCCTTCTTGGTAACCTTCTAAACGTTGTTTACCAATATGTAAATCACTCATGGTAGAAACAAATGCGATGTTTTTGTGGCCCTTTTTGTATAAATACTCAACAGTTTTGGTAGCACCTTCTAAATCATCTGTAGTTACTTTATCACAAGAAATCGATTGCGCAACTCTGTCAAACATAACAATTGGAGTTCCGTTTTCAATAGATTCTTGAAAGTGATCAAATTTATTACTAAGCTCAGTTTCTTTAGCCATAGAAAGTAAAAAGCCATCTATACTTCCATTAGAAAGCATTTCTATAATTTCTACTTCTTTATCATAAGATTGGTTTGAGATACATGTAATTACTTTATATCCTTTCTCTAACGCCGTTTTTTCTATTCCTTTAAAAACTTGAGCAAAAAAGTAATTTAACATTGTAGGTAAAATTACACCTATCGTTTTTGTACTTCTATTTTTTAAACTTAATGCGTTAAAGTTGGGTTTGTAATTTTGCTCTTTGGCGTATTTCTGAATTTTTTCTTTGGTGCTTTGGCTAATTTCGTAACTATCATTCAAAGCTTTTGATACTGTAGAAATAGAAACTTTAAATTCTTTGGCAATATCTTTTATGGTTAGCTTTTTCATCTAAAAACGTTTAATCACGAAGATATAAAAATATAAATGATGGGATAAAATTTATGCAGAAATTATATCGTCTTTTCTCTTATGAGATTTAAATTCGATGATCATGAATGTAAAAAGCAACAAATACTCTGCAGCTACAAACCACAAATTCTCTTGCCAAGGCGTATTTGCATAGGCTTGATAACTTAAAATAATGACGAGTGTCCAGAAAACCGGAAATTTATATCTGGTGAATACAGAAAGTAATAAAGGTGTTGCCAAATACCAAGGATGAATAGTTGTAGAGGTAAAATAGTAAAAGCACAAACCAAAAAGCATGCTTGCAAATAAGATAACCTGTTGATTGTTTTTTCTAAAAAAGGTTAGGCAAATGAGATAAAGTATGGTTAAAATAGGTGTTATTTTGGTAATGATTCCTATTTCATTATAGCCTCTAAAAGTGTATCCTATTTCTCTAAACAGATAGTAAAAACTGGCATTAAACTCAAATTTTCCAAACCATAAACCAACAGAATTGGCATAATTAGCAAGTAAAGTGCTCGATAAAAAAGGTAAAAATAAAACCACAACAGTACCTAAAATTATAAGGTTAAATCCAATAAGTTGCAGCCATTGTTTTGCCAAACTTAAGTGCGATTTTTTATGTACAAATACTTTAAAGAATAATGGCAAAAAGAAGAATGGCAATAGCTTTACAGAAATTGAGCAACCTATTAAAATAGCAGCCCAAATCCATTTTTGCTTTTGTAAAAGATACAATCCCCAGATAAAAAAGAAAAGCATTACAGATTCAAAATGTAAATTTCCTGTAAGCTCTATAATTATAAACGGATTCAGTGTGTACCAAAATATATTATGTTTTGGCAAGTGTAATGCCTGCAATAGTTTTTTTCCAAAATAGAAAATGCCCAATTCTGCAAGTATAATGAGTACACGTAAAACCAATACTGAACCAAAAATGCTTTTACTGGCAAAGAATGCAGCAATTAAAAAACATAACTGATTTAAAGGAGGGTAATTGGTATAATGACTTCCATTTAATTCACCCATACCTGCATACAGCTCTCTAGCTTCTGCAATAGGATAATTAATATTCTGTATAAAAGTTTCTGGTAATGATAAATATGGATTTAAGCCTTCTAAAATCATTCGTCCGTCCCAAATAAATCGATAAAAATCTTGCGATAAATTAGGAGTAGCAAAGAGAAATATCAACCTAAAAATAAAGGCAATACCCACCAAATTATTAAAAGATAATCTTGGTTTTTTTACTAAAAAATAAAAGCAAGCAAACAACCCAAACCATATAGAAGATAATACAAAAAAGTTGGTTCTGTCTAAAGCGTATGCAATATAAAAATAGAGTAAGGCACTAACAAAAATAAGTACTATGTCTTTGTATTTGGTGAATACAGACATTAGGCTTTAGAGAAAATCGATTTGAAAAATACGTAGCTAAATCCTATAAATAGCATTAAATGAAAAGGGAACAGACCAAAATCTCCTCCTTGATCTCCAACAACAAAAGCGCTGTACATACCAAACACAAAATAGATAGCCAACAGCCCTTCTAAAATTACGTGTACAGATGGTTTTTTCTTTATGTACTTGTTGTTTTTCCAACCATCTTTAATGGTTTTAATATTAAATTTCGGAGTTCTTACAAATTCACTTTTCTTACCTAAATGCCCTTCTAAAACTGCAATTGTATTGTGTAAAGAAAAACCCATTGCTACAGAAAAGAAGGTGAAAAAAGCACCTATATATTTAAAGAATTTTATAAAACCACCTCCATAAATATTTTTATACATGTGCCAATAACACACAAAGAAAATAAGAGAACTCAGTACAAAAAAGCTCATTACATAAAAGTAATTTTTTAAATGTGCATACTCATTTTTAATGTATAACATAGGTATGCTTAAAATAGCTACCAAGAAAATACACGTAAACATAGAGCTGTTTAATAAGTGTAAAAGACCATGAACTTTGGTTTTAAAAGAAACGTTTTTACTGGTAACAATTCTTTTAATCATTTTCTGAAAATTCTCAGCTCCACCTTTATTCCATCTAAATTGTTGAGATCTTGCAGCACTAATAATAACTGGTAATTCTGCAGGTGTTTCTACATTTTCTAAGTACTTAAACTTCCAGTTATTTAGTTGTGCTCTATAACTTAAATCAATGTCTTCAGTTAAGGTATCTCCTTGCCAATTACCAGCATCGTAAATACACTCTTTTCTCCAAATACCAGCTGTACCATTAAAGTTAATGAAATGTCCCTTGCTATTTCTACCTACTTGTTCTAGGGTAAAATGCGCATCTAACATAAACGCTTGTATTCTAGTTAACGTAGAATAATTTCTGTTGATATGACTCCATCTTGTTTGTACAACTCCAATGTTCTTATCTTTAAAGTAAGGCACTGTTCTGTACAACCAATCTTTCTTAGGTAAAAAATCAGCATCAAAAATGGCAATAAATTCGCCTTTAGCTGTTTTTAAACCTTCTTTTAAAGCTCCTGCTTTAAAACCTTGTCTATTGGTTCTGCGAATATGTTGAATATCGATACCTAAATCTTGAATTTTTTTTACATGCTTAGCAGTCATAGCTACAGATTCATCTGTAGAATCATCTAAAACCTGAATTTCTAATTTCTGAATTGGGTACTCTATTTTTGCTATGTTTTTAAGCAAACGCTTCATTACATACAGCTCATTGTAAACTGGTAATTGTATGGTAACAAATGGTATTTCATCTGGATTTGTAAAATCGAATTTAGGAGCATTATCCTCTTTATTTCTATATTTTAGGTAATTTACAAGAAGGTTTAATTGGGCTAATGAATATAAAAAAATTAGCACCAAACAAATGGTATATATGAATATGATTATGTATTCTAAAATCATTACTTAAAACTATATTTAAAAATCCAACCAAGAATCTTAACTCCTGCAAATATAGTACCTTTTACAGTTCCTGAAACTTTTGAGACACCTATTCTGTTTCTATACTTTACAGGTATTTCTCTATAACTCATTTTTTGCTTTAAAACCTTTAATTGCATCTCTACTGTCCAACCATAAGTTTTGTCTTGCATGTCTAAAGCTAGTAGTTTATTGTATTTTATTCCTCTAAAAGGCCCAAGATCTGTAAACCTTGCATTAAAAAACAACTTCATTAAAAAGGTGGCTAGCCAATTACCAAATACTTGTTGAGGGGTCATTGCTCCAGATTCTCTAAATTTTTCTACTCTTGCACCTACAACAAAATCGATATCTTCATTAACAATAGGAGCTATAATTTCTGTTAACTGCTCTGGGTAGTCTGAGTAATCACCATCTAAAAATACAATAATATCTGGTTTTGTGGTTTGTTCTTTAATGTAATCCATACCCTTTAAACAAGCATAGCCATATCCTTTTCTAGGTTCTTGCAATACTGTTGCACCTGCTTGCTTGGCATTAATTTCTGTATTGTCTGTAGAGTTATTGCTAACAACAATAACTTCATCTACCATTTTAGGGATATCAAGAATTACGTTTCCAATAGAATCTTGCTCATTATAAGCAGGAATGATAACTTTAATAATAGGATGCATTAAAATTTTACGTTTGGATTGTCTCTTTTAAAACTAAAGTAAGAAGTCCACTCTCCAACTTTCTTGTTAGACTTATAGTGTTCGGCTTTTTTAAGACGGTTGTTTTGATAAATTAAAGAATAGCCATTTTTCTCATCATCTTTAAACTGACATTTTACCTTTTTGTTCTCACTATAAAAAATCCACCAGTCGTTAGCCTTGTCATTTTTATAGCTACCCTCTCTAAGTAATTTACTATTCTTGGCGTAAAAGTACCAATAATCTGTTTTTTTATCATTACTATAATGCCCTTTTTTTTTGATCACTCCATTTGGGTAATAAAAGGTCCAAAAGTCTGTCTTTTTATTATTTAGCATCCATCCTTCTGAAGTTAAATTACCTTCATCATCAAAGTTTTTAATAAATTCTTTTTGATTAGTTGTAATCGATAAAAATAAAATCATCAGGTATTTTAAAAACATAAAATTTGTTTTAAAGGCTTATTAATACTGGTTTTAGGTACAGTCGTTATTTGTTAGAATAACTTTCACAGGGCCACTATTTTATATACGATTTTTTTGGTATTGCAGTTTTTTAAAAAATAATTAAAACCGTACCTAAAGTTTTTACGTAGATATGATAACACTAACAATTAAACTTTAAAACATGAATTTTAAAATTAAAATCTTAGCAAGCGTTTGTTTGCTTTTATCGGGTCTAAGTATGGCTCAAAGTCCAGTAAATGGTTTTATGAAGAAAGCAGGTAAAGGGGCTTTAGTCTTATCTTATTCTCAAGAATCTTATAGCAAAGTATTTTTAGTGCCCAATAAAGTAGATGGTGTACCTGTTTTTAACGATGTAACTATTAGTAGTGTATCATTTTTTGGAGAAATTGGTATATCAGACAACTTTAATGTGGTTTTAAATGTACCATATATTAAAGCAAAAGGTAATGCATCAGAAGCTGTTTTAGCAAACAATGGTTTCGAAAATGAAAGAAGTGGAATTCAAGATTTAAAAGTATATGCAAAATATAGGCTGCATACTTTTAATTTCGACAACAGTTCATTAGATCTTATTGGAGCTGCAGGAATTGAAACTCCTTTAGGGAATTATAATGCAAATGAAGGCTTACAATCTATTATTGCTATTGGTAATGAAGCAACTTCATACAATGCAATGGGTATTGCAACCTTTAAATTAAACTCAGGTTTTTTTACTACAGGTCAATTAGGGTATAGCTTTAGAGATAATCAAGTGCCAAATGCCTTACTAAGCGAATTAAAAATTGGGTATGCTTCTTCTAAATTCTATGTAGATGCATTTGTAGCAAACCAATTATCTGATGATGAAGGTGTAGATATTTTAGGAGAAGGTTTTACAGGCTTTTTTCCTGCAACTCGTGTAAACTATACAAGAATTGGTATCAATGGTTTTGTGCCACTTACAGAAGATTTTGGTCTTACAGCAGGTGCAAACGCTTATGTTTCTGGTAGAAACTTAGGACAGTCTACAGGGGCTTATGGAGGAGTAGTATTCTCATTTTAATAAACAACTAACAAACAAAACTTTACAATCATGAAAAATTTAAATATATTAAAATACGCATTCATTTCATTACTAACATTAGGTGTAATGACCTCTTGTGAAACTACCTCTAGTTATGAGGCAGAGTTACCATCAATTGCAAATATTGCTGTAACCAATTCAGACTTTAGTACCTTAGAAGCAGCTGCTGTTGCAGGTGGTGTTGCAGGTGTACTTAGTAATTCTAACCCTAATAATCCTAGTGGAGCCTACACTGTTTTTGCACCAACAAATGACGCCTTTGCAAGATTAGGTTTAAACGAGCAAACACTTGGAGTATTACAGAAACCTTTTTTAACAAACACATTATTATACCATGTTTCTAATGGTAACCTTGCAGGTAGTTCAATTACCAATGGAGGTTCGTCTACTTCTGCATTAACCTTAGACAGACGTTTTATTACACGTGGAAATGATACCTACATTAACGGATCTAAAATTTTAGCTACAGATGTTATGGCCAGCAATGGTACTGTACATGTTATTGACAAAGTAATGATAGCTACAGGTGTAGATATTGTACAATCTGCAATTGCTTTACAATCTGCAAATGTATTTACATCACCAGAATTATCTTATTTAGTAGAAGCAGTGGTTTATGCTGAATTGGTAGATGCATTAACGGCATCAGATGGTAGCCCTTCATTTACAGTGTTTGCACCAACAGATCAAGCATTTATTGATTTAGGAGCTGCACTTGGATTAACATTTACGCAACCTTCAGATATTCGTCAGTTGCCAAAAGAAACAGTACAAAATGTATTATTAAACCACGTAATTGCTAATGATGGTAAATTCACATCAGAATTAAGTGCAGGTGTAGTAACGCCTTTAGGTGGAGATGAGTTAACCTTAGGTGCTTTTACAAATGGTACATTAACAGTAACTGGAGTTGGTAATGGAGGTGAAGTTGCAAACATGGCAATACCAGATGTACAAACAACTAATGGTATAGTGCACGTTATTGATAGAGTATTACTACCTAATTTATAGAATATTGAGGATTAGTTTATTTGAATTTATAAAGCCACAGATTATATCTGTGGCTTTATAAGTTCAAATACTTTTTGTTAACCAATTCCATTAAATCAACATCATTACCCAAAAGAATTTCTGTCGGATTTATTCTTCCTTCTTCAGGGCCATTTTCTAATTTTAGCACTCCTCTAGGACACACAGCAGAACAAATTCCACAACCTACACAACTAGATCTTACAATGTTTTCGCCTTTTTGTGCATAGGCTCTTACATCAATTCCTTGCTCACAATAGGTAGAACAATTTCCACAAGAAATACACTGTCCTCCATTAGTTGTAATTCTAAATCTCGATTTAAAACGTTGCACTAAACCTAAGTAAGCCGCTAATGGACAACCAAACCTACACCAAACTCTGTTTCCAAAAATAGGGTAGAAGCCTGTACCAATAACACCTGCAAACCATGCACCTATTAAAAAGCTGTAAGTATCTTTAATCCATTGCGATTTTATGCCTAAAAAAGAAGAAGTTCCAGAAAAATAGCAATACAAGGTTACTAAAGTCATCACCAAAGAAAATACCAAAACAGAGTGTATTAACCAGCGTTCTAACTTCCATGCATTTAAGCTTTTGTTAGAGTGTTGTCTGTAAGGGTCTCCTAAAGTTTCTGCTAAACCTCCACAACCACAAACCCAAGAACAGTACCATCTTTTACCAAAGAAGTAAACCATAACTGGCACAATGATTAAGGTTAATACTATACCCCAAACCAGAATAAAAATTCCTATTCCACCACTTTCGGTTAAGCTTTTTAAATTCCACTCAAAAAAGAAATCATAGTCTAAAGGAAACGCATTTTTAAAATCGTAACCAGGCATATTTAAGCTGGTCATAATTTCTGGAATAAGAAAAGCAAATACAATTTGAAAGAATAAAACAGAGGTTGTTCTAATAATTTGGTATTTGTTGTGTCTGTATTTAATATACATTCTAACACCCATAGTTAACATAATAGTACAATACAGAAAACCATAAACAAACCACTGTGAAGCTGCTCCTCCATTTAAAGCCTTACTAATTGGGTCTAAAATAAAGGTCCAGTTTACAACATAATCTGCCATAAAATAAAGTACCAAATAAAAAGCAACAAGGTATATCAAAACCAACCAAGCAATAAAACCTCTATTGGTTGCAGACTGCTGATAAATATGATCGTTTTTAATACCTGGTTTCCCTAATAAAATAATGTTAGGTAATATGAAAAGTAGTGCTCCAATAATACCCAAACCAAAGGTTAAAAACCAGACCAAGCCAGCATTTTCTTTTACAAAACCACTACCTGCTTTTTTTGCAATTTCAAAACTAATGCTGTGTGGTTTGCCGTTAATTTTATATTGATATTGAGCACCTTTTTTCTCCCAGTTTTTCTCTGCATTGTATTTGGCAATTAGGTCATTGTAATATAGATTGTTGATAGCTACAGCATTTCTAACACGTTTCGAAAATTCGAAAATGTTAACGTCTTCTTGTGTAACTAACGCCTTTTCTAATTCTTTAACAAAGATTTCGCTCTTATAGCCTTTTTCTTTTACAAAAGTGTCTAGTTCTTGTTGGGTAAATGTAAAATTACCTGTAAATATTGTTGCTGTAAAAAGGGTTAAGCCTGTTAAAAAAATGACGAGTCCTATGTATTTTATCGCTTTCAAAATGTGTCTTTTATGGTGTAGATTGCTATTTTATTCTTTATGATGCTTCCAAAATTTAATTCGGTGCAGTTATGCTTTAGAGAAAATACGTTTCCAACTTTTAGGTTGTACTTTAAGTTGTATGTTATTTTCTAAGTTGAATTTGGCCACAATTTCTTTTTCGTACAAACTGTAAAATTCAGGGTCAAAATTGGCATCCTTTAAATACTTTAAAACATGCTGTATAGATTGGTTTTCTGTTAACCATCTATCAAAAATTTCATGACGCATTCGAATTCCGAAGGTATTTATCCCTAAAAATTGTTGTGTTTTAGCATCGTAAGAAATGGTAATGCAAATATTTTGTTTAGGATGCTTCCACTGAAAATAAGCTTCATTTTCTTTTTTATTTCTTTCGCTAAACACCCATCCATAGGTTTGGTATTCGATATCTAAAAATTTCGCGGAGTTAAACCAATGTCCAGGGTTGTATTCTCTAGGTTTTCCACAAATAGTCTGTGCTAGTGCTTCACCCATCATTCTTCCTGTATACCAAACAGCTTCAATATTTCTTCGTAAACCAATGGCTTCATGTTGCTCTGCACAATCGCCAATGGCATACACATCTTTTTTGCTGGTTTCTAACAAACGATTTACCAAGACACCTTTCTTAGTCTCAATTCCTGAACCTTCTAAAAAGTCGATGTTTGGAGTAACCCCAGCAGTTAAACCTACTACATTACAAGGAATTTCTTCACCAGTTTCTTCAATAACAATCGATTTAACATTGCCATTTTCATCAGATTTTATCTCCTTTAAATTGGTGCTTAATCGCAGATCTATATGATGTTCTAAAATATGTTTGTTAATCATTTCAGATTCTTGAGCAGGTAAAACCCCATTCCAAAAACTACTTTCACGCACCAAGAAAGTAACAGGTATGTCTCTACTTCTTAGCATTTCTGCCAATTCAATTCCTATTAAACCACCACCAACAATTACTGCTCTTTTGCACACCTCTTTATTTGGGGCATAGATTTCTAAGTTTTCTAAATCTTGCTTATGGTACATGCCTAAAACTCCCTTTAAATCTTGACCTAGCCAGCCAAATTTATTGGGTTTAGAACCTGTAGCTATGATTAATTTATCGTAAGATATAGTAGAGTTGTCTTTAAACGTAAGTAACTTATCATCAGTGTTTACTTGGGCTACATACCCTTCCTTTAGGTTGATGTTATTCTTGTCCCAAAACCAATTTTCGTAAGGTTGAGTCTGTTCAAATTTCATGTGTCCCATATAAATATACATGAGCGCAGTTCTAGAAAAAAAGTATTTGGTTTCAGCAGAGACAATGGTAATTTGCTTATCAGAATTTTTTCTGATGTGCCTTGCAGCTGTAACCCCAGAAATTCCATTTCCGATAATTACAATGTGTTCCATAATGTATTGATTGATTCTTGACCTTCTGTCGAAGTTAAAGTTAAGAACTTAACAGCTACCAATAATTTAGATTTAGTATAAATAAAAAAGTTCAATATCGCTTGTAAGTAATTAAATTAAACTAAGACTACCCAGTTAATTCATCTCAAAAAAAAACAACCAAATGAATAGTATTAGCCTAAAGAAATTAGTTTTAATCATCATTATCATCTTTGTGGAAACCAGTTTTGCACAAGATGCAGATGACAATGTAAAAAGTAATATACAAACGTATACGCCTTCTAAATTATTAAACAAAGGTCAGTGGGATATTAAGTTTTTTAACAACCTATATACAGAAACCGAAGCAAAGTTTAATGGCGTAAAAGCAGACAAAGCAAGAGAAACATATTTTACATCTACCTTAGATATTTTTACTGGTGTTTCAGAAAACAATCGTTTAAATTTAGGGTTATTGTTAGAGTACAGATCTAATGCTATTAATGGTAAAAGCGCTACTTCTGTATTGGGTTTTCCATCAGATAATAGTTCTAGAAATGGTTTGTCTTCATTGGCTCCTGCTTTAAAATGGCAACCTATTTCTAATGTGGGTAATTTTTCGGTGCAAAGTGCATTTCATATTCCTTTAATAGATGAAGAATCAGATGCAAATGGTGTGTTTTTAGATCAAACTGCCTACATGTTTCAAAATAGATTCTTTTATGATTATACCTTACCAAGTGGAAATTGGCAATTATTTACAGAGTTAAGCACTGAATATAATTTTGGTGATGAAGATAGTTTTGCAAACAACACTTTTGTATTAGCTCCTGGTGTATTTATGAGTTATTTTCCTAACGATGCAACTACTATTTTAGGTTTTGTGCAGCATTATCAACGAATGGGAGATTTTGCACAAGATTTTACCAGTTTAGGTTTTGGAGGTAAATACCAATTAACACCAGTGCTAAATGTAGAGGTTTTATACAGCAAATTTGTAAGAGGGAGTGATACTGGTTTAGGACAAAGTTTTAACTTAGGTTTAAGAGCCTTGTTTTAGGAAAAAGAAGTATTTTTAAGAGATTTATGAAAACACGATATCTCTTTCTAATTGCAGTGCTTTTTTTACAAACCGCTTGTAAAAGTCAAACTCAAAAAATTAATGGATTAAGCTTTGTGGCCTCTAGAGATTCTATTAGCCAAAAGCACATTACCCCAGTGTTAAATTCGAAGAGCAACTTTGTGGCTTTAATGCCTTATAGCTTTATTCGTAATTTGGATTACCCAAAAATTGAGTTCAATACCAATAGAGAATGGTTTGGAGAAACCGAAAACGGATTGCTACAATATGCCAAAGAGTTTCAAAAGGTAAACATTAAAATAATGGTAAAACCACACCTTTGGTTACGAAGAGGTGGCTTTACTGGCGATTTAAAACCAACCACAGAAGAAAATTGGAAGCTCTTAGAAGATACGTATAAGGCTTATATTTTAACTTATGCAAAAGCAGCTGAGGCTTTAGATGCAGAAGTATTGTGTATAGGTACAGAGCTAAAAGAATTTGTAATGAATAGACCTGACTATTGGGTGCAACTTATTAAAGAAATTAGAGAAATTTATAAAGGTAAATTAACCTATGCAGCCAATTGGGATGAGTACAAACGTTTGTCTTTTTGGAACGAGCTCGATTATATTGGTATTGATGCCTACTTTCCTTTGAGTGATGTAAAAACACCAACAGTAGCTCATTTAGAAGAAGGCTGGGCAAAACACAAAAAAGAAATTATAGGCATTCAGCAAAAATTTCAAAAACCTGTTTTGTTTACTGAGTTTGGCTATAGAAGTGTAGATTATAATGCTAAAAAACCTTGGGAATTTCATAGGCTGCAAGGCAGTGTAAATCTACAAGCACAAGCCAATGGTTTGCAAGCCATACACAATCAGTTCTGGAATGAAGATTGGTTTGCTGGTGGTTTTTTATGGAAATGGTTTCATAGACATGATAAAGTTGGTGGCGAAAACAACAACAGATTTACACCACAAAACAAACCTGCAGAAGAACTTATTAAAAAGCTATATGCACAATAAGAAGACTTATATTTACTGCACTAATGATTTCTAAATTTAAAATAGGGCTATTTTTATGTTTGTGTAGTGGTTATCTGCTACAAGCACAGACTACAAAAATTACAGAAATTGCAATAGAAGGTACAGTAAAAACAAAGCCCTCTTTTATTACAAAGATTTTACAAACACAAGTAGGGCAGGTATTAGATTCTACAGTATTGCATCAAGATGTTTTACGTTTAAAACGTTTGCCAGCCATAAGCTATGCTTACTTTTCAGTAAAAGAATTATCGAATAAGCAATGTGTGATTGTTATTACAATAAAAGAAAATTACACCTTATTACCAGATGTTAATTTTTGGACTACGACTAACAATGTGTTCTCTTATAAATTGGGTTTGTACGAGTACAATTTGTTGGGTAGAAACATCACTTTAGGAGGCTTTTATCAATACAATGGTTTTCATACCTATGCTGTAAATTTTAAAGCACCCAATCTTTTTTCTCGAAAATGGGGTATTGCTTTAAATCATCAAAATTGGAAAAGCGAAGAACCTTTGTACTTCAATTCAGGTTCTGCCAATTACTTATACAACAACATCTCTTTTGAGGCTCTGGCTCTGTATCAAATTAATTTAAATCATGAAATTAACTTTGGTTTAAATCTATTTACAGAAAAATACCAATACTTATCTGGGGTAACGTCACCTCAAATTCCACAACAATTAAATTTGCAAAAAGCATTGTTTAAGTTGGTGTATGGCTATACCAATTTAGACTATTATTACCAATATGTAAGTGGTTTTAAAAGCGTGTTGTATGCACAATACGTACTCACAGAAAATGATTATCAGAATGATTTTTACATTTTTTGGAACGACTTTTTTTACTACAGTAGAATAGGCGAAAAAGGCAATTGGGCAAACAGATTGCGTTTTGGTTTATCGTCTAATGAAGACACCCCTTTTGCACCTTTTGCTTTAGATAATAATGTAAACTTAAGAGGTGTAGGTATTTTGGTAGATAGAGGTACAGGAAGTATGGTTTTAAACACAGAATACAGACATACTGTTTACGACAAAAAATGGCTAGCCATACAAACCAATGTCTTTACCGATTTTGGTTCGTGGAGAAATCCAGGAGGTACTTTAGGCGATTTCTTTAAAGAAGAAAACATTCGTATATATTCTGGTGTAGGTTTGCGTTTCATCAGTAAAAAAATATACAATGCTACTTTTAGAATCGATTATGGTTTTCGAATAGTGGGGCAATCCAACACTTCTAAAGGAGGTTTTGTATTTGGTATTGGACAATACTTTTAATGGTAATTTAATATTACAAATCGCATACTTGTATAAAAGGATGATAGATTTGCTAAAAAGAAATCACAAATGAGAACGTTTGCTATTGGAGATATCCATGGAGGCTTTAAAGCATTAATACAGGTATTAAATCAATTAGAACTTACAGAAGAAGATCAGCTTATTTTTATGGGTGATTATGTAGATGGCTGGAGTGAGGCTGCACAAGTCATTGATTTTTTAATTGACTTTTCTAAAAAGTTTACCTGTGTTTTTATAAAAGGGAATCATGATGTTTGGTGCGAAAATTGGCTGAAGGATAAAAATGATGTGAACCCTTCTTGGTATTTACATGGTGGCAAAGAAACTATGGATAGTTATGCTGTTTTCTCTAAAGAAGATAAAGAAGCACATCTGGCTTTTTTCGAAGCTTTACAAATGTATCATTTAGATAATGAGAACCGTTTATTTTTACATGCAGGTTTTACCTCAATGCATGGGGTAGAAAAAGAATCGTATCCGCATAAATTTTGTACAGACAGAACGTTATGGGAAATGGCAATGGCGTTAGATAAAAATATTGAGGTTACTGCCAATAATTACCCAAAACGATTGCAACATTATCATGAAATTTACATTGGGCATACCCCAACTACAAATTATAATGAGGCCTACCCTATGAATGCTGCTAATATTTGGAATGTAGATACTGGTGCCGCTTTTAAAGGTAAAATAACAGCAATGAACATAGAAACGAAAGCTTTCTTTCAAAGTGATTCGTTGCCAGATTTGTATCCTAATGAAAAGGGTAGAAATTAAAAAGCCATATAGTTTTCTAATTCAAAACAGTTCTAAGCAAACAAGAACAAAAAAAACTGAAAAGAGAACATTTTTTTTATAAAGTAAAATATCTTTGAATTATAATAATTTAGATGTTGGGGGACATCTAAATTTTTTATAAAACTGTCTTCTTTTTTGAGGGCAGTTTTTTTTATAAAGGATGTTTTACTTGTCCTATAAAACTTTTTGGAAAATGCTCATCACCCTCAAAGCCTAGTTCAATATCTCTACCAGAATAAGGGATGTAGTTGGTTTTAAAAAGATAATCCCATACACTTAAAGTTAAACCAAAGTTTACCCCATACTTGCGTTCTTCTGGCAACTCTTTAGAGTGATGCCAAATGTGCATTTTAGGATTGTTAAAAATGTACTTTAGCCAGCCATAATCCCAATTGATATTGGCGTGATTCAAATGCCCTATGGTAATATTAAAAAAATGAACAACAGCCACATCTTGTGCAGTAAATCCGCCAATAATAGCTAAAGGTATATAACGTAGCGAATTATACACTACAGGTTCCATCCAATGGTAACGTAAATGAGCAGCAAAGCCCATTTCTTTTACAGAGTGATGCACTTTATGAAAATTCCATAAAAACTCTACTCTATGTAACAAACGATGTGTCCACCACTGTACAAAATCAACAACGATAAAGAAAATAAAGATTCGTAGTAAGAAAGGCAGGCTATTTAAATCTAGCAATTCAAAACTGCTTATAGTTAAACCTACTAAGCCCAAAACATCATTAAAAATTTCTGCAGCTGCGTTTGATAAAGCAATTAAAACAATTAGATTTAAAAGAAAAAAGTTGAAGAACATGTAGAAGGTATCCAACCAGAAATCTTTACGAAACAAAGATTGATTTTTACGCCAAGGAAACAAAGCTTCTAAACCCCAAACTACAAAAGAAATTATAAGCAACCCGTAAAAATAATTCTCCCAATTCAATTCAAACAATACTGAGTTTTTAAGGTAGTTCCAGTAGCTGGAATACGAATTTTTTATGATGTCTATATATTTCTCCATTTACTTACAAAGATACAAAATGATAAAATGTGCCTCAATGGTTCATAGTTATTTTTCTCTTAAAAATTGTGTTCAAAATGATCCTTTATAAGGTCTTTTTATGCTTCAATTCTAGCAAAAAAATCTAGTCTGTAAATTTTAAAAGTTAGGTAAGTTTTCATTAAAAGTTTACTTAGTTTTTAGTAAAAGTTAGTAAGGTTTTTAGTTTTGGTTACTAAGTATGCTCTTTTAAGTATTGAAACCCATTATTATGAGCTATTGTAAAAATTTATTTTATAACTTTAGAACATATTATGAACACTTATGTGCGTACACACTTCACTTACAAAATCCGCTAAAGCTATAGAGAAAAAGACAAATAAGCAGTTTATAACGCCTAAATTATTTACACCTTATTTTCATTTTAATGGTTGGGAAACCAAAAACTTGGCCATAACAACCCAAGAAGCACCTAAATATATAGAATTGGCAAAATGGGGCGTGCTGCCTACCAATTACGATATAAACTACAGAACCCATTTTTTAGCTAAAACCAACACGTTAAATGCAACGAAAGAGCGTTTGTTTGAAAGTGACTTGTATAGCCAATTTATAGAAGGGCAACGTTGTATTATTTATGCAGATGGCTTTTTTGAACCACATGCTGCAGCTGGTATAGCAAATAAAATACCGTATTTTTTTAAAGAAAAGAATCATGATTTGTTTGCTTTTGCGGGTATCTATTCTAAAGTAATATATAACCAAAGCACCACATATGCTGCTTCTATCATTACCACAGAAGCCAACGACTATTTTAAAGCCATACACAATAAGCCAAATGCTTTAGGCAGTTATAGAATGCCCTTAATTTTAGATCCAAAACATTATGAAGCTTGGTTACAAACCAATACAACCGAAGAAGTAAAAGAACTATTGAATGGTTTTACGCATCAAGAGTTGGTGAGTTACCCAGTATCTACAGATGTATTCTCTACCAAGAAAGATAGTAACGTACCCAATATATTAAATAAGGTGCCTTTTGCCCAGCAACTCAATTTTGGTGATGGGTTGTTTTCGTAATTTTGAAAGGAATAAACCTATTGTTTTCATGGCCAAACAAAAAGACGTTCTATGAGATAGAAGAGTGTGCTTGAACAGTTACGTATAAGAATAGTACATAGTTTGAGTGCGAGGATTTTCCGAAGGAAAATCAGATGCAAGCAAATAAGCACTAACCTTTGATGTAAGAATAAATTTTCGCATTATTTTTATACAATGTTGTTAAGCGTTTTTTATTTTTTTAACTTTATGGAAATCTAAAAATAAAATATAATGACAAAAAAATTACTTTTCCTTTTTTGTTTATTCAGTATGAGTTTTGCACAGGCACAAACTTTTAGTGTTGATGGTATTAATTATGAGGTAATCTCTGGAACGGATGTAAAGGTTACAGCTTCAAGTGTTACTGGAGATTTGGTTATACCAGAAACTGTAAACAATAATTCTATTGAGTATACTGTTACAATGATTGATAATAGCGCATTTAATAGTCAGTTTGGTTTAGATTCTGTTGTAGTTCCAAATAGTGTTACTTCAATTGGTGCAAATGCATTTGACGGATGTATTTCTATGACTACTTTAGATTTGGGAGATTCGCTTGTTTCCATTGAAACCCTTGCTTTTCAATCATGTACTTCTTTAACAACTTTAGATTTACCTAATTCTTTGGAAACAATTGGTGCTGAAGCATTTCAATATTGTACTAGTTTGTCTTCTGTAATAATTCCAAATTCGGTAGAAACAATTGGTAATTTTGCATTTTATGGTTGTGATGATGTAGCTTCAATTTCTATAGGGGATTCAGTAACATCTATTGGTGAAAATGCTTTTGGTTATCAGGTATCAAACTCAACATTAACTTCTGTTAATTGCGCAATTGCAACACCTTTAACGATTAATGCTAATGTTTTTAATAAAAGAGATATAAGCTCATGTAGTTTAAATGTTCTCTCTGGTAGTTTAAGTGCTTATGAAACTGCAGATGTTTGGAAAGATTTTAATCCAATAAACGGAACATTAAGTGTGAATGATTTGAGTATTCTAGATGAATTGCAAATTTATCCAAACCCAATCCAAAACACATTATTTATTGACGTAAGAAATATTAATAATGCCAAGATTGAAGTTTATGATATGCTTGGAAAAACACAATTAAGACAATTGGTAAGAAGTAGCGTTAATACTGTAAATACTGAAAAATTAACAACTGGAATTTATTTATTGAGATTGATTTCTGATGAAGGAACAATTTCAAAAAAAATTATTAAAAATTAAATTATTATTTATTCTTTTAAAAACTATTAAGAAAAGCGACCATTATTTGGTTGCTTTTTAATTCAGAATTGTATTATTGGAAAATAACAACAATTTAATTTCACTGAGCCTTTCAATTACATTGTAATTTTTGTACAACATGTTACTAATATCTATACTGTTAAAGAGAATACTAATACCTGTTTAATGTTCTTTTGTTTTTAATGAAGCTCAATTATCTTGGTAGGTGTAACTTCGTTGGTTAACACTTAATTTTGTTGATAAATATCAACTTGTAAATTTTGCATGAACTTCTAAAACACTCAATAACAAGTAATTATGTATTGCCATTGTTGGCAATCCTTTTTAATATTCAGTAATTTTATCAACTTCAAGTTTTTTCATTGCTTCTCCTTCAACTAGTTTATAAGAAATTTGTCTTGTTCCTCCAGATGGTTCAGCATTTGTATCACCTTCTTTATAAATTGGGAAACGTTGACCTAAAGTATTTTCAACTAGCGAAAATTCATCGTGACCCATATATCCTTTATTTATCTTACTGTTTTCTGCTGTTGGTTGAAAATAGACCTCACTCATAGATTTCTTATTGTTAACCGAAAATGCATATACATTTCCGTAACTTCCACTTCCAGCTGATCGAGTAAAAACAAAAAGTTCTGGTGAGCCATCAGAATTAAGATCTTCAACTTCTGCATTAATTACTTCTTCTCCATCAATGTTAAATGTTTCTTGGTATTCACTTTCAGTTAATCCAAAAGTGAAAATTGTTAAGGTGTTTTTGCCATCTTTTTCTATTGAAGAGACATTAAACCCTACATCTTGTAAATTTAATACGCTATTAAATTTTGTTTTGTCAATTTGATTTTGATCAATAGGTTCGTTTATTTTTTGAAATGTTCCAGCAATACTTGCACCACCAGAGCAATAAAAAAACAGTATTCCTCCATTATTCTTATCTTTTGTTGTTATACTGATTTGCTCATTGGTAAATTCAAACAAAATGGACTTACCATCAATTTGGGTTTGGTAAACTTTATCATTTACTTTGTTAGCAACTGCATCAAATGTACAAGTAGGTTTTTTCTTATCTGCTCGTGAGCGAACTGAAATATTCAGTTGATTACTTTCTGCTTCTGAAGCCGAAATTGCTATCCAATCATAACCTTCACTTCTCTTCGAATAATCTTTAGAGACATAGTTGCCTTCTATGTTGAACTCTTCAGTAAATTCTGTTTTTGAAACATCTTCAATCTTTTTTGTTTCATTTTTACAGCTAATAATCACAAAAAGAACCATCAGGATTGCATAAAAATTATTATTCATTTTTTCTGGTATTGGTTGTTATGTTTATTGTTGCTTACGTTATTGCAACTTTAACACTAAAGTTAGCAAATAAATCATAGATAGAAACTTTGTGAGGATTTTTGTAAATAAGCAAGTTAGCAATGAATAATGCAAGGTGTTGTGCTATCGTCATTTTTAATTCGTGTTTAAATCTTTTTGTATATCATTAATTAATTCTGATGATATTACTTTCATTTCCTCATATTTAGCTAATATTCTCTTTTTTCTGTAATAATCGTACAATATTTGGTTTCTCCCTTTTGGTTCTGTTATCAGTTTTATTAAATTTTGTTTATTAATAATCGAATCTTGAAATTTAGGAAACTCATCATTATTAAATTCATATTCGTTTTGAAAATTTGACCAATACCTTCCTTCATAGCCTGTATCTTCTTTTTCCCAATTAATAAATTCGCTAAACGTTTTTAATTCTATTGTGTAATAACTGTATATTTTTTTAGAAAGTTTATCATTTTTAGAAAGTTTAGATATTCCCAAATTTGTAATCTTCGTAAAGGTGGTATTATTTATCTCATAGAGTGCATAAGTTGCACTAATTAATACTGACAGACTATCTGTATTTATTTTCTCGTATGAAGATAGTAGTAGTAATTTTTTCTTTTCATCAATTAAATCTTTGTAAAAATCAATTCGATTATCAAACTCAAGTGTATCAGAAACTAAATCTTCTTTAATGTTTTTTAAGAAATTTGTTGTTTGGTTATCGGCTAAACGTTGGTTATTCCAATTATTTATCCATAATGCTATTAATATTCCAATAACTACTAAAATAATTTCTCCTATAGCGTATTTCAAATACTTTTTTGTTTTATTTTCCATAAGTAGATTTAGTCTAATTTTTCTAAAGAATTTAATCATTGGTTATCGGTTGGTTATAATAAAGCAGAACAGGTTTGGTCTGCTAAGTTGCGTCGTTTAGCAACCAATTTAGCAAATAAATAATAGATAGAAAGTCTGAGAAGATTTTTTAAGTAGGGGAGTAACAGCGATAATTTATAACGCTTTTACCTTACACTTTTAAAAATATATAATTAATGGTAATTCAGGTCTTAAATCAAACGATTTTGCTTGCACGTCGTAGTCAAAGTGAAGTTCCATCAAATGTTCTTTTCTCTATGTTATAATTTTCAATTTTAAGAGCTAGACAAAATGTTGAAGCGCCATTTTTCTTAAAGCTGGCTCTTTTTGTAAAATCTAAATCTTTATTTTTTTCATTATTTTATTCCAGTTCTTTTTGGTTATAAACAAAAATTAATTCGAGATAGCTATTTAGAAAACGAAAATACCTACCAGTAGTGCCTTGTCCTTCATGAATTGCAGAAAGAGAATCTGGCACAGAAGTAAATCCAATTTGGGTCAATCATTTTTTAGCTTTCTATAGGATTTTTGTTAGTAGGTTGTAATTAGAGATGAATTATACACCTAGTTAGTAATTAGCTATTCATTATTCAGAATTTCACGTATAATTTTAAGGTGATGTTCAGTATGAATGTTAAGAAATTTAATTGTTTCGTCTCTATTCATAGTGCCCAAAATTGGATGTTTAAAGTGTTTCTTTTCTGCAAGCAAAGGCAACTTTTCGGCTGTAGCAAGTGCTTCATCATAATGCATCTGTAACGTATTGATAGTTACATTTTCTGCTGGTCTAACAATTTCTGGAGCAGTAACTCTTCCTCTTGGCAGCGTATTAGAATTAAAGACATAGTCACGTGTTGTATTCGATTCTGCTATATAATTGCTTTCATCAGAATACTTTAGCGCTTTATGTAACTGATTTACCATTAAATAAATGTGATCCATATGCCATGCAACAGAAGCTTCTGATACTTTTAGGTTTATTGTATCTCGAACGTCAATATAAGATGCCACCTCATTAAGTTTTAATTTTAGCGTAGAATTTCCTTTGTCTGATTTCATACTTGTAGCGCTGCTTAATAATAAGATACCTAATATTAAGATTAAAATGATGTGAATACGATTTTTCATAGGTCTATATTTTAAAAATTATTTATCCCAAAAATAGTCTTGAAATCAGTACGTTGTGAAAAAAAAGTGATGGGTGTACCAATTTTGTGATGAATGGGAAAGCTATTTAAAGTCAGCTTTAGAAAAAGTTCTAGAAACAGGAATACTGTTAGCAACTTTTTCTAATTGTATTGTGAGTGATCTGGCATTACCATCAATAGAGGTTATATGTTGCCTATTAATAAGGTAAGAGCGATGACAACGTTTTATTTGAGATAGATTTTCTAGTTGTATTTCAAGTTGTTTTAAAGAAAGTCTAATTAGTTTATGCATAAGCGTATTATCCTTCAAATAATGTATCGTTATATAATTCCCTTCTGATTGTGCATATATAAATTCTGATAATTGCATTACAATAGGCGCTTCTTTTACACTTTCTTCTTGTATTTGAACTGTAATGGTCCCTTCTATAGATTCAGGGGGTAGTTGGTTATAAAGTAATTGTGCTTTTTGGGTGTTACGTTTTGAAAGTGTACGCTCTTTAAAAAAGATTAAACCTGTAATTGGGAAAATCCCTATCGAAATAGTGATTATAACAAAATTAAAAAAGGTTTGATATAAATTAATGTCTGGCCACCAATTGTAATTGTGCAGGGAATTAAAAGCACTTATTATTAAGATGGAACCAAATTGTAATAGAATTTCCTTGCCTATGGTCCATTTTTCTGGACGAAAAAACTCACGAAATAGTTTAGGAAGGATAAAATAGGTAGTAGCTACACCTAGAAAGACTGCAACTCCAAAACCCGCTAAGAGAATATATTTATAAGCGATTGATTGTGCCGAACCAAAAGGTTGAAAAAAAATTAAAAACACAAAAACAAAAAGGCCAGAAAACAACGCAAATAACCACTTGTATTTGGTTTTTTGTAATAAAGGATATGGAGAGTTGAGCCACTTCATTGGGAACTACAATTTATTAGTCTGTCTTATTTTTGAGATTGTTTTTTCGTTTGTGGTCAACGTTGTTGTGTAAGAAGCGTTACGTGGTTTAAGCAATAAAGTTAGTAAATAAAACATCAAACCAATAAAATCCATGAGGATTTTAGTAAGTGAACTAAAAGAAGGCAATTAATTTTGTGCGTTGTTGTAAAACGTTATTTTTTATATAAATACAATAGTCCATCATAAATTGCTCTTGATAACACAGAATGATGGTTAGTGTTTTTAACTGGGTTAAATTTATAATTCAAGTTTTCAAGTTTCAATTCAATTATAATCTTACTTACATCATTATTTGAAGTTCTTATACCTTTGATTTCTTTTTCACCATAACTATGATAAAGTTTTATTTCGCTGTTTGAACCTTTTAATTTGGAAAAATTTTCTTTATCAACTAATTCAGATGAATTCCAAGATAAAGAGGCTGAGATTAATAGTAAATCTTTAAACAATTCTGGACGATTTTGTAAAGTATAGAATCCAAAAAGTCCTCCAAAAGAATGCCCAAGTAAACCTCTTCGTTTATTAAGATTAGGATATTCTTTTTCTACAAATTCAATTACTTCATTCTCTAAAAAATCTAAAAATAAATTTGCTCCTCCTGTACTTTCTTTATTGAGTTGATTTCCTCCTCCAGTTTTGACTTTGATTTTAATGTTATTATCTGGATTTGAATTTTTTAAACCTTCTAAAAGTCCCAAATTTTTAAATTGTGAAGGCGTGAAGTCCATATCTCTTTGTATATGCCAATCTTTTTCAGAACCATTTAATGAAATTCCAACAAAAACAACGTCTTCTACATAATTACATAAATCCAATATAGTAAAAGAGCCGAGGGTAATTTCTGTAAGCCAATAAGCATCTAAATAATAAAGTGTTTTATATTCTTTGGTAGAACTATAATTTCTAGGAAAAGTTATTTTTAGGATATATTCGTCTTTATCCTCTGAATAGACTTTATGATTTTCTGTTTTATATCCTAATTCTGTTTTTTGTCCAAAAACATCAAAGAATAAAAATAAAAATCCTATTACCGCAATTTTAAGCTTAATGTTCGTAATTTCGAATTATTACCAACTAGTTATATATTCATAAAAATAGACCTTTTTTAGTCAAATTTACTGGATAATGTTACTTTATAGTTTTCATTATTCGTAGATATTATTTGCTGTAAACGAATTGAGTTAGGCACTAAAGCATATACCTTGAAAATTCAAAAAAGTGGTATCCAAAGGGTTTAAATTTATTTTATCACCATTAAAAGTAGTTGCTTTTAGCCCAAGCTCTTTAAAGATACAAGTAGTTGCTGCGTAATCCCAAAGATTACCTCCACCTAGTTTTGTTTTAGTTGGTTTTATAAATAATGCTGGTCTGTGTTCGGCAACTAATAATGCATTTAATACTGCACCACCACCTGAAATTTCATTATACTGAGTTAAACCTAATGCTTTTAAACGCTCTTGAATATGATTTGAAATTAGTTCTTTTTGAGGCGTGTCTGCTAAGCTTTTGTCTGTAACATAGGTAAGCGTGTTTTTGGGTTGAGGTAATACCCAAGGTTGCCCATTTTTATACGCACCTTTATTTATAATAGCTACATATAAGTTGGAAGAACTTGGATCTAAAACTACGCCAATAAAAGGTACACCTTCTTTAGAAACCAGTGCTATGGAAATCGAAAAACCTGGGTGTTTGTTTATAAATGCTAACGTACCATCTAAAGGATCTACACACCAAAAATAGTCTTTGGTAAATCTGCTTTGGTCATCTTCGGTTTCTTCTGTAAGCAAACCAATATCAAACTTTTTACAGGATGGTTCCAAGTGCTTACAAATTATTTTTTCACACGCCAAATCTACTGCAGTAACTACTTGTGATGCTATTGTGTTGCCTCCTTGTTTGTGTTGCACAACAACGGGTTTTTTTAAGGCTTTTTGTATTAGCATACCTGCCTCTAAAGCCGCTTTTGTGGCAATGTCTGCTAGTGCATTAAAGTCCATTTGAAATTTCTTTGATTACTTTTTGGGTAAGGCGTTCGCTGTAGGAATTAATTTTCCAATGCCCAGGACTCCATCCTTTTAAAAAACGATGAAAATCTGCCCAAGCATAAGGATATAAAGAACGCCATTCTTTTTCTAATGCTTTGTGTTCTTTACCTAGTGCTTTATGTAAATGGATAAAATAAGTAGATAGTATGGTATCTTCTAAACGTTCGCATTCTTGTTCTGATAAACAACTTCCAATAAAATAAGCAACATCTTTTATACCACAACCACCACCCACATATTGAAAATCGACACCAGCTACTTCATCATTGGCAGAAAAACAAAAGTTGGCCAATTTTGCATCTCCATGAATAAATGTTGAATACCTGCAATCGTTTAATTTCTGATCGATGAAGGGTGCTGCTTTTTTTAAAGGAACATCTGCTAAAACCGCTAATTCTTGAGGTCTTGTAGCCAAGTGCCAATAGCTGCCAATAGCCCATAAATTTTGAGGGGTTTTCCCTAAATAAGATGCATGAAATTTGGCAAGCCATGCCAAACAATTGTCAATACCTTGCCAAGAAATATCTTGTTTTCGATATGTGTAACCTGCAGCATCTAAATCTTCTAGAACAATACACACTTCGTTGTTTTGTTGATAAACACCATAACATTTGGGTAAACGTGCTTCGCTCTGTTTTGCATATTGGGTATACCAAGCTGTTTCTACTTGATACGATTTTAACTTGCGTTCATGACCAAGTTGGGAGTTCCAACCTCTTGGGTGTTGCTGTTGTTTTGGGTATTGTACATTTTTGACCACAACAGTTTGCAAAGGGCTACCTTCTAACGCAAAACGTTTGATGTGCCCATAGCCACTCCATAATTCTTGAATAAGCCCCAGTTCATTTAAAGAAGTAGCACCTGTTTTTTCTAAAATAAAAGATGTAAAACTGTTGATCATAAACAATAGCAGAAAGGTACAATTACAACTTAGCTAGCACCTCTTTGAATAGTATAATCATTTTAGGTTCTGCTTGGCCAGCAATAGCAATAATTTCAGCAATGTCTACAGGTTGTAAATTCTTAGGATCACATTCATCGGTTAATACAGAAATTGCTGCACAAGGTAAATTTAATTGCTTGGCCACAATTACTTCTGGCACAGTACTCATTCCTACTGCATCTACCTCCAAAATTTGCAACATTCTATATTCGGCTCTAGTTTCTAATTGCGGCCCTAATACACTTGCATACGTTCCTGAATGCAGTTGAATGTTATTTTCGGTTGCGATTAAATTCAGTGCTGTATTCATCTTTTTTGAATAGGGTTCAAGCATATCTGCAAAGATGTTTCCGAATTCATTAGCGCCTTTAAAAGCTAAAGGTGAGCTGCCTTGTAGATTAATATGATCTTCAATCAACATTAAATCGCCTTTGATATAATCTAAGTTAATAGCACCTGCTGCATTAGAAATTAATAAATGCTGAATGCCTAAGCCATGCATGGTACGTATACCATATGTAACCTCCCAAGGCGTATATCCTTCATACAAATGAAAACGCCCTGACATCACCACAACCATTTTACCAGACAATTTTCCGTAGATAATTCTACCTGAATGGAATTCTACTGTAGCAATAGGAAAGTTAGGAATATCTGTATACGCAACCTCTTTTAATATTTCAATTTCGTCTACCAGTTTTCCTAAGCCAGTACCTAATACAATACCTACCTCTGGAGCAGTGATGCCTTGTTCTTTTAAAAAAGTGATTGTTTCTTGTAATTGTGCTGCTTTCATAATGCGCTAATGTATTTTATTTTTTAGTGTGGATAAAGCGATTCATAATCTCTGGGATGCCTTCAATATCCTCATACAAATCTATATCATTTTTAGTTTCTAATAACTTTAACTGTTGATTGGTTAAATTGGCTAAGGTATCTTTTTGAACTGTGGATGTACCCCATTCTTTATCATGAAAAACAGATGGATGCAAGCTATTCATACCTAGTAGGTAATAACCACCATCTTCTGCTGGCCCAAGAACTACATCATGATTGTCTAATGTACGAAAGGCATAATCTATATTTTCTGAGGATAAATCGTATAAATCGCTACCAATGATTAGCACTTTTTCGTAACCTGCTTTAAATCCTTGCTCAAAAGCATACTGCATTCTATGCCCTAAATCCTCTCCTTTCTGAGCAAATTTTTGATAAGTTTCAGTATCCCAAATATCATTGTCTCTCACTTTTACAGAGTAGTAAACAGCTTTGTCTGCGTTTACTTTACGCGACTCATCTCTAGTTTTTTCTAGAAGAAATTTATAAATTTCTAAAGCAGTTTCATTACCAACTGTTTTAGCCAAACGCGTTTTTGCTTTCCCTAATTCCGGGTTTCTTGTAAAAATAAGTAAGAGGTTTTTATGCATAAATGGGTATTGCTTTATTCTGATTTGTAATTACGCTACTAACATTAATACACTTTCTTCCCTTTTTGAAGCCATTTGCTCCAACTCTTGTTAAATGTATGTACTTTTTCTGTAGGGTTTCCTAAAGTATCTACCACTTTAAAGTTGGCGTTTTTCCATTCAAAAATACCCCCATATAAATTATACACATTGGTATAACCTTCTTGCATTAATTTATGTGCTATTGTTTCTGAGCGAATGCCTAATGAGCAATACACTACAATTTTTGCGTTTTTATCTTTGGGTAGTTTAGGTAAAGTTTGGTCTATTTTAAAATCATCATACCCTACTCGAATGGCATTTTTTAAATGACTCACGTCAAATTCCTTTTGATCTCTAGCATCTAATAAAATAGCATCAGTTTTCGGTAATGCTAAGGTTTCTACAGACATGTAAGGTACATTTCTCTTATTCCATTTTTCTAATAACTTGTCTAATTTATGCTGACCAAAAGTTGCAGTACTTACAAATATTACTAATAAAACGATTTTTCTCATAATGTTTATAATTGTATCCCAAAACCTTGCAAACCACTTTCTATGGCAGGTAAAATTTCAGTGTTATCCCAAATTCCAGTAACAATGGTTCTCGAATATTCTTTGGGTAATAACCCATTTTGCATGAGTTTACTGGTTAATTTGTAGTTGTAATTTAAGGTTTTATGTGTAAAAGACAAAGTAGATTGAGTATCGTCTACAATAGCATACCAAACTGAAGGGTTACCATCATTGGCAGGCATGCCAATAACACCTGGATTTAACCATAGTCGTTTGTTTTGCTCATGATGAAAAGGTAAACCACAATGCCCAGCCACAATTACATTACTTTTTGTAGCCTCAAAATTAGGTTGTTTTACTTGCCAAGGAGTAGATTTAAAAATAAACTCAGAAACATTAAAGTAAGAACCATGTACGACACTTACTTGTTTATCAGCATAGCTAAAGTTGATGTAATTAGGCAGTGTTTTTAAAAAATCTAACGAGTTTTCAGAGAGCTTGCTTTGTGCATAAGGATACCACAATTGCGAAAAACCATCACATCTAGAACCTTCTCTAAAATCACAACCACAATCATCTGCATTTTCCCTTAATTGTATTTCTACATTACCTACAATACTTTTTACACCCCACAATTTAAAAAGTTGCACGGTTTCTTCAGGTTGAGCACAATAGCCCACAATATCTCCAGTACAAATACAGTTTTCAGGAGCTATGTCTTCTTGTTCTGCAATTTGTTTTAAAGCTTCTAATGCTTGTAAATTGCTATATACACCACCAAATAGCAGCATTTTGCCTGACTTTTTGCCTAAATTTTCTGTTATCTGATCCATTTTGGTATAAAATATAAAGTGATACAACTAGCAATTCCCCAAAGATTTACCCAGAGTAAACTGGCATATTTACCTTCCGTAAAAATGAGTGCTTTCGGAAAAGCATCAAACACCAAGAGTATTCCAAAAATTAGGCCTGCACCTACAGAGAGGTAAAAACTAATTTTAGGAACCTTTTGTTTCCAAAATATAAAAATAGGTGTAAGACCAATAACCATTGTTCCAGAAATTGTGGTAGCAGATAAAATTTCTGCATTTAAAAATACAGGAATTGTACCTAAAATTGCAACAGCAATCATGGTTAACCTTCCAAAAGAAACAGATTTACCCAGATTTAAATCGATTGCTATTAATTTAGAAAATGACGAAAAAGTGGAGTCTAGGGTAGAGGCTGCAGAGGTAATCATGATAAAATTAATGACTAATAGAAGTACAATACCAAATGCTTTACCAACTTCTATAGCTGCTTCCCCCTCTAAACCTTGAGTTTGTGCATAAATACCAATAAAGCTAAAAAAGATGATACAAATTGCACCTAAAATACTCGCCCAAATAAAACTTTTACGCGTTATTTTAGGGTTGCTAATAAATCCGCGATCTGTAAGAACAGGGTCGTGAAAAGGATAGCTGAACGATTGTAAGAGGGCTGCAAAAAATAAGTTTAGCCCTAACTCAAAACTCCAAGCTCCTGAATTGGCAATTTTTTTCGCAGAAAAATCATCAGTAGCAAAAAGTGTAGCAAGAATTACAATCAATAAAACTGCAAACAATATCATTTGGATGACATCTGTAAAAATAGAACTACTCAATCCCCCTTTTAAGGCATAACTTAAGGTAAGTACTGTGAATATTAAAATGGCCCAATAGTAAGAGCCACTGCCAACATCACCAAAATAATTGCCAATAACCATAGTGTTACTCCAAACCTCATTAAACAAACGAAAGGCGATTAGAATAGAAAAAATAGCTACAGCTCGTCGCCCAAATTTTGAACTTAAAAAATGGTGAATACTGGTAAAATTACCCTGAGTTCTTAATTGATAAATAATAACCCCAGCTACAGCAAAGGATAGGTAATAACCAGCATAAGCAACACCACCCACTAAACCAAAGGCCATACCTAAATTGGCAGCGTTGGTAATACTTTTCGCAAAAATCCAAGAAATGATTAAGCTACCTGTTAAGACTAGTGTGTTAGGTGCTTTCTTTTGATGAACTGCTTTAAAGAATTCATCTGTAGTTTTTGCAAGAGGTGATAAAAAGAACAAGATAATACTTGAACAAATGACCAACCCCCATTGCCAATTAATTACATCCATATTATTCGTTCCACCATACGTTTACATCTAAACTATTGCCATTTGTTGCAGCAGCTGCTGCACTATAGTTCTCTTGATTTAAAGTTGCAGCTTCTGCTGGATAAGGCATTCTAACAGGTATTAATCCGTTATTTAAACTTGCAGAAACATTTTTAAGTACAGGAAAACCTGTTCTTCTGTATTCAATCCAACCTTCATATCCTTGAATGATAGAAGCAATCCATTTTTGAGTGATAATTTGAGCCAAAGGCGATGTACCTGCTGCATTGTAATTGGCATTCCCTAATAAATAGTTGGCTGGTAAAGTAGTATTCCAATACTCGAAAGCTTGTCTTACACCCTCATTATATAAGGTTTCTGCATTTGCAGTAATCAACCCTTTTTCAGCAGCTTCTGCTAATAAAAAGCTAGTTTCCCAAGCTGTCATAAAATTAGCATCTAGGGTAGAGGTGTCTTCTCTAAAGGCAGTTCCTGAAAGCGAATAATCTGCCAAGGCTATTGATGTTGTCGAAGAATTGATCCCGTTAATTAATCCATTGTAATCATTACCTGTAGCATTGGCAAAAGGCCTAAAAAAGGTGTTAATTCTTGCATCATCAAGATCAACTAAGATTTCTTCCATAGTTTCAGAAAGTACAAAGTTGTTGAAATCACCAACTCTTAATTGCGCTAACCTAAAACTGTTAGGATCTGAATTGGTAAAGTCAAATACGGCATTGTTACTATTACTGGTTATGTAATTGCCCTGATTATATAGCGTTTGCAATTGTGCTGCAACATCTACTTTTTTAGAAATACGAATGAGGTATTTTATTTTTAAAGAATTTGCAAACTGAATCCACGCTTGTAGGTTTCCATCAAACAAAATATCACCTTCTAAAGCAATTGAACCAGTGTAGGCGTTGATAGCTGCAATACCTTTGTCTAAATTGTCTAGAATTCCGTTTTCATTTTGATAAATGTCTTCTTGTAAATCGTACTTAGGGGTTACTGTGCCTTCTACACCATTAAAGGCTTCAAAGTAAGGTACATCTCCAAATAAATCTGTTAAACCAGCAGCCATATATGCTTTTAAAATTAAGGCAGGACCTTCATAAACTGCAAAAGCACTAGTTGTTTTACTTTGATTTAAAATAATTTCATTGTCTCTTAAATTGGTGTAAAAAATAGACCAAGGGTTACCTCCTAATTGCGGACTTTTTAAATCGTGTCTATCAAATAAATTAAAGTCTAAAGCTGTTCTGTGTTGCCCTAACAAATCACCAGCTACAAAACCTTCATAACTCATTTGTTCTCCAAAGTCATAGATTACTTGTCTTAACAACAAACTTGGTTGTACAACTACAGGTGCATTTGGATTGGTATTAATTTCTTCAAAATCTTTAGTGCAACCTAACAAGGTAAACGCTAAAATTAAAAGTGTATATATTATTTTTTTCATGTTATTGTATTAGAAATTGAAACCTACTTTAAAACCTAAACTTCTGCTAGTAGCATAACTCATATCTTCTACACCACTTACAAAACCATTGCCTTGTACAGCCAATTGTTCTGGATCGAAATGCGGATTTTCTGTAATCACAAAAAGGTTGTTTCCAATAAAAGAAAAGCTCATGCTAGAGGTGTCTTTTAAACCTAAAAAGCCTTCTTCTAAATTTAAAACATACCCAAGTGAAACCTGACGTAATTTTAAAAATGAAGCATCATATACATTGTTTTCTTCATGGTTTCTGTCGTAAAATTGTCTGTAATAACTCTCTGCAGACACAGCAACAGTGTTAGGCTGCCCAGTGTTTACATTTACACCTTGAGCCACAATACCTGCATCTGGTCTAAAAGCAGTTTCTGCCAATTGCCCACCAACATTACCTAAAGCTCTTGTCCTCGACACAATTTCTCCTCCTTGTCTCCAATCGAATAAGAAACTTGCATTCCAATTTTTATAACGGAAAGAATTGTTCCAACCTAAAGTAAAATCTGGATTGTAATTCCCGATTTTAATTAAATCATTATTGGCAATGTATCTTCCATTATCATCTAATAAAAATTCGCCATCCCCATTTTTTTCATATCCAGTACCATACATATCCCCAATTTGTCCACCTTCTTCTACCTGAAACCAAACAGTTTGATTGGCACTATTGTAAATTCTACTGTAAGCCAACGTTAAACGCCCATCATTTTGAGGTAAATCTTTGATTACAGATTTATTACTAGCAAAGTTAAAAGTAGTATTCCAAGTAAAGTTTTCTGTTTGTATAGGTGTCCCTCCTAAGATAATTTCTACACCACTTGTTGTTACTTTTCCACCATTAATTACTTGCTGATTATAGCCTGATGAGATTGGAATGGGTAAAGAAATAATTTGATCTTTTGTAGTGGCATTGTAATAGGTAAAATCGATGTTCAATCGATCTTTAAAGAAACGCAAGTCTGCACCTAACTCATAAGAAGTTGTGATTTCTGGTCTTAAATTAGAATTCGGAATAAAGTTTTGGTTGCTAAATGTTGGCAGACCATTAAAAGGAGTTTGCGAAGCAAATGCACCTGAAGTTTGGTAAGGGTTTGTATCATTACCTACTTGTGCAATACTTGCTCTAAGTTTTGCAAAAGAAATACTTGAAGGTAACTCTGTATAATTAGACAATATAAAACTAGAAGATATAGATGGATAAAAGAAAGACGTGCCATCTACAGAAAAAGGAGTAGCTAGTGCACTAGACCAATCGTTTCTACCTGTAATATCTACAAATAAATAATCTTTGTAGCCGAATTTAGCAATTCCATATAAGGAGTTAATGCGTTTCTTTGATTCGAATTCAAATACCTCTAAAGGAGAGGCAGCATTGTTTAAACTAAAAATACCTGGTTGTGCTAAATTGGTAGTTTGTGTTTGTTTGGTGCTTGCGTTTTGATCTAATCTGTTTCCTCCAAAAGAAACATCAAAAGAAATATCTCCAAAATTGTTATTGTAATTGATTAAGAAATCTGTATTTACCTCTCTGTAAAAAACATCGTGCTCTGCATAAGCTCCGTTTTTAAAACGGTTACTACTAAAATTACGTTTTAGCGCTCTCTTTTCAGAGGAATAGTCCATTCCTGAACGTAAAGAAACACTTAACTGATCTGTAAATTGATGCTTAATAGCAATATTCCCAAATACACGATCTCTGTTGAATGAGTTTGTGTTTTCCTGAAGGATAAAAAATGGATTATCGAAAAATGTATAGTTAAATGAGTATTGCTGAACACCCTCTAAACCAGGTTGCCAATAATTACGCAAGCTATCGATGTTTAAAGACCTTGGCCCCCAAGCAACTAATGAGTAATTTGCATTTTCACTACCATAACCATTAGCAGGTCTGTTGTCTGAACTAGAATTTACATAGTTTACAGAACTTGTAATGCGTGTTTTTGGTGATGGATTAAAGTTTACTTTTAAAGCTGCTGTTTTTCGTTCTAAATTTACACCAGGTATAATAGATTCACTGTCTAAATCTGTAATTGATAATCTGTAAGATCCTCTTTCAAAACTGTCATTGATAGCAATATTGTTAATTGCAGTTACCCCTGTTTGATAAAAATCTTTTAAATTATCTGGATTAGATTTAAACAAGGTTGGTGTTATTGTGTTGCCTGAATACAAAGAAGTATCACCACCTCTTACTACAGTTCCATCTGCCAAGGTTACTGGAGAATCGAATTGTGCAATTAAATTTCCTGCATCTAATCTTGGCCCCCAAGAATAAGTAATATTGTCATTAACACCACCTCCTAAACCATCTACATACTCAAAATTACCTGAGTTTCCTTGGCCATATTCATTCTGAAATTCAGGCAAACGAAAAGCAGAATCGAACGTAATAGAAGAGTTAATACTTACGCCTAGACCTTTCTTTTTACTACCATCTTTGGTGTTAATTACTATAACACCATTAGAAGCACGAGTACCATATAGAGCAGCAGCACTTGGCCCTTTTAAAACGGTTATGGTTTCAATATCATCAGGATTTACTTCCATTGCTCCATTACCAAAATCAATTTCTTGAAAACCAGCAGCAGCTTCATTGGTGAAATTAAATACAGAGTTGTTATTAATAGGTGTACCATCTACCACAAAAAGTGGATTGTTGTTCGAGAACGAGGCTTCTCCACGAATGGTAATTTTAGAAGATGAGCCAACTCCTGTAGCTCCTTGAGAAATAGTAACACCTGCTAATTTACCTGCTAAATTGTCTAAAAAGTTTACGGTTTTTACATTTGTAACTTCTTTCGCTTTTATTTCTTGAACTACATAACCTAGTTCTTTGGTTTTTCTATTTAAACCTAGAGCAGTTACTACAATTTCATCTAAATTGGTTTCAATTTCTTCTAATTGAACATTGATAACTCTTTGAGTACCAATATTTATTTTTTGTGTTTTGTATCCTAAATAAGAAAAGGTTATTACTTGATTGGTGTCGGATATAAAAATGGTGTACACTCCATTTATATCTGAAGTTGTTCCGTTTTCTGATGAGGAAGCTATGGCTACAGATGGTATTCCCATTCCTGTAGTTTTATCGGTTACTGTACCCGATATTTTAATTTGTGAAAAACTGATGCTAGTGGCCAACAGTATAATCCACATAAAAATATGTTTCATTAAATAGTAATTTTTTGTGTAAAAGTATTTTGATTGAGGTGTTGCAATAGCAACGCATTGAATTACGCCAAAAGGTAAGGTGAACCTTTGTTGTAATGTAATTCATTGGTAAAATAGCAAAGACTATTTTCTAAGTGATAAAATAAAGATTGATGAACTGCAACTAAACGCTTTAATAAAACTAAAAGTTGTGCAGTAATTTTATAACGACTTTCTATGATTTTAGAAATATCTTCTTTAGCATCTATGTCGTTTAACAACTCTAAATACGCTATAGAAATATTCTTAGCCGAAGATATTTTAGAGATATAAGAATTTAAACGATTGGTTTGCCAAGGTAATTTTAAAAAGGTGTTTTTATTAAAGTGTGCTTTTTTAATACCCATTAAATAAAAACCACCATCTTTAGAGGGCCCTAACACCAAATTGTTTTGTGCTAATTGTTGTGCGCTTTCTATTATATGACGTGTTTTCAAATGTGGAGTGTCATTACCAATAGTAATTACATTCTCAAAACCATTGCTAAAAACAGCAGCAATTGCATTCGAAAAACGTTCGCCAAAATCGGCTCCTTCTTGATTCTTTTCTGAATAATGAAAATAAGGCAAGCCTGTTTTTTGAACCTTTTTTAAGGTAACTTTATTCAGTTCAGCAATAACTTCTGTAGAAAGAAATGATTTTCTTTCAGCATCTTTTTCGGCTGAATTTGCAAAAATTAATATGGCAGTGTTTCGAATCAAATGTTGTTTTATTTTCTCATTTTGGGGAGAAATTATTGATTAATATTATGCAACTACACCTTGACAGCTGCTCCCTGCACCTGCAGTACAGCCATAACAATGTTGGTTGATAATAATGTTTCTGTCTTGTAATAATTCTTCATTATAATCAGAAACGTGTTTTACTTTACTGGCTACTTTTAAATTTAGCATTTGGTTAAAATCGCAATCATATAGCCAACCATCCCAACTAATAGAAATGGTATTGGTACACATTACATTTTCTACAGCTGCAGGATTGTATGCATCTAGCAAAGAATGCATATAATCTTCATAATTGTCTGAGGCAATTAAGTAATCTAAAAAACGACTGATTGGTAAATTGGTGATGGCAAAAAGATTATGAAAGTCAATGTCAAAATCAGCTTTCAATGCTTTTTTGAAATCGGCTTCTAAAGCTTGTTGATCTCCAGGTAAAAAAGCGCCAGAAGGATTGTACACCAAGTCTAGTTTTAAATCAGAACCTGGCATTCCATAACCCACAGCATTTAGCTCTTGTAGGGCTTTAATTGATTTATCGAAAACACCATCTCCTCTTTGTTTGTCTGTTTTTCCACGTGTCCAATGAGGCATAGAAGACACCACATGTACATTGTGTTTTTTAAAGAATTCAGGTAAATCGTAATATTTTTTATTAGCTCTAATAATAGTTAGGTTAGAACGAACAATAAAATCTTTAATACCTGCTTTAGAAGCTTCTTCTACAAACCATCTAAAATTAGGATTCATTTCAGGAGCTCCACCAGTTAAATCTAAGGTATGTGCTTCTGTCTTTTTAATCACCTCCAAACATTGCTGCATGGTTTCTACAGTCATAATTTCTTTACGATCTGGACCAGCATCAACATGACAATGTTCACATACTTGGTTACACATATAGCCCAAATTAATTTGAAGAATTTCTAATTTTTTAGGACGTAAAGGAAACTGATTGGTTTCTTTTATTTTTTTTGCAAATGTTGGCAACTCACCATTAGCGAAAATTCCGTTTGAAAGAATTTCCATTTGACGAGATGTATTTGCGATGTCGTTATTTCTTGCTTTTAATGATTTTGTAGCCATATTTTAAGCTGAATCTAATTCAGAATCTTTTTTAGGTTCTTTAATTTATGTACGAAGAAAGATGTTTTGTGGTTTTTGTATAAGCTATTTATGGTAAAACCAAGAAACTTTTTGGTTGCTCTGCTTACATTTCTAATTTGTTCACTTTGTTCATCATTTGAACACCATGAACTAAGGTTGCACCACTTTTAATTGCAGCCCCAACATGAATGGCTTCCATCATTTCTGGTTTTGTAATACCTCTTTGTAAACCATCTTTTGTATAAGCATCTATACAATAAGGGCATTGTTCTGTATGTGCTACAGCCAATGCAATTAATGATTTTTCACGAGCGGTTAATGCTCCTTCTTCAAAAACTTTTCCATAATAATCGAAAAACTTGTTTCCTAATTCTTCACTCCATTCTGTAATTTTGCCAAATTTTCTCAAATCAGCAGCATCATAATATGTTTTAGACATAAATTGAATTTATTTTTAAAAGTTGAAAGATAGTAATTATTTACTGTTCAATCTCCAATCGTATTTCAAATACGAGACTTTTGCTTTTGGGTTAATTTCGGTGTCAGCATACTTATTTAAATAGTCGATTACACTACCATTTTTTGTAAAATCTGCCTTAAACCAATCAAAAATTGATGAAATTTGAACTTTCTTTTTACCTAGTTTATTTCTTGAAGAATCGTTGATGAATTCTTTCATTAAGGTTTCTAAAGCAGCATCAACATTTGAAGCAGTAAAAGCTTTGTTTAAAATTTTAGGGCAAGAGATAGATGCACAGTTTACACCTACATGAATTCTTGGGTCAAAGTACTTTTTTCTTAAAATATCATGTTCTATTTGATCTAAAGTATAGGTTTTACCACCCACTTTTGCAAAAGGAAATTTCCAAGCTGTTTTTCCTTCCTTTTTAATATCCATGATAGAGTTTAAAGGGTAGTTTTCTAAAATCAATTTTATGGTATATGCATTGTAAGCATTAATCCAAAATGCTTTTTGTTGATTTTCAGACCATGATTTATCCGAATTTGTATTTTCTAAATACGTAAGATATGTGTCTAGTTGTGCTTCATCAGCCTTAAATGCTGCATAGTCTACAACTCCTTCATTAGTAACATGTTTTTCTAATAAATTCGAAAAGATTGAGGTCTGTGCTTGCACTTCCACAAAAGCGATAAGTACAAAAAGGAGCATAAATATTTTTTTCATGATGGTTTTGTTTCTTTTTTAGACGAATGAACTTTAAGAAGTTTACAAAAAAGTTAATCTAATATTTCTTCGTTTACTTTTAAGTTGAATCGTTTTCTAAATGCATAGACAGCTGCATATAATAAGGGTGTGTCTAAAGCAGCAATCATCATTTTAAAAAGTACTCCACTTAATAATAATCCCCAGAACTTATTCCAATCTATAATATCAAAAGAACAAAGCAATAATAGTACAGTCATGGTATCTATAAACTGAGAAGAAAATGTAGAAAAGTTATTTCTTAACCATAAGTGTTTGCCTTTGGTGAGGTTTTTCCAAAAGTGATAAACTCTTATATCTATAAATTGTGCAAATAAGTAGGCTAACATAGACGCTAAAACTGCTAAAGGTGCAGCTCCAAAAACTTCTATAAACGTAGAATCATTTACTTGAGACCAAGAAGTTGCAGGTACTTCTTTAGAAACGTAAATTATTAATAGCGAAAAGAACGATGCAAAAATACCTGCAATAACCACTTCATTTGCTTTTCTTTTACCATAAATTTCAGAGAGTATATCTGTAATTAAAAAGGTAATTGGGTAAGGTAGTAAACCCACTGAAACTTCAAATAATTTTACATCAAACACTTCTAGTTGAAAAGGATACCAATAAAAAAACTTTTGAAAAATTAGATTGGATGTAACTAAAGAAGCTATAAAAAGAGCTGCTAAGATGAGATAAATTCGGTCTGCAGCAAGTTTGTCTTTTTTATTCATATAAACGAAGTTACAAATTTTGATTGAAGATAGAATTGTAATGAGCCTAAGAATGCTTAAGATGAAGCTCTAACTAAATTTCATTATTTTTGTCGCTTTCAAATTTAAAAAAGAATTCAACGAATAAATAATTTACAATGAAAGCATATATTTTTCCAGGACAAGGAGCACAATTTACAGGAATGGGTTTAGATTTATACGAAAACTCTGACTTGGCAAAAGAGTTGTTTGAAAAAGCCAATGATATTTTAGGTTTTTCTATTACAGATGTCATGTTTACTGGAACAGCAGAAGAACTAAAAGAAACAAAGGTAACACAGCCAGCAATATTTTTACATTCTGTAATATTGGCTAAGGTTTTAGGTGATACTTTTCAACCAGAAATGGTAGCTGGTCATTCTTTAGGAGAATTATCTGCTTTAGTAGCCAATGGCGTTTTGTCTTTTGAAGACGGATTACGTTTGGTTTCTAAAAGAGCTTTAGCAATGCAAAAGGCATGTGAGCAAACTCCATCTACGATGGCTGCAGTTTTAGGTTTAGAAGATGCAGTTGTAGAAGAAACTTGTGCAGCAATAGAAGAAGGTGTAGTAGTTGCTGCAAATTACAATTGTCCTGGTCAGTTAGTGATTTCAGGAGATGTGGAAGCAGTAAAAAAGGCCTGTGAAGTATTAACAGAAAAAGGAGCAAGAAGAGCTTTATTGTTACCTGTTGGAGGAGCGTTTCATTCACCTTTAATGGAGCCTGCTAGAGAAGAATTGGCAGCTGCAATAGAAGCAACTACCTTTAACGAACCAACTTGTGCTGTGTATCAGAATGTAGCAGCAATGGCTATTACAGATGCAGCAACCATTAAAAGTAATTTAATAGCACAATTAACAGCACCTGTAAAATGGACACAATGTATACAAGCTATGGTTGCAGATGGTGGAACTGAATTTATAGAAGTAGGGCCAGGAAAAGTATTACAAGGTTTAATGCGTAAAATTGATAGAAGCGTTACTGCAAGTGGAGCGTCTTTATAAAAATTAAAGCTTAGTTTTTCCCTTTTAAGAGGTAATTTTCCTTTTCAGCAAGTTAAAATTGGGTAAAGTAGAAGATATCATTTTATTTACAGTAACCAATTAAAACCAAACAAGATGAAAAACAAAACAAACAAAGTATTAGGGTTATTACTATTTATAAGTGCTTTTGTATTTGTAGGTTGTGAAGATGATGCAACAGATTTTGATAGACCTTTAACCATAACAGAAAAGGTAGCTATTTTAGAAAGCCAAGAATGGTTATTAAAAGGCTTTGAAGAAAGTGTAATGCATACATTTTCTAATGGAGAACGTTTTACTTATTATGCTGTAAATAATGAATTTACAGAGGATGCTATTCCAGGTACAGAAGATTATACAATTTCTGGAGATCTGTTAACGATGGATTTTCATTTTGGAAATGTAAAAACCTATGAATTGGTTTTTTCTTGTAACAATACTATTGTAGAATTTTACAGTGCAGGTATTTTACAAAGCACTTTGTATCAAAGAAACTCCAATTACCAAAGTTGTTTATAATCAAATTTAAAAAAGGCTTTCAATTCATATTGAAAGCCTTTTTTAATATCTCTATTTTATAAGGTTATTCCTTAATTTTTTCTTGACGTTTGTTTAAAAGTACAGGTTCTCCATAACCTAATTCTTTCATTCTGTCTAATTGCGTTTCTGCATCTCCAACAACTAGCCAAATCATTTTATTCGGATTTACATATTTATTGGCTAGTTCTTTAATTTGTGCTTTTGTCATGTTGTTTACAATAGCTTCTCTGTCTTTTACATAATCAGATTCCCAACCATATGCACTCATATTAGAAAGCATGTTTAATTTAGCTCTAGATGTTTCAAAGGCTCTTGCATTACTTTTAATTAAAAAGCTTTTTGTTGTTTCTAAATCTTTATCAGAAAATGTATTTGGATAGTCTTCTAAAATTTGTTTTACAGCTTGTGCAGATTCTAAAGTAACATTACTTCTAACTCCACTAGAAATGGTAAAGGCACCTTTTGCATTTGTACCAGAAAAACCAGAACGAATACCATAAGTATACCCTTTACCTTCCCTTAATTCTTGTGTTAATCTAGAAGCAAAACCTCCACCACCTAAAATATAATTCATGACAGTAGCAGGATAAAAGTCTTTGTCTGTTGCTGCTAATGCAGGTGCTCCAAATTGTAAAACAGATTGTTTTGCATTAGGAATGTCATAAAAATAAACAGTAGGCTTAGTTGGTGCTTCTGGTGTTTTGTATTCAGGTATGTTTACTTCTTTGGCAGCCCAATTATCATTTAAATCTTCTAAAGAAGCTGTTACTTCTGCTTCTGAAATATCACCTACTACCAACATTTTTGCAACAGAAGGAGAAATATTGGTGTTGTAAAAATTCTTTACATCTTCTAAAGTAATGTTTGCTACAGAGGCTGTGCTTCCTAAGTTGTTTTTAGCACGCATGTTGTCTTTACCATAAATCAATTCATTATAAGTGTTTCTAGCCACAGCATTAGGACTCGCTTCCTGCTGACGTAAACGTGCAATTGTTGCTTTTTTTAATAAATCGAATTCATTAGCATCAAACCTTGGTTGTAACAACATCTCTTTTACCAAGGCCAAAGTTTTATCATAATTCTTAGCTAAAGTAGTAGCGCTAATGGTAATGTTTTCTGTGCCTGAATACACATTAATAGAAGCTCCTAATTCTTGAATAGCCTCTTCTAACTCAGGTACAGTTTTGTTTTCGGTTCCTTTTTCTAATAAGCTAGCTGTTAAATTTGCTAAGCCTAATTTATCCATAGATTCCAATAACTGTCCACCTTTAACACTTAAATTAAAACGTACTAAAGGAACTTCGTCATTTTCTATTCCGAATATTTTTAATCCATTATCTAAACTTGCTTTGTACACATCAGGTACAGCTAAAGAAGGCGTTTCTCCATATTCTGGTTCTATACTTCTGTCAAATGAAGAAGGAGTTTTATCATAAGTAGCTGCTATCTTTGGGTCGAAATTTTCTTCTGCTCCAATAACAATTTTCTCTTCAACTATATTGGCCATCTCTGAACCTGTTAAGGCTAAATCAGCTTGATTTTTAGGTACAAAACTAGTTGCAATAAAGTTTTTACCTTTAATGTACTTGTTGTACACATTCATTACATCTTCTGTAGTTACAGCTAAAGTACTGTTGATGTCTTGAGTTACAAAACCAGGATTACCAGTATACGTATTATAAGAAGCTAAACCAGTACCTTTCCCTAAAACACTAGATAAACTGCCATAAAAACGAGTTTCTTGGCCAGCTTTAATTCTGTTTAAATCTTTTTCTGAAATACCCTCTTCTTCAAATTTTGCAAAAGCTTTTTGAATTCCGTCTTTAATTTCATCTAATTTTATTCCATTAAAAGCCCTTACGATTAATTGGGTTTGTCCTGCCAATTCAGAAGTATAATTGTACATGGTGGTGTTTGATGTTAATTTTAAATCATCAATTAAAACCTGATTAAAAGGTGCTTTTTTACCATTGGTTAAATATTGCGTTAATACTTCTAAAGCATAAGAGTCTTCATGATACTGAGCCACACTTGGCCAAGCCATTGTTAATTGAGGAACTCTTGCAAAATTATCTTCATAATACAATAGTTTTGTCTCTGTTACATTACCCGATCTTTTTTCTAAAGCTTCAATTTCTTCACCTCTAGGAATTTCATCAAAATATTTCTTCACCCATTTTGTAGCTTGCTCAATATCTATATCTCCAGATAAAACTAAAGTAGAATTGTTAGGTACATACCATTTTCTAAAAAAGGTTTTAACATCATCTAAAGTAGCATTCTGTAAATCTTCTAAAGAACCAATAACTTGCCAGTTATAAGGATGATCTTTTGGGTATAAATTTTTATCAATTACATATTGATTGTGGCCATAAGGTCTGTTGTCTATACTTTGTCTTTTCTCATTTTTAACAACTTGTTTTTCTTTTGCTAAAACTGGGTCTGTAACAGTGTTGATGAAATAACCCAACTTGTCAGCCTCAGCCCAAATCATTTTTTCTAAGGCATCTTTTGGCACAGTTTGCAGGTAATTTGTTCTATCTCTAGAAGTAGAACCATTAGCACCTGAACCTCCAATTCTTGCACTCATTTTATCTAAACCACCTTTACCTAAGTTTTCTGATTCTAAGAAAAGTAAATGTTCAAATAAATGTGCAAAACCTGTTCTACCTTCAATTTCTCTTGCAGAACCAACATGAACCATTAATTCTACAGCTACAACTGGATCTGATTTATCTACATGAAAGACAACATCTAAACCATTGTCTAATTCAATTTTTTTATAATTTACGCTTAACTCTTTTGTTTTCTCTTCAGAAGGTGTTTTACAACCAACTAAGCCAACAGTTACTAATAAAGCAATAAGTATTTTTTTCATTTTGGATGGATTTATGTTGCTAATTTACAAAATGATTGTAAGAGTAGAATTGTTAAAATTCGAATTTATTCTTTCATAGAATAAACGTAAATTTGCAGGCTTAAAATAGAGATAAGATGCAATACAATCATCAAGAAATAGAGAAAAATTGGCAAAAATATTGGGCAGAGAACCAAACATTCAGAGCCTCTAATAGCTCTGATTTACCTAAATATTATGTGTTAGATATGTTCCCTTATCCTTCAGGAGCAGGTTTGCATGTTGGGCATCCTTTAGGGTATATTGCTAGTGATATTTATGCACGTTACAAACGTCACAAAGGTTTTAATGTATTGCATCCACAAGGTTATGATTCTTTTGGATTACCTGCAGAACAATATGCTATTCAAACAGGGCAGCATCCTGCAAAAACTACAGAAGAAAACATAAAAACGTATAGGAGGCAATTAGACCAAATTGGGTTTTCATTTGATTGGAGCAGAGAAGTGCGTACTTCAAATCCTGAGTATTATAAATGGACTCAGTGGATTTTTATTCAATTATTTAATTCTTGGTATAATAAAGATACAGACAAAGCAGAAGACATTTCTACTTTAATTTCAGTTTTTGAAAAAGATGGAAATGCCACTGTAAATGCAGTTTGTGATGATGAGGTTATTTCTTTTACTGCTGAAGACTGGAGTGGATTTACAACAACTCAAAAAGAGGAAATTTTATTACAATATAGGTTAACATTTTTATCTGATACAGAAGTAAACTGGTGTCCTGCATTAGGTACAGTTTTAGCTAATGACGAAATTGTAAACGGAGTTTCAGAAAGAGGAGGTCATCCTGTTGTTCGTAAAAAAATGACACAATGGTCTATGCGAATTTCTGCATATGCACAACGTTTGTTAGATGGCTTAAATACCATTGATTGGCCTCAACCACTAAAAGACTCTCAAACCAATTGGATTGGACGTTCTCAAGGAGCAATGGTTTCTTTTAAAGTAGATGGTTTTGATGCGAAAATAGATGTATTTACTACAAGACCTGATACTATTTTTGGAGTAAGTTTTATGACATTAGCTCCAGAACATGAGTTGGTAGCACAAATTGTAACAGATGAACAAAAAGATAAAGTAAACGCTTATATAGAAGCTACTGCAAAACGTTCTGAACGTGATAGAATGGCTGATGTTAAAACCATTTCAGGTGCGTTTACAGGAGCATATGCAATTCACCCTTTTTCTGGTGAAAAAGTACAAATTTGGATAGGAGATTATGTGTTGGCATCTTATGGAACAGGTGCTGTTATGGCTGTTCCTTGTGGAGATCAACGTGATTATGATTTTGCAAAACATTTCGATATTCCTATTCCTAATATTTTTGAAGGTGTAGATATTTCTGAAGCAGCACATGCAGATAAAGAAGGCACTGTCATTGCTAACTCAGACTTTTTATCAGGATTAAAATATAAGAAAGCCTTAAAATTGGCCATTTATGAAATGGAAAAAAGAGGCTTTGGTTATGGAAAAATAAATTACAGATTACGTGATGCAGTTTTTAGCAGACAACGTTATTGGGGAGAGCCATTTCCTGTATATTATAAAGAAGGTATGCCTCAAATGATTGATGCTAAACACTTGCCAATTGTTTTGCCAAAAGTAGAAAAGTACTTGCCAACAGAAGATGGAAAGCCTCCTTTAGGAAATGCTGATGTTTGGGCTTGGAATTCTGAAACTAACAAAATTGTGAGCAATGATTTAATTGATAATGAAACTGTGTTTCCATTAGAATTGAATACAATGCCTGGTTGGGCAGGAAGTTCATATTACTTTAATAGGTATATGGATCCCCAAAATGATACTGAAATTGCTTCTAAAGAAAATTTAGACTATTGGCAAAATATTGATCTATACATAGGTGGTTCAGAACATGCAACAGGTCATTTATTATATGCACGTTTTTGGCAAAAATTCTTGTTTGATAAAGGCGTACTTCCTGTTGATGAGTTCGCAAAAAAGTTGATAAATCAAGGAATGATTTTAGGAACTTCTGCTTTTGTTTATAAGGCTGATGCTTTTGTAAAATCAGGTTGTTCCTTAAGTAGTTCTTTTGATGACATTAAAGCAAAAATTCCTTTATTATTTGTTTCTAAAGATTTGTTTGCAAATGATGATGAATTCGAAAATGTAGTTATTGAATATTTATTAGACAATAAAATTGTTAATCAGCAAGAATCAGAATTATTGACGATTATAAAAAGCGGAATTCATTCTGATGTGTCATTTGTAAATGCTTCTGATGAGTTAGATATTGAAGCTTTTAAAAATTGGAGAGCTGAATATAAAAATGCTGAATTCATTTTAAACGAAGGTGTATATAAAGTTGGACGTGAGGTAGAAAAGATGTCCAAATCTAAATACAATGTGGTTAATCCTGATGATATTGTTGAAGAATATGGAGCAGATGCTTTGCGTTTATTCGAAATGTTTCTAGGGCCTTTAGAGCAAACTAAGCCTTGGAAAACTTCTGGTATTTCTGGTGTTTCATCATTCCTAAAGAAATTATGGAAATTGTATTTTAATGGAGATCAATTTGAAGTTTCAGAAGAAAAAGCAACCAAAGACGATTTAAAGACTTTACACAAAACCATTAAAAAGGTAGAAGAAGATATAGAGAATTTCTCTTTTAATACATCAGTTTCTACTTTTATGATTGCTGTAAACGAGTTAACTGCTTTAAAATGTAATAAGCGTGAAATTTTAGAGCCCTTATTGGTGCTATTATCACCTTATGCACCACATATTACAGAAGAATTATGGAGTTTGTTAGGCGATAATGAATCGATTTCAACAGCGCCTTTTCCTCTTTTTGAACCAAAACATTTGGTAGAGAGTGCTAAGAATTACCCAATTTCTTTTAATGGTAAAATGCGTTTTACATTAGAACTTCCTTTAGATTTGTCTAAGGAAGAAATTGAGAAAACAGTAATGGCACACGAAAAAACACAAGCACACTTGCAAGGTAGAACACCTAAAAAAGTAATTGTTGTGCCAGGTAAAATTGTAAATATTGTGGGTTAATATTTTTTAAATTAGCCTAAGTTATAAAGAATACCTTAAAGTCATTATGCTAGCATAATGACTTTATTTTTACATTGATTTTTCATATTTAATAACCTACTTTTGATAAAACTTTAGACATGACTACTACAAGACAAAATGGAAGTTTATACACCAATATTCAAGGAGATATTGCAACCATAGAATTTGGACATCCTGCAAGTAATTCATTTCCAAGTGAGTTGTTAGATCGTTTAGCAAAAGAGTTTGATGCCATTTCTAATAATGATGCAGTTGCTGTAATTATCTTAAAATCTGAAGGAGAAAAAGCATTTTGTGCAGGTGCTTCTTTTGATGAATTAGTAGCTATTCGTAATTTAGAAGAAGGCCAACAATTCTTTTCAGGTTTTGCAAATGTGATCAATGCAATGAGAACCTGTAGCAAATTAATTATTGGTAGAGTTCAAGGAAAAACTGTTGGAGGAGGAGTAGGTTTAGCTGCAGCTTGTGATTATGTTTTAGCTACAGAAGCAGCTTCCATAAAATTGTCTGAATTAACCATAGGTATTGGTCCTTTTGTTATAGAGCCAGCTGTAAAGCGTAAAATAGGTTTAGCAGCTTTAAGTGAATTGACTTTAGATGCCACCAATTGGAAAAATGCCTATTGGGCTAAAGAAAAAGGATTGTATGCTAAAGTTTACGAGAACATGAAAGAATTAGATCTGGAAATCGACTTTTTTGCACAAAAATTGGCATCTTATAATTCGCAAGCATTGGCTGAAATGAAAAAAGTACTTTGGGAAAATACCGACCATTGGAAAGAGTTACTGATAGAAAGAGCTCAGGTTTCTGGAGAACTAGTGTTATCTGAAGCTACTAAAAAAGCATTGGCCAAGTTTTCTAAGAAGTAAAATAATTTAGTTTAAGCATAATATAGAGGATTTTAATGAAAATAAGAAAGAGATATATACTACTCATTTTAATTGCCTTACTGCCTTTGTTATATTTGGTTCATCCAGATGATTATTGCTATGGAGTTACTGAAATAATAGTAATTGGTAGTTTTGTTTTGCTGTTTGTGGTTGTGTTTTTGGTAGTACTCTTTAATAACTTATATGGTATTGCTCTTAAAAAAGAGCTATTTAATTATAGGCCTGTTTTAATTGCAGCAGTGTATACAGTAGTCTTATTAATTTTATTAAATTTTCATGATGATAATGTATTTAAAACACCAAAATTAGCTTTTAAAACGCCAAGTACATCAAAGGCTAATTTGAGGCTAACACTTTTTACAAATAAAGACTTTGAGTTAAAAACATTATACAAAACATATAGATGCATAAATAAAGGAACGTTTACCATAAAAAACGATTCTATTTATTTACGATTTAACAAAAAATACGATCACAATACTGTAATGGATTCTGTCTATTTTTACAATACAGGTCAAGGATTTATAACACCTAGTACTATAAATAATACTAAGCTATATCAAGTAGAAGATTTATCAAAAAAAGAAAAATATAAATATTTTTCTAAATAATTATTTTTATATTTGCACGTGGTTTTTAATTAAACCACACTTTTTCTTTTTCATAGCAATTTTCCCACTCATATTGTGAGTGGGTTTTTTTATGTCTTTAACTCACAAAACCATCGATTTGTATGGTAAATTCATATTTATCAAATATCTTTGCAAAACATTCGTGGCAATATGAATTCAACTGTAATTTTAGAGACAAAAATAGCAATGGATACGCTTTTATCAGACTTAAAACAACTAACTAAAGTTGGGCTATCTTTAAGTGTAGTTTTTTCGTCTGTTGCAGGGTATTTATTAGCTGTAGATGTTATAAATTATACAACCTTATTACTATTAGCACTAGGAGGATTTTTTATGGTGGGAGCCTCTAATTCATTTAATCAGGTTATTGAGAAAGATACTGATGCATTAATGTTGCGTACTAAGAACAGACCATTACCAACAGGTAGAATGTCTGTAAATTTTGCTATGTTTATTGCTGTTTTATTTACCATTCTAGGTTTGGCAATATTGTATAGTATAAATCCAAAAACAGCTTTATTTGGAGCTATATCTATTTTTTTATATACCTCAGTTTATACACCCTTAAAATCAGTTACACCACTAACTGTTTTTGTAGGTGCAATTCCAGGTGCAATTCCATTTATGCTAGGCTGGGTAGCAGCAACTAATCAGTTTGGTATTGAAGCTGGAATGTTATTTATGATTCAATTTTTTTGGCAATTTCCTCATTTTTGGGCCATAGGTTGGTTACAGTTTGAAGAATATAAAAAGGCAGGTTTTAATATGTTGCCAATGAATACCAAAGATAAAAGTGCTGTAAAACAGATTATTTTTTACACAGTTATTATGATTTTGGTTTCTATAGCACCAGTTTTAAAAGTTTCTGGAGATTTTTACATTTATCCTCTTACAGCAGTTATAGTAGCATTATTAGGTATAATAATGTTGTATTATGGAGTAAAGTTGCATAAATCTGAACAGAATACAGATGCCAGAAAATTAATGCTAGCCAGTGTTTTGTACATTACCATTGTACAAATTATATATGTAGTTGATAAATTTTTACATTAAGATGATAGAAGAACAAGCATTAGAACAAGAGTATAAAGTAGCTCAGCAAAAATCAGCAAAACCTATGTTGTGGGTTGCCATGATTAGTATGGTTATGTTTTTTGCAGGGTTAACCAGTGCTTATGTAATAAGTATGAAACGTGATGATTGGGTAGATTTTGATTTACCACAAGCTTTTTTTATTAGTACAGGCTTAATTGTACTAAGTAGTATAACATTATTTTTGTCACAAAATTTTTTAAAGAAAGATAAAAGACAATTGTCTCTTATACTTTTAGTAGTTACCTTAGCCTTAGGCCTTGGGTTTATTTGGCAACAATATGTAGGTTTTAATCAATTAAAAAGTGTAGGTTTATTTTTTACTGGGCCAGAAAGCACAGTGTCTACTTCTTTTATAATTGGAATAACATTTATGCACATATTACACATATTTGCAGGGGTTGTGGTGCTATTTGTTGTAATTTATAATCATTTTAAATACAAATACAAGCCAAATGATTTGCTAGGGTTCGAATTAGGAGCTATTTTCTGGCATTTTGTAGATTTATTATGGATTTATCTATTTTTCTTTTTCTATTTTATTAGGTGATGAAAATTGATTAATTTTGACGAACATTTAAGATTTTAATTAAATATTATTTATGGAAGCAAATATTGCTATACCTTCAGACGGAAAAAACACTTGGAGTGGTGGTGGAGTAAGACCATTTGGTGCAAGTTATGGTAAAATGATGATGTGGTTCTTCATTGTATCTGATGCACTAACATTCTCAGGATTTTTAGCAGCTTATGGTTTAACGCGTTTTAAATTTATCGATTCTTGGCCAATTGCAGATGAGGTATTTACGCATATCCCTTTTATACATGGAGAATTCCCTATGTATTATGTTGCATTCATGACGTTTGTATTAATATTTTCTTCGGTAACTATGGTATTGGCTGTAGATGCAGGTCATAAAATGCAAAAGAACAAAGTAGCTTGGTATATGTTTGCTACGATTATTGGAGGTTTAATTTTCGTAGGTTCTCAAGCTTGGGAATGGAATACGTTTATTAACGGTTCTTATGGAGCAGTTAAAACTACAGATGGTAAAGTTTTGCAGTTTGTAAAAGATGGACATCAAATTGCTCTTTCTGACTTTGTTGTTGGAGAAAGAACAGATGGTAGAGTAACACATACTAGAAAAAACGGTTTGTGGTTTGAAAGCGGAAAAGATGTTCCTCAATATTCAGTAGCTCAAGTTATGGCTTCGTACGAAGCAAACCCTGCAATTCAAATTAGAAGCGAGCAGATTAACTTAGAAGAAAAACAAAAAGTCATTTTATCTAGAGAAAAAGGATTAGAAGAGTTAGCCAAAGCAAATAGAGTTGTAGAAGGTGCTAACCTTATAGAAAACGAGTATGGTAATACTATATTTGCAGATTTCTTTTTCTTTATTACAGGTTTTCATGGTTTTCACGTATTCTCAGGAATCGTAATAAACATCATCATATTTTTTAATGTAATTCTTGGTACTTATGAAAAGAGAGGGCATTATGAAATGGTAGAAAAAGTAGGATTATATTGGCACTTTGTAGATTTAGTTTGGGTATTCGTATTTACATTCTTCTACTTAGTATAATTAAAAAATAATAGCAACAAATGGCACACGCACACGAATCTAACGTAAAGAAAATATGGATGGTATTTGGATTACTATCTGTAGTTACTATTGTTGAAGTAGCTTTAGGTATTATAAAACCAGATATTTTACACTTAACAAGTTTTTTAGGAACAAGCCCTTTAAACTGGATATTTATTATTCTAACCTTATTTAAAGCCTACTATATTGCATGGTCTTTTATGCACTTAGAAGGAGAAAAAACTTGGTTTAGAAGATCTATAGTTTGGACAGCAATTTTCCTAATCTGTTACTTAGTTACTTTATTACTAATAGAAGGTAATTATTTATACGATACTTTAGCGCCACTTGTACGTTGGTAAAAAATTGAAAAGGTGGTTTTAACCACCTTTTTCTACATTCAATAACTACAACATTAGCTTTAGTTCCATTAAAATTTATCCCTTTATGAAGTTTTTTACTAAAAAAAGAATTGTATTATTTCTGCTTTTTATCTTTCCTTTAATACTGTTTTTAATTTTATCTACAGGTACAAATAACTTTACCAAATTGCCTGTATTAACAAAGAATGTTGTTGATATTTCTGAGATAGATACAAAGGCGCAAACTTCATTTAAAGATCATATTTCAATTGTTTGTTTTTTAGGAAACAACACAGATAATATGAGGCCAGGGATTTTAGCCTTAAATGAAAAAATTTATAAGACTTTTTTAGATTACAAGCAGTTTCAGATTATAGCTATTTATCCTAAAGGAAGTGATGCAGCTGTAGCACGTTTAAAAGAGAAGTTAGCCGATTTTACAGACATGCAGAATTGGATTTTTGTAGAAAGTTCTCAAGGAGAAATAGAGGGTTTCTATGATACTCTAGCTATTAATGAACCATTAGTTGATTTAACAACCAATAATGTATTTTTAGTAGATAGAGAAGGTAATCTTAGAGGACGTACAAATGATGATGATTCTTCTGATGGTAAGTTGTATGGCTATAATATAAATTCGGTTTCTGTTCTGAATAGCAAGCTGAAAGATGATGTTAAAGTATTGTATTACGAATACTATGCAGCGTTTAAAGATAGAAACAAGAATAAGGCTGATAGAAAAGAGGTAGGATTATGAAAAAGAAGTATTCATACGTAGGTATTGCTTTTATTATTTTATTGTTTGGTATTTATGCTATTCCTAAAATCGTAAATCGTTTTGAAGATTCTGATTTAATGAAATTTGGTAAAGTACCCGATTTTGAATTTATCAATCAAGAAGGAGAAACAATTACCAATGCAAATTATAAAGACAAGGTATATGTTGTAGAATTTTTCTTTTCTACTTGTCCAAGTATTTGTCCTATAATGAATCAGAAAATGTTGGTGTTGCAAAATTCTTTTTTTGGAAATCCAGAATTTGGTATTGCATCTATTTCAATCACACCAGAAATAGATACACCAGCAATTTTAAAAGAATATGCTAAAAACAATGGTATAACTCATAAAAATTGGCACTTACTTACAGGTAAACCAGAAGAAGTAGTGTATGATTTATCTACCAAAGGTTTTAAATTGTATGTTGGAAAAGGAGAAGAAGAACATGGAGGTTTTGAACACTCAGGCTTATTTGCTTTAGTAGACAAAGATGGTTACATAAGATCTAGAAAAGATGAACTAGGTAATCCATTAATGTACTATAGTGCTTTGGGTGATAAAGATTTTCCTGATCAAATGAAAGAATTAAAAGAAGACATAAAATTATTACTAAATGAGTAGTCTAGCACAAGAGAAGAAGTACAAAAAAATTATTACTGCATTAACTATTATTATTCCTTTAGCTGTTGCAGCATTATTTGGTATTAACTTAAGAGAATTAGGTTTCGATGTGGAGCCTTTAACTTTTTTACCACCAATTTATGCAACTATTAATGGTTTAACAGCGGTTGTTTTAATAGCTGCAGTTGTAGCTATAAAAAATGGTAACAAAAAGCTGCATGAACAATTAAACACGTTTGCTATACTGTTATCATTAGTGTTTTTGGTAATGTATATTGCTTATCATATGACTTCAGATTCAACCTCTTTTGGAGGAGAAGGTGTTATTGTATACGTATATTACTTCATTTTAATCACACATATTGTACTTTCTGTAATCGTTATTCCATTTGTCTTACTAACCTATATGAAAGCCAAATTGGGTAATTTTGTTGAGCATAAAAAAATAGCAAGAAAGACATTTCCTATTTGGTTATATGTTGCTGTAACTGGTGTTATAGTTTATTTAATGATAGCTCCTTACTATGCTTAAATCTAAAAAGTTACTTATTGTAGTTTTCTTGCTACTATCAAGAATAGGATACTCACAATGTGCTATGTGTAAAGCTGTTGTAGAAAATGGAGATATCTCTATGGCTGAAGGTGTAAATAATGGAATTACCTATTTAATGGTTTTTCCTTACTTATTAATTGGTGTATTATTCTTTACTTTATATAGATATAGAAAGAGAATTAAAAATTAACATTTCAATAAGAGTAAAATCTTGTAACAAATTTTACTTTTAATCGTCTTATTAACAAATTGAAATAAACGCATTTCTTTTTATGGATAAGAATGTGTTAACCAACCAAAAAATATTTAAGTTTTGAGAAATCAACTAATAGTACTTGTAGCTTTATTTACTTCTATTGCTACTTTTTCACAAAAACAATGGACTTTAAGAGAATGTGTAGATGAAGCTTTAGCTAAGAACATCTCTATTCAACAAAATAAATTAAATTTAGCTTCGTCAGAGATTGATGTAGAAATTGCAAAAGGAAACTTCTTACCGAATTTATCTGGTAATACTGGTGGTAATTTAAACTTTGGTACTGGTTTTGATCCTGTATCACAAGATAGGGTAAACACAAGTTTCTTTGGTGGGTCCATCAACTTAAGCTCAGGTATTACTGTTTTTAACGGTTTTAGAAATACCAATGTTTATAAGCAAGCACAATTGGGTGTAGAGTCTAGTAAATTAGATTTAAAGAAAATAGAAAACGATATTTCTTTATTTGTTGTTAATGGCTATTTGAATGTTTTGTTTGCAAAAGAGAATTTAAATGCAGCAAGAGTGCAGTATGAAATTAGCGAAAAACAAATAGAGGCTGCAGAAAGCAGATTTAAATCTGGTGTTATACCAAAAGGAGATTTATTAAATACACAATCTACAGCAGCTTCAAATTTACAAACTGTAATTAGCCAAGAAAATGCTTTAGATCTAGCTTTATTGAACCTAGCTCAACTTTTACAAGTGCCAGCTGAAGGTTTTGATGTTGCTCCTGTAGATGTAGGTACACCATCAGAAAATTTATTTTATAGTAACTCTAATAATGTTTACGAAAAGTCATTAAACAATTTGCCAGAAATTGAAAGAGCAAAATTAGCAATTGATAATGCAGCATTGAGTATCGAAATTTCTAAGGCAGATTTTTTACCTTCAATTACAGCTTCTGCAGGTGTTTCTACCAACTATGGATATAACTTAAACTTACCTCCAGGATTTTCAAATACCGCATTTTTTGATCAATTAAATGATAACCTTGGTTATGGTTTAGGTTTCAATGTGCGTATTCCAATTTTTAATCGTTTTCAAACTAAAAACAGAGTGTCTCAAGCAGAAATCAATAAAAATATTTTTGAGACAAGGTTAGAAAGCGAAAAACTAAACTTAAAACAAACTATAGAGCAATCATTTCTAGACGTTAAAACGGCTTTAAAGAGTTACGAGGCTGCTAAAATTTCTTTAGAAGCGCAAGAAGAGTCTTTTAAGAATGCTCAAGAGCGTTATAACTTTGGAGCTATGACTCAGTTCGATTTTGATCAAGTTAGAAATCGTTTGGTAAATGCGCAAACAACCTTAATTAGCTCTAAATACGATTATGTTTTTAAAACTAAAGTGTTGCAGTTTTATGCAGGTGAGTTAGTTTTAGAGTAATTATAGGATTTTTTTTAATCAATAAACCTCACTTTTTTAGTGGGGTTTTCTTTTATATTTATCTTTGTAAAAAAAAGGATTTGGGGATTATTTTAAATATCGAAACAGCTACCAAGAACTGTTCTGTAAGTATTGCAGATAAAGGGAATATTTTAGCCATTAAAGAATTAAATAATGGCAACTATTCTCATGCAGAAGTGCTGCACCCATTTATTGCAGATATTTTAAGGGAAGCCCAATTATCGTCTAAAGATATAGATGCTGTAGCAGTAAGTAAAGGTCCAGGTTCTTATACTGGCTTAAGAATTGGTGTTTCTGCTGCAAAAGGTTTGTGTTTTGCTTTTGATAAACCTTTAATTTCTATAGACACATTAACTGCACTTGCACATGCTACAACCTCATCAGAGGGTTATATTATACCTATGATAGATGCCAGAAGAATGGAAGTCTATGCTTCTGTTTTTAATGCTAATTATACCCAAGTTAGAGAAATTAAAGCTGAGGTTGTTACTGAATCTTCTTACTTAGATTATTTAAAGAATGGTAATGTAATTTTTTTAGGTGATGGAGCAATGAAGTGTAAAGGGATAATTACTCATGAAAATGCTGTATTTCTATCAGATTACTTTCCTTCATCAAAAGAGATGGCTCGTTTGTCATATGAGAAATACAAAAAAAACGACATCGAAGATGTCGCTTATTTTGAACCTTTTTATTTAAAAGATTTTGTTGTAATACCTGAAAAAAAGAAAAAACCGACGTTTTAGTTTAGTCCTCGCTTTTGTTGATGTTCACTCTATGAGGATAAGGTATGTCTATACCAGCAGCATCAAAAGCTTCTTTTGTTTGTTCAATTAAATCGAACTTTACAGTCCAGTAATCTTTTTTATCTACCCAAACTCGTGTAAAGAAGTTTATAGAGCTATCAGCTAAATCAGCCACATTAACTGCACTTGCTGGTTCTTTTAAAATTAAAGGATGTTTGTTTATAATCTCGAAAATTATCTCTTTTGTTTTTTTAATATCAGAATCATAGCCAACGCCAAAAGTATAATCTACTCTTCTATTATCTTCTGTACTGTAGTTTACAATGTTTCCATTAGATAATTTACCATTAGGTATAATTACTTCTTTATTGTCTGGAGTATTTAATTTTGTAGTAAAGATTTCAATTTCTTTTACAACTCCACTTTCTCCTTGAGCCTCTATAAAATCACCAATTTTTATTGGTTTAAAAATCATTAATAATGCCCCTCCAGCAAAATTACTTAACGAACCTTGTAATGCTAAGCCAAGTGCCAAACCAGCAGCAGCTATAACAGCAGCAAAAGACGTGGTTGCAATACCTAATTGAGAAATTACTGTAATAAATAAAAGAATTTTTAGGGTCCAACCAATTAGGTTTCCTAAGAATTTTTGTAAAGTAACATCAATACCACGTTTGTGTAAAATTTTTCGAGTTGTTTTTACAATAACCTTTATGAGGTATAAACCAATAATTAAAATTAGTAAAGCAGTAATTACTTTTGGGATGTATAGAATTAACAATTCTACAGCAGATTCTACATATTTATCCATGTGTAAAGTTTTTTAGTTGATGTAAAAATAAGATTTCTAAGAAAAGGATGCTATAAAAACTATAAGAATAATAGCGAACCAATAGCTAATAAGGCTGGTATAGTTTGTATGTATAAAATTTTAATTTTTTGTGTAGAATAGGCACCATAAATGCCTGCAACAGCTACACATGTTAAAAAGAAAATAGCAACATCTATTTTTGTAGATAGAATAGACCACAATAATCCAGCAGCTAAAAACCCATTATATAATCCTTGATTGGCAGCCATCACTTTAGTTTCTTGTGCAAAGGTCTTGTCTTTTAATCCAAAAGCTCTCATTCCTCTTTTATTTGTCCACCAAACCATTTCCAGTACAACTATATATATATGGATTAAGATAACTAGAGAAGTCAATAGAATTTGTAAGATATTCATAAAAGGTGTTTAAAGTGAATGCTATTGTTACCAAACGAGTTTCGTTTGTTAATATTCTAAATTACTGATTTTAGGTTAATTAAGTTGCAAAATATGTTAAAATTAATTCTAATGTTAATTTAATGTTACCAAAATGTTTCATAATTGTAATAATATTTATATATTTGTAAAGGAAATGTAAACCTTAAAACACAAGATGATGAAAAAATTTTTAGCAATTATGATATTTGGTCTTACAATGGCTGGATATGCTCAAGAGCAAAAACCGACTTTTAAGGCTGAAGGAGATTTAGTGAAAGCAACTTATTATTACGAAGATGGTTCTATAAAAACTCAAGGATTTTTTAAGAATAAAAAATTAACAGGAGAATGGGTACGTTTTGATAATAAAGGAAACAAAGTGCAATTAGCGTATTACGATAATGGTAAGAAAGTAGGTAAGTGGTTCGTATGGACAGCAGACTCTTTAAAAGAAATTAATTACGAAAGTAATGCAATTGCTTCAGTGAATGTATGGAAGCCAGAATCTAAAGTAGCTGTAAATAACGATTAAGGTATTGTTTATACTATTTTAAGAAAGCTCAATAAAACATTGTTTTATTGAGCTTTTTTTATTTCAATTTTTGACTCCTTTAATAGTCTCTCAGAAATATATGCTTATTGAATATAGTTACTTAACAATATTCTTTTCTTTGGTGGAATAGCTTTACTTTTTGCAGCAATCTTTAGTAAATCCTGATCTTTGTTTTTACTAAAAACCACCTGAAAAAGATTGTAAACAGATAAACTATTTTCAGGGCGTTCTATAAGTATAAATTCATCGTTAACATTCACATTGCCTTCCTCTAAAATACTTAGATAAGTACCTCCATAACCATATTCTATAAATTGTTTTAATATTTTTTGGGTGCCAAATTTATACCCAAATTTATAACAAGGCTCTCTATATTGAGAAACCTGAACAATTGCTTCACCAACCTTGTAAATATCTCCTAAATACACTTTCTTTTCATCAAAATTGGCTACTGTTAAATTTTCACCAAACATTCCCCAAGTCCATTCTAAATTGGGATATAGTGCTTTCCAATATGGGTAGTGATCTGCAGAAAATATATAACAAGCTTTGTAGTAACCTCCATGATTTAAGCGATTGGAAACTTCATCTTTTAGCACATCATTTTTAGTAAGGTAAATTGGTTCGTTTACAGGTTTTTTAAAGATACCAGTAGTTTCTGTTTTTCCATTCCAAATAAACTCAGTTGGCTTACCAATATTTGTTGATATGATTTTCATGTGGTTTAGTTTTGCATACTTAAATTTGATATTACAACTTCAATGTAAAACAAAAAAAACGTTTAGAAAAATTCTAAACGTTTTTATTATATGATGATAGTTATTCTTACTATTCTACAATTAGAGAGAAAGGAATACTATATTTTACACCTACTGGTTTACCTCTTTGTCTTCCTGGCTTCATTTTAGGTAATTTATTCATTACACTAATAACTTCGCTTTCAATTTTTGGGTGAGGTCCTCTTGCTTGAATATTTACAATATTACCTTGTTTATCAATTTTAAATCCAATAAAAACTCTCTTTTTTCCTGGTGATAAACCTAATTCGTTTGGTAATTCTGCATCAAACTTTCTAGAGAAGTGCTTTTGTACCATTTTACTGAAACATGCTTTTAACTCTGCTTTGTTTCCTTTACAACCAGGAAATACAGGTACATCTTCAATAATCATGAAACTTACATCTTCTACAACTTCTTCTGCTTCTTCAATCTCTACAATCTCTTCAACAACAATTGCTTCAGTTTCATCAGTCTCTGTAGATTCTATTACAGTTTCCTCAACTTCTTTTTCATCTTCAACAACTTCAATTTTTTCTGGAGTTGGTGGTGGTGGAGTTTTTGGCTTAACTGGCTCTATTCTTTCTGTAATTGGAACTTCTTCTTCCATTTCAGCATCCATATTTACAACAGCTAAATCACCATAAGTCTTATCATAAGTCTTTTGTTCTATTGCTGCATATGTAACAAATAAAGCTAATACAAGCCCTATCTGCATGAAAATCTTACTAAAATTTTCTAAATTCGATTTTGGATTTTTCTTAATTTGCATTATAAAGAGTTTTTAATAGATTGCTAATTTAAATAAAAAATTGTTTTATTTACAATTCTACTATTAATTAATCTGCTTTTTTTTAAAAATGAGATTAAAAAAGAGTAAAGCCAATAAAACACCAAACGTATTTGCAAAAACATCTAGATAATCTCCTGTTCTGTAATTCGTTAAGGTGCTTTGTAATACTTCAATTATTATGCCAAATACAATACAAGCTATAATTATGGGTATTTTTTTGCTTTTTTGCTTGTAAAAACTAACAAGCCAAGCAAATGCTAAGCTAAAATAAGCTACAGAATGGTATAATTTATCGATATTTTTTACCTCCACATTTGTGCTAGGTAATTTAAATAGGCTAAGTCCTACAATGGCTATTGTAAAAGTTATGGCTATAAAAATAAAATTATCCAGCAATAAGACTTTTATACGCTTCAGCATCTAGCAAGTCTTGAATCTGAGATTCATCAGAAATTTCTAATTTAATCATCCATCCTTTTTCATAAGGATCTGAATTTACCAATTCTGGATCATCTTCTAACTCGTCATTAAATTCAATTACTTCACCTGTTAATGGCATAAATAAATCAGAAACGGTTTTTACGGCTTCTACAGAACCAAAAACTTCACCTTCTTCTACAGTGTCGTCTAAAGTATCTACATCTACGTAAACGATGTCTCCTAATTCACCTTGTGCAAAATCTGTAATTCCTACTGTTGCAATATTGCCTTCAATTTTAATCCACTCGTGATCTTTTGTGTATTTTAAAGTAGCTGGAATATTCATTGTATAATATATTTATTTAAGTTTTAATTTCCTCCTAAATTATAAATGATGTTAATACCACCATTTATGGCTTGTCTTGGGAAAGTGGTAGAAATAGCATATTTAGATGTTTGATGATTGTAATAAAATGATGCTGTTAAACTACTACTTAACCTATAATCTGCAACAAATTTAATAGAAAATAATCGTTGACCACCACTAATTTGGTTATTATCTTCATCTATATATCTAATTTGTGTTAAATTATCTCTTAAAGACACATCTGCTCTTAAATTGATGTCTCCTTTTAAGGTGGTTTTCTTACCAGTAAAACGTGTATTCATTTTAACGTCTTTAAACACATAACCTAAACCAAAGATGTATTCTGTACCTGCAATATCTGTAAGTGTACTATTGTTAAAGTTCATGGTTAATGTTCTGTCTCTTTTTACTTCTCCTCTAAAAGAGAATGAGTTTTTCATTTTCATATCTACCTTAATTAAAGGAGAAAATTCATCTACTAAAGTTGCAGCAGCTACCAATCTTGGAGCCTCGTAATTACCTGCTGCATTTACAGTGGTGAATTTGGTTGCTTCATCATATTGTAAATTATTGGTAAAACTAGATATTGTATATGATGATCTGTAACCATGAGAAATGATAAACGTAGAGAAATTTTTCTTAAACCATTTTAATTTCATTAATCCATTGTAACGTAAAGTCCAGTTTGGTATAGGTATATTTCTAAACAAACCAGTTTTTACACTATTAGGGTCTTTACCTGAATAGGCTGCAATAAATGCTGGTAATAAAACTTGTTGACTGTTTTCTCCAAAACCAGCAGGATCTGCTCCTGGATTTTCATTTGCAAACCTATTAGATACTGTTGTTCTGTAATCTTTCATTCTTTGAAATAGTACATCTCCATTGGTAAATGCTGTAGAAAACATAGAATGACTTGTACTAAAGTTACCAGTTTCGAAAGCATCAATTCCAAAATCGATTGTACCATTTTCTGTACCATCTGCAATTATATCTAATTGTTGAGCTAAGTCTGTTGTTTTAATTTTATTACCTCTAACATCAATATTTAAGTCTTTGATTGGTTTTAGTGTAAATGTATAGTCTAGCTTACTATATTTAGTTCTGCTATATGTTTTATTATAAAATGCACTTTCATCAATTGGTGTGTTTGGATCGTCTACCAAAGCTCTAGGAGATACTAACCAGCCATTAGTTAAAGCTTTATTTCTAATATCTACTTGACTACCAAATGCAAATGAAGTTGGTGCACCACCTAAGAAGCCTATTCCTTCATCATAACCTTGTAAATATTGTCCATTGTTTTCTGAGTAGCTAATTTTAGCTTGTTTTACAGAGGTAAGAATATCCCAAGAAAGTTTTAAAATTTTCTTTCCTGTTGGTAAATTTTTCTTTGGTTGAATACGTGCATTTTTATTCTCTTTAGCTAATTTTCTTTGTTGCTTTGTTAAAAGTAATTTTTCAAAACCTACATTTTTATAAATCTTATCAAAAGAGAATGTGGTATTTAGATTATGTGTATTTGCATTCTGAATTACATTACCAATTTGTTCAGCAATAGTTTCGTCTTGAGATTGTACTTGCCAATCAAAATCTGCTGTATATGCATAATCTGCTTTTATGAATTTTAGAAATGGAAATTTATCTAAAGGCAATTGATAGGTTGCATTTAATTTTTGGTGATATTGATTCGCTCTACCTGTGTTGAAGAAGTTATCAAAAATTTGCAATTCTTCTCCACTACCAAATGCATCATAAATATAATTATTGGTTGCATTAAAATTTAATTGAAGTGACTTAGTTAAATCGAAACCAATGGTGTAATCCCAATCAAATAAAAATCTTCTTTGTATTAATTCTGGTTGAGGAGATAAACCTGGCACCAAATTACGAGACTGTTGCTCATTATAACTTCTATTAATTCTAGAGTTAATAGCTAATACACTTGGTACTGGATTTATGTTAAGATCTTTTATAAATCGCCAATATTTACTTTTAAATTTCTCTGAGTTTTTAAATAGTTCAATTGGCTCGCTATTAAAATTATAATTATAGGCAGCAGAAGCTGTAACGTTCTCATTAATATATTTTTCTATATTATAATCTCTATGAAATTCTTTGTTATGAGCGTAAGAAACTGCAATATTTTCAACATCGTAAAACCTTGGTTTTTTAGTTGAATTTGGGTTTCTATTTTTCTTTACGTTCACAAAGCTAATGCTTGTTCTTTTTGTGTAATCTCTGGAGAATTCACTATTTGGGTTTTGATCTATTGCATCCTCTAATAATACATCTTGGTATTGAGGATCGAATTTAGGGTCTATGAATTTTTCTCCAACACTATAAGTCATCGGAACTTGAATTCCCCAATCTTTAGGCGTAATTACTTTACCTAAATTGATGGTTGTAGAAACATCATACTGTTTAGTTTCATCTAAAGTTCTTTGATTAACTCTATCTTCTACATTACCAAACCCAATGGTTTGCATGCTACCAGAAAGTGAAACGTTAGCTACATCAGCAAAATTAGCATCTGCATTTAAAACTGCAGCCCAACCAGCATCATTATCAAAACCAGCAGCTCTTAATTCATTAAACCAAACTTCTCCTGTTCTATTTACATTACTTGTATTTTTTAAACCAAGAACTATAGTTCTAATTTGGGCTAAAGTTGGGTTACCTTTTACGCTTAAAGTATAAGGAACATTTGCACTTTGGTTTGCAGAAGTATACAAATCATTTATTGGAGCTCCAATAGCATCTCTCTCTAATTTTACCTTACCAAAAGTTTCTAAAAGTGCATCTAAGTTGTTAATTTCTGGCCAAATGTCTAATTGACTATTACCACCTGAACTTACTGTAAGTGGTAATTGAACCTCATAATAGTTGTCATTTAAATCGGTTCCTAAACGAATAACTCCAGCAAAACCATCATCACCTTCTAAATGCATAAACATTTTTAGGTTTTTAAAACGTCTTAAGTCTGCGCTTATGTTCTTGTAGATTGCTCTGGTTTTATTTGGTTCTAAATTGGTTACTTTTAATGTTACAGATTGTTCATTCTGTAATTGAACAGTGGTACTACCTTGCAAACGCTCACGCTCAATTCCTGGAGGTTGAATATAACTACCATTATTTTGTTCTATACTTACTACACCAACTTCAAAACCTTCTAATTCTGCTTGTGTTAATTCTCTATCAGGATCTATAGCTGGGTCTATGGTTCTAGTGTATCTTCTGTAATCTCCACGTACTAAATCTAGTTCTCCAAATCTAATTACTACAGGCATTTTAAAGTTGGTTAAGAACATTCTTACAAAACGAATACTATTAAAATCTGTAATTCCGTTTACAGGTGTTCCATTTCTTACAGGAACTCTAAACTGATACCATTTTGTATCTTGAGTATTCCCATTTTCTAAAGTTACTGTAGTTGTTTTTTCATCAACAATAAAGTTTGTTCCTTTCTGTAAATCATTTCTGTTCATCGAAATTCGATATTCGAAATAACTCTCTACAGTATTCATGGTTTGATCTCTGTTGATGTCTTCTACATCAGGATAGGTTGTTGATGAAGTAGGATATGGTTCTGGAGATTGATTTAACGTTGGTGAATTTCCTTGTGTGTTATTAAAGTCTTTATATCTTCTTAAGATTGATGCATTCAAACCATCTAACTGCGAGCCTCTAAAAAACTGGAAATCATCTGCAGCAGGATCTGTTAATGCTGCAAATTTAGGGTCTACATTTGCTAAATTACGTTCGCCATCATTAGTTAAACCATCAAAACCTAAATCTTGATTTGTTCTGGCTGCATCTTCTTCACTAAAGGCATAAATGATGGATGGGTTTCTAGGTACATCTCCCCAAATTGTTCTGTTAACATTTACACCATCAATCTTAGCTCCATCTTCTGGTAAACCATTTTCGAACATTTTACGATTATCCTTAGTAATGTCTTCAGATATATTTCCAAGATTAATGTATAAATCTCCAACTTGATTCGAAACATCATCAGGATTCACTCCTTGAGGCAAACCTTCTTCTTGCGTAATAGAATAATTTTGATAAGGATCCATTATCCAAAACTGAATGTATTCTACATTGGCTTGATCGAAATTATTGGTATTTAAAGGACGCATTATACCACCCCAATTTGTCTCAGGATTTGGTAAAATTGCTCTATCACCAGTAATTGTAGCATTTGGGTTATAGTTGTAAGAACCTCTTTCTTCTGGAAAATAGGCTAAATCCAAGGTTCTTATTTGTGTATTCTGAGTAATATCAAATTGTTGATTTGGAAATAACTCATTAAAATTAATTTGTCTTGTTTCTGCTCTAGACAGCTCATCTGCATCTATACTTGGAGGTGTTTCTCCAAAACCATAAAAGATTTGATCTATGCTATACCAAGCCAATTTACCTCTTTTGTAGTTGTAAGATAAATCGCTATTACCACCATTAAAACGATCATTAGATTGATTTCTTGGTGTACTAGCTTCATACCAATCTAAAGCTGATAAAAGACTAATTGGTATTTGAGAGGCTTCAAAATCATCGATATAAGAAGTAGCAGCACCAGTTACATCTATTCCACTTGGAGTTCCTGGTAATAAGTAAGCCATATCTGCTCTAATAGACAAATTAGAAGGTACATCTGTGTCTACAAATGGTAACTTATTTGCTAATTTTGTAAAATAAGGCACTTCTGTAGAAAAGTCTACATTTAAACCAAACATAGTGTTGTCTATAGGTTCAGAGCCAAAATTTATTTTTGGTGTTAGTGGTCTTTCCATTACATTTAAAACAGTTGCACCCACTACAAAATTTTCGGAGAATTGGTGTTCTACATCTACTCCCATAAATGTTTTTCTTTGCTGATTAAATACAGCATTATTTTCCGTAGAAACACTAATAGGTGTTCCACTTGCTTGTAATCCTGGATCTATAATCTGCACACGACCTTGCAAATAATCTACCACAAAATCTACACCTTCCACTAATTGTCTTCCTCCTGCTGTAACTGTAACAGAACCTTGAGGTACATTAAATGCACCAATAGGTATACCACCTGCAGTTTCTGATTTAAAGTATCCTTTTAAGAAATATTTGTCTTTTGCTTGAAAGTTATTCTGAATGTTGATTTTAGTATTTAAGTATAACTCTTTGAATAAATATTGAGCATCTAAATTCTCATCTAAACCAATATCATTTGGATCTGAGGTGTCCAAAACTAAATCATTACCAAAAGGTTCTGGTTCAGGAAAAATGATATATCCATTAGGCGAATTTACAGTAATTCCTTCTACGTAATCAAAAAATCCGTCTGCAGTTCTAAACTGACTTTGGTCTAATTGATCTAAATTTAAAACTTGTATTAATGGAGTAGTTGGTATGTTTGGCGTACTTGCATTTTGTAAAATGTTAGAAGCAATACCTGTTTCATCATCTCTATATTGAATTTCGAATCTAAAACCATCTTGTGTTAAAGGATAAGCACCTAAAGCATAAATGTTTTTCATCATCAGCCTCCAAGTTGGAAAGGCCTCAGATTCATTTGTTGTTAGGTTTTGCCTAACTGTTTGTAAAATTTCTGAGCGTAATAATTTTACAGCCAAATTTTGAGGAGCTTGCACACCATCATTCGAAAATTCACCAACTTTAAACGATTTTTTTGTGCTTCCATTAACTGATCCAGCTACTGTATATTCGTAAGCTACAGCTAAAACTTCACCATCATTTAAACGTCTGTTTAAAGAAATATAACCCAATTTCGAATTTAAGATGTATTCGTTTGTAGTCAATTTTCTTGCATTTTCTAAAATAGAGTAGTCAGTACCTTGCTCCATTTGAAAACGACTTTGTAAAGTATTATCTACATTAGAAATATCTCTAATTCCTGCTAAGACTATAGGATCGTAAATATTGTTAGCATCATTTTGAGGCAAGAAAAATACATTACCATTAGTGTTAACACTAACAGGTGTAACAGGTTGCACTGTATTATTATCATCAACTAAATTTTGATAATTAGAGCCAGGATTGTTTAACTCACCAATATCTGCAAGTGCAACAATACTTCTAAAATCTTCTGTAGTTGCATTTCTATTAGTAATCCAAACTTCTATTCTAGTTATGTTTACTTGACTACTAACTAGAGGATATTGTTTTAATGAGTTTGCGTAGTTGTCAATAAAAAATTGAGATAAGAAAAAGTGACGATCATTATCATAATCTGTAGTTCTTAATTCAAATTCTTGTATTGATGCACCTGCTTCTGCAACAACAGTTTTACTTTCTGAATTTTGCTGAGAAAAAACTGCTGTAACACTTGTTTTACCAAATTGTAATTTTGTTTTTACACCAAATAAACTTTGTGCTCCATTGATTAATGAGTTCTTAATAGGCATAGAAACATTACCTGCTTCAATTCCTTGTAAAATATCATCTTCTGTAGGTGTATAATCTACTTTTACTAAGTTTTGAAAATCAAAACTTGCTTGTGTATCATAGTTGGCAGTAAACTCTAAACGTTCACCAACTTTTGCACGAATACTAGCGTTTATTTGCTGATCGAAATCAAATGTAAAACTACTTCTGTTTTCTTCAGAAATTTGTGGATTTTCTGTGTTTTGATAAATAAAACCTAATTTAAGATTTAGGTTTCCTGTTGGCGTAAACTCAATTTTGTTACCTCCAAAAACAGTTTCAAAGAACTTAGAGTTTACATAATAACCTGGTAAAAGATCTTTCTGAGCAGCTTCACTTCCTTTTTTCTTACCATTTGTAGCACTTACTTTGTCTTTAAAGTACTGCAACATATCTCTTTTAAGTCTATATTCTTGGTATTCTCTTTGAGTTAAATAAATTGGAGTTTTGGTATAATAATCGCCAATTTTTTCTAGAATTACATATTTGTTTAGTTCCTTATCAAAGATTACTTCCTTTTTTGCTAAATCATCTAAGAAAAGACCACCTTTTTGTGTGTATTTAAAATCGTACTTTAAATTTAGGGTGTCTTTTTTAACAGCTAAAGAATCTTTATTGCTAGTGGTTTGTGCCTGTAAAGAAAAGCTTACTGTAAAAGTAAATAGGACTAATAAAATTATGTGTTTTAATACCCTAGTCAATTGATTATAAATTTTTTAAAGCGAGTTTTATAATGTTTTCTACAGAAGCATCAGGGTTTGCTTTTAGAACTGTATTTACAACTTTGTCAGATTGTTTTCTATTAAAACCTAAAACTTCTAAAGCAGATAACGCTTCATCCTTGTTTGTATTGCTTGCTGAAACAGAAACTTCATCAATATTAAAGGTTTTTAAAATCTTATCTTTTAGATCAACAATTACCCTTTGCGCAGTTTTTGCTCCAATACCTTTTACAGACTGAATAACTGGTACGTTTTCTGATGCAATTGCTTGCTGTATTTCATCTGATGTCATAGAAGAACACATAGTTCTTGCAATACTTGGGCCTACTCCAGAAACAGAAATTAATAACTTAAAAACTTCTCTTTCTGTTTTATTGATAAAACCAAAAAGTGTGTGAGCATCTTCTCTTATTGATAAATGAGTGTATAAAACTACATTTTCATCACTAGGTAAAGCAGAAAAAGTATTTAAAGAAATGTGCAATAAATAGCCAACACCATTGCAATCTACAACAACCTCTGTTGGACTTTTTTCAACTAATCTCCCTCTAACTTGTGTAATCATGGCTAATTCTTGGCTCTAATGTACTGTTTTTATTTTTTCTCTCTTTGCTGAGCATCAACACAAGCTAATGCAGCCATGTTAACCATTTCATCTACGCTTGCACCTAATTGTACAATATGTACTGCTTTACTTAGACCTAAAATTACAGGTCCAATAGATTCTGCACCTTGCATTTCTTTTAATAACTTATACGTAATGTTTGCTGATTCTAAATTTGGAAAAATAAGTACGTTTACTTTTTTACCATTCAGTTTAGAAAAAGGAAATTCTTTGGCTAGCATTTCTGGGTTTAAAGCAAAATCTGCCTGAATTTCGCCATCAACTACAGCATTTGGAAAATTACGATGTATATACGAAACAGCTTCTCTAATTTTTTGTGAAGATTCATTTTTAGTTGAACCAAAGTTTGAAAATGATAACATTGCAACATTTGGTTTCATACCAAACATTTTAACTAAATTAGAAGTCATTTGTGAAATCTTAACTAAATCCTTAGCAGTAGGATTTAAGTTAATGGTAGTATCTGCCAAAAACATTGGGCCTTGTTTGGTAAGCATTAAATTACAGGCTGCAACTTTTGAGATACCATTGTCTTTTTGAATAGATTCTAATATTGGTCTAATCACTGTTGGGTAAGGCCTAGAGTAACCTGTAATTAAAGCATCTGCTTCACCAACATTAACCATCATTGCAGCAAAATAATTACGCTCGCGCATTAATTTTTTAGCCTCTGTTAATGTTCTTCCTTTACGTTGTCTAGACTCCCAATAAGCAACTCCAAAACGATCTCTTCTTTCACTTTCTTCGTCTGTTTTTGGGTCAAAAATTGGTACATCTGCTGTAAAACCAATTTCTTCTTTCAGTTCTAGTATTACCTCTTTTCTACCCAATAAAATAGGTAGTCCTAATTTTTCTTCTTGTATTCTTTGTGCAGCTTTTAATACATCTAAATGATCTGCCTCTGCAAACACAATACGTTTTTTATTTCTTTTTGCTCTGTTGTGAATTTGTCTAATCTCCTTACTTCCAGATCCAGAACGTTCCATTAATTCTTCTCTATATGCATCCCAATCAGAAATTGGTTCTAAAGCTACTCCAGAATCCATGGCAGCTTTGGCAATTGCTGGTGGAATTTCATAAATTAATCTTGGATCGAAAGGTTTTGGTATTATATATTCTTTTCCGAAATTTAAGCTTACTTCATCGTAAACAATATTTACTTGTTCTGGTACAGATTTTTTAGCTAAATCAGCTAATGCATGTACAGCAGCCAATTTCATTTCCTCATTTATTTTAGTAGCTCTTACATCTAAAGCACCTCTAAAAATAAAAGGGAAACCAAGTACATTGTTTACTTGGTTAGGATGATCTGATCTTCCAGTAGCCATAATAATATCATCTCTTGTGGCTATTGCTAAATCATATTCTATTTCTGGAACAGGGTTTGCCATTGCAAATACTATTGGGTTTTTACCCATAGATAATAGCATTTCTGGAGAAACAATATTACCTGTAGAAAGCCCAATAAATACATCAGCATTTTGCATGGCTTCTTCTAAAGTGTTTACATCTTGATGTGTAGCAAATTCTGCTTTTTGTGAGGTTAAGTTATCTCTATCTTTTCTAATAACTCCTTTACTGTCACACATGATGATGTTTTCTCTAACAGCACCTAATTCTAAATACAAACGTGTACAAGAAATGGCTGCAGCTCCTGCACCATTTACAATAATCTTAAGTTTTGTAATGTCTTTGCCTGTAATTTCGATGGCATTTTTTAGAGCAGCTGCAGAAATAATAGCAGTTCCATGCTGATCATCATGCATTACAGGTATATCTAATTCTTCTTTTAAACGAGTTTCTATCTCAAAAGCTTCTGGAGCTTTAATATCCTCAAGATTTATACCTCCAAAAGTTGGTGCAATTGCTTTTACAGTTTCAATAAATTTATCCACATCTGTAGCATCAACTTCAATATCAAAAACATCAATATCTGCAAATATTTTGAAAAGTAAACCTTTACCTTCCATTACAGGTTTAGAGGCTTCAGGTCCAATATCACCCAAGCCTAAAACAGCAGTTCCATTAGAAATTACTGCTACTAAATTACCTTTAGAAGTGTATTTGTAAATGTTGTTTTTATCTTTTGCAATTTCTAAACAAGGCTCTGCAACTCCTGGAGAGTAGGCAAGTGCTAAATCATGTTGGGTTGCGTATTTCTTTGTGGGTACAACTGCAATTTTACCAGGCTTTGGTTTTGCGTGATAAAGTAGTGCTTCGTGTCTTTTTCTTGAATTACTCATAAATACTTGTTTCCTTTATTTAGACCTACAAATATATACTTTTCAGTGTAAGAGTTGTAATATGTTTTCTATTCTTTTTAGTTATCTAAACTCTTTCTAAATGATGCTCTTGTAATCAAGTTAAAAAAGTATTTTTAAGTGATAATTAGGCTGTTTTTGGAAATTGAATTCATATAGGTTACTAATAGAAATTCTTGATTTTCTTCATATTTAATCTTATTTAACACTAGATGTTTAACAATTTTTAAAGAATTTCTTGTAACAGAAAGTATATGTTTGCGTCTATACAACAAAACCAACCATGAAGAAATTTACTTTTTTACTTTTTTTGTGTATCACATCAATACAATTTGCACAAGTAAAAGGTGTTGTTACAGACACTAAAGGAGAGCCACTTTCTTTTGTAAGTATTTATTTGGACAAAACTGTAAATGGAACTACTTCTAATGATAATGGAGCCTACGTTTTAGATATAGCATCAAAGGGAAAATACACGATTGTTTTTCAGTTCTTAGGGTACAAAACATTAAAAAAGAAAGTTGCAATAACACAATTGCCATTTACGTTAGATGCTGTTTTAGAAGAAGAAAGCGTGCAATTAAGTGAGATTTCTATCTCTACAGATGAAAACCCTGCTAACGTAATTATAAGAAATACAATTGCTGCTAAAAGTAAAAATACAGACAAATATGCCAATTATACAGCCAAATTTTATTCTAGAGGTTTAACCAGAATTAAAGACGCTCCAGAAAAGTTTTTCGGACAAAGCACAGGTGATTTTGGAGGTGGTTTAGACTCAACCAGAAGTGGAATTATTTATTTATCTGAAACTTTTTCTAACATATCGTTTCAGAAAAAGCCTAAAAAGTTTAAAGAAAAGATTGTAGCTAGTAAGGTTTCTGGAGAAGATAATGGAGTAAGTTTTAATAGGGCAGAAGATTCAAACATCAATTTATATGAAAACAGCATAGAGGTTTTTAACGATTTAGTTTCGCCTATTTCTAACAATGCATTTAGTTATTACAAGTATAAATTAGAAGGTACCTTTTATGATTCTAATGGAAGACTCATCAACAAAATTAAATTGATACCAAGAAGAAATAATGATCGAGTTTTTGAAGGTTCTATTTATATTGTAGAGAATGATTGGGCAATTTATGGGTGTGATTTAGTAACTTCTGGAGTGCAAGTAAATTTACCTTTTGTAAATTCATTAGGTTTAAAACAAGGGTATGCTTATTCAGAAAATATTGATGCTTGGGTTTTAATTAGTCAATCTATAGATTTTGATATATCAATTTTTGGTTTTAAACCCAAAGGAAAATTCTCTTATGTTTATTCAGATTATGATTTCAATCCTAATTTTACAGAGGATACATTCACAAATGAGGTACTTTCTTTCGAAGAAAATGCAACTAAAAAAGACAGTGTTTTTTGGAATGAATTAAGGCCAGTTTCTTTAACTCAAGAAGAGGTAAGAGACTATAAAATAAAAGATAGTATTAAGGTAATTCGAAAATCTAAAAAGTATTTAGATTCTATAGATGCTAAAGGAAATAAATTCAATTGGTCAGATCCTTTATTGGGTTACTCTTACAGAAACTCTTATAAAAACAGAACGTTTTCTTTTAATGGGCCTTTGTTAAGAACAGGTTTTAACACTGTGCAAGGTATGTATACTTCTGCAGGTGTAAGTTATTTTGAGCAAATTAATGAACAGGGTAAATGGTGGAATGCTTCAGCCAATTTAAATTATGGTTTTTCTGATAAAAAATTAAGACCAACTTTTTCATTCACTAAAAAATGGAATAATTTGTCTAGACCAAGAATGACAATTTCTGGAGGAATTGTAACTCCGCAATTTAATGGTAGAAATCCAATTTTTAGATTAAACAATACCATAGCATCTTTGTTTTATAGACAGAATTACATGAAAATTTACGAGAAAACGTTTGCTAGAATCTCGTATTCTGAAGAGGTGAAAAACGGGTTATATTTTTCAGGATCTTTAGAGTATGCAAAACGAACACCTTTATTTAATACAACAGATTATTCTTTTGCCAAATCAGAAACCAATGGTTATACTTCTAACAATCCTTTAGATCCAACTGATTTTGTAAATGCTGCTTTTACAGAGCATAAAATAGCTACTTTAAATCTAGGAACAACCATTGTATTTGGACAAAAATACTTGAGTTATCCAGACCGTAAAGTAAATCAGGGTAATAATAAATACCCAACAATTTCTGTGAATTATATTAAAAGATTTGGAGCAGAAAATAAGGCCTTAAATTCAGATTTATTTATTGCAAGTGTTAGGCAAAATATTAACGCTGGTAACTTTGGTAAGTTTGCATATAACTTAAGAGCAGCATCATTTGTAAAGCAAAAAGATATTGCTTTTATGGATAATTTACAGGCTAATGGAAATCAGCTTTTGTTTCCTATAGACAGAGAATTAAATAGTTTTAATTTACTAGATTATTATCAATATTATACCAATGATAAATATGCAGAAATGCATGTAGAACATAATTTTAAAGGTTCTGTTTTGGGTAAAATACCATTATTAAACAAACTTAATTTTCATTTAGTTGCTGGAGGTAAAGCTTTATTTATGGCAGATAAAAAACCATATACAGAATATTCTGTAGGTTTAGATAATTTAGGTTTTGGTAAATACCGATTTTTAAGAGTAGCATACGTAAATGCGCAATATGGAGATGTAAAAGAAAGTGGTTTGGTCTTTAGAATTAGTTTGTTTTAATACCTTTACAGAATGAAAATAACAGTTTTGTTTTTCGGGATTTCTTCAGATTTGGTAGGAGAAAATCAACTGGAAGTAACTTTAGAAAAAGCGATATCAGTTGCAGATTTTAAAGATTATTTACAAGAAAAATACTCTTCTCTAGATAAGATTAAAACGTACGCAATTGCTCTAAATGAAAGCTATGCAACTAATGATCTTGTAATAAAGGATAATGATGTTGTAGCAGTAATTCCACCTGTAAGTGGAGGTTAATTATCGTAAATATTTCTTATCAACATAAAAAGTACCAAAAGGTATTATAGAACATACTAAAACAATGCCTAAGGTTTTGTTGTTCCATGTCATTTCTTTCTGAATAACAATTGCAAGAACCACATAAAGCATAAATAATATTCCATGAGGCATGCCTAGTAGTTTCACATAAGAAGCATCACCTTGTAAATACTTTATAGGTGTTGCAATAAAAAGTAATAGTAAATAAGAAACTCCTTCTAAAAAGCTAATAATTCTAAATGCTGTTTTCATTTTCTAACTAATTCTCATTTACTTGCAAAGATACATTGCGAATTATTATTTTTGTTGATGTATGCAAAGAACTTCAATAAAAATAACCTCGAGTAAATTAAACCTGCAAGAATGTTATGCATTTGTAGAAGATGATGTTTGTGGAGGAATTACCACATTTGTTGGTACTGTGAGAAATGATACTGAAGGTAAAGAGGTGTTGCAACTAGATTTCTCTACTTATAAACCTATGGCTCTTAAAGAGATGCAAAAAATTGCAGATAAAGCTTTACAAGATTTTGAAATTCATAAAATAGCCATACATCATGCAGAAGGTATGTTACAAATTGGTGAAATCCCTGTTATTATTACAGCATCAGCTAAGCACAGAAAAGCTGCTTTTTTGGCTTGTGAATTTGCAATTGATACCCTTAAAGAAACAGTACCAATTTGGAAAAAAGAATATTTTTCTGATGGTGAGGTTTGGGTAAATGCACATCCTTAGAATTCAATATTCCTAGTGGTTTGTAAATAAATAAAACGTTTTTAATTTTTGTTAATTGCTAACTGTTTTTCTACTTTGAAGCCATAGATAGAACTGCATTCCAAATAACAGTGCACCAGCCATTAAATGTATAGCTTGTGTTCCTATAGGAATTTCTGCATAGTACATTAATATTCCTGTAATTGCTTCTAAGAAAATTAAGAAAACAATCCAATTAATTAGCTTGTAACCTAATTTTTTTACTTGATTAATATAGAACAAGCCAAAGTTTACCAAAACAATTGCAATAGTAAAAGATCTGTGAAAATAGAATTTAAAGCTAGGATTCATTAAGCTATGATTCTTATTTTCAAATCCAAATAGTTTTACTTGTTCGTCTATAAATTGTCTTACTTGAGTACCCATTGCAATTTGAACCAAAGAAAAAATTACAGAAATAATAAGTAATTTATTAAACAAGGCATTGTAAGGGTAGGTTTTCTGATCAGAAATTATGTACTTTAAATTAAGTAAAAGTGCAATAATAATTAAACCAACAACCATATGAATAGTTATAATAGTTGGTGTTAAATTACTTTCAATTACGGTTTTTCCTAACCAAGCCTCAAACAGCATTAAAAAGAAAGCTCCAAAAGACAGAAGTGTAATGGTTTTATTTTCTTTCCAAAATTTAGTTGAACCATAAATAAGAAACAGAAATACAAAGCCTGCTAAAACAGACACTAATCTGTTGATGTACTCTGTCCAAGTATGGAAAACATTAAAAATATTATAATCGTGTTTAGTGTATTCAGACCAATTATTAGCGTCAAATTCACTAGAAGTAGTTAAATCTTTTTCAGCTACAAATAACACTTCATCTTTAATAATAATAAATCCTTCTTTAAATTCAGTGTTTGGTTTCCAGATAATTTGTTCTTCAGAAGTTGGTGGTATGTAATAACCAAAACATTTTGGCCAATCAGGACAACCCATTCCAGAACCTGTCATCCTAACAATAGAACCTGCTAGAAAAATAAGGTAAAGAGAAATAATAGCAATTTGTACAATTTGTGGAAACCTTTTTTTCATCCGAAGTAAAATATTTATGCAAAAATAAGGCAAAAAAAAGTCGCTTAAAAAAAATTAAGCGACTTGTTCTTATGTAAAAAAATTCTAAATAATATAATTAGATAACTCTAACGTCTACTGCGTTTAAACCTTTTCTACCTTCTTTCAGGTCAAATTCTACTGCATCACCTTCTCTAATCTCGTCAATTAATCCTGATACGTGTACAAAATACTCTGTTTTTGAACCGTCTTCAATTACAAATCCAAATCCTTTAGATTCGTTGAAGAATTTTACTGTTCCGTTTTTCACTTTGTTATATAATAAATGTTAATAATAGAACAAAGATACTATATAATGTATTACGTTTTGCATTTTATAAAAATTATTGATTTTGTTTAACGTTAAAATTATTTTGATTGGATTTCTACTCTTTCAAAATGCTCAAAACAAAATTTTCAAAATGCGTTTTTAAGAATGTCAATAGAATTAGGCTTTAAGGAATTTTTAACATTTTAAAACCCTGATAATATGATACTTAGGTAATTTGTGGAAATGGCGTTTTTTTATGATTATTTTCATTTTGTTAAAAACTTCAAGGGATTTGTGAATAAGTAAGACTTTCTTTTTGGAACAAAATTTTCAATATTTGTAGAGGTCGTTCTTAACGATTAAATAACATTCAATAACGCTCAAATTACACAATACAATGTCTAAACAAGAACCAATTTTACAACCAAATGATAATCGCTTTGTAATTTTCCCAATTCAACATAATGATTTATGGGAATGGTATAAAAAACAACAAGCTTGCTTTTGGACTGCTGAAGAAATTGATTTACATTCAGATTTAGTAGACTGGACAACAAAGTTAACAGATGATGAGCGTTATTTCATTAAACATATATTAGCTTTTTTTGCAGCGTCAGATGGTATTGTAAATGAAAACTTAGCAGAGAACTTTGTAAATGAAGTGCAATATTCAGAGGCTAAATTTTTCTATGGTTTTCAAATAATGATGGAAAACATTCATTCAGAAACATATTCATTATTAATTGATACTTACGTTAAAGATGAAGTAGAAAAAGATAGATTGTTTAGAGCGATTGAGGTTTTTCCTGCTATTAAGAAAAAAGCAGACTGGGCATTAAAATGGATTGAATCTGATTCTTTTGCAGAGCGTTTAATTGCGTTTGCTGCAGTAGAAGGTATTTTCTTTTCAGGAGCTTTCTGTTCTATTTTCTGGTTAAAGAAAAGAGGTTTATTACCTGGATTAACATTCTCTAACGAATTAATTTCTAGAGATGAAGGTATGCATTGTGATTTTGCTGTACACTTACACAACAATCATATTGTAAACAGAGTACCTAAAGAAAGAATTAAAGAAATTATTGTTGATGCTTTAGAAATAGAAAGAGAGTTTGTAACAGAGTCATTACCAGTGAGTTTAATTGGTATGAATGCAAAATTAATGACACAATACTTAGAGTTTGTAACAGATAGATTGTTACTAGAGTTTGGTTGTGATAAAGTATATGATGTTACAAATCCATTCGATTTTATGGAAATGATTTCTTTAGAGGGAAAAACAAACTTCTTCGAAAAAAGAGTTTCAGAATACCAAAAAGCAGGAGTAAAATCTGGAGGAACAGGTAGTATTAGTTTCGATTCAGATTTCTAGTTTAAAAAACTAAATCTTCATAAAATAAATTCATTCTGATGAATTCTCATCAGATCAAAAATAAAAAGCCGCCAAATGTGGATGTTTTGTCGGCTAAATAAATAAGTAATTAAATAAAACAAACAAACCTATGTACGTAGTTAAAAGAGATGGCAAAAAAGAGCCAGTGATGTTCGATAAGATCACTGCCAGAGTTAAAAAAATGTGTTATGGATTAAACAAAATTGTTGATCCAGTAAAAGTAGCCATGCGTGTTATAGAAGGTTTGTATGATGGTGTAACTACATCAGAGTTAGATAATTTAGCTGCAGAAACTGCGGCAACTATGACTACTGCTCATCCAGATTACGCAAAATTAGCTGCAAGAATTGCTGTGTCTAACCTACATAAAAACACTAAGAAATCATTCTCAGAAACAATGGATGATTTATACTATTATGTAAACCCACGTACAGAAAAAAAGGCACCATTATTAGCAGATGATGTGTATGAAATCATTAAAGCAAATGCAGAAAAGCTAGATTCTACCATTATTTATAACAGAGATTTTAACTACGATTACTTTGGTTTTAAAACTTTAGAGCGTTCATACTTATTAAAATTGAATGGTCAGATTGCAGAACGTCCACAACACATGTTAATGCGTGTTTCTATTGGTATTCATAAAAATGATATTGATGAGGCTATTGCAACTTATGAGTTAATGAGTAAAAAATACTTTACGCATGCAACTCCAACTCTTTTTAACTCAGGTACACCAAAACCACAAATGTCTTCTTGTTTCTTATTACAAATGCAAGATGATAGTATTGAAGGTATCTATGACACACTAAAGCAAACTGCAAAGATTTCTCAATCTGCAGGAGGTATTGGTTTGTCTTTACACAATATTAGAGCTACAGGTTCTTACATTGCAGGTACAAATGGTACCTCTAATGGTATTGTGCCAATGTTACGTGTTTTTAACGATACAGCACGTTATGTAGATCAAGGTGGAGGTAAACGTAAAGGTTCTTTTGCAATGTATTTAGAGCCTTGGCATGCAGATATTTTCGACTTTTTAGATTTAAAGAAAAATCATGGTAAAGAAGAAATGCGTGCAAGAGATTTATTCTATGCAATGTGGATTTCAGATTTATTCATGAAACGTGTACAAGAAGATGGTGAGTGGACATTAATGTGTCCTCATGAATGTCCTCATTTATATGATACTTATGGAGAAGAGTTTGAACGATTATATACAAGTTACGAAGCTGCAGGTAAAGGAAGAAAAACCATTAAAGCTCGTGAATTATGGGAGAAGATTTTAGAATCTCAAATTGAGACAGGAACTCCTTACATGTTGTATAAAGATGCAGTAAACAGAAAAACAAACCAGAAAAATTTAGGTACAATTCGTTCATCAAACTTATGTACAGAAATTATGGAATATACTGCAAAAGATGAGGTTGCTGTATGTAACTTGGCTTCTATTGCATTGCCAATGTTTGTTTCTGAAAGAGAAAATGGAGAGAAGTACTTTAACCACAAAAAATTATTTGATGTTACTAAAAAAGTAACACGTAATTTAGATACAGTAATTGATGCTAATTTTTATCCTGTAAAAGAAGCAGAAAACTCAAATTTTAGACACAGACCAGTAGGTTTAGGTATTCAAGGATTAGCAGATACTTTCATCAACTTACGTTTACCTTTTACAAGCGATGAAGCAAAAAAACTAAATCAAGATATTTTTGAAACCATGTATTTTGCAGCTGTAACTTCATCTATGGAAATTGCAAAAGCAAAAGAACCATATTCTACATTTAAAGGATCTCCAATGTCTGAGGGAGAATTCCAATTTAACATGTGGGGTGTAAATGATGATGAATTAAGTGGTAATTGGGATTGGGAAAAACTACGTAAAAATGTAATGAAGCATGGTGTAAGAAACTCTTTATTAGTTGCTCCAATGCCAACAGCTTCTACTTCTCAAATTTTAGGTAACAATGAAGCTTTTGAACCATATACTTCTAATATTTATACAAGAAGAGTTTTATCTGGTGAGTTTATTGTAGTAAACAAACACTTATTAGAAGACTTAGTAGAATTAGGTTTGTGGGATAATGATATGAAAGAAAGCATTATGCGTGCAAATGGTTCTATACAACACATAGAAGAAATTCCTGCTGATTTAAGAGAATTATATAAAACAGTTTGGGAAATGAGTATGAAAGATATTATTGATATGGCACGTCATAGAGGATACTTTATCGATCAATCTCAATCATTAAACTTATTCTTAAAAGACCCAGATTATGGAAAATTAACGTCTATGCATTTCTATGCTTGGAAGTCTGGTTTAAAAACTGGTATGTATTATTTAAGAACTAAATCTGCAGTAAATGCAATTCAGTTTACAGTTTCTAAAGAGAAGAAAGCAGAAGTTATTGAAGAAGAAAAGCCAATGACACCAGCAGAATTTAAAGCAATGGTAGATGCTTCTAAAGGAGCAGGACCAGATGATGATTGTTTAATGTGTGGTTCTTAAACCAAATAAATTAAAAGTTGAAAAGAGAAGTCGAAAGGCTTCTCTTTATTATAAATAGTTAAAAATAATAAATAAAGAGAAAAAATTACAAGCAATAAAAAAGCGATACTGGACATATCGCTTCTTGGTAAAAATCTAAATTTTTTGCTTTCGAGGGCTTAAATTTATTTCAAAAAAAGAATCTTGAGGATACTCAACCTCCCTTTTGTTTTTCAAAACTACAAATTAGGATTCTTTTTGCCAAGTTTATGTGTCTAAATTTTCAGTCAGATTATCAAAGCCTTATGACCTTTGTTAATGGCTATTTAATCGAATTTTATTAACAAAAAAAGAAAATAGTTAATAAATAACATAAATTAAAAAAGTAATGAAGTATAAAATATCAATAAATCCTTTAGTAGATTTCTCTAAAGGTACAGATGCTAGGAAAAAAAGAATTATTAGAGATTCAAAAAAACCTCCAATTTTAAAAGTTGGATGGTATCAAACACCTAGGGCTTGCATTAAAAAATCTTTATCTGAAAATGGAAACGAAGAGCCAATTATTAAAGGTTTAGAAAAACTTAAAAATAAAATAGTTAGTAAGCCCCAGCAAATTAATAACAGAGCTTCATCATTGTTGGCTATGAGAAAGTTTTTAGATATTGACATTCCTGAGATTTTTAAAAATCATGATTTGACAATCATTAAAAGAAGAGTAAATAAGTCAACTTATATTGAAGGTGTAGAAATATTAGTTTCTCCTGACATAGTATTTACTTTTGATTATGAAGGGAAAAAGTATATTGGAGGAGTAAAAATTCATTTATCTAAAGGAAATGTTTTTGAACTTCAGGATTCAAAAATGGTAGCCACTATCTTACATAAGCATATTACTGAAATTTCAGAAAGTTATAAGGCAATTCCTTTAACTGATATTTGTTTTTCATTAGATGTATTTGATGGCAGATTAGTTTCAGCACCAAAGAATCCAGAAAAGTTAATGTCTAAAGTGAAAAACGTATGTTCGGAAATTAAAAATTTTTGGATGGTAGCTTAATTTGAATTTAAAAGTTATTAAAAAGAGAGGTAGAAATGCCTCTCTTTTTGTATTTTCGATAATCTTAAATTTTAAAAATGAACTGGGAACAATTACTCTCTCTAAAACGTTTTGGTGATACTCAAAAAAGACCAAGAATAGCACAAGATGAAACACGTTTAGGCTTTGAGGTAGATTTTGATAGAATCATATTTTCATCAGCTTTTAGAAGCTTACAAGACAAAACACAGGTAATTCCATTATCAGAAACCGATTTTGTACATACAAGATTAACACACAGTTTAGAAGTATCTGTAGTTGGTAGAACTTTAGGTAGAAGAGTAGGTAAGGTGTTGTTAGAACGTCATCCAAACTTAGTAGAATTAGGTTATACTTTTAATGATTTTGGAGCAATTGTAGCAGCAGCTTCAGTTACACACGATATTGGAAATCCTCCTTTTGGGCATTCAGGTGAAAAAGCCATTGGAGAATATTTTAAAACTGGTAAAGGATTAACCTATAAAACAAAACTTTCAGATAAAGAATATCAAGATTTAGTAGATTTTGAAGGCAATGCAAACGGATTTAAAATTCTAACAGAATCTAGAGAAGGTATTTCTGGAGGTTTACGCTTGTGTTATGCAACTTTAGGAGCATTCTTAAAATATCCAAAAGAGAGCTTACCTAAAAAACCAACAAATCATATTGTAGATAAAAAATACGGATTCTTTCAATCTGATAAAGAAGCCTTTTTAGATGTTGTTTCAGAATTAGGTATGAAACCTAAAAATACAGAGGCCAATTCTTTTTACAGGCATCCATTAGCTTATTTGGTAGAAGCTGCAGATGATATTTGCTATACGATTATCGATTTTGAAGATGGTATCAACCTAGGTTTAATTGATGAAGATTATGCTTTAGAATACATGTCTAAATTAATTCATGGCATCAACAGAGATAAATATTATGCCTTGCAACATACCAAAGACAGAACAGCCTATTTAAGAGCAATTGCAATTAATGCCTTAATTGATGAAGCTGTAACTATCTTTTTAAAGAATGAAGAGGCAATTTTAAATGGTGATTTTAAAAATTCTTTATTAGACAAGTGTAAGTATGAGGCTCAAATTAACGACATAATTAAAATAAGTATCGATAAGATCTATAAAAGTAAAGAGGTTTTAGAAAAGGAAGTTGCAGGTTATAGAATTATAGGCGATTTATTAGATGTTTTTATAACTGCCATTAATAATAATTATAATAACAATAATAGTAATTATGATAACTTATTAGTAAATTTAATGCCTCAAGAATACGTTAGTCAATCTGATAGTCAATATGATAGAATAATGGCAGTTTGTACATACGTTTCTAGGATGTCTGATAGTTATGCAATAAGACTTCGAAGAAAAATTTTTGGAAATATATTTTAAAATAAACAAATGAAAAAAATCTACAATTTAATGCTTGTTGTTTTTACAATGAGCTTCGTTTTATCTTGTAACGTTAACAACAATGATGAATCTAAATTACCTAAGAAAAAGAAGAAAACTTTAGCTGAGAAAGCTGAAGATACTGAAGCTAGATGGTTGCATGAGTTTGATATGCAAAAGAATCCGAAAACAGGGTTAATCCCAGAAACAGAGAAGAATAAAGAATTAGAAACAGCTTTTATTGAAAGACAAAAAAATGCTTCAAAAAAATCTGCAGCTTACGATTTTGTAAGTAGAGGTCCTTCTAACTTAGGAGGTAGAACAAGAGCTTTAAAAATTGATATTTCTGATGCTACAGGTAACACAATGTTAGCAGGTGGTGTTAGTAGTGGAGTTTTTAGAACTACAAATGGTGGTAATACTTGGACCAAAGTTTCTGGTTTAAATGATATTCATAATGTTACAGCAATTGCTCAAGATCCAAGAGATGGTTTTCAGAACATTTGGTATTATGGAACAGGAGAATTAAGAGGAAATAGTGCAGGTTTACAAGAAAGCTTTTTAGGTAATGGAATCTGGAAATCTACAGACAGTGGTTTAACTTGGCAACAATTAGCGACAACTGCAAATGGAACTTTTCAAGTATTTGATAACTTTTTCGATTTTGTAATAGACTTAGAAGTTCACCCTACAACAGGTGAATTATTTGTGGGTACTGCAGGTAAAGTTTACAGAATGGCTGAAGCTGGCCCAGTTGTAGAGTTAGAATTAGCTGACGACAATACTGGATGGACAGATGTTGTTATTACAAGCACTGGAAGAGTGTATGCTTCTTTAGATGGAGGAGGTACTTTTAATAGAGGTGTGTATACTTCAGCTACAGGAAATGGAAATTGGCTTCAAATAAATCCTACTTCTGCAGATTTTACACCTTCAAATAGAATTACAATGGCTATAGCCCCATCAAATGAAGATATATTATACATTTTATATAATAATGGAGAACGAAATGTTGAAGGAAACAGAGTAGCTGAAGCAGATTTATGGCAATTTAATTTTGCAACTACTACTTGGACAGATTACAGTAGTAAATTACCAGATGATCCTAGTGGAGATAGCGATGGTAATGACCCATTCTCTATTCAAGGTGCTTATGATTTAGTTATTTCTGTAAAACCAGATGATGAAAACTTTGTAACCATTGGTGGTACAAACGTGTATAAGATTTCAGACATCACTACAGATGCTACTTTTAGAAGAATTGGTGGTTATAGAGGTGCAGGTACTTATGCATTATATAATGAAGGTGGTGTAAATCATCATCCAGATATCCATGCATTAACTTGGAGTATAACAGATAGTAATGTGTTTTTTACAGGGACAGATGGTGGTGTTCATAAAACAAATAACATCAACTCTAATTTTGTGCAATGGGAAAACTTAAATAATAACTATTTAACCTATCAATACTACCATGTAAATATGGTAAATGAAGCAGGAAATGACTTTATTATTGGAGGTGCACAAGATAATGGAACTACAATAGGTGGTTTAGACGCTGGTAACACAGATGCTTCTTCCATGTCAGATTTATTTGGTGGAGATGGAGCAGCAGTTTCAGTAACGCCACAAACAGGTTTATTGGCATCTGGTTATACCACTTACGTAACAACACAAAATGGTTCTATGTACAGAGGAACTCAGACTAATATTACAGCAAACATTACACCAACAACAGGTGGAGAAGCTTATCCAAGTCAGTTTGTTACTTATTTTCATATGGATCCAGACAATCCATCAACAATTTATTACGCAAGTAATGGTAGTGTTATAAGAACAAATGATGCACCTAATGTAACCAGTACAGATTGGACATTAGTGGGAAGTACTCAGTTCTCAGAAAGAATTACCACTTTCGAAACTACTAGAGGTACTTACGATCCTGCAAACAGTTATCTATTTATAGGTGGTAGAGGAGGTAATATCTTTCGTTTACAAGACCCAATTAATGCTACAGATTTAACATCATTGGTAAAAATAACACCAGATGAAGTTGTTATAGATCCAGTTGAAACAAACAATGGTCAATATACATCAGACATTGCTGTACACCCAACAAACCCAGATATTGTAATGGTTACTTATGCAAGTTATGGAGATGATATTAGGAATATATTTGTTACAAACAATGCAACAGCTGCAACACCAACTTGGACCGAGGTTGAACGTAATTTAGAAGCATTTTCTGTAAGGGCAGGAGCCATTGCTTCTGTAAATGGAGTAACTACTTATTTTGTGGGTACAGCAAGAGGTTTATATAGTTCAGACGATCCTACAACTGAAGATTGGGAATTACAAGGAGCAAGTGTTATGGGTATTCCTGTAGTAAGTGGTTTGGTGTATAGACCATCAGATAATATTTTATTAATGGGTACTCATGGAAATGGAATTTATCAAGCAGATTTAAACAGTCCTTTATCTGTTGCTAATAACTCAGTTGATGATATCACTTTAGCAATGTATCCAAATCCAACTCAATTTAAATTGCAATTTGGTTCTAATGATATTCAATTATCTAACGAAACAAAATTTGCTATTTATGATATTAGAGGTAAAGAAGTATTAAAAGGTGCTTTAGATCAAAAATCAATTGATGTGTCTAGCTTGGGTAAAGGTGTATACATTGTAAAGTTAAATCAAGATAATAAGGCTATTTCTAGAAAATTTGTAAAAAACTAAAACTATGAAAATCTTATTTTCTTGCTTTTTGGTTGTTCTTTTGATGGGGTGTAAATCGCAAGATTTTACCTTAGTAAAAGAAAACGAGTTACAATTAAATGAAGGCGTTTTTAAAGAAATTCCACCAGCAATTGCAGATGAGGATACTTATATTCAGGTAAATTTGAATTTTAATGAATTTGATACTACTAAGTATGAGCTATTGGCTATTTATTTTAGAAATCAAATTATACCTTCTGAAGTTAATGAAGATTCATTTAGTATTTCTGGAAGTATCAATAAAGAATTAACTTTAATTGAGAATGTAGAATTTCCATTTGAATTGCAACCAAATGAAGTTGTACTTTCCTACAAAAAGAAGAATAAAATTAAATATGCTAAATATACTATTGATAGAAAAATTTCTATGGATGATATACCTAGATAATACTTAATGTTATAAACAAAAAAAGGAGGCAATTTAGCCTCCTTTTTTTGTTTATAAAAACATCTTATAAAAACGTATTCTTCAGATTCGAAAATCTTAAAAAATTAACAGCTATCTTGATTTAGTTTTAATTATTTAGCTTTATTTTTACTAGAAATATCAAATACGCAACAAAATATGCTAAGAAGAGTAAGTTTACCCCTTAAATTACTACTGTTATTATGTTTTTTAACATCTTGTAAATGCAAGAAATTAACTGCTGATTCAGAGCAAATTATAGAAACTGCTAACGATAACATGATTGTAGAACAGAATTACAATAACAACAAAACCTATCTACTAATTACTAGTTATAAAAACGATTTAACTTCTAGAAAAATTATCGATTATAAGGTGCTCAATGCATCAGATAAAAAGGTAGTAAAGTCTGGTAAATTCGAAGGAACAAAATTGATTTGGCACTCAAATAATCAATTAATAGGATATCTTCATGTTGGTATGATTAAAAAAGACAATGATGATATTTTACTTGATAATAATAAACTTAGTAAAGAGAATAGTATAATAATAGAAATAAAATAAATGAAAAAAGTTAATTACCTTTTACTGGCACTATTAAGTGTGCTATCTGTTTCTTGTAATAGTGAAAAAGAGCAAGAAACTAAAGCTTCAACAGAAATTGAGATTGAAGTTATTAATGAGAAAAAGACGAAGAAAAGTCCAAATACAAGACTTAAAAAAGGTATTGAGTTCATGGCAGATTATCAAAGGGAGATTAGAAAACCTATTGATGCTAAAAAATCTACTTACAAAAATGGTTATTTAATTGAAGAATTTAAAAAAGCTCAAAAACGAAGAATACCTAGCTCTAGTGCAAAAGATATTTCTGCAGTATTTACAGAAAGAGGGCCAGCAAACGTACCTGGTAGAACAAGAGGTATAGCTGTAGATCCTACAGATGAAAATAGATGGTTTTTTGGTACAGTTGGTGGTGGAGTTTGGCTTACAGAAGATGCAGGTACAACTTTTACAAACATTACAGATAGTACTATTCCTAATCTAGCTACATCAACAATAGTAATTAGTCCACAAGATAAAAATACATTATATGTTGGTACAGGAGAACCTTATGGAAACTTAGGTGCTATTGGTGGTTCTGGAGTGTACAAAACAACAGATGGTGGTTCAACTTGGACGAATTTACCAAACACAGCTAATTTTGGTGATGTTGGTAGAATTATCATTAACCCAACAGATAAAGACAATGTTCTAGTAGGTACAACAAGCGGAATTTATAGAACTACAGATGGTGGTTCTAGTTGGTCTCAAACGTATAATTCTTCTGGAACTGTTCAAGATTTAGATTCAGATCCAACAGATTTTAATATTCAATATGGTTCTGTAGGTAATTTCGGAATTGTAAAAAGTATAGATGGTGGTTTAACATGGTCTACATCTTTTGATAGAGCAAATTATAATGGTAACCATTCTCGTTTTGAATTGGCAGTTTCTGCAGCAGATAGCGACTATGTGTATTTAAGTGTATATTCTGGAAGTGGAGGTACTTATACCAATACAGATTTTTATGTGTCTGATGATAAAGGAGCAACATATACTAAATTAACAACCACAAGTCCTAATGCAAATTTAGTTACAGGTCAAGGTTGGTATGATAATATTATTATGGCTCATCCATATGATGTGAATACATTTTATGTAGGTGGTGTTGCTGTATTTAAAGTAACAGTTTCTGGAACAGATTTTTCTTTTCAGTCTATAGCTTCTGGTTATGATAGTTCTCAAATAAATGATGAAGTTCACGTAGATCAACATGGAATGGGTTATATTCTTGGTAGCAATCAAGAATTTAGAATTTTATTGGCCAATGATGGTGGTGTGTATAGTACTGCATATTCAACAAATCCTGGAGCTGTAGATGGTTCTTGGTCTGCAACTGCAGCAGGTAAAAACAGTACACAATTCTATGCAGCTACAAAGCAAAATGGAGAAGATAATTATATTGCAGGAGCCCAAGATAATGGTTCATGGATTTCTTCTGGAGATGACTCAAGCATCACAAAATCATATCAAAAAATATTAGGAGGTGATGGTTTTGAAGCTGTTTGGCATTACAACAAACCAGGCAACTTTATTGTTGCTTCCCAAAACTATGGTAATATTGGTAGATATATAGATTATAGTGGAGCATTAACCAGCTTTGATGATTCAGGAAATGGAAGTTTATCACCATTTTACTCTAAATTATCTAATGTAGATAACAACCCAAATGTAGTGTTTGCAATTTCTACAAATGGAGTTTGGAGATCTACAGATTTTGGTGGTTTATGGAGATTGAGTAGTATTCTTAACAACTTTACACCAAGTGCATCTAGTGCTTTAAACGTAGAAGCATCTACTGCAAACCCTAATATTGTTTGGGCAGGAGCTGCAATGACAGAAAGTGGTTCTTATGTAATGCATGTTTCACAAGATAATGGTCAAACATTTAATGCCACAGGCGTTTATGATAATCCAAATGGAGATCAAAATTTATTCATTACAGGTATTGCACCTTCTTATATAGAGGCAAACAGAGCTTATGTATCTTTTGCATCTCAAGGTGCTGCTAAAATTTTAAAAACAGATGATTTAGGTCAGAGTTGGACAGATATTTCTGGTTACGCAAGCAGAGAACAAAGAGGTTTTCCAGATGTAGCTGTGCATTGTGTTTTAGAAATGCCTTTTGATGAAAATGTAATTTGGGCAGGTACAGATATAGGTATTGTAGAAACCTTAGATGGTGGTACAACTTGGAATATGGTTGAAGGTTTTATACCAGTTGCTACTTATGACCTTAGAGTTGTAAATGATCAAGTAGTAATTTCTACTTATGGTAGAGGAGTTTGGTCTGCAACAGTATCAGAACTAGCAGATTATTCATTACCAGCTTATTTAGTAGCTCCAGATGTTGCCTTAAGACAAAAGGGAATTGACAATTCTAGCACAATAGTAGAATATAATGCAACTGTAGAAGATGTAACCAGAGCTAAGTTCTTTGTAGATGATGTAGAAGTAGATCAAGTAATTCAAGATTATACTACAGGCGTAACTTACACTTTCGAAACTGCAGCCTTATCAGAAGGAACTCATAAAATTGGAGTGCAACTTTTTGATGACAATGTTGGTTTAGAAACTGGTATAACAGAAGAATTTGTAAATATTATTGATTTTGATGCTCCAGCTTCAAACGTAAATATTGCACAGTTTCAAGAGGCAGATATCTATACAGATGGTGGTTTTAAGATCGATAATGCTCTGTATTTTACAGATGATGTGTTAAATTCGGCAGAACACCCATATGTAGCAAACAAAACCTACACAACTATTTTAAAGAAGCCATTAATTATTTCTCAAGGTAGTAACACATTAACATATACAGATGTTGCAATTGTAGAACCATACACAGATAATTTAGCAGATTTAACTTCTTTTTACGACTATGTAACTATAGAAGCTTCTACAGATTTACAAAACTGGGTAACTCTAGATAAGTATGATGCAAGAAGATATTCAGATTGGTTAAGCACTTATAATGATACTTTTGCAGTGTATACTGATAACCTATTCAAAACACAAACTATTAATTTAATTGATAAAGGATTGGTTGCTGGGCAAACAGTAGTGTTTAGATTTAGATTAGTAGCTGATGCAGGAGTAAATGCATATGGTTGGGCTATAAAAAATATAAATGCAGCAACAGCTTCTGTGCAAGATGTAATAGATAATAAAGAGTTGTTTGCAGTTTATCCAACAGTTTCAGATGGTAATTTCACCATTTATGCTGGAGATAGTTTTGCAAAAACAGAAGTAAAAATATATGATGTTTCTGGAAGAGAGGCTTACAACTCAACAGTAGATTTTAGTTCTCAGAAAGAAAAACAAATGAGTATTTCTTTAAATGCAGGCATGTATATTTTAAATCTTATTGATGAAAATGGAGTACGAACTTCAAAGAAAATTATCATTCAATAATAATAAGAATAATTCATAAAAAAAGGCACTGTTTACAGTGCCTTTTTTTATGTTTGGGAGAAAAGTTCAGCCAACGAATTACTATCTAAACCAACTTCTTTTTGTAGTTCTAAAATACTTCCATGAGTTATAAATTCATCAGGAACACCAACTATTTGTATATCATTTTTAAAGTTATTTTTAGTTGCATATTCTACTATTGAAGAACCAAAACCTCCTGTAATTGTTCCATCTTCTACAGTAATTATTTTAGAGAAATTACTAAAAATATGATGTAACAATTCCTCATCAAGGGGTTTTACAAATCGCATATCAAAATGTGCTAAAGACTTTTTATTTTGAGCTAAATCTATAGCCTGATTTACACTATCACTTATTGTTCCAATAGAAAGAATGGCAATTTCATCACCTTGCTTTAAAGTAACAGCTTTCCCAATTTCAATCTTAGAAAAAGGTTGTTGCCAATCTTTATTTTTCCCATAACCTCTTGGGTACCTTATAGCAATTGGTTTTTCTAAACCTAATTGGGCAGTATATAATATGTTACGTAATTCAATTTCGTTTCTTGGAGCAAAAATTATAAGGTTGGGTATACACCTTAAATAAGCAATGTCGAAAACTCCATGATGTGTTGCACCATCTTCACCAACCAAACCAGCTCTATCCAAACAAAATATTACAGGTAAATTCTGCAAGGCAACATCGTGTATTACCTGATCGTAAGCTCTTTGTAAAAAAGTTGAATAAATATTACAAAATGGTACCAAACCTTGGGTAGCCATACCTGCTGCAAGAGTAACTGCATGTTGCTCTGCAATACCAACATCAAAAGTTCTGTTGGGTATTTCTTGCATCATCAATTTTAAAGAACTACCAGTTAACATTGCAGGTGTAATTGCTACAATATTTTTATTTTTCTTAGCTAGTTCTAAAACAGTTTTACCAAATACATCTTGGTATTTTGTATATAAACTTTTTTCTTTCTTTAAGCGTTCACCGGAAATTTTATCGAATTTTCCAGGAGCATGATAAGTAATTTGATCTTCTTCAGCTTTCTGCAAACCCTTGCCTTTTGTGGTGATAACATGTAAAAACTTCGGTCCTTTAACTTTTTTTAATCGTTCTAATTCAGATAATAATTTTGGTAAATTATGACCATCTACAGGACCTGAATAATCGAAATTTAAAGCTTTAATAATGTTGTTCTGAGCTGCTAGTTTTTTGTCTGATTTTACTCGAGTTAAATACTCTTTTAAAGCACCTACAGAAGGGTCTATGCCAATTGCATTGTCATTTAAAATAATTAGAATATTTGCCTTAGAAACACCTGCATGGTTCAGAGCTTCAAAAGCCATTCCACTAGCAATAGAGGCGTCACCAATAACAGCAATATGATGTTTTTCTGTTTCCCCTTTTAAATTCGAGGCTATAGCCATACCAAGAGCAGCAGAAATAGAAGTAGAAGAGTGCCCAACTCCAAAAGTATCAAAATTACTTTCTTGTCTCGAAGGAAAACCAGCAATTCCATTAAATTGTCTATTGGTATGAAAAACACTTTTTCTATCAGTTAATATTTTATGACCATAGGCTTGATGACCTACATCCCAAACCAGTAAATCATTAGGTGTGTCAAACAAATAGTGTAATGCAATTGTAAGCTCTACAACTCCTAAACTTGCACCCAAATGACCTTCTTTAGTAGCAACAATATCAATAATAAATGCTCTCAGATCTTTGGCAAGTTCTGGAAGCTCACTCGAATTCAGTTTTCTTAAATCTGAAGGATTTGATATGTTGGCTAACAAGTTTTTCATTAGTTTACAAAAATACAATATCAAATTTTGTAATATTGAGTTTTTAGATCCAAAAACATGATTCAGCCTTTTGATGATATTTATTTTATGAAAAAAGCCTATCAGGAAGCAGAAATTGCTTTTGATAAAGGAGAAATTCCTGTAGGTGCTGTTATTGTATTAAATAATCAAATTATTGCAAGAGCTCATAATTTAACAGAAACATTAAACGATGTAACTGCACATGCAGAAATGCAAGCATTTACAGCAGCTGCTAACTTTTTAGGAGGCAAATATTTAAAGGATTGCATTCTTTATGTAACTTTAGAACCTTGTCAAATGTGTGCAGGCGCAAGTTATTGGTCTCAAATAGCTAGAATTGTTTATGGAGCTTCAGAGCCTAAAAGGGGCTTTGTAAATTTAGGAACGCAGCTACATCCTAAAACCAAAGTAACTTCAGGTATTTTAGAAAATGATTGCTCTTTATTATTAAAGCGCTTCTTTATTGAAAAAAGGAACCTAAACTGAGGGGTAAACTGTTAAAATTTTAACAAACATTTCTTAAAAAATTTGCAGTTTAGATAGTTTTGGTCAACTTTATAGATAATTCAAACTAATCTTACACTTCAAATGAAAAAAATTACTTTATTTTTTGTGTTTCTTTTTGCTATTGTTACTGTATCCGCTCAAGAAACTCCAAAACCTAACTACAGACAGGCAGCTAAATATTCGCCAAAAAACCTAGCTAAAATGGTGCATTCTACCTCTGTTAGTCCTCATTGGCTAAAAAAAGGAAACCGTTTTTGGTATGCTTATAAAACTTCTGAAGGTTCAAATCACTACATAGTAGATGTAGATAAAAAAACTAAGAAACCATTATTTGATAATGTAAAAATGGCAAAATGGTTAACAGAAATTACCAAAGATCCTTATGATGCAAAACATTTACCGAGATTTAATTTTAAATTTAATGAAGCAGAAAATGCAATTCGTTTTAGAGTTACATCTACAGAAGAGGTAGAGGTTATAGATGAAGATAAAAAAGAAGAAAAGAAAGATTCTACCTCAACCAAAAAGGCTAGAAAGAAAAAGCCTAAAATGGAAAAGAAAACGTACCATTTAGAATATAAATTAGGTAGTAATGGCTTAACTATTATAGATACTAAAAAGCCAGAGAAAAAGCCTTGGCAACGTTGGGCAAATATTGCTCCTGATAGTTCAATTGTCTTATATGGTAAAAATCATAACATTTATTGGATGGATAAAGTAAACTTTAAAAAGTTTATTAAAGATGAAAAAGATACTACTGTTGTAGAAAATCAATGGACAACTGATGGTGAAGAGAATTATGGCTATACTTGGGGAGGTAGAGGTCAAGACAATGAAGATGTAGAAAAAAATAAAGACAAAAGAAAAGGAGTTTGGGGTACATGGTCTCATGATTCTAAAAAGTTTGTTTTCGAAAAATCAGATTCTAGACATATTAAAGATTTATGGGTAATAAATTCTACAGGTAAAAAAAGACCTACTCTAGAAACATATAAATATCATATGCCAGGTGAACAAGAATATTACAAATCACAATTAATGATTTTTGATATTCCAACTAAAACTCATATTACAGTTCCTTTAGATTCCACTCGTCAACAAAGTTTAAATGTATTTAGAGCACCAAGAAAACAATCTCAAAGAGATGATGAGTTTACACCATCTTTATTATTATCTAAAAAAGGCAAATTATACTTTAGTGTAATTTCTAGAGATCGTAAAAAGTACGATATTAATGTTGCAGATTTAAATACAGGAGAGTACAAGACTTTAATTGAAGAAAGATTTAATACATACATTGAGTCTAGACCATTAGTTTTATTCAACAATGAAACAGAGATGTTACATTGGGCAGAAAGAGATGGTTGGGCGCATTTTTATTTGTATGATGCAGATGGTAATTTAAAAAACCAAATTACAGAAGGTGATTATCATGTAGATGGTTTTGCAGGTTTAGATGAAAAAAGCAGAACATTATTTTTTACTGCAAATGGTGTAAACAAAGAACAAGATCCTTATTATTTACATACGTATAAAATCAATTTAAATGGTTCTGGAATGAGAACTTTAGATCCTGGTAACTTTACAAAACGTACAAGCATGTCAGATTCAAATCAATACTTTGTTAGTAATTACTCAAGAGTAAATACTGTACCAAAATCTGAAGTTAGAGATTCTAATGGACGTAAAGTAATGGATTTAGAAACAGCAGATTTATCACAATTATTTGCTTCGGGTTATAAATTTCCTGAACCTTTTAAAGTAAAAGCAGATGATGGTATTACAGATATTTATGGTGTAATGTATAAGCCTTTTGATATGGATACTACAAAAGTATATCCGTTATTAGAATACGTTTATCCTGGCCCACAAACAGAAGCCGTAAACAAATCTTTTTCTTATAGAATGGATCGTTTAGACAGAATGGCTCAAGTTGGTTTTGTAGTGATTACATTGGGTAATAGAGGAGGTCATCCAGACAGATCTAAATGGTATCATAATTATGGTTATGGTAATTTACGTGATTATGGTTTGGCTGATAAAAAATATGTTGCACAGCAATTGGCTAACAGACATGATTATATAGATATCGAAAAAGTTGGTATTTATGGTCATTCAGGAGGTGGTTTTATGTCTACAGCTGCAATGTTAGTGTATCCAGATTTCTTTAAAGCAGCAGTTTCTTCTGCAGGAAATCATGATAATAACGTATACAATTCTTGGTGGAGTGAAACTCATCATGGAGTAAAAGAAGAAATAGATGAAAAGGGTAAAGTTTCTCATAAATACAAAATTGACGATAACCAATCTTTAGCTAAAAATTTAAAAGGACACTTAATGTTGATTCATGGAGATATGGATAATAACGTACATCCTGCAGGAACTATTAGAATGGCAAATGAATTAATTAAAGCTAAAAAACGTTTTAAATTTATGATAATGCCAGGCCAAAGACATGGTTTTGGAAGAATGACAGAATACTCTTTTTGGCTAAGAGCAGATCACTTTAGTAAGTATTTACTAGGTGAAGAAAATACAGATGCAGATTTCATGTACATGAACATGGATGAGCCTAAAAATAGATAGATTACTATTAAAATTAGTTAAAAACTCCGAATGAAAATTCGGAGTTTTTTTATGTTTTAATCTTCTTGATAATTTAAAATATCTGCTGGCTGACAATCTAACGCTTTACAAATCGCTTCTAGAGTGGAAAAACGTACAGCCTTAGCTTTACCAGACTTTAAAACAGATAAATTTGCAGTAGTAATACCTATTGTTTCAGCCAACTCCTTACTTCGCATTTTGCGTTTGGCAAGCATTACATCTAAATTTACAATAATTGCCATATTATATTGTTAAATCGTTTTCTTGTTTTAATTCTTGTCCTCGTTTGAAAACTACTTTTAAAATAGAAAAGAATATTATTGCTAAAGGATAATAAAATACAAAATTTAAAGAGGCACTTCTTTTCGTTAAAAAATGCGATGTGTTATTATCAAAAGCCATTAATAAAGGTTTTATTGTGAATCCTTTTAGAAGGAAATTTAAAATAAATAAGGTTATAATTAAATAAATAATATTATTTATAATTTTAATATTTTTTTCAAAAAAGAAGTTAAAACTTTCAGTGTTTTTCAATAATTTGTTTAAAAGGAAAAGTATAAAGAAGAAACCTGTAAACATTATCACCTTAGACCAAATAACATAAGCTTTAGAATAATTATTTAATAAATTAAAATGATAAAGCTGATTTGTTTCTTTCCAATCATCATATGTTTTAGGGATTTCATTTACATCAAAATTAAAGATGAGATCTCTATTTGTGTTAATCGTTAAACTATTATAATTTTCAGGAGCAGTCATAGAATGGAAATAGACAAAAATGAGACCTAGACATATAATTATTTGAATGCTCATTAAAAATTTTAAAAAGTAAGATGCTATTTTTAATTTATTAGTTGTTTTCATTTCATACATTATAACAATGCAAATATATAAAAATTATCGAAAAACAATAATAAAATATTTTAAAACGGTAAATTAAACCTTTTTAATAACGTTGGTTACAATGCCCCAAATCATAAAATCATTGTCTTCAGTAATGTTTATAATTGGGTAATTAGGATTTTCTGGTTGAAGCCAGATTTCATTGTTTTGAACACGTAAACGCTTTACAGTAAACTCGCCATCAATATAACAAACTGCAATTTTTTTGTCTGCAGGTTCTAAACTTCTATCAATAACTAGTAAATCATCATGATTTAAACCAGCGTTAATCATAGATTGGCCTCTTACTTTTGCATAAAAAGTGGTGTCTTTGTTTCTAACAAGTGTATCATCTAAAGAAATCTTTTCACCAACAATATCTTCTGTTGTTGAAGGGAAACCTGCAGATATTCCTGTATCAATAAGTAAAGCACCTTCGTGTAAAGATTGTTCTGGTTTAAAAAAGGTAAGATGATCTGTAGCTTGCATAAACGCAAATTAAAACTTTTCTTTTAATTTTTTAGTGTTTAATCAACTAAAATATTCCCTACTACATTTTTATAAGCTTCTTTTAATTTTAAGATGACAATTTCTAATTCTTCTTTGTTTAAATGTCCAAAGCCAAAGCGAATAGCACATGTACTTTTATTCTGATAGAGGATAGTTTTAGGTAAAAATAAATTGTTTTGTTCTGCTTGCTCAGCCAATTTTACAAGAGAAATTGTTGGTGTAAAAGTTAACCAAATTGCAAGTCCACCATCAGGAATTTTCCAAGTAGCAATTTTCTTAAATTTATGAGTAAGTAGTTGATGTAAATAATCTCTACGTTCCTTATAGATTACAATATTTTTTTGCATCATTCTATAAATTTCACCTTCATTAATAAGTTCAGATAGCATTTGTTGCTGTATAAGATCTCCTTGTTCATCTAATAAATAAAGATAGTTTTTAGCTTCCTGAATTAAATTTTCTGGAGCAATTACAAAGCCTGTTTGAAAGCTAGGAAACAAAGATTGGCCAAGTTTACCCAAGTAAATTACCATTCCATTTTCGTCTGAATTTGCCATTGGTAAAGAGGGTGGACCATCAAATTGAAAATCATAATCAAAATCATCTTCAATAATAGCAAATCCAAATTCTTTGGCTAATTTTAATAAAGCTTTTCTTCTTTCAGAGCTTAAGGTAGTGGTTGTTGGGTAATCTCTGTGAGCACAAACATAAACACACCTAATGCTACTTTTAATAAAATTTTTTCTGATAAACTCTACATCTAAACCTTCCTCATCAACTGGTATCGTAATAAGCTGTGCACCTACTTGCTGAAAAATCATGTTTGATGCATAATTACTTAAATTGCCTACCAAAACAACATCATCTTTTTGAATAAGAAGCTGAGACACAATGTACAAACTCATTTCAGTACTTCTAGTGCTAATTAAATTTTTTGGACTTACATGTAAACCTCTTGTAGCATTTAAGTAATTACATAGTTGTGTTTGAAACATAGAAAGAGAAGCCTCTTGTGGTCTGTTCCATTTTTGAATTAAAGTTTTGCGCTTCATGGCTGCACTATACCATCTCGTAAATTGATTTACAGGATGCAAACGTAAGTCTGGCTTACCATCATTTACAGAGTATTTTGCTTCTGTAGATTGCACTGTTGATGCTAAATGAAACGATTTTTGAAAATGGAATCCAGTACTTTCAGAAATCGTAGATTTTGTAGAAAAATTGGTCTTACTCTTTTTGTTATTAGAAGATGTTTTTCTAACAGATACAAACGTTCCTTTATTAGGTTTTATGTCTACCCAGCCTTGTGAAGCTAACTCATCATAAATGGCAACAGCAGTGTTTCTGTGTATTTCTAAAGTTTTAGCTAGTGCTCTTGTTCCTGGTAATTTTGTTTTTTCTAGAATGATTTTTCTTTGAAATAGGCCAATAAAATTTTGAGCAGCCTGAATGTAAACTGCTTGCGTTTTAAATTTATCAAAATTGATGTTTTTTTGAATTATTGATAAAAGTGGACTACTTGCCATTTAAAAACCGGACTATTTTTTGCGCTTATAAAGTTACGACTTTTGCAGTCTATTTAAATCACTATTTATGAAAATTAAAATTACATTATTAATTGCAGTGCTATTAAGTGTTACAACTATAAAGGCACAATCGAATACTGTACAAAATGATACTTTAAAGGAAGTTGTAATAACATCAACTAGAATAGATTTACCTTTTAAAGAAAACTCTAGAACCATAAACATTGTTACAAGTAAAGATATTGCAAATAGTGCAGCAACCAATGTTGCAGATCTTTTACAATTAGTAGCAGGTGTAGATATTAGAAGAAGAGGTACTGCAGGTAGCCAAGCAGATTTATACATTAGAGGTGGTGGTTTTGATCAAACCTTATTGTTAATTGATGGTATTAAGATGGATGATGCACAAACTGGGCATCATACTATGAATGCTGCTTTACCAATAGAAGTTATAGAGAGAATAGAAATTATTAAAGGACCTGCTGCCAGAGTTTTTGGGCAGAATGCATTTACAGGTGCTATTAATATTGTTACTAAAAAGGATTTAGAAAACACAGTTTCTGCAAATGTAGAAGCAGGTTCTTTTGGGCAATTAAATGGTTCTATAACTGTGGGTAAAGAGTTTAAGAATTCGTCTTTTATTGCACATGTTGGTGCTTTAACTTCTGATGGTTACAGAAATAACTCAGATTATAACAACTACAATTATTTTCTAAAGGGTGTTTTTAATAAAAACAAACAGCCAATTGAAATGATTGCTACTTTTTTCGATAAGAAATTCGGTGCAGAAAATTTTTATACGACTAATCCTGCTTGGAATGAGTATGAAGAAACTCAAAATAGTTTAGTTGGTTTTTCTACAACTTTCAATACAGGTAATTTTAAAATTAAACCTAGAATTTATTGGAGAAGAGGTCAAGATATATTTTTATTAAAAAGAGATGATCCAGATTTTTTTAGAAATTTACACATTACTAATAAAATAGGTGTAGAAACAAATGTTTCTTATACATCTAGCTTAGGTATTACTGGTTTTGGAATAGATGTTTCTCGTTTTTCTATAAGTAGTAATAATTTAGGAGATAGAAACAGAACTTTAGCTAATTTCTTTTTAGAACACAGGTTTAAAATTGGAGATAATATAGATGTAACTCCAGGAGTTGCTGTAACTTATTTTTCAGATTTTGATTTCAACGCTTTTCCTGGTTTAGATTTAGGAATTCAACTTTCAGATAATTTCAAAGCTTATGGTAATGTAGGATATACGTATAGAGTGCCAACTTATACAGATTTGTATTATTCAGATCCTGCAACTTCAGGTAATCCAGATTTAGAACCAGAAAGTGCATTTGCTCAAGAAGTAGGTGTAAAGTTTAATAGCAGTAACTTTTTTGCATCATTTGCAGTTTTTAATAGAGATTCAGATAATTTAATAGATTATATAAGGCCAGATACTGCAACAGGTGTATTTACAGCTACCAATATTGCAGAAGTAAATACAAAAGGTTTAGAGTTTGATGCCACTTATTTATTTAAATTAAATGATTTTAATCAAAGTTTAAAAGTGGGTTATTCTTATTTAGAGGATGATATTATAGATCAGAATACAGATTTATCTCGTTATTCATTAAATACGTTAAGACATCAATTTATCACACAACTATCTACTTCTTTCTTCAAGAATGTGAGACAAAATATCATGTACAAGCATGCAGAAAGAACTACAGGTCAGAGTTACAATGTTTGGGACGCTTCAATTATTTTAGATGTAAACAAAGTAAGCTTTACAATTACAGCAAATAATATTTTTGATGCTGAATATATAGAAAGTGGCTTTGTGCCAATGCCTCCAAGTAATATTTTATTTGGATTGCGTTATAATTTCTAAATTTAGTTTAATTAGTAAAACATAATATAGACCATCAACTTTATTAAAAGTTAATGGTCTATTTTTCTTTATAAACTTTTCCTAACGATTTCTTAACTTTGCAAATCAATTAAATGAAGTATGAGTTTAAACTTATCTCAAATAGATAGAGTACAAACAATAACAAAAGAAGACTTTCTTAAAAATTATTTTAAGCCACAAAAACCAGTGGTGATAGAAAGATTTATTGAAGATTGGCCAGCTTTTTCTAAGTGGTCTTTAGACTATATGAAAGAGGTTGCTGGTGATAAAATTGTGCCTTTATATGATGACAGACCTGTAGATTTTAAAGACGGTTTTAATGAGCCACATGCAAAAATGAAAATGTCTGAATATGTAGATTTACTTAAAAGTAAGCCTACAAAATTTAGAATATTTTTATGGAATGTGTTAAAAGAGGTGCCTGTATTACAAAAGGATTACAAGTTTCCTGATTTTGGTTTGCGGTTAATGAAAGGACTACCAATGTTATTTTTTGGAGGTACAGATTCTTATACATTTATGCATTATGATATTGATTTAGCTAATATTTTTCACTTTCATTTTGAAGGTAAAAAGGAAGTAATTCTCTTTGATCAAAAGCAAAATAAGCACTTATATAAAATACCATACTCGTTAATTACAAGAGAAGATATTAATTTTTCGAATCCCGATTTTGAGAAATGGCCAAATCTTAAAAAAGCCAAAGGATATACTACTTATTTAGAGCATGGCCAAGTATTGTATATGCCTGAAGGTTATTGGCATTACATGAAATATATTACTCCAGGTTTTTCTATGAGTCTAAGAGCAATTGCTAGAAATCCAAAAAATTTAGGAAAAGCTCTGTATAATGTTTTTATTATGAGAACTATAGATACTATCATGAGAAGAGTAAAAGGTCAAAAGTGGATTGATTGGAAAAATGAGAAAGCAATTTCTAAATAATTTAATAATTTAAGAATTATAGCTATATCTATCTGATTTTTAGTACATTTGGTTAACGCTAACTAAAATTACCAAATCAATGAAAGCCTGTCCAAGATGTAAATCTGTGTCTAGGCACAGAATGAGGCGAAAACTAACAGTAAAGTTAATTCCAGGCACAAAAAGTTACGCTTGTGATAAGTGTAATACAAATTACACGTACTTTTCTTTTATTAATAGGTCTCTAAGAGTTTAAAAAAAAAAGCCTCGCAGTTTGCGAGGCTTTTTTAATATATGTGTTGTAATATTATTTTAAAAGTCTAAATATATCATTCCCATTTGCAAATAATAAAAGTGCAATAAGTAAAACAAAACCTACTAATTGCGCATATTCTAAGAATTTATCTCCTGGTTTTTTTCCTGTAATCATTTCCCAAAGTGTAAACACTACATGACCACCATCTAAAGCAGGTATAGGTAATAAGTTCATGAACCCTAACATAATAGATAAGAAAGCAGTTATATTCCAGAAAGATTCTGCACTCCATTCATCAGGAAAAATACTTCCAATAGAAATAAATCCTCCTAAGCCTTTGTAAGCTCCTGTACTTGGGTTAAAAATCTTTTTTAATTGTTTTACATAATCTGTTAAAGTTTTCCAAGATTTATTCCAACCTGCAGGTATAGCTTCAGCAAAACTATATTCTATATTGGCTAGGTCATAATACCCTAATTTCTCTAAATCTGATAAAGGCAGTGTTGTAAAAACAACCCCTAATTTACCTTCATTTGTGATTTTAAGCGTAATTTCTTTTTCTTGTTTTTCTCTTATTACTGTTGCAGTAACCTCTTGACCTTTGTATTTTGATAATACATTTTCAGCTTCATCATAATACTTTAAAAGAGTTCCATTTACGCTGGTAACAATGTCTTTTTCTTGTAAAGCAGAACCAACATTTGGTGAGTCTTCAGAGATTTTACCAATTACAAAAGGAAAACGAGGATATATAAATGGGCCAGCATCTTTTCCTCTATCCATTAATTGAGAAATAAAATCAGTAGGAATTTTCTTGTCAATTATTTTGCCTTCTCTTTCAATTTCAAAATTATTACCATTAATAAATTCTAAAGAAAGACCAGAGAACTTCTTTACTTTTTGTCCGTCTACAGATAATATTTTATCACCTGTTTGTAATCCTAAATTCATAGCTAATGAATCTTGTACCCAAACACCATCTTTTAAATTATCATTTGGTAAATACCGTTCTCCATAAGAATACATTAACATAATGTAGATAAAAATACCAAGCACAAAGTTTACAAAAACTCCACCCAACATAATAATTAAACGCTGCCAAGCTGGTTTTGATCTAAACTCCCAAGGCTGAGCAGGTTGTTTCATTTGCTCAGTATCCATGCTTTCATCAATCATTCCAGAAATTTTTACATAACCTCCTAAAGGAATCCAACCAATGCCATAAACAGTTTCACCAACTTTTTTCTTTAAAAGAGAAAACTTATAATCGAAGAATAAATAGAATTTTTCTACTCTTGTTTTAAACAATTTTGCAGGGATAAAGTGCCCTAATTCGTGCAAAACAATTAATAAAGATAAACTTAAAATAAATTGTGATGCTTTAATTAATATTTCCATTCAGTAATAACGCTTGTTTGTATAACCAACAAAGGTACATTATTAAAGAGAGTTTAAAAAGTAAAGTTAAATGTTGATAAAGTAAATTAACACTCTTTTAGGTTTAATAAAGATGAGACCGCTTTTATAGCATTTTATTAAGCCGTAAATTTGCAAAATAGACGCTTTTTATGGATGTAAAATTTTTTAAGAAAAGTAAGGCTACACTAATATTTTTAGTTGTTTTTTCAGCAGTAACTGTACCTGTATTTTATCACTTGTTAAAAGTAGATAAGAAGTTAAAAGTATATAGTCCTTCAGATGTAAACCCAAGTTTGGTGCATGAATCTATTAAGCATATTACAAAAGATCATACCATTGCAAATTTTGAGTTAATAAATCAAAATGGCGAAACCATAACTCAGAAAAACTATAAAGATAAAATTTACATTGCTGATTTCTTTTTTACAAGATGCACCAATATCTGTGTAGCTATGGCTTATAATATGAACGAGCTTCAAGAATATTATAAAGATGATAATGATATTATGTTTCTAAGTCATTCTGTTACTCCAGTTATGGATAGTGTTCCTGTATTAAAAGAGTATGCTAAAAATAAGGGGGTTATTGATGGTAAATGGAATGTAACCACAGGTGCTAAAAAACACATTTATGACCTAGCCAGAAAAAGTTATTTTGCTGTTATTGAAGATGGTGATGGAGGTGAGGATGACTTTATACATACAGAGCAATTTGTCTTAATAGATAAAGAAAGACGCATACGTGGTTATTATGATGGAACTAACAAAGAAGACATGCAAAAGTTGAAAGACGATATGGTTTTGTTAAAAGAAGAATATGAACGCAAATAACTTGTTTAGAATCATTCTAAAGTATTATCTTTGCTAACCAAATTAAAAAATTTGAACACAATAGCCACTTTACGTATTGGTGAAATAGGATATATTTCTGAAGAGTCTCTAGATGTAATACCTTTAAAATTATTAGAAATGGGTTGTTTGCCTGGTGCAGAAGTAGAATTAATACAACAAGCACCGCTAAAAGATCCTATTTATATTTGTGTAAATGGTAGCCATTTGGCTATTAGAAAAGAAACTGCAGCTATTATTCAAATTCTTAAAAGCGAAATTTAATGTCTAAAAACGATATAAAAATTGCTTTAATTGGTAATCCAAATACAGGTAAAACCTCTTTATTTAATCAACTTACAGGTTTAAATCAAAAAGTTGGGAATTACCCAGGAGTTACTGTAGATAAAAAGCTAGGTAAAAGTAAACTCTCTGCTACTCAGAATGCGATTATTACAGATTTACCAGGAACCTATAGTATAAACCCTACTTCTTTAGATGAAAGTATTGTTTTAAAAACCTTACTTAAAAAAGACATTAAAGAATCTCCAGATGTAATTTTAGTAGTTGCAGATGTAGAAAATTTAAAACGAAATCTTTTGCTTTTTTCTCAGATTAAAGATTTAGAAATACCAACAGTATTAGCCATTAATATGGTAGATCAAATGACCAGAAAAGGTATTTCTATTGATTTGTCATTATTAAAAAAAGAACTTAATACAGAGGTTGTTTTAATAAGTGCAAGAAAAAATGAAGGTATTAAAGAGGTTAAAGAGGCTATAATTCGTTGTCATGTTGCAGCTAAAGCATCACCTTTATGTGGTATTAACTCTAAGATAGATCCAGATTATTTTGAGAATCTTAAAAAAATAAGTCCTAATTACTCTTTGTATGAATTGTGGTTAATGGTTACTCAAAATAATTATCCAGATACCATTACCAAAGAAGAAAAAGAAAAGCTTTTAGCATTTAAACAAGATGTACCTAAATTAAAGAAATATCAGCATAAAGAAACGATTTACAGATATCAAGAAATAAATAAAATTTTAAAGAAAACCTACATTGTAGATAAATCTAAAGCAAAAGATTTACGAAGCAGGTTAGATAAAATCTTTACTCACAAGATTTTTGGTTATGCTATTTTCTTTGTGATTTTACTTATCATTTTTCAATCTATATTTGATATAGCATCTGTACCAATGGATTTTATTGACGGTATATTTGCAGAATTGTCAAATTTTACTAGAAATAGTTTGCCTGAAGGCGTTTTTACAGACTTATTATCAGAAGGTATTATTCCTGGAATTGGAGGAGTTGTAATTTTTATTCCACAAATAGCCATATTATTTCTATTTGTAGCCATTTTAGAAGAAACTGGTTACATGAGTCGAGTTGTGTTTTTAATGGATAAAATCATGAGACGATTTGGTATGAATGGTAAAAGTGTAATTCCGTTAATTTCTGGTACTGCTTGTGCTATACCTGCGATTATGGCTACAAGAACTATTTCTAGTTGGAAAGAGCGTTTAATTACAATTTTAGTTACACCCTTTACTACTTGTTCTGCACGTTTACCAGTTTACGCAATTTTGATAGCACTTATTATTCCTGATACTAAAATACTAGGTTTTCTTAATTTACAAGGTTTGGTTTTATTACTGTTGTATGCACTTGGTTTTGCTTCTGCAATTTTAGGAGCATACATTTTAAATAAAACCTTAAAAATAAAATCGAGGTCATTTTTTGTAGTAGAAATGCCAAATTATAAATTACCGTCTTTTAAAAATGTGTTTTACGAAGTTGTAGAAAAAACAAAAGCATTTGTTTTTGGCGCTGGTAAAATAATATTAGCATTGTCTGTTATTCTTTGGTTTTTGGCTTCTAATGGAGGTGATGAGTTTAAGAATGCAGAACAAACTGTAATTGCCAAAGTTGAAAATCAGAATTTAAATCAAGAAGAGATTCAGCAAAGAATAGCATCAACCAAATTAGAGAAATCGTACATTGGTATGTTGGGTAAATCTATAGAACCAGCTATAAAACCTTTGGGTTATGACTGGAAAATTGGTATTGCATTAATAACCTCATTTGCAGCTCGTGAAGTTTTTGTAGGTACTTTAGCTACTATTTATAGTGTACAAGCAGATGATGAAGATACAACTACCATTAAACAAAAAATGGCTTCAGAGATAAACCCAGATACAGGTAAAAAACGATTTAATTTTCCTGTAGGTATGTCTTTAATGGTTTTTTATGCGTTTGCTATGCAATGTATGGCAACATTAGCCATCGTTAAACGTGAAACAAAAACTTGGAAATGGCCTTTAATTCAATTATTTGGAATGGCATTTTTAGCTTATGTTTCCTCTTTATTAACCTATCAAATATTAAGTTAATGCAAGAAATTATTGTTTATATTTTGTTAGCATTTGCACTACTTTTTTTAGTTAAAAAGTATGTATTGCCTACAAAACAATCTAAAGGTTGTAGTTCAGACTGCAATTGTCATTAAAAAAATAAGTCGCTTTTGTGCAAGGTTTTATAACTTTGGATGACAGAGATACAACAAAAACTAAAATTTAATATACATGAAAAAAGCAATTTTATCAATCGCAATTTTTACAATCGCCTTAATTTCATCAACCGAAGTTACTGCTCAAGAATTTCCTAAAATGGATGTAAGTCCTATGGATGCTGCATCTTACCCAACTAATTGGAGAGAAGCAGATAAGCTTGTAAAGGTGATTTATAGTAGGCCACAATTAAAAGGGAGGTCTTTAGACAAATTAGCTCCAAATGGAAAAGTATGGAGAACAGGTGCAAATGAAGCTGCAGAAATTACATTTTATAAAAATGTAATGTTTGGAGATAAAAAAGTAAAAGCAGGTACATATACCTTATTTACAATTCCTACAGATGGTAATTGGACTGTAATTTTAAGTAACCAAAAGAATGTTTGGGGTTCTTACTTTTATGATGAAAAAGAAGATGTTGCAAGAGTAGAAGCAGAGGTTTCTCAAGGTAAAGATAGTCTAGAAGCTTTTTCTATTGTTTTTGATGGTGAAGATGAAGAAGCAATGATGCATTTAGGTTGGGGAAAAACTAGAGTTTCTGTTCCTGTTAAAGGATAATTAAAGTTTACTAAAATAAAAAAACCTCAAAAGCATCATATGCTTTTGAGGTTTTTTTGTTTTTAAACAGATTGTTTCTGTTGCCATTGCCAAGCAGAACGTAAGGCTTCATCTAGCCCAATTTCTGTTTTCCAATTCAATTCTTTATTTGCAATTGTAGTATCAGCATAGCAAGACATTACATCTCCATCTCTTCTACCTACAATTTTATAGTTCAATTTTAAGTCGTTTACTTTTTCGAAAGTATTAATTACCTCTAACACAGAAGTTCCTTTACCTGTTCCAATATTAAAGAATTCAAAAGACTCTTTATTATTCTTATTGATTAATCTTTTTAAAGCAGCAATATGTGCTTTAGCTAAATCTACAACATGAATATAATCGCGAATTGCAGTACCATCTTCTGTTGGGTAATCATCTCCAAAAACAGATAATTGCTCACGAATACCAGCAGCTGTTTGCGTTACAAAAGGAATTAAGTTCTGAGGAACACCTAAAGGTAATTCACCTATTTTAGCAGAAGCATGTGCACCAATTGGATTAAAATAACGTAAAGCAATTGCATTAATGTTATAAGCTTTACTTGCATCTCTTATAATTTCTTCACCAATTTTTTTAGTGTTTCCGTAAACAGATTCAGCCTTTTTAACAGGAGCATTTTCTGTAATAGGTAAGTGGTTTGGCTCACCATAAACAGTTGCAGAAGATGAAAATATAAAGTTGTCTAATTTACGATCTCTAATTTCTTGTAAAATATAAATTAAAGAGCTTAAATTGTTTTCATAGTAATCTAAAGGCTTGGCTATACTCTCACCAACAGCTTTAAAAGCAGCAAAATGAATTACGCCATCTATATCATGAGCGTCAAAAACAGCTTTAATATCACTTTTAATACGAACATCTGCTTTGTGAAATGTAGGTTTTATACCTGTAATATCTGTAATGCTGTCTAAAACTGTTAAGGTTGTGTTAGATAAGTCATCTATAATTACAACTTCAAAACCTTCGTTTTGCAGTTCAACTACTGTATGAGAACCTATAAAGCCTAGACCTCCTGTTACTAAAATTTTTTTCATTGGTTAATTATTTAAAAGGGGTTAATAGTATAAGATGAATTTAGTTTAAAAAATCCAAAATTGTGTTTGTAATAAATTGTAATTGATCTTCCTCTAGCTCTGTATGCATAGGTAATGAAATAACCGTTTTTATAAGCTCATTAGTTACAGGGAAATCTGCTTCATTATATCTGTCATCTTTATATGCTTTTTGGGCATGTAATGCTACAGGATAATAAATAGCATTTGGTATTTCTTTGCTTAACAAATGTTTGTGTAAAGCATCTCTTTGACCATTTGTAATTTGTAAGGTGTATTGATGAAAAACATGACAATCGCAAACATCGCAAATTTGGCCACAGTTGGCTGTCTTGTTAGATTGTGCAGTTGGTGTTACAATTGCAGAATGATTTGCCAATGCTTTATTGTAAAAACGTGCTGCGTTTCTTCTAGCATTACAATACGAATCTAAATGAGGTAATTTTGCTTTTAAAACTCCTGCTTGTATAGAATCTAATCTAGAATTTACACCAACAACATCATGATAATAACGCTCGTACATACCATGATTTACAATGCCACGTATTGTGTGTGCTAACTCATCATTGTTTGTAAAAATAGCACCTCCATCACCATAACAACCTAAGTTTTTAGAAGGGAAAAATGATGTTGTTCCAACATCTCCAATTGTACCTGCTTTTTGTTGAGAACCATTTTTAAAGGTGTAGTTTGCTCCAATTGCTTGTGCATTATCTTCAATAACAAATAAATTATGCTCTTTTGCAATTTCTAAAATGGCATCCATATTTGCAACTTGGCCAAATAAATGTACAGGAACTATTGCTTTTGTTTTTGGCGTAATTGCTTTTTTTAGTGCATTAATATCAATATTAAATGTCTCCTTATCTACATCAACCAAAACAGGTGTTAATTTTAATAGAGCAATAACTTCTACAGTAGCTGCAAAAGTAAAATCTACAGTAATTACTTCATCACCTTGTTCTAAACCTAAACCCATCATTGCTATCTGCAAAGCATCTGTTCCATTCGCACAAGGAATAACATGTTTTACATTTAAATAAGCCTCTAAATCTTTCTGAAATTCTTTAACTAATGGGCCATTTATATATGAAGATGTATTTAATACATCTTGTATTGAGTTGTCTACAGTTTCTTTTATTTGTTGATATTGTTTTTGCAAATCAACCATTTGAATTTTATTCATAAATCATCAAATTGTTAGTGTATCAAAAATACAACATAATTATTTTATCTTTGGCTACATCAAAAATTTTCAAATGAAATTTATCAAAAAATCTTTAAAAGTTATTCTAGTTTTAATAGTACTAATAGTTGTTGGTGGCTGGTTATATTCTAGAACTTATCAGCCTGATTATTCTGGAGAATTAGAATTGAATAATTTATCTGATGAAGTAACTGTTTATTTTGATGAGGTTGGTGTGCCACATATAGAAGCACAAAACCAACAAGATGCCTATACTGCTTTGGGTTATGTGCATGCACAAGACAGATTATGGCAAATGGAGCTTATTAGAAGAATTGCTTCAGGTAGATTGTCTGAAATTTTTGGTAAAGATTTGTTACAAACAGATGTCTTTTTTTCAGGCTTAGGTATAGAAGAAGCTGCTGAAAAAACTATGGCAACATTAGATAAAAACAGTCAGCCTTATTTGTTAACTGAGGCTTATTTAAATGGGATTAATCAGTATATAAACGAAGGTAAAACTCCTATAGAGTTCTCTTTAGTGGGTGTAGAAAAAGAAAATTACACCATTAAAGATGTTTACAATGTGTTTGGTTATATGGCTTTTAGTTTTGCTGTTGCTCATAAAACAGATCCTCTTTTAACAGAGATTAAAGAGAAGTTAGGTGAGGCATATTTGAATGAGATAATGACGACTGATGTTAGCGATTTAACCATAAATAAATACGAAACTAAAGAAATTAAGGGAGAGCTTTCTGCTGCAGTTAGTAAATTGATGGACAAATTACCAGTGTCTACTTTTATTGGAAGTAACTCTTGGGTAATTGCACCAGAAAAAACTAAAAATGGAAAAGTACTTTTTGCAAACGACCCACATATTGGATTTTCACAACCTTCAGTTTGGTACGAAAATCATATTAAAACTCCAGATTTTGAAATTTACGGATTTAATATAGCCTTAATGCCATTTCCTCTTTTAGGGCATAATAGAGAATATGCCTATGGTTTAACCATGTTAGCTAATGATGATTTAAATTTTTATGTAGAAGAAAATAATGGCGATAATGAAAATCAATATAAAACCTCAGAAGGCTATAAAGATTACGAACTATTAAGTAAAACTATAAAAATTAAAGATGAAGCTGATACTACTTTTACTGTAAAAGTATCTAAACATGGCCCAATAATGAATGGTTTAATATCTCATATGAATGATGATAGACCTATAGCAATGCACTGGTTGTACACACAATTAAATAATGAGCAGTTACATGTTTCTTATGAAATGTCTCATGCAAAATCATTAATGAAATTTAGAGATGCTGTTGCTAAAATTCATGCTCCAGGTTTAAACGTAATGTATGGAGATGCAAAAGGAAACATAGCTTGGTTTGCATCTGCTAAACTATATCAATTAAGAGATAGTTTGTCTTCTAAATTGTATTTAGATGGTTCTTCTGGAAATGATGAAATAACTGAATTTTTACCTTTTAATGAAAATCCGCAAGCTGTTAATCCTTCATGGAATTACGTGTATTCTGCAAATAATCAGCCAGATTCTGTTAGGGGTAAATTATATCCTGGCTATTATCAACCACAAGATAGAGCTAAGAGAATATCAACCTTATTAAATAAAAAAAACGATTTTACTAAAGAAGACGTACAAAATATGATTTATGATGTGCAGTCTGCTACAGTTTCTGATATTGCAAATGATTTATTACACTATGTAGACCAGCAGAATTTAACTGCTTCACAGAAAAAAGCAATTTCTATTCTAGAAAACTGGAATGGCGATTATCAAAAAACAGCAATTGCACCAACTATTTACAATCGATTTTTGTACGAAGTGTTAGCAGCTACTTATAAGGACGAATTAGGAGGAAGTTTTGAGTTATTTGTCAATTCTCAATTGCAAGACCAGGCATTACCAATTCAAATTAATAGAGAAAATTCCATTTGGTGGGATAATGTAAAAACTGCATCTAAAAAAGAGTCTAGAGCAGAAATTATTACTTCTTCATTTTTAGATACGTTTGCTTTTTTAGAAAATCAGTTAGGAGAAAATGTTGATAATTGGTTGTGGAAAAGAGTAATTTCTTTAGAACATGAGCATGCTATTGGCAAAGCAGGTGGCGTTTTAAGAAGTATTTTTAATGTTGGTCCATTTGAAACTATTGGAGGTAATGAAGTAATTAACAATCAGATTTTTAAATTAGATAGTACAGGAGTTTATAAAATTACAGCTGGCCCATCAACAAGAAGAGTTATTGATTTTTCTGACATAGAAAACAGTTCAGCAATTTTACCAACAGGTCAATCAGGTAATGTTTTTAGTGAACATTATAAAGATCAGGCTCAGAAATTTGTAGATGGAGAGTTTGTTAAAATGAGTTTAAATGAAACAGAAATAAAGAAAAGCGCAAATGTTTTGGTCTTACAACCAAAAGATTAGGTTAAGCTACACTTCTTTGTAGATTTCGTTAAATGGAATTCTAAAACGTTCTCCATAAACACCTTTTGGCTCTCTAATTCCACAAGATACGATCATGTTAATTTCAGCACCAAAAGGCAAACCCAACAAGTTTTTAACCCTAAGTGTATCTGAACCTTCCATTGGGCAAGTATCATAACCTTCTGCAGCCATAGATATCATAAAGTTTTCTGCTGCTAAACCACAAGTTTTATGAGCTACAATTCTCATATCACTTTTTCTAACTTGTCTGTAAATGGGTTTAAAAAAACCAATTACTGTAACCATTATAAATTTTAAAAAACCTAAAATCCCCAAAAAATCGGCATAAGCAAAGGGTATAATTTTACCATAATAATTTCTCGCTGTTTTTTCTCTACTAGATTGTTCGCTTTTTGGATTGTTTGCTCCAAAGTTTTTATCAATAAACTTTAAATTGGCTTGTGCTCTCTCTTTCCATAAATCTTTACGCGTTACAAAAATTACCAATTGCTGTGCAGTTCTTGCTGCATTTTGATTAAAACAGAAAGGCGCAATTTTAGCTATAATATCTTTAGAAGTAATGTGATAAAATTCCCATAATTGCATATTGCTACTGTTAGGAGCCAAAGCAGCTTGCTCTAAACATTTTTTAACAATTTCTGTTTGTATTGGTTTGTTGGCGTCATAAATTCTTACTGATCTTCTGTATGCAATTGCTTCAGAAACTGTTTTTTCTTGATTCATAAAGTATTTATGATAGATTATTTAATTTTTTATTCATTACCCAAAACCAAATTGGTGGCATAAATGAAAGTAACATCATGCCTGGATAACCTGTTGGCATTTGTGGACTTTCTGGTAATGATTTTAATAATTGATAATGCTTAGAACCATTATAATGATGGTCTGAATGTCTAGACAAATTAAAAAGTAGTACTTGCCCAACTTGATGATTGCTGTTCCAAGAGTGATTTCTTTTTACACGTTCATATCTTCCATGATTGTTCTTTTTACGCAACAAACCATAATGTTCTATATAATTTACGGTCTCTAATAAAAGAATACCAATTATTGCTGCTGCTATGAATGCTAGCAGAACAAATTGACCAAAAATAAAGTAGATTAGTGCTAAGAGAAGGATGTTACAAAGTGTATATATTACCATTCTATTTTGGTGATGAAACCAATATCTATTCAAAGATTTCATGCGCTTGTTTTCTAATTGCCAAGCTTGGAAGTAACTTGTAAAATGAGAGCGAATCCAAAAAATGAATAAAACCTCGTTTTTTCTTGCAGTAGCAGCGTCTTTTGGTGTTGCTACATTATAATGATGCCCTCCATTATGATAAGGTAAAAAGTGTGTATTTAAAGAAGTAAGTAATAAAATTTCACCAATAAATTCGCCAAATCTTTGATTTCTATGACCTAATTCATGACCCACATTAATACCTATTACTCCACACATAATACCCATTCCAAAAATTCTACCAAAGATTTCTGAGTTATTAAGATTTGGTTCTTGAATTGCATAAAAAAAGAAGATTAAAAACGCAATCTGCATAGGTAGAGTTGCATATAATAAATAGGTGTAAAGTTTGTTCTCTTTCTCTACTTTCTCTTCTTCTTTTGAGAAATTGTAGGTGTTGGGTTTTATAAAGAATTCCAAAAGCGGAACTAATCCAAAAAAAACAAGTGCAGGTAAATAAGTAAGCCAACCTTTATTTGTAAAAGAAATGTATACTACTAAAGGTAGAATTAAAATGGTAAAGTATTTTAGGGCTTTCATTTAGAATTTAATTTTCTAAATATAGCAATTACTTACAAGCGTTCCAAATTACTTCGTTAGGTGTTGGTGCAAGAACAGAAATTTTCTCTTTAGCCACAGGATGTATAAATTCTATTTTTCTGGCATGTAAATGAATACTTCCATCTTTGTTACTTCTGTTAAAACCATATTTTAAATCGCCTTTAATAGGGTAGCCTATATTCGATAATTGCGCTCTAATTTGATGATGTCTTCCTGTTTCTAAATCAATTTCTAAGAGTGTATAATTGTCTAACTTTTTAAGAACAGAATAATGTAAAATTGCTTTTTTAGAGCCCTCAATTTCCTTTTGAAAAACACTAGATTTATTATTCTTCGGATTTTTTTTCAGGTAATTAATTAATGTTGCTTTTTCTTTCTTTGGATGACTTTTTACAACAGCCCAATAGGTTTTATGAATTTCTTTGTCACGTAACATTTTATTTAAACGCTCTAAGGCTTTAGAGGTTCTTGCAAAAATTATAACTCCAGAAGTTGGCCTATCTAACCTATGCACTACACCTAAAAAAACATTACCAGCTTTGTTGTATTTATCTTTAATATATTCTTTTACAACATCACTTAAAGGTTTATCTCCAGTTTTATCACCCTGAGTAATATCTCCAGACCTTTTATTAACAATAATGATATGATTGTCTTCAAAAAGTACTTGTAAGTTTTGCTTAGTAGAATGCATAACAGCTATAGCTAAGTTTATTTAAAATCTTTAGCAACGTCTTCGTTTACACTATCAATAAAATCTAAAAATTCTTTACGACCTAATCCTGTAGAAGAAGAGGTTAAAAAGTTCATTGGTAATGTTTCCCAATGTTGCAATAATTTCTTTTTGTAAGATGTAATTTGCTTGTTTAATTTAGAGCTCCCTAATTTATCTGCTTTTGTGAAAACTAAACAAAAAGGAATTTGATTTTCTCCCAAAAAGCGCATAAAATCTAAGTCTATTTTTTGAGGATCGTGTCTAGAATCTATTAAAACAAAGGTGCAAACCAATTGCTCTCTTTCTTTGAAGTAATTCTCAATAAAGTATTGAAAAATAACTCTTTTCTTTTTAGAAACTTGAGCATAACCATAGCCTGGTAAATCTACCAAAAACCATTCTTCGTTTATTTTAAAGTGATTTATAAGTTGGGTTTTACCTGGTTTTCCAGATATTTTTGCCAAATCTTTACGCTCCATTAACATGTTGATTAATGAAGATTTACCAACATTAGAACGTCCTATAAAAGCGTATTCTGGTATTCTATCTTTTGGTGCATTAATAACATTACTGTTACTCATTACAAATTCAGCAGACTTAATTTTCACTATAAAAAGCGTTTTAGATGTTATTAGATTTTAACCATCCTTCAAGAATTTGGTTAAATTCTTCAGGTCTTTCCATCATTGCAGCATGACCACATTTATCAATCCAAAATAACTCTGAATTAGGCAGTAATTTATGAAAGTCATTGGCTACCTCTGGTGGAGTTACTCCATCTTGTTTTCCCCAAATCAAACATACAGGTAGTTTCATTTCAGGTAAATCATTGGCCATATTATGTCTTATAGCACTTTTTGCAATAGACAAGGTTTTTAATGCTTTCATTCTGTCATTAACAGTAGCATATACGTCATCTACCAATTCTTTTGTAGCAATTTTTGGATCGTAAAAAACATCTCTTGCTTTTTGCTCTATGTACTCATAGTTTCCTCTTTTTGGGAAACTACCACCCATGGCATTTTCATACAAGCCAGAACTTCCTGTTAATACTAAAGCATTTACTTTTTCTGGATAATGTTTTGTGAAATATAAAGAAATATGCCCACCTAAAGAGTTTCCTAAAAGCAAAGCACTATCAATTTTTTTGTAGGCTAAAAAATCATGCAAATAGCTTGCTAAATTTTTAACATTGGTTTGTACAAGTGGTAAAGTGTATAAAGGTAATTCAGGTATTAATACCTTATAACCGTTGTTTGAAAAATGATCAAAAGTAGACCCAAAGTTACTTAAAGCCCCCATTAATCCATGTAAAACAATGATTGCAGGTCCTTCACCAGCTTCTGCATATGTAAACTTATCTTCAGTTTTTAACTTGTCAGTCATTGATTTTTGTTTAGATCACTAAAAAGCAAATGTAGTTCTTTTTTATGATATAAAAACCAATTAAACACTACCTCAATTAACGTTATTAACAACAGTGCAAATACTATAAACAGTAAGAAAGCGTTGTTTTTATTAACAATGTGGTAAAAAGTGGTAAAAAGTGGTAATTTTTATATATTTTTGATCATTAAATCTTTTTTAAGTGATTAATCTAATAGGTACATATGAATGTAAAGCTGACGCTAAAGGTAGGGTCATGTTTCCTTCTGCTTTCAAAAAGCAGGTATCACCTATTTTACAAGAAGGTTTCGTTTTAAAAAAGTCGGTTTTTGAGCAATGTTTAGAGTTGTATCCAATGAAAGAATGGAATGCAACCATGGCTGAGATTAACAAACTGAATAAGTTCAAGAAAAAAAACAATGATTTTATTAGAAGATTTACGGCTGGTGTAAAGGTAGTAGAATTAGATGCTACTGGTCGAATTTTAATACCAAAAAATTTATCTGAATTTGCAGGGATTAAAAAGCAAGTGGTAATGTCGTCTTCTGTAAATATCATTGAGATTTGGGATAAAGAGAAGTACGAAAACGCAATTGAGAATGCTGCTGAAAATTTTTCAGATTTAGCAGAAGAGGTGATGGGTAATACAGGTGGAGATGAGTTATCATAATGCAGTTTTATTACAAGAAAGTGTAGATGGCTTAAATATCAAAGAAGATGGTATTTATGTAGATGTTACGTTTGGTGGTGGAGGTCATTCTAAAGAAATTTTAAAAAGATTAGGTAAAAACGGTAAGTTGTTTGCTTTTGATCAAGATCCTGATGCCATTAATAATGCTATAGATGATGAACGTTTTGTATTGATTCCTGAAAACTTTAGATACATCTCTCGTTTTTTAAGATTTCATAGAATTAAAAAAGTAGATGGAGTTTTAGCGGATTTAGGGGTTTCTTCTCATCAATTTGATGAGGCTGAAAGAGGTTTTTCAATTCGTTTTGATGGTGATTTAGATATGAGAATGAATCAAAAATCTAAAATCTCAGCAAAAGAAATCATCAATAATTATTCTGAAGAAAAGTTAGCAGAAATTCTTTTTTTATATGGAGAGTTAAGAAATTCAAGGAAATTGGCTAGAACAATTGTACATGAAAGAAAAAATGCTCCTATAGAAACTAGCTTTCAGTTAAAAGAGGTGCTTAAAGCTTTTTTACCTAATGCAAGAGAACATAAAATTTTAGCGCAAATTTTTCAAGCGATTAGAATTGAAGTAAATGAGGAATTAGAAGTTTTAAAAGAGTTTCTTCAGCAAATACCAAATTTATTAAATGAAGAAGGTAGGTTAAGTGTTATTTCTTATCATTCTTTAGAAGATAGATTGGTTAAAAGATTTATTAGAACAGGTTTGTTTGAAGGTGAACCAGAAAAAGATGTTTTTGGAAATTCTAATGAGCCATTAAAAAAAGTTGGGAAGTTAATTGTGCCTCCAAAAGAAGAAATTAAAATAAATAATAGAGCAAGAAGTGCAAAACTAAGGTTAGCCACGCTTAAATAATATGTCTAAAGTTAAAAGAAACATATACGATATTTTAAGAGGTAGCTTTTTAACAGATGAGTCATCTTTCAAAAATTGGGGTATCATCTTATTTGTGGTCATCTTATTGTTGGTAATGATTACGAGTGCACACAATGCAGATAAAAAAGTAATTCGAATATCAGAATTAAACAAACAAAAAAGAGAGCTAAGAGCAGAATATGTAGATACAGGTACTATTTTAATGCGAATGAAAATGGAATCTAGTATAAGAGAGAAAGCAATTGAAAGAGGTTTAAAACCTTCAGAAACACCACCGAAAAAAATAAAAGTAACCTATAAAGATTAAAACAAATTGGCAACCCACAAAAAAAGCATACTTACCAAATTCTACATAGTAGCTTCTTTTATGACGCTTTTTTTGTTTGCAGTGGTTTTTCGAGTAATCAACATTCAATATTTTCAAGGAGAAAAATATAAGAAGCTTTCTACTGAACTTACCATCAAACAAGATACAATTTACGCGAATAAAGGAAACGTCTATGCTGCAGATGGTAATTTATTGGCTACATCTATGTCTAAATATACAATTAGAATGGATGCTGTTGCTGTAAATGGTAATGTGTTTGAAAAAAATGTAGCTGGTTTAGCTAAAGAGCTAAGTTTCATGTTGGGTAAGAGTCAAAAATATTATGAAAACAAACTAAGATCTGCAAGAAAAAGAAAAAACAGGTATTTGTTGTTGGCTAGAAATATTGGCTATAATGATTACCTAAAGATGAAACAATTCCCGATTTTTAAATTAGGAGTGTACAGAGGAGGTTTTATAGCAGAGCACAAAACAGTAAGAGCACATCCAATAGGTAAAATTGCAGAAAGAACTATTGGTTATGATGATTTTAGAGGTGAAGCTGGTATAGAAGGTGCATTTGCAGATTTTATGGAAGGTGAAAATGGTTTGCGATGGAAACAGAAAATCGCTAAAAATCAATGGAAACCTATTTCTGATGTTAACGAAAAAGAGCCTATAGATGGCCATGATGTGATTACAACTATTGATGTAAATATTCAAGACATTACACATCATGCTTTACTAAAACAACTGGAGTATTTTGAAGCAGATCATGGTTGTGCTGTGGTTATGGAAACAGCTACTGGCGAAATTAAAGCAATTTCTAATTTAGGAAGAACTTCTAAAGGTAAGTATTACGAAAAAAGAAATTACGCAGTTTGGGAAAGTCATGAGCCAGGATCAACATTTAAGTTGGCAAGTTTAATGGCAGCTTTAGATGATAAAAAAATTGATACTTCTACTGTTGTAGATACAGAAAAAGGTAAAATTTATATTCATAATAAAAAGGTCGAAGATTCAAGAAGAGGTGGTTATGGTAAAATATCTGCAGCTCGTGTTTTTGAGGTTTCCTCTAATGTGGGTATTGTAAAGTTAATTAAAGAACATTATGATGATGAGCCAGAAAAGTTTATAAGTAAACTAGAAAAATACGGATTCACTAAAAAGGTCGGTTTTCCAATAAAAGGTGAAGGCAAACCATACATACCTAAACCAGCAGATAAAGGTTGGAACAAGATTTCTTTAGAGTGGATGTCTTGGGGTTATGGAGTTTCTGTAACACCAATGCAAACGTTAATGTTCTATAATGCTGTTGCAAATAATGGAGTAATGGTTAAGCCAAGATTCGTTAAAGAATTAAGAAGAGGAAATAAGGCAGAAACTGTATTCGAAACAGAAATTGTACATCCTAAAATTGCATCTGATGAAACCTTAAAAAAGGTCAGAAAAGTAATGGAGAATGTAGTAATTAAAGGTACTGCAGATAATATCTATTCCTCTAACTTTTCTATGGCAGGCAAAACAGGAACTGCCAAAAAGTTTATGCCAAGAATTAAGAATAAAGATGGTAATTGGGAAGGTGGTTACTACTCTACAAAACATTATGTAGCCTCTTTTGCTGGCTTTTTTCCTGCAGATGAACCTAAATATTCATGTATAGTTGTGGTTCATGATCCTGATAAAAAGAAGGGGTATTATGGAGCTACAGTTGCTGCACCAGTTTTTAAAGAAATTGCACAAAAAATATATACAACAACACCTATAGACAATCAATCTGTAGATGATAACGTACAATTTGCAGCATTAGAAAAGCAGTTCAAAAAATACAACGAAATAATTACAAAAGAACATACTAAAGTGCCTAATGTTAAAGGTATGAATGGTATGGATGCAATATCACTTTTAGAGAACATTGGTTTAAAGGTACAGATTTCAGGAGTTGGAAAAGTGCAGAATCAATCTATCAAAAAAGGAGAAATATTAAAAAAAGGATCAACCATTACTTTAAAATTATCATAGTCTGAAGAATTTACAAGACATATTGTATAAAGTAGCCATTAAGCAAGTATTTGGTAACACAAATATTGAGGTGAATGAGCTCGTTTTCGATTCAAGGAAAGTGGGTAAAGGTGATGTGTTTATTGCTCAAAAAGGAGTAAATGTAGATGGTCATTTATATGTAGATAAGGCAATTGCTTTAGGAGCAAAAGCTATTATTTGCGAAGGTTTTTCTTTTGATAGAAAAGAGGGTGTTACCTACGTAAGAGTTTCAGATGCTAATGAAGCATTAGCAATTATGGCGTCTAACTTTTATGAAAATCCATCAACAAAATTTCCTATAGTTGGTGTTACAGGTACTAATGGAAAAACGACTATAGCTTCATTATTATATCAACTATTTACAAAGGCAGGTTACAAAGTTGGTTTGCTTTCTACAGTAAAAATATTGGTAGGAGATAAGGAGTATAAAGCTACCCATACAACACCAGATTCTGTTACTATAAACAGCTATTTAGATATGATGTTAGAGGCAGGTGTAGAGTATTGTTTTATGGAAGTAAGTTCTCATGGAATCCATCAAAAGAGAACAGAAGGTCTGAGTTTTGCAGGTGGAATTTTCACCAATCTGTCTCATGATCATTTAGATTATCATAAGGATTTTGCAGAATACAGAAATGTAAAAAAGAAGTTTTTTGATGAATTGCCAAAATCTGCTTTTGCACTAACCAATATAGATGATAAAAATGGCAGCTTTATGTTGCAAAATACACAAGCTAAAAAATACAGCTATGCTTTAAAAACAATGGCTGATTTTAAAGTTAAGATTTTAGAAAAGCAATTATCAGGTACCTTAATTTCTATTGATAATACAGAGGTTTGGACAAAATTAATTGGAGTTTTTAATATCTACAATCTTACAGCAATTATTGCAACTGCAGAGTTATTAGGTTTGGAGAAGCTAGAAATTTTAACGATCGTAAGTCAGTTAGAAAGTGTAAATGGTCGTTTTGAATATGTTATTTCTGATGATGGAGTTACAGCAATTGTAGATTATGCTCATACACCAGATGCATTAAAAAATGTTTTAGAAACTATAAATGATATCAGAACCAATAACGAAAAAGTAATTACGGTTGTTGGTTGTGGAGGTGATAGAGATAAAACTAAAAGACCTAGAATGGCACACATAGCTGCTCATTTAAGTAATCAAGCCATTTTTACTTCAGACAATCCAAGAACTGAAGATCCACAAAGTATTTTAGATGAAATGGAAGCAGGTATTTCTCCTGAACATTACAACAAAACACTTACAATAATTAATAGACAGCAAGCCATAAAAACAGCTTGTAAGTTATCAGATGCTGGAGATATTATTTTAATTGCTGGTAAAGGTCATGAAAGTTATCAAGAAATAAATGGGGTTCGTACTCATTTTAAGGATCTAGAAGAAGTTACTAATTGTTTTAATCAACTTAAAAAGAAGTAGAATGCTGTATTATTTTTTCCAATATTTAGATACCCAGTTTAGCATTCCAGGTGCAGGTGTATTTCAGTTTATTACATTTAGAGCAGCTGCAGCGTTTATTCTGTCTCTTTTAATTTCGTCTATTTATGGTAAACGAATAATTAATTTTTTAAGAAAACAGCAAGTAGGAGAAACAGTAAGAGATTTAGGTTTAGAAGGTCAAAAACAAAAATCTGGGACACCAACAATGGGTGGTATCATAATAATTTTAGCCACTCTTATTCCTGCAATTTTACTAGCTAAGTTAGATAATATTTACATCATCATTTTACTAATTACCACAGTTTGGATGGGTTTTATTGGTTTTCTAGATGATTATATAAAGGTTTTCAAAAAAGATAAAGCAGGTTTAAGTGGTAAGTTTAAAGTGTTGGGGCAAGTTGGTTTAGGAGTAATTGTAGGTTCAATGCTATATTTTAACGAAGGTGTAACTATCAAAGAACAATTACCAATTGAGCAACAAATTATTCAAGAAAATGGTAGAAAGCAAGTTTTTGGAGAAGCACATAAATCTACCAAAACAACAGTGCCATTTTTTAAAGACAATGAGCTAGAGTATTCTAAAGCCTTAAGTTTTTTTGGTGATGGATATGAAAAATATGGATGGATTGTTTTCATTTTTATTACAGTATTTATTGTAACTGGTATTTCTAATGGAGCAAATTTAACAGATGGAATTGATGGTTTAGCAGCAGGTTCATCAGCAATAATTGTAATTACACTCGCTGTTTTTGCCTGGGTTTCTGGTAACATCATTTTCGCAGATTATTTAGATGTCATGTACATTCCTAATTCTGGTGAAATGACTGTTTTTATCCTAGCTTTTGCAGGAGCTTTAATTGGTTTTTTATGGTATAACACATATCCTGCTCAGGTTTTCATGGGTGATACAGGTAGTTTAACTATTGGAGGAATCATTGCAGTTATAGCCATTTCAATTCGTAAAGAATTGTTGTTGCCAATTTTAGCAGGAATTTTTGTTATTGAGAATTTATCTGTAATCATGCAAGTTTCTTGGTTTAAGTACACACGTAAAAAATATGGTGAAGGAAGAAGAATTTTTAAAATGTCTCCTTTACATCACCACTATCAAAAGCTAAGTTATCACGAAAGTAAAATTGTAGTGCGTTTTTGGATTGTAGGAATTCTATTAGCAGTATTTACAATAGTAACATTAAAATTAAGGTAAAAAAGTGCTTGTCCTAACTTTCCCTTGGGAAAGGATGAGCAACTTTTATTAAAAATATGAAGCATCAAAAAAATACAGAAAAATCAATCTTAAATTATTTAGGAGAGAATGGGTTTTTGGTGATTCTTGGAGGAGGAGAAAGTGGAGTAGGTACAGCCATTTTGGGAAAACAAAAAGGGTATAAAGTTTTTCTTTCTGATAAGGGAGCAATAACCAAAGAGTACAAAAAAGTTCTTTTACATCATCAAATAGATTTTGAAGAAAATCAACACTCAGAAACTAAAATTTTAGAAGCTGATGTTGTCATGAAAAGTCCTGGAATTCCAGATACAGTTCCTTTAGTTCAAAAGTTAGTTGAAAATGCAATTCCAGTAATTTCTGAAATTGAATTTGCAGCAGCTTTTACCAAGGCAACTATGGTAGGTATAACAGGTTCAAATGGTAAAACAACAACAACATTGTTAACGCATCATATTTTAAAAAATGCAGGTTTACATGTTGGTGCTGCAGGTAATATTGGAGATAGTTTTGCAATGCAAGTTGCTGAAAATTATTATGATAATTATGTATTAGAAATAAGTAGTTTTCAATTAGATGGAATTACAAATTTTAAACCACATATTGCCATTTTAACCAATATTACTCCAGATCATTTAGATAGATATAATTATGATTTTCAGAATTATATAAACTCAAAATTTAAAATTACAAAGAATCAAGAAAAGACTGATTATTTAATTTACGACGCAGATGATGACGTAATTACAAATTGGTTAAAAGAGAATAAAACAGAAGCAAAATTAGTGCCATTTTCAATAGAAAAAGAATTGGAATATGGTGCATTTATAAAAGACAATAACATCACAATCAATATACAAAAAGATATATTTCATATGCCAATATCATCATTATCAATAAAGGGGAAACACAATACAAAAAATGCAATGGCAGCAACAATGGCAGCTCAATTGCTTAAGGTTAGAAAAGATTCCATAAAAGAAAGTTTATCAAATTTTGAAGGTGCAGAACATCGTTTAGAAAATGTAGCTAAAATTAAAGATGTTAATTATATCAACGATTCTAAAGCAACAAACGTAAATGCAACTTTTTATGCTTTAGAATGCATGGATCAGCAAACAATTTGGATTGTTGGTGGTGTAGATAAAGGAAATGACTATACAGATTTATTGCCTTTGGTTAGAGAAAAAGTAAAAGCAATTGTTTGTTTAGGTATAGATAATGAGAAAATAAAAAATACGTTTGGTAACGTAATTGAAACCATTGTAGAAACTGCAGGTGCAGAAGAAGCAGTTAAAGTTTCTCATAAATTAGCGGAAAGAGGAGATGCAGTTTTATTATCACCTGCTTGTGCAAGTTTTGATTTATTTCAAAATTATGAAGACAGAGGTCGTCAATTCAAAAAAGCAGTAAGAAACTTATAATAATTAAAAGTTGAAAACAGTATTTAATCATATTAAAGGAGATAAAACCATTTGGGCTATTGTAGCTATTTTGGCAATATTTTCTTTTATGCCAGTTTATAGCGCAAGCACAAACTTGGTGTATGTGGTTGGTTCTGGTTCAACTTTAGGTTATTTAGTAAAACACATGGTTTTACTAATTATGGGCTTTGGAATTATTTACGGAGTTCATAAAATTCCTTATCGTTATTTTTCTGGAGGCTCTGTGCTTATGCTTCCAATAGTTTTTGTGCTGTTAATATTTACAATGATGCAAGGCACAACCATTGGTGGTGCAAATGCAAGTAGATGGATTCGTATTCCATTTGTAGGTATTGGTTTTCAAACATCAACGCTTGCAGGTTTAGTGTTAATGGTTTATGTAGCAAGATATTTGGCAAAGAATAAAGAAAAGCAAATCAACTTTAAAGAAAGCTTTCTGCAACTGTGGTTACCTGTAGGAGCTATATTAATGCTAATTTTACCAGCAAACTTCTCAACAACAGCTATTATTTTTGCAATGATTTTAATGGTAACCTTTATTGGTGGTTATCCTTTAAAATACTTAGGTTTAATACTTGGTGCTGGTATTTTGATGTTAGCTTTTTTTGTGTTGATAGCAAAAGCATTTCCTGATGCAATGCCTAACAGAGTGCAAACTTGGCAAAGTAGAATAGAGAATTTTTCTGATGCTGATAATAAAGAAGCGTATCAAGTAGAAAAGGCCAAAATTGCAATAGCAACTGGTGGTCCAATTGGTGTTGGGCCAGGAAAGAGTGTACAGAAAAACTTTTTACCTCAATCATCTTCAGATTTTATTTTTGCTATTATTATAGAAGAATATGGTTTGGTAGGTGGTGTAATTATTGCTACTATATACTTTCTCTTACTCTTTAGAATATTTGTTGTCATTAGAAAAACAACAACAATTTTTGGAACATTGCTTGTAATTGGTGTGGGTTGTCCTATCATTTTTCAAGCGATAATTAATATGGCAGTTGCCACAAATTTGTTTCCAGTTACAGGTCAAACTTTACCATTAATAAGTAGTGGAGGTACCTCTATTTGGATGACATGTTTTGCATTAGGAATGATTCTTAGTGTGAGTGCTTCTAAACAAGAAACAGAAGAAGATATTTTAGATGATAACCCTTTAGATATATTGCATGAAACCATATAACATACTTATTTCTGGAGGAGGAACAGGTGGTCATATCTATCCTGCAATTGCAATTGCAAACGAATTAAAATGGCGTTTTCCAGATGCTAATTTTCTCTTTGTTGGTGCAAAAGATAAAATGGAGATGGAAAAGGTGCCTCAGGCAGGTTACGAAATAGAAGGATTGTGGATTTCTGGAATACAAAGAAAACAATTGGCTAAGAATTTAGGTTTCCCATTTAAGATGTTAGATAGTCTTTGGAAAGCAAGAAGAATTATAAGAAAGTTTAATCCAGATGTAGCTATAGGTACAGGAGGTTTTGCAAGTGGGCCAACCTTAATTATGGCCAATAGAAGAAACATACCAACCTTAATTCAGGAACAAAATTCTTATCCAGGAATCACTAATAGGTTATTAGGAAGACGTGCAAATAAAATTTGTGTTGCTTACGATGATTTAAATCGATTTTTCCCAGCAAATAAAATTGTAAAAACAGGGAATCCTGTTCGTCAAGATTTGCTAAGTATTCACTCTAAAGTGGATGAAGCTAAAGCGTTTTTTCACTTAGATACAAAGAAGAAAGCAATTTTAGTTTTAGGAGGTAGTTTAGGTGCACGTAAAATAAATCAACTTATAGAAAGTAACCTAGAGTTTCTAGAAGCACAGAATGTTCAAGTTATTTGGCAATGTGGAAAATTATATTTTAATGAATATAAAAAGTACAATGATTTAAAGCATGTTCAAGTTCATCAGTTTATCAATAAAATGGACTTGGCTTATGCAGCTTCAAATATTATAATTTCTAGAGCAGGTGCAAGTTCTGTGTCTGAATTATGCATTGTGGGTAAACCAGTAATATTTATTCCTTCACCAAATGTGGCAGAAGATCATCAAACTAAAAATGCCAAATTTATTGTAGATAGACATGGAGCTATTTTGTTAAAAGAAAATGAGTTAGATACTTTTAAAATTGTTTTTGAAACCTTGTTAAAAGATGAAGGTAAACAACAACAATTGTCAGAAAACATAAATGAACTGGCCCTACCAAGTGCAACAAGAGATATTGTTAACGAAGTAGAAAAATTATTAAAGAAGTGAATTTAAATAACATACATAACATTTATTTTATAGGTATTGGTGGCATAGGTATGAGCGCCATTGCAAGATATTTTGCTGCACAAGGTAAAAATTTGGCAGGTTATGATAAAACACCTTCTGAAATAACAAAAGAATTAGAGAAAGTTGGTGTAGCTATTCATTTTATTGATGCTGTAAAAAATATTCCATTAGCATTTTTAGATAAAGAATCAACTTTGGTAGTTTATACACCAGCAATTCCTAAGAATTCAGAGGAATTGAATTATTTTAAAAATAACAAATTTACCATTCTTAAAAGAGCAGAAATACTAGGATTAATTACAAAATCTACTTTTTGTTTGGCAGCTTCAGGTACACATGGTAAAACAACAACATCATCTATTTTAGGACATATTATGCAACCTGAAAAAGCAACTTCTTTTTTAGGTGGAATAGCTGAGAATTATAACTCAAATTTAATTTTGGGTGATGATAAAATTACTGTTGTTGAAGCAGATGAGTTTGATAGATCTTTTCTACAGCTAAGTCCTAATATAGCTTGTGTAACCTCTATGGATGCAGATCATTTAGATATTTATGGAGAAGCATCCTCTTTAGAAGCATCATTTATTGCCTTTACTCAAAAAGTTTCAGACACTTTAATTGTTGCAAAAGGTTTGCATTTAGAAGGCTTAACCTATGCTGTAAATGAAGATGCAGATTATAAGGCTTATAATTTAAGAATTGAGCAAGGTACATATGTTTTTGATGTGCAAACTCCTACCAATCAGATAAAAGATATTGTGTTTCATTTGCCAGGCAAACACAATGTAATGAATGCTTTAGCTGCATTAGCCATGGCCGATGTTTATGGTGTTTCTTTAGAGAATATTAAAAAGCAGTTATCAACATTTAAGGGCGTAAAACGAAGGTTTTCTTATAGAATAAAAACTAATGATTTTGTATTGATAGATGATTATGCTCATCATCCAACAGAATTAAATGCAGTGGAAAATTCTATTAGAGAAATGTATCCTAATGAAAAAGTGTTAGCAGTTTTTCAACCGCATTTATTTTCTAGAACCAAAGATTTTATAGACGATTTTGCAAAAGCGCTTTCTAAATTTGATGAAGTTATTCTGCTAGATATTTATCCTGCAAGAGAAGAACCAATTCCAAATGTAACTTCAGAATGGCTTTTAAGTAAAATAAATATCAAGCAGAAAAAAATAACAGAAAAGAAAAATATTATAAAAGATATTAAACAATCATCTGCAAAAGTGGTTGCAATGTTAGGTGCAGGTGATATAGGTGTATTAATAAATGAGGTTTCAGATCACCTTTTAAAACTACAAAAGAATGAAGTTTAAAAGAGTTTTAAAATATCTGTTTTTTGTAGTCATAACAGTTAGTTTGGCGTTCTTATACAGTTTTTCTAGTAAACGAAATAACGCTTTAGAAATAGAAGAACCTATTATAGAATTTAATGAAGGAGAGACCAATTTTCTTACATATTCTATGGTTAATAAATTGTTAATACAAAATACAGAAAGTATACAAAACCAAGCAAAATCTGTGATAGATTTATATGTTCTAGAAAATAATGTGTCTAAAAACCCTTATGTAGAAAAAGCAGATGTTTTTTTAACCATAGATGGTAGGCTAAAATCTGTAGTAAAACAGAGGCAACCTGTGGCTCGAATTTTAGGAGCTGAAGAAGTATATTATATTGATAAACAAGGGATAAAAATGCCTTTGTCTACAAATTATTCTTCAAGAGTTTTGTTAGTTTCTGGAGTGAATAATGATGATGAAATTTCAGAAATTCTGCCTTTAATTTTAAAGATTGAAGGAGATGATTTTTTGCATAAAGAAATCGTCGGAATTCTAAAATCTGCCGAAAATGAATACCAATTTTCTGCAAGAAGTGGAGAATATAAAATCGATTTTGGAAATTTATCCGAAATGGATATAAAATTTAAAAAATTAAAAGCGTTTTATAATAAAACATTTGAAGACAAAACAATTCAAAATTATAAAACAATTAATGTAAAATATCACAACCAAGTTGTGTGCACTAAATAAACTAAAATGGAAGACAATAAAATAGCTGTTGGTTTAGATATTGGTACAACCAAAATTGTTGCCATGATTGGTCGTAAAAACGAATATGGTAAAATTGAGGTAGTTGGTATTGGTAAAGCAAAAAGTTTAGGTGTAAAACGTGGTGTAGTAAGTAATATCACACAAACAATACAATCTATTCAGCAAGCTGTAGATGAAGCAGAAAGTGTATCTGGTGTAAAAATAGAAGACGTAGTTGTAGGTATTGCTGGGCAACATATTAGAAGTTTACATCATAGTGACTATATCACCAGAAATAATGCAGATGAAGTAATTGACGAAGCTGATATAGAAGATTTAGTAAATCAAGTACACAAACTGGTAATGTTACCAGGAGAAGAAATAATTCATGTTTTACCACAAGAATTTAAAGTAGATTCTCAAGCTGATATTAAAGAGCCAATAGGTATGTATGGAGGTCGTTTAGAAGCAAATTTTCATGTAGTAGTTGGTCAAGTATCTTCAATCAGAAATATTGGTAGATGTGTAAAAAGCGCAGGTTTAGATTTAAATGAAATCACACTAGAACCTTTAGCTTCTGCACAAGCAGTATTAAGTCAAGAAGAAAAAGAAGCAGGTGTTGCTTTAATTGATATTGGAGGAGGAACAACGGATTTGGCCATTTTTAAAGATGGTATCATTAGACACACAGCAGTAATTCCATTTGGGGGTAATGTGATTACAGATGATATTAAAGAAGGTTGCTCAATTATAGAAAAACAAGCAGAGTTATTAAAAATAAAGTTTGGTTCAGCTTGGCCAGGTGAAAACAAAGAAACAGAAATTGTTTCAATTCCAGGTTTAAGAGGCAGAGAGCCAAAAGAAATTACGCTTAAGAATCTATCAAAAATTATACATGCAAGAGTACAAGAAATTATAGAGCATGTGTATTTAGAAATTAAAAATTATGGGCATGAAACTGCCAAAGGAAAATTAATTGCAGGTATTGTCTTAACAGGAGGTGGTTCTCAGTTAAAACATTTACGTCAATTAGTAGAATACATTACTGGTATGGATGCTAGAATTGGATATCCAAATGAACATTTGGCTGGGGAATCTGATGAGGCATTATCTAGTCCTTCTTATGCAACTGCAGTTGGGTTGTTGATGGAAGGTTTAGAAAAAGATATCAAAATAGAAGAAGTAGAAGAGGTTTTAGAAGATATAATAGAAAACACACAAGATGATGTTGTAATAGAGCCTGAACCAGCACCAAAACCAACACCAAAAAAGAAATCTTTTTTCGAGAAATTTACAGAAGGTTTGAAAGATTTTTTAGATAATGCTGAGTAATTAGCATTAAAGACACCAAAAAAAGAACAATACACAAGAACACAAAAATATAAAGTTAGTATGAGCTTAGATTTTGAAAACATTGAATTTGTTATGCCTAAAACACAATCAAACACCATTAAAGTAATTGGTGTTGGTGGTGGAGGAAGCAATGCTGTAAACCACATGTTTCAGCAACATATAAATGGGGTAGATTTTGTAATCTGTAATACAGATGCACAAGCTTTAGAAAATAGTCCTATACCAAATAAAATACAGTTAGGAGCTACACTTACATCTGGTTTAGGAGCAGGTGCAAATCCAGAAATTGGTGAACAAGCTGCTAAAGAAAGTATGCAAGAAATTCAGCAGATGCTAAACAACCAAACTAAAATGGTTTTTATTACTGCAGGAATGGGTGGAGGAACAGGTACAGGAGCTGCACCAATTATTGCCAAAATTGCAAAAGATATGGACATACTTACTGTGGGTATTGTTACTATGCCATTTGCTTTTGAAGGTAAAAGAAGAACCAAACAAGCTCAGTTAGGTATAGATCAATTGCGCCAAAATGTAGACTCTTTAATTGTTATAAACAACAATAAATTAAGAGAAGTTTACGGAAACTTAGGATTTAAAGCAGGTTTCTCTAAAGCCGATGAAGTTTTATCTACAGCATCTAAAGGTATTGCAGAAGTAATTACACATCACTACAAACAAAATATAGATTTACATGATGCTAAAACTGTGCTTTCTAACAGTGGTACAGCAATTATGGGTTCTGCAAAAGAAGAAGGGCAAACAAGAGCTAAGAATGCTATTATTAAGGCCTTAGATTCGCCATTATTAAATGATAATAAAATTACAGGAGCTAAAAATGTATTGTTGTTAATTGTTTCTGGAACTAGCGAAGTTACTTTAGATGAAATAGGTGAAATAAACGATTATATTCAGGATGAAGCTGGTTATGATGCCAACATTATTATGGGTATAGGTGAAGATGAAGAACTAGGTGAAGCTATCTCTGTAACTATTGTAGCTACTGGTTTTGCAGCAGATCAGCAAAGTAATATTACCAACACAGAAGTTAAAAAAATCATACATACTTTAGAAGAGGAGCAGAGAGCAACATATAATTTTGAAGAAAAAACAATTTCTAGACAACCAAGTTTAGAAACTCCAATTTCTGAAAAGCAAGAGCCAAATGCAAAAATTGTTCATACTTTAAGTGATGATTTAGAAGAGAATAACAATCAACCAAAAATGGATTTGGTACAAACCAATGAAATAATTGCTAGTATGCCTGTTTCTTATGAAAACGTTCAGCCAGATGTTATTTCTGAAGACGACTTTATAATTACAGATACTACAAAAGCAGAAGAAGTTATAGAGCAAGAAGCACCTAAAATGACTTCTAACTCATTGTTTGATATTCCTTTAAACGATTATACAGAAATAACAAAAGACGAAGAAATTAGGTTTAGTTTAACCAATGAAGAAGAAGTTAATGTAAATGAAATAGAGGTTTTTGGAGCAACTGAAATTGTAGCTAAAAAGGAAACTAGATATGTTTTAGAAGACTTTGATACAGAACCAACTATTGGTAAAAGTTCTCAAATTGTAGAGCGTAAAGTAGAGGAAGAAGATGAAATTCAATTCGAATTAAAAACAACAAAGCCTCAATCTGAAATTAATGAAATTGATACTTTAAGTGAAGAAGTTTCACCTTTAGATTTAACCATTAATGAGTTACAAAAAAGAGCTGAAGAAAGACGTAAAAGCATGAAAAAGTTCAACTATAATTTTAATGAAAATTTAAATAAAAATATAGATGAAATTGAGCGTCAACCTGCATACAAAAGACAAGGTGTAGATTTAGATAGAAATGCTACTATTAGTAAAGTAAAAACAGCATTAAAAAAAGATACAGATAGTATTGATTTTAAATCTAATAATTCTTTTCTACATGATAATGTAGACTAGGGTTTTGTAAACTAAATTATATTAAAATCACATCTGAAATAGATGTGATTTTTTTTTGAGTTTAATGTTCGATTAAAATCAGTTAAGCTTGATTAAAATACCGTTCGTCGACACTTAATTGCAGTAAACCTTTGATTAGCATTTTATTACTTCTTTAAAAGGTATTTTTGTATAAAATTAATAACGATGAACCCAACATTACACATTTTAAACAAATTCAACCTGGTAATCTTATTACTATTGATAGGTTTTACAACAAACGCTCAACAAGAGCCTTTCAATTGTGATTACAATGCTTACTTATTTCAAGCTAATGATGTATATGCTATTGATTTAGCATCAGGTAGTTCTTATTTAGTAAAGAAAGATGTAACACCAGGTAGTGTTAATGCTGTAGGTTACAATCCTGCAGATGGTTTTATTTGGGGCTCTTTAAGTTCTCCATCAAAATCAATTGTAAAAATTGGTAAAAACTTTCAAACAGAAACATTTTATATACCAGAATTACCAACCGCAAATAGATATGTTGGTGATGTTAGTTCAACAGGAATTTATCATTTAAAACCAGGAGGAAGTACTGCATACAGGGTAGATTTAAATCCTGAATCAGATACATATGGAAAGTTTCTTTCAACCTTTACACTTTCATCAAACATAAACATACATGATTGGGCTTTTAATGCTGTTGATGGTTTATTGTATACTGTAGAAAAGAAAACGAATATTTTATATAGAATAGATCCTGATACTGGAAATCTTCTTAATTTAGGTGTTGTGCCAGTTTTAGACGGTTTAAATTATACATTTGGAGCAGTATATTTTGACGTTGAAGGTAGATTTTACGTTTCTGCAAATCAAACAGGAACTGTATATGTAATCCAAGATGTACAAAACTTAGAAGTAGGTTCTACTTTAGATTCTAACTTATTTGCTTTTGGGCCATCAAGTAGTTTAAATGATGGTGCTAGATGTCCAACAGCTCCAGTTCCACAAGAAGATTGTAAAAATGGAGTAGATGATGATGGAGATGGTTTAACAGATTGTGATGACCCTTCTTGTTCAGGTGTTGCAGAATGCCCAGTAATTACTCCACAAGTTTCTTCTGGTAACAATGGTGGTTTAGAAAGTAATGATAGATTATCTACTTTAATCAATAAAAGAAACTACTTAAGAAGCAAAAACAATTATAAGTTCGATAAGTTTAGTGCTAAGAAATTAGTAAAATCAAAATCGTACAAAACTGCAGCTTCTAAAAATACAGATATCAATTTAATCGATTTAATCCCTATGGATGTTTTACCTGGCACATATGCTGTGGAATCATCTCCTGCAGATTTAATTGAAATGACAAATGCAACAGAATTATTCTCTGTAGATTATATAAAAGATGATAATACAATAGCTGTAATTTTAGCAACTAAAACCGAAAATGGTGTTTACGAACACACTAAGTTTATTTGCGATCGTCTTTTAGGTGCAGAATTACTTTCTGTATCAACCATAGAAATTAGAGAACAACAATTCATAAAATCAATCATTAAAAATACAGATGGTACTAAAGAATTTGTTTTAAGTTTTTCTGGTAAATTATCAACAGATACAAATAACTTCGAAATAGAAAGTCACTGGAATTTAGATAAGTACACAGAAAACGAAACCTATTATAACTTCCAAATTTGGACAAACCAAATAGATGATTTAGTTACTCTTGGAGAAGAAGCATTAGAGTTGTTTAATGTAAAGAGAGATATTACAACTTATAATAACTCTACACCTCCACCAGTATTTGTAAAGAAAGGAAAGTATAGAAATGGAAGCTTAGAATTAGAAATTGTAAATGCTAATAAAAGTACAAGCTTTGTTTATGATGCAGGTTTTAAAAGAACAGAAACTTCTTCAACACAATATTCTAATGAAACCATTGCTTTAAGTGGTGAGTTTTTAAATCCTTTAGTAATTAATACAGGTAATGTATTCGATATCGGTTTTAGAATAGAGAACAATACTAACGAAACTCCAGATGACTTATTTATGTCAGATGGTCCTTGGGGAGTAGATGATTCATCTGCAGGAACAACTGTAGAGAGTTTTGATATTGCACAGAATAATGATGTGTACTCAGGAAATGGTTATAGAGTAGAAAGAAACATTTCTTTACAAGCAAATACAAGTACTTATGTTGCAGCTTACAGAGCATTTACACCAAGATTCAAGGCAGTAGATTTATCTGAGTTTGATGTGTTAGAATTAAATGCACAAGGAACAGGAGATTTAGAAATTACAATTGTTAAAGAAGGTATAGATAAATGGGAAGATCAATTTAGAACTGTTATTAAATTAACAGATGAAAATACACACTTTGCAGTTCCATTAGCACATTTTGTATCAACTTTAAATCATGATATAGATTTAACAGATGCAACAAATATTGTATTCACAATGTCTTCTGATGGAGTAGAGGTAATGACCAAGCAAATGAATTTAAGCGATATTCAATTTACTCAAAATGCATTAAGTACAGATAATGTTGTTGTAGATGAAAATGAGACATTATTATTTCCAAACCCAATGAAAACCGTTTCTGAAATAAGATTTTATTCAGAAGTAAATGCAGAAACAGCAATAGAGATCTACAACATGGCTGGTATTTTGGTTAAAAAATTAAAGTTAGAAACCTCAATTGGTAACAATAGCGTAGATATTAATAGAAATGGATTAAGCTCTGGGCTGTATATCATTAAAATATCTAATGATTATAGAACTTATAATAGTAAAAAACTGGTATTGAACTAGTCTTTAATATCCCCAACTTTCACTGATAAAACCATCAACAATTAAGTTGATGGTTTTCGCGTTTTAGAACTTTTATTGTTTTTTTTAAAGTTTTTTTTCTAATTGTCGTAAACCATAAACCCTAAAGATTCTGTTATTTATCTGCTTATTTAGGAAAAAGTGACTGTAACAAAACAAATGTGTTTTCGTCTTAAGTATGTAATCAAATTTATAAAAATCATGAAAACCATATCATCAACATTACCAGAAAGAGGAATTTTAACATCAGCCTATAAACAAGAAATTAGAGAAAATATTTCTGTTTCTAAAAGAGCTACTTTATCTAAAATGAAATCTATTATAGAAAATCATCACAACAAAGTTCAAAGTCAAACTGGTACTATTTTACAAGTTTCTTTATTTGCTATTGCTTTAGTTTTAATTGTAATCTAAAAAAAATCTCAAAGCAATTAAGCCTTGAGATTTCATAGAGTATCTAGAAAAGAATAGTTTAGCTTAAAGCTTCTTTTATTCTTTTTATTGCTTCACGAATTTGTATTTCTGATGCTGCATATGAAATTCTAATACAGTTAGGAGATCCAAAAGCATCACCTGTAACAGTAGCAACATTTGCTTTTTCTAAAATGTATAAAGAAAAATCATTGGCATTATTAATTTTGGTACCATTTATAGTTTTACCAAAAAATGCAGAAATATCTGGAAAAACATAAAATGCACCTTCAGGAACATTTACTTTAAAACCATCAATTTCTCTTAGCAAACCAATTACAATATCTCTACGAGTTTTAAACTCATCTACCATATATTGTATTTTCTCTACTGGTGCTAAAACAGCAGTAATTGCAGCTCTTTGTGCAATACAATTTGTACCAGAAGTAACTTGGCCTTGCATTTTTGTACAAGCTTTGGCAATCCATTCTGGAGCACCAATATAGCCAACTCTCCAACCTGTCATTGCAAATGCTTTCGCTAAACCATTTACTGTAATAGTTCTATCGAACATGCTCTCTATAGCTGCAAAACTAAAAGGTTTTGTGTCATAGTTTACGTGTTCATATATTTCATCAGATAAAATAAAAATCTGAGGGTGTTTCTCTAAAACTTCAGCCAAAGCTCTATATTCTGTTTCACTATAAATAGTTCCACTAGGATTATTTGGTGAGTTAAAGAATATCATCTTAGTTTTAGGAGTAATTGCTGCCTCTAACTGAGCTGGAGTAATTTTAAAATCTGTGTCTATAGAAGAAGGTATTTCTACAAAAGTAGCTTCACTTAAAGTTGCTATTGCAGAGTAACTTACCCAATAAGGTGCAGGTAACAACACTTCATCACCTTTATTTAATAATACCTGTGCTACATTTGCAATAGATTGTTTTGCTCCTGTAGAAACCACAATTTGGTTTGGTTTGTAATCTAAACCATTATCTCTTTTAAACTTAACGCAAATGGCTTCCTTAAGTTCTAAATAACCATCTACAGGAGAATAAGAATTATAGTTTTGATTGATAGCTTCAATGGCTGCATCTTTAATAAAATCTGGTGTATTAAAGTCTGGTTCTCCTAAACTTAAGCCAATAATATCTTTTCCTTGGCCTTTTAATTCTCTAGCTTTAGCTGCCATTGCTAAAGTTGCAGAAACAGGTAAACTGTTAATTCTGTCTGATAATGGGTGTGACATTTTTAAATAATTTGTTATGCTACTAATTCTGGTTTTTGTCCTAAAACGCCTAAGTGTCTAAAGTGCTCAATAAGTGCTCTTCTAGTAGTTGCATACTCATTATATGGCAAGTTAAACTCTGCAGCAGTTTCTTTTACAATTTTAGCTAATTTACCATAATGCACATGAGAAATGTGTGGAAAAATATGATGTTCAACCTGATGATTTAAACCACCAGTATAAAAATTTACAAGCCAATTGCTTGGTGCAAAGTTACTTGTGGTGTATAATTGATGGACTGCCCAAGTATGTTCTAAATTTCCATTTTTATCTGGCATAGGCATTTCTGTATTGGGTACAATGTGTGCCAGTTGAAAAACTAAGCTTAAAATCATACCTGCAGTGTAATGCATTACAAAGAAACCTAATAAAACTTTCCACCAAGCAACATCTAAAACTAACATTGGCAATAAAATCCAAAGGGCATAGTAAGCCAACTTAGAAATTACCAATTTTGTCCATTCTGTTTTTGGGTTTGGAAATTTACCATAAGATAATTTTCTTTTTAAATACCTGTGCATTTGCTTTACATCAGTTGTAATAGCCCAGTTAATAGTTAATAAACCATATAAAAAGATAGAATAGTATTTCTGTATTTTATGAATTTTTAACCACTTAGAATGTAAAGAAAAACGTATAATTCTACCTGCATCAATATCTTCATCATGATCTTTTACATTGGTAAATGTATGGTGTAAAACGTTGTGTTGCACTTTCCAATTATAGACATTACCAGCTAAAATATAAATACTACTACCCATTAACTTATTTACCCACTTACGTTTCGAAAAAGATTCATGGTTAGCATCGTGCATTACATTCATACCAACACCAGCCATACCAACACCAGTTATAACCATAAGTAAGGCCATAACCCATTGAGGCATAGAAACTGTAAGTACTAAAATAAATGGAATTAGAAATAAAGAAAACATAATTATAGCTTTAGAATAAAGCTTCCAATTACCTGTTCTATTAATTTCGTTTTCTTTAAAATAAGTGTTTACTCGTTTGTTAAGCGTTCTAAAAAACTTCGCTTTATTAACTCTTGAAAATGTTATGTTATTCATGTATAATAAATAAATGGTAAAAATATGGATTTTATAATAATTACTATGTTAAACGTTCATTATTATTGATAATTGTTAAGACCAAATAACTACTTTTGTGCATTAATATATTTTAAATGGATATACTGCTAAAATACTTTACAGATTTAACAGAAACTCAAAAAGAACAATTTTCTAAATTACAAGATTTGTATAAAGATTGGAATTTAAAGATAAATGTAGTTTCAAGAAAAGATATAGATGAACTGTATTTGCGTCACGTTTTACACTCTTTAGGTATAGCAAAAGTTATGCCATTTAAGCCTGGTTCTAAGGTTATGGACGTTGGAACAGGAGGTGGTTTTCCAGGAATTCCGTTGGCAATTTTATTTCCTGAAACTCAATTTCACTTGGTAGATTCTATTGGTAAAAAAATTAAGGTTGTAAATGAGGTTGCAGAAGGTTTAGGTTTAGAAAATGTTAGAACTACTCATGGTAGAGTAGAGGAAGTAAAAGATACTTACGATTTTATTGTTAGTAGAGCTGTTGCACAAATGGAAACTTTTGTAAGATGGACAAAAGGTAAAATTGCAAAAAAGCAAAATCACGACTTAAAAAATGGAATTCTTTATTTAAAAGGGGGTGATTTAACAGAAGAGTTGCAAAAATATACTTCAGCAACTATTTATGATTTGCCAAATTATTTTGATGAACCTTTTTTTGAAACAAAAAAAGTAGTTCATTTAGGTATGAAGTTTAAAGGTTAATTTTTTTTACTTCTATAATTCTATTAAGCCAAAAGCTGCTACTGCTACTACTCCTATAAAAACTAAAACACAAAAAATTATAAATAGAATTAATAAGCCCAATAAAAATCTAAAGAATTTTAGAATATTTTTTCCAGGAGATAATTTATAAATTCTTCCTATAGCATACATGTAATAGATTATAGAAAATATAAAACTACACATATATACAGTTGGGTGTATGGTTATTGCTAAAAAGAAAGCGATAATGGTAAAGAACGTAGTAAATCCATAAAGGTAAGCGTTCATAATAATATGCTCACCAAAATTATGAGGTTTCCAAAAGGTCCATTTACTTAAAACTGCATAGAGTAGTAAAAAAACAAAAGCAAGTAGGTTAAAATAACGCAGCATAAATTCAGACATTTTTTGCATTGAATCTAATTGCATTGTTGCTATTTTTTTTTCTAGCTTAATTTTTTCTATTTCTTTTTCAGTCGCACTGTTTTCTAAAGGTATTTCTTGATTGGACTGTTCTATGAGTACACTAATCTGTTCTTCATTTACAGAGTTTTGTATGGCTATAAAATCATCAGCAAAATAGTTAAAGATAATAAGAGATAAACCAGCACCAATTGCAAGAAAAGCAAACGGATTTACATAACGTCTTCTAACACCATTTAAATACTCTAAAACCACTTCTTCTGGTTTTAAAGCCATTTTTTTTATCGTTAAAAAGAAACGACTGTCTACTCCAAAAAGATTAATGAAAAAATCGATAAGTAGTTGTTTAAAATGAATACGATTTTTTACAACTAACCCTCCACAATTATTGCAGAAATTTGCATTATCTTTTAATTCTTCATGGCAATTTTTACACTTCATAAAGTAAAAATAAGTTAAAATTATTTTTTAAAACAAAAGAAATTCATTTTAATAGGTTTATTATGAATATAATAGCTGGTTTTAAAAAAAGATTGCAAAAAATACTGACTAATTTTTAATGATTTTTTGAATAATTCTATGGTTATCATCATCTGTTAGTTCAAGAAGATAAATACCTTGCTTAAAATCTGAAAAATTTATTTCAGTGCTATTATTTTGTGCTAGTAATTCTTTGCCCAATAAAGAATATACTTTTACAGTTTTATAGGTTTTGTTTAGGCTACAAATATCTTTTACAGGATTAGGATAAACTACTCTAGTTTTTGTTTTAAAATTAATAGTATTCAGTACTTTTTGAGCATCAATTCTTTTAATTAAGGTTTTACCTCCTTCAGTAAAACTACCACCAACGTATAAAAAGCCATCTTTATAAAAGCCTGCAGTTACAGGTTTATTAGCATCTAAATTGCCCAATTTTGTCCATGTGTTTCCATTCCATACTGCAACTTGATATGTATAGTTTGTAGAAGTTCTTAATGCAGAACCAAAAGCATAAATTTCTGAAGAACTCACAAAAACAAAGTCTAAACTACCATAAAAACCATTGGTAAAAACAGCACTTTGTATGTCTCCTAAAATTTTCCAATAATCTCCATCCCAATAACCAATAACTCCATAATCGAAATTGGTGTTCCAAGTATTAATGTAAATTTCATTTTCACTTACATAATGTATTCTATCAACACCATCAGTTTCATCTAAATTTCCATTAGATAAAACTTTCCATTCAGTACCATCCCAATGTTTTACAAATTGATGACCATTGCTTCTATAACCATCATGTTTGCTGTAAATATCATTTTCATTATTTACCCATAAAGAATTATTACCACTATAAGTACCTCCAAATTGTTGGTCCTTTCCAATAACAGACCAATTGCTACCATTAAACTTGGCAACTGCTCTCCATCTATAATCTTCTAAATCATCAAAAGCACCAACTGCATAAACTTCAGAATCTGAAAGAACTCTAAAATTATAAATGTGTTTGGGCTGATTAAAATCACCAAAATTAGTCCAGTTTAGGCCATCCCATTTTGCAAGGTAATTTACCTCATTTTCATTTTTACCATTGATATAGGTATTGTGAGTGGCATAAATTTCATCATCAGAAACATAAGAAAATAAACCATTAAAACCTGGGTTAAAATCGCCTACAGATGACCAATCTGTGCCATTCCAATTGTATAATTTATAGTATTGAGATGAAACATAAATATTATTAGAATTTACAATTTCAATTTGTTTGATGGGTGAATTTCCAGGTAAAGAAACCACTGTTTCCCATTCTTGAGCATACATAAAAGCACTTAAAAAAAGGGCCATAATTAAACTATATTTTTTCATTTTATTTAAAATATAGATGAGGTTGTTGCAGTTGTAAATTCTTCTAGAAAAAGCATTCCTTTATAAGAATTTCCTTTCTTGTTTAATTTTGGGCTCCAAACAGCAATGCAATATTCATTGGGTTGTACAGCTATAATTCCACCACCAACACCACTTTTTCCTGGTAAGCCAACTTTAAATGCAAATTCTCCTGCTTCATCATAAAAACCACAAGTAAGCATAATTGCATTTATTCTTTTTGCCTCGTTTTTGTTAAGAATTTCTTTTTCTTTATAAGTGATTTTTACATCTTCTGTAAGGTATAAGAAAATCTCAGAGAGTTCTTTACAGCTCATTTCTAAAGCACATATATGAAAATAGAAATCTAAGACATCTTCTACATCATTTTTTATGTTACCAAAAGATTTGATAAAGTTACATAATGCAAAATTTCTGTAACCAGTTTCTCTTTCTGAGGCTGCCACTTTTTTACAATATTCTAAAGTTTGATTGTTGGCAATTTCTCTACAAAATTTTAAAAAATCATCTTTAGGATTTTCTAAATGAGTTACTAAAACATCGCAAATAACAATTGCTCCAGCATTTATAAATGGATTTCTTGGTATTCCACAATCATCATCTAATTGCTGTAAAGAGTTAAAGGCATTACCTGAAGGTTCAACATCAACCCTTTTCCAGAGGTTCTCACCTTCTAAATGATAAGCTAATGTTAATGATAAAATTTTAGAAATACTTTGTATAGAAAACTTCTTGTCATAATCTCCAATACCAAAAGATTCTTTTTTTGCTGTTGTAATATGTGCCCCAAAATTGTTAGGAGAAATTGTGCCAAGTTCTGGTATGTAATTCGCTACTTTACCATCATCTTTTATGTCTTTAAGATCTGAATAAATTCGCTCTATAATATTTTGGCAGTTTTTCATTTACAATTTTGTTTTTATCAAAATTATCAGATTTATTTTTAATAAACAATTTAATCTTATTCATAAAAAAAAGGAACTGAATGTTTCACAGTTCCTTTTTAAAAATATATTCTTTTTTAAGCTTTATTATAAAGCTTCTACAAACAAACCTTCATCCGTTTTAGAAACTTTGGCAACTTCTTTTTTTGTTAAGCCTTTAATGGTTTTATCCCATTTTTTGTTAGACAAACCAGACTGTGTTTTTAAAGTTACTAGTTCTATTTTTTCGGCTTTTGTAATGATTGCTAAAACTTCTTTTTCTTCATCATTTAACTCAATAGAAGGCGCTTTTTTCTCTGGTCTCATTTGAGGGAAAAATAACACTTCTTGTATAGATTGATTGTTGGTTAAGAACATAATTAATCTGTCCATTCCAATTCCCATTCCAGATGTTGGTGGCATACCATATTCTAAAGCTCTCAAGAAATCATGATCTATAAATTCTGTAGCTTCATCATCACCTTTTGCAGCTAATTTTAATTGATGCTCAAAACGTTCACGTTGGTCAATTGGATCATTCAACTCAGAATATGCATTTGCAATTTCTTTACCACAAACCATCAACTCAAAACGCTCAGTTAATTCTGGGTTGTCTCTGTGCTCTTTACAAAGTGGAGACATTTCTTTAGGATAATCTGTAATAAAAGTTGGCTGAATGTAGTTTCCTTCACATTTTTCGCCAAAAATTTCATCGATTAATTTTCCTTTACCCATGGTTTCATCAACCTCAATATTCATTGATTTTGCTGCTGCTCTAATTTCATCTTCGGTTTTACCTGTAATGTCAAAACCTGTAAAATGCTTAATAGAATCTGCCATGGTTACCCTAGCATAAGGTGCTTTAAAATCGATATCATGCTCACCAAATGTTGCTTTTGATGTTCCATTAACAGCAATTGCACAATGCTCTAAAAGTTGCTCACAGAAATCCATCATCCAATTGTAATCTTTGTAAGAAACATAGATTTCCATTGCTGTAAATTCAGGATTATGAGTTCTATCCATTCCTTCATTTCTAAAGTTTTTAGAAAACTCATATATACCATCAAAACCACCAACAATAAGTCTTTTTAAATACAACTCATTAGCAATTCTCATGTATAAAGGTATATCTAAAGAATTGTGATGTGTAATAAATGGTCTTGCAGCTGCACCTCCAGGAATTGGTTGTAAAACAGGTGTTTCTACCTCAAAATAACCAGCATTATTAAAGAAAGAACGCATTGCATTAAACAACTTAGTTCTTTTAATAAACACTTCTTTTACATTTGGGTTTACTACCAAATCTGCATAACGTTGTCTGTAACGCATTTCTGGATCGTTAAAGGCATCATAAGTATTACCATCTGCATCTACTTTTGGTAATGGTAAAGGTTTTAAAGCTTTAGAAAGTAATTTAAAGTCTTTAACCATTACTGTTTTTTCACCTACTTGTGTGGTGAACAAAGTACCTTCTATACCAATAAAATCGCCAATATCTAGTAATTTTTTATAAACATCATTGTATAATGTTTTGTCTTCTCCAGTACAAATTTCATCACGATTGAAATATACTTGTATTCTACCTTCACCATCTTGTAACTCTGCAAAAGAGGCTTTACCTTGTATTCTTCTAGACATTAATCTACCAGCAATAACAACCTTTTTGTTCTCTTCAAAATTGTTTTTTATTTCTTTAGAATTAGAATCTAATGGGAATAAATCTGCTGGGTAAGGGTTTATACCCAATTCTCTTAATTTTGCGAGCTTTTCTCTACGTACAACTTCTTGTTCTGATAATTGCATTTGCTTTGTAAATTTCTAGTGTTAAATAATGGGTGCAAAGATACAATCTATCAATTAATAGAGCATTCAGAAAATAGTAAAAAAAAGGATATTTATTTTATGATTTCTAAAATCTAACTATATTTGTGCATCACTTTTTGTTAGAGTGATAAAGTTGTGTTGTTTTGGCACTTTCGTAAAAGTGTCTTGGTTTTGTTAACCAATGGAAAGCTTCCCTTTAAAGGGACGCTTTTTTTATTTTATAGCAATATTGTTTATCATCATTTATAAATTTGTAACATTATAAAAATTAAGAATGCTAGTTAAACTTAGCTAAACTAGTTTGTAATATTTCAATTATAAAAAGAAGAAGTTATCAATTACAGCATTTTTTGCTGTTTCTTGTAAAATGAATCTGCTTGTAATTTCATGAGTTCTCTAGCCATTTTTTGTTTGTAGTCATACAATTCTTCATCAGCAGTAATATCTTTGTACACTTTATTATCTATAGTAACATCTGCATTTAGCATTTGTTCTCTTTGTTGCATTTGCTGAGTTGCCCAAGTTTTAACAGCGGATAATTTTTCTTCTATTTTAAAATCATATTCACCTTTTGGTGCTAATAATTTTGCAATGATTGGTGATGTTTCAATAGCTAAAAACAGTAAGAATATAAAAAATGAGGTAAAGAATGGTAACTTACCTAATGCATTAATTCTAGCCATTAAACCATCAAAATTAGAAATTATAGGTTGCGATTTTGTTTCCGCTGATTTTTGTTGTGCAATTAAAGCATTAATCGATTTTTCTTTCTCTGCAATTTTTAAAGAATTATTTGTTTTTAATTCTTGTAAAGCCAATAATGAAGCATCATGCTTTGCTCTTTTCTCTTCATAAACTGGTCCCTTACCTAATTTTTTGGTTCCAGCTGTGCCTTCTGCTTCAGAAATATAAATTTGATACAAGGCATTAGTTTCATTTTCTTTGGTAAGAATCTCGTTTTTTAAAGTCTCAATTTCTGTATTAATTTTGCTAATTTCTGGAGTGAATTGTTGTGCAATTTGGGTTTTATTATCTAAAGTCATTTGGTTTTTTTCTGAAAGTAAAACCTGATTGATTTCTTTTTCAAATAACTTTAATTCTAAAGGTTTAGAAATAACAACGGCTATAATAATTGCCAAAATAATTCTTGGTGTTGCTTGTGCTACTTCTTTCCATTTAGAATCTGATTTTTTAATGGTAGATACTATAAACCTGTCTAAATTAAAGATGAGTAAACCCCAAATTAATCCGAAGAAAATGGCAGTGTACAAATTATCAAAAACAGTATACAAAGCATAAGAGCCAGCTATTGTAGCCATTACTGCTGTAAAAAAAACGGTAGCACCAATACCAGCATATTTATTTTGTTCACCATTAGAACATTTATTTATTAGATTTTTATCAACTCCAGAACAAGTAAGAAAGAAAGTTTTAAGCACAATTGTAGTTTTTAGGTATACTTACAACGTATTTAATCTGAATTTGTTACATAAAAAAACCTCGAATTTGCGAGGTTTTTCTATTTTATTTGTCAAGAAGCTTCAGTTCTATATTAATATTTTGAACTTTTAAAGTTTAGTGATAATTCTTACGGATTTAGAACCATCTTTTTCTCTATTTATATGGGTGCTTTTAATAGAATTAGGCTTTATCTTATTAATATCTTTCTGTTGTATTACTTTACCATTTAAATAATAAGTTACTTTTTCTCTGTTTTTTTTCTTCTCTTCTTCTGTTAGGTTCTCTAATGCTTTTATAAAAGACTTTTCTTTTAATTTATCTACATTTTCTAACGTAATTTTAGGTTGTTTTTTCTTTACAGGTATTGTATCTTTTACCTTTAAAGACTTAGCAACATTATTTTGATCTACTTTTTGCTTACGTTTTTTCTTAGCCTTTTTTGGTGCTGGAGGTATTTTATTTAAAGTATTACCAGTTCTTCTTTTCCAGTTTTCGAATTCTATTTTTGCTTTTTGCTTTTCTTCTTCAGATGCATTCATTGGAGCAGGTGGAGGGGGAAATAATAATTTATCTTCTTCTGTTAAATCTTTTCTTAACTTATAGAAAACAACATTATTTTTCATTAATCTGATGTAAGGTCTAAAAGGGTTTTCTGGTCTAGTAACTTTGTTTTTATCTGCTCTAGACATTCTAAAATACATTCCACCCAAATCTGAAAACTCTCTATCAATTACTTCTTTTTCAGAGTTACTTTTATGGATATAATGTTTTCCTTCAGCTTTTAAACTTTCGAATATTTTATGTTTCTTATTATACTCTTTTACAATATCTAAGTTTACAAATTTTCCATTTTTGTAATATCTAGCTATTCTTTCATTTTTATCAAACGTGTAGTAATATTTTTGACCATCAATTGTAATGAACCAACTTTTATTAAACTTTGGGTCTTTTTGAACTTTATCAATTAATTTAAAGTTTGCGTTAGTACTTTGCTTAGACCCATTACTACTTGGTAGATTGTACTTTCTCTTTTTAGGTTGCTCTTTAATTTCTTCAAGCTCACGTTCCTCTTTTTTCTCCTCTATTTCTATAATGTTATATTCATCCTTTAGATAGTCCATAAATTTTTCTACTCGTTTTTTATTTTGAGCATTAAAAAAAGCTGTAGTTTCTAAATGGGCTTGATTCTCTTGAGGAAAACGTTTGCTTCTAGCATTTTTATATACATGACTGTTAGAATATCTTGCAAAGTCTATTGCCTTATATTTTTTTAAAACTTCATTTTTCACCACTTTTCCATCAATCCAAACAGCATATTTTTTACCATCTTTTAGAGCTTCAAATTGGTTTTTAGTTGGAACTTTTTTGTCGAATTTTAAAGGTGGAGGAGGAACTAGTCTTTTCTTTTCTTCCTCATTTAATTCACTATATTTTTTTATTATAATTTTTCCGTTTTTATCTTTTCTTTGAATGGTTAAGTTTTTGTAATAATAATTTTTATACATTTCAAGATCAGATAAATCCATTTTTTGAAAAGGAACTACCTCTACAATAGTTTCTATAGCTTCTTCTTTAATTTCCTTTTCTTCTTGGGCTTCTATTCTTTGAGCAAAAAGAAAAGTAAAGGCTACTAATAAAGGAGCAATCGCTAACTTTTTTAGTAAGATTTTAGTTGGGGAACTTGTGGTTGTCATCATTTTTAATCTTTTTTTAGTTACTAGGTAATTTAAATTACTGGCCAAGTAATATTCGTTTTTCCAAGCAGCTTTATTCAATAATAAGTACTGATATTCTTGGGTGTTATTATGTTGTGTGATTACATTTTCGTCAGCTAAAAACTCGTGATTTATTTGAATTGCTTTTTTTAGAAAAATAAATAACGGATTTATCCAAAATATAATTTGAAATAGCTCTAGAATTAAAATATCTAACGTGTGCTTTTGGGTAGCATGAGTTAGCTCATGTGTAAATAATTCATCTTCAATTTCATTTAGTTCATATTGTTTTTTGTTGATGAAAATATAATTCCAAAAGGTATGTGGTAAAATTTTATCTTCAACTAAAACTAAGATGGCATTGTCATGAATAATCTTATTATTCTGATGTATTTTTGATAAGATTTTATAGAGATTTCTACTAAAACGTATTAATAAAATTAATGAAACTAAGAGGTATACAGCTAAAAGTATATTAGCGTAATTTATTGTGGTCTCTGTTATTATTTCTGTGGGTACATATTCTATTGATCCTGTATCTATAGCTTCAAAAAATATAGGAGTATTGTCTTCTGTAATTGAATTGGTCTCTGTATAAATGGTATAAAGAGGTGCTAAAAAAGAAAATATAATACTGCCTAAAAGAAAAAATCTATTGAAGCTGTGCATTTTCTCCTTTTCTAAAATAAGATGATAAAAACCTAACAACAAGGCTAGACAGCAAGCTGATTTTAGTAAGTAAATAATCATTTTTGTTGTTTTTTAATTTGATTGTCTATCACTTTTTTCAATTCTTCTAATTCTGATGTAGATAAGTTAGTTTCTTTTGTAAAAAACGAAGCAAATTGACTAGCAGAATCATTAAAGAAATTTTTAATTAACCCATTTACATGATTTGAGAAATAATCTGTTTTTTTAATCAAAGGATAATATTGTCTTGATTTACCAAACAATTTATAATCTATAAAACCTTTATCAGCTATTCTTTTTAATAAAGTAGCTACAGTTGTTGTTGCTGGTTTAGGCTCAGGAAAATCTTCTAATAATTCTTTAAGAAATGCTTTTTTGCGTTTCCATAAATATTGCATTAATTGCTCTTCTGTCTTAGATAATTGCATGATAAATCATTTTTACTCTACAAACATAGAATAAAATTTTTAATTCTACAAACGTAGAGTTAAAAAAGATTCTTTATTATTTTACTAAATTTGTTTAAAAAATATAAAACTTATATATGAAAAAGGTATTGTTTACTCTGTTTGCAGTTCTAATCTTAGCATCTTGTGCAACTAAAAAATTTAAAGAAAAATGGTTAGAAAAAGAGGCACCAGCAACTTTTAAAGCTCGTTTTGAAACTACTCAAGGTAATTTTGATATTGAAGCTGTTAGAGAATGGTCTCCTGCAGGTGTAGATAGATTGTATCAACTTATTACCCACAACTATTATGAAGATGTTTCCATTTTTAGAGTTGTACCCAATTTTGTGGCACAATTTGGTATTCATAATGATACTCTAATAAATAATGCTTGGGGAGAAAGAGGTGTAAAAGATGAGCCTGTTTTACAAAAAAACGATTCTATGACAATTGCATTTGCCAGAGGTGGAGTAGAAACGAGGTCTAATCAAATCTTTATTAATTTAAAGAAAAATTATAGATTAGATAAGCTAGCTTATTCTGGGGTTACTGGTTTTCCAGTAATTGCTAAAGTTATTGATGGCCAAGAAAATGTATTAAAATTCTATGGTGGTTATGGAGATAAATTAGGTTACAAACAAGACTCTGTTGCAAAGTTTGGGAATGTTTTTTTAAGAGAAAAATACCCTAAAGTAGACTACATAAAAAAGGCGTATATCTTAAAGGAATAATGTATGAGAATATTCATTCTATTTTTTGTTTTATGCTATTCAATGAACATTTTATCTCAAGAAAAGTTCGAAAAGGAATATAGAGTAGACAGAGAGCAAATACCACAGATATCATTAAATTTTGTTGATAATTTAAAATTTAAAAAGAAGATTAAATGGTATGTAGAAGAAAGTAATGAGGGTAAAACCTATGAAGCTAAAACTTGTTATTTAAAGTATCTATACAGTTTAGAATTTTCTGAGAAAGGCGAAATTTTAGATGTTGAAAAAAAGGTAAAATTTAAAGAGTTGCCAAATGATGTTCAAAATAATATTAGTGATAAACTTTCTGAAAAATTCAAGAAATTTAAGTTTAAGAAAATTCAAATTCAATATAAAGGAACAGAGCAATATTTAATAGATTTTATTAAAAATAAATCTGATAATAATGATCTAAAAACTTCATATGAAATAATTGTAAAGGCTAAAGAAACAGATACTTACAAGTTGTATGAAATCTTATTGAACGAGCAAGGTGATATATTAAAAATGCTAGAATTTAGAGCCATAAATTCAATTAACTTAGAATTTTAATGACTTTAAAAAAGTTCACTTTTTCACTTTTTGTATTTGCTCACGTTTCAATTTTTGCGCAAAACACACTAAATAGTGGTTTGTTACCAAAAATAGTGCTGTCTAAAGAAATTTCAGATAAAACAAAGTCTATTAATACTATTGAATCTAGGTTTATAGTAGATGAAGATGACAAAAACATTAGCTTTAGTTTAGTAGATATGTCTACTATTTTATCCTTTAAAACTGGTTTAAACAAATCATTTAATTTTGGGTATTTGTTACGTTTAAAGAATGAAGAAACTATTCATAGAACGTTTCAGCATTTTAATATAATTCAACAACAACTTACTTATAAATTAGCGCATCGTTTTGCTTTTGAACAGTTTTATCAAGATGGATTTAGTCCTACATTTAGAACTAGATACAGAATAGGATTTCAAAAAGCCTTAAATGGAGAGCAGTTAGATCTTAAAGAATTCTATATTAAAATTGCGAATGAATATTTGTATAATTTTAATGATCTACAAATAAGATTAACCCCATATTTAGGATATCAAATGACCAAGAAAAATAGGGTAGAATTGGGTTTAGATTATAGGCTTAGCCAATTCATAAATAAAAGTACTAAAAACGATATTTGGTTTAGAGCCACTTGGTATATTTCTTTAAACTAAATAAGCAGCTACAAAAATGTAGCTGCTTATTTAGTTAATTTCTTAAACTATTACTTAAGTTTAAAAGTAACTTTTCTAGCAAACTGTCTTGCATCTTTTGTTACAGATTTGTCTTCTCCTCCTCCATAATAAGAAAGTCTAGCTGGGCTTATACCTGCAGCAACTAATACATCAAATACTCTTTTAGCTCTATTTTGAGATAATGTTTTATTTCTATCTTCAGAACCTGTTTCATCTGCATAACCAATTAATTCAGCATTTACTGTAGGATTATCTAACATAAACTGCTTTAAATAATTTACAGAGTTTAAAGAACCATCTTGAATTCTACTTTTGTTTACATCAAAATAAACATTAATGTAACCACTATTTAATAATTGTCTTATGAAATCTACATTAGAACCAGTTACAACATTTGCATATTTATCTGCTTCATCTTTTCTTACATATCTTTCATCTAACTCAGTCATGATTAGATCTTTGTTAGGTGTAGCAGCAATTTCTTTGTTTTTTAAAACCTCAATTTCTTTTTCTGCAGCAGCTAATCTAGTTTTAATTTCTTCTAATTCGTCATTAACTACAACTTCTTCCATATGATATGAATCTGCTAATTGCTTATTTTTACCTAAAGCAAAACTAAGACCTAATGAAGTATTGAATAAGCTAATGTTAGATTCTCTTGGACTTAAATTAGGACCTCCATCAAAATTATCTTCTTGATAAAAATGAACTAAAGAAGAAAAGTCTAAAAATACAGACATTCTATTATTGATTCTAAATTGAGGCGTAATTCCAAAATTTAAAGCCATCATTAAATCTCCTCCATTATCTGCTGGTTCTGTAATATTTAACGAAGCAGCACCAACTCCACCATGCATTAAAAGGTTAAAACGATCTGTCCAAGTATGAAATTTTAAAACATCACCCATATTTACAACTCCCTCTAAAGAAGCTCTGTAGTAGTTAGATTTAAATGGTAAATCTGCTTCGTCTTGAAAGCTACTGTATCCTAAATCTAGGCGTAATCCGAAACGATTATTAAACATATATCTAATACCTAAATTTCCTTGACCAAATAAAGCAGGGTTGTAACCTGGACTTAAACTAGCACCTACAGTATGTATACCAGCACCTAAATCTATGGCCCAATGATCATATTTATCTTTAGAATTTTGAGCGTTAATAGTAAAAATACAGCTCAATAATAATGTTATTGATAAAATCTGTGTAATTGTTTTCTTCATGTTTCTTAATTTTCGATGTAAAATTAATGATATTTTTTTAATTCAAATCTGTAAAATACTTATAAAAATAAGGAATTGTTTCAATTCCCTTTAAATAATTCCAAACCCCAAAATGTTCGTTAGGAGAATGTATTGCATCAGAATTTAAACCAAAGCCCATTAATATGGTTTTACTTTTTAAATATTCTTCAAATAAGGCAACAATTGGTATACTTCCTCCACTTCTTTGTGGTATTGGAGTTTTTCCAAAAGTTGTTTCATATGCTTTACTAGCTGCTTGATAAGCAATGTTATCTATTGGAGTTACATAACCTTGACCTCCATGATGAGGAGTAACTTTAACAGAAACAGCCTTCGGAGCAATACTCTCAAAATGTTTTACAAATAAATCTGTAATTTCTTTCCAGTCTTGGTTTGGCACCAAACGCATAGAAATTTTGGCATATGCTTTAGAAGCAATGACAGTTTTGGCACCTTCGCCTGTGTAACCTCCCCAAATTCCATTTACATCTAAAGTAGGTCTAATAGAGTTTCTTTCGTTGGTAGAATAACTTTCTTCACCATAAACATCGCCTATTTTAATGGCATCTTTATACGCTTCTAAATTAAAAGGAGCCTTAGCCATTTCTGCTCTCTCTTCTTTTGATAGTTCTTCGACATTATCATAAAAACCTGGTATAGTAATATGATTGTTTTCGTCATGAAGCGAGGCAATCATTTTGGTTAATATATTTATAGGATTTGCAACTGCCCCTCCATATAAACCAGAATGTAAATCTCTATTTGGCCCTGTTACTTCCACTTCTACATAACTTAAACCACGTAAACCAGTAGTGATTGATGGAATATCATTGGCAATCATTCCTGTATCAGAAATTATAATAACATCATTTTGTAATTTTTCTACATTTCTAGGCACAAACCAAGATAAACTTTCAGAACCTACTTCTTCTTCACCTTCAATCATAAACTTTACATTACAAGGTAAATTACCTGTATTAGTCATGTATTCTAATGCCTTAACATGCATGTACATCTGACCTTTATCATCACAAGCACCACGTGCAAAAATGGCTCCTTCAGGATGAATATCTGTGGTTTTAATTACAGGTTCGAAAGGAGGAGAGTGCCAAAGTTCTATTGGATCTGCTGGTTGAACATCATAATGTCCATAAACCAAAACTGTAGGTAAATTTTTGTCAATAATTTTTTCTCCATAGATGATAGGATAACCTGGAGTTTCACAAGATTCAACTTTATCACAACCTGCTTTTTTTAAGCTTTCCATAACAAAATCTGCAGTTAATAAAACTTCTTTTTCAAAAGCCTTATCTGCACTTACAGAAGGAATTTTTAAGAGTTCTAACAGCTCATCTAAAAATCGTTGTTTGTGCTCTTTTATATAAGTATTAATGCTATTCATGTGTAAAATTTAAATTCTACTTCAAAAATAGAAAAATAATAATGAACGCTTTGTAGTTTCTGTTCTTTGTTTATCTTTGCAAACCAAAATGCGAGCGTGGTGGAATTGGTAGACACGCTAGACTTAGGATCTAGTGCCGAAAGGTGTGAGAGTTCGAGTCTCTCCGCTCGTACTTAAAAAGCTTCTCTTCTGAGAAGCTTTTTTATTTCTTATAGTTTTGGTTTATCTTGGTAGAAATTAGTTTTATGAAAGCAATAGTTTGTAATGAATTCGGATTACCAAGTTCTTTAGAATTTACTGAAATTGAGAATCCTATACCTAATAAAGATGAAGTTTTAATGGCAGTTAAAGCCTGTAGTGTTAATTTTCCTGATACATTAATCATTCAGGGGAAATATCAATTTAAACCGAATTTTCCTTTTTCACCAGGAAGTGACGTGGCTGGAGTTATAGAAAGTGTAGGTGAAAATGTAAAACATTTAAAAGTAGGAGATGAAGTTGTTGGGTTTATTCCTTTTGGTGGTTTTGCAGAAATGGCAATTGTAAAAGCTAAAGATTGTTTTCCAAAACCAGTAGGTATGTCTATGGTTAATGCTTCTACATTTTTATTAGCTTATGGTACATCTTATCATGCCTTAAAAGACAGAACAAATTTACAAAAAGGGGAAACCATTTTAATATTAGGAGCTTCTGGTGGAGTAGGACTTACAGCCATAGAATTGGCTAAATTAATAGGAGCAAAGGTAATTGCAGCAGCCAGTTCTGATGATAAATTAAAGCTTTGCAAAGAGTTTGGAGCAGACGAGCTTATTAATTACACCAAAGAAAATTTAAAAGAAAAAACCAAAGTATTAACAAACGGTAAGGGAGTGGATGTTATTTATGACCCTGTTGGTGGTGATTTCTCTGAATTGGCTTTAAGAGCAATTGCTTGGAATGGAAGACACTTGGTTATTGGTTTTGCAAATGGAGAAATTCCTAAAATACCGACTAATTTAGCCTTGTTAAAAGGTGCAAGTATTGTAGGCGTTTTTTGGGGTGCATTTGCACAAAGAGAACCTAAAAAAAGCTTAGAAAATATTAAACAGTTGCTGAATTGGTTTGGGCAAGGAAAATTGAAACCTCATATTGACGAAATATATTCTTTAGAAAACGCTCCTAAAGCTTTAGAAGCCATGATGCAAAGAAAAACCAAAGGTAAAATTGTAATAGATATGACTATTTAGTTCTTACTTAATTCGATTTGAGTGATCGATTTTGATTCGCATACATTGTTTATCAATTCATTATTTTTAATGATAATGTTAAATTTCCTCCCTACATAATAATTTGCTTGATGATTGAAGTTTTTAAATAATATTGCATCATCATCTTTTATTGTAACAGCCCTATCATTTTCGTCAGTAAAGAAAAATAAATCACCCTCATTACCATCAAAAACAGCATGCTCTATTGTTTTTCTATTGGTTTCCTCATTGATGTTTAAATTGTTTGAAGTAGAGACAAACAATATCAAGGAGGTAATAAAAGTGGTTACATATTTCATCTTTTTAGTTTAAAATTGCTAATTCATTTAACGTCTGTATATTATTATCAATAATTGGTAATAAATCTTCAGTTAAATCTAACACTTTATCATTTTGTGTTTTATTGTTCAGTTGAGTAACTAAATCTTTTTGTTTTTTTACTTTGGTGTCCATTCTATTAAATTCGAAACTTAATTTCTGTTTGTCGATATTTAACTTGTCTATTCTTTCTTGAACGTTAGAAGGTACAGTAATCATTAAAGAAGGTGCAATTGTTTTTATTTCTGATAAAATTTCTTTCTGTTGTTTTTTTAAAGTTGCAATAGCTTCTTTTTCAGTTTCATTTACATCAGCTTTTTCTACAACATTGCAAATGCCAATTACTTCTATAGCTGTTGTACTTGTGTTAACCAAGAGGTTGGCTTGTTCTTTGTCTAGCGCTATTCTTTCTTTAGATTCTATAGATGATTTTGTTTGATCATCATTTTTATTCACTATAAAGTTACAAGAACAAATAACTAAAATGGTAGATACAATTAAAATTAAATGTTGCTTTTTACTTATCCTTCGCATAATTCTATTACTTTATACAAAGATTGAAAATAATTGAATTTACCCTGTTACAAAATTTTCTGAATCACTTATAGAATTCCCACAAATTGTTATAGAATTTTAGGAAATAGGCAGATATACTGTAAAAGTTGCACCTTCACCAGTAACTCCATCTGCAAAAATATAACCAGCATGATTTTCGATAATTTTCTTACAAATAGATAAGCCAATTCCTGTTCCTGAGTAATCGCTTTTATTATGCAATCTATTGAACAATACAAAAATCTGTTCTGCATATTCATTGCTAAAACCAATGCCATTGTCTGAGAACTCTAATTTATGGTAAAATTCTTTTTTAGGTTTTACCAATTTATCATCTTCTAAAGCATTAATTCTTTCGTAAGTTATATTGATTTTAGGCTCTGTACCTTTACTTTGATATTTAATTGAATTACCAATTAAATTTAAAAATAGTTGCTGAATCTGAAAAGGAATAACATCCATTACAGGAAAACTATCTGAAGTAATTTCTGCATTAGATTCAGAAATAGCTTCAGCTAAATCTTGCTTTGCATTTTCTAAAAGCAAGTTAATATTAGAAGTTTCAAAATTCTTTTCTATTTTATTGGTTCTAGAAAATTGAAGTAAATCATCTATTAACAAACGCATTCTGGTTGCTGCATTTTGAATTCTAGAAATATATAAAGTACCTTTTTCTGATAAGTTATTCTCTTCTTGATCTACCAATCTTGAAAGGAAAGTCTGAATTTTACGCAAAGGTTCTTGTAAATCATGACTAGCAACATGGTTAAAAGCAGAAAGTTCTTTATTATTTCTTTCTAATTCAGCATTTCTTTCTTCTAGCAACTTTATACCTTCAATTTCATCAGTAACATCTGTAGTTGTTCCTAAAAGTTTACGTTTACCATCAATTTCTAGGGCTTGTCCATATGCTTTTAAGTATCTTATATTTCCGCTTTTCTGAATAATTCTGTAATGTATAAATGGTAGATGCTCATTCTCTAACATCTTTGCTACATCTTCTTGTAATTTTTCTAAATCATCTGGGTGTACAAATGACATAAAATTTTCTGTAGTTGGGGTAAAAGATTGTGGTTGTTCACCTAATAAACGATATAAATTATCTGAATAATCATAAGTACCTTGTTCTATATGATACACCCAATTTCCATGCCTACTTATAATTTCTGCTTGGTTTGTAGATTCTTTAAAAATCTCTAATTCTTGATTGGTTCTTTTTAAATCTTTTACATCTTTTGTAGTCCTAAAATAAGCGATTAAAACCAGAGCCAGTGAGACTAATATTAGTGCAAATAGAAAAATTGGAGTCAAGTTCAAGCTACTTTTGTAAGCTTTTTGTCTATAACTTAATTGAGCCCTTTCTAAAGCAATCATAGATGCAATTTTCTCACGAATGGCATCCATCATATATTTACCTTCAAGAAATACCTCTGAGAAATCTTCGGTTTTTATACTATCAAAAATTAAGAAGGATGCAGATTTGTCGAAATTAGACATTCTATCATCTATTAGCTTACTTAAGGCTACTAAATTTTGTTGCTGAACTTCATCATTTCTAGTAAGTTCTTTTAGTTCTGCAAAAGTGTTGTTGATCTTTTCTCTACCACTAAAAAATGGTTCTAAATACAAAGAGTCTTTGGTTAAAATATAGCCTCTTTGCCCTGTTTCTGCATCTTTTAAATACGATAGAATCTGCTCTAATTCTACATTTATTTTATAAGTGTGTACCACTAAATCTGTAGCATCAGAAAGGTTTTTGGTTGTTTTGTAAGTTATACCACCAACAATAGCTATAATTAAAAGAGCTATAAAAAATGAAGCTTGTACAAATAGTACTGATTTTCTTTTGGTATTTAATTCCATTTTTTAAAGTCTTAGTAAAAAGTTATCCTTATTTAAACCATTGGTATGATATTGCCAATTTATGGTAACTATTTCAGACAAAACTTTCTTTAATTTTTTAAAATCGTTAGGCTTTTTAATGTAAATATTTGCTCCTAAAACAAAGGTGTTTTCTACATCTTCTTCAGATGAGGAAGTAGAGTAAATTGCTATAGCAATATCTTTAAAACGATCATTTGCTCTAATTTCTTTTAGGCAATCCATACCAGATTTTCTTGGCATATTTAAATCCAGAAAGAGAATTTCTGGTAGTGTAATATCAGCAGAATTAAGATGGTCCATTAAATATACACCATCATTAAAAGTGCTAACTTTTGTAGTAATTTTTAATTCTTCAAAGGCATCTGTAAAAAATAATCTGTCATCCTCATCATCATCTGCCAAAATAACTTTAATGTAATTATCATTCATAATCTTAACTGTTCAATTCTTTCCTCTTTTTTATAATTCTTTGAAAAGAAGAAGGGGTTATACCTGTAGTTTTTTTGAATTGTGTGCTTAAATGTGCTACACTTGAATAATTTAATTTAAAAGCAATTTCGGTTAAGCTTAAATTGCCTTTTAGAATAAGCTGCTTTGTATATTCTATTTTTTGGAGGATGATAAAATTTTCTATGGAAGTATAAGTTACCTCAGAAAATAAATTGGCTAAATATCCATAGCTATGATCTAGTTTTTCTGCTAAGTATACAGAACTTTTTACGTTTACTGTATTCTCTTCATTAAAAACCATATCTACTATAGCATCTTTAATCTTTTGTACTAAAATACTTTTTTGGTTTTGAACTACTTCAATTCCATATTCGTCTAATTTATCAGACAGTTTTTGGGTAGTATCTTCTGCAAGTGGTTTTGCTAAATCAACTTCGCCAAATCCAACCATCTTATGATCAATATTAACATCATTTAGTACATTCTCTAATACAGTTGTACAAACCTTATTAATATCAAACTTTACGAATATTTTCATTTGGCTGAATTAAGTTCTTTTTATTTTTTATTGCAATATAATTATCTTTATTTAATAAATATCTTTGTGGGCATAAACAATGTTCCATTTTCCCTCAATTTTTTAGTTTAAATATACTTAATGAAAGATAATACTACTTTTTATAAAGGCATTAAAAAGAATAAAATCGAGTTGAAAGATCTGCTGCAGAATGAGAACTTATTTAGCAGCGTTCCTAAAAATTGGCATGTTGTGGTTACAGATGTACAAAACTCAACACTAGCAGTGGCTAATGGTAAGCATAATGATGTAAACCTAACTGCAACTGGTAGTATAATAACGGTTTTGAATAAGTTAAAAAAAATAGATCCAGAAATAAGAATTCCTTATTTTTTTGGTGGAGATGGAGCTACTTTTATAGTACCTCCTTCTATTATTTTAGAGATTTTAAAAGTATTAACAGACTACTGTATTCACATTAAAAAAACGTTAGATTTAGATCTAAAAGTAGGATCTTTAGAGGTAGAAGAAATTTATAATAATGACTATACTTTAAGAATATCTAAGCTAAAAGTAAACGATTTTTTAACTACACCAGTAATTTTAGGAAATGGTTTAAAGTTTGCAGAATCTAAAATAAAACAAGAGTTTGAGGGGAACAATCTGCCAATTCAAGAGCAACTGTTAATCGATTTAAAAGGAATGGAATGTAGATGGGATGAAATTTATCCTTCAGCAAATTCTAAGAAAATTGCATGTTTATTAATTAGTGCAACTAGCGAAACAAAGCAAGCAGAAATCTTTAACCAAATTATAAATGAGATCGATTATATTTTTGGTGATTTGCATGAAAGAAACCCAATTACCATTCAGAAACTAAAGTTAAAACCAACACTAAAAAAAATAAAGAAAGAAATGTATACCAGAATTGGTGTGTACAAGTCTGGTTATTTAATGAATAATTGGTTAGTTACTTTTTTTGGTCAGTATTACTTTAAGTTTTTTAATTCAGGTAAAAGTTACCTGTATAAAGTTACTCAATTGTCTGATACTATAATGTTAGATGGTTCTATAAATACTGTAATTTCTGGAGATGACAGACAGTTTGCAAAGCTTAAAACCTACTTAGATAGTTTAGAATTGAATGGTACAATAATATATGGCTTACATAAAACTTATGCTTCTATACTTTCTTGTTATGTAGAGGACAGGGATAGAAAACACATTCATTTTGTAGATGGTACAGAAGGTGGGTATACAGCAGCTTCTATTGAATATAAGACCAAAATAAAAAAACAATATATATCTAAATTTTAGATATATACTGTTTTATTAAGGGGTTTAGTAGGGGTGCTTTAGTGAAATTATTTTCAGGGGAATTAATATTATTGTTGATTAGGCAGATATTGCAACTAATCTGTTTTTCTTTTTATAAGTACTTGGTGTACAGTTATATTTTTCTTTAAAGATTTTAGAGAAGTAACTTCTACTACTAAAACCTAAACTATAAACTATTTCAGAAACAGTTAAATCTGTAGTTGAAATTAATTCTTCAGATTTTTTTAATCTTACAGATTTTACATAATCACAAATTGTTAAACCATGTAATAATTTAAAACCTTCTTGCAATTTAGCAGCTGTTAAACCTGCTTTTTTCTCTAATTCAGAAATCTGTAAGTTGGTATCGTAATAATTTTGAATGTAATCTGATATTTCTTTTACCTGTTCCATTTCATTTTTAGTTAATGAAGCAGCTCTTAAGTCTGTATTTTTAATATCTTTATTATGTTGTGCAATTTCAAGCGCCAATACAACATTTACTAATCCATTAATTAATAAAGTTCTTACAATACCTTTATTTTTTACACTATCAATTTGTTTAATAGTTTCTGCGATTTTTAAGTTGTGAGATCCACAGTAGAAAAAATCAGATGTTTTATCTTTAACAAATAATGTATTTAATTTAGTGTTTGTTTTAGAGTCAAATAAAGTGTTTACATTAATTAAAGTACACTTTACATTCTCGTCTTTTTTAAACGTTAGTTCGTTTGTATTAGACTTAATATTAGAAATAATAGATGTTTGGTAAGCCTCTATTTTATGATTCTTTTTGTTATTTCCAAAGTTATGAGAAATAGAACCATCTCCACAATAAGCAAAAGTTACAAACTGTTCTGTTTTATTCTGTAAAGTAATTTTTACATCTTCATTACAAGCTAAATCAAATTCTAAGAAAGTAATTCCGTTTTCTAACTCAATACCTCTAATAATACCAGAACCAATTTTATTGTTAAGTGTAAATTCAATTTCTCTATATCTTTTTGAAATATCTCCTCCAAATTCAGTTTGTAGAGTTTCGAAGATTGACTTTTTATCCGATAAATTCAAATGTATAGTTTTCATTGATATTGATTTTTTAAGTTAGTTTCTTGTTATTAATTAAATACACTGCAAAGTAACAACCGAACTTAAGTTTTTTCATTACACAATTTTTTACATCTGTTATAAGATTTCAATTTTTGTGTTACATTTTATCAATATTCTAAGAAAATCATGAGAATTTAAAGTTTTTGTTATAAATTATAAAAAGAAAAATTTGGTTTAGATGGTTGTTTTTTAATTGATTATGATTTGCTTTTAACCATTATCTCTTCAAAATCTTCAGTTTTGTCTGTATTTAAGAATAAGTGATTTGCTTCTGCAGGAGGAACTGTTAACTTCCTTTTTTGTAAGTCTATCCATGCACCATATACTTTTATGATGGCTGATAATTGACCTGCTTCATTAAATACTTCATGTGTAATTTTCCAGCGTTCGTTATTTTTAGACAAACCAGAAAGTTTCATGTTTACAGTTATGTTTTCACCTAAATGTATTTCTTTTCTAAAAGAAGTATATTCTTCAAAAAGGATTGGACCTATATTATGTTTGGTAAATTCTTCTATAGAAAAGTTCTGAGCAGAAAAATATCTTATTCTTACTTCTGCAGCATATTCATTATAAGCTGTGTGACGCATATGTCTATTAGGATCAAAATCCGACCATTTTGTGGCAAAGTTTACGTTGTATGTCATAGTTGTAAAATTAAAAAACCTGATGCGTATAAAATCACATCAGGCTTAACTATTTGTTTTAATTTAAAGTCTTAATTTTTAATACTTTCTGTTTGCTCTTTTAATTTTAACTCACTTAAAACATTTAAAGCTTCAGAAATGTACATGTCTTTAGATAGGTTTTTGTGCCAAGCAATTCTTTTATCAGCTAAATCTTTATCGTTCTTAAAAAGATCTTTCTCGTATTTTGGAGAAGTAAATGTTAAGTTCGATTTATAATCGAAAACCGACTTAAATTTATCAGCCTCTTTTTCTTTTAATTCATTTTCAGCAAAAAAGCGTTTGTAGTTTAAAGAGAAAGAAGTGTCATCTTGATTTTCTTTTAACCATTTTGCATATTCATTTACCATTTTAAAGTTTTCGCTATTTGCAATTCTTTGTTTACTATTATACACTACATCATTAAAATTGGCATAGGTATTAGTTTGTGTATATTTTGCCTGTGGCACTTTATCCCAATTTAAAGCACCATCTAAATCTCGCTCACCATATTTCATATAACTTAATCTACTTGGCATAGCAATATCTGAATACACACCTTCTTTTTGTGTTGATCCACCATTAACTCTATAGAATTTTTGAATGGTCATTTTTAGGTAACCTAAATCTTTTTCGTATTTAGGGTAAAACTGATTGATTGGTAAAATGTTTTGCACAGTACCTTTTCCATAAGTTTGGTTTCCTCCTAAAATAACACCTCTTTTATAATCTTGCATAGCTGCTGCAAAAATTTCTGAAGCAGATGCAGAAAATTCATTTACTAGAACTACTACAGCTCCATCCCATTGAACAGTTGGGTCTATATCTTCTTTAATAATAGGATTTTCTCCTCTATATTTTACTTGAACAATTGGACCTTTTTCTATGAATAATCCAGAGATTTCTATGGCTGTTTTTAAAGAACCACCACCATTATTTCTAAGGTCTACAATTAAACCAGCAACACCTTCTGCTTTTAAACGCTCAATTTCTTTTTCCATGTCTTTTGCAGAATCTCTGTAGTTATCATCAGAAAAGTCGATGTAAAAACTTGGTAGATCTATAATCGCATATTTCTTACCATTCTTTTCTACAATACTAGATTTTACAAAAGTTTCATCTAATTGTACAACATCTCTTATAATTGATATTACTCTTATAGAACCATCAATTTTTTTCTTAACCGTCAATTGTACTTCAGTTCCTTTTTTACCTTTTATAAATTTAATAGCATCATCTAAACGCATACCAACTATATCTAAAGGTTCTTCTTCTCCTTGAGCAACCTTTAAAATAATATCTCCAGGTTCCAATTCACCTTGTTTAGAAGCAGGGCCACCAGCTACTAATTCAGAAACGTGAGTATAAATTCCTTTTTTTTGTAAACGAGCTCCAATTCCTTCTAATTTACCAGAAATATTTTGGTCAAAACGTTCTTTAATATCAGGGTCCATATACGTTGTATGAGGATCAAAAGCACTTACAACAGAATTTAGGAAGGTAGAAAACCAATCATCATTTTCTAATTCTTCTATTCTCATGTACAATTCTTCCATGTTTTTAAGAACTTCTGCTCTAGCTTCTTTTTCTAAAGTTTTAAAAGATTTTACTGGATAGTTTTTGTCTTTTTCTAATTTATCTTTTTGAATAGCAGTTTGTTCTTGAATTCTACTTAACGTTTGTAATTTTAGTTGCTTTCTCCAATAATCTATTAATTCATTATTGTTTTTTGCAAAAGGCAAATTTTTGTAATCTAAGTCTATGGTTTCGTTTTTATCAAAATTAAAAGGTTCCTCCAATAAATCTTCATAATAAGATTTAGCGTTTTTTATTTTATCTAAGAATCTGCCATATACCAATTTGTAAAAAGTTAAATCATCTCTTAAAAGCTGATTGTCTATTTGGTATTTATATTTCGAAAACTCCTTTATATCTTTCTGTGTAAAGTAACGTTTGCTGCTGTCTAACCCGTCTAAAAAGCTATTATAGACGTGTTCAGAAAAATCATCATTCATATCTTTTACTACAAAATGACCACGAGTTAAAATGTTTTTTAAAACATAAACTAGTACTTTATCCTTTTCAGGATCATTTGTAGTATTTATCTCTGTTGCATTTGCAGGGAAACTATTTAATATTAATAAAAATGCTAAAAGTGTTGTGCTAATTTTAAATTTCGTCTTCATAAATCTTCTGTCGTTATTTATCTCTAATAATTACTGGTACTATTTGCTAATCTACTAAAATAATGCCAAATTTTTTACCAATAGGTTTACTTATTGAGTATCAAGCTAAACCTATACAATGTTACCATTTTTAAGGCGCTTTTATTCTTTACAAAATGTTAAAAAGATTATAACTTAAAATAAATTACATTTGTAGTAAAAACGTAAAGAATGCAAGAGAAACCTTTAATTTTAGTAACAAATGATGATGGAATTACTGCTCCAGGAATAAGAGCTTTAATTAAAATTATGAATAAAATTGGAGATGTAGTTGTTGTTGCTCCTGATAGTCCACAAAGTGGAATGGGTCATGCAATTACTGTAGATAATGTTTTAACTTGTAATCCAATTACCATAGATGATGGTCCACAATTAGAATATACATGCTCTGGAACACCAGCAGATTGTGTAAAAATGGCCATTAGCGAAATTCTAAATAAAAAACCAGACTTATGTGTTTCTGGTATAAATCATGGAGCCAATTCCTCTATTAACGTAATTTACTCTGGTACAATGAGTGCTGCTATTGAAGCAGGTATAGAAGGTGTGCCAGCCATTGGTTTTTCTTTGTTAGATTTTAAATGGCATGCAGATTTTAAACCAGCAGAAGATTTTGTTAAAAATATAACGTTAAACACTTTACTGAATGGATTACCTGAAGGTGTTGTTTTAAACGTAAATATTCCTAATTTAAAGAAAGAAGAGATTAAAGGTACCAAGATTTGCAGACAAGCAATGGGTGTTTGGAAAGAAGATTTTGACAAACGAAAAAGTCCTTTTGGTAAAGAGTATTATTGGCTTTCAGGTGAGTTTGTAAACAGAGATAAAGGTCAAGATACAGATGTATATGCCCTAGAAAATGGCTATGTTTCAATAGTTCCTGTTCAATTTGATTTAACTGCACATCACATGATTCAAAAATTAAATTCTTGGGAACTGTAAAAAAGGAAATCTTAATTGGTGTTTTAGTGGCTTTGGCTGCTACTTTAGCTGGTTGTTATTTGTACATAGAGTATTTTTCTAACTTGGGTTTTTCAGAAACTTTAAAGCTTATAGAAGAAGGAGATTTGTATGGTAAAATTTTATCTATAGGAGCTATACCTAATCTTTTTGTGTTTTTTATTTACATCAAAAAAAATCAAGATAATAGAGCAAAAGGTGTTTTATTAACTTGTATTTTAATTGCATTATTTACCCTAATTCTAAAGTTTATTTAATGAAATATTACATTATTGCTGGAGAAGCTTCAGGAGATTTACATGGTTCGAATTTAATGAAGGCCATTTACAAAGAAGATTCAGAAGCAGATATTCGTTTCTGGGGAGGAGATTTAATGCAAAGTGTGGGTGGCTATTTAGTAAGTCATTATAAAGAAAGAGCTTTTATGGGTTTTTTCGAAGTTTTAAAAAACCTAAATAAAGTTTTAGTATTCATTGAATTTTGTAAAAAAGATATCGAAGAATTTCAACCAGATGTAATTGTATTTATAGACAACTCTGGTTTTAATTTAAGAATCGCAAAATGGGCTAAGAAAAAAGGTTTCTTAACCAATTATTACATTTCTCCACAAGTTTGGGCAAGCAGAGCAACAAGAGTAAAAGGTATTAAAAGAGATGTAGACCAAATGTTTGTGATACTACCTTTTGAAAAGGATTTTTACAAAAAGTTCGATTATGAAGTTACCTTTGTTGGGCATCCTTTAATTGATGCAATTGCAGGTAGAGAACAAGTAAGTGAAGCCGAATTTAGAAAAGAGCATAATTTAGGTGATAAGCCAATTATTGCGCTTTTACCAGGAAGTAGAAAGCAAGAAATTACTAAGAAACTAAATGTAATGCTTTCTTTAGTAGATGATTTCAAGGAATATAATTTTGTTATTGCAGGTGCTCCTAGTCAAGATTTTACATTTTATAAAAACATTATAGGAAATAGAGAAGTTAGTTTTATAGACAATAAAACTTATGATTTGCTTAGTATTTCATATGCAGCTTTAGTAGCTTCAGGTACAGCAACTCTAGAAACTGCTTTGTTTAAAGTGCCACAAGTAGTTTGTTATAAAGGTGGTTTTATCTCTTATCAAATAGCAAAAAGAATTATTACTTTAAAATATATTTCTCTAGTAAATTTAATAATGGATAGAGAGGTTGTAAAAGAATTAATTCAGAACGATTTAACAAAATCTAACCTAAAGAAAGAGCTAACTAAAATTTTAGATGAAAATCATCGAGAAAAAATGTTCTTAGATTATTTTGATTTAGAACAGGAATTAGGAGGTAAAGGAGCATCAGCCAAAACAGCCAAACTAATTGTAGAAAACATAAAAGCCAAATCTTGATTAAAAAGCTGACTTTTTCTTTATTGTTTCTACTAATTTTAAGTAGTTGTTCATCTTCTAGAAAGATATCATCTGCAGCAAAATTTAAAAGAAATAAAGCTGAGAAAATAGTAGCCAATGCTTTAAAATATAAAGGTGTAAAATACAAATATGGAGGAACTACAAGAAAAGGTATGGATTGCTCAGGAATTGTATTTGTAGCCTTTGGGAAAGAAAAAATAAAATTACCTCGTGTTTCCAAAAATATGGCCAAAACTGGAAAGAAGGTGTCTTTAAAGAAGGCAAAGAAAGGCGATTTAATATTTTTTAAGACAAGAAAAAGATACGCAAACATTAATCATGTAGGTTTAATTGTCTCCGCCAAAAATGGTCAAATTCGTTTTATACATTCCACTACTTCAAAAGGTGTAATTATTTCTTCTTTATCTCAAAAGTACTGGAGAAAAGCCTTCGTGAAAATCAACAGAGTACTTTAATACATTTTATTAAAAATTAGTATCTTTCATTGGCTATGAAAAAGGTACTTGCCTATTTACCCTTGCATTTTGCTATGCTCGTAATTTTAGGAATCCTTTGTCAATTTTATTTTAAAGTTTGGCAGTTTGGTTTTCTAAAAATTGGATTATTGTTCTTAACGCTTTTGCTTTTTTTACTGATAAAGCATAGGGTACTGAACACGCTCATAAGTTTTTTTCTTTTCTATTTCATAGGGGTTTCATCTGTCTATATTAATAATGATTTGAATTATGATAATCATTACAGTAATCATATTGAAGCTCATCAATTAACCTTCTTAAAAATATCAAAAGTTCTAAAACCAAACAGGTATTACAAGAAATTTGAAGCTGAGGTCATTCAGGTTGATTCTACTAAAACAAGAGGAAAAATACTACTGAATATCTCAAATAGCGATTATACTAAAATCTTAAATGTTGATGCTGTTTTAGTGTCAAAACTAGAAATTCAATCAATTTCTAAATCATTAAATCCATATCAATTTAACTATAAAACATATCTAGAAAAACAAAGAATACAAGAACAGATTTATTTAAAAGAACAAGATTATCTAATTCATCAAAGCTCACAAAACACTTTAATAGGGTACTCAGATCGATTTAGAAATAAAGTAGAAAAGGCATTAAAAAAATACAATTTTAAAGCTAATGATTTGGCTGTAATTAATGCTTTGTTGTTGGGTAAAAGAGTAAATATTTCTAAGGATTTATTGGAAGATTATGCAAATGCAGGTGCCATTCATATTTTGGCAGTTTCTGGTTTACATGTAGGTATTATTTTATTAATTCTTTCATTTTTACTAAAGCCTTTAGAGCAAATTAGAAATGGAAAAATTATAAAAACAGTTTTGATTGTAATTTTTCTTTGGGTATTTGCTTTTATAGCTGGGTTATCTGCAAGCGTTATTAGAGCAGTAACAATGTTTACATTTTTGGCAATAGGGTTGTTTTTTAATCGAAAAAATATTGTGCTGTTTTCATTAATCTCTTCACTATTTTTTCTGTTAGTTTTTAAGCCATTATTTCTTTTTGATGTAGGTTTTCAAATGAGCTATTTAGCTGTTTTTGGTATTGTGATTTTACAACCAAAAATTTATAAATTATGGAAACCTAGATATATGATAATAGATAAATTTTGGCAGTTAACTACAGTTTCATTAGCTGCACAAGTAGGTGTTTTGCCTTTAAGTTTGTATTATTTTCATCAATTTCCAGGGCTTTTTATTTTATCAAACTTAATTATTGTGCCTGTTTTAGGTTTCATTTTAATTGGCGGAATTTTAATTATAACATTAGCTCTATCAAACAGCCTGCCTCAAGTTCTAGCAAAATTCTATGGCAAGATAATTTCTTTGATGAATAATTTTGTGAGTTGGATTGCTAAACAAGAAGATTTTTTATTTACAGAGATTTCATTGTCATTATCAATGATGTTTATTATCTATTTAGTAATAATTTTTTGGATATATTTTTTCCTAAATAGAAAACCGAGAAGATTGATTTATTTACTTATTTCTATTATTGTCCTACAAGGTTTTGTTTTATATGAAGAACATCAAAAGAGAAATAAGGATGAGTTTATTGTATTTCATAAATCTAGAAATACAATTATTGGTGAAAGAAGAGGTGCTTCTTTAAGTATTCATCATGATTTGGATTCAACATTTATTAATCAATTAAATGCAATTACAGCTTATCAGGTAAATCAAAATGTGAAAGTAAATACAGTAGAAAACATCCCTTATATTTTTACATTTAGAAATCAGAATGTTTTAGTGGTAGATTCTTTAGGAGTTTATAGAATAGGCGATTTTAAAAATCAAATTATTCTTCTAAAACAATCGCCTAAAATTAACTTGGAGCGTCTCATAAAAGAGTTATCACCTAAGCAAATTATTGCAGATGGTTCTAATTATAAAAGTTATGTAAAAAGGTGGAAAGCTACTTCAGAGAAATTAAATATTCCATTTTATGATACTTCTATAAACGGAGCGTTTATATTAAAAAATTAACGTTTTAAATTACTTTTAAAATCCTTTTCAAAATCTGCCCATTCTTGGTCTTTATAGGCTTCTGTGTTGAAATAAGCTAAAATTTTCTCAAACCTTTCTAAGCTTAAATACCCAGGAATCTTTTGAAGCATTTGTTCTTTCTCTGTCATGAATATGGTTGAAGGATATGATAATTGACCTTCTAGTAAAGCTGCTGATAATTCATGAAAACCACTTTTACCTTGTTTTCTATATTTAAAAGTATGTCCTTTATAAGTAATATCTTCTTTACCTTCTCCATCTAATTTTATGGCATAGAAATTTTTATTTATATAGTCTGCAATTGTTGGATTTGCATAGGTTTCTTTATCCATTTTTTTGCAATAACCACACCAATCTGTATATACATCTATTAATATAGGTTTTGGGTTTTCTTTATTTAATTCGATAGCCTTTTCAAAAGACAACCAAATAATTTCTTCTTGAGCATTTGCTGTAAAACTGATTGCTACAAAGGCTATAAAAACAAGTAATTTTTTCATAATTATTAAGTTACAAATGATGTGCCAAAATTTTCATTATCGAATTCCATGCATCAATCTTTTAATCAATGGGTTTAGTACTAAAAATATTAAACCAACAACAGCAGGAATTATTGTAAAAATAAGAAAGAAATAAGACATGGAATATTTTTCTACAATTGGGTCTATATAACTACCTGTTTTTGCAGCTAAAAAGTTACCAACAGCATTTACCAAATACCATATACCAAACATCATTCCTATCTTTTTAGCAGGGACTAATTTAGAAACATAAGATAAACCTACAGGAGAAATGCATAATTCACCCATAGTATGAAATAAGTAAGCCAATACTAACCAAATTAAGCTAACAGATGCTGTTTTTGCTCCTTGAGGAATATCACTAGAACCATATGCCAAAGCTCCAAATCCAATACCTAGTAAAATCATACCTATCCCAAATTTTACTGCAGCTGAAGGATTAAATTTGCTTTCCCACCATTTAGAAAATAAAGGAGCTAAGAAAATTATGAATAGGGAATTAAGAATTAAAAACCAAGAAGCTTCTATTTCTGTAGATTCTGATGAAAAGATGATAGATAATTTCCAGATTACAAATCCCCAAATGCTTAAAAAACTGATTCCTAAAACAATATTAGAAAGAGATATTTGTTTAAAGGTTTGCCCAAAAAGTTTTAATAATACCCAAGATATTATTAAAAGTGGAACTGTAGAAACGAGTACATCAATAATTTTAAATGTTAAGGCTGCATCACCAGTTAAAGCTCTCTGAGTATAATCTCTTGCAAAAATATTCATAGAACCACTAGCTTGCTCAAAAGCCCACCAAAAAAATACGGTGAAAAAAGCCAACAAACCAACAACAATATATCTATCATTTTGTATTTTTCTTTTTGTTGCTTCCTCATTTGTAGAGTCTACAAGATTTTGATTTGTAGTTGCTACTTCATCTGCTAAATCTACTTTTTTAGAAGGTGCTGTACCTACATTTCCAAAAATGGTTCTGCCAAACCAAAATTGTAAAGTTCCTAAAAACATGAAAATACCTGCTAAACCAAATCCCCAAGAATAACTTAAATTATTTGCTAAGAAACCACATAAAAGTACACCTAGAAATCCACCAGCATTTACGCCCATATAAAAAATGGTAAAAGCACCATCTTTACGTTCTGGATATTGGTCATACAAACCACTTACCATAGAAGTAACATTGGGTTTAAATAAACCATTTCCAATAATTAGAAAGGCAATACCTAAGTAAAGTGTTGTTTCTGTTTCTAAAGCCATAGATGCATGACCTATTGTCATTACCAAAGCACCAAGAGCAACTGCTTTTTGATAACCCAATAGTTTATCTGCAATAATACCACCAATTAAAGGTGTTATATATACAGAACTTGTATAGATGGCTAATAGACCTAAAGCTCTTTCTCTAGACCATTCCCAACCACCATCAGCAAAAGAATCTGTAAGAAATAATACAAAAATGGCACGCATTCCATAATAGGAAAAACGTTCCCACATTTCTGTGAAAAATAGCACAAACAATGCTGGTTTATGATTTAGTAAACTGAATTCTTTGGTTGATGCAGTATTCATAAATGGTAGTTTTAGAAAACAAAAAATCTCATAAATTTTAGTTTATGAGGCTTGAATGATATTTTTTGATTAATGAACGTTACCTAATAATTTTTTCATTAAAGGAGAGAACAATAAGACTATTGCACCTGCACCTAAAGCATACATGGCTATTAAATGAAAACCATCTGTATAGATAGTTAAGGTTTCTAAACCACCTACATTTTTGTCTGTACTTTCAATGGCCAATTGCTCTCCAATAAATCCTACTATTTGAAAAGCAAAAGCTGATGATAAGAACCAAACCCCCATCATAAATGCTACAATGTTTTTAGGTGATAAATCTGTAATTTTTGATAAACCAACAGGAGACATAAATAACTCTCCAATTGATAAAATAAAATACATTACTAATAAATAAACAAAAGGTACTAAACCATTTTCGTCTGCACTTGCACCAGAAATAGACAAGATGTAAAAACATAAACCTGCAAAAAGTAAACCTAATCCAAATTTATAAGGTGTTCTTGGGTTTAATCCTTTTTTAGCTAAATAACCCCATAATAAAGAAATAGGAATTGCTAATACAATAATAAACATTGAGTTTAATGCATTGGTTTGAGCTGCACTCATAATACCTGCTAAATCTACATTTCTAGATGCAAAAAGCGTAATTACACTTCCTGACAATTCATGGAAACCCCAGAAAAGCGTCATGAAAAATGTAATTAATACAGCCATAATTAGTTTTTTACGAGCATCAGAATCTAATTTAACCATGATGTAAACTAAATACGCTAATACTGCAAATCCAATAAATTTAAATATTCCACTTACATAATTTTGTTGCCAAGAAGCTAACAAATAAGCAATAACTGGTACAAATAAAAATGCAATAATTGGAATTAATGTTTTTTGAGGAACTCCGATTATTTTCTTTTCATAGATTTCTTGGCTTGGAGGCATTCCTTTATCACCAAAAACATTCTTTTTTATTCCACTCCAAAAGAAAATTAAACCAGCCATCATTCCTATACCAGCTAAACCAAATCCATAGTGATAACCATATTCTAAGGCTAACCAACCACACAATAATGGTGCAACAAAACCTCCAATATTAATACCCATATAAAATATGGTAAAACCAGAATCTTTTCTTACATCTCCTTCTTTATAAAGAGCGCCAACAAAGGTGGATATATTAGGTTTAAAGAAACCATTACCAACCACGATTAAAGCTAATGCTAGAAAGAAAGCAGTATCGTTTTCAATGGCTAAAACAAAATGTCCTAAAGCCATTAGTATACCTCCAAGAAAAATGGAAGAACGCATACCTAATATTTTATCAGAAATTTGACCTCCAATAACAGTTGATGCATATACTAAAGAACCATAAGAGGCATATACAATTGCTGTAGCTGTATCTCTTTCTGCAATTGCTTTAAAAATTTCATTTACCATGTAAAGCGTTAATAACGCTCTCATTCCATAGAAACTAAAACGCTCCCATAATTCTGCAAAGAATAAATAGAACAATCCTTTTGGATGCCCAAACATTTGTGGTTCTTCTGTAGCTGTACTAACTCCTTTATCTAACATAATTATCCTTTTATTTCAGTTGTTTTGTTTGATTTTTCTATTAAATGTTCTTCTACAAAATTGGTCATTTTAGTATATAAATTCAATCTTGTATTTGCGCCTTTATAAATACCATGAGTTCTATCTGGAACTATAAACATATCAAATTGCTTATTGGCTTCAATTAATGCATTTATCATTCTCATTGAGTTTTGTACATGAACATTATCATCTCCTGTACCATGAACTAATAAGTAATTACCCTCTAATTTATCTGCGTAATTAATAGGTGAGTTTTCATCATAACCACTAGCATTTTCTTGTGGAGTTTGCATGTAACGTTCTGTGTAAACAGTGTCGTAAAAACGCCAAGAAGTAACAGGAGCTACAGCAATTGCAGTAGAAAAAATATCACTACCTTTTAATAAGGCGTTTGTACTCATAAAGCCTCCAAAAGACCATCCCCAAATACCAATATTGTCTTTGTCTATATAAGAACGCTCAGCCAATTTTTTAGCTGCTGCTATTTGATCTTCTACTTCAAATTTACCCAATTCTTTTTGAGTTACCTTTTTAAAGTCAGCACCTTTTAAACCTGTTCCTCTACCATCTATACAAACAACAATCATCCCTTTTTGCGCAAGCATGTTGTGCCAATAGTCATTAGTTCCATTCCATCTATTAGCCACTTGTTGAGAACCTGGACCTGAGTATTGAAACATTAACATTGGGTAAGCTTTGTTTTTATCAAAATCAACAGGTTTAATCATCCACATATTTAAATCATTACCATTAATATTTATGGTAGAAAATTCTTTAGGACTCATTTTATAGTCTGCCAATTGCTCTTTCAACTCAGCATTGTCTTTTACCACTTTTAGCATTTCTCCTTCTGCAGAGTATAAACTGTAAATTGGTGGAATTTCTGAAGTTGAAAATGTATTGATAAAGTAATTAAGATTGGTACTAAATGCGGCTGAATTTTGTCCAACCTTATTACTTAGTAATTTTTTGTTTTGTCCATCTAAACCAATAGAATAAACGCCTCTATTTGTAGAACCGTTTTCTACAGACTGATAATAAATGGTTTTTTTAGTTGGGTTAAAACCATAGTAATTGGTTACTTCCCAATCTCCTTTTGTAATTTGATTGATTAAGTTTCCATTAAAATCATAATGATAAATATGATTAAAACCATCTCTTTCACTTGTCCAGATAAAAGAATTATCTGTTAAGAAAGTTAAATTGTCTGTAATATCTATGTATGCTTTATCAGTTTCGTTTAACAATACTGTTGATGAACTTCTTAGCGCATTAACTTTATGAAGTTTTAAGTTATTTTGATAACGATTAAGAGTAGTAGCAATTAAAATAGCATCATTGTTAGACCATTTAATTCTAGGAATATATTCATAATCTCCTAAACTAATTTTTTTGGTAGTTCTATTTGTTAACGTATACATATGTAAAGTAACATCTGCATTCTTTTCTCCTGCTTTAGGATATTTAAATACTTGCTGATCTGGGTACAATTCTTTGCCAACAATATCCATAGAAAAAGTAGGTACATCAGATTCATCAAATCTTAAAAATGCCAAATATCTGCTGTTTTTACTCCATTCAAAAGCTCTTACAAATCCAAATTCTTCTTCGTAAACCCAATCTGTAATTCCGTTAATAATACTATTCTTTTTACCATCTTTAGTAACTTGAATTAAAGAGTTTTTCGAAAAATCTTTTATATAAATATTGTTTCCTTTTGCATAAGCCACTTTTTTATTGTCAGGTGAAAATAATGGCTCTTGAATGTCTTTACCAATTAAGCTTAGTTTTTTAGAAGCTACATCATAGGCATAGAATGTACCACTAAAAGAGCGTCTAAATATTTTTTTGAATTGCGTACCTAAAATTAGTTTGGTTTCATCGTCATTAAACGTATAAGAAGAAAAACCATCTAAATCTTTTAAATCAGCACTGCTAACAATAGTTTCAACTTTTTCAAGTGTACTATAACTATATTTATCTACTGAAGTATTGCCATTTTCATCTCTATTTAAAAGAGAATAAAAATCACCATTCATAGAATTAAGTGCATTCATTCTTTCTGCAGAAAAAGTACCATCCCAAATTTCTTCGAGTGTAATTTCTTTGGTTCCTGTAGAAGTGTTTTTTGCGGTTTCAGATTTATTATTTGTACAACCTATGAAGAGAGTTAGGGCTGCTAAAATGATTGATTTTTTCATTACAGACTTTGTTTTTGATAAAAGTTTGCCAAGTTTACGGAAAAATCAGCAAAAAATATCCTAAAAAATCAGAAATCTTGATTATTCTACATTGTTATCGAAGATTGATTTATATTTGTTGAACATAGTTTATATCTGCATAAATGAGCAAAATTATATCTGGTTTTTCCAAACTAACCAAAGAAGAAAAAATTGATTGGTTAACAGAAAATTACTTTCCAAATCAATCTGAATCTATTGCAACAATTAAGCAATATTGGAATGCGAATACCAATCTTCAAGAATTGCATGATGATTTTATAGAAAATACAATTTCTAACTTTTACATGCCTTTTGGTGTAGCTCCTAATTTCTTAATTAATGATAGAACTTATGTAATACCAATGGTTGTAGAAGAGAGTTCTGTAGTTGCTGCAGCCTCTAAAGTTGCAAAATTTTGGAGTACAAGAGGTGGTTTTAAAACCAAGGTTTTAGGTACCACTAAAATTGGTCAGGTACATTTTATGTACGCAGGTAAAAAAGAAGAACTTCATAATTACTTTAATAAGAATAAAACAGAACTATATGCAGCTACAGCTTCCATAACAAAAAATATGGAAAAAAGAGGTGGAGGTATTTTAGATATTGCATTGGTTGATAAAACAGATAAACTTGCCAACTATTATCAATTACATGTCACCTTCGAAACCAAAGATTCTATGGGTGCAAACTTTATAAACTCTTGCTTAGAAGCAATTGCTAAACAGTTCGAAAATGAAGATATAGAGATTGTAATGAGTATTTTATCTAATTACGTTCCTGAATGTTTGGTAAGAGCAGAAGTTAGCTGTAAAATAGAAGATTTAGGAGGTGATGATCCTCAGAAATTTGCAGAAAAATTTAAGCAAGCAGTAGAAATTGCAGAAATTGAACCTTACAGAGCTGTTACCCATAATAAAGGAATAATGAATGGAGTAGATGCTGTAGTTTTAGCAACTGGTAACGATTTTAGAGCTGTTGAAGCTGGTGCACATGCATACGCTTCCAGAAGTGGTTCTTATTCAAGTTTATCTCACTGTTCTATTGATGATGGAATTTTTAAATTTTGGATAGAATTACCTTTAGCATTGGGTACTGTTGGTGGCTTAACAGCTTTACATCCAATGGCTAAATTATCTTTAGAAATGTTGCAAAAACCATCAGCAAGAGTTTTAATGCAAATTATGGCAGCAGCAGGTTTAGCACAAAATTATGCAGCTTTAAGAGCCTTAACTACAAAAGGTATTCAGCATGGACATATGAAAATGCACTTGCAAAACATACTAAATCAGTTTGATGCTACAGATAAAGAAAAACAAATTGTAGAAAAGTATTTTGAAGAAAGAACAGTTTCTCATTCTGCAGTTGTAGAAAAAATAAAAGCACTTAGAAAACCAAAGGTAAATTGGGTTAATTTTTTAAATTTTAATGAAGTAAGAACTACATTGTCTAAATTAAACAAAGATTCTAAACCCGTTTTTGGGCAAATGAACGCTCAGCAAATGATTGAGCATCTAAGTGCAATAACTCAAATTGCAAATGGTAATTGGAACATAGATGTTTTTGTAACCGATGAAAAAAGCGCAAGAAGAAAACCTTTCTTAGATTCAGAAAATGAATTGCAAATGGGCTTTAGAGCATCGTATTTATCAGATGGACCAGCTGAATTAAAATTCAACTCTATAAAAGAAGCTATAGATGATTTAGATTATCAAGTGCAACAATTTGTAATGGTATTTAAAAAAGAAGAAGATAGAACCGTAGTTCATCCTTTCTTTGGAGAACTAAATTTTGAATACTGGAAAAAATTTCAAGTAAAACATTTTACACATCATTTTAAACAATTCGATTTATTGTAATGAATTATTATTCTAATGGAAAATTGTTACTTACAGGAGAATACCTGGTTTTAGATGGCGCTAAATCCTTGGCTTTACCTACAAAGTTTGGGCAAGATTTAAGGATAGAAAAAATAAAAGAACCACGATTAATTTGGGCAAGCTTTACAAATACAGGCGAATGTTGGTTTGAGGCAGTTTTTGATTTGCCTAAATTACGTTTGGTAAATTGTACATTTAATTCAGATAAAGAAGGCAGTGCAGAGTTTATAGCAGAGACTTTGTTAGATATTTTAACTGAGGCAAAAAGGTTAAATCCAGATTTTCTGAAGGAAGAGCATGGTTTTGTGGTAAAAACTGAATTAAATTTTCCTAGAAATTGGGGTTTGGGTAGTTCATCAACTTTAATAAATTCTATAGCAAGTTGGGCTAAAGTAGATGCTTTTAAGTTATTATGGAATTCATTTAAAGGTAGTGGTTATGATATTGCTTGTGCTCAAAATGATACACCTATTTTTTATCAAATTAAAGCGCAAAATCCGAAGGTAGAGGTTGTAGAGTTCAATCCTACCTTTAAAGATAATTTATACTTTGTATATCTAAATCAGAAGCAAGATTCTAAAGAGGGTATTGCTAAGTATAGAGAAAGTAATAAAGACTTTAGCGAAGAAATTAAAAGAATTTCAGAAATTTCAGAAGAGTTCACTACAGTAACTTCTTTAGATAATTTCAATAATTTAATAACAGAACACGAACAAATTATAAGCTCGATAATAAAATTGCACCCAGTTAAAGAAAAGTTGTTTCCAGATTATTTTGGTGCAATTAAAAGTTTAGGTGCTTGGGGTGGAGATTTTATTTTAGCAACAGGAACCAAAGAAACAACTAGTTATTTTAAAAATAAAGGATTTGAAACAATTCTTACCTATTCAGAAATGATTCTATGAACAATGTAATAATAATTGGAGGTGGAGCAGCAGGCTATTTTACAGCCATAAATGCGAAGGAAAATAATCCAAACTTAGATATTACAATTCTAGAGAAAGGAAAAGATGTTTTACAGAAAGTTAAGATTTCTGGAGGAGGAAGATGTAATGTTACCCACGCTTGTTTTACACCCAAAGAACTAATAGAGTTTTATCCAAGAGGAAAAAAAGAGTTGCTAGGACCTTTTCATCAGTTTATGACTGGTGATACTTTTGAGTGGTTTGAAAACAAAGGTGTGCCATTAAAAATTGAAAGTGATAATCGAGTTTTTCCAGAAGCCAATACTAGTCAAGCTATAATTGATTGCTTTCAAAAAGCTGTTGATAAGTTAAAAATTAAAGTGTTAACAAACCATGGTGTGAATTCTGTTTATCAACAAGATAAACAATGGGTTATTAACACCAAACAACAAGATTTTATTGCAGATAAAGTTGTAGTTGCAGCTGGTAGTTCTAAAAAAGTATGGGAACTTTGTAAAACTTTAGATCATACCATAATAAATCCTGTACCTTCTTTATTTACTTTTAATATTAACGATAAAAGATTAGTAGATTTATTAGGAACATCTGTACCAAATGCAACTGTAACTATTGTTGGTACAAAGTTGGAGGCTTCTGGTCCTTTATTAATTACACATTGGGGAATGAGTGGGCCAGCCGTTTTAAAATTATCCGCTTTTGGTGCACGAATTTTGGCTGATAAAAATTACCAATACAATGTTGAGGTAAATTGGCTATCTAGATCTACTGATAAAGTATTGAATGTACTTTTAAATCTAAAAAAGAAAGAACCTCGAAAAACAGTGATTTTAAAATCACCTTTTACTGAAATTTCTAAAAGATTATGGGAACGTTTTGTGCTATTTTCTGGAATTAGTAAAAATCAGAATTGGGCAGATTTAAAAAACATTCAATTAGAAAAATTAGCAACAGAACTTACAAAAGGTATTTACAATGCAAATGGTAGAACTACTTTTAAAGATGAATTTGTAACAGCTGGAGGAGTAGATTTAAAAGAAATAAATTTTAAGCGTTTTGAAAGTAAACAACATGAAAATTTATTTTTTGTTGGTGAAGTTCTAAATATTGATGCTGTAACAGGTGGATTTAATTTTCAGAATGCTTGGACAGGTGGCTATATTTGTGCGAATGCTTTAGCAGAAATTAATAATTAAAATTTTAAAAAATGGCACTAACAGAATCAAACGAATTTAAGTTAGGAACTAAAGCTCCAGATTTTAATCTTATCAATACTATTGATGATAAGGAATATACTTTGCATCAATTAAAAGGAAGTAAAGGAACTGTTATTATGTTTATTTGTAATCATTGTCCGTTTGTAATTCACGTGAATTCTGAGCTGGTTAAAATGGCAAATGAGTTTCAAAAAAATGGAATTAATTTTATTGCAATAAGTTCTAATGAAATAGAAAATTATCCTCAAGATGCTCCTAAATTTATGAAAGAGGTAGCAGAGAACTTAAACTATCCTTTTCCTTATTTATTTGATGAAACTCAAGAAGTAGCCCAAGCTTATGATGCTGCTTGCACACCTGATTTTTATGTTTTTGATGCAGATTTAAAAGCAATTTATCATGGACAATTAGATGATTCAAGACCAGGTAATTCAGCACCTTTAAATGGGCAAGATATTAGAAATGCTATAAATAATCTTTTAGAAGGGGAAGAACCTGTCAAAAATCAAAAACCGAGCATGGGTTGTGGAATTAAATGGAAGTAAACCCATATTTATAACATAAAAAAACCTCGCAAATGCGAGGTTTTTTTTATCTGTATTTTAGATTATTTAGGATCTAAAATCATATCAATTCTATCAACAACATCTTGTAAGTGGTATCGTCTTAAAGTATTTCCTCTTGAAGCTGCTGCTCTAGCATCTCTTTGAATTCTCTTTAATTCTCCTCTTGCAACTGATTTTACATCAGATTGATTAATGTTAATTCCACTTCTTTTTAGGTATCCATTATTGAAACCTCTTTGGTTTTTAGCTTCATTTAATAAAAAGTTTAAACGATCTAAATGTGCTCTTTGTAAGTTTCTTCTATATGTATCTATAGAAGCTCCATTATAAAGTTCTGTCCAAACTCCTTTTCTTAAATCACTCATCATGTTAACAAGCGTATACGCTTTAGAACCATTTAAAGTTTCATTTTCAATCATTCTAGCCATTCTACCAGCATCTAAAATGTTGTTTAAAGTTCTAGCTTGTAAGCCACGAACTCTTTCAACAGCTCCAGAAAATTCTATTTTGCTAAAAATGTTTTCATCTAACATCCAAGTTGGAGTTTCAAAAAGATTGTCTATCACAAAATTTAAAGCCTCTTTCTGAGTTGCTTTGTCAACATGTGTATATACAGCTCCTTCTTGATCTGATGTTTTGTAGTATTCATAAACACCACCAACATTAGCAGAAACATGACCCATGTATCTATTAAACTGACCTAATAATTGGCCATACATTGTAGATAACTCATCGTAGTTTTGTCCTTTTTCTGAAGTCCATTTTTCTAAGTTAGGTAAAATTCTTTTTAAGTTTTTAATACCATACATAGATGCTTTCATTGCATTGTCTCCTAAATCTTCAGTTTGTGAACTAGGATCTACAACACCACCTGCTTGTTGATGACCAAATCTATACATTGGGTCTCCAGCATGTTTCATAATCCAAGCATCTAAAGTTTCTTTCTCTGCTTTGGCATCTGTATCTAAAATTGGTCTATAACCCCAAGAAATTGCATATTTATCGTAAACACCAATGTTTGGCATTAAAGCAACACCCTTATCTTCTGGTTGAGCAACGTAGTTAAAACGTGCATAATCCATAATAGAAGGAGCAGTACCATATTTATCTGTAAAAGAAGATGAACGTAAAGAATCTACAGGATAAGCTACAGAACTACCCATGTTGTGTGGTAAACCTAAGGTATGACCAACTTCATGAGAAGATACAAACTGTACCAAACGTCCCATAATTTCTGTTTTGAAACTGTTACTTCTAGCTTCTTCGTTAATAGCAGCAGTTTGTATAAAGTACCAATTGTGTAATAATGTCATTACATTATGATACCAGTTAATATCAGATTCTAAGATTTCTCCAGATCTTGGGTCACTTACGTGAGGACCATTTGCATTTGGAATTGGAGATGCTAAATATCTTACAACAGAATAACGAACGTCTTCTGGGCTCCAATCTGGATCTTCTTCTTTACTTGGTGGATCTTTTGCGATAATTGCATTTTTAAAACCTGCAGCTTCAAAAGCAACTTGCCAATCTTCAATACCTTGCTTAATATAAGGCACCCATTCTTTTGGTGTAGCTCTATCTACATAATAAACAATCTGTTTTTTAGGCTCTACTAATTCACCTCTTTTAAACTTCTCAATATCTTCATCTTTTACCTCTAATCTCCATCTGTCTAAATATTGTACAGTTTTACTTTTTTGATCAGCTAAACCGTAGTCAGTTTGGCCTCTTGCAAACCAACCCACTCTTTCATCAAAGTATCTACGTTTCATAGGTACTTTAGGTAATAAAATCATTGAGTTGCTCATTTCTAAAGAAATAGAACCTACACTTCCATTAGATGGAGGTCTAGCTGCAAAATATGTTTTTACATGTCTAAACTCTATGTTTTGAGGGTAACTGCTTACTCTTTCTGTATAAGAACGAGACTTGTCTAATCTAGACACTCTATATCTTGTTCTGTAAAACTGAGGAAAACCTAAAGGCTTAATGTCTTCAGTTAATAATTTTGTAGCATCAATAACTACACCTGTAGTGTCTTTGTTAAATGCTTTGATAGGAAAAGTATATAAAATTGGCTCAAAGTTAGAGTTTACAACTGCTTCATGAACGGGTAAAATGGTGTCTGCAACCACATTATGAGATACTATTCTTAATAAAACTTTCTTGTCTTTTCTTTGCCAGCGTAAAACTTGTGTATTTGCTTTACCACCACCAAAACCAATGCCACTTGCAGTTTTTGCAATACGTGTTACCATTAGCATTTCTCTTTCCATTAAAGAATCTGGAATTTCGAATAAGAATGTGTTGTCTTTTGAGTGCACATGAAATAAACCTTCGTCTGTTTTCATGTCTTTTGTTACTACCTTAGAATAAGGCTGAATAGCTCCTTTTTTAGGTTTTGGCTTAGGTTTTGGAGCAGCTTTTTTAGGTTCTTCCTTCTTTTTTCTTTTCCAAATCTGAGCATTTGCATCTGCAGAAAAGCCAAAAACAAGTGCAATTAGAACCAATTGCGAGAATACTTTTTTTGTCATGATTATGTTTAATTTGAATTGTCTTCGAAATTACGCAAACCATAAGTGAAGAACTCTTAAATAAATGTTAAAGAGAGCCTGAGAATTTTAATCAAAAAAAAGACTCTCAATTATTAAAATTGAGAGTCTTAAATTGTAATAAATCCTTCGTTTATAGTTGAAAAGATTCTTTAATTTTATCTACATAATCTAGTTTTTCCCATGTAAAAGTTTCTACTTCTTCAGAAACAGTTTCACCCATAGGATTTGAGAAAGTAACCGTTTTTATTTCTGGAGTTCTACCCATATGTCCATAAGCAGCAGTATCAGAATAAATAGGTGTTCTTAATTTTAGACGTTGTTCTATAAAATAAGGACGCATATCGAAAATTTCTTCTACTTTTTTACTGATTTCTCCATCAGTCAAATCAACAGTTGCAGTGCCATAAGTTTCAACATTTATACTGGTTGGTTTTGCAACTCCAATAGCATAAGAAACTTGTACTAAAACTTCTTTACATAAACCAGCAGCCACTAAATTTTTTGCAATATGTCTTGTAGCATAAGCTCCAGATCTGTCTACTTTACTTGGGTCTTTACCAGAAAAAGCTCCTCCTCCATGAGCACCTTTTCCTCCATAAGTATCCACAATAATTTTACGACCAGTTAAACCTGTATCTCCATGAGGACCACCAATAACAAAAATTCCTGTTGGATTTATGTGATAAGTAATATTATCAGTAAACAATTTTTGAATATGAGTAGGTAATTTTGCAATAACCCTAGGAATTAAAATCTCTACAATATCCTTTTTAATTCTTGACAACATAACTTCTTCAGACGCATCAAAATCATCATGTTGTGTAGAAATTACAATTGCATCTATTCTCTGTGGAATGTTATCATCAGAATACTCAATAGTTACTTGGCTTTTAGCATCTGGTCTTAAATAAGTAATGTCTGAATTTTCTCTTCTAATTTCTGCCAATTCTTTTAACAATCTGTGAGATAATTCTAAAGCCAAAGGCATGTAATTTTCAGTTTCGTCTGTGGCATAACCAAACATCATACCTTGATCTCCTGCACCTTGTTCTTCTGGGCTAGATCTATCTACACCCTGATTAATGTCTGGCGATTGCTCGTGAATTGCAGAGAGAACTCCACATGAATTCCCATCAAACATGTACTCACTTTTTGTATAACCAATTTTATTGATAACGTCTCTTGCAATGTGTTGTACATCTAAATATGTATTCGATTTTACTTCACCAGCTAAAATTACTTGACCAGTAGTAACCAAAGTTTCACAAGCTACTTTACTAGATTTATCAAATGCTAAAAAATTATCGATTAATGCATCTGAAATTTGATCTGCAACTTTATCTGGATGTCCTTCAGAAACACTTTCTGAGGTAAATAAATATGACATAATACTCTTCTTTTTATTGATTTAAAAAATTCGAGAAAGATTGCAGGAAGCTAAAAGGAGTATAGAATTACTGCTTTAGCATTTTTTTAATGAGGTTGCAATCAGTTCAAATTTTTCCTCTAATTATAGTGCAAAAATACATCATAAATTTAGATATAATCAATTTAGCACTATAATTATTTGTAATGACATCATCAATAAATCATTTTTAACAGGATATTAAGATCATTTTTAAAGAATCGAGAATTTAAGATTCAAAATTTTATGAAATTGATACATTTTAAAAAAATTAGTGCTTTTTATTTGGATGTTAACTTTTTCTATTGCAATATTTGTACTCGCAAAGTTCAATAACTTATTGAAATGTTATCAAGAAAGGTGGAGGGATTAGACCCTTTGAAGCCTTAGCAACCCTTTAGAAATAAAGAAGGTGCTAAATTCTACTCTTTTAAATGCATTAATTTAAAAGGATAGATAACAAAAATGAATGTTCAATTCCTTGAACATTCTATTTTCTTAATAACATTTTTCTAGTAAACACATCAACAAAAATTGATGCTTTTTGACTTTTGTTTTAATTATTTATTAACTCAAAAAAATAGAAAAATGAGTACTCACAAATTAGCAACAAATGCGTTGCACGCAGGTCATGATGTAAAATCTAATGGAGGAGCAAGAGCTGTTCCTATTTATCAAACATCATCTTATGTTTTTAATGATTCAGATCATGCAGCAAACTTATTCTCCTTAGCAGAATTAGGTTTTATTTACACAAGGTTAAACAACCCAACAAATCAAATTTTACAAGAACGTTTGGCAGCTGTAGAAGGTGGAATAGGAGCAGTTGTTTTTGCTTCTGGAACATCAGCAATTTCTACAGGTTTATTAACATTATTAAAAGCTGGTGATCATATTGTTGCTTCTAGCAGTTTGTATGGAGGAACGTTTAATTTATTAAATGTAACATTGCCTAGGTTTGGCATTACTACCACATTTGTAGATGCTTCTAATCCTGATAATTTTGCAGCAGCTGTGCAAGAAAATACAAGAGCATTTTTTGTAGAATCTTTAGGAAATCCTAAGTTAGATGTATTAGATTTAGAGGCAATAGCTGAGCATTCTAAAGCTGCAGAAGTTCCTTTTATTGTAGATAATACTGTAGCTACACCAGCTTTATTAAACCCAATTAAACATGGAGCTAACATTGTAATTCATTCACTAACGAAATATATTGGTGGTCAAGGAACATCTTTAGGGGGTGCAATAATTGATGGAGGAACCTTTAATTGGGCAAATGGTAAATTTCCAGAATTTACAGAGCCTTCAGCAGGTTACCATGGTTTAAAATATTATGAAGTTTTAGGTGCAGCATCTTATACGTTTAAACTAATTTTAGAAGGATTACGTGATTTTGGAGGAGCATTAAGTCCTACAAATGCATTCAATATAATACAAGGTTTAGAAACATTACCTGTTAGAATTAAACAACATTCAGAAAATGCATTAGCACTTGCAACTTGGTTAGAAGAGCAAGAAGAAGTTGCTTGGGTAAATTATCCAGGTTTAAAGAGCAATAAATATAATGAGTTAGCAAAAAAGTATTTACCTAAAGGTCAAAGTGGAATTGTAACTTTTGGTCATAAAGGAGGTTACGAAGCTGCAAAAACCATTGCAGATAAAACAAAAGTATTTTCTTTACTGGCTAATATTGGAGATACTAAATCACTAATTATTCATCCAGCAAGTACTACTCATCAGCAATTAGATGAAGTTGCTCAAGAAGGAGCAGGTGTTTCGCAAGATTTAATACGTTTATCTGTTGGTATAGAAGATTTAGAAGATTTAAAAGCAGATTTAAAAGCGGCTTTTTCAGAAATATAAATGTTTATTTCTTAGAAGGTTTTCAAAACTTTCTAGGTATTAGTTGTAGCAAATTTGAAACATCCATTAAAACATATTAAAATAAAAGATTTTACCACAGAAGCAGGTGTATTAATTTCTGAATTAAATTTGAGTTATCAAGTTTTTGGGAAAGAATTGGGCACAGCTCCTGTGGTTTTAATCAACCATGCATTAACAGGCAATAGTGAAGTTGCAGGTAAAAATGGTTGGTGGCAAGATATTGTGGGTAAAGAAAAAGCCATTAATATAGATGCTTATACTGTGCTTTCTTTTAACATTCCAGGTAATGGTTTTGATGAGTTTTTGATAGATAATTACAAAGATTTTATTGCAAGAGATGTTGCAAAACTTTTTTTAGAAGGATTGTCAATATTAAAAATTAAACAACTATTTGCTCTAATTGGTGGTTCTTTAGGTGGAGGTATTGCTTGGGAAATGGTTGTTTTAAACAACCAACTAACTCAACATTTTCTGCCAATTGCCACAGATTGGAAATCTACAGATTGGTTAATTGCAAATTGTCAAATTCAAGAGCAATTTTTGGTAAACTCTAGTAATCCTGTGCATGATGCAAGAATGCATGCAATGTTGTGTTATAGAACACCAGAATCTTTTAAAGAACGTTTTCACAGATCTAAAAATGAAGATTCAGCTATTTTTAATGTAGAAAGTTGGTTGTTGCATCATGGAAAAAAGTTGCAAGAACGTTATCAATTGTCTTCGTATAAATTAATGAATCAATTGTTAAAAACGATTGATGTTACTGTTGGTGGCAAAAAAGACATTGCTATTTTAGATCAAATAGATGCCAATATTCACATTATTGGTGTGGATTCTGATTTGTTTTTTACAGCCGAAGAAAACAGAGAAACTCATAAAAAATTGGCATTAACAAAAGCGAATGTGACCTATAATGAAATTAATTCAGTGCATGGCCATGATGCGTTTTTAATAGAATACAATCAATTAGAAAAAATAATTGAGCCTATTTTTAATAAAGATTACAGAGAAAAGAAGATGAAAGTTATAAAGTTTGGAGGTAAATCTTTAGCAAACGAAAAAGGTTTACAGAATGCTATAGATATTATTGTTGATAAAGATAAAAATGGAGAAAAATTTACAGTAGTTCTATCTGCAAGAGGAAATTCTACTAATGACTTGGAAACCATTTTAGATTTGGCAGCTACTAAAAAAGATTATAAAACTGAATTTAAAAAGTTTAAAGAATATCAACAAGAACCTAGTAATTCAGTTGATTTAAATGAGCAGTTTACAAAACTAGAAACCATTTTTGAAGGGGTTTCTTTATTGGGTGATTTTAGCCAAAAAATAAAAGACGAGGTTTTAGCACAAGGAGAGTTGCTATCTGTAAAATTAGTAGCAAGTTTATTGGAGAAAGAGGGTTTATCCGTTAATCCTGTTGATGCTAGATCTCTTATAATTACTGATGAAAACTTTGGAAATGCGCAACCAATTCAATCAGAATCTAAAGAAAAGGTGCTTCAATTTTTCAAAGAGAACAAAGACGCAATTAATATTGTAACTGGTTTTATTTCATCAAACAAAAAAGGAGAAACAACTACTTTAGGTAGAAATGGAAGTAATTACACAGCAGCATTATTGGCCAACTTTTTAGATGCAGATGAATTACAAAATTACACACATGTAAATGGAATTTTTACAGCAAATCCAGATATTGTTGCTGATGCTAAAAAAATAGCACAGTTATCATTTTCTGAGGCAAATGAATTGGCCAATTTTGGAGCGAATATTTTGCATGCAAAAACTATCATTCCTTTATTGGAGAAAAACATCAACTTACGTATTTTAAATACGTTTAATAAAGAAGATCAAGGTACATTAATCACTTCTGAATCTTCAACAAAAGGAATCAAATCAATTTCAACAATAGATAATGTTTCTTTAATAAATTTTGAAGGTAGAGGTTTACTTGGTAAAGTTGGTATTGATGCTAGAATTTTTAAAACCTTAAGTGATAGAGACATCAATGTAAGCATTATTGCACAAGGTTCTTCTGAAAGAGGTATAGGTTTAATTATCGATTCAGATAAAGCAAAACAAGCTGTTGAAGCTTTAGAGAAAGAGTTCGAAAATGACCTTTATGCCCAAGATGTTAATCAAGTTTCAGTAAATAATGATGTTGCAGTTATTTCTATTATTGGACAAGATTTAAGCGAATTTCATCATCCATATAATGCGTTAATAAAAAATCAAATTGTTCCACTTTTATTTAACAACACAGTTTCTGGTAAAAATGTGAGTTTGGTTGTTAAAAAAGAGCAATTATATAAAGCTGTTAACGTAATTCATGGTCAAGTTTTTGGAGTAACCAAAAAGATAAATATTGCTGTTTTTGGTAAAGGTTTGGTTGGTGGAACATTAATAGATCAAATAATAGAAAACACACAATCTGTATTAGAAAGACGTAAAATTCAATTGAATGTTTTTGCAGTTGCAAATTCTAAAAAAGTGCTCTTAAATAAAAATGGAGCTACTAAAAATTGGAAACAAAATTTATTAGAAAATGGTGATGAAAATGCATCTGTAGATGATATTATTGCCTTTGCAAAAAAGCATCACTTAGAAAATTTAATTGCTGTAGATAATACAGCAAGTATAAACTTTGTTGGTAATTATATTTCGTTAATTGAAGCTGGTTTCGATTTAGTTTCGTGCAATAAAATTGCAAATACCTTGTCTTTTGATTTTTATAAAGAAGTAAGAGCAAAGTTAAAAGAATACAAAAAACAATATTTATACGAAACCAATGTTGGTGCAGGTTTACCTTTAATAGATACCATTCGTTTATTACATGAATCTGGAGAGAATATCACCAAAATTAGAGGAGTTTTCTCAGGAAGTTTAAGTTATTTATTCAATAATTTTTCTGCAAACAATGTTCCTTTTTCTGAAGTTTTACAAGAAGCTATAGATAAAGGTTTTACAGAACCAGATCCAAGAGAAGATTTAGGTGGAAATGATGTAGCTAGAAAATTATTGATTTTAGCAAGAGAATTAGATTTAGAAAACGAGTTTGATGAGGTAAACATCAAAAATTTAATACCAGAAAATTTAAGAGAAGGTTCTCCTGAAGATTTTTTAAGCAAGCTTGATTTATTGAACGAAGAATATCAAACTATTAAAGAACAACAAGAAGAAAATCATGTGCTCAGATACATAGGTGAGTTAAGTGGAGATCTATCTAAAGAAAAAGGTAACTTAGAAGTAAAACTAGTTTCTACACCAACAAATACTCCTTTAGGTTCATTAAAAGGTTCTGATGCAATTTTTGAAATTTACACAGAATCTTATGGAGAACAACCCATTGTAATTCAGGGAGCAGGAGCAGGAGCAAGTGTAACTGCAAGAGGTGTTTTTGGTGATATTTTAAGATTGGCAAAACATAATAATTAACACATTAAGTCATTCTGAACTTCTATCAGAATTTTAAAAAAATAATAAATGGCTAAGAAAATACATTTCGAAACAGAAGCAATAAGAAACCAAACTGAAAGAAGTCAGTTTTCTGAGCATTCTACTCCTCTATATTTAACATCTAGTTTTGTTTTTGATGATGCAGAAGAAATGAGAGCCTCATTTGCAGAAGAAAAACAACGTAATTTATACAGCAGATTTACAAACCCAAATACTAGTGAGTTTGTAAATAAAGTGGTTGCTATGGAAGGTGCAGAAAGTGGTTACGGCTTTGCAACAGGAATGTCTGCAATCTTTTCATCGTTTGCAGCCTTGTTAAATGCAGGAGATCATATTGTTTCTTGCAGATCGGTTTTTGGTTCAACACACAGTATGTTTACCAAATATTTACCAAAATGGAATATTGAAACTTCTTATTTTAAGGTTGATGAGGTTGGTTTGGTAGAAAGCCTAATTAAAGAAAATACAAAGATTCTTTATATAGAAACTCCTACAAATCCTGCTGTTGATATTTTAGATTTAGCACTAATTGGCAAACTAGCTAAGAAACATAATCTAATTTATATTGTTGATAATTGCTTTGCAACACCCTACATTCAACAACCCATAAAATTTGGAGCAGATTTGGTGATTCATTCAGCTACAAAATTAATGGATGGACAAGGAAGAGTGTTAGGTGGAGTTACAGTAGGTAAAGAAGATTTGATTCGTGAAATTTATTTATTTGCCAGAAATACAGGGCCAGCTATGTCTCCTTTTAATGCTTGGGTTTTATCAAAAAGTTTAGAAACTTTAGCTATTAGAGTAGAAAAACATTGCGAAAATGCTTTAAAAGTAGCTGAGTTTTTAGAAGAAAACCAAAATGTTGAGTTGGTAAAATATCCATTTCTAAAATCACATCCTCAGTATAAAGTTGCTCAGCAACAAATGAAATTAGGAGGTAACATTGTTGCTTTCGAAATTAAAGGCGGAATAGAAGCTGGTAGAAAATTCTTAGATAAAATTAAAATGTGTTCTTTATCAGCAAATTTAGGTGATACAAGAACCATTGTTACACATCCATCATCTACAACTCATGGTCGTTTATCAGAAGAAGACAGATTAGAAGTTGGTATTACAAACGGTTTGGTACGTGTTTCTGTTGGTTTAGAAAATGTGGCAGATATTATAGAAGATTTAAATCAAGCTTTAAGCAACTAAAATTTATTTGCATTGTAAATTAGTGCTAATTGCAATTCATTAAATTTTAAGATTAAATTATTAAAATTGGTTAACCAATTTTGTACTTTTATAAAAAATTAAATTTAGCGCTATTTCTATGAAGTTTGTATTCAAATTAAGTTTGTTAAGTATTGTGTTTTTTATGCTACTATCTTGTGGTTCATCAGAACCAGAAGATGAAGTAATTATAGAAGAGCAGTTGGCTTTATCAACGCTAAATGTTTTTTCTGCAGATCAAGAATCTCAGTCAGTTACAGTAACCTCAAATTTATATTGGTATACAGAGTTAAATGTAGATTGGATTACACTTTCACCAAGATTCGGAACAGATAATGGAGCTATAAATGTTACAGTGGCTAGCAACCCAAATTTCGAAGAGCGAACTGGAACAATAACCGTTATTGGAGGCAGTTATACAAGAAATCTTACTGTAACTCAAGAGGCTAAAGTAGATAATGGAGGTGTTTTAGATCCTAATAAGTCGCCTGCACAAAATTTTGATTTATCAACTTGGAAGTTAAATACACCAGAAAATAATGGAAGTGGTTTTTCTAAAACTATTTCAGTGAGTGAAATCAATGGGGGTTATGAAGATAACAACTACTTTTATACAGGTTCAGATGGTGGTTTGGTTTTTAAATGTCCTGTAGATGGTTTTAAAACTTCTGCAAATACAAGCTACACAAGAGTAGAACTTAGAGAAATGTTAAGAGGCACTGACACGAGTATACCTACTCAAGGTGTAAATAAAAATAACTGGGTTTTTGGTTCATCTCCAGCTTCAGATAAAACAGCAGCTGCAGGTTTTGATGGAGAAATGAATGCAACCTTAGCTGTAAATTATGTAACAACTACAGGTTCATCTGGTCAAGTTGGTAGAGTTATTATTGGACAAATTCATGCCAATGATGATGAACCAATAAGATTATATTACAGAAAATTACCTAATAATTCTCTAGGGTCTATATATTTTGCTCATGAACCTAGAGATGGTTTTGGTGGTGAACAATGGTATGATATGATTGGTTCTAGAAGTAATTCTGCTACTAATCCTTCTGATGGAATAGCCTTAGATGAAAAATTTTCTTATCAAATTAAAACCGTAAATAATACACTTACAGTTACCATTTCTAGAGAAGGTAAACCAGATGTAGTTGAGGTTGTAGATATGACTAACAGTGGTTTTGATCAAAGTGGACAATATCAATATTTTAAGGCAGGTTTGTATCAAGGTAATAATTCTGGAAGCTCAGATGATTATGTACAAGCTACTTTTTACGCTTTAGAAAAATCGCATACAACAAACTAGGTTAGCTAGAATTTGTTTACTTTAGATTCATGCTTTCTAAAAAAACAAAATACGGAATTAAAGCGCTTACTTATTTAGCGAAACAAGAGGAGAAAATGCCTGTTGCAATAGCTACAATATCTAAAAGTGAAAATATTTCTTTAAAATTTTTAGAAAGTATTTTACTCACACTTCGTAAAAACGGCTTGTTAGGTTCCAAAAAAGGAAAAGGTGGAGGTTATTATTTGCTAAAAGAGCCTAACGAAATTTTAATGACTTCGATTTATCGAATATTAGAAGGGCCAATTTCTATGGTGCCTTGTGTAAGTTTAAATTTCTATGAAAAGTGCGATGATTGCCCAGATGAAAATGCGTGTGCTGTGCATAAACTTATGATTCAAGTTAGAGATAATACACTACAAATTTTCAGAAATACAACCTTGGCAGATTTAACATCTCACTCATCTAATCAAGAATAGATGAACACTAAAAATCTTAGTCTTATTTTAGTTGGTTTTGTCCTGTTTTTTGGAAATGAAAGTTACGCTCAAGATGATAACAAAAGCAAAACTAAGTTCACAGAATTTTTATCAAATTCTTATTATAGTATAAATTTTGGAGCCATTTTTTACCCTTTTTCAAACGATAATCTAATTGATGGTTTTCAAACTGAAACTTTTAGTAAAAATAGATTTTCTGGTAGAATGCTTTTGGGTCATAAAATTACAGATGATTTGTCTGCACAATTTGGAGTTATAAGACCAGCTTCTTGGTTTAAGTATGATAATGTAAATAATATTGGTTATGATAGAAGTGTTTGGATTAACGCTTGGAGTTTATCTTTAAAAAAAGATTTTAATCTTACTGATAGAATGTCTGTTTATGCAGAAGCAGGTATTGCAAATGTTACAAGAATTGGTTTTTCTATAAACGATCAAGTAATTTATGAAGATGCTCATTTTGCAAATTTTTTATATGGATTTGGATTACAATATTGGTTGTCAGAAAAATGGCGATTGTCTGCAAATGGAACCTTTATGCCAAAGTCAGACAAGTACAATCAGCCATCTATATCACAAGCCTCTTTAGGCTTTGAATATCATTTACAGCAAGTAGATGACAGTACTGCAGAACAATATGCTAAAAATGATTATTTCTTTCCAAAAAATATTTTTCAAGTTAGTTATGGAACAGGAGCTTTAGGTTTTGGTATGAATGAGTTTTTCTCAATGAATGTAAAAGTGGGTAATTTTGAAAGTTTTGGAATACCTGTTTTTTGGTTGGGTGATGTAAAAGCCGAACACGCTTTTTCTTTAACCTATCAACGATTAATTTATAGGTCAGAAAAGATTTTTTCTTTAGATTGGGGTGTAAGTGCAACCTATTTTCAATCGCAAGCAGGTAAATCTGATGTGTTTGCCTTTTCTATTTTTCCTGTATTACGTTTTTATTTATATCGAAATAAAAATTACGATTTTTATACAAATTACTCCATAATTGGCCCTGCTTTTATTTCAAAAAGCGATATTGATGGTTTTGAAACTGGCCCTAAAATCACCTATCAAGACACTATGGGATTTGGAGTTTTCTTTGGTAAAGAAAGAGAATATAATTTCGAGCTAAGAATTATGCATTACTCAAATGGAAACATTTTTACAAGAAATGCTGGTGTTGCAGTACCTATTCAATTTACTTTAGGAAAGACTTTCTAATCCATTCTTAATTTTTTAAACGCTTTTCTTAAACAAATAGATTTTAAGGTATAATATCTTTAAATAATTCAATTAAAATTTATTAATCTACTAAATCTATGGGGTTTATGTAAAAAATAATATTATAGTCTTATTATTTGAATATAATTGATGTATGTTTGCATACTCTACTAAATAAGTAGGGTAATAAAAATAGACAATATTAGAAATGATTTTAGACCAAGTTTTACTTCATAAAAAATCAGAAAGTAAAAGTTTTAAAGATGCTCAATCATCAGAAAAACCTTTAAGGAGTGTAATAAAAGCTTTGAGTTGGAGAGTTGTTGGTACTTTAGATACGCTTATTGTTTCTTACGTGCTTACTGGAGAAATTGCTTTAGCAACCTCTATTGCCTCTATAGATTTTATAACAAAACTATTGCTCTATTTTTTTCATGAAAGAATTTGGAATAAAATAAAATGGGGAAAATAATGAACCTAGATTTAGATAAAATTAATAAAGAATTACAAGATAAAAGTCCATCAGAAATAATTTCTTGGGCTATTTCATTAGCTAAGAATGCTTTAATTACTACCAACTTTAGACCTTATGAAGTAGCTATTTTAAATGCGGTCACAGAAGTTGATAAGAACATAAAAGTAATTTGGTGTGACACTGGTTATAATACAGTACAAACTTATAAACACGCAGAAGAAATTATTCAAAAACTGAATTTAAACATTCAATTATATACACCAAAACAAACTGTTGCACATAGAAATGTAGTTTTAGGAGTGCCATCAATAGATGATGCAAAACATGCACTTTTTACAGAGCAAGTAAAGTTAGAGCCTTTTGCTAGAGCAATGAAAGAACATCAACCAGATTTTTGGTTTACAAACCTTAGAAAAGGGCAAACTGCATTTAGAAATAGTATAGATATTGTTTCTATAAGCAAAGACGGAATTTTAAAAGTGAGTCCTTTTTACCATTGGTCAGATGAACAATTAGATGCGTATTTGAAAGAAAAGAATTTACCAAATGAATTCACATATTTCGATCCAACAAAAGTAGAAAGTAACAGAGAATGTGGTTTACATATATAAAAGATATGATTATGAATCAAAACACAATACAAGTAGATGCTTTAGAAAGTGAAGCCATATATATATTTAGAGAAGTACAAGCGCAATTCGAAAAACCTGTGCTGCTTTTTTCTGGAGGTAAAGACAGTATCACATTAGTACGTTTAGCGCAAAAAGCATTTTACCCAGCAAAAATACCTTTTCCATTATTACATATTGATACTGGTCATAACTTTCCAGAAACTATAGAATTTAGAGATCGATTAGCAAAAGAATTAGGTGTAGAACTAATTGTAAGAAACGTACAAGATAATATCGATTCTGGAAGGGTAAAAGAAGAATCTGGTAGATATGCAAGTAGAAATATGTTGCAGACAGAAACCTTACTCGATGCTATTGAAGAATTTGGTTTTGATGCTTGTATTGGTGGTGCAAGAAGAGATGAAGAAAAAGCTAGAGCTAAAGAAAGAATCTTTTCTGTTAGAGACGATTTTGGTCAATGGGATGAAAAAAATCAACGTCCAGAGGTTTTTGATATGCTAAATGGACGAATTGATTTAGGCCAAAATGTACGTGTTTTTCCAATTTCTAACTGGACAGAATTGGATGTTTGGTCTTACATCAAACAAGAAGAAATAGAAATACCTTCTATCTATTTTGCACATAAACGTAAAACATTTGTAAGAGATGGTATGATTTGGTCTGCTGCAGATGAAGTAGTCTACAGAGATGAAGAAGAAAAAGTGGTTGAAAGAATGGTAAGGTTTAGAACTGTGGGAGACATGAGCTGTACAGCAGCAGTTTTGTCAGAAGCTATAGACATTACAAAAGTGGTTGAAGAAATTAGAGATTCCTCCATTTCTGAAAGAGGAGCAAGAATAGATGATAAACGTTCTGAAGCTGCAATGGAAAAAAGAAAACAACAAGGTTACTTTTAATCAATTTACCAAAAGAGAAAACAAAATGAAAGTATTAAAAATAGCAACAGCAGGTAGTGTAGATGATGGTAAAAGTACCTTAATTGGTAGAATTTTATACGATACAAAATCTCTTACAGATGATAAGTTAGAGGCTATAGAAGAAAAAAGTAAACAAAGAGGATTCGATTATTTAGATTTTTCTTTGGCTACAGATGGTTTGGTTGCAGAACGTGAACAAGGTATTACAATTGATGTTGCTCATATTTACTTTTCTACACCAAGCAAAAGTTTTATTATTGCAGATACTCCAGGTCATATAGAATATACCAGAAATATGGTTACAGGTGCTTCTACAGCTCAAGCTTCTATTGTTTTAATTGATGCTAGAAATGGAGTTGTAGAACAAACCTACAGACATTTTTTTATCAATAATTTATTAAGAATTAAAGATGTTGTAATTGCCATTAATAAAATGGATTTGGTTGATTATTCTGAAGAGAAATACAACACTATTAAGGGAGAAATTGAATACCTAGCTAGTAAAAGCGAATATAAAGGTCAGAATTTAACCTTTATTCCTTTATCTGCTCTAAAAGGTGATAATGTAGTTGAACCATCAGAAAATATGAGTTGGTATAAAGGCCAAACCTTAATGCATCATTTAGAAAATTTAGATACTAAAGATATTAATGATGAATCTCAAACACGTTTTCCTGTACAAACTGTAATCAGACCAAAAACAAACGAATTTCATGATTTTAGAGGATATGCAGGTAAAGTTTATGGTGGTGATTTAGAAATAGGTGAAGAGGTTGCTGTTTTACCATCAAAAATAAAATCTAAAATAAAGAGCATTCACTTTTTTGATAAAGAATATGCCAAAGCAAAAAGCGGAAGTGCTGTAACAATTACGTTAGAAGATAATGTAAATGTTAGCAGAGGAGATATGTTAGTTAAAGTTGCAGAAGAGCCCACAATTACCAAGCAATTAGATGCTACCATCTGTTGGATGGATAAAGACCTATTGCAAATTTCTCAAAAATATTATATCAAACATGGTGTAAATGATGGGCAAGCCAAAGTAACCAACTTGTCTAGCATTATTAAAACCGATTTTTCTGGTATAGAAGAAAATCCTGAAGCATTAGAATTAAATCAGATTGGAGATATACAACTAAAGCTGAGTAAACCTTTATTGGTAGACAGTTACAAAAAGAATAAATCTAATGGATCATTTATTTTAATCAATCCAAAAACAAACAACACAGTAGGTGTTGGTTTCATAAAATAAGAAAACAAAAAGAAGAAGTTTAAGAGATGTAAAGTTGATTAGAGTAGCTTTTCAACTTTATGCTCTTATAATTTAAACAAAAGTGCCATGCAAAGTTTTAGAACAGAAATAGAAAATCCAGTTGTAGAAAAAGATATTATTGAGTTAGCAGATAAAATTGCAGCATTCAATAATCTACAAATTGATGAAGAAAAATTTAGAAGTTTACGTTTAGCAAGGGGTGTGTATGGTCAGCGTCAGCAAGGAGTTCAGATGATTCGTATAAAATTACCTTATGGTAAAGTTAAAAGTCATCAACTAAAGAGAATTGCAGATGTTTCAGATGAATATTCTAGAGGTAGATTACATATTACAACACGTCAAGACATTCAAATTCATTATGTAGATTTGAATAGAACACCACAATTATGGGCAGAATTAGAAAGAGATAATGTAACTCTAAGAGAAGCATGTGGTAATACAGTTAGAAATGTAACAGCATCAGAAACTGCAGGGATTGATGTTAATGAACCTTTTGATGTTTCACCTTATGCAGATGCACTTTTTCGATTCTTTTTAAGAAACCCAATTTGTCAAGAGATGGGTCGTAAATTCAAGGTTTCATTTTCTGCTTCTGATGAAGATACAGGTTTATCTTACATGCACGATTTAGGTTTTATCGCTAAAATCGAAAACGGAATTCGTGGTTTTAAAGTAATGATTGGTGGAGGTTTAGGATCTCAACCAAGGCATGCAGATTTATTGTATGAATTTGTTGCTAGCGATAAAATAATTCCTTTAATGGAGGGTGTTTTAAGAATTTTTGATAGATATGGTGAACGTAAAAGTAGAGCCAAAGCTAGAATGAAATTCTTATTAAAGGATATAGGTTTAGATGCTTTTAGAGAATTAATTTTAAAAGAACAAAAAGCAATTGAATTTAAATCTGTAAAGATAGATGCTGATGCTTATGAGGTTTCAAAACCTGTTACTGTTAATGCTCCAAAAGTTGAAATTAAAGACCAAAAGGCTTTTGATTTATGGAAATCTACAAATGTAATTCCACAGAAACAACAAGGTTTTGTTGCAATCGGAATCAAAGTTTTATTGGGAGATTTTTATACAGACAAAGCCAGGTTGTTAGCAGATTTGGTAGATAAATATGCAGCAAGCGAAATTAGATTGTCTTTACGTCAGAATATTTTAATTCCATTTGTAAAAACAGACTTGGTACCTTTCTTTTATCAAGAATTAAAGAAATTAGATTTTGTAGAAGCAGGTTACAATAAGGCTGTAGATATAACAGCTTGTCCAGGTACAGATACCTGTAATTTAGGAATTGCAAGTAGTACAGGAATTGCAGAAGAGTTAGAAAAAGTTATTGCAAAAGAATATCCTCAATATTTAGAAAACGAAGATTTAGTAATAAAGATAAGTGGTTGTATGAATGCATGTGGACAACACAATATGGCTAATATTGGTTTTCAAGGGATGTCTGTTAGAACTCCAGAAAAATTAGTTGCGCCTGCATTACAAGTACTTTTAGGTGGTGGAAATTTAGGAAATGGTCAAGGTGTTTTTGCAGATAAAGTAGTTAAAGTACCAAGTAGAAGAGGACCAGAAGCAATGCGTAGAATTTTAGATGATTTTGAAGCAAATGCAAATGGCTTGCAGTTTGTAGACTATTACAAAGAAAAGGGTGAAAAGTATTTTTATAATTTTTTGAATGACTTACAAGACACTAGCAATTTAACACAAGAAGATTTTATAGACTGGGGAAATAATGAGGTTTATAAAAAAGAAATAGGAATTGGAGAATGTGCAGGAGTTGTTATAGATTTAATTGCTACACTGTTTTTAGAAAGCGAAGAAAAGATTGATAAAGCCAAAGAATCATTTGTAAATTCTGTGTATTCAAGTGCTATTTATCATGCATATAGTTCTTTAGTAAATTCAGCTAAAGCAATGTTATTGGCAGAAAATATTAAAACAAATTCACAAGCAAACATTATTAAGCAGTTTGATGAGTTTTATATCACTTCTTACAAAATCAATCTACAAGGTTCATTTTCTGATTTAATTTATCAGATAAATAAATATGCTCCTAAAGAAGAATTTGCCAAGAAATATATTAAAGATGCTGAGGTATTTTTAGAAAAAGTTAGAATTTTTAGAGAAGAGTCTGTAGCCAAAGCAGTAGTTAATAATTAGAAAGCATGAGATTAAGAAGACCAAAATTAACTGTTGTTGGAGCAGGACCTGGAGATGTAGATTTAATTACCCTAAAAGCAATTAAGGCCTTAAAATCTGCAGATGTTGTTTTGTATGATGCTTTAGTTAATAAAGAATTATTAGAGTATGTAAATAAAAAGGCAGAATTGATTTTTGTGGGTAAAAGACGTGGTTGCTATAAATATCAACAAGAACAAATCAACGATTTAATTGTTGCAAGAGCAAATTCTCATGGACATGTAGTTCGTTTAAAAGGTGGTGATCCTTTTATTTTTGGAAGAGGTGCAGAAGAAATGGAATTCGCTGCAAGTCATCAAATAGAAGTTGCTGTTGTTCCAGGTATTTCTTCGTCTTTAGCAGTACCTGCTTATCAAAATATTCCATTAACAAAAAGAGGAAGTGCAGAAAGTTTCTGGGTAATTACTGGTACTACAAAAGAACATAAAATTTCTGGTGATGTACAACTAGCAGCAAAATCGAATGCAACAGTTGTGGTTTTAATGGGCATGAGTAAACTACCTCAAATAGTTGCTTTATTTCAAAAAGAAGGAAAACAAGATTTACCTGTAGCTATCATTCAAGAAGGTACAACTTCTAGAGAAAAAGTGGGTATTGGTACAGTTAATACTATTTTAAATGTGGTTAAAGAGCAAGAGTTAAGTAATCCTGCAATTATTGTTTTAGGTGATGTTGTAAATCACAGAGCAATTTTACAAAGTGTGCAACAAGAAAATACAAAGGCTATAGCTGTTTAGGTTTTAGAAATGGAAAGAAATAATCTATATCCTGTTTTTTTAAAAACTAAAAACTTAAACGTTTTAATTGTTGGTGGTGGTTTTGTAGCAGAAGAAAAATTAACATTCCTGTTAAAGTCAAGTCCAGATGCAAAAGTTTTAATGGTTTCACCAATGTTTAGAGAGGGCACAATTAAATTAGCTAAAAAAGGCTGTGTTACTTTAGTGAATGATATTTATCAAAAAAAATATTTACAAGGCAGACATATAGTGGTTGCAACAACAGATGTTCCTGAAGTAAATGTTCAAGTTTGGAAAGATTGCAGGGCAGAAGCAAAGTTGGTTAATGTTGCAGATAATCCTCCATATTGTGATTTTTATATGGGTGGAATCGTAACTAAAGGAAATGTAAAAGTGGCTATTTCTACCAATGGAAAATCGCCAACAACAGCCAAAAGATTACGTCAGTTTTTTGAGGAAGTAATTCCAGAAAATATAGATGATTTGGTAAAAAATTTAAATAAATATAGAAAAACCATCAAAGGAGACTTTGAAGAAAAAGTAGAAAAGCTAAACGAATTCACAAAAAGTTTGGTTGAAAAATAAATAAGATTAAGAAAGATGATTACAACAGATATATTAATAATTGGAGCAGGACCAACAGGTTTATTCACAATTTTTGAAGCAGGTTTATTAAAACTAAAATGTCATTTAATTGATGCTTTACCACAACCTGGAGGTCAATGTTCAGAAATTTATCCTAAGAAACCTATTTATGATATTCCTGCTTATCCAGAGATTTTAGCAGGCGATTTAACAACAAAACTGTTAGAGCAAACCAAACAATTTGAGCCTGGATTTACCTTGGGAGAAAGAGCAGAAACAATCGATAAGTTAGAAGATGGAACCTTTATTGTAACTACAAATAAAGGTACAAAACATCATGCAAAAGTTGTTGCTATTGCTGGTGGTTTAGGGTCTTTTGAGCCAAGAAAGCCATTAATTGAAAACCTAGCAAATTTTGAAGATAAAGGTGTTGAGTATATTATTAAGGAGCCAGAATTATATAGAAATAAAAAGGTGGTAATTTCTGGTGGAGGAGATTCTGCTTTAGACTGGGCAATTTTTTTATCTGATGTGGCATCAGAAGTAACTTTAATTCACAGAAGAAATGAATTTAGAGGTGCTTTAGATTCTGTAGAAAAAGCGCAAGAATTAAAAAATTTAGGGAAGATAAATATCGTAACTCCAGCAGAAGTAAAAGGTATTTTAGGCGATGATAAAGTAACAGGTGTAGTTGTAGAAAAGAAAGGTGAAGATGGTTTTATTATTGATGCAGATCATTTTATTCCGCTTTTTGGATTATCACCAAAATTAGGGCCTATTGCAAATTGGGGCTTAGAAATTGAAAAAAATGCAATTAAAGTAAATAACGCTTTAGATTATCAAACTAACATTCCAGGAATTTACGCAATTGGAGATGTAAACACATATCCAGGTAAATTAAAACTGATTTTATGTGGTTTTCATGAAGCAACATTAATGTGTCAAAGTGCTTATAAAAGAATTTATCCAGATAAAAAATACGTAATGAAATATACTACTGTTGGTGGTGTAGAAGGTTTTGATGGTACAAAGAAAGAAGCACCAAAAGCAGTAATAAAGGCAATTCAATAATAGTTTGTTGTTAGGTTTGCGTAAATTTGTAGACAATATCAATAATTGACAAAAAGATGCAAGACATCAATATAAAAATTACGGACAGAGAGGGTAAAACACATGATATTGTTGCACCAACAGACATGTCTATGAATTTAATGGAGGTAGTTCGTTCTTATGAATTGGCAGAAGAAGGTACTATTGGTATTTGTGGAGGAATGGCTATGTGTGCATCATGCCAATGTTATGTAAAGTCAGATCATCAATTGCCAGAAATGACAGATGATGAAGATGCAATGCTAGCTGAAGCTTTTTATGTGGAAGATAATAGCAGGTTAGGTTGTCAAATTCAAATTACACCAGAATTAAATGGTTTAGAGGTAGAATTAGCACCAGAAAGTTAATCCTTTATGAAACATACAGACCAAATAATAGATAATACAAAATCAACTGTTTTTAAAAATTACAATATGTGTTTAAGAGATGCAGTTGAAGTTTTTACAAAACAATTGATAAACGATTTATTTGATGAAAATCATCTTTCAGAAAATGGTTCTGATACTAAGAGAAAGTTTTTATTAATACTTGAAAGATTGTCTGTAGAAAATGGAGAAGAATTATGGAGTAATTTTCAAAGTTCATTTGTTTCAATTAGAAAAAAGTTAGACTTAGATGCAGAAGCAGCTAATAGAAATGATCCTGCTGCAAAGAGTTTAGAAGAAGTTTATTTAGCATACCCAGGATTTTATGCAATTGCAGTCTACAGATTAAGTCATAAATTATTACAATTAGAAATTCCAATTTTACCTAGAATGATGAGTGAATTTGCTCATAGTACAACTGGTACAGATATTCATCCAGGAGCAGAAATTGGGGAGTCGTTTTTTATAGATCATGCTACTGGTATTGTAATTGGTGAAACCACTGTTATTAAAAATAACGTGCAGATTTTTCAGGGAGTTACTTTGGGTGGAATTCAAGTAAAAAAGAGTTTGGCGTTTACGAAAAGACATCCAACTATAGAAGATAATGTTGTTATTTATGCAAATGCAACAATTCTAGGAGGAGATGTAGTTATAGGCGCAAATTCTGTGATTGGTGCAAATGTTTGTGTTACAGAATCGATACCAATAAACTCAGTAGTTACTGTACAGAAAGAAAACAATATTTTTCAAAAAAGAATTTAAAATGCAGACAAAAAGTATCATAGATTTTGTAGGAAATACACCTTTGGTAGAAGCGCAAAATATTTTTAAAAAAGAAGGAGTAACACTACTATTAAAATTAGAAGGTAATAACCCAGGAGGAAGTGTTAAAGATAGAGCAGCTTATTATATGATTTCTGAAGCAATTAAAAGAAAAAATATAAAAAAAGGAGATACTTTAGTTGAGGCTACAAGTGGTAATACTGGTATTGCATTAGCATTAATGGCAAAAGTTTTGGGTGTAAATATGGTAATTACCATGCCAGAAAACTCTACCATAGAAAGAGTAAAAACAATGAGAGCTTATGGTGCAGAGGTTATTTTAACACCTGCAGATAAAGGTATGGAAGGTGCTATAGACCATGCATTAAGCTTAAAATATAAAAAGGGTTATTTTAGATTAAATCAGTTTGATAATTTCGATAATCCAAAAGCACACTATAAAACCACAGGTCCAGAAATTTGGAGAGATACAGAAGGTAAAGTAACTCATTTTGTTTCTGCAATGGGTACAACAGGTACAATTACTGGTGTTTCAGACTTTTTAAAAGAAAAAAATGATGAAATAACCATAATAGGAGCACAACCAAAAGATGGAGCAAGAATTCCTGGAATTAGAAAGTGGAAAAAAGAATACTTGCCAGCTATTTTTAATGCTAAAAAAATAGATCAAGTTTTAGAAGTAAGTGAAGAAGAGGCAAAAGCGATGACTATTCGTTTAGCAAGAGAAGAAGGTATATTTTCTGGTATGAGTAGTGGAGGCTCTGTAGCAACTGCTATTAAAATTGCTAATTCAATAGATAAAGGAGTTGTAGTTGCCATAATTTGTGATAGAGGAGATAGGTACTTATCTTCAGATATTTACGAATAAACTATAAAAAATAGAAAAAAGTTCGTTACTTTGTTTCGAAATTAGTTCATAAACTTATTAATACGTTATCACGAAAGGCAGAGGGATTAGACCCAGTGAAGCTTTGGCAACCTCTCAGAAATGAGAAAGGTGCTACATTCTACAATCTATTTCGATATTTTATCAAGTAGCTATTGACAGATAACAGAGAAAATTACACTTTTCCTGATGACATATTATATAATAAATAGATATGTCAAATATTTACAAAGCTTTACAAGAAAGAATTTTAGTTTTAGATGGTGCAATGGGTACCATGCTACAAGCCTATAAATTTACAGAAGAGGATTTTAGAGGAGAACGCTTTAAAGACTATCCAACTCCACTTCAAGGCAATAATGATTTACTTTCCTTAACTCAGCCAGAAGCCATAAAGACAATTCATGGTAAATATTTTGAGGCAGGTGCAGATATCATAGAAACCAATACTTTTTCAGGTACTACAATTGCTATGGCTGATTATCAGATGGAAGATTTAGTTTACGAGCTAAATTACCAATCAGCCAAAATAGCTAAGGAAGTTGCAGAAGAATTTACAGCAAAAGAACCACATAAGCCACGTTTTGTAGCAGGTTCTATTGGGCCAACAAACAGAACTGCAAGTATGTCTCCAGATGTAAATGATCCTGGTTACAGAGCTGTAACTTTTGATGAATTAAGAATTGCCTATAAACAGCAGGTAGAAGCATTATTAGATGGTGGTGCAGATATTTTATTAGTAGAAACTGTATTTGATACATTAAATGCAAAAGCAGCATTATTTGCTATTGAGCAAGTCAAAGAGGAAAGAAAAATAGCAATTCCTGTTATGTTAAGTGGTACAATAACAGATGCTTCTGGTAGAACTTTATCAGGGCAAACTGCTGAAGCGTTTTTAATTTCTGTTTCTCATATTCCACTTTTATCTATAGGGTTCAATTGTGCTTTAGGAGCCAATTTATTGCAACCTCATTTAGAAGCTATTGCCAGTAAAACTGATTTTGCAATTTCTGCACACCCGAATGCTGGTTTGCCAAATGCATTTGGAGAATATGATGAAACTCCAGAAGAAATGGGAGAACAAATAGAAGAATATTTAAAGAAAAATTTAATAAATATTATTGGCGGCTGTTGTGGTACATCTCCAGAACACATACGAGTTATCGCAAATATTGCTGCCAAATACAAACCGCGTAAAGTTTTAGAACTGGTAGATTAATGAAAGTGAAACAGACAAAATACATGCGCTTATCAGGGTTAGAACCTCTGATTTTAAACGAAAACAGCAATTTTATAAATGTTGGAGAACGCACTAATGTTGCAGGTTCTCGTAAGTTTTTGCGTTTAATTAAAGAAGAAAAGTTTGATGAAGCTTTAGATATAGCTCGTCATCAAGTAGATGGAGGAGCACAAATCGTCGATATTAATATGGATGATGGTTTAATTGATGGTAAAGAAGCCATGGTTAGATTCTTAAATTTAATTGCTGCTGAGCCAGATATTTGCAGAGTGCCAATGATGATAGATAGCTCTAAATGGGAAATCATAGAGGCTGGTTTGCAAGTAGTACAAGGTAAGTGTGTAGTAAATTCAATTTCTTTAAAAGAAGGTGAAGAGAAATTTATTTGGGAAGCAACTCAAATAAAACGTTATGGAGCAGCTGTAATTGTAATGGCTTTTGATGAAGTTGGGCAAGCAGATAATTACGAACGAAGAATAGAAATTGCAAAACGTTCTTATGATATTTTAGTAAATAAAGTAAACTTTCCATCAGAAGATATCATATTCGATTTAAACATATTTCCTGTTGCAACAGGTATGGATGAGCATAGAAAGAATGCTATAGATTTTATAGAAGCTACAAGATGGGTTCGTCAAAATTTAGAAAATGTTTCTGTCAGTGGAGGTGTGAGCAACGTATCATTTTCTTTTAGAGGAAATAATACAGTTCGTGAGGCAATGCACTCTGTATTTTTGTACTATGCAATTCAAGCAGGTATGAACATGGGTATTGTAAACCCTGCAATGTTAGAGGTATATGATGATATTCCAAAGGATTTATTAGAACATATAGAAGATGTAATCTTAGATAGAAGAGATGATGCAACAGAACGTTTATTAGATTTTGCAGAAACTGTAAAAGGAACTAGTAAAGAAAAAACGGTAGATTTATCTTGGAGAGAAAATCCATTACAAGAGAGAATTACCCATGCTTTAGTAAAAGGCATTGATGCTTTTATTATTGAAGATGTAGAGCAAGCAAGACAAGAAGCTACAAAACCAATAGAAGTAATAGAAGGCCATTTGATGATTGGTATGAATGTAGTTGGAGATTTATTTGGAGCAGGAAAAATGTTCTTACCCCAAGTAGTAAAATCTGCAAGAGTCATGAAAAAAGCTGTTGGTTATTTAAATCCTTTTATAGAAGCAGAAAAAGGTGAAGAGCAACAAGCTTTGGGTAAAATATTAATGGCAACTGTAAAAGGAGATGTACATGATATTGGTAAAAATATTGTGTCTGTAGTCTTAGGTTGTAATAACTACGAAATTGTAGATTTAGGTGTGATGGTTCCTCCAGAAAAAATAATTGAAACTGCAAAAAGAGAAAATGTAGATGCTATTGGTTTAAGTGGTTTAATTACACCTTCTTTAGATGAAATGGTGTATTTAGCCAAAGAAATGGAACGTCAAAATTTAGATTTACCACTTTTGATTGGTGGGGCAACAACATCCAAAGCACATACAGCTGTTAAAATTGATACACAATACAAAAATGCAGTTGTTCATGTAAATGATGCATCTAGAGCAGTAACTGTAGTTGGTGATTTGTTAAACAAGAAAACATCTAATACATATGTGGCTAAATTGAAGAAAGATTATGATGAATTCAGAACTAAGTTTTTAAAACGAGGTAAAGAAAAATCATATATTTCTATTAATGAAGCACGTAAACGTAAGTACAAAATTGATTGGAACTCTACAGAAATAGTAAAACCAAAAGAATTAGGTATTCAAACTTTAGAGCAATTAAGTTTAAAAGAATTAGTGCCATTTATAGATTGGAGTCCGTTTTTTAGAAGTTGGGATTTACATGGTAAATTCCCAGATATTTTATCGGATAAAATAGTGGGAGAACAAGCCAGTGTTTTATACAATGAAGCTCAAGAAATGATTAAGGAAATCATCGCAAAACAATTGCTAAAACCAAAAGCTGTTTTTGGTTTGTTTGAGGCAAATACCATTAATGAAGATGATATTTCTATCAAGAAAAAAGGAATTGAAGTAGCTGTTTTTAGAACTTTACGTCAGCAATTAAAGAAGAGAGAAGGTATTCCAAATATTGCATTATCAGATTTTGTAGCTCCAGAAGAATCAAAGAAAACAGATTATATGGGTGCTTTTTGTGTGGGTATTTTCGGAGCTCAAGAATTAGCAGAAAGTTACAAAGTCCAAGAAGATGATTATAATGCAATTATGGCACAAGCTATTGCAGATCGATTTGCTGAGGCTTTTGCAGAATATTTACACAAGCAAATTAGAACTAAACATTGGGGTTATGCATCAGATGAAACCTTGTCTAATGATGAATTAATTAAAGAAAATTATAAAGGAATTAGACCTGCTCCTGGTTATCCTGCTTGTCCAGATCATTTAGAAAAAGATACCATTTGGAGTTTGCTAGATGTAGAAAATAAAATCGGAGTACAATTAACCGAAAGCAAAGCAATGTGGCCAGCAGCTGCAGTTTCTGGTTACTATTTTGCAAATAAAGAAGCTAAGTACTTTGGTTTAGGTAAAATTACAGACGATCAACTCACAGATTACGCAAATAGAAAAGGCATTACTAAAGCAAAAGCAAGAAAATGGTTACACCCTAATCTAGCTGAGTAAAACAATACAATTAATTAACAATTATTTTTTTTAAAACTAACAAACATAAATAGAAGAAGTAAGATTTTTGCAGAAAATTATTAAAATGAAAAAATATCACGTAGAATTAAAATTTATTCTACAACTTTTAATGTTAACTGTAACTGCATTATTTATAGCTTATTTCTTCTAGATTACTGAATACTTTCAGGAAATGAAGATAACAGAACATATTAAAAAAGCGAATGAGAAAACGTTATTCTCGTTCGAAATTATTCCTCCTAAAAAGGGAAAAAGTATCGAAGATTTATATGCGAATATAGATCCATTAATGGAGTTTAAACCACCTTTTATAGACGTAACAACTTCTAGAGAAGAGTATGTTTATGTAGAAAAAGAAGGTTTACTAGACAGAAAAGTTACTAGAATGAGACCTGGAACTGTAGGTATTTGTGCTGCTATTAAACATAAATATGATGTAGATACTGTTCCCCACGTTTTATGTGGTGGTTTTACAAAAGAAGAAACAGAATATTTACTGGTAGATTGTCATTATTTAGGTATAGATAATGTAATGGCTTTAAGAGGTGATGCCATGAGTCATCAAAAGTATTTCGAAGCTTCAAAAGGAGGTCATCAATATGCAAAAGAATTGGTGTCTCAAATTCAGAATTTAAATAAAGGTAAATATTTGCACGATGTTATAGAATCAGATAATTGTGCTGATTTTTGTATTGGTGTAGCAGGTTATCCTGAAAAACATCTAGAAGCACCCTCTTTACAAACAGATTTAAAAAGGTTAAAAGAAAAAGTTGATGCAGGTGCAGATTATGTAGTAACCCAAATGTTTTTCGACAATAAAAAGTATTTCGAGTTTGTAGAAGCTGCCAAAAATATAGGAATAACAATTCCTATTATACCAGGTATTAAGCCTATTGCAGTTAAAAAACACTTACAACTATTACCTCAGGTTTTTAGAATAGACATACCCGAAAATTTAATTAAAGAGGTTGATGCTTGTAAAACAAATAAAGAGGTTAGACAGGTTGGAATTGAGTTTGCGATTCAACAATCAAAAGAATTATTAGCAGCTGGTGTTCCTGTTCTACATTATTATTCTATGGGTAAAAGTGATAATATTCAGGCTATTGCAAAAGAATTATTTTAAAGTACTGTATAGTTTCAATTGATAGATTGATAGTAAAAAGTAATTTTTTTGAGTTAACGAACCTAAAATAAATGTTTACTTTTGTACTTTAATAATGAAAGTACAATCAAAAAACAGATAAAATGGCATTAGAAATAACAGACGCTACTTTTGATGAAGTAGTTTTACAATCAGATAAACCAGTATTAGTAGATTTTTGGGCAGCTTGGTGTGGGCCATGTAGAATGGTAGGACCAATAGTTGATGAAATTCATGCAGAATATGATGGTAAAGCAGTAGTTGGTAAAGTAGATGTAGATGCAAATCAAGAATTTGCAGCTAAATATGGAGTAAGAAATATACCAACAGTTTTAGTATTTAAAAATGGTGAAGTTGTAGATAAGCAAGTAGGTGTAGCACCTAAAAAGACATATACAGATAAGATTGATGCAGCTTTATAGTTGGTATTCAATTTTATAAACTCATAAAGGTTTGGCTAACGTCAAACCTTTTTTTATTTTTAGAAACTAAACAAATACTATGAAATTTTTAAACCTGTTTTTAGTTGTATTTTTAATCGCTTCATGCACTTCTTCTAATAAAGAAATTAAACTAGAAGAAGGTATATCATATGATTTAGCTAAGTATAGAAAACAGCAAATTTCTGATATTGTTTACAACCTACACTTTAAAATTCCTGCTGAGAAAACAAAATCAATTGCATCTAAATCTACAATCAATTTTACTGTCAAAGATTTAGAAAACGATGTTTATTTAGATTTTAATGAAGCAACTTCTAAATTGAAATCAGTAAAAATAAATAGCGAGGAAGTTTTCGTTAATCATCAGAAAGAGCACTTAATATTGGATAAAACAAAATTGATTCTAGGTTTAAATGAAGTAGAAATTTTATTTGATGCAGGAGAAACATCATTAAATAGAAATAATGAATTTTTATATACACTTTTAGTTCCAGACAGAGCAAGTACTTTATTTCCATCTTTTGATCAGCCAGATTTGAAAGCCAAGTATAATTTACGAATTACAGCTCCAAAAGATTGGAAAGTTATGGCTGGTGGATTTGAAGAAAGTGCTATTGAAATTGATGATTTTGTAGAGCACACTTTTGCAACTACAGATAAAATGAGTAGTTATTTATTCTCTTTTGTGGCAGGTAAGTTTTCTGAAACTACTAAAAACCCTGGTGCTTTTGACATGCGCTTTTTATACAGAGAAAATAACCAAGAAAAAATAGATGAAAGTGTAAATGAAATCTTTAAAATTCATCAAAATTCAATAGATTTTTTAGAGAATTATACTAGCGTAAAATTCCCTTTTCAAAAAATGGATTTTGCTGCAATACCACCTTTTCAATATGGAGGTATGGAACATGTAGGTGCCATTCAATATAGAGAGTCTTCATTGTTTTTAGATAAAAATGCAACTCAAAGTAGAAAATTAAGGAGAGCAAAGTTAATAGCACATGAAACATCACACATGTGGTTTGGAGATTTAGTAACCATGAAATGGTTTAATGATGTTTGGATGAAGGAAGTGTTTGCAAATTTTATGGCAGATAAAATTGTAAATCCTGTATATCCAGAAATCAATCATACTCTTAGTTTTATGATGTCTCATTATCCAAGTGCGTATTCAGAAGATAGAACTAAGGGCACCAATCCAATTCGTCAGCCATTAGATAATTTAAAAAATGCAGGTTCGTTATATGGAAGAATCATCTATAATAAAGCACCTATTATGATGCGTCAATTGGAATATTTATTGGGTGAAAGTCAATTTCAAAAAGGTATTCAAGAATACATAAAAACGTATGCAAACTCAAATGCAGATTGGTTGGAACTGGTAGAGATTTTAGATAAAAAATCGGCAGGTAATATTAAAAATTGGAGTGAAGTTTGGGTAAACTCTTCTGGAAGACCCATTTTTACAGAAGAGATTGAAACCAACGAAAAAGGAAATGTTACCAAATTTATAATCCATCAAAAGGCAGAAGATGGTTCAGAAAAAGTTTGGACACAATCTTTTAAAATTCAATTAAAAGATGCTAGAGGATTTGTAAGGAATATCAACATAAAAAATATGGGTTCTTCATTTGATATTACAGAGGCCACAAAAGATTTTAAACCTGGTCAGGTTTTATATAATATAAACGGATTTGGTTATGGAGTTTTTCCAATTTATAAAGATAAAATTGATAACTATAAATTAATTAGAGATGAGGTTTCTAGAGGATATCAATTCATAAATTTATATGAAAATATGCTATTGGGAAATGTGACTCCTAAAAACATTTTTATGGTGTTTTTTGATGCTTTAAAATCTGAGAAAAATGAGTTAATTACAAATTATTTGTCAGGAAGAATTCAGAATATTTATTGGACTTTCTTAACTGAAACACAAAAAGATGAAATTCAAGTTACCACCGAAAATAACTTAATGAAATTACTACAGCAAAACTTGCCTAAAAACATTAAGAAAACAATTTTTAATTTATATCAATCTACAGTTGTTTCCGAAGATGGTAAAGAGAAACTGTATAAAATATGGAATGGCGATTTAAAGATTGATCAATTATTTCTTAATGAGAATAATTTAACTTCTTTGGCTTTACAGCTGGCTGTTCTAGAACACACAAAGTCAAAAGAAATTATAGCAGAGCAAGAATTAAATATTTCTAACCCAGATCAATTAGAAAGATTTAAATGGTTATTGCCAGCAGTTTCTAAAGATGTAATTATTAGAAATTCATTTATGAAATCTCTTTTTGAAAAGGAGAATAGAGAAAAAGAGTCTTGGGTGCAAAGTGGTTTAAGCTATTTTCATCACCCTTTAAGACAAAATAATGCTATTGAGTTTTTACCAGAAATTTTAAATAAATTAGAAGAAGTTCAGTTAACAGGAGATATATTTTTTCCTAAAGGATGGTTAGCTTCAACAATAGGAAATTATTCTTCTAAAGAAGCCTATGAAATACTTCAACAATTTTTAAATGAAAATCCAGATTACAACCCTATTTTACTAAAGAAATTACATCAAACTACAGATGATTTAACCAGAGCTCAAAACATTAAAAAGTAATGAAGTTATCTGAAGTAAAATCATCGGAAATTAAAAACTTAGATCTTCTTGCAAAACAAGTAGTAGAAGGTTTTATAACTGGTTTACATAAAAGTCCTTTTCATGGGTTTTCAGTAGAGTTTTCGGAGCATAAATTGTATAACAAAGGAGAAAGTACGAGGCATATAGATTGGAAGTTATTTGCAAAAACAGAAAAACTTTATACCAAGAAATACGAAGAGGAAACTAATTTACGTTGTCATATTATTATAGATAATTCAGCATCAATGCATTATCCAATTGTAGAAAAACAATCAATAGACAATTTAAATAAAGTTGGGTTTTCTGCTATTGCAGCAGCTTCTTTAATGGAGATTCTAAAGCGTCAAAGAGATGCAGTTGGTTTAAGTATTTACTCAGATAACTATGAGTACTATGCTCCAGAAAAAGGAAGTGAAAGACATAGAAACATGTTACTTTATCAATTAGAAGCTTTAATTTCAGCTCCATCAAATAAAGCGACTGAAACTTACCAATATTTGCATGAAATTGCCGAGAAAATTCACAGAAGGTCTTTAATTTTCTTATTTACAGATATGTTTCAGACGAACAAACCTAATGAAGAACTTTTTGAAGCATTAAGACATTTAAAATATAACAAACATGAGGTGGTTTTATTCCATACTTATGATTCTAAAACTGAGTTTAATTTTAATTTTGATAACAGACCTAAAAAATTTGTTGATTTGGAAACAGGGCAAGAAATAAATGTTTTTGCAGAAAATATTAAAGAAAAATATGAAGAGTTAAGTAAGTTGTTTTTTAACGAATTAAAAAACAATTGTTTACAATATAAAATTGATTATGTTCCTGTTGATATCCAAAAAGGGTATAATGAAATATTAACCGCATATTTATTACAAAGAAAAAATTTTAAATAATTTTTCCATTTATGTTTGCAAATATAAAAATGTGTGTTATATTTGCACCCGCTATTAGCAACGGTTTGGTAGTTCAGCTGGTTAGAATGCCTGCCTGTCACGCAGGAGGTCGCGGGTTCGAGTCCCGTCCAGACCGCGAAAAGCGCTTCATTTATGAAGCGCTTTTTTCGTTTATTTATTTTATTGTTTTTGAGATTATTATAATAAACTTAGCCCTAAAATCAATGACCAAATAATAGTTCTAATCCAATTTTTGTTAACTAATTGTTGTAGCTGAGTTTGTTGAAAACGATTTTCGGAAATTTTAAAGTGTACAGGAGCAAAACTTTTAAACGTAAAAACCCACAAAAATAGAACTAATAGCCCAATTGTTAAGTTAATTATACTGAAGGATACTATTGTATTTAGTATACTTATCACAAGCTGCATTAACATCAATGGAACTACAATTACAGCAATACGTTTGGTGTAAACATTATGCCAATGAACCAAATTTTCTTTATTGTAAAACAAGAAACTTGGGTAAACGATTAATTGAACCATCCAAATTAAAACTACCAAACCTGAATTTACAAATAGGAAAAGTGGAGTAAGGAACTCTTGATAACTCATTATGTATTACTCTTTTGAAATTTATACTTACTTAAAAGTTCTAAAGAACAATAACTTAAAGATTTAATATGCGTTGCTTCCAAAACTATATATGGAGCTTTACCTGCTTTTTCTGCTTGTAACCATCTTGAAATGCACAAGCACCATTTATCACCAGGTTTTAAGCCAGGAAAATTCCATTGTGGTATGGGTGTCATTAAATTGTTGCCTTTACTAGCAGAAAATTCTAAAAATTCTTTTGTAACTATTGCACATACTGTATGTGTTCCATGATCTTGAGAACCTGTTTTGCAAAATCCATCTCTATAGAACCCTGTCATTGGTGAGGTACAACAATTTTTTAAAGGTTGGCTTAAAACGTTTAAATCCAAAATATAAGTTTAAAGTAAATTTAAAGATAATCAATTTAGTGATGACAAAATTATAATTGAAATTGATATTTGTAATATGAAAATTAGCAATCATGTAATTTTTAGGATCAATTTTGAATAATTGATAAAAATTATCGAATTCTTTTAATAATATTTGTGTATCTGAATTTAATCTTTAGATTTGTCTCTCAAACACAAGAAAAAATGTTAAAAACAACTTGGACTCGTTTCTATATTTACTTTTATTTTTACAATAAGAGGAGAGACTTTGTATCATGTTGTTAAACAAAACATAATAAATATAAAGTCTCGAATTTAATTCGAGGCTTTTTTTTTGATAGCATATTAAGTTGAAAAAAGTAGTTGCAATACAAGGAGCAGAAGGCTCAAATCACCATAAAGTAGCCATAGATTTTTATGGTAAAGAAATTCAGTTATCTGAGTGTATGTCTTTTGATGTTTTAGTAGATAATTTGTTAGATAAATCTGCAGAGGTTGGAGTCATGGCTTTAGAAAATACAATCGCAGGTTCAATTATTCCTAATTATGCGCTTATAGACAATAGCAACTTACATATAATAGATGAAGAATATCTAAATATTCACCATCATTTAATGGCGCTACCAAATCAAACTTTAAAAGATATAAAAGAGGTTTGGTCTCATCCTATGGCTTTATTGCAATGCAAAGAATTTTTTAAACAACATCCTCATATTAAATTGGTAGAAGATGTTGACACTGCAGAAGTAGCAAAAAGAATTGCTAAGCATAATCTAAAAGGTATTGCAGCAATCGCTCCTAAAATTGCAGCAGAGATTTTTGATTTAGAAATTATAGAAGACGAAATTCAAACGATAAAGGACAATTCAACTCGTTTTGTTATTGTACAAACAGATCAGCCAGCTATAAATGAAAATGTAAATAAAGCATCTTTAAAGTTTCAATTAGATCATAAAAGAGGAAGTTTAGCTGCAATTCTAAATGTATTGAGCGATTGCAAAATGAACCTAACTAAAATACAATCATTACCAGTTATAGAAACACCTTGGAAATATTCCTTCTTTGTAGATATAACTTTTGAGGATTATAAACAATACAAAAAAGCAGCGTCTATATTAGAAATAATGGCTGAAGAATTTAAGGTTTTAGGAACATATAAAAATGGTAGAAGATGATACAACCAGCAAAAAGATTAGATACTGTTCAAGAATACTACTTCTCTAAAAAACTAAGAGAAGTAAGAGGCTTAGCAGCAGCAGGTAAGCCTATTATTAATATGGGTATTGGTTCTCCAGATTTACAACCTCCAGAAAATGTTTTAGTAGCAATTTCTGAGAGTTTGAGTGATGCAAATGCACATAAATACCAATCTTACCAAGGTTTGCCAGAATTAAGAATTGCAATATCAGAATTTTATAACAGTAAGTTTGCTGTAGGTACAAATCCAGAAAATGAGGTTTTACCATTGATGGGTAGTAAAGAAGGTATCATGCATATTTCTATGGCTTTTTTAAATGAAGGTGATAAAGTTCTAATTCCTAATCCTGGTTATCCAACCTATACATCAGTAACTAAATTAGTTGTAGCAGAACCTCTGTTTTATAATCTAAGTGATGCTACAAATTGGCAACCAGATTTTAATGCATTAGAAAATGAAGATTTAAGTAATGTAAAATTAATGTGGGTAAATTATCCACATATGCCAACAGGTACCAATGCAACATTAGAAACATTTAAAAAGCTAGTTGAATTTGGTAAAAAGCATAAAATATTAATCATTAATGATAATCCTTACAGTTTTATTTTAAATGATAATCCAATAAGTATTTTACAAGTAGAGGGTGCAAAAGATATTGCTTTAGAGTTGAACTCATTGAGCAAAACTTTTAATATGGCTGGTTGGAGAGTTGGTATGTTGTTAGGAAACTCAACTTACATTAACGAAGTTTTAAAGGTAAAATCAAATATGGATTCTGGTATGTTTTACGGAATTCAAAAAGGTGCAATAAAGGCTTTACAATTATCAGATAAATGGTTTCAAGACCAAAATAAAATTTATGAAGAACGTAGAAAATTGGTGTGGCAATTAGCAGATAAGTTGAATGCTAAATATGATAAAAATGCCACAGGTTTATTTGTTTGGGCAAAAATACCTGAAGGTAAAAAAGCCGAAGAAATTACAGATGCAGTATTATATGATAAAGACATATTTATAACACCAGGAACTATTTTCGGCTCTCAAGGAGAAGGCTACATCCGTTTTTCTTTATGTGTATCAAAAGATGTAATAACACAAGCAATAAATAGATTTTAAAGAGTTAATCTTTAATAAACAGTAATAGAATGAAGCATATTTACATGATTGGTATTGGTTTAATAGGAGGTAGTTTTGCTATCGATATTAAAGAACACAATCCGTCTGCAAAAATTTATGGAATAGATATTAATGAGGCTTATTTAGATGAATCTCTTGCTTTAGGCGTTATTGATGAAAAAGCCACTTTAGAAGATTTAGAAAAAGCAGATTTGGTAATCGTTTCAATTCCTGTAGATGTTACTGTAAAATTGCTACCTACTATATTAGATAAAATAGGTGATAATACTTTGGTTGTAGATGCTGGTTCTACAAAAGAAGCAATTTGTAAAGAGGTTGAACATCATCCGAAAAGAAGAAATTTTTTAGCAGCTCATCCAATTGCAGGAACAGAAAACTCAGGGCCAAAAGCAGCCATTTCTGGCTTATATAAAGGGAAAACGAATATTATTTGTGAAGTAGAAAAAACTACTTTTAAGCTGCAAGAAAAAGCATTAGAGCTTTTTAGAGCTATTGGAATGCGTATTAGGTATATGGATCCTGTTTCTCATGATAAGCATATTGCGTATGTTTCGCACTTATCTCACATAAGCGCATTTATGTTAGGTAAAACTGTTATCAACAAAGAAAAAAATGAACGTGATATTTTTGATATGGCAGGTTCAGGTTTTGAGTCTACAGTTCGTTTGGCAAAAAGTAGCCCTGCAATGTGGACACCAATTTTTAAACAAAATAAAGAAAACTTAATAGAAACGTTAGAAGAATACATCAATAATTTACAACAATTTAAAGAGTTGATGCAACAAGATAATTTCTCTGAGATTTTTAATGAAATGGAGAATACAAATTATATAAAACAAATTTTAAACGGCATAAAATAAATAGCCACAATTAATAGAAAAATGAAGAATACAGCAGCATTAAGAACATGGTTGGATGATATGAAATTAGATCATCCACTAGTAATAGCAGGGCCTTGTAGTGCAGAAACCGAAGAACAGGTTTTAAAAATTGCACATGAATTAAAAGATTCTGATGTAAACTATTATAGAGCAGGGATTTGGAAACCAAGAACTAGACCAGGAAATTTTGAAGGAGTAGGAGCTTTAGGTTTAAAATGGTTAAAGAAAGTAAAAGAAGAAACAGGTATGAAAACCTGTACAGAAGTAGCAAATGCAGCTCATGTTAAGTTAGCTATTGAAAATGATGTAGATTTATTATGGATTGGTGCTAGAACTGCAGTTTCTCCTTTTATTATGCAAGAATTAGCGGACGCTTTACATGGTACAGATAAAATTGTTTTGGTAAAGAACCCAATAAATCCAGATTTGGCTTTATGGTTGGGTGGAATTGAAAGATTATATACTGCAGATATTAAAAATTTAGGAGCTATTCATAGAGGATTTTCAACCTATGAAAAATCAAAATATAGAAACGTTCCTGAATGGCAAATTGCAATTGAATTTAAAAACAGATTTCCAGATTTACCATTAATTTGTGATCCATCCCATATAACAGGAAACAGAGAAATGATTTTTGATGTATCTCAAACTGCTTTAGATTTAAATTTTGATGGTTTAATGATAGAAACTCATTTTGATCCTGATAATGCTTGGTCTGATGCTGCACAACAGGTTACACCTACTAAATTAAAGCAGATTATGCAAGACTTAAGAATTAGAAAGCAAACAGAAACAGATTCTACTTACAGAGACTCATTAGATAATTTACGTGCACAAATTAATGTGGTAGATGGTCAATTAATTGATTTGTTAGGAAAACGTATGAAGGTTGCAGATCAAATTGGAGAGCTTAAAAAAGAGCAAAATGTGGCTGTTTTACAATCTAGAAGATGGAATGAGATTTTAGGAAACATGATTCTAGAAGGACAAGAAAAAGGATTGAGTGAAGAATTTGTATTAAGAATGTTTAAAGCCATTCATCAAGAATCGATTAATCATCAAGAGAATATTATTAAAGCATAATATTTTTCAAATATTTAATTAGAGCCACAAATTCTTTGCGAATTTGTGGCTTATTTTTTTAAATCAATTTTAATTCTGCATCTTTGTAGTAATGACAGGTATTGTATATAAATCTACAGGAAGTTGGTATTTTGTAAAGTCTGATGATGGCCAATTTCATCAATGTAGAATTAAAGGAAAATTTAGAATAAAAGGCATAAAAAGTACTAACCCAATTGCTGTTGGAGATAAAGTGGTTTTTGACCTAGAAAAGAAAGGAGATGAAGAAACAGGTGTCATTAAAAAAATTCTAGATAGAGAAAATTTTATAGTTCGTAAATCTGTAAATCTTTCAAAGCAAACGCATATAATTGCTGCAAATATAGATTTGGTGTTTTTATTAATCACCATTAACAATCCACCAACATTAACGGCTTTTATAGATCGTTTTTTGGTAACAACAAGAGCTTATAGAATAGAAACAGTTTTGGTATTTAATAAAATTGATTCTTATGCCATAGAAGAAAGAGCAGAAATTTTATATCTCAAAGATATCTACGAGGCAATTGGCTATACCTGTATAGAAGTCTCAGCAACAGAAAATACAAATGTTGATGTTTTAAAAGAATTAATGACAGGCAAAACATCTATGTTTGTCGGGCATTCAGGAGTAGGTAAATCTACTTTAGTAAATGCAATTGAGCCTAATTTAGACTTAAAAACACAAGAAATATCAGATCAACACAAACAAGGGCAACATACTACAACCTTTGCAGAAATGTTCGATTTAAGTTTTGATGCTAAAATTATAGACACTCCAGGTATAAAAGGTTTTGGAGTTGTAGATATGGATAAGTATGAACTTGGAGATTACTTTCCAGAATTTTTTGCCTTAAAACAATACTGCAAGTTTAATGATTGTTTGCATTTAAAGGAACCACATTGTGCTGTTAAAGAAGCTTTAGAAGAAGAAGAGATTTCTTGGTCTAGATACAGAAGCTATTTACAGATTTTAGAAGGAGAAGAAGAAACAGAACATTTTAGAACAGATGTTTGGAATGAGGAAGATGATTAAATTACTATGAGAGTAGTTATTCAAAGAGTTTCTGAAGCAAGTGTTACTATAGATGGAAAAAAAGTAGCAGAAATTAGAAAAGGTTTATTAGTGCTTTTAGGTATCACAGATGCAGATACACAAGAAGATATAGATTATCTAGTAAGAAAAACTGCCAATCTTAGAATCTTTAATGATGAAAATCAAGTAATGAATTTATCACTCAAAGATGTAAATGCAGATGCAATTGTTGTAAGTCAATTCACGCTATTTGCTAATGTAAAAAAAGGAAATAGACCAAGTTATATTAATGCTTCTAAGCCCAATATTGCAATTCCACTTTATGAAAAATTTGTGGCTAATTTAGAATTAGAAATTCAAAAAGAAATACAAACTGGTAGGTTTGGTGCAGATATGAAAGTATGTTTATTAAATGATGGACCAGTTACCATAATTATAGACTCTAAGAATAGAGATTTCTAAAAATAAATTAATTTTATTAAAAATAGTTTCCAAGGAAAATAAATTGTTATATATTTGCCATGGAAAATAAAACCCCAATTAACTTAAAATAAAATATCATGAAAAAATTAGTAGTATCCTTAATAGTTGTTGCATCAGTTTTAACTGGTTGTAAAAATGAAAAAAAAGAAGTTGTAGAAACAAAAGAAGCTAAAGAAGTAGAAGTAAATGTAGCAGAGCTTAACAATGTAAATTTATCAACATCTATGATTACTTGGAAAGGTTATAAACCAACTGGTTCTCATAATGGAACAGTTGCAATACAAGATGCAGATTTATTAATAGAAGATGGAGCATTAAAAGCAGGTGAGTTTACCATAGACATGAACTCAATTAAAGTAGAAGATATACCTGCAGATAATGATGGTAATGCAAAGTTAAGAGGTCATTTAACGAGTGCAGATTTTTTTGATGTTGCAACGTACCCAACTTCTAAATTTGTAATTACAAATGTTGAAAAGAAAGAAGGTAACAAAGTACATCTTACAGGTAATTTAACAATTAAAGATGTAACTAAAAGTGTTACAATACCTGCAATGATGTCTACTGAAAATGGAGTAACTACTTTAGAAAGCGAAACTTTTATGATTGATAGAGCAGAGTTTAACGTTAAATATGGTTCTAAATCATTTTTTGATGACCTAAAAGATAAATTTATTAATGATGATATGGAAATGTCATTTGTAGTTAAAACAAAAGCATAAAGACTTTTATTCTTCAAAATAAAATAACCCAAAACTTTTTAGTTTTGGGTTATCTTTTTTACATTGGCAATTAAATTGTTATAATGTTTGCAAAGCCCCCTAAAATTATTTGCTTTTTCTTGCTATGGTCTTTTTTTAGTTTCTCTCAGAACGAAATTTATGTGGCTTATGCAATTCCAAAGGAATTAAAAGAAAATGCAAATGCTGTTGTAAGAAATAGCACTACAGAAATTACTATTTCTAGTATAAATGAGTTAGTCTACTCAAAAAAGTACATTGTTACAGTATTAAATAAATTAGGAAATTCAGATGCTAGAATTTCAGAAAGTTATGATGATGATACTAAAATTACCAATCTTAAAGCTGTAATATATGATGCTTTTGGTATTGAAATAAAAAAATATAAGGAAAGAGATTTTACAGATGTGAGTGCTGTAGATGGTGGTTCATTATATTCAGATGCCAAAGTAAAATATGTAAATCACACACCAGTTTCCTACCCATATACATTAGTTTTTGAAACCGAATATAAAACGTCAACAACTGCTTTCATTCCTTGGTGGGTTCCAGTAAATGGATATTATTTGTCTGTTCAAAATAGTAGCTTCACAATTAATAACCCTCTAAAAATTCCTTGGAGGCTAAAAGAATCTAATTTTAAAGGCTATAAAATAGAAAAAAACGAATCAGAATCTCAAATCAATTTCTCACTCAAAAATCAAAAAGCAATAAATTACGAACGCAATTCAATTTCTTCTTTAAATATTTTACCTATTGCTAAAGTAGCCCTAAATAATTTTCATTTAAAAGGTGTTTATGGAGAAGCTACAAATTGGGAGCAATTTGGTAAATGGATGTACACATCTTTAATATCTGGTAGAGATCTATTAGACGAAGCAACAAAAACTAAAATTATAGAACTAACAAAAGTTGCTAAAACACCAATAGAAAAAGCAAAAATTGTGTATCAATTTATGCAAGATAAAACAAGATATATTAGTGTTCAAGTAGGTATTGGTGGTTGGGAACCTATTGCAGCGAATAAAGTAGATGAAGTTGGTTATGGAGATTGTAAAGGGCTAACAAATTACACTAAAGCTCTTTTAGATGTTGTTGGTGTAACCTCTTATTTTACCTTAGTTTATGCAAATGAAAAAAGAGATATAGACAAAAATTTTTCATCTTTACAAGGTAATCATGCTATATTAAATATCCCCAATAATGGCAAAGATATCTGGTTAGAGTGTACAAATCAAACCATACCTTTTGGTTTTTTAGGAGATTTTACAAATGATAGAAATGTTTTAGTTATTACACCAGAAGGAGGTATTATAAAAAGAACTTCTATTTATAAAAATAATGAGAATCTTCAAGTTACTGAAGGAGTTATCACTTTAGAAGAAAATGGTTCAGTAAAAGCAAAAATTGAAAGAGTATCTAAAGGTTTGCAATATGATGATAAAAGTTATTATGACAACCTTACAGAAAATGAATTAAAAAAACAGTATACGACTCGTGTTTGGAGCTATAATAATAACCTTAAAATAGAAAATGTTCAAGTAGAGAATAATAAGGATGAAGTAGAATTTTTAGAAAAATTATCAATTGATATAAATGAATTTGCCTCTATTAATAATGATGATTATATTTTTAGAGTTAATATTTTTAATCGAGAAAGCTTTGTGCCCAAAAGATATAGAGAAAGAAAAATGCCCTTGCAAATAAATAGAGGTTATAAGGATGTAGACTCACTTACATTTAAACTACCTGCGAATTATACATTAAATTATGTGCCTGATTTTAAAGAAATTAATTCAAAGTTTGGTACATATAAAATTAATTTCAAGATAATTGATGATGCAACTTTTACTTATCACAAAGAGATTGAAATTAAAGAAGGTGTTTATTCAAAAGAAGATTATAAAGCCTACAGAGCTTTTAGAAAAAAAATTGCTAAAACAGAAAATTTAAGAATTGTATTAACCAAAAAATAGTTATGATTAAAAAATTAGTATTAGGACTTTTTTTAATAAGTCAAGTTTCTTTGTATGCACAAGATTACAAATTTGGTAAAGTATCTAAGGAAGAATTGCAAGAAGAATTTTATCCTTTAGATTCTACTGCAGATGCAGCTTACTTATATAAAAATAGAAAAACTTACTATGATTACAATAACAACTCTGGTTTTGAAGTTGTAAATGAAGTACATGTAAGATTAAAATTATACACCAAAGAAGGTTTTGATTTTGCAACTTTTAAACTGCCTTATGTCAGACCAGAGAGTGGAAAGTCTGAAAAGGTTTCTTCAATAAAAGCTGTTACCTATAACTTAAATGAAAAAGGAAAAATAGAAGAAGATAAGGTTTCTAATAAGTATATTTTTGATGAAACTGTAAGTAAATTTAGACATGTAAAAAGAATTACATTTCCAAACCTTAAAGAAGGTTCAGTGATAGAATTGAAATATACAATGTCTTCTCCTTATACAGATTTTGTAGATGACTTACAGTTTCAATATGGTATACCCGTTAAAAAGTTAGCTATAGAAGTAGAAACTCCTGAGTGGTTGATTTTTGCGAAAAAGAATAAAGGTTATTACTTGATTTCTCCAGAAGAAACTTTTAGAAATGGTAGTATTACAATTAGAAATAAAGTTAGGAACACAAGTACATATATTGATGAAAGAGGAGGTGCAAGTGGTAAAACAACTACGACATCTTATGAAAATAACAGACAAGATTTAGCCTATAATATTTCTAAATACGAAGCAGAAAATATACCAGCTCTAAAAAATAATGAACCTTATGTTGGTAGTGCTTACGCATATAGAGGAGGAGTAAAATACGAGTTAGTGGGTACTAAATTTCCAAACACTGCTCCTAAAAATTTTTCAAAATCTTGGGATAATGTTACAAAGCAAATTTACAAATCGAGTGCTTTTGGTAAAGAGTTAGAAAAAACTAACTATTACAAGAAAGACATAGATGCTTTAATAGCTAATTCTAATGTAAACTTAGAAAAATTAGCTTTATTATTTCAATATGTAAAAGCTAACATGAAATGGAATGGCTACACCAATAAATATACAAATGATGGTGTACGAAAAGCTTACCAAGATAAAACAGGTAATTCTGCAGAAATAAACTTGATGCTTACTTCTATGTTACGTTATGCAGGTTTAAATGCAAATCCTGTATTAGTAAGTACAAAAGGTAATGGAGTTCCTCTTTTTCCAACCATAAAAGGATTCGATTATGTAGTTACAGGTGTAAAGTTGGCAGACAATTCAATGATCTTATTAGATGCTACAGAGCCTTTTAGTATGCCAAATATATTACCAGCAAGAGCACTAAACTGGAATGGAAGGCTGGTTACTAAAACAGGAGAGTCTTCTTGGATAAATTTAAATTCATCTAAACATGCAGAGGAAGAAAATATGATAATGGTTAAAATTTCTGATGATTTAGAAGTAAGTGGTTTTACTAGAACTATCTATGATAATTTTGAAGCTCAAAGATTTAGAAAAAGATATAACCATATAAAAGATGAAGATTTAATTGAAAAATTTGAAGAAAATAATAATCTGGAAGTAGATGATTTTAAATTGGTAAATCAAGATAATTTGGCTAAACCAGTAATTAGAAATGTAAAATTCACGTCAGAAGATTTATTGGAAACTATTGGCAATAAATTATATATAGAGCCTTCTTTATTTCTTACAAAAAGAACAAATCCATTCAAATTAGATGAAAGAAAATATCCTGTAGATTTTACCTCTGCTTTTAAAGAAACTAATAAAGTTACTATACAAGTACCTAAAGGTTATGCAATAGAATCTGTTCCAGAACAATTGGCAATTGCGTTACCAGATAATCTAGGCTTTTTTAAATATCAAATTATTAATGGTGGTAATAAAGTAAAATTAGTATCCCTATTACAAATAAATAGTGCTATGGTTCCACCTCAATATTATACAGCACTGAAAGAATTTTATGCAAAATTGGTACAGAAAGAAACAGAAAAAATTGTTTTAATAAAATCTTAGTTTGAAATACTTAATTTAATAAAAAACCCAAAACTAAATGTTTTGGGTTTTTTATTATAAATGAATTGCAGTTGTGTTCTTCACTTTTTCTATGGCAAAAGTACTATGAGTACTTCCTATATATTTTATAGCTGTTAATTTGGTAACCATAAAAGATCTGTATTGCTCCATATCTTTCACAAAAATTTTTAAGATATAATCGTATTCCCCACTTACATGAAAACATTCAGATACTTCTTCTAGTTTTAATATTTCTCTTTCAAAGGTGTTTACGTTTTCTTTGGTGTGTTGTATTAGTTTTACATGACAAAAAACTAAGAAAGACTTTTCTATTTTATTCTTATTTATAATTGCTACATACTTTTCTATAACTCGTTCTTTTTCTAATTTTTTAATTCTCTCATAAACTGCAGTTACAGATAAATTAAGTTGAAGCGATAATTGCTTTGTAGTTTGTTTACTGTTGTCTTGAAGTAAGTTAATTAGTTTTTTATCTATAACATCTAATTTCATAAAATGTAATTTTTTCTAAGAATAATAAAAATTATTATAAATATAAACAATAACACTATTAAAGTATTTAAAAATAGAATAATAAACTATATTTTACTTTATGATTTGATAAATATTCTATTTGATTGTTATTTTACTATAAATAAAAAACAGAATTATGAGTTATAATCCAGCAGATCAAATACAAGATTTACAATATTTTGGAGAATTTGGAGGTGTAAATCCTTCCATTTCAGATTCATCTACCTATACTTTTTTATCAGCAAAAACAATGTTTGATACGTTTGAGGGTAATGCAGATGGTTGTTATTTATATTCACGTCATTCAACACCTTCAAATTTATATTTAGGTGAAGCTTTAGCAGCAATGGAAGGTACAGAAACCGCAAATGTTACAGCTTCAGGAATGGGAGCTATAACACCTGTTTTATTGCAGCTGTGTGGAGCAAATGATCATATTGTTTCTAGTAGAACTATTTATGGTGGTACATACGCTTTTCTAAAAAACTTTACACCTAAATTAGGTATAGAGACTACGTTTGTAGACATCACAAAATTAGAGGTTGTAGAAGCAGCAATTACTAAAAACACCAAAGTTATATATTGCGAATCTGTAAGTAATCCGCTTTTAGAGGTTGCAGATATTAAAGGCTTATCTGCTATAGCTAAAAAACACAATTTAAAGCTAGTTGTAGATAATACTTTTTCTCCATTATCAATTTCACCTGCAAAATTAGGTGCAGATATAGTAATTCATAGTTTAACAAAATTCATTAATGGTTCCTCAGATACTGTTGGAGGTGTAGTTTGTGGTACACAAGAGTTTATAAATGATTTAAGAAATGTAAACGATGGTGCCTGTATGTTGTTGGGGTCAACTATGGATAGTTTAAGAGCTTCATCCGTTTTAAAAAATATGAGAACGCTTCATATTAGAATGAAACAACATAGTTTTAATGCGAGTTTTTTGGCTGAAAAATTTCAGGCTGATGGATTAAAAACTGTTTATCCTGGTTTAGCATCTCATTCTTCACATCAATTATTTAAGTCGATGATGAATGCAGAATATGGTTTTGGTGGAATGCTTACTGTAGATGTTGGTTCTTTAGAAAAAGCAAATACATTAATGGAGTTAATGCAAGAAAAAAACTTAGGTTATTTGGCTGTGAGTTTAGGGTTTTACAAAACACTATTTTCTGCTCCAGGAAGTTCTACATCATCAGAAATACCTGAAGATGAACAAAAGGAAATGGGACTATCAGATGGTTTAATAAGGTTCTCTATTGGATTGGATAATAATATAGAACGTACTTACGAAATGATGAAAAAATGTATGATTGAGGTTGGTGTTTTAAAAGCCTAAATTCCTTTTAAGCGTTCTATAAAAATGGCAAAATCCTCTTTATTTGGCGGATTTCCATCAAATGGTAAAATATCCCATTCATTATTTTCATTGTAGATGGTAAAGTTAAATATAGAGGAATTTAAATCATCAGGGTTTAGCATTGGATAACGTAAATCTACATATTTGTAAGTGCCAACTTTATCTTTTTTGATGATGTTAAAATATTGATTGCTGAACCAAGCTAGGGTTTGTAAATTGGTGTCAGCCATATCAATTATTGAATGGTTTTTTTCTACAGTTATAAATTTATCGCTAATAGATTTATCATCTAATAAAGAATAAAAAGTTAAGTGATATTGTTCTTCTGTTTCTGCAACTGCATACCAAAGTATGTTATTTAAAATGGTAGGTTGTGCAGAAAATCGTTCTATGTTTATTCCTGCTTTTTTAAATGATTTTTCAAACACGCTATCAATATAAACTTTATTAATCACTGTAAAAATCAGGTAAATAGAGCTTAGATAAATACCTGTTTTTAACCAAGATTTACGTTTGGTTTTAGTTCTATTATAGAACATTAAAACAATCATACAAATTAAAAACGGAAGTGTATATAAAGGGTCTGCAACTGAGATTGTGTTAAAAGCAACTCTATAATTGGTAAAAGGTGTAAAAAGTTGTGTTCCATAAGGAGTAAAACAATCTAAAATAGGATGCGTAAATATGGCCCAAAAGAAAAGTAAAATCCAATCTTTTAGAACTGTGGTTTCTTTTCTTTTACCAGTATTATATAACTTGTAGGTAAGCCATCCAAAGAGAAAACATCCCAAAAGCGCAAATAAAATGGAGTGCATAAAACCTCTATGAAAAGCCATGGCTTGTATTTCATTATTATAAATCCATTTGCCAATAAAAACATCTAAATCAGGAATTGTACCACCAATAGCTCCAAACAAAAGAGCTTTGTTTCCAATTTTTTTACCAAGCACAGCTTCTCCACAAGCAGCACCTAAAATAATTTGAGTTAATGAATCCATATTTACAAAAATAGGTGAACCAATTTGATTTGCATAGCATTCTGTAAAATCGTAACATTACAGAAGAATTTATACGATATGCAAGAGAATAAAAACCTTTCTGAGATAGAGATTAACGATCAGAAAATTGTTGAAAATAAAGAGCTAAGTTTATTCGAATCTTTAATTCCTGTAATTATTTTAATGGGTTTATTGGCTTATAACATCTTCTTTGTTGAAGGGCAAGAATGGTTTGGTGCATATACAAATCAGTACATCTTATTAATAGGTGGTTTGGTTTCTGCTGTTGTTGGCTTCTTTAATAAAGTTACAATTTCTAGAATGGCTGCAGAAGTTTGGGAAAACTGGAAAAGCGTTTTTGTACCCATTTTAATATTATTCTTAGTGGGTGCTTTAGCTGGTTCTTGGTTAGTTAGTGGTATTATACCTGCAATGGTTTATTATGGTTTGCAAGTTCTAAGTCCTGCAGTATTTTTACCTGCATCTGTTATTATAGCAGCTATAATTTCTATTGCAACAGGTAGTTCTTGGACAACTTCTGCAACAGTGGGTATTGCTTTAATTGGTATAGGAAGTGCATTGGGTATTCCACCAGGAATGATTGCAGGAGCTGTAATTTCAGGAGCTTATTTTGGTGATAAAATGTCTCCATTATCAGACACAACAAATTTAGCGCCAGCAATGGCTGGTACTGATTTATTTACACACATAAAATACATGGCATATACAACAGTGCCAACTATAGTAATTACTCTAATTGTATTTGCAGTTTTAAGTGGAACTATAGATACTTCTGGTAGTGCAGACGTTAGTAATTTATTGGTTTCTATAGACAATACATTCAATATTACTCCATTGTTATTTATTGTACCTGTAGCTGTTATAGCCATGATTTTAATGAAAACAAAACCATTAATGGCTTTAGGAGTTGGGGTAATTTTAGCTGCTATATTTGCATTTATATTTCAAGGAGATGTTTTAGAAAGTTTGTCTGATTCTAAATTTCAAACAATTGTCAATTCTATATTAACAGACACTCAAATTGAAACAGATGATGAAAAACTTACAGAGCTTTTTGCTGCTGGTGGAATGAATGGTATGCTTTGGACAATCTTTTTAATTGTCTGTGCTATGGTTTTTGGTGGAATTATGGACGCTATTGGAGCTTTAGCAAAAATCACAAAAAGTTTATTGTCTGTAGCTTCATCAATATTTGGCTTATTTGCAAGTACTGTTGTAAGTTGTTTGGGTTTAAATATTGTAGCTTCAGATCAGTATTTAGCATTAGTTATACCTGGTAAAATGTTTAAACAAGCTTATGAAGATAAAGGTTTAGCACCAGAAAATTTAAGTAGAACTTTAGAAGATTCTGGTACTGTAACTTCGGTTTTAATTCCTTGGAATACTTGTGGAGCTTATCAATCTGGAGTTTTAGGAGTAGGAGTAGGAGAATATTTTTTATATGCTATCTTTAACTGGTTAAGCCCATTTACTACTTTGCTTTTTGCAGCTTTAAACTTAAAGATTAGAATGCTTAGAGCTAAGTAAGATGATTGTAAAAGCAACTACTTTAGATGCACAATTACTTACAGATATTGCTATAGAATCTAAATCTTTTTGGGGTTACAGTTTAGAATTGCTCAATAGTTGGCAAGATGATTTAACTGTTACCAAAAACATGATTGCAAAACTTCTTTGTTATAAAGTTTTATGTGATGATGAAACAGTTGGCTTTTACATTCTCAATCAGCCAAAAAATGCGGCTATTGAACTAGAGTTTTTATTTGTAAAACCAAATTTTATTGGTAAAGGTTTTGGTAATCAATTAATACAGCATGCAATTTCTGAAGCAAAGCAATTAAATGTAAAAACAATAACTTTGTTGGCAGATCCTAATGCAGAGGCCTTCTATAAATCAAAAGGATTTTATAGTATTAATCAAAAAGAAAGTTCTGTTAAAAACAGGTTTTTACCAGTTATGAAATTAGATTTATCCTCTATTTCATAAATAAAAGATAACTTAATTTTTATGTACCAACAGCTTAAATTATTTATTTCAAAATTTAAAGAGTTTCTATCTCAAAAATTTCATAAATATGATAGTAAAGTTCCTTATATCATTACTGTACTAGTTACTTTATTGGTTGTTGTATTTGGTATAAAGTTTTTTCTAAAACTAACTAGAAACTTACATACAGATTTATTATCTGAGTTTGATACAAGCGTAAGTGAATATGTAACTAGTTTTAGATCAGAGTCTCTTACTACCTATTTCAAATTTGTAACAGATGTTGGTGATGCTTTAGGTTATCTAATAGTATTTTCTGTTTGTTCTATTTTATTTTACCTTTTTTTTAAGAATTGGAAATACGTTTTGCAATTGTCATCAATTTTAATTTTAGCGTTAAGTTCTAACCTAATTTTAAAAGAGATTATTAATAGAGAAAGACCAACATTAGAGCATTTAGTTACTGTAAAAACATTAAGTTACCCTAGTGGACATGCAATGACAGCAATGGCTTTCTACGGGTTTTTAATTTATTTAATCTTTACTTTTAAAATCAGTAAAGGCTTAAAATTCGTTTTAACTACAGTGTTGTTAGCGCTTATTTTCAGTATTGGAATCAGCCGAATTTATCTAGGTGTACATTTTCCTTCTGATATTGTTGGTGGTTTTGTAGCTGGTTTTATTTGGGTAGTTTTCTGTATACTAATCCTTAATATTTTAAAGGTATTTAAAGAAGACCCTAATACATAGAATTATTGTGTTTTCTTTTGACTAGTTAGGTTTAAGATACCTGATAATAGTAAAAGTAGCCAAGGTAAACCATGGAGTAACACATCAAACCAATCTTGAGCTTGCATGCCTTTATCAGAAGAAAAAGCATTACCTCCTAAAATCCATTGAATTTTACCCAATAAATGTGGAGGATTAAAAGGTGCTAAACCTAAAGTTAAGCTTGCTATTAGAAAAATTTTCCAGTTATTTTTTAGTTGTTTAATCATCAAGAATACTATGGTTTTGGTTTATATAAACCAGTTCCAAACCAATCCAAAACGTACTGTAAAGTCTCTGTAAGGATAATTTGGAGCAGAAAAATAATTCTTTTTGGTAAAACCAGAAGTTACATTATCTACCTTTAAATACAAACGTGTTCTTCTTACTCTTGCATTAAAAAATACATCTACTGTAGGAAATCCGATTTCTTCATCATTTTGAAGTCTAAACTCAGATAATAAAGGGTTATAGGCATTAGCATTATACTTTGTAAAGTATTTAAAAGTTACACCAATATTCACAAACATGGCATCACCTTTAAACCAATTATCTGCATAATAGAAAGTGTTTCTAGTTACAAACTCAGGTACTCTAAAAACCGAACTTCCACTGCTAACATTTTGGTACATGACTGTATTGTCTAAAGCCAATTTCCAGAACTTAAACTCACGATTTGCTTTTACTTTTAAATAAGTAATTTGGTTTGCAAATTGCTGAGGTTTGCTGTCTTCATCAAAATAAGTATAGTTGTCTATGTTTGTAAAATTTACAGCTCCATTTAACCATTTAGAACTAAATGCAAAACCCAAATCTCTTGTGTTTATATTGCTAAATTCGTTTTGCCAATTGTAATCATCATAAATGCTTTGATGTAAAAGTGTATTAAAATTTGGCGATTTTGAACTAAGTAATAAAGATCCTTTAATTGCAAATAAACTGTCTTTTGCGTAAACTGCTGTACCTCTTATATAATTTCCAGACAACCTTCCAGAACCTGGAGTTATAGAAGCATCTGCATTTAAATTAAAGTTTTTAATTCTAGCATTCCAATCTGCACCTAAAGAAATAGCATTGCTTTCTAATCTTAATTTGTTGATGGTACTATTCTGATTTAGAATACTATCATAACCATAGTTATAACTCGTTAAATTTACTTTCGCTTTAAATTTACCCAGTACATATTTAGAGTTGAACTCCAAATTAAATTCATTATTCGTTAACTTACTATCTGCATCTTTATTTGAAGCATCAGTAGCATTTACATCACCAAAAATTGCAGTTGTATTTGTAGTTTGGCTAAATCCATAACTCTTGTTTTCATTGGTGAAAATATGACCTATTTTTAAGTTGCTAAAATCCTTGTCAGACAATGAGTCTTTATTGGCCAAGAGTTTATAGCTATGCTCTAAATATATTCTTGTAGCATCAAACTGACTTTGTGCATCATTTAGATTTACATCTAACCTAGAACGTTGATCAAAATTTGGGTCTTCATTAATAAAGTTATCTAAGGCTTCTGCAGTTAAACCACCATTTTCCTGATGAAAGAAATCTTGTGTAGTTAAATGCCCTCTAATTTCATATTGATTATTCTTAGTTCTATATCTAAATGTTCCTCTAAAATTACCATTACTTACTAAGGAATTTCTATAGGCACCCAAAGATCTAAGACCTTTGTAGGAAAGTGAAACATTTAATCTTTTTGAAAAGTTTAGTGTAAAAATGGCATCTACAACCTGACCCTGTTGCAAGCCAGTTCTGTACATAATTTCTGAAGTGGGTGTAGGTACATCAAAATAATTAATGTCATCAACTTCTAAATAACTTACCTGTTTTGCACTAAACCCAAAATCTGGTAAACGCAATATATTATTGTAACTATAGCCTAAGTTATTAAAGGTTTGCCCTTGATTATGAAAAGGTAATAACTCAAAATTATCTGTTCTTAAATAATTGAATTTATAATCTTTTTGTAACGTAAGAGTAGTATCTATATACGTAGTATCTCTGCTATGAGAAATAATTTTATAATCTGTCCATTTGGTTTTGCCAGACAAAATAACTTTGGTAGAACCTTTTGTATTTAAGGTATCAACTTTACCATCTAAACCTATTCTAGTGGTTTGTTCTCTTTTAGCACCTGCACCTAGTTTTCTTTGACTATGCAAGCTGCTCAGTGAAAATATAAATATCAAAAAAGAAAGTACAAACGTTTTTTTCATCCCAAAAATCAACAAAGGCAAATGTAAAATAATTAAACGAAAATTGTAGTTAATAATTATATGTATATCTGTTAATTATAATTTTATTTTCTTTGCAATATGTTAAAATCAAATTATAGTGGTTGTCTTTTAGAAGCAGGTACAGACGAAGCTGGTAGAGGTTGTTTGTCTGGGCCAGTTGTTGCAGCTGCTGTTATTTTACCTAAAGATTTTTCTCATCCACTATTGAATGATTCCAAGCAATTGTCAGAAAAAAATAGAGAGATTTTAAAACCGATTATAGAAGAACAAGCATTGGCTTATGCAGTATCCTTCATATATCAAGATGAGGTAGATCAATTAAATGTGTTACAGGCTTCAATTACAGGTATGCATAGAGCTATTGGTGGCTTAAAAATTGCTCCAGAATTTATTATTGTTGATGGAAATAAGTTTAGAAGCTACAAAGAAATTCCTCACGAAACTATAGTAAAAGGCGATGCCAAATTTCTAAGTATTGCTGCAGCTTCAGTGTTAGCTAAAACCTATAGAGATGCATATATGAAAAAGATTCATCAAGAATTTACAATGTACAATTGGCAGAAAAATAAAGGATATCCAACCAAAGAACACAGAGCTGCAATTCGTGAATTTGGAGCTACCATACATCATCGAAAAACATTTAAATTATTACCTGAACAACTCAAATTAAAGTTGTAATCAAAATTGCAGGAATTTTCTTCAACAAATATTTATCAAAATCATTAATAAATAGAATGATTTTTTATGAACAATTAGATTTTTAGCCGTAAACTTTTTCTATTTTTACCCTCCAAAATTTTTAGAGATGATTAAAAAAACGAGAGCAGAAATAACCAAGTGTATTTTACATAAAGTGGCTAATAAATTTAATAGTGGCCAGAATGTTTTTTCTGAAGATTTAATTCGTTTTGATCAAGAAAGTTATGATTTAATGAAGAACTTTCTGCTAAAACCTTTTGGTTCTTTAACTCAAAGTTATCGATTTTCTCATCATGCAGATGTTCGTTTAAATGAGCTAAATAATTATGCTACAGAAATTTTTAAAGACGAAAGTGCATTTGTAGAGTTCTCTAAAAATATGGTAAATCATTTGTATGAGCAGTCTAATTCTGCACAAATTAAAACAGGTGATGTAATTGTGGTTTTTATAGAAGGTATTGAATATAAAGATGTATTAACAGAAGCAGTTGGTGTGTTTAAAATCGAAAATAAAGTCGATTTCTTCCAGACGTATTTAGATGATAATGAAAGTTTTGATGTTGTTGTTCAAAAAGGAATATCAACAAGAAAAATAGATAAAGGTTGTTTAATTCTAAATACCTCAGATACAGAAGGCACAGTAGTTTTTTCTGTAGATAACAATAATTATGATGCTCAATATTGGATTAAGAATTTTCTTGGTGTAAAATTAGCTGACGATTATAATTCGCACACACAAAACTATTTAGAGTTGTGTAAAGAGTTTTCAGAAGAGGTGATAAAACCTGAGTTTGGAAAACACGAACAAGGTAATTTTTTAGCAAATACTGTAGATTATTTTAAGGAGCATGAGGCTGTAGATTATCATAATTTTAAAGATGAAATCTTTGAAGAAGAGAAACACAAAGATTTATTTGAAGATTATAAAAAGCATTATGAAAATTTAAATGATGTTCTAATCAGAAATAATTTTGATGTTTCTGGTGTTGTGCTAAAAAAAGAAAAAAATAAACTTAAAACCGAAATTAAGTTAGATACCAATATTAGCATTAAATTAGATGTTGATGCTCCAGATGCAGCCTCAGAATATTTAGAAAGAGGTTATGATGAAGAAAAGAAAATGAAATATTACAAAGTGTATTTTAACGAGGAAAAATAATCTAAGAATCTATAAAGTTTTCAACCTCGAAAAGAGCTTTAAAATGTTTTAAGATTTTAGTTTTTACTTCTTCTATGTCAACTTTTTTGTCCAATTCAGCTTCCATAGAAGTTACAGCTTTACCACGAATTCCACATGGAATTATATTATCAAAATAACCCAAATCTGCATTTGCATTTAGGGCAAATCCATGCATAGTAACCCATCTAGAAGAACGTATACCCATAGCACAAATTTTACGTGCAAAAGGTGTACCCACATCTAGCCAAACTCCTGTTTCACCTTTACTTCTAGTACCTTTAATTCCATACTCTGCAATGGTTAAAATGATTGTTTCTTCTAGCAAACGTAAGTATTTATGAATATCTGTAAAAAAGTTTTCTAAATCTAAAATTGGGTAGCCAACGATTTGTCCTGGTCCATGATAAGTAATATCTCCACCTCTGTTAATTTTATAAAAAGTAGCACCTTTTTCTTTTAACTGAGTTTCATTTAAAAGTAAGTTACTTAAATCACCACTCTTACCTAAAGTATACACATGAGGGTGCTCTACAAACAAGAAATGATTTTTAGTGATTTCTTTGCCAGAATTTCTACGGTTCGAAATTTTTGTATCTACAATCTCTTGCAATAGCTCAGTTTGGTAATCCCAAGTTTCTTTATAGTCTTTTAAAGAAAGGTCTTTAAGTAGTATGTTTCTATTCATAATTACGACTACAAAGGTAAATAAATGTTTATATTTGGAAGATATAATCGTGTTTTAAATACAGTATATGAATAGGAAAATATCCCATCTAATGCTTTTTGCAGTATTGCTTTTTAGTGCTACTCAACTAAAAGCTCAGCAATTTTGGAGCTCTATAGAGTCTTCTGATTTTGCACAACAAAAAAAGGAAATTTATCAGAAAGAGAATTTTCCAACAAAATATCAATTATTAACATTAGAAACTTCTTCTTTTCAACAAGAATTAAAGAGGTCAACTAGCGAAAAATCTGTACTAATTTTTTTACCAAATAGCGAAGGTGTTTTGCAACGTTTTCAAGTAAAAGAATCGTCTAATTTTAGTATAGAATTACAAGAGAAATTTCCAAATATTAATGCGTATACTGCCAAAGGTATAGATGACCCAACAGCAGTTGCTAAATTAAGTTTTGGTACAGATGGTTTTCATGGCGTTATTTTTTCTGCTATGCAAGAAACTGTATATATAGACCCTTATTCTAAGGATAATAAGGCTTATATCACCTATAATAGAAATAGTTTAAATGCAATAGATGAAGATTTTAAATGTCAGGTAGAAGATTCTGCCAAAAACGATTTTTCATTTACAAATAGTTTTAAAAATGCAGATGATGGTAAGCTTAGAACCTACAAATTGGCTTTAGTTTGTAGTGGAGAATATGCACAATTTCATTTAGGTGCAGGTCAGCAAAACATACCAACTACAGCATCAGATGCAGTTAAAAAAGCAGCAGTTTTGTCTGCTATGAACACTTCTGTAACTAGGTTAAATGGAATATTTGAAAAAGATTTATCCGTAAAATTAGAATTGGTTGCGAATAATGATGAAGTTATTTTTCTAGATGAAAACACAGATAACATTACAGATGGCGATCCTGATGCTATGATTGATGAAGTGCAAACTATCTGTGATAATGTAATAGGAAATGCAAACTATGATATTGGACACATTTTTAGTGTTGGTGGAGATGGTTTAGCTGGTTTAGGTGTAGTTTGTGTTACAGGCCAAAAAGCAAGAGGTGTTACAGGAAGATCTCAACCAGTTGGAGATCCTTATGATATTGATTTTGTAGCTCATGAAATTGGCCATCAATTTGGAGCAACTCACACACAAAATAACAACTGTAATAGAACCTTAGCAACAGCTGTAGAGCCAGGAAGTGGGTCTACAATTATGGGTTATGCAGGTATCTGTAATCCAAATGTACAAGCAGGAAATGTAAATGGAAATAGCGATGATTACTTTCACTCAGTAAGTATTGCTCAAATGTGGAATCACATTCAAACTACTGGAAGTTGTGCTCTTGTTACAAATACTAATAATGCTGCACCTACTGCTGATGCTGGTTTAGATTATAGTATTCCAAAATCTACACCTTTTAAATTAGTAGGTACTGCAAATGATGCAGATGGTTTAAATTCATTAACCTATAATTGGGAACAAATTGATAATGAAGTTGGTTCTATGCCACCTTTAGCAACAAATACAGTTGGGCCAATGTTTAGATCTTTACCTTCTAAGGTAAGTCCAATTCGCTATATGCCAGACTTAAGTACGGTTATTGCTGGTAATAATTCTACAACTTGGGAAGTTTTACCAAGTGTTGCAAGAACTTTTAATTTTTCATTTACAGTAAGAGATAATAATGCAGGTGGTGGAAGTTCAGCAAGAGATGATGTAGAAATATCAGTTGTGGATGTAGATCCATTTACGGTTTCTGCACCTTCTACTAACGTAACTTGGAATGTAGGGACAACACAAACCATTACTTGGAATAAAGGTGATACAGATACTGCACCTATAAATTGTAATTTGGTAAATATTAGATTATCTACAGATGGAGGAGCTACTTTTCCGATCTTGCTAAAAAGCAGCACAGCTAATGATGGTTCAGAAACTATTATAGTTCCAGATAATGCTACTAGTTCAGCAAGAATAATGGTAGAAGCTGTAAACAATATTTTTTACAATGTAAATAGTAGCAATTTTGTAATCAATTCTGTAGATCCAACTTATGTAATTAATAATGTTAGTGGTTTACAAACAGCTTGTAATATTAATAATGAGACTGTTAGCTATACCCTTAATTTCGATTTTGTTAACGGATTTTCAGATACTGTTAGTTTAGCTACAACAGGAGAACCAACAGGAGCTGTAGCCACATTTACACCAGCTACAATTAGTGCAGATGGAGATGTTGTTTTAACCATTTCTAATTTAGATGGTAAAACTGCTGGAGATTATACTATTAGTGTTTTAGGAACCTCTGCTTCTGTAAACCAAAGTATAGATGTAGAATTTAAACTAACTACAAATACGTTTAACGATATTGTATTATCATCACCAGCAAATAATGCTACAGATATTAACTTAACTAGTGAGTTAACTTGGGAAGCAGATGCAAATGCAATTACATATGATGTAGAAATAGCTACAGATGCTAATTTTACAAATGTAGTTTCATCAGGCAATGTTGCAACCAATGCTTATACAACTACCAATTTAGATGGAGTAACCTCTTATTTCTGGAGAGTAAAACCAAAGAATGATTGTGGAGAAGGTAATTTCTCAAATGCATTCACTTTTACAACCATTAATGCAGCTTATTGTGCTTCAACTTTTACAGATGAACCTGGAGGTTCAGAACACATTACTAATGTAACTTTTGGTAGCATTAATAATACTTCTGGTAATGATATGGATGATGGATACCAAGATTTTACCAACTTAAATACAAATGTTTTAAGAGGAGATACACGCACTGTAAGTGTAACTTTTGATACTGCAGGTTTTCAAGATCATTGTTATGTTTTTATTGATTGGAATCAAGATTTTGAATTTGACAATGATACAGAAAGATATGATTTAGGCACAGAATTAAATGATGTTGGTACAAAAACTTTTGATATTACAGTGCCAAGTAATGCTAGATTTGGCCAAACAAGAATGAGGGTTATTATAGAATATGATGATCCATCAGCAGGCTTTGGTTTAGGCGCATGTGATGCAGATCATCTTACTGAATGGGGTGAAACAGAAGATTACTCTGTAACTGTTGCAGAAATAGATGGTTTCTCGATCTTAACAACAGCAGAAAGTTGTGTTGATGAAAATGATGGAATTATTCAAATTGATAATAAATCTGATGGTTTTGCAAGACAATTGGTAATTACAGGTCCATCTACAAACATTAATCAAACCTTTAATTCTAGTAATTTTATTTTGTTTGATGCAGCTCCTGGAGATTATGAAATTTGTATTACAACAAATGTTTTAAATGTCACAAATTGTTTTGAGGTTACCATTGAAGAAGCACAACCTATAAGTTTAAAACTTTCTTCAGCAAAATCGTCTAACACCTATTCCTTTAATATAGAAGAAGGTACAGCTCCTTACAACGTGTATTTAAACAATGAGCTCATTGCTGTTTCTAGTGAAAAAGAGTTTGATTTAGAAATAAATGAAACAGGAAAATTAGAAGTAAAAACAGCAAAAGATTGCGAAGGTTTATTCCAAAAGAGTATAGGTGATGTTATTCTAAAACAAAACCCTGTAACCAACTTTATAGAGTTGCAACTGCCAATAGGAATTACAGATGCAATGATTGAAACAACCGTTTTTGATATTAATGGAAAACTTATTTTTAGAAAAGATTTTAAACCAGAGAATGATGTATTACAAATTCCTTTTCAAGAATATGCAAACGGATTTTATATTCTGAAGTTATCTATTGAAAATGCAACACCAATCAAAATTTTAAAACGATGAAAAAAATATATATAAAATCGCTAATAATAGTTTGTTGTTTTCTATTAGTAAAATGTTCTAAGAAAGCAAATCAAGCACCTAGTAAAGTAGATTTGGTGTTTCCAACTTCAGATTTATTATGTATAGATAATACAATTACATTTGATTGGACAGAAGCAACAGATCCTGAAGGTAATGATATAGAGTATAATCTTATTATTGCAAAAGACAGAGCTTTAACTGATGTTGTAGAGAATAGAACAGTAACTGATACTCAGATTGAAATTACTTTAGAAAAAGAAACTGCTTATTATTGGCAAGTAGATGCTTTAGATGTGAATAATAATTTAGGTAGTTCTTCAGAAGTTTTTGCTTTTTTTACAAAAGGAGAAGGGGAACAGAATTATGTACCTTTTACTTCGCAATTATTAACACCTAATAATAATACTATAGTTGCAAGTGGTACTTTAGATTTAACGTGGAAAGCTGGAGACCCAAATTTAGATGATGTTTTATCTTACGAAGTATTTTTTGGTGAAAATGCAGACCCTGCTTTAGTAGATGATGCTGTAACTACAAAAAATTATACAGTTAATGTGGTTACTGGAACAACTTATTATTGGAAGGTAAATGTAAAGGATGATTCAGGAGCCAAATCAATTGGTCAAATTTGGTCTTTTACTGCTAATTAAGAAAACTTATATAACTAAAAAAGCCTCATCAAATATTGATGAGGCTTTTTTGTTGAACTATTTTTTCTATCCTAAAAATGGATATTTATAATCTTGTGGAGTAACAAAAGTTTCTTTTATTAATCTTACAGATGTCCATCTTAATAAGTTCTGAGCAGAACCAGCTTTGTCATTTGTACCAGAAGCTCTTGCTCCTCCAAATGGTTGCTGACCTACAACAGCTCCTGTTGGTTTGTCATTTATATAAAAGTTACCAGCAGCGTTTTCTAAGGCTTTAGAAGCTTGCTCAACAATATATCTATCAGTAGAAAAAATTGCACCTGTTAAAGCATATTCAGTAGATTGATCTACTAACTCTAAAGAAGCTTCCCACTTTTCGTCTTCATAAATATAAACAGTCATCACTGGTCCAAATAACTCAGTTGTCATTGTTTCGTAAGTAGCATTTTTAGCTAAAATTACTGTTGGCTCAATAAAGTATCCTTTAGATTTATCATGTCCACCACCAATAATAATTTCTGCATTTTCGTTTTCTTTTGCTGCATCAATATATTTTGCAATTTTATCAAAAGAACCTTCATGAATTACTGCATTTACAAAATTATCTGGATTTTCTGGAGAACCCATTTTTAATTCTGATGTTTGCTTTTTTAAGTGTTTTAAAACATCATCCCAAATAGAAGCAGGAATGTAAGCACGTGAAGCAGCAGAACATTTTTGACCTTGATATTCAAAAGAACCTCTAGTAATTGCTGTTGCTACTTGTAAAGGGTTTGCAGAATTGTGAGCCCAGATAAAATCTTTACCTCCAGTTTCTCCTACAATTCTTGGATATGTTTTATACGTATGTATGTTGTTACCAATTTGTTTCCAAAGATTTTTGAACACAGTTGTAGATCCTGTAAAGTGTAAACCAGAAAAATCTGGAGAAGATAAACATGCATCAGAAATCATAACAGGATCTCCATAAACCACATTAATTACACCATCAGGTAAACCAGCTTCTTTAAATAAATCTACAATAACTTGTGCAGAATATGCTTGATGATCAGATGGTTTCCAAACTACAACATTACCCATTAAAGCTGCTGCTGCAGGTAAATTTGCTGCAATAGAAGTAAAATTAAAAGGCGAAATAGCATATACAAAACCTTCTAAGGGTCTATACTCAACTCTGTTCCAAATTCCAGGAGCAGATTGTGGTTGGTCTTTAAAAATATCAGTCATGTACTGAACGTTAAATCTAAAGAAATCGATCATTTCACAAGCTGCATCAATTTCTGCTTGATGCACGTTTTTAGATTGTGCAATCATAGTAGAAGCATTCATTCTTGCTCTATAAGGCCCAGCCAATAACTCAGCTGCTTTTAAGAAAATTGAAGCTCTTTCCATCCAAGAAACAGAAGACCAGGCTTCTCTAGCAGCTAAAGCTGTAGAAATTGCTTCATCTACATGGATTTGATCAGCTGTATGATATTGCCCAACAACATGTTGATGATCATGAGGAGGTGTAATGTTTTTAGTATTACCTGTTCTTACTTCTTTACCATTAATATGCATTGGCACATCTACATTGCCATTAAACATTTCTTTATAAGTTGCTAATAACTCTTCTCTTTCTGGAGAGCCAGGTGCATACCCTTTAACAGGTTCGTTTACTGCAACTGGAACATTAAAAAATCCTCTTGCCATTTGTATAAATTTAAATTTTATTCGATTATTTTATACTACAAAGTTACCAATTTTAAATCAAACGATTTTGTAACTTGCCACTTCATTTTAGCCGATTATAAATGTGTACAGTTACTTTTTTGCCTTTAGAAGATAATGGTTTTATACTTACTTCTAACAGAGATGAAACTCCTTTAAGAAAAACGATTCCACCTAAAAGTTACCTAGAAAATGGAGTAGAGGTAACCTATCCAAAAGATGTAGTTGCTGGAGGTACTTGGATTGGAACAAGCTCAAAAGACAGAGTTGTTTGTTTACTAAATGGAGGTTTTAAGAATCACAAACGAAATTTGCCTTACGGATTAAGCAGAGGAGTAATTGTAAAAAATGTTTTAACTGCTGATGATGCAGAAGTATATATAAATAGAATAGGTTTAAATAATATAGAACCTTTTACATTAATTTTATTAGACTGGAAAGTTGAGTTAAAAGCATTCGAATTAGTTTGGGATGGAGAAACTAAACATTTTAAGAAATTAGAAAACGAACCAAGAATTTGGTCATCATCAACCTTGTATGCAGAAGATATGAAACAACAAAGACAAGGTTGGTTTAAAAATTGGTTAAAAAACAATGCAAATTTTACAGCTGAAAATATTTTAGGTTTTCATAGTAATACTGAATTGGGTGAGCCAGAGGTTACCATAAAAATGAAACGTAATTTAATAGAAACAGTTAGTATAACATCGATAACTAAAATACAAGATCAATTAAATATGAATTACATAGATTTACTATAATTTATTTTTGAGCTGCAATCATCATGTGAGGACTAAAAGGCAAAAGATATTCATCATTTTCTGTTAGTTCTTGTAACGTTTTTAACGTCTTTGATTTCTTTTTATCTAACATGTTTGCAAAATATTCGTTGTCTAGCCAAATCATGCCTTCTACTGCAGAAAGATTTAAAATTTTAAAATTGGTTTCTAAAAATTCTGATTTTAAATCTTGTGGTTTATGATAATAAGCATCAGCCAATAAGAAAGGAAAATCTTTAGGTGCATTATGAATTCCTGAAGTTAATTCTTCTTTACACATTTCAAAAAATGAATTGGCATGAATCATTCCATTCATTAAACCTACTACAGTAGATGCAGTTGCATTTATAGCAAAAGCTAAAACAATTCCGCCTTTTTTTAGAACTCTTTTTGCTTCGTTGATGGCACTTATTCTATCTTCTCTTTTTTGTAGATGATATAGAGGTCCATGCAGAATTACAATATCTGCAGTTTCTTGTTTTAATGGTAAATCTTTAGCTTCACCAACAGTAACCGAAAATTTATTTTTAAGTTTATTTGCTCTCTTCTTTGCTAGCTTTATGTGTTTTTCTACTGGTTCTATTAAATGAACTATGTGCCCCTCTTTTGCTAGCCACTCACTATACTTACCTGTTCCACCTCCAACATCAATAATGTTGCAATTTGGTTTGGAAATGTGTTTGGTTATTAATTCTTTAATACGTTCAAATTCAAAAATACCCATGCCTTTTTCAAGACGAGTTTCTTCTGAAGCTTTGTTGTAGAAATTTTCGAGCTCTTTGCTAATTAATTGTTTTTTGCTCACCTAAAACTTAATCTTTTAAATGTGTTTTGAAAAAATCCATAGTTCTTGTCCATGATAATTCTGCAGCAGCCTCATCATATCTTGGTGTAGTATTGTTGTGAAAACCATGATTTACATCAGGATAAAAATGAGCTGTGTATGTAACTTCATTTTCTTTTAAAATCTTTTCATAGTCTGGCCAACCAGCATTTACTCTCTTGTCTAAACCTGCATATTGTAAAAGTAAGGGAGCTTTAACTTTGGCTGCATCTTCAGCAGCAGGTTGTCTGCCATAATAAGGTACAGAAGCTGCTAACTCTGGAATTCTTACAGCTAAAATATTTGAAATATAACCTCCAAAACAGAACCCAACAACACCTATTTTACCATTGCAATTTTTATGGTTTTTTAAATAGTTATAGCCAGCAATGAAATCTTCAATCATTTCATCTCTATCTCTTTTTCTTTGCATTGCTCTTCCTTCATCATCATTTCCAGGATAACCACCTAAAGGCGCTAAAGCATCTGGAGCCAATGTGATGTAGCCATCTAAAGCAGCTCTTCTACCAACATCTTTTATATAAGGGTTTAAACCTCTATTTTCATGCACAACCAAGATTCCTGGTAGTTTTTTATTATCATTTTTAGGAATCGAAAGCAGGCCTTTCATTTTTTGACCACCTTTTGGAGATTCGTAATCTATCATCTTTGAATCTAATCTTGGGTCATTTGGTTGTACTAAAATGCTATCAATATAATTTGGCGTAATAAAACTTAATAAAGCTGGCAGTGTAATTGCGCCAACAGCATATAAAGATAATTTCGCTAAAAACTCTTTTCTGGTTAATTTGTTATGAGCATAATCATCATATAAATCAAATACTTCTTGTTTAATGTCTTCTTTTTTTAACTGCATAATTTGTGTTTTAGATGATGATTTAACTCTTCTAAATGTACTTAAATAAATTAGATTTTTGAGTTATTTAGACCTAGAACCTACAAATTGGTCTGATTTTACTTTAAACAAAACATTAAAAGTGGTTAAGCTTCCATAAATTCTGGTGATGTATTGTTGCAAGTCAATTTTGTCTTGATCATCTAGTGTTTTGCTAGAGTTAATTTTTTGTTCCATAACTCTAATTCTATCTCTAACCATCACTATTTTATGAAAAAACGTATCAATAGGTATTTCTTTATCAGCTAAGTTAGAATCAGCAGGTCTAAAGATTAAAGTCCCATTTTTCCATCTGTCTGCAATTGGTGCAATTTGAGTAACATCGCTCCATTTTTGTAATAAATTTTTGAGTGATTTTTCAACCTCATAAAAACTTATAGTATCCACTTCATCCTCTACAGCTTCTATGATTTCAAAATCGCTATCAATATCTATGGTTTCTAATCCGTTTTTTATAAAAGTTACCCAATAATGTTTGCTGGTAACGTTGGTTACAACTCCTGTTCCATATGTTGAGTGCTCAATTCTTGAACCTATTCCTAATAATTTCATTTATTATTTTTTGAATTTTGATGAAATTATGAAATATTTAATAGTTTAAAAATTATAATGATTAATTTTATTACACTTTATGTGATATAATATTAAAATAATTAAATGGATTAATAGGACATTTCTTTTGATTATGTCTCCTTTAAAAAAACATATTTTATGTAAAACGTTTGTTTATGGGAGTCCAGTTTTAACAGTGCTTTTTTAGTCTTACCTAATAGAAAAAATTGATTTCCAGAAATCAATACAATAAAAAATCCATACAATTTGTATGGATTTTTAAATTCTTAAAAAGTTGTTGCCTTCTACATATTTCTTCTATACTGTCCACCAACTTTAAATAAAGCCTCTGTAATTTGGCCTAAGGAACAAACTTTAGTTGCTTCCATTAGTTTGTCAAAAAGATTCTCATTATTAATGGCAGCCTCTTGTAAAATAGCAATTTGTGAAGCTACTTTCTTAGGATTGGCTTCATTCAACAATTCCTTGGTTTTTATCTGCTGCTGCTTTTCTTCTTCTGTTGCTCTAATTACTTCTGCAGGTTGCACTGTAGGTGATCCTTTAGAACTTAAAAAAGTGTTTACACCAATAATTGGAAACTCTCCTGTATGTTTTAAAGTTTCATAATACAAGCTTTCTTCTTGTATTTTAGAACGCTGATACATGGTTTCCATAGCTCCTAAAACGCCTCCTCTTTCTGTAATTCTATCAAACTCTAACAATACAGCTTCTTCAACTAAATCTGTTAACTCTTCAATAATAAAAGCACCTTGAATTGGGTTTTCGTTTTTAGATAAACCTAACTCTTTATTGATGATTAACTGTATAGCCATGGCTCTTCTTACAGACTCTTCTGTAGGTGTTGTAATGGCTTCATCATAGGCATTTGTATGCAGTGAATTACAATTATCATTAATAGCATATAGAGCTTGCAATGTTGTTCTTATATCATTAAAATCAATTTCTTGTGCATGTAAAGAACGCCCAGAAGTTTGAATATGATATTTTAACATCTGTGCTCTTGGATTGGCTCCATATTTATTTTTCATGGCTTTTGCCCAAATTTTACGAGCAACTCTACCAATAACTGAATATTCAGGATCTATACCATTTGAAAAGAAGAACGATAAGTTGGGACCGAATTTATTAATATCCATTCCTCTACTTAAATAATATTCTACATAAGTAAATCCATTAGACAATGTTAATGCCAATTGTGTAATAGGGTTTGCACCTGCTTCTGCAATATGATATCCAGAAATAGAAACCGAATAAAAATTACGTACTTGTTTTTCAATAAAATATTCTTGCACATCACCCATTAATCTAAGGGCAAATTCTGTAGAAAAAATACAAGTATTTTGTGCTTGATCTTCCTTTAAAATATCTGCTTGTACAGTACCTCTAACCTGTGCTAAAGTATCTTTTTTAATTTGTTGATACACATCAGCAGGTAAAACTAAATCTCCTGTTAATCCTAAAAGCATTAACCCTAAGCCATTGTTTCCTTCAGGTAAATTTCCTTGATAAGTAGGTCTTTCAATTCCTTTGTCATCATAAGTTTCCTTGAATTTTGCTTCTACGTCAGCTTCTAGACTATGTTCTTTAATGTATTTCTCACAATTTTGATCAATAGCTGCATTCATAAAGAAGCCTAATAACATTGGTGCAGGGCCATTAATAGTCATAGAAACAGATGTCATATTGTGGCTTAAATCGAAACCAGAATATAATTTCTTTGCATCATCTAAACAGCAAATAGAAACACCTGCATTACCAATTTTACCATAAATATCTGGTCTATGACCAGGATCATTTCCATATAAAGTAACAGAATCAAAAGCGGTAGAAAGCCTTTTTGCATCCATTCCTAAACTTACATAATGAAAACGTCTGTTAGTTCTTTCTGGGCCACCTTCTCCTGCAAACATTCTTGTAGGATCTTCACCTGTTCTTTTAAAAGGATATAAACCTGCTGTGTATGGGAATTCTCCAGGAACATTTTCTTGTAAATTCCAACGTAATAAATCTCCCCAAGCTTGGTATTTTGGTAAAGCTACTTTCGGAATTTGTGTATGAGAAAGTGATTCGCTATGTGTTTGTATTTTTATTTCTTTATCTCTTACTTTAAAAGAGTAAATTGGGTCTTTGTATTTCTGAACCTTTCCTTTCCAGTTTAAAATGATTTCCCAATTGTATGGGTTTAAGTTCATTTTTACTTTTTCGAATTGAGCCAAAAGTAATTTAACGAATTCTTCATCTTCTTTTACTTGACTTAAAATCTCATCAGAATCTAAACCAGTTTTAGTAAGTGCTACAGAAGCATTTGTAATCGATGTTATAGTTTGATGAATTCCATATAATTTTTGAGCTACTACTACTTGCTTATCAACCTTATCATCATAAGATCTGTTATTTTCTGCAATTTCAGATAAATAACGAACTCTGGCTGGTGGAATTACAAATATCTTTTCAGACATTGCTGTTGTAATTTCCATTTTAGAATGTAAATCAGCTTCCGTATTTTCTACTAATTTATCCATTATACGTTTGTATAACGTATTCATTCCTGGATCATTAAATTGTGATGCAATAGTTCCAAATACAGGCATGTCATCCATATGTACATCCCATAAATTATTATTACGCATGTACTGCTTTTTTACATCACGAATTGCATCTAAAGCGCCTCTTTTGTCAAATTTGTTGATAGCAACTAAATCTGCAAAATCTAACATATCAATCTTCTCTAATTGTGTTGCTGCACCAAATTCTGGAGTCATTACATATAAAGAAGTGTCAGAATGTTCTATAATTTCGGTATCAGATTGCCCAATACCAGAAGTTTCTAAAATAATTAAATCGAATTCTGCAGCCTTTAAAACTTGTACTGCTTCATTCACATATTTAGATAAAGCTAGGTTAGATTGACGAGTTGCTAAAGAACGCATATAAACACGCTCATTATTAATTGCATTCATTCTAATTCTATCACCTAAAAGTGCACCACCTGTTTTTCTTTTTGATGGATCTACAGAAATTAAACCAATTCTTTTTTTAGGAAAATCGATTAAAAAACGTCTTACCAATTCATCAACTAAAGATGATTTACCTGCACCACCAGTACCTGTAATACCTAAAACAGGAGTTTTTGATGTTGTATTTTTTGTATGAATTTTATCTAAAGTGTCTTTTGCTATTTCAGGAAAATTTTCTGCAGAAGAAATTACTCTTGCAATAGCGCCAATTTCTTTATTTGCTAATTCTTCTAGTGTTACATTTAATTCATCTCCAATCGCAAAATCAGATTTTTCAACTAGGTCATTAATCATACCTTGTAAGCCTAATTCACGTCCATCATCAGGTGAATAAATTCTGGTAATTCCATAATCCATCAATTCAGCGATTTCTTCTGGTAAAATTACTCCACCTCCACCACCAAAAATCTTGATGTGTTCTGCACCTTTTTCTTTCAAAAGATCATACATGTATTTAAAATACTCATTATGACCACCTTGATAAGAGGTAATTGCAATAGCGTTTACATCTTCTTGAATAGCACAATTCACTACTTCTTCTACAGACCTATCATGCCCTAAATGAATTACTTCTACACCTGTAGATTGAATAATTCTTCGCATAATATTTATGGCAGCATCATGCCCATCAAAAAGAGCAGCAGCAGTTACAATTCTTACTTTATTTTTAGGTTTATAAGCAGGTATTTGTTCCATTCGTAATAAATCTTTGAATTTAGTGCTGCAATTTACGAAAATCTTAAAAAATTAAACGATTCTTTATGAGTTTTAAAATAGCTTTAACGTTAGTGCAGAATTTGGGAGTTTTTGGCATGCTTATTGCATCTTATTTTAAAATATAACCTATTAAAAACTATATATCTATGAAATATTTTAAACCCTTATTACTTGCTTTAGTAGTTATGTTGAGTTCTTGTAATACTGTAAAAGTAGTTACAGACTATGATACCAAAGCAGATTTTAAAAAATATAAAACGTTTGCTTTTTACAAAACAGGAATTGACAAAGCAGATATTTCTAGTTTAGATAAAAAGCGAGTTTTACGATCTATTGAAACAGAATTATTAGCTCAAGGTTTTACCAAGTCTGATAATCCAGATATGTTGGTTAGTATTTTTACAAAGTCTAGAAGAAAAGTTAATGTAAACCAAAACAATATGGGTTATGGTTTTGGATGGGGTTGGAATCCTTGGATGTGGAATGGCATGAACAATAATGTAAATGTTACTGAATACACAGAAGGAACACTTTTTATAGACTTTATAGATAAAGACAAGAAAGAATTAATTTGGCAAGGGATAGGAACAGGAGCATTAAAAATGCAAAATGTAGAAAAGAAGGAAGAGAGAATTCGATTATTTGTTAAAGAAATTATCTCTAGATATCCTCCAAGTCAAGAATAATAGAAATTATTCTGCATAAAAAAACTCCGAAATTTTATTTCGGAGTTTTTCATTTTTATAAACTTTTAGTCTAGCTGATGTTAGCAGACTTAACAGTCTTAATAATTCTACCAGCAATTTTATATGGATCTCCATTAGAGGCAGGTCTTCTGTCTTCTAACCAACCTTTCCATCCTTTTTCTACTGTAATAATAGGTATTCTAATTGATGCTCCTCTATCAGAAACTCCATAAGAGAAATCATTAATTGAAGCAGTCTCATGATCACCTGTTAAACGTTGGTCATTAAACTCACCATAAACAGCAATATGCTCTTTTACAACTGGTCTAAATGCTTCACATATTTTCTCATACGTTTCTTGAGAACCACAAGTTCTTAAAACGGTATTAGAGAAGTTTGCGTGCATACCAGAACCATTCCAGTCCATATCTTTACCTAATGGTTTTGGATGATATTCTATGTAGTAACCATATTGCTCAGTTAATCTGTCTAATAAATAACGAGCAATCCAAATTTCATCACCAGCTTTTTTAGCACCTTTTGCAAATAATTGGAATTCCCACTGACCTGAAGCAACTTCTTGGTTAATACCTTCAAAGTTTAAACCAGCATCAATACATAAATCTGCATGTTTCTCTACTAATAATCTTCCATGAGTATTTTTACCACCTACAGAACAGTAATACATTCCTTGAGGTGCAGGATAACCACCAATTGGGAAACCAAGAGGTAATTGTGTTTTTGTATCCATGATAAAGTATTCTTGCTCAAAACCGAACCAGAAATCGTTATCTTCATCTTCAATTGTAGCTCTTCCATTAGAAACATGTGGAGTACCATCTGCATTTAAAACCTCAGTCATTACTAAATAACCATTAATTCTTGCAGGATCTGGATAGATTGCAACTGGTTTTAATAAACAGTCAGAAGAACCTCCTGAAGCTTGTTTTGTAGATGATCCATCAAAAGACCACATACCTAATTCTTCAACAGTTCCTTGAAAATCGTCATGCTCTTCTACTTTGGTTTTACTTCTCATGTTTTGAGTTGGAAAGTATCCATCTAACCAAATGTATTCTAATTTAATTTTTGCCATAATTCTTGAGTGTAAGATGTTAATGGTACAAAAATCAAATATTTTAATTTGATATCAAAAAAAAAGGGGGTAAAAATTGAAAAATGATATAAAAAAAACTTTATCCCTAATTTTTAAGGGGTATCTTTGCTTAATAATTAAAATAGACCTTTAAAATTTAGATTATGTCAACAATTAGATTTGCTGCATTACAAGAAACTTTAAATAGAAAGCCAGTTTCGATTACAGAAAAAGAAAGAAGATCTGTATTGTTTGGTCAGAATGTTTTTAATAAACATGCCATGCAACAGTACTTAACAAGAGCTGCTTATGACAGTGTGATTAATGCAATAGAGAAAGGAACAAGGATAGATCGAAAAATTGCAGATCAGGTTGCAGTTAGTATGAAAGATTGGGCAATTTCTAAAGGTGCTACTCATTATACACATTGGTTTCAACCATTAACAGGAGCTACTGCAGAAAAGCATGATGCTTTCTTTGAATCTATAAATGGTGGTTTAGCCATGGAGAAATTTGATGGTAAACAATTAGTGCAACAAGAACCAGATGCATCTAGTTTTCCTAATGGAGGAATTAGAAATACTTTTGAGGCAAGAGGTTATACAGCTTGGGATCCAACATCGCCAGCTTTTATTTATGAGACTACATTATGTATACCTACAATTTTTGTTTCGTATACAGGTGAGGCTTTAGATAATAAAACACCTTTGTTAAGAGCTTTGCAAGCTATAGATACACATGCAACTGCTGTATGTAAATATTTTGATAAAAATGCATCTAAGGTAAATGCAACTTTAGGTTGGGAGCAAGAGTATTTTTTAATTGATGATGCACTTGCCAACTCAAGACCAGACTTAATTTTAACAGGTAGAACATTATTGGGTCATATACCTGCTAAAGGTCAGCAGTTAGATGACCATTATTTTGGAACAATACCTGCAAGAGCCATGAGTTTTATGCAAGATTTAGAGCAAGAATGTATGTTGTTAGGTATTCCTGTAAAAACAAGACATAATGAAGTTGCTCCAAATCAATTTGAATTGGCGCCAATTTTTGAAGAAGCTAATTTGGCTGTAGATCATAATTCTTTATTGATGGATGTTATGGAAAAAGTTTCTAAACGTCATCATTTTAAAGTATTATTTCATGAAAAACCGTTTGCAGAAATTAATGGTTCAGGTAAGCACAACAATTGGTCATTGTCTACTCCTGATGGCACCAACTTGTTGAGTCCAGGAAAAACACCAATGAAAAACTTACAGTTCTTAACCTTTTTTATAAACACCATAAAAGCGGTTTATGAGAATGAGGAGTTGTTAAGAGCATCTATAGCATCTGCAAGTAATGATCATAGGTTAGGAGCTAATGAAGCACCACCTGCAATTATATCAGTATTTATAGGTAGCCAATTGTCTAATGTATTAAACGAATTAGAAAATGTTACTAAAGGGAAATTATCACCTGAAGAAAAAACCGATTTAAAATTAAATATTATAGGTAAGATTCCAGAAATTCTATTAGATAATACAGATAGAAATAGAACTTCTGCATTTGCATTTACAGGAAATAAATTCGAGTTTAGAGCAGTAGGTTCTTCTGCAAACTCAGCAATACCAATGACAGTTTTAAACACTATAGTTGCAAAACAATTAAAAGAATTTAAAATTGAAGTAGATGCTTTAATAGATGATAAAAATCTTAAAAAAGATGAGGCCATTTTTAATATATTAAGAGAATATATTAAAGACTCTAAAAATATTCGTTTTGAAGGAGATGGTTATGGAGATGCTTGGGAGAAAGAAGCTAAAAAACGAGGCTTAAGTAATAACAAAACTACGCCAGAAGCACTACAAGTAAAAACAGCTAAAAAAACGGTTGCTTTATTTGAAGAAATGGAGGTGTTGAATAAAGTGGAGTTAGAGGCTAGGTATGAAATAGATATTGAACAGTATACCAAAAGACTGCAAATAGAAAGCAGAGTTTTAGGAGATATTGCAAGAAATCATGTAGTGCCAACTGCAATCATTTATCAAAATACGTTGTTAGAAAATACTAAAAACTTGAAAGAAATTTTTGGTGATGAATTTAAAAAAATAGCTAAAGAACAAATTGAGTTGATTATGATTATTTCTAATCATATTACAGAAATTAATGCATTAACGCTTAAAATGATAGAAGAGCGAAGAAATGCAAAAGGCTTAAAAGGCTTAAAATCTGCACAAGCCTATAGCAAAAAAGTAAAACCATATTTTGCACAAATTAGATTGCATTGTGATAAGTTAGAAACCATGGTAGATGATAATCTTTGGCCATTAACAAAATATAGAGAATTATTGTTTACAAGATAATAGAAATGATCCCACTTTTAAGTGGGATTTTTTTTGTAAAACACTAAATTTGCAGCATAATATTATAATATGAGTCAAGAAGTTTCAAAACGTTACGCACAAAGAGGAGTATCTGCCTCTAAAGAAGATGTACACAATGCTATAAAGAATATAGACAAAGGTTTGTTTCCAAAAGCGTTTTGTAAAATAGTGCCAGATTATTTAACAAATGATGATGATTATTGTTTAATAATGCATGCAGATGGTGCAGGTACAAAATCATCTTTGGCTTATATGTATTGGAAAGAAACTGGAGACATTTCTGTTTGGAAAGGCATTGCTCAAGATGCCTTAATTATGAATATTGATGATTTACTTTGTGTAGGTGCTACAGATAATATTATGTTATCATCTACCATTGGTAGAAATAAAAGTAAAATTCCTGGAGAAGTATTATCAGCAATTATAAATGGAACAGAAGAGTTAATTGAAGATTTAAAAAAATTCGGAGTTACTATTCATTCAACAGGTGGAGAAACTGCAGATGTAGGTGATTTAGTGCGTACCATAATTGTAGATTCTACAGTAACTGCAAGAATGAAACGTGCAGATGTTATAGATAATGCAAATATAGAAGCTGGTGATGTAATTGTTGGTTTAGAATCTTTTGGACAAGCAACTTACGAAACAGAATATAATGGAGGTATGGGTTCTAATGGTTTAACTTCTGCAAGACATGATGTTTTTCATAAGTATTTGGCAGACAAATATCCAGAAAGTTTTGATGCAGCTGTTCCTTCTGATTTAGTGTATTCAGGAAATACAAAATTAACAGACGAAGTTGAGAATTCACCTATTGATGCTGGTAAATTGGTTTTATCACCAACAAGAACGTATGCACCAATCATTAAAGAAATCTTAAATAATTTTACCTCCAAAGAAGTACATGGAATGATTCATTGTTCTGGAGGTGCACAAACAAAAATTTTACATTTTGTAGATAATTTACATATTGTAAAAGACAACATGTTTGCAATTCCACCATTATTTAAATTGATACAAGAACAGTCTAAAACAGATTGGAAAGAAATGTATCAGGTATTTAATTGTGGTCATAGAATGGAAGTTTACGTAAAACCAGAAATTGCAGAAGACATTATTAAAATTTCTAAGTCTTTTAATGTTGATGCAAAAATTGTGGGTAGAGTAGAAGCGTCATCAACCAAAAAATTAACGATTACAAGCGAGTTTGGTACTTTTGAGTACAAATAAGTTTATATTACTTTTTCATCCTTTTAAATTTTAACATAAGATTTCTCATATAAAATATAAGATTTCTCAATTTTTTATAATTTAGAGTAATCAATTTAAAAGATTAGATAAAGCAGTTTTTATAACTACATTTTTTCTAAAATTAATTGAATTAATCTCATTTTAATTTAATAGAATTAACAATTAGAACATTTTTAATGGCTCAAAAAGAAGATTTTCAAGTAGAAAAAGATAATATAATAGATTACCAATTAAGATTTCAGAAATTACTAATTAGTATTTCTACAAAATATATAAATGCAGATTTAAGTAATGTTACTTCTTTAATTGAGAGTTCATTAGAACAAATTGGAAATTTTGTAGGTGCAGATAGAAGTTATGTATTCTCTTATGACTTAAAAAATAAAACTACTTCAAATACTTTTGAATGGTGTAAAGATGGTATTGAACCAGAAATAGAGAACTTACAAAATATTCCAATAAATTATATACAACAATGGTTAGATGCACATACTAAAGGAGAAGCTTTTTATGTAGAAGATGTAAGCTTATTAACTGACGATGGTGAGTTTGGTTTAAAAGCCATTCTTGAACCACAAGGTATAAAGAGTTTAATAGCTATTCCTAAAATAAAAAATAATGAACTTATAGGTTTTGTTGGTTTCGATTCTGTAGAGAAAATTCATAAATATTCAGAAGATGAAAAGAATTTACTTTTTGTTTTTGCTAGTATGCTTGTTAATATAATTCAAAGAAAAGAGCAAGAAACACTAATAGAGAAGCAGAAAAAAAGTGAAGAAACTCTTTTAAAAAATATAGCGAAACAAAACCAACAAATTAACGAGTATACGCAAATGGTATCTCATGATTTAAAATCGCCAATACTAAATATACATACCTTAATATCTTGGTGTAAAACTGATTTAAAAGAAAGTTTAGATAGCCAAAATTTAAATCATTTAGATGAAATTTTATTTAATGTAGAAAAAATGGATTCTTTAATTGATGGAATTTTAGATTACTCTACTGTGGATAAAGTTGATGCTAAAGATAAAGTTTTAGACCTTAATCAATTAGTGCAAAATATTGTAAATAACATGTCTATACCAGATCATGTTGTTGTAAACATTCAAGATAATTTACCTTCTATAATAGGTAATTCTTGGAGGTATAAGTTAGTCTTTAAGAACCTAATTCAGAATGCAATTGAATACAATGATAAGGAAAATCCTAAAGTTGAAGTTGGTTTCGAAAACAAGGAGAATTTCTATAAATTTAGTGTTAAAGATAATGGAATAGGGATAAAGCCTGGTTATTTTGATAAAGTTTTTAAGGTTTTTTCAAAATTGCACAATAATACATCATCACCAGGTATTGGTTTATCTATTGTAAAAAAAATTATCACCAATTATAAAGGTGATATTTGGATAGAAAGTAAAGAAAATATTGGAACCACTATTTATTTTACTGTATTAAAACAAAATTAAAATCAATACTAAAATCTTTAGAAGAAACTAAAGCTCTAAGAGTATCTTTCTCTAACCAATATTTAATTTTTTTTGGAAACTCATTTTTAGGATTTTCACAGACAAATGAAGAATCTGTTTGTGAGGTGAATTGAAATAGAGTTGCAGTTTGGTTAACTCCAGTCACTTCTAAATATAGTGTGTCTTTTATAGTTATTATTCGTAAGTCTTCTTCAAAAATCTTTTTATTTTCAGAAAGAGTGTAGCCAATACCTGTTAAATTATTCTTCCAAACTTCAAAAGTTTTTTCATTCGGCTTGTCATTAACTCTTTGCCAATTACCCACTAAAAATAAAGGTTTTTGACTTTTAATTGTATTTTTAGAACAACTAAAGCTTAATGCAATAAAAATCAGAGCTATGTATTTTTTAATAAACAAGGTTCATTTATTTAGTTCTCGTTTTCATTTTAAAAACTACTTTATAAGAGTAATGCATAAATAATAAATTTTATCATTACTATGTTTAAGACACAAAGCAAGTTTACTCAAATATAGTTAAATGATAATAAAAAATAATTCCTATAAAAATTGTAAATTCGCAAACCAAGAAAAGAGTAGAAGATGGTAGATAAGCTAAGAATTGTTAAGCAACGTTATGATGAGGTTTCTGATTTAATTATACAACCAGAAATTATTATGGATCAGAAGCGTTATGCGCAATTGATGAAAGAATATAAAGATTTAGGAGATGTTGTAAAAAAGGGTGATGAATATCAAACCTTAATGAACAATATAGAAGAAGCAAAAGAAATTATTGCTGATGGTTCTGATGCAGAAATGACAGAAATGGCTAAAATGGAAATGGAGGAAGCCAATACAAGAATACCTGAATTGGAAGATGAAATTAAATTTTTATTGATACCAAAAGACCCTGAAGATGCTAAAAATGCTGTGGTAGAATTACGTGCAGGAACAGGTGGTGATGAAGCTAGTATTTTTGCAGGAGATTTATTTAGAATGTATACCAAATATTGCGAAAGTAAAGGTTGGAAAGTTTCTACAGTAGATTATTCAGAAGGTACAAATGGCGGTTTTAAAGAAATTCAATTCGAAGTAAATGGAGATGATGTTTATGGAATTTTAAAATTCGAAGCAGGTGTGCATCGTGTGCAAAGAGTTCCACAAACAGAAACACAAGGTAGAGTGCATACTTCTGCAGCAACTTGTATGGTATTCCCAGAAGCAGAAGAGTTTGATGTAGAGATTAATCCTAAAGATGTAAGAATAGATTTCTTCTGTTCATCAGGTCCTGGAGGTCAGTCTGTAAACACAACATATTCAGCTGTTCGTTTAACACACATACCAACAGGTTTGGTTGCACAATGTCAAGATCAAAAATCGCAACATAAAAATAAAGAGAAAGCTTTTAAAGTTTTAAGATCTCGTTTATATGATATGGAATTGGCTAAAAAGCAAGCAGAAGACGCTTTAAAGCGTGGTTCTATGGTTTCTTCTGGAGATAGAAGTGCAAAAATTAGAACCTACAATTATGCACAAGGTAGGGTTACAGACCATAGAATTGGTTTGTCTTTATATGATTTACCAAATATTATGAATGGTGATATTCAAAAAATAATTGATGAATTAATGTTGGCAGAGAATACAGAAAAGTTAAAAGAATTAGGAGATGGAATTTAATTAGCTCTAATTCATATTTAAAAAAAACCTCGAAATTAAATTTCGAGGTTTTTTTATTTGAGTTACTTTTTAATTCGTTTGCATTAATACGAGCTGTATTTCAATGGTATCTTTGAATCAAGAAAAAGAAAAACCACAAAATCAACATTATGATCGCAACAAAAATATTAGGCTTAACAGCTGCAGTAAGTAAAAGTAAAAAATTAAAAATTGCTTTATTATTAACAGAAGTAGCCTTAATTGCACTTGCCTTTAATAAAGATAAAGATATTAAGAATAAGCAAAAGCAGATTTCTTAACACCAAATGACTAGAAAAAGAGAAAAAAATAAAAGCTATGAAAAGTATTTACGCTATGAAAAAGAAAATACTTTGCTATGAAAATTAAAAATTGCTAGAAAAAAGAAATTAACGACCAAACAGATTTACAAATGAAAAAAGCGAATAAAGAAAACTTTATCCGCTTTTTTTTCGCCAAAAAAATTACACAATAGTAAATTGGGGTATTTACTAATTATACTTCAAATGTAGAGCATTATTACATACAAAACAATCCCTATTTATGGTGAAATTCACTTCTCCCCATAAATAGGGAGAGGCCTCCCCATTTTTGGGGAGGCCTCTTTTTTTTATAACAAAATTTAAGCTTTATTCACCAAATATATGCAACTCAGTAAATGTTTTATCTACACTGATTGTGTGATGGTTATCACTAGAAATTCTGCTTAAATCTACTTCAACATTATCTACTTGTACAGAAGTAACTTTAAATGGTAAATTGTGAATTACAATGTTAAAATTCTGATAAGGAGCATCAAATTTACCCTCTTTATGCTGATTTAATATAAAATCATTTTTCTTACCAGTTACTTTAAAAGTTCGTAAACTATATCTTCCTTTTTTATAATCATACCCATCATGCGCATCATCATATAATTTAGATTTTTCTTTACCTACTTTGTAATACACATCTAAAGTTATGGCGTCAAATTTCTTCTCTCCTACATATTGTTGTACTGGATATTTAGGAATTACAGCTCCTTCTTTAATGAAAATTGGCATACTGTCTAAATCTGCATCTACCCAAGATTCTTTTCCTCCTTCTACAACTTCATCATTCCAGAAGTTATACCATTTTCCTCTAGGTATATACATACGTCTACCTTTGGCATTTGGCTCTTGAATCGGACAAACTAAAATATGTTCTCCATAAATAAATTCATCACTTCTGTAATGTGTATGCACATCTTCTTGATCAAATAAAACCAAAGATTTTAAAATCGGTGTTCCATTATTAATATGATTCCAGAATGCAGTATATAAATATGGTAATAGTTGATATCTTAACTCAACAAATTTTCTAACAATATCTGTAATTTCATCACCAAATACCCAAGGTTCTTGATCTCCATGATCTCCAGAAGAATGTACTCTACAAAATGCATGGAAAACTCCTAGTTGAATCCATCTTGCAAATAATTCTCCTTGAGGTTGTTCTGCAAAACCACCAATATCTGAACCTGCAAAAGAGAACCCAGACATTGCCATTCTTTGTGCTTGGTTATTGGCAATTGCTAAATGTTCCCAAGTTGCAACGTTATCACCCATCCAAGTAGATGTATATCTTTGAGCACCTGAATATGCAGATCTTGTAATTACAAATGGTCTTTTAGGATACGCATACTTCTTTAAACCATGATAGGTAGCACGTGCCATTTGTGTACCATAAATATTGTGCGCTTTTCTATGAGAACAAGGGTTGCCATCATAATCATGTCTTACATCATTAGGAAAAGATTTGTTTGGCACATCCATTACAGCTGGCTCATTCATGTCATTCCAAACACCTTTTACGCCTATATCTTCTATCAACTCTTTAAATAAACCAGACCACCATTCTCTAACTTCTGGTTTGGTATAATCTGGAAAATAACATTCTCCTGGCCAAACTTTTCCTTTCATATAAGGCCCATCTGCTCTTTTACAGAAATAATCTTTATCTAAGGCTTCTTTAAAAACATCGTATTCTAAATCTATTTTAATTCCTGGGTCTATAATTACTACAGTTTTAAAACCATCTTCTTCTAACTCTTTCACCATTCTTTTTGGATCTGGAAAATGATTTTTATCCCAAGTAAAACATCTAAAGCCATCCATATAATCAATGTCTAAATAAATAGCATCACATGGTATTTGTAAATCTCTAAATGTTTTTGTGATTTGTTTTACATTACTTTCTGGATAATAACTCCATTTACATTGATGAAAACCTAATGCCCATAATGGAGGCATTGTGTGAGGTTTACCAGTTAAATCTGTATAATTAGCAACGACATCTTCCATTTTTGGACCATAAATGAAATAGTAATTCATTTCACCTCCTTGAGCCCAGAAACTAGTTACATTTCTTCTTTCTTGAGCAAAATCGAAATGTGTTTTAAATGTATTATCAAAGAAAATTCCATAGGCCTTATTATTCTGAATAGCTGTATAAAAAGGTATTGCCTTATATATAGGATCTGTATGTTTACCAAACGCATAAGAATCTGTTGCCCAGTTTTCAAAACGTTTTCCTTTCATATTCACATCTACTGGCTTATCTCCTAAACCATAAAAACTTTCCGCTTTTTGGCAAGTTTTACTCATTTTTACGATGTCTCCACCAAATTCGTAACTTTCTTCCCAGTGAAAACCAATTTCGTCTTCATTAATTAAGCTCATATCTAAAGCATCAAACAAGCTTACTTGTAAACTTTCTTTTTCTACTTTGCATACTAATTTAGAGGTTACAATTATATAATGTGTTTCATCTTCAGACACATTCAAGAAATTGTATCCTCTAGATGCATGAATGGTAACTCCATAAGAAAAATCTTTCTCGAATTTACCTGTAGTTGAATATCTAAATCGAATAACACTGTCTCTAACCACTGTAACTTGTAATACTACATTGTTTTTTGTGGTGAAGTAAAGTGTGTCTACGTCTTTTTTATATTTTATAATTTCGTTTGGAAATAAATTTCCTTTTTGTTCTAATTCTGTATTTACAATCATAATAAATTTTGATTATGTTGATGCTAATAATAAACAATTTTCAACTTAAAATAAAGGTGAAACATTACTTAGAATTGGCTAATGTTGGTTGTAAAAATATTGCTTATTTATTTAAAAATAAATAGAATAGCATTTCTTTTCCCTAAAAAAGAGAGTTTTTTTGAAGTCGTAATTAAAACTAGTTTTGGTTATGAAGTATGCAATAAAACCACTTTTTATTGATATTGTTCTAAGACTATTTCAATAAAAAAGTGGCTCGATTTTACTTATATTTAAATGCAAGCATTCCTAATGGAGGCAAGTTAATGGCAATCGAGTTTTCTCTTCCATTCCATTCTTTATTGTCAGAACTTAATTTTTCTGTTTTAAAATTACCAGTTCCATTATATTTAGTAGCATCACTATTAAAAACTTCTATTAAAGTTCCTTTCTTTGGCAAGCCAATTCTATATTCCTCTCTAGGAATAGGAGTGTAGTTAAGAATTATTAAAAGGTTGTCTTTTTCGTTATTACCTTTTCTAATGTAGCTCATTACAGAATTTTGATGATCAGAATGATCTATCCATTCAAAACCTTCATGGCTAAATTGCTTTTCGAATAATGCAGGTTCTGTTTTGTATAATTTATTTAAATCTTTTACCAGAGTTTGAGCTCCTTTATGAACATCATAATTTAGTAAATGCCAGTCCAAACTGCCTTCAAAATTCCATTCTGAGGTTTGTCCAAATTCACCTCCTTGAAACAATAATTTAGTTCCTGGATGTGTGTACATAAAGCTATATAGCAAACGTAAATTTGCAAATTTTTGCCATTCATCCCCAGGCATTTTATCCACAATCGATTTTTTACCATACACAACTTCATCATGAGAAAGAGGTAACATAAAATTCTCAGAGAAAGCATAGTTTAAGCCAAATGTTAATTCATTCTGATGATGTTTTCTATACACAGGCTCTTTCTGAAAATAACCTAATGTATCATGCATCCAACCCATCATCCATTTCATTCCAAAACCTAAACCACCATCATAAATGGGTCTAGATACCTTTGGGAAAGAAGTAGATTCTTCAGCAATTGTTTGCACATCAGGAAAAGCTTCATAAACAGTAGCATTCATATCTTTAATAAAATCTATGGCTTCTAAATATTCTCTTCCTCCATAGATATTTGGTTCCCATTGACCTTCTTCTCTTGAATAATCTAAGAATAACATAGAAGCAACAGCATCTACTCTTAAACCATCTGCATGATATTGGTCTAACCAAAAAATGGCATTACTTATTAAAAATGCTTTTATTTCGTTTCTACCATAATTAAAAATTAAACTTTTCCAATCTTGATGATAACCTTTTCTTCTGTCTGGATGTTCGTATAAATGAGAGCCATCAAAAAAGCCTAAACCATGATCATCTGAAGGAAAATGAGAGGGTACCCAATCTAGTAAAACTCCTATTCCATTTTCATGAAAAGTATCTACCAATTGTTTAAATTCATCTGGATATCCAAAACGTGAAGTTGGTGCAAAGTAACCTGTTAGTTGATACCCCCAACTTGGATCATAAGGATACTCCATAATTGGCATAAATTCTACATGTGTAAAATTCATTTCTTTTACATAAGCCACCAATTCATCTGCTAATTCTATATAACTTAAAAAACGATTTTCTTCAACTTGCTTTTTCCAAGAACCTAGATGAACTTCATAAACAGAAAAAGGTGCATCTAAAGCATTGTTTTTCTTTCGGTTTTTCATCCATTCTTTGTCCTTCCATTTATAATCATCATCCCAAACTTGTGATGCTGTTTTTGGTGGATGTTCACACCTTCTTGCAAACGGATCTGCTTTTTCTGTTGTTGTATTATTATCAGAATTTTCTATTTTGTATTTGTAGGTTGCACCTTTTTGCACTCCAGGAATAAAACCTTCCCAAATTCCACTTCCATCCCATCTAACATTTAATTGATGGTCTTCTGCTAACCAAAAATTAAAATCTCCAATTACAGAAACCTTTTTTGCACTTGGAGCCCAAACTGCAAAATAGGTGCCTATCTCATTATCTACTGTTATGATGTGAGATCCGAATTTTTCATATAATCTATAGTGTTTTCCTGCTTTGAAAAGATCAATATCAAAATCAGTAAAAAGACTATGTACTTTTGTATTTGCCATAATTTTATGAATTCATAATGTTTGCAATACCTTTTAATGGAATAATTGTCCATTTTGGTCTTGAATTGAGTTCATAACCTAACTCATAAATTGCTTTTTCTAACAAGCAATATTCTAATAAAAATCTGCGTTCATGTCTGTAACCAATAGAAAGGTTATTTTCTTGTGTTACAGCTCTATAGGTTTCTAAAAATACAGCCACAAAATATTTGTAAAGTAATTCTGCAAATTTAAAAAGTTCTTCTTTTTCTAATTTATATTCATCTTGATGATTAAATATTGTAGAGTATATTGCATAATGAAAAGACCTAAATAAACCAGCTACATCTTTTAATGGTGGTTGTTTTACTTTTCGATCTCTAATGGTACTTTCTGGTTCTCCTTCAAAATCTAGGATACAGAAATCATCATTTTGTACTAGAATTTGACCTAAATGATAATCTCCATGAATTCGAATGCGTTCTCCTTTTAATTTTGTCCAATCAAAATTTACCAAACGTTTTCTAATATTGTTTTTGTTTTCTAAAAATTCTTTTGCTAGCTCTAAAGAATATCCTTCTAATTTATGAAGGTTGTTTTCGGTTAAGTTTAGCCTATTTTGAAATTGATAAGTAAGCCTGTTTTTTAACCAAACAGTATAATCTCCATTAAAACGAGTAGGAGTAAAAGAGGTGTCTTCAAACTCAGAGCCTAATGCAATGTGCATTTCTGCGGTTCTTTGTGCTAGTAATTTTACTTTCGAGAGAAGGTTAAGTCCAATCCAATCTATAATTTCTGGAGCTACTTCAGAAATTTTTGTTCTGCTAAACATTTCAATATCTGGTAAATCAGTAAAAGCAATTTCCTTGTAATCTATAGTTTTATAGATTTTATGAATTTCTTTTAAAAAATACTCCCAAGCATCACCTTTATTAGGTACCATTTTCTGCATTAAACCAATAGTTATATTGGTGTTTTCAGAATCAATAATGTTAATACTACCTAAGTAAGTAGGTGTATGTTTAAATTCTTTTCTGTGAGATAAAAATCGACTCATTTCATAGTCAGGATTTTTATCTGCATAAATTCTTCTAAAGAATTTTAAAATATATTTATCATTATAGATAATAGATGTATTGCTCTGTTCTGCTCCTAGAAACTTTGAACTTTTATAAGCAGGAAATTCGAAACCTTCTGTTTTATGATATTGAACTGGAGTTTTATCTATAGGCAACGCATTTTTTATACGCTGATAAACCACCTTTCTAAAAGATTCTAAATGCATTGCATCTATAATGAACCCTTTCTGATTTTTTAATTGAATAGGTAAAATTCTACTTTCTCTTGCGAACTTTTCATCAGACACAAATGATATTGGTAGAAAATAATGGTGATAAAATGCTTCTACAAAATTAACTTCTATTATTAAACCAAAATAAACTTCATCATCTTGTTGAATTCTAAAATACTCACTAAGTTCAATGTATTTTAAACTACTAGATTTACCTCCATACCAACGTTGTTTTTGTATATATTCTTCTAAAACATCAGACAGAAAAACAGCAACAAAAGTTTTATCTTCTATTAATTCTTCCCAAGTATTGGAAGAAGAAAAAAGAGCAGAATTAGTTTTAGAAGCTGTTTTATTCATAAGTTTTACTTATTAATTTTAAAAATATGGAATGGTAAATTGGGATGTAATTCTATATAATTCCATTCATTATACCAATTGTAAGAGTTATTGGTAATAAGGTCTTTTACCTCTATTTTTTGTCCATGATGAATTGCTAAATCATGCATTGGTAATTGAACAGAGCCTGTTTGAGAATGATGTGCATCTAAACTTATTACTGTAATTGTTTCATCAGATTTATTTCCATCCCATTTGTAGAATGCAATTAATTGATCATTACCAGTTTCTAAAAATTTAATATTATTAGTTTGTTGTAAAGATGAACATGCTTTTCTAATTTGATTCACCTTTGTAATAATACCAGTAACATTATTTTCTACTGTCCAATCATAATGACAAAGTTGGAATTTCTCTGACATGTAATATTCTTCTTTACCAACAATTGGTGTATCTATCATTTGCTCAAAAACTGGCCCATAAATTCCAATATTAGAACTTAATGTTGCAGCCAATGCATATCTCTGAATGTATTTAGATTCAGGTGCATCTTGCAAATGAAAAGGATTAATATCTGGTGTATTTGGCCAGAAATTTGGCCTCATGTATTCTTTTTGATCAGTTTGTGTTAACTCGTTCATATACTCAATGAGTTCATGTTTGGAGTCTCTCCAAGTAAAATAAGTATACGATTGTGTGTAACCTTGTTTTGCTAACTGATGCATTACTTTTGGTTTGGTAAATGCTTCTGCTAAAAATAAAACATTTGGATGTTTTGCCTTCACTTGCTCAATAATCCATCCCCAAAAATAGTAAGGTTTTGTATGAGGATTATCTACTCTAAATACATTAACTCCACAATCTATCCAATAGAATAATGTGTCTAAACATTCTTTCCATAGGTTTTTAAAGTCTTTGCTTTCCCAATAAATTGGTAAAATATCTTGGTATTTTTTAGGTGGATTTTCTGCATATTGCACAGTTCCATCTGGCCTCCATTTAAACCAATCTGGATGATCTGTAACCCAAGGATGATCTGGAGCTGCTTGTAAAGCATAATCCATAGCTACTTCTATTCCCATAGATTTTGCCTCTGAAACTAATGTTTTAAAATCTTCTAAAGAACCTAATTCTGGGTGAATGTCTTTATGACCTCCATGTTTAGAACCAATACCCCAAGTTGAACCAACATCTCCTTCTAAAGCGTTTGTTGTGTTGTTTTTACCTTTTCTATTTACTTCACCTATTGGATGAATAGGAGGAAAGTATAAAGTATCAAAACCCATGTCTGCTATTCTTGGTAGCAGTCTATGACAGTCTTTAAAAGTACCATGTTTACCTTCTATTTCGGAAGATGAACGTGGAAAGAATTCATACCAAGTAGAAAAACGAGCTTTTTCTCTATCAACATAAACCTGTAATTCTTTAGAGGTATGTGTTAAAAGTTTTTCTGGGTAAGCTATAAAAAGTGATTTTAATTTGTTTGATGTAGCTTCTGAAATAGCTTCACTATAACTGTCTTTATTTTTAAATATATTTTTTAAATGAGTTAGGTAAGCTTTTTCATCTTTACTTAATTTACCTTTAATATTGTTTAGTAATTCAGCCCCTTCTAACAGTTCAGAACTTACATGTTGATGATCATCAATTTTACGCTCAATTCCATGTTGCCAATTTAATGCATAGTCTACCCAACCTTGTAATTTGTAAGTATAATAACCTTGTTTGGCTGTTGTGAAACTAGCTGAATAAACATCATTGCCTAAATCTTGCATTCTAGTTTCTGACCATGTTTTTTCTGATTCATGTTTATATAAAACACTTGCTTGTAAAACATCATGCCCATCTACTAAAACATCTGCAGTAACATTTACAATTTCGTTTACAACTCGTTTTATAAAAACAGCTCCACAATTTAGTTGAGGAGCAATATTTTCTATAACAATTCTACTTTGATCTTGCATACAAAAAATCTAATTCGGTTATTTATTATCCTATAATTGTTCCCTTAGGTATAGTTGCATCTTTCTTTATAACAACAATACCTTCTTTAACCATGTATGTATCTGTTTCTATATCTTTTATATGTGTACCACCATTTATTCGTACATCATCTCCAATTCTACAATTTCTATCTACGATACAATTATGAATGTAGCATCGATCTCCAATACCCATCATAATATCTACCTTATTTTTTTCTACATCTTCAAGTGATTCGTAATAATCATTACCCATCATATATGTGTTAGAAATCAATGAATTTTTACCAATTCTAGATCGAATTCCAATTACTGAACGTTCTATTTTTTCTGCATGAATAATACAACCATCACCAACTAAAGCTTTGTTTAAGATTGTTCCAGATAATTTTGATGTAGGTAAAATTCTAGCTCTTGTATAAATGCTCTTTTTATCATCATATAAATTAAATTTAGGTACATCGTCTGTTAACCCTAAATTTGCCTCAAAGAAAGAATCGATGTTTCCAATATCTGTCCAATATCCTTCATATTGGTAGCTTAATGTTTTATGTTCTTGAATGGCTTGAGGTATAATTTCTTTTCCAAAATCGTTGGTATCTGGGTTATCCATTAATTTTTTTAATAAATCTCTATTAAAAATATAAATACCCATAGAAGCTAAGTAATCTCTACCTTCAGCTTTCATAGCTTCACCTACATCTGAGGTCCAATCAGGAAGTAATTTAGCTTCTGGTTTTTCTATAAATGATGTAATTACATTATCATCATTGGTTTTTAAAATACCAAATGAGGTAGCATCTTTGGCATTTACAGGATAAGTTGCAATAGTAATTTCAGAGCCACTTTCTTCGTGTTTTTTAATCATATCATTAAAATCCATTTGATATAATTGGTCTCCAGAAAGTATTAAAGCGTACTCAAAATCATTAGATAAAAAGTGATGCATGCTTTGCCTAACAGCATCTGCAGTTCCTTGAAACCATTTATCACTATGAATAGTTTGTTCTGCAGCTAAAACATCTACAAACGCAGAACTAAAAAAACTAAAGTGAAATGTGTTAGTGATATGTTTATTTAGAGAAGCTGAATTAAATTGAGTTAAAACATACATTCTTTTAATATCTGAATTAATACAGTTAGAGATTGGGATATCTACTAACCTGTATTTACCAGCAATTGGCACAGCTGGTTTAGATCTGTCTTTAGTTAATGGATATAATCTAGAACCTTGTCCACCTCCTAAAATAATACCAAGTACTTTGTTGTTTATCATTTCAATTTACTTTTTTAATGTTTTATATAATGCTTCTACTTGTTTTGCAATTGCTATCCAATCAAAATATTGTTCTACTCTTTCTCTACCCTTTTTAGCCATAGACTCTCTTAACTCAGGATTTTGGATTAGTGTGTTAACACCCTCAGCCAAATCTTTTGCAAATTTATCTGGATTCACAGGTTCAAAGGGTGCAGATGTTTGTTGTTCTACAGGAATTAGTAGACCTGTTTCATTATGAACAACTACTTCTTTAATACCACCTACTGCACTCGCAACAACAGCTGTATCACAAGCCATTGCTTCAATATTTATAATTCCAAAGGGTTCGTAAATAGATGGGCAACAGAATACTGCTGCATGTGAGTATAATTGAATAATTTCTTTTTTGGTAACCATCTTATCAATCCAAATAACGTTTTTACGTGTTTTCTGAACTTCATTGACTGCAGATTCCATTTCTTCTCCAATTTCTTTAGTGTCTGGAGCACCAGCACAAAGTACAATTTGAGTTTCTGGATTTATGTATTTTATAGCATTTACTAAATGTATAATCCCTTTTTGTCTTGTTATTCTACCAACAAAAAGAAGATAAGGCTTTGTTTTATCAATTTTGTATTCGTCTAAAGTATCTGTTTCAGAGGTAGTCACATACTCTTGTAAATTAATGCCATTGTAAATTACTTTAACTTTTTCTTCATCAACATTAAAATGTTTTAAAACGTCTTCTTTAGTTTCTTCAGATACAGCAATAAGTGCATCAGCCATTTCAATGGCTGTTTTTTCTATCCAAGAAGAAGCGTCATAACCATTACCTAGCTGTTCTCTCTTCCAAGGACGAAGTGGTTCTAAAGAATGTGTTGTAATAACTAAGGGTACACCATAACAAAGCTTGGCAACAATACCTGCAAAATGTGCATACCAAGTATGGCAATGCACAACATCTGCATCTATAGCTTCTGCATTCATTTGTAAATTGGTGCTAAGAGTTTGAAAAACGGCTTTTAGCTTAGAATCGGAATCATTGAAAAGCGCATTTTCATATGGAAAACCTTTTACATTTAAATTGGGTTGGTTCTCATCTTGATCTCCAAAAGAACGAACATCAACCTTCATTAATTTAGATAATTCATCTGCTAAATATTCTACATGAACACCTGCACCTCCATAAACATAAGGAGGAAATTCTCTTGTAAAAAAAAGGGCTTTCATAAGGTTTGTAAAAAGTTTTTAAGTTAGTTGGTTTACGACCCTTAAGATAAGTAAATACTAATTAACTAATACAAAAACTTTTACGATTTAACAAAGCACATTAAAATTACGATACTAATAAATTTAAGATACGAATAATGAATTTTGATGTATAATTATCATTAAAAATCAAAAAGGGTTAAAGAATTATTGAAGGATAAAATTGATAAGCTTAACTATTTCTTTGCTTATTAATTTCGTCTTGTAATTGTCTTCTTAGTTTCTGCTCTCTTTCTAAAGATTTCTTACGATGATTTTCGAAGTCTTCTTCTACAGTTTCTAAATTTTCTTTTGCTTCTTTTGTTAAAATATGACTTTTAGAAAATTTAAAAACAAAGAAAGCTAATGCTAAAGCTAGTACTATTATAATTAACCATAAAACTAAGTTATAGGTAACTTTACTAACTTGAAAACCTAATAATGATATTGAGTTTTCTTTAGCTAAAGCTAATTCTAGTTCTTCTTTAGTTTTTTCTAAATCTGTATTTAGTTTTTCAATACTATTTCTTTCTGATTTTAACAAATTGTCTTTCTCAGAAATCGTTTTTTCGGATTTACGCAATGAATCTAAAACATTAGCTTTTAACTTTTCGTATTTTTCTTTTGAAATTACTTTGTAAACCTGATAAGTGGTAGATGTTCTGTAAATTTTATCAAACTGTCCTTTAATAGAATTATCTTCTTTTACTTCTTCTTGAGCAAAAAATGTTACGCTTGTTAATATAAATAGTAATGTTAATATTCTTGATTTCATTAGGTGTACTTTAAAATGTAAATGTATTAAAAAAACCCAAACGTTACGTTTGGGTTTTTGTTATAAGCAAGTATTATTATTTATTTGATTTTCTCTACAACTGCCTTAAAAGCGTCTGGGTTGTTAACTGCTAAATCTGCTAAAACCTTACGATTTAACTGAATATTGTTAGCTTTAACTTTACCCATAAACTGTGAGTAAGACATTCCGTTTAAACGAGCTGCAGCGTTAATACGCGTTATCCATAAAGAACGGAAGTTTCTCTTATTGTTTTTACGGTCTCTATATGCATATAGCATACCTTTTTCAACCGCGTTTTTTGCTACTGTATAAACGTTTTTTCTACGTCCAAAGTAACCTTTTGCTGCCTTCAAGATTTTTTTTCTTCTATTTCTTGAGGCTACTGAATTTACTGATCTTGGCATAATTTCAATGTGTTTTGTAGTAGGCGATTCTGTTAAGAATACTTTTGTTTAGGCCTAACTCCATGGTTAATAATTAAATTCCCTGGTTAAACTAGTTATTTTAAGTTTAACATTTGCTTAATGCTAGGCTCATCAGACTTGTGTACTAAAGTATCATGAGTTAGCTTTAATTTACGTTTTTTAGACTTCTTTGTTAAGATGTGACTTTTAAACGCGTGCTTTCTTTTGATTTTACCAGTACCTGTAACTTTAAATCGTTTTTTGGCACTAGATTTTGTTTTCATTTTAGGCATTTCTCCTTCGTTTTAACTTGCTTAATATTGTTTTTCTTAATTTGTAAAGACTCAAAAAGTTTAAAAGTTTATTTTACTAAACTTTTAAACTCTAAACCTTTAGTTCTTTAAGAACTTTTTATTTTGATTTTTTAGGAGCAATAAACATAATCATACGTTTACCTTCTAATTTTGGTAATTGCTCTACTTTACCATAATCTTCTAATTCTTGAGCTAATTTTAGTAATAAAATTTGCCCTTGCTCTTTAAAGATAATTGATCGTCCTTTAAAGAAAACGAAAGCTTTTAATTTAGCCCCATCTTGTAAGAACTTAATTGCATGTTTCTTTTTAAATTCATAATCATGCTCATCAGTTTGAGGTCCAAAACGTATTTCCTTAATGGTAACTTTGGTTGCTTTAGATTTTAAAGCTTTTTCACGTTTTTTCTGCTCATACAAGAACTTCTTGTAATCAATAATTTTACAAACAGGAGGTTTTGCTTTAGGTGAAATTTCAACTAAATCTAATTCTTGTTCTCTTGCCATCTCTTTAGCTTTTGCTAAAGGATATACACCAACTTCTACATTGTCTCCAACCACACGAACTTCATCAACATATTTAATTTTGTCGTTAATTCTGTGTTGATCTTCTTTGATTACTCTTAATGGTCTTCTAGACCTGCTTCTTCTAATTGCTATGACTTATAATTTTAAATTTAACGTATAACTGTTTTCCAGTTTTTTATTTTTTTGATGAAATTCAAATTTACTTAAATTTCTTTAATGTTTTACTTTCTTCTTCCTTAATTAAAGATTTAAATTCTTCAATTGTAAAAGTTCCAATATCACCTTCTCCATGTTTTCTTACAGAAACTGTGCCATCTTGTTCTTCTTTCTCTCCCACAATAACCATAAAAGGTATTTTACTCACTTCTGCATCTCGTATTTTACGGCCGGTTTTTTCACTTCTGTCGTCTACGAGGGCGCGAATTTCGGAATTTTCTAACGATTCTAAAACTTTTTCGGTATATTTTTGATATTTATCGCTGATTGGCAGTATAATAACTTGCTCTGGAGTTAACCAAAGTGGGAAATTACCACCTGTATGCTCTAGCAATACAGCAATGAATCGTTCCATAGATCCAAATGGTGCTCTATGAATCATTACTGGTCTGTGAGATTGATTGTCAGAGCCTGTATACGTTAAATCAAAACGTTTAGGTAAATTGTAATCAACCTGAATTGTACCTAATTGCCAACTTCTACCTAATGCATCTTTAACCATAAAGTCTAATTTAGGACCGTAAAAAGCAGCTTCACCTTCTTCAATTACATAATCTAATCCTTTATCTTTTGCTGCAGAGATAATGGCATTTTCTGCAATTTCCCAAGTTTCAACATCACCTATATATTTATCGAGGTTATCCATGTCTCTAATAGAAACCTGTGCTGTAAAATCTTCAAATCCTAAAGAACCGAAAACATAAAGCACTAAATCTATTACTTCTTTGAATTCTTGATCTAATTGTTCTGGAGTACAAAAGATATGAGCATCATCTTGTGTAAAACCTCTTACTCTTGTTAAACCATGCAATTCTCCACTTTGTTCATACCTATATACAGTACCAAATTCTGCAAATCGTTTTGGTAAATCTTTATATGAATAAGGTTTAAAGTTGTATACTTCACAGTGATGAGGGCAGTTCATTGGTTTTAGTAAAAACTCCTCATCCATTTTAGGGGTTTTTATTGCCTGAAAACTATCTTCACCATATTTTTCGTAATGACCAGAGGTTACATATAATTCTTTCTGACCAATATGTGGTGTCATCACCATTTCATAACCTGCTTTTTTCTGAGCAGCTTTTAGGAAATTTTGTAAACGTTCACGTAAAGCAGCTCCTTTTGGTAGCCATAAAGGTAAACCTGCACCAACTTTTTGAGAGAAGGTAAATAATTCTAATTCTTTACCTAGTTTCCTATGATCGCGTTTTTTTGCCTCTTCTAATAATTCTAGGTATTCAGTTAGCATTTTTTGTTTAGGGAAACTTATTCCGTAAACACGAGTTAACTGATTATTCTTTTCATCACCTCTCCAATAGGCGCCAGCAACATTCATTATTTTGATTGCTTTAATGATGCCTGTATTTGGAATATGACCTCCCCTACATAAGTCTGTAAAATTGCTATGGTCGCAAAAAGTAATATCTCCATCTGTTAAGTTTTCGATTAACTCAACTTTATATGGATTATTCTCTTCTTTATATAATGACAAAGCATCTGCTTTAGATACTTCTCTCATTTTAAATTGATGTTTTCCTCTTGCAATCTCTAGAAACTTCTTTTCAATAGCTGAAAAATCTTTTTCTGAAATTGTTTCTTCACCTAAATCTAAGTCATAATAGAACCCATTATCAATGGCAGGTCCAATAGTTAACTTTGCATTTGGATGAAAACTTAATATGGCTTCAGCTAAAACGTGAGCAGAAGAATGCCAAAAAGCTTTTTTACCTTCGTTGTCATTAAACGTATAAAGTATTAAAGATCCATCTGTGGTTAATGGGGTAGTGGTTTCAACTGTTATTCCATTAAAACTAGCAGAAATAATATTTCTCGCCAATCCTTCACTTATGCTTTTAGCTACGTCAAAAGGAGTGCTATTTTTTTCAAACTCCTTAATACTTCCATCTGGTAAAGTAATCTTAATCATTTATCGTCTTAAATTTGAACTGCAAAGATATTAGAAAACAATTTTTAATACAATATATATGTATACTTAATATAACCATGTTTTTTAGAGTATAATTTAGTTCTAAAATGGATCTTGATGATTACATTACTTTGAGAGATTGTAGAAATATAGATAATAAATCATTTTTGACGAAGTTGTTTTATTTTCTTTCCAGATTTTTCATTTTTTTTATTGTTATAAGTTTCATGTTTTGAGAGGTTTGTGATTTAGTTTCAAAAAAGGTTTTATTTTTTATTGATAAATAGTTGTGGGAATAGAAATGAGTTGTATATTTGCACCCGCTAACGGAAATATGAGTATGTTAGTTTAGTTCATTGAGATGTTGTTTTTGGTTTTTTTTTGAGGGGGATTTAAGTTTTGATTTGGTTTAAAATTTTTTCAAATTTAATTAGGTTTGTAAAGTTATTTAGTAGTATCTTTGCAGTCCGATTTTTTCGGAAAAAAGTTCAAGTTTTTAGGGGTTAAAAAATAAAATTAAAAATAATTTATTTTTTTATTGTCAGAATTAAAATAGTTTATATATTTGCACCCGCTAACAAAAACAGCGAAAACGTTCAGAGAGATTTTGGAATAAGATTTAACAATTTTAGATAGTTCGATTCTATCATTTCTACAGAGTTTGATATTAAGATTAGGTTGAGAGATATTTAATTTTTAGTTCAAATAAGTTCATTGAAAATATTGAAATTGACAGCGTAAACAAAGAGTAGAATAACCACATTAGTTTAGATTAATGTAATTCTTTTGAAACTTATTCATTCATATTATTTAAAATATACAATGAAGAGTTTGATCCTGGCTCAGGATGAACGCTAGCGGCAGGCTTAACACATGCAAGTCGAGGGGTAACATTAGTGCTTGCACTAGATGACGACCGGCGCACGGGTGCGTAACGCGTATAGAATCTACCTTTTACAGGGGGATAGCCTTTAGAAATGAAGATTAATATCCCATAGTATTGCGAAGTGGCATCACTTTGTAATTAAAGATTTATCGGTAAAAGATGACTATGCGTCCTATTAGTTAGTTGGTAAGGTAACGGCTTACCAAGACTTCGATAGGTAGGGGTCCTGAGAGGGAGATCCCCCACACTGGTACTGAGACACGGACCAGACTCCTACGGGAGGCAGCAGTGAGGAATATTGGGCAATGGAGGTAACTCTGACCCAGCCATGCCGCGTGCAGGAAGACTGCCCTATGGGTTGTAAACTGCTTTTATACAGGAAGAAACACTGCTACGTGTAGCAGCTTGACGGTACTGTAAGAATAAGGACCGGCTAACTCCGTGCCAGCAGCCGCGGTAATACGGAGGGTCCGAGCGTTATCCGGAATCATTGGGTTTAAAGGGTCCGCAGGCGGTCAATTAAGTCAGAGGTGAAATCCCATAGCTTAACTATGGAACTGCCTTTGATACTGGTTGACTTGAGTCATATGGAAGTAGATAGAATGTGTAGTGTAGCGGTGAAATG